>CAVRCU010000005.1:0-11844 GCA_963719725.1 uncultured Solirubrobacterales bacterium
GCGAACGCGTCCAGCGACACACGCCAGAAGTCGTAGCGTCCGCTGCCGACGTCGGTGAAGTGCGACCCCGATGACGTGGTCTGGGGCTGGCTGAAACCGTTCCATTGCCGCTCGATGAACCGGACGGGATGCCCGTGCGTGGCTGCCACCGAACCGACGGCGACGGCCGCGACCGCAAGCGCGGCGACGATCGTCCCGAGCGTCCGGCGGGCAAGCGGCGTCAGTCGCGGCGCGGGGACCCGCGACTCGACCCACGCGAGCAGCGTGGCGAGAACGAACTCGACCGCGCAGACCAGCAGCGCCGCCTGCCCGGCACGAGAGGCAGCGTGGTTGAGCGCCGCGCCCGTCGCGTTGTCGTAGACCGCCAGAAGGCGGTGAACGGGCAGCGCGGCGCCGGCGACCGGCAGCACCGCAATGGCCGCCACCCGCAGCCGGTCCGGGAGGATCACGATCGCCACGATCGCGACGAGCGGCAGCGTGAACAGCCAGCCGCGGCTCTGCACGATCACCCCAAGCTGCAAGGCCGCGCACGCGAATGCGATCAGAACCCCGCGCAACGCGGCGGGCAACTCGCGTCGCGCCGCCAGGGCGATTGCCACCAATGCCTCGATCGTGAACAGTGCGGCGGTCGAGTTGAAGTAACCGGTGGGTGCGGCCAATCGGCCGCCGATGATCAGTTCGTCGACGCGGTCTGGCCCGGCGAGCCGGAACAGGAGCACGACCGCCACCACCCCGACCCCGAGGGCGAACACCAGCAGCGCGAGCAGGGCGCCCCTCGCCGTCCAGGGCAGCACGAGCATCGTGGCGAACACCAGCAGGTACAGGAGCGCGCGGTTGCTTCCGGTGAGCGCATCGCCGGGCGACTGCGCCCAAGTGATCGACAAGTACGACCAGGCCACGTACAGCGCGAACGCGCCCAGCGCAATCAGCCCCGCGCGCGAAACCCGCGTGGCAGCGACCCCGCGAGCGATCACGATCGTGGTGAGCAGCGCGAGCAGCGTGAGCGCCCCCCAGTACCAGGTGTCCTCGTCATAGCCGCCGTCGTGCACGGCCCAGACCAGCATGAGCGCGACGATGATCCCGCCCGGGATCAGCGCCACCGCGTGCGGCTTCAGCCGCGCCGGGATTTGACCGCGCTCCAAGAGTCCAACCGCCCGCAGCCATGATCGCAACTCCGGTCCTTTGGTGAGGCGCCCGGCAGTCGCGGCGATCCCCGGACGAGACGCGTAGGCGTCTGGACATTCGGCCAGCGACGGCAATCAACCCGGATCCCGGTGTGTCGCGCTGCCGACACGAGACGTGTGAGCAAGCGCGTGGCACTCATCCTGCTGGCTGCCGTCAATGCGGTCTGTCTGATCGCGGTCCCGAGTGCGGCGGCGGGTGACGCGACGACGACCTGCAACCTGGTCGCGTCGCCGTCGGGATCTGACTCGGCGAGCGGGACTCCGGCGGCGCCGTTTCAGACGGCTCAGAAGCTCGTGAGCTCGCTTACGCCGGGGCAGACGGGCTGCCTCGAGGCGGGCACGTACAACGAGAACGTCACCTTCCGCACCGCCGGGACCGCGACGGCGCCGATCACGCTGACGAGCTACCCGGGGCAGACCGCGACGATCGTCGGACGGATGTACATCGTCGACGGCGCCAACTACACGACGATCACCGGGCTGGATCTGAACGGCGAGAACCCCCAGCAGGCGCTGAGCCCGATGATCGACGCCAACGACGCGACGTTCAGCTACGACGACGTGACCAACGACCACACCGGGACCTGCTTCGGGATCGGCAGCGCCACCTGGGGCTGGGCCACCGGCACGCTGATCACGCACGACAGGATTCACGACTGCGGCCAGCTCCCCGCGACGAACTCCCAGCATGGCCTCTACATCGGCGCCGCGACCGACACGACAATCGCGTGGAGCCTGATCTACGGCAACGCCGACCGCGGGATCCAGCTCTATCCGGACGCGGTCGGAACCAGGGTCGACCACAACATCATCGACGACAACGGCGAGGGCATCATCATCTCCGGCGCCGACGGGTCGGCGTCCAGTGACACGAACGTGTACGACAACATCCTCAGCAACGCCAACGTCCGCCACGACGTCGAGTCCTACTGGCCCGTTGGCAATCCCGTGGGCGTCGGGAACGTGGTGCAGGACAACTGCGTCTGGGGCGGGGTCGAGGGCACGATCGACACCTCGAGCGGCGGGTACACCGCGTACGACAACGTCACGGTCGATCCGGAGTTCATCAACGCCGCCGCCCACGACTACGAGATGAGCCCCACCAGCCCCTGCTTGGCGCTCGTCGGCGACGTGCAGGCCGCCGTCGACGGGACGGCTCCGGTGCAGCCGTCGGCGAAGAAGACCGCCAAGCGCAACACCACCTTGAAGCGCAAGCGGGTAGCGCACGCGGCGAAGCGGCGCAAGGAAAAGCGCCGCAAGAGGCCCAGGGCGAAGCCGCACACCACCCGGCGATAAACCGTTTGACGGTCTGTAGGCTGTCGCGCTCGTTGCGACTCATCAGGTGGATCGACGACCAGCGGAGACTGGACTGGTGGTTGTCCGCGCTCATTCTGGTGATCGCCGCCGGTGACGCCTGGGCCAGCAGTCATCAGGTCAACGCCGACGGGATCTCGTATCTCGACCTCGGGAACGTCGTGTTCGCGCATGGGATCCGGGCGGGCGCGAACATCGCCTGGAGCCCTGCCTACACCTGGGTGGTGGGTGCCGCGCTCGACATCGTCGCACCCAGCCGAGCGCACTGTTGCTCGTCGTGATGGCGGTCAACCTCTTGATTGTGGTGGTCGTCCTGATCACATTCGCCTGGTGGCTGCGCGAGTTGTTCGTGCTGCTGCGCCACCGGCGGGTCGCGCTCGTGGTCTCCGAGCCGGTCATCCGGGTGCTCGCCTATGGCGTGCTCGGCTGGGCGACTCTGACCGAGGTGACGGCCGGCGTCGTCACGCCCGACATGCTGCTGGTCGCGGTCGCGTTCGCTGCCACGGCAGCGCTCATGCGGATCGCGCGGCTGGGCGGCTCGCCCGCGATCTGGCTCGGACTGGGCGTCCTGCTCGGAATCGGCTACCTCGTGAAGGCCGGGTTCGTCGTGCCCGCTCTGGTGGCGTGCGCCGCGTGCGCGGTGCTGACCACGGGCGGCGGTGTCCGGCGGGTCGGGGCGCTCGCGCTCGCGCTCGCCGCCTGTGTGTGCGTCGCGGCGCCGTTCGTCGCGGTGCTGTCGGACAAGGAGGGGAGGCTCGAACTCGGCGACTACGGCACGCTCAACTACGCCTGGGACGTCGACGGCGTGACGCAGTTTCTGAACTGGACGGGCGGGGGCGGCGAGTTCGGCCGTCCGGCGCATCCCACGCTGATCGCGAACGCGCCGCTCACGTTCGCCTATGGGGCCCCGATCTGGGGCAGTATCCCGGTGTGGTACGACCCCGCCTACTGGTACGCCGGCGTCAAGCCGCGGCTCGTCGTTGGCGGCCAGATCCGCGCGCTCGCGAGTAGCGTCAAGGCCACGTTGCGCGCGGTCCTCGTCGGTCCGCTGATCCTCCTGCTCGTGCCCCTGTTCCTGCTGTGGCGCTCTCGAGGCCGTGACCCCGGAGTGCCGGAGCAACGCTCGCCGTGGTCACGGCGGGCGCTGCACGCGGTCGGCGACCACGCCTATCTCGCGCTCGCAATTGCAGGCATCCTGACTTACCTTCCGCTGCTGGTCGTGACCCGCTACATCGCGGCGTACATCGCGATCCTGGCGATCACGGCGTTCCTGCTCGTGTGCGGCCGGCTCGGGCGACGGGACCTGCCCAGGCAGACCGCCGACCGGGTCGCGCTCGCGACCCTGCTAGTGGGGACGCTGACGTTCGCGTACGAGGCGCTGCGCCCGGCCGACCATGTCGCCCGCCAGCTTGCCGGAGGCGACGCTCCCGGAACCAGCGACCTGAGGGTCGCCCGGGCCCTGACGCGAGCCGGGATCGGTGCGGGCTCCGGCGTCGCGTTCGTGGGGGAGAGCGACGACGTGCTGAGCGCCTACTGGGCCCGCCTTGAAGGGGACCGCGTGGTTGGCAACATCGAAGATGTGAACGGTGCCTTCTGGCGGCTGCCGTCCACCGCGCAATCCAGTCGTCTGGCGATGCTGCAGTCGCGCTCGGGGGCGCGCGCCGTGGTCACAGACGAGCCGCAGGCACGACTCAACGCCGGGTGGGTTCGCATCGCTGGCACCGGCGACTCGTACACATTGCTGGCAGGCGCTAGGGACAGTTCGCTGCGATAGCGGTCGCTAGCTACGCATCCGTATCTAAAGCGGCGCAACCCCTGCAATCCCTGACACCCGCCCTGCGTCACCTTCACTCAGCAAAGGTGAATTAAATGCATGCGCTGGGTTGCAAAGCATGCTAACGAGGGTCCCCTCCATCCATGTGGATGCGTCGGGAGGCGACAGCTGCAGCGGCTCACCACTGCTGCGCCGCCGTCGAGACGTGTATTCGCTGGCTGGCGAGTCTTGCGCTTCCGCTGGCATTACTCATCCTACCTGCGAGCGCGGCGTCAGAACCGCTGGGGCCGGCCGCCTCGCTGGCGGCATGCAACTTGGTCGCGTCGCCGTCGGGATCTGACTCGGCGAGCGGGACTCCGGCGGCGCCGTTTCAGACGGCTCAGAAGCTCGTGAGCTCGCTTACGCCGGGGCAGACGGGCTGCCTCGAGGCGGGCACGTACAACGAGAACGTCACCTTCCGCGCCAGCGGGACCGCGACGGCGCCGATCACGCTGACGAGCTACCCGGGCAGACCGCGACGATCGTCGGACGGATGTACATCGTCGACGGCGCCAACTACACGACGATCACCGGGCTGGATCTGAACGGCGAGAACCCCCAGCAGGCGCTGAGCCCGATGATCGACGCCAACGACGCGACGTTCAGCTACGACGACGTGACCAACGACCACACCGGGACCTGCTTCGGGATCGGCAGCGCCACCTGGGGCTGGGCCACCGGCACGCTGATCACGCACGACAGCGATCCACGACTGCGGCCAGCTCCCCGCGACGAACTCCCAGCATGGCCTCTACATCGGCGCCGCGACCGACACGACAATCGCGTGGAGCCTGATCTACGGCAACGCCGACCGCGGGATCCAGCTCTATCCCGACGCGCAGCAACGACGATCGACCATGACATCATCGACGACAACGGCGAGGGCATCATCATTTCCGGCGCCGGCGGCGTCGGCTTCGAGCTGACACGAACATCTACGACAACATCCTCAGCAATGCCAACGTCCGCCACGACGTCGAGTCCTACTGGCCCCCCGGTAACCCCGTGGGCGTGGACAACACCGTCCACAACAACTGCATCTGGGGCGGCCGCGAGGGCGGGATCGGCATGGCCGATGGGGGTTACCGCGCCTCGGAGAACCTGAAGGCCAGTCCTCAGTTCGTCGACGAGGCCGCCCACGACTACGAGCTTCGGGCGACGAGTCCGTGCCTGCTGATGTCGGGCGATCCCCAGGCCGCGGTCGACGGCACCGCTCCGGTGCAGCCGACGGCTTCCGCGATGATGACGATGCGGCGTTTCCTGGGCTTGAGCTCCAAGCGCCAGCATGTGCGGGAGTTGCCTCTCCTCAGCGGCGACGCTGCCGAGGTTGGGGCCAGTCAGCTGCGCTGAGCGCGCCGCCAATTGGCAGCCTCGCGCCCCGCATTCCGTGCAAAGCGCGAGACTCGTTCGATCGGGACGAGCGCCAGACACACTCTCGTCCCGACTTCGGTGTATTAATCCCGGCCGCGCGCTTCTCGATTCGCCGGAATTACCGCGACGAGAAGCGTGCCGCGTCAGACCCAGCCTTACCCGTTCGACCCGGCGCAGCCGTCCGCGCGTGATTGCATGCGCCCGGCGCACTGGCCGGACGGGAGACCCCGCGACAACATGACAGCGACGCATCGTCCACTCTCGGCAGCGCTCTGGGTCGCGGCGGCGCTTGCGCTGCTGCCCTTGCTCGCGGGGGGCGCGCTCTCGTCCTTGGGGGGATCGGCGCTGCCGCCGCTGGGGCTCCCGGTGCCGCTACCCGTCGGCACGCCGCTCCCGCCGCCAGGAACGGCGGCGCCGCTGCCGGCCGCGGGCGTCGGGCTGCCGTTCGCGATGCTGACGAAATGCAGCCGGTACGCGGCTCCCTGGGGGTCAGATCGGGCCAGGGGAGGGCAGGCGGCGCCGTTTCGGACCGTGCAGAGACTGGTGAAATCGTTGCGTCCCGGTCAGACCGGGTGTCTGCGCGCCGGGAGCTATGCCGGCCCGGTGAGCATCGCGCGGGGTGGCCGTCCGGGCGCACGGATAACGCTGGCCGCGTATCCGGGCGAGACCGCGACGATGGTCGGCCGGCTCGAGATCGTCGAGGGCGCGAATTACGTGACCGTGAGCGGCCTGCGTCTGGACGGGGCCAACCCTCGCCGGCTTCCGAGTCCGATGGTCGATGCCAACCACGTGACGTTCAGCTACGACGACGTGACCAACGAGCACACGGGGATCTGCTTCGGGATCGGCAGCGCCACCTGGGGATGGGCCACCGGCACCCTGATCACTCACGACCGCGTGTACGACTGCGGCCAGCTTCCGGCGACCAACTACCAGCACGGCTTCTACATCGGCGCCGCGACCGACACCACGATCGAGTGGAGCCTGATCTACGGCAACGCGGCCCGCGGGATCCAGCTGTACCCCGACGCGCAGCACACCACGGTCGACCACAACATCATCGACGACAACGGCGAGGGGATAATCATCTCGGGCGAGGGCGGTATGGCCTCGAGTCACACGCAGGTCTACGACAACATCCTCAGCAACGCCAACGTCCGTCACGACGTCGAGTCCTACTGGCCGGCCGGCAATCCGGTGGGAGTCGACAACGTGGTCCGCGACAATTGCGTGTGGGGGGGACGCGAGGGCACGATCGACCGAGCCATGGGTGGCTTCACCGCCAAGGCCAACCTGCACATCAACCCCGGTTACGTGGACGGGGGCGCCCACGACTACGAGATGAGTGCAACCAGCCGATGCCTGGCGCTGGTCGGAGACGTTCAGGCCGCCGTTGACGGGGCCGAGCCTGTCCAACCGGCGCCGACCACGATCCTGGCCACTCTCAGGGCGCTCGCACAGGCCGCCAAGCTTTAGGCCTACCGCAGGCGTCGATCGGCGGCGGCGAGGAAGGCGGCCAGGCGCTCGATCTGAGCCTCGACCGTCAGTCCGGATGCGCGGTCCCGGCCGTCGCCCGTGAGCCGAGCTCTCAGATCGGCGTCGCGCGCGATCAGCTCGAGGGCTCCGGCAGCGGCTTGCGGATCGCCGGGACCGACGAGGAGCGCGGCCGAACCCACACCAGCGCGCACGCCTCCGACGTCGGTTGCCACTACCGGCAAGCCGCAGGCAAACGCCTCGACCAGTACCTGAGGGAAGCCCTCGGTCCAGGACACGTGGAGGAACGCGTGGCTCGAGCGGTAAAGCTCGTACAGATCCTCGCCGATCGGAACGTAGCCCAGCAGTTCGGCGTGGTCAGCAAGCCCCAGCTCGGCGAGCCGGCCCCCGAGGGCCTCGGCTAGATCGCCTTCCCCGCACACTCTGAGGCGCCAGCGGTGATCGTGGCGATGAAGCAGCGCCAGCACGTCGGCCAGCAGCAGTGGGTTCTTCTCCTGGTCGAGGCGTCCGACGCTCAGGAGGTACAACTCGGCGTCGTAGTCGCGGGCTCTCGGGGCGTGCTCGAGCTCGGCCGCGGGCACGAGCGAAACGACCAGATCGAGCACCGCTGGAGCACGTCGGTAGTTGGCGCTCAGCTCGGGTCCCACGGCGACGACGGGCAACCGGCGCGCGAGCGAGCGCCAGATCCACTCGAGCAGATCCGCGGACCAGTGCATCCAGCGCCTGCCGGGACGGCGCATCCGAACGTACCTGGGCCAGTCCTGACGAACGCCGAGCACGATCGCGCGCCTCCGGAAGAGCGCCACGAACGCGAGCAGGACGGCGTGGGGGAATGGTCCCAGCACCCAGACGACGTCGATGTCGTCCAGGGCGCGCCAGGCACGGCGAAGCGATCGCCCGAGCGAGCTCAGGGCCGCGCGTGGGTCAGCCAGGCTGCCGTAGTGCGGAAGCGCAGCGAGTTCGATGCCGGGCGGCAGCTCATACCGGCTCTCACCGTCGCCGGGCGCAAGCCGCCCGATCAGCCTGAGTCTCTCCGTCTTCGGCGCCAGCGCCGCGACGAACAGCGCGAACGCGCGGTCGGCCTGGATCGTGTCGCCGACCTGGCGGTAGACGTAGTCGGTGTATACGGCCAGCCTCACGTTCGCTCCGTGACGTCGTCGTACACGCCGAGAAGCCGGCGCGTCCATTGGGAGAGCGAAAACTCGCGTTCGATCCGTGTTCGCGTCTGATCCAGGCGCTCGGCTCGATTCTCGGGTCGCGCGTCGAGTTCGGCCTCGATCGCGTCGGCGAACGCGGTGGCGGTGCGCGGCGCCAGGCGGCAGGCCGGCATTCCGCCCGCGGCGAACCGATGTCCGGCGATATCCGAAGCGACCACCGGCGTCCCGCACGCAAGGCTCTCGAGCACGCTGAACGGGGTGCCCTCGGCCACGCTCGCGGCGACGAACACGTCGGCCGCGCCGTACAGGTCGGTGACCGATTCAGTCGCCGGGAGGGCGCGCACGGCCCCGTCCAGTTGGAGACGCACGGCCTCCTGACGGGTACGAGACTCGGAGCCCACGATCACGGCGCAGATGTCGCGCCCTCGGCGACCCAGCGTCTGCACGGTCTCCAGGAACAGCGGGACGCCCTTCGTCTCCCAGTCCCACGCAAACGTCAACAGCACGCGGCTGTCCGGCGAGAGGCCAAGCCGCTCACGGGCGCTCCGGCGATCGTCGTGCGCAACGAGCGCGAACCGGCCGAGGTCGATTCCGTTGGTCAGCACCTTCGTCCGGGCGGCGGGCGCCAGCCTCGCGATCGCCTGTTCGCGAATCCCGGGCCCGACACAGAGAATCCGCGCCACGGTTCGCCCAAGCAGCGCAAAGCGCACTGCGTTTCGAGCTCGAGGGATGGCGTCTTCGAGCAGGCGACTGTGCAGATGCCAGATGACGTTGGCGTCTCGCCGAGGGCAGGCGGCGATCGCGGCGGGAACGTCGCATGCGGAGAAATGCGTGTGCAGCAGCGTGGACCCGGGTCGCTCGCCGAGCAGGTCGCGTATCCAGCCGGCGCCACCGCGCTTCCCGAGCCCCGGCCAAGTCCTGACGCCCACGCCGGCGGCTTGCATGGTCTCGTACCAGCCGAATCGCTCGACGCCGGGTGGAAACACGGCTTCGTAGGTCCACCCGCGCGATTCGATCCCGGTCCGCGCAGCCTCGAGCATCGGTATGAACGAACCCGAGTAGGCGGTGGCGTAGCTGGCCAGGTGCACGACTCGGAGGTCGCCGGCCGCCATTCAGCGCTCCGCTTTCATTCCACCTCGGGGCACCGGCCTGCGGAGGCGAAAGCCGGCGAGCACCGCTCGGGCGTCAGAGGCGGTGACCTCACGAGTCAGCCAGAGCACGACGCCGAACAGGATCACGCCAAGCACGCCGCCGGCCGCGGTCCGCAACAGGTCCGAGCGGGAGTCGCCGAACACCAGCAGGACGCCGGTCATCGCACCGCCGGCGAGGGCGGTGCGGACGAAGCTGACGGCGGTCGGCCCGAGATCTATGCCGAGCGCGCGCTGGCAGATGTAGAGATGTCCGAGGGCATAAAGCGCGAACGCGGCGTCGGTGCCCCAGGCTCCGCCGATCACTCCGATGCTGGGCACGAGCACGACGTCGATGACAAAGTTGATCACGACTGTGACCAGCGCCACGGGGACTCGCTTGCGGGCCTCGCCGAGATAGTTGGCCGAGACCGACACGAGCGCTCCGAAACCGCTCAGAAAGATGTATGGAGCCAGCGCGCGCAGCACCGACGCCGATTCGTGATAGCGGGGCCCGAGTACGACCCTCACCATCAGCGGCGCCCATCCGACGATGAATGCGGTGATCGCGGCCTGGACAATCAGCAGGACCCTGAGCCCGGTGCCGAAAGCCCGGACGTTGGGACCGCCCGGAAGCCCGCGGGCAAGCCGGGGCGCAACGCCGGAGGCGACCGCGCTCCCCGGGTACGTGAGCAGCACCGTCAGCTTGATCGGCGCGCTGAACAGCCCGACCGCGCTTGCGCCCAGATAGGCGCCGATGACCAGCACGTCGATCTGCGTGAACGCCGTGTAAGCGCCGTCGACGATCAAGAGGATGCCGGCGTATCCCGCGATTCGCCGGGCGTCGGCCCCCACTCGCACGGTGGTCGGGAGGATCCCCGGACCGAGAGCCCGGACGAGCAGGAAGATCGTCGCCGCGGCCGCGACCAGGTATCCGCTCGCGCGGCCGAACGCGGCGCCGGTGGCGCCCGCGCCCGCGACCACCAGCGCGATGCTTGTCGTGAACTCGACGACGCTCTCGATGAACGCCACCCGCAGCTGTTGGTCGATCCGACCGATCGCGGTGAACACCGCCCCGATATTCGTCACGCTGTTGCCGAACAGGGCCAGCGACATCGCCCGGAGAGGCCAGGTCGCCGCCGGAATCCCGTAGGCGAGCGCGATCGGCCGGGCGAGTGCGGCGAGGAGCACGGACGCGACCAGCGCGATCAGGACCTTGAGACGCAGGCCGTCGGCCAGCACGGCCTGTATGCGGCCGGGCTCGTCACGATGCTCGGCTACGAACCGCGCCACGGAGTTCGAGATGCCGAAGTCTGAGGGCAGCAGCACCAGCGAGGAGATGCCGAGCGCGAGAGAGAACACCCCATAGCCGTGCGTCCCGAGCCGCCGGGCCAGGAATATCACGAGCACCGCGGTGAACGCCGCCCCAGTCAGCTGGACGGCCAGGGACATGGCCGTGTTGCGCTTGATCGACTGGGGCTGAAGGCCGCCGCTGGGCGCGCTGGCGGTCATCTGGAGCGGAGCGCGCCGATGCGTCGGCTCACGGTCCGGCCTCCGACGGTCGCGGCAATCGCGCTCAGACCTCGGGTCGAGGCGAGCGCCCGTGGGTCAAGGCCGGCGGCGCTGCGGATCCGGCGGGCGGCGATCCGAGTGTCACCCTGCTCGGCCGCGTCGAGCGCTGCGGACAGGAAGCGATCGGCCTTCTGCCGTCGCCGAGCCGCGGGCGGCAGGCGCAGATCTATGTCCGCGCGCCGGAGGAGCTCGTCGAGATGGTCGATCAAATGCAGGTGATCGAGCGCCTGGTCTCGCCGCAACGACATCTGCGCGGGATGGACGCGGTAGGCGGAGTCGTGGACAGCGAGGAAGCCCACCGGTCCGAGCGTGCCCATCCTCAGCCACAGCTCGTAATCGTTGATGTAGACGAAGCTCGCGTCGAACGCGTTCCCCGCGCGGACGTACGCTTCGCGGCGCAACAGCACGCTCGGGGTGGCGACGACGTTCCCGGGCATCATCACCTGCACGAACTCGCGTGACGAGTGCACTCCACCCGCGAGCGGAAACGCCGAGCGCGCGAGCTCCACACCGGTGGGATCGATGTCAACGTGCCCGCCCCACACGAGCACACAGTCAGGCTGCCTCTCCAGAAAGTCGACTCTGCGCTCGAGCCACTCTGGCATCCACCGGTCGTCGTCGTCCAGCAGCGCCACATACTTGCCGTGCCCCGGGGTCGCGAGGCTCGACTTGTTCCGGGCCAGGCCCAGTCGCGCGTCGGGAGTGACGTACCGCACGCGCTCATCCACGAGGTACGGCTGAACCGAGTCCCTGACCGCAGCGGTGGGCCCCGCGTCCTCCGAGATCGTCAGCCGCCACTCCCCGTAGGACTG
>CAVRCU010000006.1:0-895670 GCA_963719725.1 uncultured Solirubrobacterales bacterium
TTCGCACAGCGGTACCGAGGAGACCATCGCCGCGAGCCCGGGCGGCATCTGCACCTGAATGCGACCGAGCTCCTGTTCGCCGTCTTCGCGACCTAACGTCGCGGTGAAGGGGCTGAAAGCCCCCGCACGGTTGCTCGCCGTGCCGGCCGTGAAGCTCGGGTCGAGCCCCGGGGTGTGGCAGCCTTCGTCTATCGCAAAGTTCGAGCTCGGCGTCGCCGGGGGGCCGGATTCGGGCGCCGACCATGGCGTCAGCTGGCTCGTCACCGTGTAGTTGCCGCACTGCGAGGGGGTCACGAGCGGCGCCCTGGGACCACTGAAGAGGTCGAGCTTCAGCTGGCTGAACGGCAGCTGCGGCAGGAGCAGATGACCTTTCACAGCCGGGTTTTCCATTTCGACCGCTGGGTTTTCGCCGAAGTGCGTCGTCAGCTGGCCCGTGGCGGGATCGAGGCGCACTTCGCCCGGTATCTTCAGCACGACATTGGCGACTTCGGCCACCAGGTACAGGGCAAGCAGCGAGCCGAATGGGTTGCTTCCCTCCTGCGGGAACAGGTTGGATTTGACGCCCTGCTGCGCCACGTACAGCGAGCCGTGCAGCGGCCGTTCGGGCCCCAGCAGCGGCGTCACGACTTCCACCGAGCCGATCTTCGACGAGGCCGGGCAGGTCGGCGGCGCCGCGTCGTCCAGGCCGATCTGCTGAGGCGTGCAGGCGCCGAGGCCTCCCGCCGCCGCGGGCGAAACCGACATTCCCGCCGGCAGCGTCACGACGGCTTCCCTGAGATCGGCCTCGGCGAGGCCGTTGGGGCTTTCTTCCTGTGGTACGCTCAATTCGACGCGCAGGCCGCTCGGCGCGTCGGCGGCGTGGGTGGTCGGCGTCACCGTCAGACTGGGGTTGAAGCGCAGACTTTCACAGCCCGTAACCGGCACCGGCTCGCCTTTGTTGTCGTGGTTGACAGCGAGGACCGGTTCGAGCAGCGATTCTCCCTCCCACGAGTCGGCGGTCATCGTGCTCGTCAGCGGCTCTCCGCACGAGGTCGGCATCGTCAGCAGCGGCTTTCCGGTCGGGCCGGACGGGAAGCCGTTCAACGTGACCGTGGCGCTGTAGACTTCCCCCCTCTGGAAAATTTCTGGAGTGTCCGCCGAGATCCTGTAGCCGTCTTCCGCGCTGACGTCGCCGACGATGTGCGTGATCGCGAGCCCTTCGGTGTTGAACCCGAGATCGGCCGATACTCCCGGCGGTGGCACCATGTTGAAGATCGTGCCTTCGATCGGGCCGGTCCCCGACTGTGCCTCGATAAACCCGACGGCCGAGCGGGGCGGACACTGACCCCTATCCAGGAGCTGTTCTTCGGTACACCTTTCCTGCGTGGCGGTTGGGTTGACGATCAGGCCTGAGGGTAGGCTAACCTTTATGTCTCTGGGATCGCCGTCAGGAAAAATTTCAGAAAATCCATTATAAACGCCAACATGGTGATTGAACATGATCGTCGTGGTCATGCTCGTGGGATGCGACCCCGCCTGCGTGGCGGGCAGACCTCCCTGTTCAACCTGGTTTTCGAACTTTATGACACCGAACCCTTCGTGGTCGAGGCTCGCCTGTGCGGGAGCGGCTACCGTGAGGAACCAAGCCGATAGAAGCCACGGCAGAAGCTTTCTGGACATGGTCATCTTGCCCGCTTGGCTGTCTTCTTCGCTTTGACGCACTTGCCGTGCCTGTTACGCGTGTATCCCCGTCTACATCTGGGTTTCGACTTCGCTTTCGATTTCGCCACGAGCACAGACGGGAGCGGCGCGAGATTCCCGACTCCTGAGAAGGTCGCGCTGGTGAGCTCACCGAACACCGGCTGTGGGGCGCCCGCGCCACGACACCCTTCTTCGTCTTCGCACGCCGCCGCCGGCCCTTCGTTCTGGGCCGCGATGCCGCCATTTTCGCGGGCATCATACAGATCGATGTTTTCGTCCTGGTCCTGGGCCACCAGCGACTGGCGGGTGTAGAAGAACACATTGCTTCCGTTGGCGCTGGCATCGCCGAAGTAGGCTGGGCTGTCGCCCTGCCCACTGGAGATCAGGTAAAGACACCCGCCGTCCGGGTCGGTGGCGTGCCTGCAACTGCCCGCACCTTCGCGCTCCCACTCATACACATTCGACAAGCCATCATTAGCCTGGTGCAGGAGCGCTTCTTCGGTCTGGAAGAAGACACGGCTGCCGTCGTCTGAGAGGTTGCGCGTCAGGAATGTGTTACGGGGGGATGGTTCCGCGAAGTTTCCAAAGACCTTGTGCCCAAGATACGCATTGGCTTCGGGTGATAGCCCGTTTGGGTTGCAGGATACGCACGTGAGCTTTGCTTTTTCAGCACTGTAAAGATAGAGCTCGATGCGGCCACCGGTGTTATGGCCGGTCAGATGTTCCGTGGAGGCGAACAGCAATGTACTGCCGTCCGACGAGACGCGTGAACTCTTTGCTCCTTCGTCAGCCCCACCCGCGCCGAATACCTTCCATCCTCCCACCCAGTCCTGGTTGGTTTCTTCGCCGTTGCCCGAATGAGCGACGAGGGTCGGTTCCTTCTCACCTTCGTGCCACACGTAGATGTTGGTCCCCGCGGCGAAGTACGCATAGGAGCCAGTTTCGGATATTCCCAGCAGACCGCCGTTATTGCGCTGGACTCCGGATCCTGTGATCGGTTCGCGAGCTTCCATGAGCGCATTGGATTCGGGCTTTTTACGCTTCTTACTTTCCTCGAAATTTTCAACGTTGAAGCGATAGAGGGCTCCGCTTTCCGAGTAGAAGACCATCGAGCCGTCAGGCGTGGAGGCGAGCCATTCCGCTTCTCCGCTGGACACCTGCACCCGTTTTCCGAGGTCTTCGCGCATGTATATGCGTCCTTTTTCGACAGGTGGTTCGTTTTCGACAGGTGGTTCGGACTTGAGGCTCGTGTAAAAGACGCGCGAGCCTTCGTTGGAGATCGTGTCCTGCGTGTAATAGTACCTTTCCTCGCCTTCTTCTGTACCGCTCGCGCCGGGCCCGGCGACGGCATCCGCCGCGACGAGGCTCAGCATCCCTTCGTGTGACTCGTAGAGGTTCGGTTCCCCGCGGTTAGTGCCAGAGAGGAGCTCTTCCCTGCTTCCGAAGAGGATGTCGGAGTCGTTGGCAGACGCGGCATAGAAGACCGCGACGGGATGGAACGGAGCCGTCAGCCTATCGGAGGTGTTGTAGAGATTGGTCGCCGGTGATGACGCTCCTCCTCCTTCTTGGATCAGAGCTTCGGAGAGGTCTTCGGTGAGGGCCACCACACTTGCTTGGTCACCGACTTCGGTCTCGGGCAGGAGGCCCTGGGTCGACCAGTCGCTGCCACCTGGCGCTCGCGTGCTCAGATAGGTCGAGAAGTTCGATGAGCCAGACACTTCCAGGAACGGCGAGAGGGAGCCGAAGGCAACGCCTTCGCCGGATGGTGAGCTCTGCGTGACGTCGATCTTCCCGATGGCGTCGTTGAGGTTCTTTGCAGTCGGCGAAACCTGCTCATATGCGCGGCAATCGGGCAGCTGCGAGGCGTAGGCCTGCTCGTGGCGGATCTGTTCGGTCTCCGCAGGACAGGTTTCGGGTTCGGCCGCGACGGTCGTCGCCGGCGCTCCCACCCCCACGCTTGCGACTGCGACGATCATCGACACCAACACCCGATGGGAAACTCCTGCCATCTGGTAAGTATGCCGGTTTAGTTGATGTCTGACAAGGAGTGTTTCTAACTTCCGCTGTAGCGGAAGTTAGGCAGAGCGCTTTGAACAAGCCCGCGCCCCGGACCAGCCGGGGCGCGGGCTTTCAGCTACGGAGCCGTGGCTGGAGTGCCTCGGCAGGCAGAGTGCGGTCTAGTTGGAGCTAAATTTATTGCCTTTCGTCGACGCGAGTGCGAAGCCGCCGTAGAATTTTGCCGGTTCTGTCCCTCCGAGTTTGAGACTGCTGCCGCCCGGGTTGCATTCCAGCTGAGCGACGGCTCCTTCAACTGCGAAGTGGGGAAGCGTACAGAGCTCATTACCTTCCACCTTGAACGTCCCAGCGATCGTGCAAGCACCTGTCTCAGTTGCGAATTCGACTTCAGCAAAGCTGCTGCCGGATTTCGGTCTGAGCGTCAGTTCGCCTGGGCCTGTCAGTTCACCTTCGGCCTGGGTCGAGGTTACTTTGGTCTTACATTCGGGAAGATTTTCTACGAGATGAGTTTTGGTGTTGACACTATATCCTGTGCAGGCTTTGAATTCGGGGAAGAGTTTCGCTTTGCCGGGGTTGCCTCCTTCAAGGAAGTTTTTTTCGGAGCCAATCAATGTCTCTTGGCAAGTAATGTGGATGCTCGTGCCTTTGACTACGCTTTCGAATTGGTAGATGGTATTAAGATTTTGCTCGCCCTGGAGACCTTCCGTCGCTCCTGACGCCAAGGGCGTCCCGTTGACCAAGAATTCATGCGCCGAGGCCGTGGACACCGCGGTCGCGCTCAGCGCGAACGCCGCCACCAGGCTCAGCATGACGAACTTCATTCTAGACATCATCTGAATCGATTGACCTCCTGTCCCGGCTTCGCCGGGACGTCGTATTGATGGCCGGACACCCCCCGCCCGGGAAGGGCGGCAGATGTCTGGACACTCTTTAGTTTTTGTTTATCCACCGCGGTCTCCGAAATTGGTCCTGAACCTGCCCCGACTCCGAAACCATGGCGTTGCTTCCACCGTAGGACCACCGCCCGCGGCTGTCAAGAGGCGATCGGAAATAAACCCCGTGCTCAGAGCCCCGACCGGCCGCGCAAGGCACAAAATCCCTGCAAATCGCGGTGTTTTGCGCCCAAAGACGTCGAGAAAAATCAGAAACACGGGGCTCTGACTGGGGCGCAAATGGCCTCTGATCGGCCGCGCGGAGTGCGACGAGCCGCACTCGCGGGCGGTGATGGAGACACCGGTCGCGGCGCGCGGCCCGCCGCCAGGCGGCGGGCCGGACGGTCCTTGACGGCCATTCTGCCGCTCTGAATCATCCGGGCATCCCATCTGGACAGGCTCGAAGATCCCGCGGGCGGGTGAGCGTGCGCGTCGCGCTCGCCGCCGGACTGCTGCTGCTGGCGATCACCATCGCGGCGACGCTGTCGCGCCCGCCGCTGGTCGTCGCCGGGACCAACTCGGTCCCTGCCGAAACCGTGATCGCGCCCGCCAACGACTACAGCGCCTGCCAGAGCAACGAAGTGCTGCCGGCCGAGACGACGGCGATGCGTCTGTCGGTGTCGGCGAACATCGGCCCCAGCGTGAACGTCACGGCGCTGTCGGGCTCGCGGATCATCACCTTCGGCACGCGCGAGGCCGGCTGGGGCGGGGAGGTCGTCACGGTCCCCGTCCAGCGCGTCTCCGGCACGATCCCCAACGCGAGAGTCTGCTTCGGGTTCGGCGCGACGCTTGAAAAAAGCGGCCCGGTCGGAACCTACAGGGCCGCCTACACGAACGGGGAACCGGCCAGGACGAGGATCGAATACCTGCGGCCGGGCCACAGCTCGTGGTGGTCGCTCGCCGCCACCGTCGCCCGCCGCATGGGCCTCGGGCGCTCTCCGGGCGGGACGTGGGTCGCGCTGGTCGCACTGGCGCTGATGGCGACGGTCGTCGTGCTCGTCGCGTGGCTGATCCTGCGCCAGCTCGGCTGGAGCCGGCCCGCCGCCGGGGCCGCGTGGATCTGCGCGCTGGTCGCCTGTCTGAGCGCCGCGAGCTGGTCGATCGTCACGCCCCCGTTCCAGGTGCCCGACGAGCCCTCCCACTTCGCCTACGCCGAGTGGCTCGCCGAGACCGGGCGGCTGCCGACATCCGGGGAATCGAGCTACTCCCCGGCGGAGAACGCCGTGCTGGAAGCCCTCCACAGCCTGGAAGTCCGCTTCAACCCCGCCGTCGGCACGATCTCCTCCGCGGCGCAGCAGCGGCGCCTGGAGGCGGTTCTCGCCCGGCCCCAGCCCGGGCACGGGGCGGGAGAAGCCGGGGTGGCGGCCAGCGAGCCGCCGCTGTACTACGCCCTGGAGGCCGTCCTCTCGATGCTGGCCTCCGGCGGCAACCTGCTCGACCAGCTCGCGCTGATGCGGCTGCTCAGCGCCCTGATGGCCGGCGCCAGCGCACTGTTCGTCTACCTGTTCCTGCGCGAAGCGCTGCCCGCGGCCCCCTGGGCCTGGACCGTCGGCGCGCTCGGCGTCGCGCTGTTTGGGCTGCTCGGCTTCATGTCCGGCGCAGTGAACCCCGAAGCGATGCTGTGCGCGGTATCGGCCGCGCTGTTCTACTGCATGGCGCGAGCGTTCCGGCGCGGCCTCACACCGCGCCTGGCCGTCGCGATCGGCGCGGTGACTGCCGTGGGCTTTCTGACCAAGCTCAACTTCGTCGGGCTCGCCCCCGGCGTAGCGCTCGCGCTGATCCTCCTCACGCGCCGCGCCGCACGGACCTCCGGGCGCTCGGCCTACCGCTCGCTGGCGCTCGCGGCCGTGATCGGCGCGAGCCCGGTCTACATCTACGCCCTGGTCAACGCGCTCTCACACCGCGCCACCCTGGGCCTGGCCTCGTCGGGCCTCCACCTCACCGGCAGACACGGGTCGCCGCTGGACGAGCTGGTCTACATCTGGCAGTTCTACCTCCCGCGACTGCCGGGGATGGCCAGCGACTTCCCGGGGATCTCCCCCATGCGCCAGATCTGGTTCGACAGGACCGTCGGGATGTACGGATGGCTGGACACCTACTTCCCCGACTGGGTCTGCAGCGTCGCGCTGATCGCGGCCGGCGTGATCGCCGCTCTGTGCGTTCGCGCGCTCGTCGGGAGTCGCGCGGCGCTGCGCGCGCGGCTCCCCGAGCTCGCCGTCTACGCCGTGATCGCCGTCGGCGTCCTGGGGCTCGTCGGAGCGGACTCCTACCTGTCATTCCCTACCCGCGCCGGAGCGTACTCCGAGCCGCGCTATCTGCTGCCGCTCGCCGCGCTGTTCGGGGCCGTGCTGGCGCTGGCCGCCCGAGGCGCCGGACGGCGCCTCGGGCCGGCCGTCGGCACGCTGATCGTCCTGCTGATCCTCGCCCACGACATCTTCAGCCAGCTCCTGACCGTGGCCCGCTTCTACGGCTGACGAGGGCAAACGCCCGGCGTCAGCTCTGGGCGACGATCACGATCAGCACGAGCAGCCCGAGCACGATCCCGGCCACCGCGAGCGCCGCGATCAGATAGCGCTCGGGCGTGGCGAACTCGCCTCGGGCGAGCGCGTCGTCGACATGCTTGTGGCGCACGAACGCATGCGCGATGAAGACCACGCCGATCGCCGTGAACCCGACGCCGGCGACCACGTAGGGCCACTGCACGCCGTGGGATAGCGCGGGAACCAGCTTGCCCGCACCGAGGCCCACCGCGATCGACGTCAGCCCCGTCCGCCACCACGCCAGGTAGGTGCGCTCGTTGGCCAGACGCGTGCGGCGCGTCGCGTCGCCCGCTTCGTCGAAGCTCCCGCCCTCCGGCGATTTCGACTCCTGCGACGTCGAGCTCATCGATGGACGATGGCGTCCCGGGTCTTGCCGTCGGACGGGAGCGCCTCACGGCCCGCCCGCTCGCCGTGAACCGCAGACGCGAGCTTGGCGCGCTCGCGCTCGGGTGTGACGCGCACCACGTCCCACGCGAGCCCCACGCGGGCCATCGCGAGGATCAGCCAGCCGGAGGGGTCGAGCTCGTACCAGCGCAGCCCGTGGAAGGCCGAGCGGGGGAAGGCGTGGTGGTTGTGGTGCCAGGCCTCCCCGAGCGACGGCAGCGCCAGCCAGAAGACGTTGGTCGACCTGTCGTCGATCGCAAAGCGCCGCCGGCCGAAGAAGTGGCAGATCGAGTTGATGCTCCAGGTGATGTGGTGCACCAGGAAGATCCGCACCAGCCCGGCCCACAGCAAAGCGGTCAGCCCCGCCGCCAGCACCCCGCCGCTCAGCGCCAGGCCCAGTGTGAACGGGACCAGCAGGCTCGCGAGCGCGATCAGCGGGAACGCGCGGTTGACGCGCCGCATCCCCGGGTCCTCGACGAGGTCGCGTGCAAAGCGCCGCGAGGATGCCTGGCCGTGGGTGTCAAACAGCCAGCCGACGTGGGCGTGCCACAGGCCGCGCAGCATCCCGCGCATACCGGCCCCGTGGCCGGCGTGGGGGCTGTGGGGGTCGCCCTCCTGGTCGGTGTACGTGTGGTGCTTGCGATGATCGGCGACCCAGTCGATCACGGGTCCCTGCAGCGAGCTTGAGCCCATCACGGCGAGCGCGTAGCGCAGCCACGGGCGAGTCTGGAAGGCGCGGTGGGTCAGCAGCCGGTGGAAGCCCACGGTTACTCCGACGGCGCTGAGGAGATACATGACCGCGAAGATCGCCACGTCGCGCGGGCCCAGGAGGCGATCCCACAGCAGCGCCCCGGCGAGGACGACGCCCAGGAACGGGATCGCCACCGCGGCGATGTTGACGTTGCGCTCCAAGCGGGTCACGTTCGCCCAGACTACCCGGGCCAGAGGCGAAGGTTACGGTGGTCCACCCACCACAGATCCTCAACAGCGCACGCACGCAGCCGTCCCGGAGGGGACGGTCAACCAAGAACGACGAACGCAACCGGTAGGATCGCGCTCGTGGAGCTCTCCGAGTACCAGCGCCGCTCGCGGCGCACCGCCGAGTACCCGCGCGAGGCGTGGCTTGCCTACCCGGCCCTCGGCCTCGCCGGGGAGGCCGGCGAGGTGGCCGAGCACGCCAAGAAGGCGATCCGCGACGACGGCGGGGCCGTCAGCGACGAGCGTCGCGCCGCGATGGCCAAGGAGCTCGGCGACGTGCTCTGGTACGTCGCGCAGCTCGCCAGCGAGCTGGAGCTCGACCTCGACGAGATCGCCGACGCGAACCTGCGGAAGCTGCTGTCGCGCCAGCGCCGCGGGGTGCTGTCGGGCAGCGGCGACGATCGCTGACCGAAGCCGGGAGACACCAGCGCGAGCGACTTGAGATTGGTCGGTCCCGGGCTACGAGGCCACGGCGAAGCGATCGAACCTGGCGGCCACCCGCGCGGGCACCAGCGCGCGCACCAGCACCCCCTCGGGGGTGTCGATGCGATCGAGCTCCCCGGCGAGCTCGTGCAGCTCGGCGAGGCTGCCCCCGTCGGCGTAGGGCACCAGCAGCTCGACCGGGCACAGCGTGTGGCGCAGCTCGCGTTCGATTCGCGCGCCGAGGTCCTCCAGGCCCTCGCCGGTGCCGGCGCTGATCTGCACGGCCTCGGGGTGGCGCAGGCGCAGCTCTTGACGGGCGGGCTCGTCGAGCAGGTCGACCTTGTTGAGGACCAGCACCCGCGGGCTCGCGCCCGCCCCGATCTCCTCGAGCACCTCCTCGACGGCGCCGCGCATCGCCTCCATCTCCTTGAATGAGAGTCCGCCCACCCCGTCGACCCCCGCCGAGGCGTCGAGCACGTGCAGCAGCAGGTCCGCCCGCAGCGTCTCCTCCAGCGTCGCCGCAAATGCGTCGACGAGCTGATGGGGCAGCTTGCGGATGAACCCCACCGTGTCCGTCACCAGCAGCGGCCCGCCCCCCAGCCGCAGCGTGCGGGTCGTCGGGTCCAGGGTGTGAAACAGGCGGTCGCGCACCCCCACGTCGGCGCCGGTGAGGGCGTTCAGCAGCGTCGACTTGCCGGCGTTGGTGTAGCCCGCCAGCGCGATCGTCGGCAGCGCGGCGCGCTCGCGCTCGGCGCGCATCACCGCGCGGGTGCCCCGCGTGTGTGCAAGGCGCCGCCGCAGCGCCGCGATGCGGTCGCGGGCCAGGCGCCGATCGGTCTCGATCTGGCTCTCCCCCGGTCCCCGCGTGCCGATCCCGCCGCCGAGGCGCTCGAGGTGGGTCCACAGGCCGCGCATCCGCGCGAGGTTGTATTCGAGCTGGGCCAGTTCGACCTGCAGCTTGCCCTCGGCGCTGGCGGCGTGGGCGGCGAAGATGTCGAGGATCACCGCGGTGCGGTCCACGACCGGCAGGCCGAGCGCCTCCTCCAGGTTGCGGCCCTGGCGGGGGGTGAGCTCGTCGTCGCAGGCGATCAGGTTCGCGTCGCACTCCTGCGCCGCCCGCTTGGCCTCGGCGATCTTGCCCGGCCCGAGGTAGGTGTTCGGATCGGGCCGCTCGCGGTGCTGGATCAGCTCGCCGGCCACCGCCACCCCGGCGGTGCGCAGCAGCTCGCCGAGCTCGCGCAGGCTCTCGTCGGCACCCGGCAGCGCGGCCACGCAGAGAGCGCGCTGGCGCGCACGGGACGTCGATCGATCCATTCAGCCGTTCAGTCTAGGCCTCTTGCGGCCGGGCACTACGACAGCGAGGCCAGGCGCTGCACCGCCTCGGCGAGGCGGTCGTCGGGCGCGGTCAGCGCGATCCGAAACCAGCCCTCGCCGCTGGGCCCGTAGGCGCTGCCGGGAGAGACGACGACGGCGGCGCGCTCGAGGACGTGCTCGCAGTAGGCGGCGGAGCTGTCAAAGCCGGCGGGGATCGGCGCCCAGACGTAGATCGTGCCGCGCGGGGGCGTCACCCGGACGCCGGTGGCGGTGAGCGCCTGGCAGACCATGTCGCGCCGCCGGGCGTAGACGTCGTTCATCGCGCGGACGCGCTCGTCGACCGCGGGGTCCAGCGCGGCGACGCCGGCGAGCTGGACGGCCTCGAACAGGCCGGAGTCGATGTTTGACTTCAGCCGCCAGTAGTGCGAGATCGCCTCGGCGTTTCCGACGATCGCGGCGCAGCGCCAGCCGGTCATGTTGTAGGGCTTTGACAGCGAGAACACCTCGACGCCGACGTCGCGGGCGCCGGGGGTCTGCAGGAACGAGGGGGCGACGTAGCCGTCGTAGACGATCTCGCTGTAGGCGTTGTCGTGGACCACGAGGATGTCGTGGCGGCGCGCGAACGCGACGACGGCCTCGAAGAACCCGTCGGGGACGACGGCGCCGGTGGGGTTGTTGGGGTAGCTGATGAACATCACCTTGGCGCGCTCGCGGGCGTCGGCGGAGATCGCGTCGAGGTCGGGGACGAAGCCGAGCTGCGGTACGAGCGGCATCGTCTCGACGTCGGCCCCGGCGAGCAGCGGCCCGCCGGTGTAGACGAGATAGCCGGGGTCGGAGGAGAGCGCGACGTCTCCCGGGTCGAGGAACGCGAGGTTGAGGTTGAAGATGCACTCCTTGGCGCCCAGCGCGGCCATCACCTCGCGCTCGGGGTCGAGCGCGACCGCGAAGCGCCGTTGGTAGAACGCGGCGACGGCCTCGCGGAAGTCGAGGCGACCGCGGTTGGTGGGGTAGCGGTGGGTGGCGGGGTCGGCGACGGCGCGCTGCCCGGCGGCGACGATCTCGGGGTAGGTCGCGGTGTCGGGGTCGCCGATGCCGAGGCTGATGACGTCGACACCGGCGGCCTGCCTGTCGGCGATCTTGCGCTCCAGTTCGGCGAACAGGTACGGCTGAATGCGGCTCAGGCGCTCACTCGGTCTCATGCTGCTCCTCTGCGGGTCGTGCGCTGTTCGGCTTCATGCCCCCTCCTCGGTGGTCGTCGCGCGGGCGGTCTCGCCGTGGCGCGCCAGCTCGCTCAGCAGCTCGTCGCTGAGGCGACCCTCGTAGACGGGCCGCGCCCAGCCGGTCTGGTGGATGCGCAGATCCTCTCCCACCTCGACCACGAGCTCGCCGCCGTCGAGCGCGACGGTGACGGGCGAGCGCCCCCCGCGCAGGACGTGCGCGACGGCGGCGCCCGCGGCACCGGTGCCGGATGAGAGGGTCTCCCCCACCCCGCGCTCGAAGATCCGCGCGCGGATCGTGTCGCTGCGGCCGGTGTCCTCGATTGAGCCCGCCCCGGCGGGCGGGCTGCGCTGCTGCACGGCGTACCAGGAGACGTTGGTGCGGTTGGGGAACAGCTCGTGGGCTTCGATCGCGGGGCCGATCGCCGGCAGGTCCAGGGCATCCAGCGCGTCCTTGTCGGCGACGCGGATCGAGCATTGGGGGTTGCCGATGCAGACGTGCTGAAAGCGCCAGCGGTGGCCGTCGGCCTGCAGCTCGGCGACCCCGTCGGGGGGACCGTCGGGGTAGTCCTTGGAGGTGAGGCTCGCGCGGCCCATGTCGACGCGGCAGGTGTCGGGGCCGGTGATCGTGGGGCGAATCTCCCCGGCGAGGGTGCGGATCGAGAAGCTGTCGCGGTCGGTCCAGCCGCGGCGGCGCAGGTAGAGGACGGCCTGGCGGGCCCCGTTGCCCGACAGCTCGGGCTCGGAGCCGTCGGGGTTGTAGATCCGCAGGTCGGCGACGAAGCGCGGGTCGTCGGCGTGGGAGAGCAGGAGCACCCCGTCGCAGCCGATCCCGAAGTGGCTGGCGCACAGCCCGCGGATGCGCGCGGGCGTCAGCCCGAACGGCAGCTCGTCATGCTCGACGATCGCATAGTCGTTGCCCAGGGCCTGCCATTTCTCGAATCTCATTGACGTTCGCCTCGGTGTGCAGTCGCGGTGCGGTGCCGGTGCAGGCGGGACTGGGACATGCGGCGCGGGAGTCTAGGGCCTATCCCGGTGGGTCATCGCGACGATCTCCCCGGCCACGTCACCGGCGCCGGCGCCGGTGACGTCGAGCAGGCGCACCCCCGCGAGCTTGCGCATCCAGGTGAGCTGGCGGCGGGCGTAGTTGCGGGTGCGGCGCTGCATCGCCTCCACGTCGCCCGCGAGCAGCTCCTGGAAGCCGAGCGCCATGCGCGCAGTGCCCGACGCGCCGGCGGCGTGCGCGCGCAGCACCTCCTCGCGGGCCCCCGCGGCGAGCATCTCCTGGACACGCGCGTCGATCTGCGCGTAGAGGGCCTCGCGCTGCATCGTCAGCCCGACCAGCAGCGTGGGGTGACGCATGTCGGCGGTCCACAGCTGCGAGGGCCCGTCGGGGGGCTCGAGCTCGCCGGCGTCCAGCAGCTCCAAGGCGCGCACGATCCGCTGGCGGTCGCCGGGGTCGATCCCCTGCGCCGCCCACGGCGCCCGCCGGGCCAGCCGCCCGTGCAGCGCGGGTGCCCCGTCGCGTTGCAGCTCGGCCGTCAGGCGCTCGCGGACCCCCTCCGGCGGCGGCGGGCGCAGGCGCAGGTCGGTGAGCGCGGCGCGCAGGTACAGGCCGGTGCCGCCGACCACCAGCGGGCGCATCCCCTGCGCGAGCAGCCCGTCGATCTCGGCGTGCGCGAGCTCGGCATACTGGCCGGCGCTGAAGCCGGCGTCCAGCGGCAGGAAGGAGACCAGGCGGTGCTCCACCACGGCCCGCTCGGCCGCGGAGGCGACGCCGGTGAGGGTCTCCAGGCCGGCGTAGACCTGCAGCGCGTCGGCGGACACCGCGACGGGCCGCTCCCCGGCGGCCCGCAGGCGCTCGGCGAGCGCGACGGCGACCGCGGTCTTGCCGACGCCGGTGGGGCCGAACAGCGCGATGACCTGGGCGGAGCCTGCGATCTGCGCGGAGCCGGGCATTGCCGTAGGCTTGCAGCAATGAAGATCTCCGGCACGACCGTGCTGCTCACCGGCGCCACGGGCGGCATCGGCCAGGCGCTAGCCCGCGAGCTGCACGGGCGCGGCGCCGAGCTGATCCTCACCGGGCGGCGGACCGACGTGCTCGAGCCGCTCGCCGCCGAGCTGGGAGCGCGCTCGCTGGCGGTGGACCTCAGCGACCCCGCCGCGACGGACGGCCTGGTGGCGCAGGCCGGCGAGGTCGACATCCTGGTCGCCAACGCCGCCCTGCCGGCCTCCGGGAGCCTGGAGAGCTTCAGCGTGCCGGAGATCGATCTGATGCTCGACGTGAACCTGCGCGCCCCGATCGTGCTGGCGCGGGCGCTGGTCCCGGCGATGTCCCGCCGCGACGCGGGGCACCTGCTGTTCGTCTCCTCGCTCGCCGGCAAGGTCGCCTCGCCGCAGGCCTCGCTCTACAACGCGACCAAGTTCGGTCTGCGCGGCTTCGCGCTGGCGCTGCGCGCCGAGCTGCGCGCCGCCGGCGTCGGGGTGTCGGTCGTCTGCCCCGGCTTCATCCGCGACGCCGGGATGTTCGCCGACGCCGACGTCAAGCTCCCGACCGGCGTCGGCACGCGCACCCCGCAGGACGTCGCCCGCGCGAGCGCCCAGGCGATCGAGCGTAACCGCGGCGAGGTCGACGTCGCCCCCATCGCGCTGCGCGCCGGCGCGATCTTCGGCGGCATCGCGCCGGACGTCGCCGCCGCCGTCACCCGCAGGACCGGCGGGGACGACGTGGCCTCGTCGATCGCCGCCGCCCAGAGCGATAAGCGCTAGAGGCATTCTTTTCAGACAGCGCGAGCTGGCGAAGTACCGACGAGAGCTACATCGAGTCGGTGTGGTGGGCGCTGGCGGAGATCCACCGCCGGGGGCTGTTGTATGAGGGGCACAGGGTGGTGCCGTACTGTCTGCGCTGCGGGACGGCGCTGTCGTCGCACGAGGTGGCGCTGGGCTACGGCGACGTGGTGGACTCGTCGGTGTATGTGCGTTTGCCGGTGTGGCGCGCGGCGGGACCGCTTTCGGGAGGGCGACGTGCTGCTGATCTGGACGACGACGCCGTGGACGTTGCCGGGCAATGTGGCGGTGGCGGTTGGACCGGAGGTCTTCTACGTGCGGGCCCGTTACGGGGACGAGACATTGGTTTTGGCGGAGGCGCTGGTCGAGCGGGTGCTGGGGGAGGGGATCGAGATCCTCGACCGGTTCCCCGGTCGAGCGCTGCTGGGCGGTGGCGGGGTCCAGTACGCGGGCCCGATCTTCGAGTTGGCCGGCGGTGAGCGGGGCGGTTTTCCGATCGTGGCGGGGGAGGACGGCACGGGCCTGGTGCATATCGCGCCGGCGTTCGGCGAGGACGACTCCGAGGGCCAGAAGATGTCGAAGTCCAAGGGCAACACCGTCGAGCCCTGGCAGGTGCTCGACGAGTACGGCGCGGACGCGTTGCGCTGGTACTTCTTCACCGCCAAGCAGCCGTGGGACGATCGACGGTCTCGATCTCACGATCGCCCTGTGCCGCGCGAGGCGCACGTAGGGCTCTGGCCCTTCCTCGTGCAGATCGTCCGTGTCGCGGGCCCTCGGTGTGCGATCGTCGCTCGCGTCGTGACCTCGGTCTTGTGCTGGGAGGGCCCGCTGCCCCTTGCACGCCGCCCCAGCGAGGCGGGCGTGCCCGTCATCCTCGCTTGGAGATCTTCTTCTTGAACGCGGACTTAGAGCGCCTAACAAAAGTGTTGGAGTTGTTTGAGGCATATGCGTGCGCAGGCGAGGGTGAGCATGGCTTCGTGGATGTCGGCGCGGCGGGCGTGTCGGCGCGCGAGGTAGCGGTGGGCGTGTAGCCAGGAGATGGTGCGCTCTACGACCCATCGGTCGCGTCCCAGCCCGGATCCGTGTTGGCTGTTCCGTTTGGCGATCTTGGGCGTGATTCCGCGCTCGCGCAGCTCTCGGCGGTGGTGTTTGGAGTCATACGCCCGGTCGGCATACAGGCGTCGTGGCCGGAACTTGCCGTGACGGCCGGTCGGCGGGACACGATCAACCAGCTCGGTCAGCTGCGTGATGTCGTGGCGGTGCCCACCAGTGAGTGTGAACGCGAGCGGCGTGCCTTTGCCATCGACGATCAGATGGTGCTTGCTGCCAAGGCGAGCGCGGTCGACTGGCGAGGGGCCGGTTTGCTCGCCCCCCCTTTGGCCCGCACATGCGAGCTATCAACGACTGCCCTTGACCAGTCAAGCTGGTCGGCGTCGTGAAGCTCGTCCAACAGCACTTGGTGCAGCCGGCTCCAGACGCCGGCTTCGTTCCATTCATGCAGTCGCCGCCAACACGTCATCCCTGACCCACAGCCCATCTCTTGGGGAAGATCCTCCCACGGTATCCCCGTTTTCAAAACAAAGATGATCCCTGTCATCGCCGCTCGGTCAGGCACCCGCGGACGCCCCGTGACCTGCGGCTCACGCACCGGCAAAAGCGGCTCGATACGAGCCCACAACCCATCAGGAAGCAAAGGTTTCGCCATGACGCAGGACTTCGACAGCCCCACCACGAACCCTACCTTCTGTTAGGCGCTCTTATGCGCGTAGCGCTTCTCGGCCCGCGCGCGGCACGCCGAGCGCTTCCTGTTCGAACTCTTCTTCGCGCACGCCCGCAGCGCCGCGGCGAGCTGGCTGCTGGCCTTGGACCCTCCACCGGAGGACGCCATTGGCGGCATGGGGGCCAAGTTCCCCGTACCCGCGTAGACAGCACTGGCTGGCGCACCAAACACAGGCGCCGGCGCGATCCCTCCGTTACATTCTTCGCCTACACACGGCGAGGGGGCGACGGGGTTCTGCGCCGCGATCCCGCCGTCCACACGAGCGTCATAGACGTCGGAGTTGTCGTCCTGATCCTGGCTGACCAGCGGCTGCCGGGTGAAGAAGAACACGTCGTCCCCATCGGCGCTCGCGTCAGCGAAATACCCTTCCGCGTTGCCCTGCCCGCTCGAGATCAGATAAAGATGACCTTCCTCCCACTCATACACGTCGCTCAAGCCGTTGCTGTCCTTCGCGACCAACGCTTCTTCTGTCTGAAAGAAGACACGGCTGCCGTCAGACGAAAGATTACGCGTCAAAAACGGGATCCGGGAAGGAGGATAAGCTGTGTTTTCGCCCTTCCTCGCGAGATACGCGCCCGTGGTGGCCGGCCCCCGTGAATTGCACGACACGCACGTGATCTTCGCGTCCGCCGCATCGTAGAGATAAAGCTCAAACGCTCTATCGTTGTCATAGGCAGTCAGCCGTTCGATCGAGCTGAACAGTACCGTATCCCCGTCGGGCGTGACACGTGAAGTCTCCTCTCCTTCGCCAGCTTCTGCCAACGACTGGTATTCCGAATAACGCCTGCGCCAGTCGGATTCATCAGTTTCACCAACCCCACCTCCCCTGAGATCAGCAACATAGGTGATGGGAATGGTCGCACCTTCATGCCACTCATAGAGATTCTCGGCGCCAGCCGAAGGAGTATGACCTACGGCGTTTTTTCCCGCGAGCACACCCTGCGCGACAAAATAAGCATAGGAGCCATCGCTTGAGATCCCGAGCAGACCCTGCACGCCCGCGTCTTGCGTGAGCCGTTCCCGCTTCTGGCTTTCCACATCAAACCGGTAGAGGTCGCCACCTTCGGTATAGAACACCTCCGATCCGCTGGGCGTCGACGCAAGCCATTCCGCCGGCCCCGACCCCGACACTTTCACCGTCCTCGCCGCCAGCGGTTCACGCATATAGATCCGACCCGATTCCAGCGCGGTGAAAAAGACACGTGACCCATCTTCAGAGATCGAACCCTGCGTGTAATAAACACCCCGCTGGTTTGACTCCTGGTCAGGTCCCGCGGTCGCACCGCCGGGAGGAGTGCCCCCTTCGCCTTCGGGCACCCCGACAAGCAGCAGCCGCCCGTCATCCCACTCATACAGATTGGGCACCCCGGGCCTCGCGCCCGCCACAGGCAGCCCATCGTTTTCAAGCGCCTCTTCGCTTTCAAACAAGATATCCGCATCATTCGCGCTGGCCCCCGAAAACCTTTCCACAGGCGGAAACGGAACGAACAACGAGTCACTACTCATAAAAAGATACTGAGACGCAGACGACCCAGAGGTCGTGACCAGAGCCTCGGTGAGGTCTTCGGTAAACGCCTGGACAAACACGCCCGTGCTCGCGGTCGTACCGGCTTCGGTCCGCGGCAGAACGCCCTGGGTAGACCATTCGCCTTCGCCGCCAACCCCGACACGCCGTGTACTGAGATACGTCGGGAACTCCGCCGCACCCGGTATCCCCGCAAACGGCGAAAGCGAGATATAGCTCACCCTTTCACCCGACGGAGAACTCTGCATCAAATCGATCAACCCAAGAGCATCGTCAAGGTTCTTGTCGACCGGGGACACCTGCTCATAGGCACGACAATCCGGCAGAGCCGCAGCATCGCCCTCCTGCAGCCGAATAGCTTCATTCGGACAGACAGCCCCCGCCGCAGACCCCACACCAAACCCGGGCCACCAAGCACCCACACACAGCGACAGGACCGCAACAGCAAGCGAACGCCAAGAGCACGCGAATCCCCACGCCCTCCGCTTCGCGATCCAGACAAAGCCAAGCATACGGCGTTTAACACTGCCAGAACACCCCAATAGCGCGCAACCATTGTTTCTCACTGGACCATCCCCGCCACCCCATCAAGACACACAGCCCCAGCCACGCGCCCAACCCTCGGCCGACACGACCAGCCAACCAGCCGTCCGCCCCAAGCGACGGCCCGCGCCCCAGACCAGCCGGGACACGGGCCGCACAGACAACCTGGGCTAGAACTGCGCCCCAGACATCATCACCATCACGAAGACCAGAATTTACCGCCCTTCTCCAGGGTGATCCCAGTTCCGAGATAGAGCCTGGCAGGTTCAGCCAGTGACGTCGTCAGACTGCTGCCACCCGGCGTGCACTCAAGCACGTGCACGTAGAGCGCCACCCCGAAATGAGGCAGGACACAAACCTGCGTCCCTTTGATTTCGAGTTTGATTTCGGCACCACACGTACTGGTGCCAACTTTTACTATGTTGAATTTAGAGAACGGCACTCCTTTTTCTTTGAGCGTCAGGATACCCGCTTCTTTCATTTCGCCTTCAGCAGTGGCTATAATCGGTTCTGTTTCGATCTTGCATGTTGACAGAGTTTCCGAGACCCCTGCTTTGGAGATTGTAAATAGAGCGCAGCCGGAGAATTCAATGGAGACTTCGGCTTTGCCGACTTCGCCTCCTACCAGCACGTTTTTAGGCCCGCTGGGCAGGATGGCCGTTTGGCAGTAGATATGAAGGGAGGTACCGGCGACTGCTGATTCGAATTGCCCTTCTTGAACATACGGCAGGCCGTTGCCTTGGAATTCAGTCGTTTCCGTTTTTCCCAGCGCCGTCCCGTTGATGATCCACTGGTGCGTCGCCGCGGACGCCGTAGCCGACGCGGCTGCGCTCAACGCGAGCACTGCCAACAGGCTCAGCATCGTGATCTTTACTCTAGGCATGTAGTCAACTGCCCTTCCGTCCCGGCCAACCCGGGACACCTGAATTTTAGAAGCCAGACAACCACGCCCAAAGGACGACGGACGCCCAGACCTCTCTTTAGCCTTCTCGTTATCCACCCCGGGCACGAGAAACGATCGGAACCGACCGAGCCCTCGAAACCAGGAGCGTGTCCCGACCATAGCCACCCCTCCCCGGGCTGTCAAGCGACAGCCGGAAGAAAGCCCGCGATCGATACCGTCGAGCTGACTGAACGATCCTAAAAAGCCCTGCAAACGGCAGGTTTTCGCGCCTGGATGACCCAGCAGAAAATCAGAGACACGAAGCTCCAACTGGCCCCCAAAACCCACTCCCCAGGACCGCTCACCGCTCGAGCGCGGGACACAGCGTCGAGGTCAGGACGACGTGCGCCACCGTCGACGTCATGCCGTCCGCGCGCGAACTCGGCGGACCGCGAACACCGCGAACTCCGCGGCGAGGACGACGATCGCGATCAGGGTGAGCACGCGCTCGAGCACCACCGGAGGCCGCCGGCGGGGCCCGCGGAGACCGTCGGTCGGCACCCGGGATTCGCCTCCCCCGGCGGCCCGCGCCGAGGCACGCCTGTCGCGATCGACTTCGAGCACGTTGTCGCCGCTCTGATCGATCCCGACGATCCTCGCGCCGGTCACGTCCATCAGGTCGGCGCCGCCCTCGAGGTTCGTTTTGAACGGCTGGCCGGGGAGCAGGTGGACGACCCTGGAGGCGCGATCGTCGTGGACGGTCGCGGGCGGGAAGACGACTCTCGCCAGCCTCGACCGCGGCGCCGGCGGGATCGCCGAGCTGCGTTGAAGCTGCTCGACGTAAACGTGGTGCTCGCGGCTCATCGCGACGATCACCCCGACTTCAAGACGGCCAGAGCGTGGCTCGCCCGAGGCGTCGTCCTCATGCAGCGCGTCAGAACAGGGCTTCCTGCGAGGGTGCCGTGGATCGGTTGCTCGACGTGCCCCCAGGCGGCTGGCCGGGCACGATCGCACGGCCGCGCGGCGAACGGCCGGCGCTGCGCCGGCGCACCAGGCCGGCGAGGCGTTCGCGTTCCTCGCGGGGGGCGTTGGCGCCGCCACTGTACAGCTCTTCGTAGCGCTCGACCAGATCGGGGCGGCGGGTGCGCAGCCAGTCCATGAAGACGTCCCTGACCTCGCCGCGCAGGTGCAGCGCGACCCCGCCGATGCTCGTCGCGGCCGCGTCGATCGCGCCCTGCAGCAGCGGCTCAAGCTGGTGGGGGGCGTCGTTGATCCCAGGCATCAGCGGCGCGATCAGCACCCCGGTGGGGATGCCGGCGCGGTTGAGCTCGGCGACCGCCTCCAGGCGGGCGCGCGGGTTGGGGGTGTGCGGCTCGGTCGCCCGCCACGCCCGCTCGTCGAGCGTCGGGATCGACAGGCTCGCGCCGAACGTGGTCCGCTGCGCGATCTCGAGCATCAGCGGCAGGTCGCGCAGCAGCAAGCGGCGACTTGGTCAGCACAGAGCACGGGTTGGCGGCGTCGCGCAGCGCCTCCCAGATGCCCTCCATCAGCCGGTAGCGGCCCTCGACCCACTGGTAGGGGTCGGTGTTGGTGCCCAGTGCCACGTGCTCGTGGCGCCACGACGGACGCGCCAGCTCCGCGCGCAGGATCTCCGGTGCGTTGACCTTGACAACGATCTCGCGCTCGAAGTCCCGACCGGGGTCGAAGCCCAGATATCTGTGGGTGGGGCGGGCGAAGCAGTAGACGCATGCATGGCTGCAGCCCCTGTATGGGTTGATCGTCCAGCTGAAAGGCATCGGCGAGCGGCCGGGCACGCGGTTGAGCACCGAGCGGGCGCGGACCTCGTAGAAGCGCATGTCGAGGGCCTCGGGGGCGTCGAAGCGGCGGACCGCGGCCTCGTCGCGGTAGCCCGGCAGCCGCGCCTGCTCGTCGGCGTCCTGAGTGAGGTTGCTCCAGCGCACGAACATATGTTCGCATACGTCTCGGGCGGACGTACATATGCCTGTGCGGACCAGATGTGCGATCAGGCCGGACAGGTATTGACCGGCGGCGCCCCGACTCCACCGCCAACGTGGGGAAGGTCAGCCGGCGCGGGCCAGCAGCAGCTCCTCGCCCGCGAGCGTCTGGCTGGTGGCGGAGTCGATGCGCACCTGCGGTGAGCTCGCCGGCGCGCGGCGAGGCCGGCGAAGTTGACGACCTTGTTGTGGCGCGTGCGCCCGCGCAGGCGCTCGGGGTCGGTGCGCGAGGGGCCCTCGACGAGCACCTCGACGGTGCGCCCGACGAAGCGCTGGGCGCGCTCGCGCGCGCGGCGCTGGACGACCTCGACGAGGCGCTCCATGCGCTCCACCTTGACCTCGTGCGGGACGAGACCGTCGGTCAGCGTCGCCGCCTCGGTGCCGCGGCGCGGCGAGAAGACGAACGTGAACGCGCCGTCGTAGCCGACCTGCTCGACGACCTCCAGCGTCTGCGCGAAGTCCTCCTCGGTCTCGCCGGGGAAGCCGACGATGATGTCGGTCGTGAGCGCGACGTCGGGGACGTGCTCGCGGATCAGCGCGACGCGGTCGAGGTAGCGCTCGCGGTCGTAGGTGCGGCGCATCGCCTTGAGGATGCGCGCTGGAGCCCGACTGCAGCGGCAGGTGGATGTGCTCGCACAGCGCTCGGCAGCTCGGCGTGGGCGCGGATCACGTCCTCGCGCATGTCCTTCGGGTGCGGGCTGGTGTAGCGGATCCGCTCGATCCCGTCGATCGCGTCGAGCGCCGCAGCAGCTCGGCGAAGCTCGCGATCGGCGCCGCCAGCGTGCGGGTGGCGCGAGTGGCCGCGGGGAGACGGCAGGTCGCTCGGGAGGGGGGACGCAGGTCGCGGCCGTAGGAGTTGACGTTCTGCCCGAGCAGCGTGATCTCGCGCACCCCGTCGGCCGCCATCCGCCTGCACCTCGGCGACGAGCTCGTCGAACGGGCGGCTGACCTCGCGCCCGCGCGTCGAGGGGACGATGCAGTAGGAGCAGCGCGCAGTTGCAGCCGACGCTGATCTGCACCCAGCCCTGAAACGGGCGCTCGCGGTGCGCGGGCAGCCGGCCGGTGAAGCCCTCGAACTCGAAGTACCCCTGGGCGGTGAGCGAGTCGCTGGTGAGGAACTCGGCGAGCCTGTGCACCTGCCCGGGGCCGAACGCGACGTCGACGAACGGGAAGCGCTCGAAGACCTCCTCCTTGACCGACTGCGCCCAGCAGCCGCCGACCCCCACGATCCGCTCGGGCCGTTCGCGCTTGAGGCGCTTGGCCTCGCCGAGGTGCGCGACGAAGCGGCTGTCGGCCGACTCGCGGATCGAGCAGGTGTTGAACAGGATCAGGTCGGCCTCGCGCGCGCTCGGCGGCCTCGCTGTAGCCGAGCGACTCGAGCATCCCCTTCATCCGCTCGGAGTCGTGCTCGTTCATCTGGCAGCCGAAGGTCGTCACGTGGTAGAGTTTCTGCATAATGAGTGTTGCTCCTCCCTCCCATCGTAACCCGCGAGTCTTCGGCATTGTGCGCGTCAGCCAGGTAGGCGGGCGTGAGGGGGAGCGCTTCGTATCCCCCGAGGAGCAGCGGGCGCGCATCGAAGCTGCCTGCGCGCGCGACGGGATGAGCCTGCTGACCGTCCGCGAGGAACCCAACGTCAGCGGTGGGAAGTCGCTGGAGGGGCGGCCAGGGCTCAGTGCGGCCGTCGCCGCGGTCGAGTCCGGGCAGGCCGACGTGATCGCGGCCGCCTACTTCGACCGGCTGTTTCGCTCTCTCGCCACACAGGCCGAAGTCGTGGAGCGCGTCGAGCGCGCCGGCGGGCAGGTGCTCGCGGTCGATGTAGGCCAGGTCACGAGCGCCAGCGCCGGCCAATGGCTCTCGGGCACGATGATGGGTGCCGTGTCGGAGTACTTCCGGCGCTCCGCGAGGGAGCGCAGCGCTGAGGGCCAGGCCCGCGCGGTAGCGCGCGGCGCGATCCCGTGGGCACGCAACCAGGTCGGCTACATCCGCCGCGACGACGGCACCTTCCAACTCGACCCGCAGACGGCACCGCTCGCCCGGCGTGCGTTCGAGATGCGCGCCGAGGGCGCCTCGATCAAACAGATTCGGGCGATGCTCACCGAGCACGGCGTGAAACGCTCCTACAGGGGCATACAGGTCATGCTCGCCAGCCGCACGTATCTCGGCGAGGTTCACTTCGGAGAGCTGGTCAACCCCGAAGCCCACGAGCCGATCGTGGACCGCGAGCTATGGGGCCGTGTGCAGCGGATGACCGTTCCCCGTGGCCCGCAGGCGCGATCGAGTCGGCTGCTCTCACGCCTCGGGGTACTGCGTTGCGGGTCTTGTGGCGCCCGGCTCTCGGTGATGACGGTCGCAAAGACCAACTACCCGATCTATCGCTGCGCGAGCACCAGCGACTGCGACCGCCACGTCACCATCTCCGCCCGCATCGCTGAGGATGTCATCATCGCGGCCGTCCGCGACGCCCTAAGCGACATGGAGGGACGCGCGAGCGCGGCCGAGAACGCCCAGCAGGCGATCCGGGAGCGCGATCGCGCGCAAGCCGAGCTGGACGCCGCCGTGCGATCCTTCACGACGGCCGGGCTTGACGATGAGCCCGCCGCCGTGGAACGCCTCGCCCAGCTCCGCACCGCGCGCGACGATGCGCAAGCCCGTCTCGATCAGATGGCGCCGCAGCCAGAGCTAACGATCAACGCGGCTGACGATTGGGACAAGCTCTCACTATCTGAGCAGCGCGCGCTCATCCGCGCCACAGTACAGAGCGCTGTAGTGGCTCCAGTAGGACGCGGCGCCGAACGCATCACACTGCGCCTCTACGGTCAACCAGCCGGCTAGTCCCAACTGTCAGACGGGGCGCGAGCTGCATCGAACCGACCTTTCGCGCACCCGCGGTTCGAGAACCATGCGGTTCGATGGAAGCCAACCGAAGTCAACACGAACCGCTTTGCGGCCGTCTCTGGCGGACCTCTATCGCTCGATGACCGAACAGCGGCTTTCCGATCGAAGTGAGCGTAGTACGCTTCGCGGTCGAGGACGAGCAGGTGCCAAAACAGCCCAAACCAAAACTTCCCCCCAAAGGGCGAAAACCGCGCACGGGTCCGTCGCCGAACGCATCTACGTCTGGGAAGGCGAAGCGGGCGATCGATAGAGCCAACCCGAAAACGCCTCGCAAACGTTGATTCCGTGATCGACCGAATCCGCGTAGACGGGCGCGAGCAGGTCTGGCCGACCTTCAGTGTCTCCGCGGTTCCCTGGCGGACGCATGTCGCTTGACCTGTAGCAGCGGGACGGCCGAGCCGATTGGGAGGCCGCAGCAGATGCTGTAGCCCATTCTGCCCCCGTGGCGCGCTAAACTGCATGGTGCAGGGTCGGGCCGCCGGCATCGGCGGGAACCCGGTCCTGCTATGTCTTGCGAAGGGCCGCTCTCGGGCGGTCCTTCGTCATCGCAGGCCCTGAACGCCGTGCCCACCCCGCTCGTCACGGACGATGACCGCTCCGAGTCGCTGCTCGTACCACTCCCACATGAAGGCACGGCTCGGTGTGCGCACGATCGCCTGGAACGCGGTATGCGCGACGAAATCCGCGACCTGCGGCCACTGGCTCTCCCGCGCATCGCGCATCCACGGGTCCTCCACGATCCGCCGCGTAGCGATGTCCAGCTCGCGGTGCATCGTGCGCAACTCCCCGCTCTCGCCGTCAACGACGATTAGGCCGTAGTCATCGGCCTCCCGTAGGCGCCGGTCGATCCAACTCATAAGCGCCCGGTACGCCGGCTTGCGATGACCGCCACGCACAAATGTCGTCATGACCTCCATCCCTGGCATCACCGCGACGGCGTCGAGCGCGGAAACGAACTCCTGCCAGCGGATCGGCTTGCTGCGATTGATCGCCGCCGCCGGATCGCTCGACGGACGGCCCCTGCCCGCCAGCCAGTCCGCCGCGTGCAATCGAGACCGCCCGTCGATCCCGTGAGCCGAGTGCAGGTGGCGCCGCCAGCCAAGCCACGAATCCAGCGCCGCCGTCCACGCCTGCACCGGCACGGAAACGGCCGAGAACGTCGTGACCGTCTCGTTGCCCGAGTCATCCACGTAGAACAGCCGCATGACCAGGACCGTAACAACCGGCTGGGACTCCGGGACGAAACGGCGTCTGGCGGGCGGGCAGCGACGGCGCGGAACCACCTCTGAACAGGACATTCGGGATGCAATCGGCGTCGGACACCGAGTGCGGCGGCGATCCGCTGGACGGTGCCCCAGGCCGGGTTGCTACCGCCTACAGGAGCCGTCTCGTCCGCCAGCGCGCCCGATTGGCAGGGCGCCTGATCGGCCGCTCAGCGCTCGACTACGAGCCGTTTGCCGACGATGTGCTGTGCGTGGTTGAGGGCATCATCGAAGTCAGGGCCGTTCTCGCGGCAGAACGTTCGGCGGTCCTCGTGTCGATTGTCGCAGGACTGCCAGCCCGCGTCGACCAGTTCCCTCGGGATCGCGTCGCGTGCTCCCGGATGCTCTGTCTCGGTTATCGATGAAAGATTGACATCGATGATGCGGTCGTCGGTCATCGACCAATCATACCGCTAGTTCGGGCCTAAAGATGCCAGACGGCTGAGCCGATAGACGAAAGGATGAGGTGGCTTACAACGCTCGCGATGGTGCTCGCCCTGCTCTTGGGTGTTGCTGGGTGCGGCGGTAGCCGGGCTGGCAGCAGCGTCAGTAGCAGTAGCAGCCGCGTCGAAGGGGACATGGAACTCGCCAAGGAAGTCGCGACCGCGTTGGGCCAAAAAGCCACAGCAGCCTTCCGGTGGGAGAACTGCCCATCGGAAGAAGGATGCACCTACCATGCACCGACGACGTTTGACGTAAACGAAGCGAACGGCTGCACTCCCACAACGGAAAACCCCGGATACAACTGGGAGTGCAACTTTATCGAAGTGAACGAAGCTGGCCGAGGGGACCCGAACAACTGGCTGGTCGATAAAGAAGCGAACGGCTGCTGGAAGGTCGTGGAACTGGATGAACATGCCAAATGGGAACGCGGGGGTAAGACCCTGAATGAATACGAACGCGAAGGTGAACATTCCAAGCCGCAGGAACCCGAGACCCCATACGTTGAAAACTGCACGCAATCCGGTCGGGAATCCATCGGGCGTCATGGGCGTTTAGTCCCCGCCACGTCCGAACAGAGCCAATCGACGACCCAACCAGAATCCACTGAAACGACGCCTACGGCATCGACGCCCGAAGCGACCACAGGGACAAGCCCGCGCAGCGCAAGCTCGCCCCCACAGACTACTACCGAATGTACTGCCTATTTGACCCGACCAGGTAAGCCCGCGGCCAGCGCAGAAAAGTTCCACACCACCGCTTCATGCAGGCAAGCGAGCCAGGCTCTTCAGAACTGTCAACCCAATGACCGTGATTGCGTAGTCGAAGGACTGGATTGGCAATGCACCGGCGCTATACCCGGATCTGAGACGTGCCGGTCGGGAGCCTTGATAGCTCAAATTGTTTGGGCGCGCGTGATTGAAGGTTGATCCGAATTGGCCGGACCGGCCAGGGGGTTGCGTCTTGGTCCTGGCGTGTGGGAGCCGCTATATGCTTTCTACGATCGGCGGCGTGTGGCTCTGCCGCAGAGCTTCCGCTGGACGGTCGAAGATATCGGTGCGTTGGAAGTCGCGGTGTTCGCACCGTGGTCGGCGCCTGGCGGCCCGCGCCTCCGTAACGAGGATAAGAGCGCCTAACAAAAGTGTTGGAGTTGTTTGAGGCATATGCGTGCGCAGGCGAGGGTGAGCATGGCTTCGTGGATGTCGGCGCGGCGGGCGTGTCGGCGCGCGAGGTAGCGGTGGGCGTGTAGCCAGGAGATGGTGCGCTCTACGACCCATCGGTCGCGTCCCAGCCCGGATCCGTGTTGGCTGTTCCGTTTGGCGATCTTGGGCGTGATTCCGCGCTCGCGCAGCTCTCGGCGGTGGTGTTTGGAGTCATACGCCCGGTCGGCATACAGGCGTCGTGGCCGGAACTTGCCGTGACGGCCGGTCGGCGGGACACGATCAACCAGCTCGGTCAGCTGCGTGATGTCGTGGCGGTGCCCACCAGTGAGTGTGAACGCGAGCGGCGTGCCTTTGCCATCGACGATCAGATGGTGCTTGCTGCCAAGGCGAGCGCGGTCGACTGGCGAGGGGCCGGTTTGCTCGCCCCCCCTTTGGCCCGCACATGCGAGCTATCAACGACTGCCCTTGACCAGTCAAGCTGGTCGGCGTCGTGAAGCTCGTCCAACAGCACTTGGTGCAGCCGGCTCCAGACGCCGGCTTCGTTCCATTCATGCAGTCGCCGCCAACACGTCATCCCTGACCCACAGCCCATCTCTTGGGGAAGATCCTCCCACGGTATCCCCGTTTTCAAAACAAAGATGATCCCTGTCATCGCCGCTCGGTCAGGCACCCGCGGACGCCCCGTGACCTGCGGCTCACGCACCGGCAAAAGCGGCTCGATACGAGCCCACAACCCATCAGGAAGCAAAGGTTTCGCCATGACGCAGGACTTCGACAGCCCCACCACGAACCCTACCTTCTGTTAGGCGCTCTAAATCTTCCGACTAGACCGTAATCCCCGGTGAACCGCCGGTAATCCGGTTTTGTGTTGTGGCGGGGCGCTGGGTAGCGTCGGTCACATGAGGTCAGTTCCAGGTGTAGGGGTCGGTGGGGGATTGGTGGCGGCGCCGGTAGTTGCGTTGGATGATGTCGAGCCAATCCTCGATGTTGTCGAAGGGCTCGCGGCGGATGTCGTAGATGTGAGCGCGGCGGTCGTGGGGGTGGGCGCGGCTTTCCACGAGGCCGGCGGCGCGCAGGATGCGGAGGTGCTTGCCGACGAGTGGCTGGCTGCATCCGAGGGCGCGCGCGAGCCGGGTGGGGGTGCGGGGCTGGTGCGCGAGCGCCCAGACGATCCGCTGACGCATCCGGTCGGCGAGCAGATCCAGCGCGGGCAGGGCCGGTGGCCGGGGCCACCCGTCGCGGCTGGGGGGCTGCATGTCGTTTCGGTTATGCACCGCTGTTTTGGGGTTTACCCGGATCGCGCGCAGCTATGCGGCCTTTGGGCACCCGGCGGTGGCGCGGCGGGCCGGGTTTGTACCACAAGGGGGCCATTTTTGACCTTTCTTAGGTGCCAGGGCAATCGGGGCCGTGCGGCCGGACGGCCCCGCGGACTCTGCTCGCCGCCAGTCGTCTCCCGGCGCCCCCGAGATTGACATTCCCTTCGTGAAAGGAGCCATCCGAACCGCATATGAGAAACCACCACGCACACACATCATCATCATCATGCGCTCGCGCACGCGGCGCACCATCATGTTGTTCAGCACGCGCCGCCGGCCGGGCCGGGCGGCGCGTGGTACGTGCGCGCGGTCGAATCGTTCTCGCACTTCTCCGTGGGCTGGCTGCTCGGCGGCGTGGGTTATCTGCTCGGCCGGCTGTGGCTGCCGGTAGGGCTGATCGCGGCTGGCGCGCTGGCGGTGCTCGCGGGGCGGGTGTGGGGCCGGCATCGGCTGGCGGCGGCGGGTAGCTGTTGGGAGCTTCACCTCGGCGAGCAGGTGTCGCGTGCCTGCGCTTGAGGCGTTCACGCGGACGCTCGCGGGCGGGCTGCCGCGGCGGTTGTTCGGTGCCTCGCCGTGGGTCGCGCTGTCGGTGTCATCGCTTGAGGACCGCGCGACGTGTGAGCTTGTTCATCTCCGGTGGGCTCTCCCCGGCGCAGGTCCGCGCGTCGGTCGAGCAGGCACTTGGAAGTGTCACAGTCGCACCCGAGGACGCGACGCCGCCGCCGCTGGTGGTGGTGGTGGGGTTGTGCGGTTTAGGGTTGCGAGTCTCGCGCCGGTCGGCTCGCGGTTCCTGCCGTTGCGCGTCGATCACCGGGTGGACCCGGCCGGTCAGCTACTGGCGTCGCTGCGCGCACAGGAAGCCAGCGAGGGCGGCATCGTGCAGTTGGTGTTGCAGGCCCCGCCGCGCTCAGCGAGCGCGAAAGCGCGGGGCCAGGCCGCGCGGCTGCGCTCCGGCCGCGGGCTGCAGTCGAGTGCTTCACTGCGCGCGCTCCAGGCGGTCGCGTCGCTGTTGGGCGAGATGCTTGACATGCTCACGCCGGGCTCGCCGCACCCGATGAGCCGGCCGGCGCCGACACGCGCGGCGGACCCGTTCTCGCTGGAGCGCGCCCGCGCGATCGACGCGAAGGCCAGCACACCCCTGTTGGCCGCGACGCTGCGCGTGGGCGCGTGGGCGACGGGGCGGCGGCGGGCGCGCGGCCGGCTGGGTGGGCTGCTCGCGGCGTTCGGCCAGTACCAGGAGCTCGGCGGGCTGCGCCGGGCCTGGGAACCGTTCTGCGCCGGACGGCTCACACGGTGTTTGCCGCCCGTGAAGCCGCGGCTGTTGTTGGGTAGCGGTGAGGCCGCAGCGCTGATCCCGGTCCCGGAGGAGAGCGGCGTGGCGCCGTTGTCGTTCAGTGAGGCGCCGTCGCGCAGGGTCGCGCCGGTCGCGCAGGCCCCCACTCGTGGGCTGCTGTTGGGTCGCAGCGACCACGCGGGGTTTGACCGCGAGGTCAGGGTCGAACCGAAGGCACTGCTCCAGCACACCCACGTTCTCGGGCCGACCGGCCGCGGCAAGAGCACCCTGCTGTTGAACATGACGGTCGAGGCGATCCGTGCAGGCATGGGCGGGATCGTGCTCGACCCAACCGGCGAGCTGACCGAGAACATCCTCGCCCGCGTACCCCGCGAGCGCGAGGAGCGACGTTGACCTGCTCGACCTCGGCGACGCAGGCCCATCCGCCAGCGTTGAACCTGCTGGCGTGCCCGCCGGGTGAGGGCGACGCGCAGGCGCAGGCGATCTGCGGCGATTTTCGCCAGGCTGTTCGCGCGGTTCTGGGGGCCGAGGACCGAGGACATCCTGCGCTCCGCGCTGACCACGCTTCTCGTCGGCCGCGACCCCGCCGGGCCGGCGCCGACGCTCGCGGACGTGCTCACGCTGCTGAGCGATCCCGGCGAGCGCTCCCGCTACCGGGCGAGCGACCCGGTAGCGCTCGACGTGTTCTGGCGCCAATGGCAGACGTTGAGCGAGCCCGCCAGGGTGCAGGCGCTCGCGCCGCTTGTCGAACAAGCTGCGGGCGCTGCTGGGGAACCGCGCGCTTCGCAACATGCTCTGCCAGCCCGCCGCGCCGGACATGCGCGAGCGGATCAAACACGGGCGGCTGGCTGCTCGTCTCCCTCCCGCAGACGATCGGCGAGGACGCCGCGGACCTGATCGGGTCGGTGCTGTTGCACCGCGCGTGGCAGGCCGCGCAGCGTCTCGGGCCGCTCGCGCTCAGCCGACCGCCCGCCGTTCCTCTGTCTGATCGATGAGTGCCACCGCTTCTGCCACTTGCCGCAGGGGATGGCGACGCGCGCTCGCGCAGGCCCGCGGGTACGGGCTCGGGCTGGTGCTCGCGCATCAGCATCTCGCGCAGGTCGCAGACCATGAGCTTGACGAGGCGATCGACGCGAACTGCCAGACCAAGATTTGCTTCGCGCTCGCCGCCGCGGACGCGAAACGGATGGCGCCGCATTTCCAGCCGCGTCTTGACGCCCGCGACCTTCAGCACCTCGGCTCCTACACGATCGCGTGCCGTATCCTTCACGACGCGCGCGAGCTGCCCGCCGCGACCGCCACCACCCTCCCGCCACCCAAGCCCACACCCGGCGACACGGCCGGCGCGATCCGCCAGCGAGCCCGTGAGCAGGCGAGCGAGCGCCGGGCGGTCGAGGAGACGATCCGCGAGCGTTACGGCAGGATCGAGCAGCCACCGCCGGGACGTGCTCAGGCCGATGAACTGGACGGTGGACCGCGAGGCCCGAAGCGTTCCGGGGGTGCTCCGTTGGATGCTCCGTTCGATGCTCCCTCCGACGGAGCACCCCCACCCCCCGTAATCCCGCACCACGACAGGGATTCCGCGGCCGGACGAAAACCCCGACAATGACCAGTATCTTCCCTTCCGCGGGGCGGCGGCTATGAAGCCTCCGTGCCTCCCTGCCGTAACCGTCCGTGACCGGGAGTTGCTCGACCGCCTCTCCCAACACGAGCCCCTCTCCACCTCAGAGCTTCACCTTCTCTTTTTCTCTGGTCTTCGTACCTGTCGTCGTCGCCTGAGCCGAGCTGGAAGCCGCGGATCTGCTGGTGCGTGTCTTCCCGACGCGCTCCACTCGCGGCGGGAGCGCCGAGGCGCTTTGGTTCCTCTCCCCCAACGGGCGCCGCGCGATCGGTGCTCCCGGCCGGCGGCTGCCCGGCCTCTCGATCCCCGACCTCGAGCACCGCCGCGCCGCCGCCGCGTTTCTTCCTCGCGCTGATCGAGCGGAGTCTCACCCGGCCGGGGGAGGGGTTGTATAGCTGGCTCGGCGAGCAGCAGGCGCAGGAAGGCACCGGGGCGAGCGTGCGCCCGGACGGGTACGGCCGCTACCTGCTGCCCGACGGGCGAGATCACTTTCTACCTGGAGCTCGACCGCGGCAGCGAGCCCGCCCGGCCGGATCAAGAGCAAGCTCGACGCCTACCGCCAAGCGCTCGCGGCCGACCCGCGCCGCGAGCAGGGGAACATCCTGCTCGTCTGCCAGGCGCCGCGGCGGCTTGCCAACCTCGCGCGGTGCGCGCCGCCTGGCCCGCCGTGGGTGTGGGGCACCGTCGAGGGCGAGCGCTACACGCTGCTACCCGGCCGCGAGCAGCAACGCGCGTTCTGCGAGCTACCCGCAGGGCCACGCCAGCCCGGCCGCCGCGCCGCGGACTGCCTCGGCCGCCGCTGGCGCTGGCGGACAGAGCGTGCAGCGGGCGCGGGCGGCGTTCTCGGCAAGCCGGGGAGCGGGGAGTCCCTGCACAGCACACGCCCTGTGAGGCGTAGTGAGTTCTGATCTTCCGCCTCACGTGCAGATCGAGGTACGCCGCATCCTCGATGCTGCCGCCCGTCGCTTGCTGCGCGAACGTCTTGCTAGCGATGCGCCCGACGCCATCGAAGGGCCATGTCGCCCAGCGCTCAGACAGCGACGCTCCCGACAAGTCGCGCATGGCCGCGACGCCGCCGGGCTCGCTCGCCGTCAGCGGCGAGTACGATCTCGCTCGCAGAGCTAAGAGCCGCAAGGAGCAATTCGACGCCGCACGCGAGCACGGCTGGCGGGCTCACCCCAGCCGCGGGGAAAGCCCCGGCTCGCCCGCAACCTTGCAGTTTGACAACCACGTGGTGACGTGGTAGCGCATAACCATTCAAGGGTATCTGCGGCGAGGTCGAGTGGCCAGCAGGCGTTGGCCTCTATCGATCATGCGTAATGGCATGCCAGATCTGCTCGTCGCGCTCACGACGTCCCGCGCTAATCAACTCGACGATCCGCTCGCTGGAGATCCCGATCATAGGCTCACGCTTCCCGACGCGCTCCAGCCATTCCTCGGTGGTGGACATTGGAGGCTCGTCAGGTCTCAAACCCTTCATGACAACAGCATGTCATGCCGCGCTGCTCTACCGTGCCCGCAGTGACCGTAGACGGGTCAGGCGGCTACGGGCTCGCGGTCCAGGGGTTTCCGGACAGTGACGGCGGGCGCTTCTGCATCCGGTGCGGCGGCATCCGCGAGGGGCTCCAGCGGGGGTGCGGCTGGGCCGTCGGGGGCGATGCCGCGGGCGGCGAAGATCTTCTCGCGGATCTCCCTGGCGATCGCCGGGTGCTCATCCAGGTAGGCCTTGGCGTTGCCGCGGCCCTGGCCGAGGCGCTCGTTGCCGTAGGAGAAGAACGAGCCGGACTTCGAGACGATGTTGTCCTCGATCCCGAGGTCGACGAGGCAGCCCGAGGTCGAGATGCCCTTGCCGAACTCGATGTCGAACTCGGCCTGGCGGAAGGGGGCGGCGACCTTGTTCTTGACGACCTTCACCCGCACGCGGTTGCCGACGGCCTCGGTGCCGTCCTTGAGCGTCTCGATCCGGCGGATGTCCAGGCGCTGGGAGGCGTAGAACTTCAGCGCGCGGCCTCCCGGCTGGGTCTCGGGCGAGCCGAACATCACGCCGACCTTTTCGCGGATCTGGTTGGTGAGGATGCACAGCGTCTGCGTGCGGTTGAGGTTGCCGGCGAGCTTGCGCATCGCCTGGGACATCATCCGCGCCTGCGAGCCGACCGACTGATCGCCCATCTGCCCCTCCAGCTCCGCGCGCGGGGTCAGCGCGGCGACGGAGTCGATCGCGACGACGTCGACGGCGCCGGAGCGCACGAGCATGTCGGCCACCTCCAGCGCCTGCTCGCCGTAGTCGGGCTGAGAGACCAGCAGCTCGTCGATGTCGACCCCGATCTCCCTCGCGTACAGCGGGTCCATGGCGTGCTCGGCGTCGATGAACGCGCACACCCCCCCCAGCTTCTGGGCCTCGGCGAGCACGTGATAGATCAGCGTGGTCTTGCCCGAGGACTCGGGGCCGAAGACCTCGACGATGCGCCCGCGCGGGACCCCCCCGATGCCGAGCGCAAGGTCGAGCGACAGCGCCCCGGTGGGGATCGCGGCGACGCGCACCTGGGCGCCCTCGTCGCCCATCCGCATCACGGTGCCCTTACCGAACTCGCGCTCGATCTGCGTGAGCGCGCCCTTCAGCGCGGCGTCGCGCGCCTTGGCGGCCTTCTCCAGTTCCTGATCGGCTGTCGGCATGGCTCTGACTCCTCCGGGCTCGAGATTGGAGCGCACACCGTAGAGGGGGCTTCGGACAGAACAGTTGTTCGTATCGATTGGGCCCCCTCGGAGGGGGCCGCGTGCGCGCGTCGTGGCTCAGGACCCTGACAGGAGGTGGCGCGCGACCGCCTCGTAGCTGGCCCCCGAAGGCGACAGCCACGAGCGGTACAGCGTCAGCGTCAGCGGCTGGAATGACAGCGCCGGCGTGGGCGGAAGGCCCCGCTCGCGCGGCGCGTCGGTCGCGCCCATGCGCGCGACCGTGACGTGAGGGCGGAAGCGCCGGCGCTCGGGCTGCCAGTCGCACACCCCGGCCAGCGCCCGCGCGACGTCGTCGTGCAATGTTTGAAGCGTCCCGCGCGGATCGTCGTGGACCTCCACCGCCAGCGTGCGCGGACGGCGCGGCGGCAGCCACACCGGCGCCCCCAGCGACAGCTCCCCTACCGCCGCCGCCGCGCACGCCCCCACGGCCCCCTCGAGCGCGTCGAGCTCCTCCACGGGACGGCTGCCGAGGAAGCACAGTGTCACGTGCAGCAGCTCGGGTTCGACCAACCGCAGCTGGCCGCCCGTCGCGCGCGCCTGCGACGCCGCCCCGCGCGCCCACGTCGTCAGACGCGCGCGCACGGCCGTGGGGAGGTCGATCGCGACGAACAGCCGGGCTGTGGCGCTGCGGGTCATCGCTCCGAGCGTACGCAAGCCGCCTGTCGCACGTTCGTCCGGGGCTCGGCGCGAGCGCCAGGGGCCCGAGGAGCGCCGCGACGCCCGTTGTGGCGGTCGGTGCGTCCGCCCCGCCACCGCGGCGCCCGCGACCAGCTCCGGGCGGCAGGCGAGCGGGCCGGCTTGCGTGGAGGCGTCCCCTCCGGCCGGCGGATCCGCCGTGCCGGGCCAGAGGGGACGCCGACCGCTGGCTCAATCGATCGCGGGCGATGAGGCTATTTGACACCCCACTTGTCGCCTGTTTTCACGAAGACGTAGGCCAGGTACCAGAATCTCGCTTCGACCAGTTCCGCTCCTTCCCTCTGCAGTTCCAGTTCATCGGAGCCCACCGCGTTGCATTCCCAGACATGGTACTCCTGTTCCACCAGCGGTTCGGGCCATGCGCAATCCTGTGTTCCTTTCAGTTCATATTTTCCTTTCAGCCCACATACGCCTATTTCGATGGCACCGAACAGTTTACCCGCTTCGGACCCGGTCCACTCCTGGCGTATGGGTTCGCCTTCTCCAGCGGGAAGTTTGCCGCCTTCGTAGACAAGTTTATACGCGGGGCGGTTGGGGAATGTGCATTCGTTCAGGAAGACTCTTTTTCCCCCGGTGTATTCAAATACCCCGCAGTTCGAGAGAAAGATTTCGCCTTTTGATTTGCCTTCTTTTTCCAGGAACCCCCTGGAGGTGATCGAAAAGCATACGATGCCGGCCCTCGTTCCTTTCAGTTTGGCTTCGACGGTCGAGCGGGAGAACGGCAGCTGAAAGCCTTTGTATTCTTCAGACACTCCTTCTACCGGTTTTTTGTTTACAACGTATTCTCGTGCTGAGGCCATGGTCGGAGCGGATATGCTCGTCACCAGCCCGGTCAGCAGACACAGCAGGACGAATCTTATTCTTGACATAGTAACGCAACCTCCGTTGAAATCTTGCCGGCGAGGCTAATTGGCATACCATTCCTTGCCGGACGTCAATTTAACCGTACCCTCACTGTACAACTCGGCCGGTTCACTGGCTAGTTTCAATTTATTCGTGTCGCAGATGAGATTGTGCTCGGGCATTTCCACTCCGACTACGGGTAGCTGGCAGACGACCGCGCCCGACAGCGCGTATGTTCCTTTCAACGCGCACGAGCTTCCTGCTACTTCTATTTTTACGAAAGTTTCTTTTTCTCCTTCGGGTTTGAGTTCGTCTTCCGGTCCGGCTATCAGTTCGTCTTTATATTTAAATTCGATCGATTCGGGGAGCGAACACGCCGAAAGATCTTCCTCCTTGCCTTTCAACGTAATCTCATATAGAGCACATTCTTTGAGCTTTACTTCACCAGTGGTTTTACCTTTTTCTTCGAAGTTGCCGGTCCCCATATCGCCTTCGCATTCCAACAGCACCCTAACGCTGCTGATTTTAGATTCCAATTTGAAAAAAGTTGGTATCGTCAGGTCTTCGGTTTTTTCTTTCGCCCCGATTTCCGTTCCTTCGATGAAGAACGCATGGGTCGAGGCCAGGGCCGAAGTCGACGCGAACGCGCAGAGCGCGAACGCGACCAGCAGACCCGACAGGATCGATCTCACTTTCAACATGAGTTATTTACCTCCGTCGCTCTCGGCGGAGCCGAGATTTCGTAGTTGGGTTCGATGCGTCCTCCGCCCAAGACGGCGCCGCCCGAACGCCTGTCGCTCGCCTCGGCCTCGGGTCCTCCGCACTGGCCGGACCCAGGATCGAGGCCGGACCAAGTATAGGGATCCCCCAGGAACGCGTCAATACGCTCCGCCAAACTCCCCCTCTTTAGCGCCTCGCGAGCGCCTGCCGAGCGCCTCCAGAGTCGAAAACCCCAGTATTGACGGGAGATTAAAAAAGAAACAAAAATGGTCAACTGAGCCGCGGAAAAGCCCCCGGTCGCGGCGGTGGCGCTGTCATGGCCTTGATCTGCGCATCATTTTCGCTTCAATCAGGCAGACGACGGCAAACTCGAACAGGGGTGTGCAAAGTGAAGCCATCGAGTCGACCACAGATGCGAGTCGCGGGCAGGACGCTGATCGCGTGTGTGATCGCAGCCGGGCTGGCATTTGCCGGCTGCGGCAACTCCTCCCCCCGGTCCTCACAGCCGGCGCCTGGCGGTCAGGCGCGGACGACGAGCGGCAATCCGACCCCGAGCGAACTCGCCTCGGCCGCGAACTCGAACACATCTCCGACACAGCCCCCCACACAGCCCGGCAGCCGGCCGGTGCAGGCGAGCCCGCCGTCGCAGCCGAGCCGTCACGAACCGGAGCCCAGCGTCTCGATCGCGGTGTCGATCCCCGGCCTGCTCGGGCCCGAACGCCAGATCCCCAAGCGCTACACCTGCGACGGGGAAGACATCTCGCTGCCCGTGCAGTGGAAGGCCGTCCCACCCGGCACCAGGGAGCTCGCCGTGTTCGTCCTCAACCTGCGGTTCGTCGACGGGAGCCTGTTCTTCGACTGGGGCGTCGCCGGCCTCAGCCCCACATCGCGGGGGCTCTCCGCCGGTGCGCTGCCGCCAGGGGCGGTCGTCGCCACCAACAGCTTCGGCAAGGCGGGCTACTCGATCTGCCCACCCAAGGGCGTAAACGAAGACTACATCGTGAGAGTGGTCGCGCTGCGTCGCCCGCTCGCGGTCCGCCCCGGCGTCAAGGCGAGCGCGCTGCTCGCGCAGGCCGAACGCACCGCCAAGGTCGTGGGAATCGGGGGTGGGACCTACGCGCGGTCATAGCGGATCGTCGCACCCCGAGGCGTGTCACGGCGGACCGCCTCTCAGGTCCCCCGGGCATCGCTGACCGAGCGCATCTCGGCCAGCAGGCGGCGGACCATATGCAGCGCGACCGTGGTGGCGCGGTCGCGCACGTCGGCGCGGCCGCCGGGGAGCGTCACCGAGCGCGTCAGCGAGGCGCCGTCGGGGCCCGCGACGCTCAGGCACACCAGACCCACCGGCTTGTCCGGGGTGCCGCCGCCCGGGCCGGCGACGCCGGTGACGCCGACCCCCACATCGGCCTCCAGCTGCGCCCTGGCCCCTTCGGCAAGCGCCTGCGCGACCTCGACCGAGACCGCGCCGTGGCGCGCGATCAGCTCAGCCGAGACCCCCGCCCGGGCGACCTTGACCTCGTTGGCGTACGCCACGATCCCGCCGCGCATGTAGTCGGAGGACCCCGGCAGCTCGGTCAGGCGCGCCGCGAGCAGGCCACCGGTGCACGACTCCGCGACCGCGATCGTCCACGGCCCGCCCGCTGCACTTCGTGGCTCGGCGTCCTCGGTCGCTCGCCGGCCGATCTCCGATCGGTCGAGCACGCCACGCGGGGCGGGCGGGATTCGGGCGGGCGGGGCTCTCATTCCTCGATCCACTCGCCCAGCGAGCGGGCCGTGTGGTGGGGAGAACTCTCCGCGCAGCAGCGCCGCGACCTGCTCGTCGACCGAGCTGCCGTCGTCGGAGAACAGCGTGTCGGCGTGGCGCGCCCGCACCACCTCGACGAGTGCGTCGTAGACATCCTGCGCGGCGGGCTCGTAGCGCGTCACCACCTCGACCTCGCCGCGGCGCAGGCAGGTAGTGACCTCAAGGCGCTCCAGCACCACCCCCTCGCGCTGCGCCACCCGCAGCGTCTCGGCGATCTCGGACTCCGGGATCCCGAACAGGCGCAGCATCGCGCGGCGGTACTCCACCGCGCCCGCCAGCGCCGTACGCAGCGCCTCGGTCTGCACGGCCGCCGCCCACATCGGCTGCAGCTCGCGCGGCGGGCCCGGCAGCACCACCACCGTCGGACCGACGACCGGCCGGCCGGCCGTTGGGGGATCGGGGCGATCGGTGCTTGCGCGCGCAGGCCGGCCTTTGGGCCCCCGCGCCGGTGGATCCGCCGGCGGGTCCTCCAGCTCCCCCGGGGGCACGATCAGGCCGGGGGCCGTGCCGACCGGCTCCAGCACCGTCGCCCCGCGCGGGATCACCGCCTGCTTGCGGTTGCCGACCCGCAGCGCCTCCATGTCCAGGTCCGGCCAGCGCTTGGCCAGGGGGCGCAGGATCTCTGCGATCCGGGCCTCCAGGGCCTCGTCGAGCACCATCTCGCGGCCCTGGAACTCGCCGACCACCTCCGCCGTGAGATCGTCTGCCGTCGGGCCCAGGCCGCCGCTGGTCAGCACCACGTCGATGCCCTCGCGCGCCATGAAGTCCAGCGCCGCCAGCATGTCCGAGCGGCGGTCGCCGACGATCACGACGTGCGCCAGGTCGACGCCCAGCTCCTCCAGGCGGTCCGCCAGCCACGGCCCGTTGCGGTCGCGCACGCGGCCCGTCAGCACCTCGGTGCCCGTCACCACGATCCCCGCCCGCGGTGCGACGCGTGCGCCCGCACCGGCCGCCGACCCGGAGGCGAGGGCGGGCGGGACCGAATCTCTGTCGGCGGCCCTCATCACCCCTTGCAGGTCGGCGCTTCCGCCGGCGCCAGCGTGCGGCGGCCGGCCTTCGTGATCGAGTACGCGATCGCCTGGCTGGAGGGCGGGACCGTGCGCGGGGTGCCGTCGATCGTCAGCGCCACCGAGTTGTTGCCGAGCGTCAGCTCAAAGCGCCTGGCGCGGTAGGTCGGCTGGGCTGCGCCCGGCTGCAGGATCGTGCCCGGGATCAGCCGCTGCCCATTTTCGCCGATCAGGCAGACGTACACTTCGGCCGTCGGCTGCACCTGCACCGACACTGTCGCGGTCCCCGCGGCCGCCGCCGGGTTCGGCGTCCGCCGCGGGGGATGGCGCGCATGGCCGCGGCGGACCGCCGACGTTTCGCGCGCGGTCGTCGGCGCGGTCGCGCCCGGCGGGCTGCTCCCGCTCGTCAGCAGGCCGACGATCAGCAGCACGATCACCACCGCCACCGCGCTCACCGCCGCGACATACACGCGTGATGGGCCCGCCCGCCCCGCCTGGCCGCGCGGACGCGGCCGGCGCCAGGTCGAGACGGCCGGCTGCTGGCCGAGCTCCGGCCGGTCGCCCTCGCCGGGACGCTCGTAGGCGAGCTTGTACTCCTCCACCAGCGCCCTCCCGTCGAGCGCCAGCGCGTCGCCGTAGGTCCGCAGGAAGCTCTTGACGAACGTCGGCCCCGGCAGCAGGTCCCACTCTTCGTTCTCGAGCGCCCGCAGGTACTTCGCGCGGATCTTCGTCTGGGCCTCGATCTCGGACACGTCGATGTGCGCGCGCATCCGCGCCTCGCGCAGCGTTGCTCCGATCTCCGGCATCGCTCGCGAAGGCTACCCCGGTTGAGCGGGAGGGGGGCAGGCCCCTCACGCCTCCCCGGGTTTCAAACAGACCGATCCACGCCGGCCGGCCATGCCGGCCCAACCCAAGAGCTCACGCCTCCGACGACTCGACCGCGGCGGGCTGGGCGACGGCGGGGGTCGGCGGGCTCTCGAGCATCGCCAGCACCCGCGGCAGGTCGGCCTCGGTGACGAGCACCTGGCGGGGCTTGGAGCCTTCATAGCCCGAGATCACCCCGCGGCGCTCGAGCATGTCGATCAGGCGGCCCGCGCGGGTGTAGCCGAGGCGCAGGCGGCGCTGCAGCATCGACGTCGAGGCCGTCTGCATCTCGGCGACCAGCGTGATCGCGTCGCGCAGCAGCGGGTCCTCGTCGGGGTCGAAATCGTCGGGCGCCCCCTCCTCGCCGTCGCCGGAGGGCTCGACCTCCTCCAGCAGCTCCTCGCGCAGCTCCGGCTCGCCCTGGCGGCGCCAGAAGTCCGTGAGCTTCGCGATCTGCGGCTCGTCGATGTAGGCACCCTGGATGCGCTGCAGCCGCGACGAGCCCACCGGGCTGAACAGCAGGTCGCCCTGCCCCAGCAGCGACTCCGCGCCGTTCTGGTCGAGGATCACGCGCGAGTCCGTCTGCGAGGACACCGCGAACGCGATCCGCGACGGGACGTTGGCCTTGATCATGCCCGTGATCACGTCCACCCGCGGGCTCTGCGTCGCCAGCACCAGGTGGATACCCACCGCGCGCGCCTTCTGCGCCAGGCGGATGATCGAGTCCTCGACGTCGGCCGGCGCCACCATCATCAGGTCCGCGAGCTCGTCGATCACGCACAGGATGTACGGCAGCGGCGCCTCGTCGCGCTGCTCGCGCGCCCGGTTGAGCTCCGGCAGGCTGCGCGTGCGCGCCAGCGACATCAGGCCGTAGCGCTGCTCCATCTCCTTGACCAGGTTCCCCAGCGCGTTCGCCGCCATCTTCGGATTCGTGATCACCGGGGTCAGCAGGTGCGGGATCGACTCGTAGTGGTTGAGCTCGACCTGCTTGGGGTCCACCAGCACCAGGCGCAGCTCGTGCGGCGTCGCCCGCAGCAGCACGCTCGCCAGCATCGCGTTGATCGCCCCCGACTTGCCAGCCCCCGTCGTGCCCGCCACCAGCAGGTGCGGCATCTTCGCGAGGTCCGCCCCGATCGCCTTGCCCGCGACATCCTTGCCGAGCCACACCGTCAGCGGCGACCAGTCCGCCGGGGGCGCCTGGAAGACGTCGCCCAGGCGCACGATCCGCCGGCGCGCGTTCGGGACCTCCACGCCCACCGCCTGCTTGCCCGGGATCGGCGCCAGGATGCGGATGTCGGTCGCCGCCAGCGCATACGCCAGGTCGTCCTTGAGCTGTGCCACCTTCGCCACCTTCGTCCCCGGCGCCAGGCGCAGCTCGTAGCGGGTGATGTGGGGGCCCGCCACCGTCCCGATCACCTTCGCCTGCACCCCGAAGTGGCCCAGCGCCTCGGTCAGGCTCGCCGCCGTGCGCTCCTGGCCGGCCGTGTCCGGCCGCGACTGCTCCGCCGTCGAGCGCGACAGCACCCGCGTGGCGTCCGGGAGCCTCCACACGAAGTCCGGATCGTCGGTCACCACGCCGCGCAGGCGGCCCTGCGGGGTCAGTCGATTGGGATCCACCTCCCCGGGCGGGTTGCCGTCCAGCTGGCTGGGACCCCCCGCTGGCCGAAGCGGGGATTCTCGCCGAAGGCGAGTGTCTCCCGGCTTCGGTCCCGAGAGGCCATGCTCGTCGTTCTCCTGATCGGGGTCGCCGGCGTCGATGCCTGCGCCGCCCTCGCCCTCGCCGGCCGGTTCGTCGGATGCACCGAGTGCCCACGGATCGTCCTCGCCATCCCCGGGCCCGCGGTCCAGGGAGGGGGCCTCGACGTGGGTCGCCCGCACCACCAGCTTGTCCGGCTCGGGCTCCGGCGGGAGCAGCTGGGCGAGCTGTGATCGATCGACCTCCACCCTGTCGGCGAGCTCCGCTCCGTCGGCCGCCACCGACCCTCCGCGCAGCCAACGGGAGGGGCGGGGTCGGTGGGGCTCTGAAAGGCGCGCACGCAGCACCCGCGAGGTGTCGACCACGCCGCCGCCCGTCGCGCGCAGCACCGTCGCCAGCGACGCCCCCGTCAGCAGCGTCAGGCCGACGACGAACAGGAAGACCACGAGGATCTCCACCCCGACCTGCTGTACCAGCCGATCGGCCGCCTCGTAGAACACCTCGCCCGCCGCCCCGCCGCGGGCCTGCAGGTAGCCGGTGGACCAGTGCGAGATCGCCCGGCCGCCCACCTCCGAGCCGCCGGGCCCGTCGCTGACGCCGAGGGTGCCCGCCGCCAGCGCGAGCACGATCGCCGCCGACAGGCAGACGCTGCCGGCGCGCAGCGGACGCAGCGTCGGCAGCGCCGCGCGCATCAACAGCACTCCCCCGGCTGCCACCAGCGCGATCGGGGCGAGTGCCCGCGCGCGGCCGAAGCCCCAGCCGAGCGCCCCCGCCAGCGCATGCCCCACGCCCCCGCCGTCGCGCGCCGCGGAGCTTCCGTACAAGACAAAGCCCATGAACACCCCCAGCGCGATCAGCGCCAGTGCGAGCACGTCGCGCTGGCGCTCGTCCAGCTGCGGCAGCCGTGGAGTCAGGTGCGGCAGCGACAGCCCGCCGCCGCGCCCCCGTCCGCCTCGACGGCGGCTGGCTGCCGGCCGGCGCAGCGGCGATCGTCGTCCGGGCGAGCGGCGGGGTGGTCTGCGTGTCGCGGGCACTGCGCGCAACTTCGACGCCGCCCGCTCAGAACCTGCCAAGCCGCCTCCTAAGCCCAACCGCCTTGCAGCCCCTCGACCGCTCGCGAGTCCCGCGGTCCCCGCTTGCCAGACCGGCGGTCCCTTACTATTGCTTTAGTGCAAATCGCTACACATACACGGGCATGAACGACTTCTCGCGCTCACCCCGCGTGCTGGTGGTGGAGGACGACGACGACATCGCCCAGGCACTGCAGCGCTCGCTGCGGATGGAGGGCTACGAGGTCCGCACCGCGCCCGACGGGGCGCTGGGCCTCGAGCAGGCGCAGGCGTTCGCCCCGGACCTCGTGATCCTCGACCTCGGGCTGCCGCAGGTCGACGGCCTCGACGTCGCGCGCAGCCTGCGCGAGCGCGACGACGTCCCGATCCTGATCCTCACCGCCCGCGACGCCGTCGAGTCGCGCGTCGAGGGCCTCGACGCCGGGGCCGACGACTACCTCGTCAAGCCGTTCGAGCGCCAGGAGCTGCTCGCGCGGATCCGCGCCGCGCTGCGCCGCCGCCCGCCGCGCGGCTCGGCGCCGCTGCGGGTCTCAGACCTCTCTCTGAACGCCGACACCCACGAGGTCGCCCGCAGCGACCGCACCATCGAGCTGACCCAGCGTGAGTTTGAGCTGCTCGAATACCTGATGCGCAACGAGCGCATCGTGATCTCCCGCCAGCGCCTGCTCGACGAGGTGTGGGGCTACGACCCGTTCTCCACCACCAACACGATCGAGGTGTTCGTGTCCAACCTGCGCCGCAAGCTCGAGGCCGAGGGCGAGCCGCGCCTGTTGCACACGATCAGAGGAGCCGGCTACGTCCTCCGCGCCTGAGCGTCCGCTGGCCCGCCTGTCGAGGAGCTTCGACCGGCTCCCGATCCGGGTGCGCCTCGCGGTCGTCTCGGCGCTGCTGACGTTCGTGATCCTCTGCGGCTTCGCCGTCGTCGTGGGCTCGCTCACGGTGCGCCGCATCCGCGCGGACTTCTACCGCGACGTCGCCGCCTCCGCCAACAACCTCGCCGGGCTCGTCCAGGTCGACGTGACCGGCAACTTCGCCGAAGGCTTCGGCTTCCGCGTGGTCGACCCGCCGAGCCTCGACAAGTTCGGGGCCTCCGAGCACGCCGTCATCCGCATTCTCAACCCCTCCGGGGAAGTCCTGGCGAGCACGACCCACGCGCCCAACCTGGGGCTGGCCAGCGAAGCGAACGTCGACGGCTACCGCGTGGAAAGCCGCGTCGTGCCGCTCGGCCCGCCGGTCGGCGGCCGGATCGTCGTGCAGTACGCCCGACACCTGTCGGACGTGCAGTCGACGATCGCGCGGGTCGAGCTGCTGCTGGTGCTCGGCGTGCTCGCCGGTAGCGGCCTCGCACTGCTCGCCGGGGCGACGATCGCGCGCCGCGCGATGCTCCCGATCGCGCGGCTGACGAGCACCGCGGCGGAGATCGCGCGGACTCGCGACCCCAGCCTCAGCGTGCCCCAGCCCGAGGCCGACGACGAGGTCGGCGAGCTGGCGCACACTCTGCGCGGGATGCTCGGCGCGCTGGAGGACGCCCACGCCGAGACCGAGGCGATGCTCGACCGCCAGCGGCGCTTCGTCGCCGACGCCTCACACGAGCTGCGCACCCCGCTGACCAGCGTGCTGGCCAATCTCGAGCTGCTGGCGGAGTCCCTGCACGGCGACCAGGGCGACGCGGCGCGCTCGGCGCTGCGCTCCTCCCAGCGGATGCGCCGGCTCGTCGCCGACCTGCTGCTGCTCGCGCGCACCGACGTCGGGCGGGTGCTGCCGCGCGAGCCCTGCGACCTCGCCCAGATCGTCGTCGACGCCACCGCCGAGCTGGGCCCCGTCAGCGGCGAGCACGACATCACGCTCGACGTCCACCGCGCCGTCGTCCAGGCCGACCACGACGAGCTGCTGCGGCTCGTGCTGAACCTGCTGGAGAACGCCCTGCGCCACACCCCCCGCGGGACCGCGATTCGCGTCTGCACCGCGACCGCGGCGCCGGGCAACGCAGCGAGTCCGAACGGGGCGGGTGGCGGCGAGGGCGAGACCGGTGGAGGCAAAGCGGTTGGGTCTGGGACGGGTGCCGGTCGCGATCGTCGCGAGGCCGTGCTGGTCGTCGAGGACGACGGCCCCGGCGTTCCCGAGGAGCTCGTCCCGACCCTGTTCGAGCGCTTCGTCCGCGGCGCCGGCGACCGCGGCGGCTCGTTCGGCCTCGGCCTCGCGATCGTGCGCGCCGTCGCCGAGTCCCACGGCGGCTCGGTCACGCTGGAGCACACCCACGCGCACGGGGCCGACGGCGGCGCGCCGTACGGCGCTCGCTTCGTGGTGCGCCTGCCGCTGGCGCCGGTGACGCCGACGTCCGCGGAGCCTGTCGCCGCCGAGCTGCGCTCGGCGGCGTAAGTGCGCGCCGAACCGCTACACACACGTCAACAAGTACCAAGTCGGGCCGTCGTCCTGACGACCAAGAAGCCCGCTCGGTCGGTTCAAGAACTTCGTGGTACTTCCGATCGTCCGACTACTGCGGCGGGCGATGTCCGTGGCAATTGTCAAGGTTCCGGCTGATGCCGGGACAAGCGAGCAGTGGGGCGAACGGGTCATCCTGCGCGAGCCTCCGGCCGAGACCGTGGTGCTCGATTTGACCGACCTCCAGTTCGTTGACCCCTTGTTCCTCTTGCGCCTGCGGGGGTTCATCGACTGGCATTGCTCCAACGGCCATGAAGTCCACGTTGTCCGGCCGGGCTCGGCCGACGTTCGCGACTACCTCGCCCGGATGGGTCTCAACAGAGATCTGCCCGACGCATGCCGGTGCGATTTTGGCGCGATCCGCTCGACCGAGCGCAGCGAGGTTCTCATCCCGATCCGCCGGCTGCGCTCGACCCTCGACAGCGACGCTCTTGACGATGAGCTTGGGGCGCTCTACTCCGCATATTTCACTGGGACACTGGGACGTCTCGCAGAAGCCTTTACGAGGACAGTCAGCGAGATGTGCGATAACGCGACCAGCCACGGCAGCTCCAAAGTGGGCGTGGCCTACGTGACGGCGCAGCGTTACATGCCCCGGCGCTGTGTCGTGGCCATCGGCGATCTAGGGATCGGCATCCCCGACCACATCCGCAAAGCGTTCCCGGACCTGACCGACGACGATGACGCGATCCGTGTAGCCACGAAGGAGGGCTTCACCGCCACCGGCAGCCCGCACCGCGGCATCGGCTACCAGTACGTCATAGACGGGCTCAAGGAGACCAAGGTGCCGATGGGCGAACTGCGAATCTGGTCCGGTCAGGGACGCTTCCGGGTCGAGGTTCGCGACGGGACTCAGATCAGGCGCCGGGCTTGGGGCGTGAATCAACCGACTGTCGGCACCTGGGTCCGACTTGAGCTCTCGGCCTAGCATGGCGCCAACCGCCTTCCCCGCAGCTATAGTTGATCTTCTCGTCTGCCGACATTTGGAGTACGGTATAGCCCGCTCATCGTTTTAGACCGGAGGTTTCATCGTGCAGTACCGCTTGGCCGACCAGGGTCTCGTCTTCTCAACCCGAGACCGTGGCGCACGTGTGCTTGCTGACGTGCGCACAAAGATCGGCAACGCGCCTATGGAGTCCGTAACGATCGACTTTGCCGGTGTGCGCAGCGTCTCTTATTCCTTCATAGACGAGTTCATCGGCGAGCTGATGCAGTCGGCCGCTGCATCGGCCCCTAAGCTCGTCAATGTGCCGACGTCCGCGGCGCGAACGATCAAGCGCAGCCTGCGCCGACGCGGAGTCGATACCGTCGGCATCATTGAGGATGAACTCCAACCCGCCTGAGCCCGCGACCAGTCTCGGGGCTCGGGATCGCCGGGACGAGTAGCTGCCAGCCAAAGGCCCGCGACGCTACACCTCGACCACGACCGGCAGCACCATCGGGCGCCGACGGAGGCGGTCGTAGACCAGCTTCGCAAGATCGTCGTGCAGCATCTGCTGGATCAGGTCCACCTCGCGGACCTCCTCCCCGGCGGCGCGCTGCAGCGACTCCTCGACGGTGAGCCTGATCTCCTCGACAAGCTTTCCGGCCTCGTCGAGAAACGGGACCCCGCGGAAGATCACCTCGGGGTCGGCGACCGAGCGCCCATCCTGCTCGGCGATCGTGGCGACGACGATGAAGATCCCGTCGGCCGACAGCATCCGCCGGTCGCGCAGCGCGACGTCGGCCATGTCGCCGATCTCGACACCGTCGACGAACACCATCCCGGACTGCTGGCGCTCGCCGAAGCGCGCGCCGCGCCGGTCGACGTCCAGCGGCAGGCCGTTGTCGCCCTGAAAAATATCCTCGGGCGGAATCCCGACGGCCTCGGCGAGCTGGGTGTGCAGGCGCATCCGCTTGAAGTCGCCGTGGAACGGCATCACGTAGCGCGGCTTGACGAGGTTCAGCATCAGCTTGACCTCCTCGGCGTAGCCGTGCCCGGAGGCGTGCACCGGCGCGTCGCGCGGCGTCACCACGTCGCAGCCGATGTGGTAGAGCCGGTCGATCGTCTCGTTGACGGCGCGCTCGTTGCCGGGGATCGGGGTCGCGGAGAACACGACGGTGTCGCCGCTGCGCAGCTGCACCTGGGGGTGGTCGCGGTAGGCCATCCGCCGCAGCGCCGACAGCGGCTCGCCCTGGGAGCCGGTGGAGAGGATCACGATCCGCTCGTCCGGGAAGTCCTCGATCTCGCGGGGCCCCACCAGCATCCCGTCGGGCACCTCGACGTGGTCCAGCGCGCGCGCGATGCCCATGTTCTTGCGCATCGAGCGCCCCACCAGCGAAACCTTGCGCCCGAGCTCGTACGCCGCGTCGACGACCTGCTGCAGGCGGTGGATGTTCGAGGCGAAGCTCGTCACCACGATCCGCCCCTCGCAGCGGGCGAAGACCTCCTTCAGGTGGGGGCCGACGACCGACTCCGACGGCGAGAAGCCGGGGCGGTCGACGTTGGTGGAGTCCCCGCACAGCAGCAGCACCCCTTCGCGGCCCAGCTCCGCCAGGCGCGAGACGTCCGCGGGCGGTCCGTCGACGGGGGTCTGGTCGAACTTGTAGTCGCCCGTGATCAGCACCGTCCCCAGGTCGGTCTCCAACGCCACCGCGCAGGAGTCGGGAATCGAGTGGGTCATGTGGATCATCTCCAGGGTGAACGGGCCGAGCTGCAGCTCCTCGCCGGCCGCCACCTCGGACAGCTCGATCTTCTTCAGGCGGTGCTCCTCCAGCTTGGAGCGCGCCATCGCGATCGTCAGCGCCCCCCCGTACACCGGCGGCGGATCGGCCTGCTGGGAGAGCTCGCGCAGCACCCACGGCAGCGCCCCGAGATGGTCCTCGTGGCCGTGCGTCACGACGATCGCCTCGATCTCGCGGGCGCGCTCGCGCAGGTAGCTGAAGTCGGGGAGCACCAGGTCGATGCCGACCATCTCCGGCGTCGGGAAGCGCAGACCGACGTCGACGACCACGATCCGCCCGTCGTGCTCGACGACGGTCATGTTCTTGCCGATCTCGCCCAGCCCGCCGAGCGGCAGGATGCGCAATGCGCTCACGCGTGTTGCGCCGTCGCCGACGGCGCGGCGCTCTCGCCGACCGGCGACGGCGCAGAGCCGTCGCTCGCCAGCAGCCCGTGGCGCACGAGCATCGCCCGCACCGCCTCCAACTCCTGCTCGGTGGCCTCCACCAACGGCAGCCGCAGCCCGCCGGCGCGGTGGCCGAGCAGGTTCAACGCGGCCTTCGTGCAGGTCGGGCTGGCCGTCATGAACAGCGTCTCGTAGACGTCGCGCAGTGACGCGTCGATCTCGGCGCGGTGCTCGGGCTCGTCGACCATCCTGCGCATCGCGTCTCCCACTATGTGGCTGGCCACCAGGATGCCCCCGGCGCCGCCCATGTCCAGCGTCCGGGCGAAGGTCCCGTCGTCGCCGGCGTAGACGTCGAGGCCGTCGATCGGCTGCAGCTCGGCCGCGTTGGCCTGCTTGACGCCAACGATGTTCTCGATCTGCGCCAGCTCGGCGAGCAGGTCGGGTGCCATGTTGATCGCGGTGCGGCCGGGGATGTTGTAGACGATGATGGGCCTGTCGGTGGCCCCCGCGATCGCCTCGTAGTGGCGCAGCAGGCCCAGGCGGCTGGGCTTGTTGTAGTAGGGGCACACGCTGAGGTGCGCGTCGACCCCGGCCTCGGTCGCCTTTTCGGTGAGGAACACCGCGTGGCGGGTGTCGTTGGCGCCGGTGCCCGCGACGATCGTCCTGCCCGCCGGGCGCTCGCGCACGGCGAGCGCGATCGTGCCGAGCTGCTCGTCGTCGGTCAGCGTGGAGGCCTCGCCGGTGGTGCCGCACACCACGAACCCGTCCGAGCCGTGCGCGGCGAGGTGGTGCATGAGCGCCACGAAGGACTCCTCGTCGACGCGCAGGTCGTCGTCGAAGGGCGTCACCATCGCCGTCAGCACAGTTCCGAGACTCGTCATGAGGAGGGCATTATCCCACGCCTGCAAACAACAGGCTCTCCAAGCCCACCGTCAGGGGCTCGGCCAGCTCGCCGACACGTCGCACCGCGAGCAGCACCCCGGGCATGAACGACACGCGGTCGATCGAGTCGTGGCGGATCGTCAACGTCTGGCCGAGCGCGCCGAGGATCACCTCCTGGTGGGCCACCAGGCCGGGGAGACGCACCGAGTGGATGGGAATCCCGCCCGCCCCGGACCCACCGCTCGCCGCGGCCATCAGCCTGGCGGTCCGCGCCGCGGTGCCGCTGGGAGCGTCGAGCTTGCCGTCGTGGTGCAGCTCGATGATCTCGGCCTTGTCCATGTGGCGTGCGGCCTCGACGGCGAAGCGCATCATCAGGACGGCTCCGATCGCGAAGTTGGGCGCGACCAGCACGTTCGCGCGCGGTGCCCCGCCGCCAGCCGCGGTTGCGCCGGCATCCCCCTCGGCGGGCTGCCGCCGAGCGCCGCCCTCCGCGGCCATCGAGCGCAGCTCGGCCGCGAGCCGCTCGAGGTCAAAGCCGGTGGTGCCGACCACGGCGTGGACCCCCGCGCGCACGCACCGCAGCGCGTTCTCCGCGGCGGTGTCGGGCTGCGTGAAGTCCACGACGACGTCGGGGGGGTGGGCGCCGGCGAGGACCTCGGCGAGCGTCGTCCCCAGGACGGGGTCGGCGCGCGCGCTCAGCCGCATGTCGGAGGCGCCGTCGACGGCGGCGCAGACGGCCTGCCCCATGCGTCCGGCGGCGCCGCAGACGGCGACCGCGATCACGCCGGCACGGCTTCCAGCGGGCGCAGCGCGTCGCGCAGCACGCCCTCGTCGGGGCCGATCGCGGCGACCGACAGCGACGGCGCCGCGAAGCAGCCGGCGGCCAGCTCGCGCAGGTCTTCGACGGTGACGGCGTCGATCCGCGCGATCAGCTCCTCGACGGGCAGGATCGGCAGCCCGTTGAGCACCGAGCTGCCGAGGCGGTTCATGCGCGCGGCGGTGGACTCCAGCGACAGCGCCAGGCGGCCCTTGGCGTTCTCGCGCGAGCGCTGCAGCTCCTGCGCGTCGGCGGGGTCCTCGACGAAGCGCTGCAGCTCGGTGGCGATCACGGCGAGCGCCTCGGCGAGATTCTCCGGGCGGGTCCCCACATACAGGCCGACGTCGCCGGTGGCCGCGAACAGATTGGAGAACGAGAACACCGAGTAGGCCAGGCCGCGGCGCTCGCGGATCTCCTGGAACAGCCGCGACGAGGCGCTGCCGCCGAGCACGTTGTCGAGCACCCGCAGCGCGAAGCGCCGCTCGTCGTCGCGTGCGAGCCCGGGCCCGCCGAGGCACAGGTGGTACTGCTCGGTGTCCTTGCGCAGGAAGCGCACGCGGCGGTCGAACAGCGGCTCGCCCCCCGCTCCGATCGCCGCGCGCAGCGGTGCCGAGGGCGCCGCGGAGTCGCCGGCGGCCCCGCGCGCCATCTCGACGAGCGTGTCGTGGTCGACCGAGCCGACGGCGGCGATCACGACGTTGCCCGGCGTGTAGCGCTCGCCGTGAAAGGCCCGCAGCTCCTCGCCGGTGACGGCGCCGACCACCTCGGCGCGGCCGATCACCGCGCGCCCCAGCGGGTGCGACCCGAAGACGGCCTCGCCGAGCACGTCGAAGACGCGCTCCTGGGGGTCGTCCTCGTACATCGCGATCTCTTCGAGCACCACCTCGCGCTCGGCCTCCAGCTCGCTGGTCGGCACGCCCGCCGCCGCCCCGACGAGCGGGCGCCAGACCATGTCGCAGATCACGTCGAAAGCCCGCACCAGGTGGTGGTCGAGCACGCGGGTGAAGACCGACGTGTTCTCCTTGTCGGTCCCGGCGTTCAGCTCGGCCCCCATCGCGTCGAAGATCTGGTCGATCTCGGCCGAGCCATAGCGGGCGCTGCCGCGGAACAGCATGTGCTCGAGCAGGTGCGAGATGCCGGCCTGCTCGTCGCGCTCCAGCGCCGAGCCCGCGCCGATCCAGAGACCGAGCGCGACCGAGCGCACCGCCGGCATCTGCTCGGTGACGACGCGGACGCCCGAGTCCAGGGTCGTGATGCGGTATGTCTCGGTCATGACCGGCATCCGGCCTCCAGGCCGAAGCACACTGCGCTCCTTATCAGCAGGAGACCGCTCCGTGTGCTTCGGCCGTCACGATTCCGGGCCATCCTGGCCCGGCTCAGTAACGGTCGCGCCCGCCGCCGTGGCGTGGGCGCCCGGAGCCGCGCTCGCCGCCGCCCGAGCCCCGCTCGGGGCGGTCGCCGTCGCGGCCGTTGCGCGAGGGGCGACCGCCGCCGCCACCGGCAGTCGCCGTGGCTGGCAGTTCCTCGACGGACTTGCCGGCGATCTCGGGGTCGTCGGCGAGGCGCAGGCCGATGCGGCCGCGCTCGCGGTCGACCTCGACGACGCGGACGTTGATCTCGTCGCCGCGGTTGAGGACGTCCTCGACGTTGGCGATCCGCTCGCCCGGCGAGACGTTTGAGATGTGCAGCAGGCCGTCGGTGCCCTTGGCGAGCTCGATGAACGCCCCGAAGGTCGTGGTCTTGACGACTTTTCCGACGTATTCGTCGCCGACCTCGACCTCCTTCATCATCATCCGGATGCGCTCGACCAGCTCGTCGGCGAGCTCGCCGTTGGCGGAGTAGATCAGCACCTGGCCCTCGTCGTTGACGTCGATCTGGGAGTCGAACTCCTCGGAGAGCCCGCGGATCGTTTCGCCGCCCTTGCCGATCAGCAGGCCGATCTGGCTGGGGTCGATCTGGATCGTCTGGATCCGCGGGGCGAACTGCGAGAGCTGCTCGCGCGGGGTCCCGATGACGTCGGCCATCTTGCCGAGGATGAACGTGCGCGCCTCTTTGGCCTGCGCGAGCGCGTCGCGCAGGATCTCGAACGTGACGCCCGTGATCTTGATGTCCATCTGCAGCGCGGTGATGCCGCGCTCGGTGCCGGCGACCTTGAAGTCCATGTCGCCGAGGTGGTCCTCGACGCCGGCGATGTCGGTCAAGACGATGTAGTCGTCGCCCTCTTTGATCAGGCCCATCGCGATTCCCGCGACGGGGCGCTTGATCGGCACCCCGGCGTCCATCAGCGACAGCGAGGAGCCGCACACCGAGGCCATCGAGGAGGAGCCATTTGACTCGAGGATGTCCGAGACGACGCGGATCGAGTAGGGGAACTGCTCGATCGAGGGCACCATCGGTGCGAGCGCGCGCTCGGCGAGCGCGCCGTGGCCGATGTCGCGGCGCTTGACGCCGCCCATGCGGCCCGCCTCCCCGACCGAGAACGGCGGGAAGTTGTAGTGGTGCCAGTAGTACTTTTTGGACTCGAGGCCGAGCGTGTCGATGCGCATCTCCTCCTTGAGCGTGCCCATCGCCACGACGCTCAGCGCCTGTGTCTGCCCGCGCGTGAACAGCGCCGAGCCGTGCGTGCGCGGCGTGACGCCGACCTCGATCGCGATGTCGCGGATCTCGTTCTCCGAGCGCCCGTCGGGGCGCTTCTTGTGCACGGCGATGCGCTCGCGGATGATCGCCTTCTCGAGCTTGTCAAACGCGAGCTGAACGGCCGCGCGGCGCTCGGAGGCGCTCGCGAGCTGATCCTCGGAGGCACCCGCGGGCGCGGCGGGGGCGTACTGCGCGAGGATCGCCTCCTCGACGGCCCTGGTCGCGTCCTGGCGTTCGAGCTTGTCCTCGACCTGCGTGGCCGCGTCCAGCGCGCCGCCGTGGGAGCCGCGGATCTGCTCGAGCAGCGACTCCTCGACGGCGATCGTCGCGAAGGCTTTCTTGACCTTGCCCACTTTCGCGGCGAGGTCGCGCTGGAGTGCGCACAGCTTCTTGATCTCCGCGTGGGCGATGTCGAGCGCGTCGAGGATCTCGGCCTCGGGGATCTCGTTGGCGCCCGCCTCGACCATCAGGATCGCCTCCTCGGTGCCCGCGACGATCAGGTCGAGGTCCGAGCTGTTCTCGGCGTCCGCCTGCAGGTCCTCCTCGGAGGGATTGACGACGAAGTTGCCGTCGATCTTGCCGATGCGCACCGCACCGACGGGCGTCGGCAGCGGGATGTCGGAGATCATCAACGCGGCGGAGGCGCCGTTCATCGCGAGGATGTCATAGGGGTGCACGTGGTCGATCGACAGCGGGATCGCGACCAGCTGCGTGTCATAGCGCCAGCCCTTGGGGAACAGCGGGCGGATCGGGCGGTCGATCATGCGCGCGGTCAGCGTCCCCTTCTCGCCGGGGCGACCCTCGCGCTTGAAGAACGAGCCGGGGATTTTTCCGGCGGCGTACATGCGCTCCTCGACGTCCACCGTCAGCGGGAGGAAGTCGACGTCGCGCAGCGAGCCGGCGACGGCTGTCGCGAGGACCATCGTGTCGCCCTGGCGGACGACCACTGCGCCGGAGGCCTGCTTGGCCATCCTGCCGGTCTCAAAGGAGATCTCGCTACCGGCGATCTCCACGGAGACCCGTGTAACGGCTGCATCACTGCTCATATTCTCTGCCTTCCTCGTCCGCCCTTCGGTCGGCGGCTCTGTCTTTTTATCTCTGTTCCGAACGCAGCTGAGCTTAGCGCCTAAACGTTCTTCAAGCCGCCGAGGATCATGTGCACGCCGGGCAGGTCGGCGGGCGAGGGCGCCTGATAGCTCCAGCGCACGACCCCGTCGGGACCGACGATCACCAGCGCGCGCTGGGGGAAGCCGCCCTCGTGCAGCACGCCGAAGGCGGCGCAGGCGGCGCCCTTGGGCTCGAAGTCCGAGAGCTGCGGGATGCTGACCTCGAGCTTTTCGCGAAACGCCTTCTGCGCCCAGGAGCTGTCGCAGGAGACCCCGTAGATCACGGCGCCGCCCGCCGTGATCTGGTCGAGCTCGCGCTCGTAGAGCTGCAGCTGGTCGGTGCACACCGGGCTGAACGCGAACGGGTAGAACACGAGCACCGTGGTCTTGCCCTGCAGGTCGGCCTCGGTGAAGCGCTCGCCGCTTTCGGTGCCCAGGCTGAAAGGTGGTACCGAGGTGCCGGGATCGAGCGCGCTCACAACGCCCCCTGGGGCAGTCGAGGGTCGAATGGAGCAAGGACGCACCCAGCGAAGTGTGCCTGGCACACGAGCGAGGGAGGACGCAGCTCCGCGCAGGCCATCGGTCGCCCCAGGCTACTTGCGTAGGCCGAGCTCTTTGATGAGCGCCCGGTAGCCCTCCAGGTCCCGGCGCTGGAGGTAGTTCAGAAAGCGCCGGCGGCGGCCCACCAGCATCAGCAGGCCGCGGCGCGAGTGGTGGTCTTTCTGCTGCTCGCGCAGGTGCTCGGTGAGGTGGTTGATGCGCTCGGTCAGCAGCGCGACCTGCACCTTGGTGTTGCCGGTATCGCGCTCGCTGGCGCCGAACTTCTCGGCGAGCTCGCGCTTTCGCTCAGTCGTTAGGGTCATGCGGGCGCAACACGCTAGCAGACGGCCGGTGTCAGCTTGGCCGGCCTTCCGGGCTGGTCGTGGCGATCTCCCGCGTGCGTTCGACGTCGCGGCGCATCTGCTCGATCAGCGCCTCGGGGCTGGCGAAGCGCCGCTCGCCGCGCAGGCGGTTCAGGAAGTCCAGGCGTAGCTGCTGCCCGTAGAGGTCGCCGTCGAAGTCCAGCAGGTACGCCTCGATCAGCTCGCCGCGGCCGGTCGTGAAGGTGGGGCGCACGCCGATGCTGACGGCCGCCGGGCGCGCCCCGATCGCCTGGCTGTGGGCGAGGCAGGCGTAGACGCCGTGGCCGGGACAGACCAGCTGCTCGTCGGGGATCAGGTTGGCCGTCGGGAAGTCCAGCTCGCGCCCGCGCTCGTCGCCGTGGACGACCTCGCCGCGCAGCTGGAATGGGGCCCCGAGGAAGTGGGTCGCCTGCTCGACCTCGCCCGCCGCGACGAGGCCGCGGATGTGGCTGGAGGAGACCACCTCCCCGTCGACCTCCAGCAGCGGGTGCACCACGGTCTGAAAGCGCCCGTCGGCCGCCAGCAGCGCGGGGTCGCCCTGGGCGCGACGCCCGAAGCGGAAGTTCTCGCCGACCGACACCCGCGCGGCTCGGAGCGTCCCGACGAGCACCTCGTCGATGAACTCCTGCGCGCCGCGTGCCGCGAACTCGGCGTCGAATCCGATCACGACCAATTCGCGCACCCCCAGCGCCGCGATCAGCTCGGCCTTGACCTCGAGCGTCGTGAGCAGCCGCGGGCAGTGCTGGGGCGCCACGACCGAGACCGGGTGGGGGTCGAAGGTCAGCACCGTGTCCGAGTCGCGGATCACCTCGCGGTGGCCGCGGTGGACCCCGTCGAACATGCCGACCGCCACGCGCCGCTCTCTGCGCTGGACGTCTGGCAGCCGAACGATCTCCACGGCCCGGAAGCCTACGCGTGCCGCGCGCCCGGCGGCGGCGCGGGCTGCTCGTTGCGCGCCATGGGCGGCTCGTGCGGCGGCGCGGATGGCCCGCGGCGCGCCGGTACGGGTCGCAGACCGGGCGGCGACGTCGGCCGCACGGGGGATGACGGCGCGGCATCTGCGAGCCGCAGGGCCTCCTCAATCGGGATCGCGGCTGGCGCCACCCACGTCTCCCCGCGCCGGGGCGGTGCAACGGCGTCGCACACGTCGAACGGCCCGATGGCGGTGCGCCGCAGGGATTCGCAGTAGGCATCGCCGAGGTCGGCAATCAGCGAGCGCACGTACGTCCCGGCGGAGCATTCGATCAGATATCCCGCCCGGGGCTCGTCAGCATCCCGATCGCTCCAGAGCTGCTCGAAGCGGTAGACCGTCACCAGGCGCTCGGGCATCTCAAAGCGCTCGCCACGCCGAGCGCGCCGATAGGCGCGCTCCCCTCCGATCTTCACCGCCGAGTAGATCGGTGGACGCTGGCGCAACTCTCCCACGGGCAGCGCCGGGGGGTCTCCGGGCAGGCGGCCGGTGAGCTCGATCTCGCCCTCGGGGTCCCCGGTGCTCGACAGTGCCCCCAGTCGCGCGGTCGTCTCATAGCGCTTGGGCAGCCCCATCAGCCGCTGCTGGATCTTGGTGGCCCTGCCGACGAGCACCAGCAGCAGACCGCTCGCGAACGGGTCCAGCGTCCCGGCGTGGCCCGTCTTGGCACCCCCCAGCGCCCGGCGCACCGCGGCGACGGCGTCGTGCGAGGTGATCCCGACGGGCTTGTCGATCAGCAGGACGCCGGCCATCGCTGGGCCGTCATGCGGTGAGAGTGCCGGAAGAGACAAGCGCGGAGGCGTGGAGGTGTATATGTATTTTGGGAAGTGCGTATAGCAGGGGTTATACGCGACTCGATTTTTTATACCACCCACCACACGCCTTTAGCGTGGAGTGCATACGATGGTATAAATAATGCCGTCCCGCGACGGCAGCAGTACTAGCCCTCCTCACGCCGGCGTCCGGGCGATCTCCCCGCCGGCCGCCACCGGGTGCAACTGCGCGGCGATCTCGCGCCGCAGGAACGCGATCAGCTCCTCCAATTGGAGCGTCGTGGAGAACCCCGCGGCGCGGCGATGGCCCCCTCCCCCCTGGGCGCGGGCGATCAGCGAGACGTCGACGTCGTCGTCGACGGCGCGCAGCGACAGCTTGCGCTCGCCGCGGCGCTCGGGGGCGGTCAGCTCGCGGACGAGCGCCGCGACCTTGGTGCCCTGGACGGCCCGCAGGTGGTCGATGATGCCCTCGGAGTAGCTGTCCTCGGCGCCGGCCAGCGCGAAGTCCTCGGCGCTGAGCGCGGCCAGCGTGAGCTCCCCGGAGTCAAAGCGCCGCACCTGCTCGAGCGCGAGCTTCAACAGCGTGAGCTTGGAGAACGGGACCTCCTCGTAGAGCATCCGGTAGATGCCCTGCACGTCGACCCCCGCCTCGATCAGCTCCGCCGCCATGCGGTGGGCGCGGGGCCCTGTGTTCTCGTACATGAAGCGCCCCGTGTCGGTAACAAGCCCCACGTACAGCGCCTGGGCCACCGACGGCGTCGGAGCGAGGTCGAGCTCGTGCATCAGGTCCCACACGATCTCCGCCGTGCACGAGGCCTGGGGCACGACGTAGTTGACCGTGCCGAAGCCGGTGTTGTCGTGGTGGTGGTCGATGTTCAGCAGGTGCGCCCCGTCGCGCAGGACCTCGGCGGAATTGCGGTCGATGTTGCCGCAGTCCAGCAGCACCACGGTGCGCTGCGCGATGTCGGCCGGCGGCGCTCCGATCAGGTGCTCCAGCTCAAAGAAGCGGTACTCCTGAGGCAATGGCAGGTCGCCGGGTGCGACGAACATCGGGGCGTCCTTGCCGAGCGCGGCCAGCAGCCCCTGCATCGCCACCAGCGAGCCGAGCGCGTCCCCGTCGGGATTCTCGTGCGTGGCGAGCACGAAGCGCGAATCCTGCCGGATGCGCTCCAGCACCAGGTCGCGGGTTGCGCAGATGTCCCGATCGATGCCGTTGCGCTCACTCATCGGCCCCTCCGGGCCGCTCGTCGATCAGCGCCTCGATCCGCATCGCGCGGTCGGTGGTGTAGTCGTAGACGAACGTCAGCGTCGGGGTGCGCTTGAGGTGCAGCTGCGAGGCCAGCCGGCCCTGCAGGTAGCCGTGCGCGCTGTCCAGGCCCGCCAGCGTTGACTCGCGTCGCTGAGCGTCGCCGAGCACGCTCACGTAGACGCGGGCATGGCTGAGGTCGGCGCTGGTCCTGACATCGGTCACGGTAACGAATCCCACTCGCGGGTCCTTCAACTCGCCTGCGACCACCTCGCCGATCACCTGCCTGATCGCCTCGTCGACGCGACGCATGCGGCCTGTCGATCTCATCCTACCCTCCTCACAGGCGGGGTCCGCAACCCCCGCCGCCACCATACAGCTCCGCCTCGGCTCAGGCCAGCTCGCGCTCCACCTGGCGCGTCTCATAGCTCTCCAGGACGTCGCCCTCGCGCAGATCCTGGAAGTTGGCGAGCACGATCCCGCACTCGAAGCCGGCGGCGACCTCGCGGGCGTCCTCGTTGAAGCGGCGCAGGCTGGCGATGGTTGTGTCGTAGATGACGGTGCCCTCGCGCACGACCCGCACGCGGGCGCCGCGGGTGACCTTGCCCTCGGTGACGAACGAGCCGGCGATCACGCCGATGCGCGAGGCGCGGAACAGCTGGCGGACCTCCGCCTGGCCGAGCGGGGTCTCGACCTCCTCGGGCTCCAGCAGGCCCTGCATCGCGGCGCGCAGCTCCTCGATCGCGCGGTAGATGACCGAGTAGGAGCGGATCTCGACGCCCTCGCGCTCGGCGAGCTGGCGGGCGTCGCCGACGGGACGCACGTTGAATGCGAGGATCACGCCCTCCGAGGCGGCGGCGAGCATCACGTCGGACTCGTTGATGCCGCCGACGCCGCGGTGGATGATGTTGACCTTGACCTCGTCCTGGGGGAGCTTGGCGATCTCGTCCTCGATCGCCTCCAGCGAGCCGGCGACGTCGGCCTTGACGACGAGGCCGAGCTCCTTGACGGCGCCCTCGCGGGCGAGCTTGAAGACGTCCTCCAGTGAGATCTTGCGCCCGGAGCGTCTGGCCAGGGCCTCGGTCTTCAGGCGGTTGGCGCGTTCGCCCGCGAGCTGGCGGGCGCGGCGCTCGTTCTCGACGACCCGCACGAGCTCGCCGGCCTCGGGGACCCCGTCGAAGCCGAGCACCTCCACCGGCTCGCCGGGCTCGGCGCGCTTGACGCGCGCCCCGACGAAGTCGTGCATCGCGCGTACCCGCCCGAAGTGGGCGCCCGCGACGAGCGCGTCGCCGACGTGCAGGGTGCCGCGCTGGATCAGGATGCTCACGACCGGGCCGCGGCCGGGGTCGAGCTTTGACTCGATCACGGTGCCGGAGGCCTCGGCGTCGCGGTTGGCGCGCAGCTCCTCCAGATCGGTGACGACCTGGATCGTGTCGAGCAGGTCGTCGAGGCCCTGGCGGGTCTTGGCGGAGACGTCGACGAACTCGATCTCCCCCCCACTCGGCCGGCTGCAGCCCCTGCTGGGTCATTTCGGTGCGCACCCGCTCGGGCTGGGCGCCCTCCTTGTCGATCTTGTTGACCGCGACCACGATCGGGACGTCGGCAGCCCTGGCGTGGTCGATCGCCTCCTGGGTCTGGGGCTTGACCCCGTCGTCGGCGGCGACGACGATCACGGCGAGGTCGGTGATGCGGGCCCCGCGGGCGCGCATCGCGGTGAAGGCCTCGTGGCCGGGGGTGTCCAGGAAGGTGATCTCGCGGTCGCCGTGGTGGACCTGGTAGGCGCCGATGTGCTGGGTGATGCCGCCGGCCTCGCCCGCCGCGACCTCGGTCTGGCGGATCGCGTCCAGCAGCGAGGTCTTGCCGTGGTCGACGTGGCCCATCACCGTCACGACCGGGGGCCGGTCGACGAGATCCTCCTCGGCGTCCTCGAAGACCGGCTCGACCTCGACGTCGTCGGCGGCGTGGACGATCTCGATCTCCTTGCCGAACTCGGTCGCGAGCACTCCGATCGCCTCGTCGGCGAGCGTCTGGGTGAGGGTCGCCATCTCCCCCAGCGACATCAGCTTCTTGATGACCTCGGGCACCGGCACCCCGAGGTACTCGGCGACGTCCTTGACGGTCGAGCCCGAGTTGACGCGGACCAGGTCGGTGTCGCGCGCCGCGGCGGTGTCGATCGGGGCGATCGTCTCGTCGTAGGTGCCGCGCCGGCGGCGCCCGCGGCGGGGGCGGCGCTGGGGCTGGTTGGCCGGACCGGCCTGCTGACGGCGCGAGGCCTGGGAGTCGATCACGACGCGGCGGCGACCCCCGGGTCCGGTGCCGCCGGGGGCGCGCTCGCCGGTGCGCGAGTCGCGCGTCGGACGCACCCGCTCGGCGGCCGGCGTCGAGGCGGTTGCGGGAGACGACTCGGCGGGGGGTGCGCTGGACGGTTGGCCGGCCGGGACGGCCGCCGTCTCGGCCCCCGCCCGCCCTGGAGGCGTTTGTATTGCAGCCCCACCAACTCCTGCGGGCGCGGGCGCCTGAGCCACCGGCGCGGGTGCCGCGGGCGGCGCTGCCGAAGCGGGCGCGCGACCGGCTGAAGCATGGACCTCGGGCCGAGCCCGGGGGACCGCCGGCTGAGCGATGGCCCGGTCTGGTCCAGGAGCGGCGGAGGCCGCCGCGGGCGGCTTTTCGGCGGGCCGGTCTTCGATCGATCGTGCAGAGGCGTCGTCGAGGGCGGGCGCCGTCCCGCCGTTGGGGCCGGAGGCTGGATGAGCGACGGGCGGGCGCGGCTCCAAGATTTTCCGCGCGAGCTCCTCGTCGATCGATGAGGAGGCCGTCTTGACCTCAATGCCGGCGGCCTTCAGCCGCTGCATCAGCTCCTTGCTGGCGAGGCCGTGGGCCTTGGCGATCTCATGCACGCGCAGCTTGCTCATCGGTCCACCGATTCTATGTCTCCGAGCCCGCCCGCCCGGGGTCTTGGAACCCAGCCCGCACGATCGCGGGCCGGGTTCAGGGCGAGATCTCCGAGGTCGAGGGTCACGTTGCGGCGCAGCGTGCGGGCGACGCCGCCGCGGCGCTCGGCGAGCTCCAGGCAGTCGGGATTGGGGCGGGCGGGCGGAGCCGCGCGAAGGAGGGATGAATCAGGGGGAAGGAGGGACGGATTTGCGGAAAGGACGGGCGCATCGGAATGAGGGGCGGGTGAATCCACATCACGGCAGAGGTAGGCTCCGCGACCGGGCAGGATGGCGGCCGGGTCGGGCACCGCCCGCAAAGACTCTCGGCGTCGGCGGGGGCGGCGGGCCAGCTCATCGGGGTGGGCCGTCTCACCCAGGGGACGGGACACGCCATCGGGGCGGGCCGTCTCATCGGCGACGGCGGCGAGGCGCAGAAGCTCAGACTTTGGCGCAACCCGCCCGCAGCCCACGCAGCGGCGCCGGGGCACGTGCCCCGCTGGGTGTCCTATGACGCCTGCCCTCCGGCACTCTCGACTCCGGCGACCTCGCCGCCGTTGGGGGAGTCGATGCCCGCGACGTCGACGACCCTGTCGCTGGCGACGCCCGCGAGCGCTTGGTGGCTCTCCAGGCCGCAGTAGCGCGTGCCGGGCATCGCGGCGTTGGGACAGCGGCGTCCATTTGAGAGGATCGCGGCGCAGCGGCCGGAGACCTCCTCCTCCTCCTCGAAGCCGTGCTCGGCCTCCTCGGCGGCGAACTCGGTCTCCGAGCGGATGTCCACGCGCCAGCCCGTCAGGCGGGCCGCGAGGCGGGCGTTTTGGCCCTCGCGGCCGATCGCCAGCGAGAGCTGGTCGTCGGGCACGATCACGGTGGCCTGCTTGGCCTCGTCGTCGACGAGCACCTCGCGTACGCGCGCCGGCGACAGCGCCTTGGCGACGAAGCGGGCGGGCTCGTCGTTGAAGGGGATGATGTCGATCTTCTCGCCGCGCAGCTCGGAGACGACCATCCGCACGCGCGACCCGCGCGGGCCGACGCAGGCACCGACGGGGTCGACGCCGTCGGTGTTGGAGACCACCGCGATCTTCGAGCGGTAGCCGGGCTCGCGCGCGACGTTGGCGATTTCGACGAGGCCGTCGGCGATCTCGGGGACCTCGAGCTCGAACAGCTTGCGGATCAGCTCGGGGTCGCGGCGCGAGACGATGATCGAGGGGCCCTTGGTCGAGGGCGAGACCTCCTTGATGACGGCCTTGATCCGCTGGGAGTGGTCGTAGCGCTCGCCCTCGACCTGCTCGGACTTGGGCAGCAGCGCCTCGACGCGCTCGCGCAGCTGGACAAGGGTGTAGCGGGAGTCCGACTGCTGCACGATCCCGGTGATCAGCTCGCCGACGCGGTCGCGGTATTCCTCGTACATCATGTCGCGCTCGGCCTCGCGGATGCGCTGCAGGATCACCTGCTTGGCGGTCTGCGCCGCGATCCGGCCGAAGTCGTCGGGGGTGACGTCGCGTTCGTCGATCTGGTCGCGGTATTCCTCGAACTTCTTGGGGTCGATCTCCGGTTCCTCGGGCTCGCGCAGCTCGCCGGTCTCGGGGTCGACGACGGTGCCCTCGTCGATCGTCTCGACGATCAGGTGGGCCTCGAGGCGTTCGGGGATGATCAGTTCGATCACTCGGAAGTCGGCGGTCTCGCGGTCCATTTCCACGCGCGCGTACTTGGCCGAGCCGGGCTGCTTCTTGTAGGCCGACAGCAGGGCGTCCTCCAGGGCGACCATCAGCTTCTCGGGCTCGATGCCCTTCTCGCGGGCCAGGGCGTGCATCGCTTCCAGGATTTCGCGTGACATAGCCGCCCTACTCCTCGACCAGATTCGATCGGTGGATCTCGCCGTAGGCGATCGTGACGACGCCTTCGTCGGCGGCGAGGATCACCTCGGTGTCCGAGGCCCCAACCAGCTCCCCGGTGTAGTTGCGTCGACTCGGGGTGCCCTCGCGGCGAAGGTCGCCGAGCGCCCGCCGCGTGCGCACTCGAGCGCGGCGGCCGACGAAGCGGCGAAAGTGGTCGGGCTTGGTCAGCGGACGCTCGCGGCCGGGCGAGGAGACCTCCAGGGCGTAGCGCTCGCGCAACTGCGACAGCGCGCCGGTGACCCGTTCGCACAGCGCCAGCGAGACGCCGTCGGGGTGGTCGATGAACACGCGCAGGGTGCCACCGCCGACCTCCTCGGCGAGCAGCACCTCCACCGCGGGCTCGCATTCGGCGAGCCGCTTCTCGATCTGTGTCTGCAGTGTTGTCATCGACCCTCCTGAAACAAAAAAAGCGGGCGAGCGCCCACTTGCGGTGAGTAAGCCTTGAGTCCTCACGTCGGCACTAAAGCTGTGGATCGAGCATAGCATCGGCGTGGCGGCGGGCGACGGCGCGCACCATGCTCAGGCGACCTGGGCGGCGCGCCGGGCGCGGTCGCGGTAGACACGGTAGTCGCGACGCTCGGGACGCAGCGAGCAGGCCAGCGCGAGTGGATGGCAGGCCTCGCGGTGGCGGCCGAGCTGCTGCATCGAGCGTCCCAGGCAGAACAGCGCGTAGTCGTCGGTGGGGGCCTGGGCGGCCAGCGCGCCGAACTCCGCCGCCGCGGCCTCGTAGCGCTGGGCTCCGAACAGCGCGCGGCCGAGCGCCTCGCGGATCGACGCCTTGTCGGGCTCGGAATCGCGCGCGCGGGTCAGCGGGACGATCGCCGCCTGGTAGTCGCTGTGGCGCAGCAGCTCGCAGCCGCGCCGGTAGAGGTCGTACACGCTGTCGGCCGTCATGGGCTCACTGTAGAGAGATCGTTCCCGCCGGTCGATCGGCCCATTGAGCGGCTCGCCGACCATTGCGGCGAACACCCGGTCGATCGGCTCACCCGCCCGCCGATCATTCATGCGAGGGCCTCGTCGATCGGCTCACCCGACCGCCGCCTGCCGCTGCGCGCGCAGGCGCTCGACGGAGTCGAGGATCGCCTCGGCGACAATGCCCTTGGGGGCGCGCGCGACGTGCTCGTCCCCCGCTTCGGTGACGATCGTTACCTCGTTGCTGTCGGCCTCGAAGCCGATGTCGGCTCGGGAGATGTCGTTGACGACGACTGCGTCGAGGTTCTTGTCGGCGAGCTTGCGCCGTCCACACTCGAGCGCCCGGTCGCCGTGCTCGGCGGCGAAGCCGACGAGCGTCTGGCCGGGCCGGCGTTGAGCGGCCAGCCCACAGAGGACGTCCTGAGTCGGTTCGAGCTCCAGGCGCAGACGCTCGTGCGTGGCCTTCTTGAGCTTCCCGTCGTGGGGCGCGGCGGGGCGGAAGTCCGCGACGGCGGCCGCCATCAGCAGGACGTCGCACTGCGCGAACTCCCGCTCGCAGACATCCTGGAGCTGGGCGGCGGTGCGAACCTCGCGCCAGGCGATCCCCGCGGGCGGAGGGAGCGACACGTTGGCGGCGACCACCGTCACCTGCGCCCCGCGTGCTCGCGCGGCCTGCGCGAGCGCGAGCCCCATGCGCCCGGAGGAGCTGTTGCCGACGAAGCGCACGCTGTCGATCGGCTCGCGGGTGCCGCCGGCGCTGACAAGCACCCGCAGTCCGTGCCAGGCGTCGCCCGAACGCGCGGGCGGGTCCCCGGCGAGCCCATCGGCGACACTCGCCGCCGGGGCGGGCGGGTCTCCAATCCGGGCGGGCGGGTCTCCAATCAACGCCTCGCAGACCTCGAGCAGCCGCGGAGGCTCGGGCAGGCGCCCGACGCCCTGCTCGTCCCTGGAGGCCAGGCGCCCGGCGTCGGGCTCGACGACGACCGCCCCGCGGGCGCGCAGCAGCTGGACGTTGGCCTGGGTGGCGGGGTGCTCGTACATGTGGTTGTTCATCGCCGGGGCCACCACCAGCGGGCATTCGGCGGCGAGGGCGGCGCCGGTCAGCATGTTGTCGGCCAAGCCGTGGGCGAGCTTGGCCAGCGTGTTGGCCGAGGCCGGGGCGATCAGGTAGACGTCGGCGTTGGCGACCAGCGCGAGGTGGCCGATCGGCTCGTTCGCTGGAGGTCGCTGGTCGGGGAATGCTCCGCGCGCGGGGTCGCGCTCGAACTCGTCGACCAGCACGGGGGCGCCGGTCAGCGCGGCGAACGACGCGCGGCCGACGAAGTTGAGGCTGGCCGGGGTCTGCACCACGCGCACCGCGTGGCCGTTCGCAGTCGCCAGGCGCACCAGTTCCAGCGCCTTGTACGCGGCGATCCCGCCGCTGACCCCGAGCAGGATCCTGGACATGGGCTTGTTTTAGAGGGCCCGCCCGGTATGGGCGTGGAGATGCATATATTCTTTCAAGGTCGCGTATAGCGATCGTTATACGCGACCCAGATTTTTTATATACACATCCACGGACCTTTGGCTTACCGTAACGCTGATCGCAGCACGGCCTATCGAGTTCAGCGGTAGTGGTACTTGATCTTCCCGGCCGCGACCTCCTCTAGGGCGATCGTGAGGTAGTTCTTGGAGGCGGTTTCGACCATCGGGGGCGGGAACTCGTCGAAGGTGCCCTCGCCGAGGTTGTGGTAGTAGCTGTTGATCTGGCGGGCGCGCTTGGCGGCCACCAGCACGCTGGCGTAGTTGGAGTCGACGTTCTCCAGCAGACGGTCGATGCGGGGAGAGATCACGGTGGCGTTGCCCTTTCGTGGTTTGACCCTTCAGTCTAGTCGGTTCTCGGAGGTCCTCCGCTCGTCCGCGCTCCCCGTCTCGGCCTCACGTGCCCCCCAGGCGGTCCGCCCTCGTCCCCGAGTCCGCCAGCGCCCCGGCGACGATCGCGGTCATCTGCTCGAGGGCCTCGTCGAGCTGGTCGTTGACGACGACGTGCGCGAACTCCGGCTGGGCGGCGAGCTCGCGTTCGGCGACGCCCAGGCGGCGCTCGACCTCCTCGGCGTCGTCGGTCCCCCGTCCGACCAGGCGTTCGCGCAGTGCCTCCAGGGAGGGCGGGGCGACGAACACCTGCAGCGCCTCGGGCATCGCGGCGCGCACCTGGCGAGCGCCCTGGACCTCGATCTCGAGCACCACCGGCACGCCCGCGCGCACCCGCCCGTCGAGCTCGGATCGCAGGGTCCCATAGCGGCGGCCGGCGTAGTCGGCGTGCTCGACGAAGCCCCCGCTGCGCACCCGCCGCTCGAACTCCTCGCGCGCAAGGAAGTGGTAGTCGACCCCGTCGCGCTCCCCCGGCCGGGCCGGCCGGGTCGTCGCCGACACCGATAGCTCCAGTTCGGGCAGGCGCTCCATGAGTCCCCTGATCAGGGTCCCCTTGCCGACCCCCGAGGGTCCGGTGATGACGAACACGCGCGCCATGCCCGCCACCCTAATGACGCGACCGGTGGAAGCGGTGACCTAGCGACGCAGCAGGTGGATCAGCTCGGTGCGCTGGCGCTCTGAGAGTCCGCCTATGGTCTTGCTCGGCGCGATCCGGCAGTGGGCGAGGATCTTGTTGACCTTGACGCGGCCGTACTTGGGAACGGCGAGCATCAGGTCGAAGACCTTGGCCGTCTCGATGTACTCCGGCGGGTTGCACAGCAGCGATTGGATCGACAGCCGCCCTGACCTGAGGTCGCGCTTGAGCTGGGCACGTTCGCTGCGGATCCGGTTGGCCCTCGCGAGTGCGTCCATTCGCTGGTTGAAGGAGCGCTCGGGGGCGGTGGATTGCAAGGAGGGCGTCGTGCCCGTCGCCGTCGCCATGGGCGGCGAGTCTACACACCCGCGGCCGACGATCAAGACGAGGGTCTCGAATTCGCCTACAGCTCGACTTGAGCTTGAGATATGTAGAGGTTGGTGGACGTTGACACGGAGTGTTTGCAGGGGTTTTTATCTGCTTCTCTGGCTCGCGGATGCCGCTCAGCGGCCACCGGAGCTCAGCGAAGCTCGCGCGCGATCCGCGCGGCGGCCAGCGGGTCGCGAAAGCTCTCGGTGCCGACCGCGACCAGCGTGGCTCCCACGTCGAGCAGGTCGCGGGCGTGCGCGGCGGTCTGGACTCCGCCCATGCCGACCACCGGCACCGCGACGGCGGCTGCGACGGCGGCGACCTGGGCCAGCGCCACCGCGCGAATCGCGGGGCCAGAGAGTCCTCCGAAGCCTCCCCCCAGCCACGATCCCGACGTCGGGGATCGCGCGGCGCCGGCCGCGGACGGGCGCCCGCGGACCGGACCGGGCCGGTCGGCAGCGTGGCGGGGCGTCCTCGCGGTCGCGGGCTCCAGGGCGATGGCGCGCAGCGTGTTGATCAGCGACACCGCGTCGGCGCCGCCATCCTCGGCGGCGCGCGCGCAGGCGGCGACATCGGCGGTGTTGGGAGTCAGCTTGACGACCAGCGGCTTGGCTGTGCGAGGCCGGACCTCGCGGACCACCGCCCGCAGGGTCGCGGGGTCGGCGCCGATGTCAAGCCCGGTGCTGACGTTGGGACAGGAGACGTTCAGCTCCAGCGCCGCGATCTCGGAGCGCTCGTCGCAGCGCTCCAGCAGCGCCGCGATCTCGGCTGCGGTCGAGCCCATCACGTTGACGATCAGCGGCACTGGGAGCCTCGCCAGCACCGGCAGTTCCTCGGCGAGGTAGCCATCCAAGCCCTTGTTGGGCAGGCCGATCGAGTTGACCAGCCCCGCCGGCGCCTCCCACAGCCGCGGCGGCGGGTTGCCGGCGCGTGGTGCGAGCGTGATCGTCTTCGACACGAACGCCGCGAACGGGAAGTCCGCGTGCAAAGCCGCCTCGCCGAACGCGTCGCGGGCCGCCAGCGCATCGAAGGTCCCCGAGGCGTTGACGATCGGGTGCGCAAGCTCCAGTCCGCAGAAGGGGATCACGCCGGCGCTCCGGCGTGGGGCTCCACACGTTCCAGCTCGGCGGCGTCGATCACGGGGCCGTCGACGCACACGCGCAGGTAGCCGCCGCCGCGGCGGGGCACCACGCAACCAAAGCAGGCGCCGAACCCGCAGGCCATGCCGGACTCCAGGGCGAGCTGGGCCGGGACGGCGCGCGCTGCGCACATCGCTCTGACGGCCTCCAGCATCGGCGCGGGGCCGCAGGCGTACACCATGGCGTGAGAATCGCCGTCCAGCTCGACGGCGAGCAGGTCGGTGGCGGCGCCGTGATCGCCGACCGAGCCGTCGTCGGTCGCGACCCGCGCGTCGCGCAGCAGCGCCGCGCCGGCGGCGCGGTCGCGGTCGCGGAAGCCGAGCAGGACCGTCGCCTGCGGCCCGAGTGCGTCCTGCCAGATCGCGAGCGGGGCGATCCCCGCGCCGCCGCCGACCAGGATCGCGCGGCGGCCGTCCTCGGGAGCGGCGAAGCCGACGCCGAGCGGCCCCAGCGTCCACACCCGCTCCCCCGGGAGCAGTTCGCACAGCCGGCGCGTGCCGGGGCCGACGTCCTCGAGCAGGAAGTGCGCCTCCCCCTCGACGCAGCGCGCGTAGGAGAAGGCGCGCGGCAGGTGCGGCCGGTCGTCCTCCCCCGCCCCCCAGCGCTCGGTCGCGGCGAGCATCGCGAACTGGCCCGGGGCTGGCACCGGCCCCTCGCGATCGGCAAGGCGCAGCACGCGATAGGCGCCAAGCTCCTCCACCGCGACGACCGCCAGCGGCCGCCGCGCGAATGGGGCGAGCCGGCGGTTGGCGCTCACGCCGCGCTGGTCTCCGCGGGCTGCCCGGCGCCGCGCGAGCGGTGCAGCTCCTGCAGGCACAGCACCGGCGGCTCGCCGCCCTGGCGGGCGCTGGCGATCGCACGGGCGACCGAGACGCCGGCGGCGAGCGTCGTCACGCAGGGGATCCCGCGGGCGACGGCGGCGCGGCGGATCTGGCGGCCGTCGGTGCGCGCGCCCGAGCCGGTGGGGGTGTTGACGACCAGCGCGACGTCGCCGCGCTCGATCCAGTCGACGACGTGCGGGGAGCCCTCGCCGACCTTGTTCAGCGCCTGCACCGGGATCCCCATGCGGGAGATCGCCTCGGCGGTCCCGCGCGTGGCGAGGATCGCGAAACCGTTGTCGTGCAGCGGCTGGGCGACGGCGAACGCGCCGGCCTTGTCGGCGTCCGTGACAGAGATGAACGCGGCGCCGCGCAGCGGCAGCGGCACGCCGGCGGCGGCCTGGACCTTGGCGAAGGCGGTGGGGAAGTCGCGCGCGATCCCCATCACCTCCCCGGTGGAGCGCATCTCGGGGCCGAGCACCGAATCTGAGCCCTCGAAGCGGTCGAACGGCAGCACGGCCTCCTTGACCGAGACGTGGTCGCCGAAGCCAAGTCCCTCGCGCTCGGTCGGCAGGCCCAGCGCGGCGATCCGCTCGCCGAGCACGATCCGGCAGGCGAGCTTGGCCAGCGGCAGGCCGACGGCCTTGGAGACGAACGGCACGGTCCGCGACGCCCGCGGGTTGGCCTCCAGCACATAGAGCTGCCCGTCGTGCACGGCGTACTGCACGTTGAGCAGCCCCACCACCCCGATCCCCAGCGCGATGTCGCGGGTCGCGGCGCGGACCTGCTCGAGCATCTCCCCGCCGAGCGAATGCGGCGGCAGCACGCAGGCGCTGTCGCCGGAGTGCACCCCGGCCTCCTCGACGTGCTGCATGATCCCGCCGATCCACACCTGACCACCGCCTCCGGCGGCGGTGCCCCCGTCGCACAGCGCGTCGACGTCGACCTCGATCGCGTTCTCCAGGAAGCGGTCGAGGAAGATGGTCGTGGCCGGACCCGGCGTCGGTTTGGAGGGGGAGCCCTTCGGGCTCGGGCTGCGGCTGGCGCTGGGCTGCTCGTGGGCGCCGACCTCGCGTCGCAGGTAGTCGGCGAGGCCGTCGCGCGAGTACACGATCTCCATCGCGCGTCCGCCGAGGACGTAGGAGGGTCGCGCCAGCAGCGGGAAGCCGACCTGCTCGGCGCGCTGCAGCGCCTCCTCGACGGAGTGCGCCGTGGCGTACGGCGGGGCGCTGTAGCCCAGGCGCTCAAGCAGCGCGCCGAAGCGCCCGCGGTCCTCGGCAAGGTCGATCGCGTCGACGCTCGTCCCCAGCAGCGGCACCCCGGCCTCCACCAGGCCCGCCGCGAGCTTCAGCGGAGTCTGCCCGCCGAACTGCACCACCACGCCCTCCAGGCCGCCCCCGCCCCGCTCGACCTCGACGACGCCGAGCACGTCCTCGAGGGTCAGCGGCTCGAAGTACAGGCGGTCGGAGGTGTCGTAGTCGGTCGAGACCGTCTCGGGGTTGCAGTTGACCATCACCGCGTCGCGCCCGGACTCGCGGACGGTCATCGCGGCGTGCACGCAGCAGTAGTCGAACTCGATCCCCTGGCCGATGCGGTTGGGGCCGGAGCCGAGGATCATCACCGACCGGCGCTCGCCGCGGTTGACCTCGTGGGCGCCCCCGCGCTCCCAGCCGGAGTAGTAGTACGGGGTCCGCGCCGGGAACTCCGCCGCGCACGTGTCCACCGGGCGAAACGTCCGCTGGCCCTGAAACGGCGCGTCGGGGTCCCGCGCGAGCGTCTGCAGCTCGCGCAGGAACCACGGGTCGATCGCGGTGCGCTCGCGGACCTCACCGATCTCCACGCCGCGGCGCAGCAGCTCGAGGATCGCCTCGTAGCGGTCGGCCGCCGGCAGCGCCAAGCCGTCGAGCAGGTCCCCGTCGGAGACCCCGTCAAGGTGCGGGGTCTTGTCCAGCTCGCGCGAGCGCATCGCCTTGGAGAACGCCTGGCCGAACGTCCGCCCGATCGCCATCGCCTCGCCGACGGACTTCATGTGCGTCGACAGCGTCGACTCCGCGCCGGGAAACTTCTCAAACGCGAAGCGCGGCCACTTGACGACCACGTAGTCGATCGTCGGCTCAAAGCACGCCGGGGTCACGCCGGTGATGTCGTTGTCGATCTCCTCCAGCAGGTAGCCCACCGCCAGGCGCGCCGCGATCTTCGCGATCGGAAATCCCGTCGCCTTGGACGCCAGCGCCGAGGAGCGCGACACGCGCGGGTTCATCTCGATCACCAGCACCTCCTCGGTCTCGGGGTTGACCGCGAACTGCACGTTGGAGCCTCCCGTCTCCACGCCCACCGCGCGGATCACCGTGATCGCCTGGTCGCGCAGCTTCTGGTACAGGCGGTCGGTCAGCGTCTGCTGCGGGGCCACCGTCACCGAGTCGCCCGTGTGCACCCCCATCGGGTCGACGTTCTCGATCGAGCACACGATCACCACGTTGTCCGCGCCGTCGCGCATCACCTCCAGCTCGAACTCGCCCCAGCCAAGGACAGACTGGTCGAGCAGCACCTGGCCGATCGGCGACGCTTCCAGGCCGCGCGCCACGAAGCGGCGAAACTCCTCCTCGGTGCGCGCGATCCCGCCGCCGCGCCCGCCGAGCGTGTAGGCGGGGCGCACGATGCACGGCAGGCCGATCTGCGGGAGCGCGGCGAGCGCCCGGCGCAGGCCCAGTGCGACGTCCACGTGGCCCGCACCGGTCATGCCGGCCGCCACGGCCGCCTCGTCGGCGACCCAGCCCGACGCGATCGCGCTGTCGGGCATCGCCAGGCCCGCGCCCGCCATCGCCGCCCCGAACAGCTCGCGGTCCTCCGCGCACGTGATCGCGTCGTAGTTGGCCCCGATCAGCTCCACCCCGCAGCGCTCCAGCGTGCCGTCGTCGTGCAGCGCCTTGGCGAGGTTCAGCGCGGTCTGCCCGCCGAGCGTCGGCAGCAGCGCGTCGGGGCGCTCGCGCTCGATCACCTGCCCCACCGGGCCCGGCAGCAGCGGCTCGATGTACGTCGCGTCGGCCATCTCAGGGTCGGTCATGATCGTCGCCGGGTTGGAGTTGACCAGCACCACCTCGTAGCCCTCCTCGCGCAGCACCTTGCAGGCCTGCACCCCGGAGTAGTCGAACTCCGCCGCCTGCCCGATCACGATCGGGCCCGACCCCAGGATCAGGATCCGATGGATGTCGTCGCGCCTGGGCATCAGCAGCGGCCTCTCGATCGCCGCGCGCACGACACGCCCGACCCCCGGAGGGGGTCCCCATCAAAAGAGATTTCGCCGTGCGCCACCATCTATGACGCCTGCCCGATCCGCTCCAGAAAACGGTCGAACAGGTGCACGCTGTCGTGCGGACCCGGCCCCGCCTCCGGGTGATACTGCACCGCCCCGCCCGGCACATCCAGTAGTTCGAAGCCCTCGACCGTGCGGTCGTACAGGTTCACGTGCGAAAGCTCCGCCGCCCCGAAGTCCGTGTGCCAGCGCACCGGTTTGGAACCCTCGATCGTGCGCGACCCGCCCGGGCCAAGCACCGCGAAGCCGTGGTTCTGGGAGGTGATCTCCACGCGCCCCGTCTGCAGGTCCTTGACCGGGTGGTTCGCCCCGCGGTGGCCGAACGGCAGCTTGAACGTCTGCAGGCCCAGCGCCCGGCACAAGAGCTGGTGGCCCAGGCAGATCCCCCACACCGGCCGGCGGCCCACGAGCTGGCGCACCGTCTCCACCACGTGGTCCAGCGCCGCCGGATCCCCCGGCCCGTTGGTCAGCAGCACCGCGTCCGGCGACGCCGCCAGCAGCTCTGCCGCCGGCGTCGCGCACGGGTACAGCGACACCCGCGCCCCGCGCTCGACGAGGTTGCGCACGATCGAGCCCTTCACGCCGGTGTCGATCACCGCGATCCGCGGCCCCGCCCCGTCCTCGCCATGGTGGGTCACTGCCTCCGGCGTCACCGCCGCCGCGAGGTCCTGTCCGTCCATCGGCGGCTCCGCCGCCACCAGCGCCGCCGCCTCGTCGAGCGCGATCGTCGCCGGGAAGATCCCCCCGCGCATCGCCCCCGCGTCGCGAATGTGGCGCACCAGCGCCCGCGTGTCCACCCCGGTGATCGCCGGCACCCCGCAGTCGCCCAGCCAGTCCAGCCAGCCGCCCTCCGCGCCCGGCGCGTCCTCGCTGTTGCACGCCGCGCGCATGATCGCCGCCCGCGCCCACGGGCGCTCGGACTCCATCGCCTGCGCGCTGACCCCGTAGTTGCCGATGTGCGGGTACGTGAACGCGATCAGCTGGCCCGCGAACGACGGGTCGGTCATCGACTCCTGGTAGCCCGACATCCCCGTCGTGAACACCACCTCCCCCACCGCGTGGCCGTCAGCCGCGCACGCCTCGCCGTCGAAGCGGGTGCCGTCCTCGAGCAGCACATATGCCGCTGCGCGCGTCATCGCCGTACCCTCGGAGCGCGTGGGTCGGGAGCGCGTCGAGCGCGCGCCCGTCGAGCGTGTGAAGCCGGCGTTGTGTGATCGGCGAGCGCAGCAGGGATGTGGGGAACAGGCGGCCCGGGATCGACAACCACATTGAGGGCGTGGGGGTGTATATGTATTTTTTGGGTAATGTATAGCAATGGTATTCCTTAGAGGATCAACTTCTGCACTTCCTTGAACTCCGGAGTCCCCGCCCGCTCCAGCAGCTCGAACAGCACCGCCTCCACCGTGCTGACGATTGCACCCGCCCGCTCCAGGCGCTCCAAGCCCCGCTCGTAGTCGATCGCGTGGCGCGAGCCCACCGCGTCCGCCGGCACGTGCACCTTCACCCCGCGCCCCAGCAGATCGTGGACCGTCTGCGACACGCACACATGGGTCTCGATCCCGCACACCACCGCCTGCCCGCGGCCCTCCAGATCGAAGCCCTCCGCTCGCGCCGCCGAGAACACGCGCTTCTCGATCCGCCGCTCGTCCTGGAGGCCGAGCTCCGGCGCCGTATGGCCCAGGCCCTTCGGGTACTGCTCGCTGACCAGCGCCGGCAGCCCCAGGATGCGCGCCCCCGCCACCAGCTTCGCGCACCCGGCCGCCACACCCGCGAAGGACGCGTACGGACGGAACGCCTCCTGGACGTCCACGACCACCAGCGCCGCGCGCTCGCGCGAGAGCAGACTCACAGGGATCCCCGCGACGACCAGCGAAGGCTCCCCGCTCCGCGACGGTTCATACCGCAACCGTCCGATCCTCGCCCGCGGCGGGCGCGCCGACCGGCGCCCGGTGGGCCACCGCGCCGGCGGCCACCGTCATCAGCACCCGGCCGCGCAGGCGCCGCCCCGCGAAGCAGCAGCTCTCCGAGCGGCTCTCCCAACCGTGCTCCCCCGCGACCCATTCGGCCCGCAGGTCGACCAGCGTCACGTTCGCCGGCTCGCCCACCGCGATCCGCGGGATCGGCAGGCCGAACAGGGCGGCCCCGGCCGTCATCCGCTCCACCAGCACCCCCAGTCCCAGCACCCCCGGCGCCACCAACCCGGTGTACAGCGCCGCGAACGCCGTCTCCAGACCCGTCGTCCCCATCGGCGCCCGCGCGAACGCCAGCGCCTTCTCGGCGCGCGCGTGTGGCGCGTGGTCGGTCGCCACACAGTCGATCGTCCCCAACCGCAGCCCCTCCACCAGCGCCCCGCGGTCGGCCTCGGTCCCCAGCGGCGGGTTCATCTTCATGCGGGTATCGGCCTCCCCGTCCGCCCCCTCCCCGCCCGCGCGGCGCACGTCCGCTTCGGTGAGCAGCAGATGGTGGGGCGTCGCCTCCGCGCTCACCGCGACGCCGCGCGCCTTCGCCACCGCCACCGCCTCCACTGACGGTGCGCAGCTCAGATGCTGAAAGTGCACCCTCCCCCCCTCGCAGCCCGCGAGCGCCGCGTCGCGCGCCACCATCGTGCACTCGCTCGCGCACGGGACCCCCGGGACGCCGAGCGCCGCGCTGACCTCGCCCTCGCGCATACTCCCCCCGCGAGACAGCGAGCGATCCTCCTCGTGCAGCGCCAGCACCCCACCCTGCTGCACGCCGCCCTGCTGCACGTCGCTCGGCTCGGACCCACTGGAGTCGCCCCCGCTACTCGCCTCTCCACCCCGGCCCAGGTCGCCCCCGTCGGACCCATCGAACCCGCGCTGACGCCGCAACGCCTCCCGCAGCACCCCCGCGCTTTCCACCGGGTGCCCGTCGTCGGTGAAGCCCAGCGCCCCGCCCTTGCGCAGCATCGCCATCTCGGTCAGCCGCTCGCCCTCAAGGCCCACCGTGATCGCCGCCAGGAAGCCCACCGGCACGTGCGCCTGCGACGCCGCCGTCGCGCGCACCGCTTCCAGCAGCGCCGGCGAGTCGATCGGGGGCTCGGTGTTGGGCATCGCGATCACCGCCCCGAACCCCCCTGCAGCCGCGGCGCGGGTGCCGCTGTCGACGTCCTCCCTGTGCTCCTGGCCCGGGCTGCGCAAATGCACGTGCGGGTCGAAGAACGCCGGCAGCAGATGCCGCCCGCAGCCCTCCACCGTCTCGATCGCGCCGTCCCCCGTCGAGAGCGTCCCGGGGGGCGCCAGCTCGGCGATCACACCAGCCCGTACGAGCACGTCGTGGCGGGCGTCCACGCCGACGCGGGGATCGAACAGATGGACGTCGCGCAGCAGCAGGTCGGCGGGTGGGCGTGGGGCGTGGACGAGCGCGGGGGGACACAAAACTATTGAAGTATCGACGACGCCGCCACCGGCATGTCCTGCGCGGTCCCCGCAGCCGGCGCGTCCTGCGCGGCGGGCCCTTCCCGTGCGGCGGGCCCATCCTGCACAGATGCCGTGTCCCGCGCCGGCGCCGGTCGCGCCGACCAGCGAATCAGCTTCGCGCGGCCGCGCTCGGGAAACGGCACGTCGACCGCGTCGAAGTCGCGGGGGACCTCCGTCGCCGCGAACACCTCCCGGGCCTCCTCGCGCAGCTCCCTCCCGGCGTAACGGGTCGAGATGTGGGTCAGCACCAGCAGTCGCACCTCCGCCGCCCGCCCCAGTTCGGCCGCCTGGCGCGCGGTGCTGTGGCCCGTCAGGCGCGCCCGCTCGGACTCCTCCTCGGCGAACGTCGCCTCGTGCACCAGCACGTCGGCCGCGTGCGCCGCCACCGCCACCGCCTCGCACGGCGCGCTGTCGCCCGACAGCACCACCTTGCGTCCCTCCCGCGTCGCGCCCATCACCTGCTCGGGACGCACCCCCGCCACCGTCTCTCCCCGCACCAGACGCCCGAAGTCCGGCCCCGGCCGCACCCCCAGGCGCTCGGCCAGCTCCGGGTCCAGATGGCCCGGGCGGGGGTCCTCGACCAGCGCGTAGCCCAGCCCCGCCGCGCCTCGGTGGCGCACCGGGATCGCCGCCACGCGGTAGCCGTCGCGCTCCACCGCCTCCGCCGGTGCGAGCTCCACCACGCGCAGCTCGTACGGCAGGCGCCTCCCGTAGATGAAGCGCGTCGCCTCCATCAGCCGCTCCAGCCCCACCGGCCCATAGATCGTCAGCGGCCGGTCGCGGTCGCGCAGCGCGAACGACTTCAACATCCCCGGCAGCCCCAGCCAGTGGTCGGCGTGGAAGTGCGTGATGAACACGCTGTCCATGTCCGCCAGCCCCACCGAGCGCAGCAGCTGGCGCTGGGTCCCCTCCCCGCAGTCGAACAGCAGCCGGTCCCCGCCGCGGCGCACCAGCACCGCCGGCAGCCCGCGCCGCGAGCCTGGCACCGAGCCGCCGGTGCCCGCGAAGAACAGCGAGAGATCCATACCGGCAACGGTAGCCGACGCCCCCGCCATTTCGCCGAAGGCCGGCGCGCCGCCGATAAGCTCTATGACCGACGTCGCCGCCTCGACGGCATCGTTGGCGCCCGTAGCTCAGTGGATAGAGCGCTCGCCTCCGGAGCGAGAGGTCGCAAGTTCGAATCTTGCCGGGCGCGCTTGCTAGTAGGACTTCGGTAGGTTGTTATGGCGGCAGTCTGCGCTGGCAGACCGGGCAGTGGTCGTGCCAGCATGCCAGCGCGGTCTGCAGGTCGCGTTGGGCTTGGTAGAGGCTGATCAGGCTGCCGCCAGCTGAGGGCGGACGGCGTCGGGGTCGCCGCGGGCGAGCCGGCAGCAGGTGAGGAACGCGTGCGCGACGGTGACGCAGGTGAGGTGGTGGTGCAAGCCGCAGAACGTTCGGCCCTCGTAGTGGTCGAGGCCGAGGCATTGCTTGAGCTCGCGGTAGTCGTGCTCGACGCGCCAGCGCAGCTTCGCCAGGCGGACCAGCGTCACGATCGGCGTGTCGGCGGGAAGGTTAGAGAGCCAGTACTTGGCCGGCTCGTCCTTCTCGGCGGGCCACTCCGCCAGCAGCCACCGCTCGGGCAGTATCCCGTCATCGTCGCATTGAGCGTCGTTGGCAGGGCGAACGCGTAGTGCGATGAACTGGCTTGAGAGCGGGCCACGGTCACCCTCGCGCCAGCCGACTCCTCGGATCTGCTCACGGCCGGCGGCCAGTACCAGGTCGCGAAGGCTGACGGGCTTCTCGGGGTAGCGTGGGCGCGGCGGACGACCGCGACCCTGATAATCAGGCGTAACGGGAACCGCGTCGCCCTGCTGGGCGGAGGTCACGCCCTTGACCTGCACCACGTACTCGAGTTCGCGCTCCTCCAGCCCGACCCGGAACGCGGTGGTGTCTCCATAGCCGCCGTCGGCCTGCACAACCCGTCGCTTGAGCCCCCACTCCAACAGCTGATCGATGATCTCCAACGCGAGCTGCCACTTCGGGACATGCCGCACCTCCTCAGGGACCCGCGCCCGGCGACGTCGCTGCGCATCCTCATCCCACGATTTCGGCAAGAACAGCCGCCACCCCAGCGGGCATGACGCCTGATCGCAAGCGGCGTTGACGGACACCAGCACTTGACAGTTCGCGGTCTTGCCCAACGCTCCGCAGTACTGATGCGCCACCCCGGGCGAGAACCGCCCATCCTTCGGCAGCCCCGTGTCATCCACGATCCACCCCTCGGGCTCGATCTCTGCCGCCATCCGCCGCGCCAGCCGCCGCCGGACGGGCTCATCTTCCCACGGCGAGTCGGTGATGAATTGCTGCAACCCCTCCTCGTCACCATCAGGCAGCCTGGCCGCCATCGGCTGGATCGACTTGCGCCGCCCCTCCAACAACAGCCCACGCACATACTGCTCACCCTTCGCACGCTGATCGCACCGCATCAACGGCCGGTACATCTCCGCTGCGAACTCGACCAAAGCCGCCCGCTGCGCCTCCAGATCAGCCGCCCTGACCCCATACTCCCGCGTCCGCAAGCTCGCCATACCACACAAGTTCCCTGCACCCGCACGAACTCCTGCAAGTACCTACCGAAGTCCTACTAGCAGCGCCGCCAGACAAATGGCGCGCGGCCCCTTGCTTCCGTGCCGGCCCTACGCGGGCAGCAGCTCGTCGAGCGACTTCGGCTCGAAGTAACTCGAGTGCGTGAGCTTGATTGTCTCCAGCGAGTCGGCACTGAGCAGCACCACATCGAGATCCCGACGCCCACGCGCCTTCTGCTCGGCTTGCTGGTAGGCGTCCTGCGCAGCCTCATAGTCCGTACCGAACTCAACGACGGTCGTCTTGTTGCGCGCCACGTCGCGCGTCACGAGAAAGTGCTTGATGTCGTCGTCTGGGCTCATCTAGATCATGCCGGGGGCGGTGTGCGTATCGTCAATGATGGCAGGCTCCTCAAGCGCTTACGCAGCTCGTCGGGCGAAAGCTCGGCTCTATCGAAGCGAGCAATCATCTCGGACATCGCCAAAAAGATGCTGTCGAGACGCTCATTGCCTGCGCCAACTTGAGATCCAGACCAACCTGTCTCCCGGTCTCCTCCACCTGGTTTGCCCACACGTCCTGGCCAATCGTTCGGAGCTGAACCTCAATCGGGAAACCCATACGCCTCACGATCAGGTGCAGCGCTCTATAGCCGCTGCTCTTGGGCTGAGCGATGTAGTCCCGCTCCCTGATGATCACCCAGGACTTCAGCAGCCGGCGCCTGACGACGTACACGTGCCGCAGACTCGGGAGTACTGCGCGAACACCGCCGATGTCCTGCATCTGCGTGACGCTGCCCTGCTCGCGGTCGAGCTTTCCGATCAACGTGTCGAGCCGCTTCAAACGCTGCGCAACCTCGATACGGCCCAGCACGCGCGCATCGCCACGGTCGACGTGGTAGCGAAGGTTCGCGGCGACCGTCGACAGTGGGCGGGCGTGCAAACTGCGCCACCACGTCAGAGCCTCCCACGCCTCGTCCAGCTTCTGCTCATCGGAGTCCGTGACCGCACGCTCGGGCTCCATCCCGCTGCATCCGCTCGCCGAGATCGAGCAGCAACGCACCCGCACGATTGACCTGGCCCTTCGTGAACCGCGCCGCTATCGGGGAATACGCTGGGCGATGTGTAGTCACGGCGAAGTAGCAGCCGATCAGCGCCCGAGCCGCGACAGCGCCACCGCCGCGACCCAGTTCGGCGCGGGTGTGCCGTCCTCCAACTTCCGCCACTCCGGTGGCAACGGCAACATCGGATACACCTCGTCGAGAGCGCCGGGCTCGATCAAGCGCTGGCCGTGCGTCGTCTCGGCGCGCAGGCGACCGTCTCGTATCCAGCGACGCACGGTCCCGGGACTCCTCCCGATCCGCTGCGCCGCTTCGAAAACCGTGAGCATGGATCGATCCTACGCCCGCCACACGACGAAGCTGCTCGGCACGAGCCGGTCGGTGCTCCCGCAAGCGACACGACAAGACCATATGGACGGCGGCCCTCCGTGGGGATGTCCGCCGACCATTTCTCTATAATCTTGATATATTTAGTGGACAATGTTGATTCTAGCGTCCATCACCCCAGCGATCCCCCGGATTCCGGGGGATCGGGTGGCCCGCGTCGAACCGACGCCGGTCGATCTGACCGGGCGATGTTCACGTCGCGTCTGACGCCTCGTGTCCAACCCCACTCCCAGCCCGGGGAGGGCGCAGTCTGCCCTCCCCGGGCATCCCTCGGATGGACCGACGCCCTCCCGCTCGGCCTATCCGCGGCCCGATCAACCACCAAGCTCAAGAGGAAAGCCCATGCCCAGAATCATCGTGACAACCGATCCATTGCCATCCCGACCGACCGACCCTCCCGTGCTGCTCGACGAGCGCGTCCATTCGGTGCATCTGAGCACCGGCCACGCCGCGGCGCAGCTCGTCGAGCGGCTCGCCTGGGCGATCAGCGACGCCGAGGATGCTGAGAGCGAGCGCATCGATCGGCCCCGACGGCCAGATCGGCCGCCGGCAAGGCGCAGCTCGCGTACCCGCCAGCCGCTGGCCGCATAGGACACGCGCAGAGCACCGATCCCCACCGAGACGCAGCGACCGACCGGCTGACCCGCGAGCGCGAATCGCGCTCGCGGCCGGTCGCTGCTACGGTATGTCCTTCAGGTCGGGCAGATCGTCCGGCATATGCAGTGTCGGCGGTCGTAGCCCTTGCTTTTCAGCAATCTCCGCGTTCGCGACACACAAGAACGAGGAGCAAGCACCAATGCCAACTGGCACCGTGAAGTGGTTCAGCGACGACAAGGGCTTCGGGTTCATCACGCCCGACGACCAGTCCAAGGACCTGTTCGCCCATCATTCAGCGATCATCGGCGAGGGCTATCGCTCGCTCACCGAGGGCGCAAAGGTCTCCTACGAGGCCGAGGCCGGGGACAAGGGTCCCAAGGCCGTCAACATCCAGCCGATCTGATCTAGATCAATCCTCGCGCGGCGGCGGCTGAAAGACGATCCGCTTCAGCTCGCCGACCGCGCCGCCGCCGAGGCGCAGCGCGGTCTGGAAGCCCTCCAGTCCAAGCTCGCCGGCGTCGAGCGCGCGGCGCAGCTCGTTGAGTGCCGTGCGCTCCTCCTCGGGAACCTGGCTGTGCCGGGTCTCCAGCAGAATCAGATGACGCGGGCGGCGCAGGCCGTGGGCGAGACGGACATAGCCCTCGCGCTGGGACGCGCCGAGCCCCTCGATCACGACGACGACCGTCTCGTTGAGATTCAGGCGCTTGGCCACCGCCGTGTCGAGCAGTTCACGCGCCCGGGCCTCCAGATCCTGCGCCGCGACACGCCCGGCGAGCAGCGCGCGGACCTTCGCGAGCGATAGCACCGCGCCGCGCTCCTCGACGACGCGCTCGGCGAAGCTCGCGGACTCGGCGGCGTCCGCCGAGACGATCAACAGGATGCTGCCGGGCGAGTAGCGCAGGCGGTCCGACGGAGCCAGTACGCGGCAGCGGATCGAGACGTCGACCGGGCGGGGAGGCGCGCCGTCGCGGCGCGGACGCTCTGAGGACCAGCCCCCGCGCTCGTCGGGGGAGATCTTGACGCTGCGGGCCGAGGTCGGGGTGGGCATGTGTCCATCATGATCGACCGCCGCGATCTGTGCGCCGCGCCCACGGCTGCCGCCGCCGTCGGGCTGTCCCGGGATGGGCCCAGTCGGTTGGGCCGCAAGCGGGACAGGCCCTTCTGCGATACTCGCCGACGTGGCTGACAGTGGTGCGGATCTCGGCGCGCGCGGTCACGCCAACCGCCCGCGGCCGCGATGCCGAATTCCGTGGACCTGACGGAGACCTACCGCCGGGCTCGCCGCGACCCGGAGCTGGCGGTGCTGGAGGGTCTGCACCCCGTCAAGCACGCGCTGCGCTTCGGGGCGCACGTCGAGCGGGTGACGATCACCGCGCCCGAGCAGGCGCGGGCGCTGGTGCAGGCGCTCGCCCCCGACGTGCTCGACCGGATGCTCGACGGCGCCCAGGCGGTCTCCCCCGTGGTGTTCGCGACGCTCGCGCGCCAGGCTCCAGTCACAGGCGTCATCGCGATCGCGCGGCGCCCGTCGGTCGACCTCGACGCGCTCCTGGAAGACGCGCGTCCCGCGCCGATCGTGCTGCTGGAGCGCCCCCGCGACCTGGGCAACATCGGGGCGTGCGTGCGTGTCGCGGCCGCCGCCAACGCCGCCGGGGTGCTGACGACAGGCACCCACGACCCGTGGGACCCCGCCGCGCTGCGGGGCGGCGCCGGACTGCATTTCGCGCTGCCCGTCGCCCGCCTCGCGGAGGACAGGCTGGAGTCGCTGGGTGCGCCGACCGGCGACCCGTCGGAATCTCTGGGTGCGCCGACCGGCGAGCCGCCGGAGTGGCTGGATGCCTCGACGGGCCGTCCGTCGGCCCGCTCGCCGGACGAGCGCCCGCTGGTCGCGGTTGACCCCGACGGGGCGCCGCTGGGCCCCGCGCGGCTCCCCGCACGGGCGATCCTCGCGTTCGGGGCCGAGCGCCAGGGCCTCTCCGCCGAGCTGCTCGGTCGGGCGGACGCGCGGGTGAGCCTGCCGATGCGCGCCGGGGTCTCCAGCCTGAACCTCGCGACCTCCGTCGCCGCCGTGCTCTATAGCTGGCGGCTGGCCGTCGGCGGCGTCGGCGGGCGCTGATTGCGGGTCATCCGCCGCGAGCTCCACCAGCACCAGCCGCCCACGGCGACCACCGGCACGACGAACATCGCCGATGTGTACCAGTGATACAGGCAGGCGAACGTAGTCACCATCGCCGCATAAACTACCACGCCTCCCTGAGCGAATCGTCGGCCTGCGACCCCGACCCGCCGCCGGCGGCCGCCGCCGGCGGGGCCCCCGAGCGGCGGCGGCGCAGCACCAGCACGAGCCCCAGGCCCAGCACCGTGATCGCCACCAGCGCCACGATCGCGCCGACGGGCGTCCTCGTCCCTTCCTCGGGAACCCAGAACAGTTCGCCGTAGACCGCTCCGCGCTGCGCGCCCACCGCGATCGGGACCTCCCAGTCGAAGATCCAGGTGCGCCTGCCCCTGTCCTTGATCTTCGCGGGCGGGATCGGGGACATCCAGTGGATGCGGTGGTCGTGCCATTCAAACTGGCCGGTGCGGTCGATGACGGTCCACCGCGGCGGCGCGCTCGCGGACGCCGAGGCCGGCACGGTGACGTCGGCGTAGAAGTTCTGGTTGAGGTAGTACGCCGGCGAGCGCGTGTTGACTTCGACCGCGCCGTCGGCCTGGACCCGCGCGTAGGGTTCGCCTTCGTAGCCGTAGACCGTGATCGTCGCGCCGGTGTGGTTGGTCAGGATCAGCCGGTCGGCGAACTCGAGCACTTCCAGGCCCAGGCCGGTTACGTGCGGGACGACGCGCGTGATGGAGGAGCGGTAGTTGTAGTTGCTCCCCTGATCTTCGATCGGGTTTCCGCTCTCATGGGTGGGATTCGGCTGGGTGACGCCCTGGGTGTCACCGACGCTCTGGGCGTGCGCCACGGGCGCCATCACCAGGACCGACACGGCGAGGACGGCGAGCACGAGACGGCCGACGGCGAGATGGCGGAACATGAGGGCTCCCTGCGAGATGCGCGGTGGACGGATCGACCCGGCGAAGCGTCCGCTCATGTTATGTCCCCACCGCCGACAGCAACCACAGTCCGAAGCTCGTGAAGGCGACCATCACGGCGAGCATCCAGTACTGGCTGCGCACCGCCTCCTCGGGGTCGCGGTAGAGCGTCAGCGCGCGGTCGTGGGCGAGCGTCAGCCCGCCGACGTGGCCGCCCAGCAGGGCGGCGACCTGGACGTACCAGATCGCGGCGTAGGAGATGACGTGGTAATCGATCTGAAAGCTGTCGGTCCCGAGCAGGCTGACACCGTTGCCGAGCGGATCCGAGGACAGATAGACCATCGCCTGCCCCTGCCAGATCAGCAGCGAGAAGTAATGGGCCAGCACGTAGGCGAAGCCGATCGGGACGAGGGTATGCGCGAAGCTGCGGGTCAGCTGGTCGGTGTCGTAGCGCTGGCTGACGCTATGGACCCCCAGAATCCCCAGCCGGTAGATGCCGGCGACCAGCAGGATACAGCCGACGAGGCCCACCGAGTACGCGAGCTCCTGCGCGGGGGTCTGATTGAAGCCGAGGTCGGCGAATAGGCTCTGGAGGCTCGGCTCGTTGGTGCGCCACAGGCCGCCGTTGCTGAAGCCGTCGAACGTGGTGGTCCCGATGATCGTGCACAGCAGCGCCACGGTCCCGCGGCGGATCGGCAGGTCGGTGACGCCGCTCAAGGGGCGGCGCAGGTAGACGACGCGGTCCTCCCAGACCAACGCCGAGAGGCGCGCGAGCAGGCTGAAATAGACCCCGAACCCGTCGCCGCGTTCACACCAGCGCTCAACGCCGAACAGCCCCATCCCGGCGAGCATCGCGAGGAAGTACCCCAGCGACAGCGCCGCCAGCAGCGAGGGCTGGTCGCGATTGACATACACCAGCTCAAGCCACGGGAAGCCGACGAGGCCGGCGATCGCCGGCCACATCCCCAGCCAGTCCGGGTAGCGCAGCGGCGCGCGGACGCCGCCCGGCGCAACCGCGTTCAGGACCGCGCGCAGCGCGCGCGCGCAGGCGCGCCACGGGTTGAACGCCCGGAAGACGTCGCCGAACAGCACGCTCGCCACCGGGATCCCGACCCAGAAGACGACGTAGATGAACGTCACCGAGAAGTTCACGTTCCACACCTGGGCCCCGTCGAAGCCGCTGTAGAGGACCAGCGCAAACAGCCCGACCCCGATCAGGCCCGCCAGCGCCTCCAGCGCCCGCGGCACCCGCGCCAGCGCGCGGCGGTGCTGGCGCTGCAGCTGCGGGCGCGTCCACAGCGAGGAGAGCGCGACGAACGACACCACCAGCACGACCGCCGCGGTCCAGCTGAACAGCCACACCGGGATCGGGAGGTCGGCCCGCCCGACGATCCCGTGCGCCGCGGCCGACGCCGGAAACGAGAGCGTCACGATCGCGAGGGCGCCAACGAGCACCAGTGGCAGACGGCGGCGCGGGAGGACCATGCTCGCGGCAGTCTAGGGCCGCGGCGCGGCCTCCCTGGCAGAGAACCGCACGGCGACGTAGGCTGAGAGGCGATGACACCGGTGCTCCCGCTCGCCTTCGCCACCGACCTGCAGGCCGCGATCCAGCTCGGGCCGCTGGCGATCCTCGGATTGCTATACGCGCGCCGCGTCCGCACCCTCGCGCCGACGGGCCACCCGGTGCCGGGCTGGCGCCAGGCGTGCTTCTACTCGGGGTTCATCGTGATCGGCGCCGCGCTGACCTCGCTCGGGGGGGTCAGCCAGGAACTGCTGTTCGCGCACATGATCGAGCACCTGCTGCTGGGGGACATCGCGTCGCTGCTGATCGTCCTCGGCCTCACCGGGCCGCTGATCGCGCCGATCCTGAAGATCGGCTTCTTCGACCGCATGCGCATCCTCGCGCACCCGCTGGTGGCGTTCCCGCTGTGGACGATCGACCTGTACACGTGGCACCTGCCGGTGTTCTACGAAGCCGCGCTGCGCAACCCGTGGGTACACGCGCTGGAGCACACGATGTTCCTCGCGTTCGGCATCAACATGTGGATGTGCCTGTTCGGGCCGCTGCCGATGCCGGCGTGGTTCGGGAACCTCGGCAAGCTCGTCTACATCGTCGCCGTACGCCTCGCCGGGACCGCGCTGGGCAACATCTTCCTGTGGTCGGGGACGGTCTTCTATCCGTTCTACCTCACCAGCGACTCGCTGCACCACATCTCGCCGCTCGCCGACCAGAACCTCGCGGGGGCGGTGATGATGATCGAGGAGAGCCTGCTCACGCTCGGGCTGTTCTGCTGGCTGTTCTTGCGCACCGCCCGCGAGGCCGAGGAGCGCCAGGAGCTGCTGGACTTCGCGCGTGCCCACGGCCTGCCACTGAGCGACAAGCGCGCCGCGCGCGCCGTGTCGGCCGGTCGGGGCGCCGAGCTGCGCCGGCGCCTGGAGGAGCGCGTCGTGGTCGACGAGACGCCCTACGAAGCGCTCGCGGCGACACCCGGGGAGCCGGCGGCGACGCCCGAGAGGCTGAGGTCGGCGCCGCTGCGCGAGGACCTTGGCGAGCGCACGGGCGGGCGGGACTCTCGATAGCCGTGTTACCCCACCGAGCGACGTCCTGGAGTTGCGCGGACCGGCGCGGCGCTGCTCTATCCTTCGGGGCATGTGCGTCGGATGCGCCATGGCAGCGGCCTCTGCCGCCAGCGGCTTTCGGACCTGGCTGCAGAACCACAACATCGACTGGCTGACCCCCCGCCGACTGCGCGCGCTGACGATCGCCGCGATGGCCGCCGCCGGCCTGTTCTCCACGATCACCGTCAGCGGCTCCTCGGCGCCGACGGCGAGCGCACACGCCTCCACTACAGCGGTCCACCGCGCCGCGTGCTCGCGCTAGCCACTACGCTGTTCTTGCTGTCCGGGTTGGCCGTCCCCTCCGGGACGGCTGCGTGCGTGCGCCGTTGGAACCCTGGCCGGGTGCGACTGACGCTAGCCGCCTGCGACCGCCGGCAGGATCGTCAGCTCGGCGCCGTCGGCGACCGGCGTCTGCAGGCCGTCCAGGAAGCGGATGTCCTCGCCGCCGAGGTAGACGTTGACGAAGCGCCGCAGCGAGCCGTCCTCGTCGGAGATGCGCTCGCGCAGCTCGCCGTAGCGGTCGAACAGGCCGTTGAGCACCTCCTGGACGGTCGCGCCGTCGAGCTGCGCCTCGGTCGCGCCCTCGGCGGCGGCGCGCAGCTGGGTGGGGATCTTCACAGTGACTGGCATCGCCTAACCCTCCGCCGTTGCAAAGCTGCCGGCCTCGACGGCCTCGAACGCCTCTACGCTGGGCTCGATCTCGTGCGTCTGGAAGGTCCCGCGCACCGCGTCGAGCGTCTTCAGGCCCTCGCCGGTGATCACCAGCACGACGCGCTCGGAGGGGTCGATGTCCCCGCGCGCGGCCAGCTTGGCAAGCACCGCCGTGGTGACTCCGCCGGCGGTCTCGGTGAAGATGCCGGTGGTCTGCGCCAGCAGCTGGATGCCCTGCACGGATCTCCTCGTCGTCGACGCAGTCGACACCCCCGGCGCTGCGGCGCGCCAGCTCCAGCGCGTACGGACCGTCGGCGGGGTTGCCGATCGCCAGCGACTTCGCGATCGTGTCGGGCTTGACCGGCCTGCAGACCTCATGGCCGGCGGCGAACGCGCTGGCCACCGGGGCGCAGCCCTCGGCCTGGGCGCCGTTCATCCGCGGCAGCTCGCCTCCCACCAGCCCGAGCTCGCGCCACTCCTCAAAGCCCTTGGCGATCTTGGTGAACAGCGACCCCGACGCGATCGGCACGACGCAGCGGTCGGGCAGCTCGAAGCCGAGCTGCTCGGCGATCTCGAACGCCAGCGTCTTTGAGCCCTCGGCGTAGTAGGGGCGCAGGTTGACGTTCACGAACGCCCACTCGCGCTCGGCCGAGAGCTCGGTGCACAGGCGGTTGACGTCGTCGTAGCTGCCCTTCACCGCCACCAGGCGGGTCCCGTAGACGCCGGTGGCGAGCACCTTCTGCTCCTCCAGGTCGGCCGGGATGAACACGTAGGACTCAAGGCCCAGCGCCGCCCCGTGGGCGGCGACCGAGTTGGCGAGGTTGCCGGTCGAGGCGCACGCGATCGTCTGGTAGCCGAGCTCGCGCGCTCGCGCCGCCGCGACCGAGACGACGCGGTCCTTGAACGAGTGGGTCGGGTTCGCGGCGTCGTTCTTGACCCACACCTCCCCCAGCCCCAGCCGCTGCGCGAGCCGGTCGGCGCGGATCAGCGGCGTGCAGCCCGCCGGCAGGCCCACGCGCGACGTCAGCCGCCCCGACGGGCCCGGAGGGCCCTCGACGATCGGCAGGAAGTCGGCGTAGCGCCAGATGTTCTGCGGGCCGCCCTGGATGCGCCGCCGCAGCTCGTCCACGCCGCCCGCGATCAGGCGGCTGTGGTCGTAGGCGACCTCCAGCGGGCCGAAGCAGCGCTCGCACACGTACAGCGCCTCCAGCGGATACTGGGCCCCGCACTCTCTGCACTTCAGATTCGTGACAGCCATTTCTGGGCTCCTCTTATTGATCTTCGCCGGTGTCACGGTGTGGCGAAGAGCACGAAGCCCGCCACACATCTTCTGGAATTGGCACCTTCCCGCTGTGACTGCGCGGTGGTTGCCGGGGCTTCGTAGGGCCAGTCCCTCCACCCCTCTGGATGTGTACAGCTATGTCTGCCGCAGTATATCGGATCCTCGGCGGGAAAACACGAGGCTTGGTAACTCCCGTGCGCAGATGGTGTACGCCATGCGATGACCCCCTCGGTGTACGAGGCCCAGCGGCGCCTCGGGGAGGCCGCCGGTCTCCCCCGCCTCGACGACGCCGCGCTCAAGAAGCGGATGCTGATCGTCGTCAACCCGTACGCCTCGACGGTCTCCGACGGCCTGCGCCACCTCGTCGTCCACGCACTGCAGGGACGCTTCGAGGTCGACGCGATCGACACCGAGGCCAGCGGCCACGCGACCGAGATCTGCCGCGAGGCGGCCCACGAGGGCTATGACGTCGTGGTGGCCTTCGGCGGAGACGGCACGGTCAACGAGGCCGTCAACGGATTGGCGGCGGCGCGAGCGGGCTCGTCGTCGCCGCCGCTGACCTGCCTGCCGGGGGGCTCGGCCAACGTGTTCGGCAAGATGCTCGGGATCCCCGGGGATCTGATCGACGCCACCGAGCACCTGCTGGGCATGGCCGACGACTGGCGTGTCCACAAGGTCGACCTCGGGGTCGTCAACGGGCGCTGCTTCACCTTCGCCTCGGGCCTGGGCCTCGACGCGAGCGTCGTGCAACGGGTGGACGCAAAGCCGCAGCTGAAGGCCCGCCTGGGGCCGTGGTACTTCACGTGGGTCGCGGTCGCGACGTTCGCGCGCCGCTACCTGGTGCGTCCCCCGCGCATGACGACCCTGGTGGACGGCGAGGAGCACCCGGGAGTCACCGCGATCGTCCAGAACGGCTCGCCGTTCACCTATTTCAGAACCGGCCGATCGAGATCGCCGAGGACGCGACGCTGGACTGCGGGACGCTGTCGGGGTGCGTGCTGCGCCGGGCCCGTCCGATCGACATGCCCTCGATCGCGTGGCGGGCGTTCTCCAAGCACGCCCGGGTCGCCCGCCACCGCCAGGTCAGCGGCTTCTCCGGCGCGAGGGAGCTGACGGTGACGAGCGCCGACGGCGAGCCGCTGCCGCTGCAGGTCGATGGGGACTACCTCGGCGACGTCGTCGAGGCCCGCTACTCGATCCTCCCGCGCGCGCTGAACGTGGTCGCCTGAACCGCACCGAGGCGGCCTACCGGCCGAGGCTCGATTCTGCTTCGACCCCCGATCCGCCTGCGCCCGATTCCGAGCCGGCGCCGCTCGCGCCTGCGCCCGAGGAGCCGCTTTCGACACCTTCGCCGAGGGAGCCGCGTTCTGCGCCGTCACCGGAGGAGGAGCCCCCTTCGACGCCTTCGCGGGGAGCCCCGCCTTCGGCTTCCGAGCCCGTTTCGCCGTAGGGCGATGACGAGGCTTCGGCGCCGCTCGGCTGCACCGCGCTGCGAGCGCCGGCGGAGGCGGCGCCTTCGCCGGCCTCGATCGCCTTGATGACCTGGGCGGCGGTGTCGGAGGAGATCGCGAAGCCCACGCCGGTGCTGCCGGGCTGCCCGCCGGTGGAACTAGTCTGGGCGCTGGCGATCTGGGAGTCGATCCCGACGACTTCGCCGTGGACGTCAATTAGCGGCCCGCCGGAGTTGCCGGGGTTCAGCGCGGCGTCGGTCTGGATCGTCCCCGCGATCGTGGCCCCGTCCGGGGCCGCGATTTCGCGGCCGAGCGCGGAAACGATTCCCCTGGTGAGGGTCTCGTCGAGACCGTAGGGATTGCCGATCGCGTACACCGGGTCGCCGACTTCGAGAGTGCCGGAGTCGGCGAGCTTCAGCGGTTTCAGGCCGAGGCCGGAGGGGTCGACTTTGATCAGCGCAAGGTCGCTGTCGGGGTCCGCACCCACCAGCGTCGCCGTGCGCGAGACCCCCGGAGAGCGACCGGGGCTCACGGCGAGCGTCGTCGCTTCGTTAACGACGTGGTTGTTGGTCAGGATCAGGCCGCTGTCGTTGAGCACGATCCCCGTTCCGCTGTCCTGTCCCTCCGCAGTCACCGCACGGATCGCAACGACCCCGGTGGAGTCCTGCCGGTAGACCTGGGTCGCGGTCAGTTCGCCGCTTGAGACGTCGCGCCTGGAGCCCGTCGTGGAGCTGCCGGAGGAGTCCGTCGCCGGGGAGGCGGCGACGATCGTGCTCGTGTGGCTGCTGGAGCTGGCGGGCGGGTTTCCCAAAAAAAGCACCGCCGCGGCGGCGATGGCGCCGCCGGTGAGAGCCGCGGGCACGATTGAGATCAGACGCTTCATGAGTCACCTCTCAGATTGGGTGATCCCATGATTGAAGGCGCGACTGTGCCAGAGATAATCGGCGACGAAAACGAACGTAAATTGTCTCCCGGGGCACGAAAGGAGCCGCGGAGACGCGGCGGAGCCCGGCCATTCGCAGGACGCGATCGAAACCGCCCGGCGACTTACGCGCCCGGGCTTTACGCCCCTCCCGGCGTGACCCGGTAGGCGTCGAACACCGACTCGGTGTTGCGCAGGCGGTTGATCGCGCCCTTCAGCGTGTGGGTGTCGGCGACCTCGACCACGAAGCGGTTCTTGACCATCGGCGGGTTTGACAGGCAGCGCGCTTCGAGGATGTTGGCGCCCGACTCCGAGAATACGCGCGAGAGGTCCTCCAGCAGGCGGTGGCGATCCCACGCGTCGATCTGGATCTCGACCACGAACGCCGTCGCCCGCTCGCCTTCCCAGTAGACCTCCGTGAAGCGCTCGGGGTTGCGGCGCAGCATCGCCGTGTTGGGGCAGTCCTCGCGGTGGATCGTGATGCCGCGTCCCAGCGAGATGTAGCCGACGATCGGGTCTCCGGGTACCGGGCGGCAGCACTTGGCCAGGCGCAGCATCACGTCCTCGACGCCCTCCACCCGGATCCCGTACTGCCCGGAGGAGCGCGTCGGGCGCCGGCGCGTGCGCCCGACCTTGAGCAGGTCGGTCGCCGCGGTCGCCTCGCCGTCGGCGGCCTCGCCCTGCTTGAGGCGCTGCATGACCTTGTTGACCACGACCTTCGGCGAGATCTTCGCCGCCCCGAGCGCGATGTAGAAGTCGTCGGCCTTGCGGTAGCCCATCTCGCGGATCACGTCCGCCAGCAGCGCCGAGCCGGTGATCTTCTGGGCGGGCAGGCCCTGCTTGCGCAGGTGCTCCTGGAGCACGTCGCGGCCGGAGTGCTCGGTGTCCTGGCGGGACTCGGCTTTGAACCACTCCTTGATCTTGTTGCGCGCGCGCGTGGTCTTGACCATCGCCAGCCAGTCGCGCGAGGGGCCGCGCTCGCGCTTGGCGGTGAGGATCTCGACGATGTCGCCGCTGCGCAGCTCGTAGTGCAGCGGCACGATCTTGCCGTTGACCCGCGCCCCCACGCAGCGGTGGCCGATCTCGGTGTGCACCTCATAGGCGAAGTCCAGCGGCGTCGCGCCCGCCGCCAGCGACTTGACCTCGCCCTTGGGCGTGAACACGTAGACCTCGTCCTCGAACAGGTCGATCTTCAGGCTCTCCATGAACTCCTGCGGGTCCGAGAGATCCTGCTGCCAGTCGAGCATCGAGCGCAGCCACTTCAGCTTGGCGTCGTCTCCGCCCGGCCACCGGCCCCCCGGTCCCCTTGCGCGGCAGCGCCGCAGGCGCCGTCGCCTCGCTCGCGGACGGCCCGCCGCGGCGCTGCTTGTACATCCAGTGCGCCGCTACCCCGAACTCCGCCATCTCGTGCATCTCGTGCGTGCGGATCTGGATCTCCAGCGGCCGCCCCTCGGGCCCGATGACCGTCGTGTGCAGCGACTGGTACATGTTGAACTTGGGCATCGCGATGAAGTCCTTGAAGCGTCCCGGCAGCGGCTTCCACAGCGAGTGGATCACGCCCACCGCGCCGTAGCAGTCCTTCACGGAGTCGACGATCACGCGCATCGCGGTGAGGTCGTAGATCTCGTTGAACTCGCGGCCCTTCTTGGTCATCTTCGAGTAGATCGAGTAGAAGTGCTTGGCGCGGCCCGCGATCTGCGCCTCGATCCCGAGCTTTGCGAGCTCGGAGCGCCAGGTACTCGCCGGCCTCGCTGACGTAGCGCTCGCGCTCCTCGCGCTGCTGGGCCACCAGGCCCTTGATCTCCTGGTACTTGCGCGGGTGCAGCGTCGCGAACGCGAGATCCTCGAGCTCCCACTTGATCGCGTGGATGCCCAGGCGATGCGCGATCGGCGCGTAGATCTCCAGCGTCTCCTTGGCCTTGTCGATCTGCTTCTGCTTGGGCATCGCCTCGATCGTGCGCATGTTGTGCAGGCGGTCGGCGAGCTTGATCAGGATGACCCGCACGTCGGTGGCCATCGCGACCATCATCTTGCGGTAGTTCTCCGCCTGCGCCTCGTCGCGCGACTGGAAGGTGATGCCCGGTCAGCTTCGTGACGCCGTCCACGACGTTCGCGATCTCCTCGCCGAAGCGCTCGCGCACCTCCTCGATCGAGGCCGAGGTGTCCTCGACCGTGTCGTGCAGCAGCGCCGCGCAGAGCGTCTCGGTGTCCAGGCGCATGCCCGCGCAGATGCGCGCCACGCCAACCGGGTGCACGATGAAGTCCTCGCCCGACTTGCGCCGCTGCGCGGCGTGGTGCTCGCAGGCGAACACGAACGCCTCCTCCACCCGCTCGCGGTCGATCTCGACTGCCGAGTCGGCCGCGTGCTCGGAGACGATCGCGAACAGATCCCCGAGCAGCCGGCGCTCGAGCTCGTTGAGCTGCTGATCCTGTGGGAGCGCCATGGCTACAGGGTAGAGGGACGGACATCGGGAAACCGCCATGCCGGCTCCCAGGTCTGTGCACGCGCCGCGGGATCGGAAGGGTCAGGCGAACAGCACCGAGCTCATGGGGCTCGCGTCTCGGCCTGGCATCGACCTGCGGCGGGCAGCGCCTGCTGCCCCGTCCGGTCGGGCATCCGTGGCGGCCGGTTGGGCGTGGCGCAGCACCAGGCGGGGCTCGCTGACGCCGTTCCACTCGTTGACCTCCAGCGTGAAGGTCGCGTCCGCCGGCGCGCCGTCGCGCGACCGGCAGCCGCGTGCCGGCGCCGAACGCCACCGCGCGCGAGCGCGCAACCGGCGGCCGTCGATGCACGGTGAAGCGCACGTGCCTGCCTTCCCCCATCGGCCGCCGGTCGCGGAACCGCGCGTCGCGCACCAGCAGCGACACCGTCGGGTTGGCGCGCCCGAACGGCGCCAGCGTCTGCAGCTCCTCCGCCAGCTCCATGCCCAGCTCACCGCCCCGCACCACCGCGTCGACGCGCTCGAGCGCGGATCAGATCCTCCGCGCCAGCACCCGCTCGGCGTGGGCGCGAAGCGCCTGCGCGAAGGCCTCCAGCCGCGCGCGCTCGATCTCCAGGCCGGCCGCCGCGCGGTGGCCGCCGTGGCGCAGCAGGTGGCCGGCGCACGCCTCCAGCGCCGCCAAGCAGGTCGAACGCCTCGATGCTGCGGCCCGAGCCGCGGCCGGCCTCCCCGTCGAGCGCGACCAGCACACCGGCCGGTGGTGGCGCTCGGCCAGGCGCGAGGCGACGATCCCGATCACGCCGGGGTGCCAGCCCTCGCCGGCCAGCACGTAGGTGCGCCGAGCGCGCTCGCCGAGCTGGGCCACCTGGCGCTCGGCCTCGAAGCAGGATGCCCGCTCGGTGTGCCGGCGCTCGTGGTTGGCGCGGTCGAGCTCGGCCGCGATCTGCTCGGCGCGCGCCGGGTCCTCGGTGAGGATCAGCTCCAGACCCGCGTCGGCCCGGTACAGGCGCCCGGCGGCGTTCAGCCGCGGCGCCAGCGCGAAGCCGACTGTGCGCTCGCTCACCGTGCGGGCTGGAGTCGCGACCCGCGCGACCGCCATCAGCGCCCGCAGCCCCGGCTTGGCGGTGCCCGCCAGCGCCCGCAGCCCGCGGCGCACCAGCGTGCGGTTCTCGCCGAGCAGCGGCACGACGTCGGCGATCGTCGCCAGCGCCACCAGGTCGAGATCCTCCTGCGGGCGCGACTGGCGTCGGACCGCTCGCATCGCCGTCGCCGGACGACCTCGGCCGACCGCAGGCCTGCCACAGCGCCTGGGCGAGCTTGTAGGCGACCGCGGTCGCGCACAGATCCGGGCACGGGTAGCCGCACACGCCGGGATGCACGATCGGGGCCCGCGGCAACGCGCCGTCGGCGCGCGGGGTGTGGTGGTCGGTGACGACCACCTCCATCCCTAGCGCCCGCGCCAGCGCGACCTCCTCGACGGCTGTGATCGCGCAGTCCGCGGTCACCAGCAGGCGCGTGCCGCGCTCCGCCAGCCGCCGCACGGTGCGGCGTTCAGCCCGTAGCCGTCGCCGGCGCGGTCGGGCAGGTACCAGTCGACGTTCGCGCCCAGCGCCCGCAGCGCGCGGACGAGCACCGCGGTGGAGCAGATCGCCGTCGACGTCGTAGTCGCCGTGCACCGTGATCCGCGTGCCGCGCGCGACGTGGGCGAGGATCGTCGCGATCGCCGTCTCGATGCCGCGAACGCCGCCGGCGGGTGCTCCTCGTCGGCGGCCAGGAACGCGCGCGCGCGCTCGGGGTCGGCGAGGCCGCGGCGCACCAGCACCTGCGCCAGCGGACCGCTCACGCCCAGCTCGCGCTCGCAGACGCGCGCACGTCGTCCTCCGGGCAGCGGCGCGATCTCAAAGCGGCGGGTCCCGTCCATCGCCGGCCACACTACGGCCCGCACTGGACGGAAGCCCTGAATGTCGGCAGGCGGGTCGGACGTCAGGCGCGGCTCGGCGTGCGCGCTCGCGCCTGAGGCCCTCCAGGTAGACCGCGGCGATCCCGATCAGCGCCCCGGGACCGCGTACAGCACGACCGCGATGTCGGTCGCCTTTTCCCCGGGATCTGCAGACCCGAGACTTTGACGCTGTAGATCGCGGTGCGCGATCACGATCGCCCCGAGCAGCGAGCCGACGAACGCCCCGACGATCCCGCCCCAGAAGCGGTCCGGCAGGAAGATCGTGAAATGCCAGATCGCGAGGCCCATCATCACCCAGCCGAGCAGGCCCATCAGCGCGCATCTCCCGTGCACGGTGCTCGCCAGGCGGTCTACGCGCGCGCGCATCGCGATCGCTATGGGCGACCTCATCGCGCCCTCCCGTGCCGTCGATTGCGGGGGCGTTTCTTGCGCTGCTGCTTGGACTCGTCCTTGAGCACCAGATCCTCCGGGGTGAGGTCCGCCGCCGGGTCACGCGGCGCCGGCGGCGCGGCGGACCTGCGGGGCAGGGGTATCCGGGCGGCACCCGCTCGCGGCCGCTCGCCGTTGGGCACGGTGCCCGTGCTCGTCCCGAGCCCCTGCGGCGGCGGCCGCATTCCCGCCGCCGCGGGGTGGGGCGCCTGCGCGCGGGCGCGGGCGGGCACCTGCCCGTCATCGGTGTCTCGAGGTCGCGCACCAGCGCGTCGAACTCCTCCCGGGAGAGCTGCTCGCCGGGCTCCTCCGGCGGCGATCGACGGCTCCCTCTGCGTCGGCGCCGGCGCTCCTGCGCGGCTCGACGTCGACGGAGGCGCCGTCGACTGGTGGTGGCGTACGCCGGCACCTGGCCGAGCTCGCGCACGATCCGGGCGCGGCGGTTGCGGTAGACGCCCTCGCGCTCCTTCCAGTGAGTCAGCACGGGCGAGGCGATGAAGATCGACGAGTAGGCCCCCGAGGCGATCCCGACCATCAGCGCGAACGCGAAGTCCTTCAGCGTTTCGCCGCCGAACAGCAGCAGCGCGATCACCGGCAGCAGCGTGCAGAAGCTCGTCGCCAGCGAGCGCGTGAGCACCTCGGACATCGAGCGGTTGACGATCTGCGAGAACGCCGCGCGCGGCATGCGCGGCACGTTCTCGCGCACGCGGTCGAACACGATGATCGTGTCGTACAGCGAGTATCCCAGGATCGTCAGCAGCGCCGCGACTGTCGCGGTCGTCACTTCGCGGCCGGTCAGCGAGTAGACGCCGGCGGTGATCAGCAGGTCGTGCATCAGCGCGATCAGCACCGGGATCGCGTACTTCCACTCGAAGCGCAGCGCGATGTACGCCGAGATCACCAGCAGCGAGGCGATGATCGCGATGATCGCGCTGTTGGCGACGGTCTTGCCGAAGGTCGGCCCGATCGAGGTGTCGGAGGTGTTCGTGCCGGGGCGCAGTCCGAAGGCCGAACGTTCAGCGCCGAGCTCGACTGACCTTGGTCGACTTCTTCCTGCTTGAGGTGCTTGAGCGAGATCTGATAGCCGCTGCCGCCGACGTTCTTGTCGTTGGTGAGCTTCTGGATCTCGGCGTCGCCGATACCCCTTCGGCCTTCAGCACGGTGCGGATCTGGTTCTCGCTGGCGGGCCTCACGAACGCCGTCTGGATGCGCGTGCCGGACTTGAAGTCGATGCCGAAGTTGAGCCCGCTGCCGCCGATCGCGAGCGCGCCGATCAGCAGGATCGTGCCCGACAGCGAGAAGAACCAGCTCGAGGCGCCCATGAAGTCGAAGGTCCAGCGCGCGCCTGCGCTTGGTGGCGCCGAGCATCGAGGGGTGGCTGACCAGCGCGCGAGCGGCCCATCGCGCCGAGCGCGGCCTGCGTGGCGAGCACGGCCGTGAACAGCGAGAGCAGCGTGCCGATCCCGAGCATGAACGCGAAGCCCTGCACTTCCGCGGTGGCCAGCGCGAACAGGATGAACGCGGTCATGAACGTGACGACGTTGGCGTCGACGATCGCCGCGAACCCGCGCTTGTAGCCGGCGGCGATGCCGGCCGCGACCGAGCGCCCGCCGCGGATCTCCTCCTTGACGCGCTCGAAGATCACGATGTTCGCGTCCGCCGCGATGCCGATCGTGAGGATCAGCCCGGCGATGCCCGGCAGCGTCAGCGTGATCGGGATCGGCTTGATCAGCGCGAAGAAGTAGAGCCCGTAGATCGACCAGGCCGCCGACCGCGATCGCGCCCAGCACGCGGTAGAAGATCAGCAGGAACAGGCACACCACCAGCAGCCCGACGAGGCCCGCGATCAGGCCCTGCTTGAGCGCCTGTTTGCCGAGCGTGGCCGAGACCTGCGACTGGGAGATCAGTTCCAGCTTGATCGGCAGCGCGCCGGACTGCAGCTCGTCGGCGAGGTTCTGGGCCGAGGTGAGCGTGAAGCCGCCGGTGATCTCGCGAGCCGTTGCTGGAGTCGATCCCTTCGGGGTACTGGGTGTAGTCGATCGACGGCGCGGTGATGATCTGTTCGTCGAGCACGATCGCGAAGTGCTGCACGGCCGCTGCCTTGCTGACGCCGGGCAGCTGCGCGTCTTCGCCGCGCTTGGCGATTTCCTTGGTGACGCGTTCGAAGACCTTGCCCCGTGCGAGGTGAAGTCGAACGTGACATCGGGGCGCCGCGCCCGAGCCGCCTTCCTCGAAGCTCTGCTGCGGGTTACTTGATGTCCTGGCCGGTCAGCACCGGGTCGTCGTTGAGCACGTAGAAGCTGTTCGGCGAGGCGTTGATGACCTTGCCGTTCTTTGCGCTTTCCAGCGGGCGGGCCTGCACGAGCACGGTGCCCGGGATTGACGCGCACCACCTTGACCTTGGCGCCCGGCCGGCGGTTTGTAGCCGTCGGCGTAGAGGTCCGCTTCGGTGTCCTCGAGCACAGACGGCTTGCCGCCGCGCAGGCACCTTTTCGTGCTTGGTGTCGAGCAGATACCAGCTGCCGTAGATGCAGCCGTTGACCTGCGCCGGCGTGCAGCCGGGATCGAGCGTGGTGTCGTTCGTGCGGATGATCGCCGGGCGTTTGGCGGCGCGCAGTACGGCCTGGTACTCGAGCAGCCCGGATGCGGCCGAGGCCGGCGTCGGGCCCGCCGGTGGCCGTCGGTTCGGTCGGCGCCGGCTTGCCTTCCGGGCCGATCACGTTCGGCTCCCAGTCGTAGAAGTACAGCTGCGCGGTCTTGCCGACCTGTTCCTGGGCGCGCTGGGCGTTGCTGACGTCGGGCAGCGCCACGTTGATTTCGTTCGCCGCCGGTGCGCTGGATTTCGGGCTGCGGCGACGCCGAGCTGATCGACGCGCTTGCGCATGATGTCGATCGCGCGGTTCGAGCGATTCGCTGTTTACCTTCGACTCGGCGGTGGGCCGGCCCTTGTAGACCAGCTGAGACGCCGCCCTTGAGGTCGAGGCCCAGACGGGTCGGCTTGAGCGCGATCACGATCGCCGACGCGGCCGACAGGCCGGCGACGATCAGCAGGACGAGGCGTTGCGGCGACGGTCGGTCATTTCAGATGCCATCAGATCAGCCAGCCTACTTGTCGGGCGTGAGCACCAGCAACAGCCCGCCCTCGTCGTCGTAGGCCGGGAACATGTCGGCCTTGGCGCTCGCCGGCAGGTCGCGCTCGCCGCTGACCCGCACGGGCTTGCCAAGCGCGCGCACGCCCCACTCCAGCACGGTCGCCACGGGATCGTCGCCGTTGGCGAACTCCAGGCCGAGCGCCTGCTCGACGCGCTGGCCGATCACCTCCTCCTCCTCCAGGCCGGTGAGGGCGAAGGAGTTCTTCCCGCAGCCGATCACGCGCCCCTCGCCGTCGCACACGAAGAACGCGGCGTCCGGCGCCGGGTAGTAGTCGTCGAGCAGTTCGAACAGGAACGCGAACCCGCACTTCGCGCAGCCCTTCGGCTGGCGGGTGAAGCCGAGGTTGCGGTCGAGCTCGCTGGAGCGGTGGCCGCAGTTGGGGCAGATGAACGGATGGGACATGGACACCCACAGAGTAGGGAAGCGCGGCGGTCAGAGCGCGCGCCGGGCGTCGGCGGGGCGCCGAGCGACGCCGCAAGGCTCGTGCAGCCCGCGGTCCGCGCGTCAGAACAGCGGCTCGCCTCGCCGCCGGCGGCGGCTCGAGCCCCAGATGGCGCGAAGGCCGCCGCGGTGGCCGCCCGCCCGCGCGGGGTGCGCTTGATCAGGCCCTCCTGCAGCAGGTAGGGCTCGTAGACGTCCTCGATCGTGTCCTGCTCCTCGCCCACGCGACGGCGAGCGTCGAGAGGCCGACGGGCCCGCCGTCGAACTTCTCGCAGATCGCGCGCAGGATCTCGCGGTCGAGGCGGTCCAGCCCGCGCTCGTCGACCTCCAGCAGCTCCAGCGCCGCGTGCGGCGGCGCCGGCGCTGACGACGCCCTCCATGCGCACCTCGGCGTAGTCGCGCACGCGCTTGAGCAGGCGGTTGGCGACCCGCGGCGTGCCGCGGCTGCGCGCGGCGATCGCGCGCCGCGCCGTCGTCCTCCAGGTCGATCTCGAGGATCCCCGCGGAGCGCCTGACGATCGCCGCCAGCTCGTCGGTGCAGTAGGGCTCGAGGCGCGCCTGGATGCCGAAGCGGTCGCGCAGCGGCGTCGTCAGCAGCCCGCTGCGCGTCGTCGCGCCGACAGCGTGAACGGCGGCAGCTCGAGCGTCACGACCCGCGCGCCGGCGCCCTGCCCGACGGTGATCGGCAGGCGGCGATCCTCCATCGCCGGGTAGAAGGTCTCCTCCAGCGTCCGCGGCAGGCGGTGGATCTCGTCGACGAAGAACACGCTGCGCGGCTCCAGCGCGGTCAGGAACGCCGCGATGTCGCCCTTGCGCTCGAGCGCCGGCCCGGCGGTCTGCACGAACGGCACGTCGAGCTCGGCGCGCGACGATCTGCGCCAGCGAGGTCTTGCCGAGGCCGGGCGGTCCGGCGAGCAGCAGGTGGTCGAGCGCCTCGCCGCGCGCCGCCGCGGCCTCGATCGCGACGCGAGCTGCTCGCGCAGCGTCGCGCTGCCCGACGAACTCCGCCAGGCGCCGCGGGCGCAGCGAGCGGTCGAGCTCGTCCTCCGGCGCGAGGTAGGGGGTCTGGATGCGATCGGCCCGGTCTCGCGGCGCATCGCTCACGCGCCGGCGCGCCGCCGCGCGGTGCGCAGCGCCTGCGCGATCAGCTCCTCGGCGCTCTCGCCCGTCGGCGCCGCGCAGCAGCTCCTCGGCCTCGCCGGGCGCGTAGCCGAGCTCGAGCAGCCCGTCGCGGGCGAGCGTCCGCGGGCTGTCGCCGGCGCGCGGCGATCGCGCCGGCGACCCGACCGGCGCCTCGGCCCGGCGCGAGCGTCGTGCCGCCGACGCCGACCTTCTCGCGCAGCTCGACGATGATCCGCTCGGCCGTGCGCTTGCCGATCCCCGGCACCGCCTGGAAGCGCGCCGCGTCGCCCGCCGCGAGCGCCGCGATCAGCTCGCGCGGCGGGCCGCCGGAGAGCACCGCCAGCGCGACCTTCGGGCCGACCGCCTGCACCGAGAGCAGCATCAGGAACAGGTCGCGCTCCTGCTCGGAGTGGAAGCCGTACAGCGAGAGCGCGTCGTCGCGCACGATCAGGTGGGTGTGCAGCGTCGATCTCCCCGCCCACCGCGGGGACGTGGCGCAGCGTCTCCGCGGAGACGGCGGCGCGGTAGCCGACGCCGCCGCAGAGGATCACGACGTGGTCGGCGCGGCGCACGGCGACCTCGCCGCGCAGCAGGGCGATCATGCGGCCACCCTCGCGGTGACGGTGCGCGCGGCGTCGCGAGAGCTGTGCGTCCGACGCGCTCATGCGGTCGCAGTCGCGAGCGCCGCGCCAGCGGCGCGCAGTTGGCGTGGCAGATCGCGACCGCGAGCGCGTCGGAGGCGTGGTCGGGGCGCGGCAGCTCGGGCAGGCCGAGCAGCGTCTGGACCATCCGCGCGACCTGATCCTTGGCGGCGCGCCCGTTGCCGCAGACCGCGGCCTTGACCTGCTGCGGCGTGTAGCAGGCGCACGGCACGCCCGTGCGGCCGGCCGCCAGCATCGCCACGCCGCGCGCGTGCCCGACGGCGAACGCGGTGCGCACGTTCTGGCCGAAGTACAGCTCCTCCAGCGCCACCGCGTCGGGCCGTGCTCGTCCAGCAGCTCCCGCACGCGCGCCGTGGATCGTCGCCAGGCGCCGCTCGATGGGCAGCCCGGCGGGGGTCTCGATCACGCCGCCGTCGAGCGCCGCCAGGCCGCCCCCGCGGCGCGCGACGACGCCGTAGCCGGTGTTGGCCAGGCCGGGGTCGATGCCGAGGACGATCATGGCGAAGGGATTCTGCGCCGCGCCCCGGACGCCTGCCCGGAACAGACGTTCGTGCGGGCCCTGATGCAGGACGGCACCGGTGCCGCGCGCGGCGCCACGGGGCCGCGCCCGACGGCCCACAGGTCGTTGAGCGCGATCGCGTCCTTGTAGGTGTCCATGCACTCCCAGAAGCCCTCGTGGCGGTAGGCGTGCAGCTCGCCCTGCGCCCGCCAGGCGCTGCAGCGGCTCGCGCTCGAGCACGCTGTCCGCCCCCAGGTATTCGAGCGCACCCGGCCTCGCAGGCAGAAGAACCCGCCATTGATCCAGTGCTCGCGAGCGCGGCTTCTCGCGAAAGCCGAGCACGAGCTCGCCGTCGCCGTCGAGCTCGGCGACGCCGAACTGCAGCTGCGGGCGCACGACGGTCATCGTCGCGAGCGCGCCGTGGCGAGCGTGGAAGCTCGAGCAGCGCCCTCAGGTCGATGTCGGCCAGGCCGTCGGCGTAGGTCAGCGCAGAAGGCGTCTCGCCGTCGAGCCACGGCTCCAGCAGCTTGATGCGCCCGCCCGTGCGGCGTGTCCGAGCACCGGTGTCCGACGCAGCTCCACCATCGACCCCCTCGCGCCCAGTCGCTGCGCGCGGCGACGAAGCGCGGCGATCAGCTCCCCCTGGTAGCCGGTCGCGAGCAGGAAGCGCCCAAAGCCCTGCGCCGCGTAGAGCTGGATCACGTGCCACACGATCGGCAGCCCCCCGATCTCGACCAGCGGCTTGGGCATCTCGCGCGCGTGCTCCTGCAGGCGGGTCCCGCGCCCGCCGCAGAGGATCGCGACCGGCGGGCGGCTCTCGCGGGGCGATGACATGCGGCGTGCATTATGCCGCTGAGGCGCAGCCAACCGCGGCGGCGTGTCGGGACGCTGGATCGAGCGGGCCGCCGGAGCGGCCCGCTATCCGATCCGCTCGAGCACGCTCGGCGGGTGCGTCGAAGTTGGCGTGCACGGCGCTCGACGTCGTCGTTCTCTTCGAGCGCCTCGATCAGCCTCATCAGCTTGCACGACCTGCCCCTCGTCTGATCGGCACGAGCGCTCGACGGCCGGTAGGTCAGCTCGGCGCTCTCGATCTCGACGCCGGCCTCCTCGAGCGCGCGGCGCACCGCGGTGAAGTCGGCGAGCTCGGCGACGACCTCGAAGACGTCCTCGTCGCTCGAGATGTCCTCGGCGCCCGCCTCCACCGCGGCCAGCAGGTCGTCCTCGTCGTAGCGCGCGGCGTCGACCACGATCACGCCCTTCTTGTCGAACAGGTAGGCCACCGAGCCCGGCTCGCCGAGGCTGCCGCCGAATTTGGTGAACAGGTGGCGCACGTCGGCGCCGGTGCGGTTGCGGTTGTCGGTGACGGTCTCGACCAGCAGCGCGACGCCGCCGGGCCCGTAGCCCTCGTAGACGACGGTCTCCATCGCGTCGGCGTCGCCGCCCTCGCCGGTGCCCTTCGCGATCGCGCGCTCGATGTTGTCCTTCGGCATCGACGCCGCTTTGGCCTTGCGGATCGCGTTCTCGAGCGCCGCGTTGGAGTCGGGGTCTCCCCCGCCCTCTCGCGCCGCGACGGTGATCGCGCGCGCCAGCTTCGTGAACTGCGGCGCCGCGGCGGGAGTCGACGATCGCCTTCTTGTGCTTGATGCTCGCCCACTTGGAGTGTCCTGACATGACCGGAAGTCTACGAGGGCGGGCGGGCGAGGGCGGGCGGGCATCTCATCGAGGAGCGCCCGCGCCGCGGTCGCGGGCGGGCGGGCACCTCTGCGGGCCAGCGGGCAGCTCGGGCCAGCGGGCACCTCATCTCCGCGGGCGGGCGGGCACGTCATAGGATGGTCGGACGATGAGCCCCGATCCGGCGATCTTCAAGGCCTACGACATCCGCGGCCTGTACGGCGAGCAGATCGACGGCGACGTCGCCGAGCAGATCGGCCGCGCCTTCGCGCGCGTGCTGGCGGCGCTCGCGGGCAAGCCCGCCGGCGAGCTGCGCGTCGGGCTCGGCCGCGACATGCGCCTCACCGCCCCGGAGCTGGCGGCGCGCTACCGCGACGGGGCTGACTGGCCGAGGGCGCGCACGTGCTCGACGCCGGCCAGGTCGGCACCGAGATGCTCTACTTCCTCGTCGGCTCGCGCGAGCTGGACGGCGGGCTGATGTGCACGGCCTCGCACAACCCCAAGGCCTACACCGGCGCCAAGCTCGTGCGCGAGGGGGCGCTGGCGCTGTCGGGCGACAGCGGCATCCAGGACATCCGCGCGCTGATCGAGGCGCGGGCTTGCGATCGCGACGCAGCGCCACCGCCGCGCGGGACGCTCGCAGGAGGTCGACGTCGACGCGGAGTTCCAGGAGGCCGCGCTGCGCTTCATCGACCCCGACGCGATCTGCGACCCCTGAAGGTCGTCGTGGACGGCGGCAACGGCATGGCCGGCCCGATGGTCGGCCCGCTGCTGAAGCGCCTGGGCCTCGAGCTGATCGAGACCTACTGGACCCCCGACGGCAACTTCCCCGACCACGAGCCCAACCCGCTGCTGCCGAGAACCGCCAGCTTCATCATCGAGCAGGTGCGCGCCAGCGGCGCCGACCTCGGCATCGCCTGGGACGGCGACGCCGACCGCTGCTTCTTCATCGACGACACCGGCGAGTTCGTCGACGGCGACTTCCTCACCGCGCTGCTCGCCGAGTCGCTGCTGCGCAAAGGGCAGACCCCACCCGGCGAGGCGATCCTCTACGACGTGCGCGCCTCGTGCGCGGTCCCCGACACGGTCACGCGGGCCGGCGGGACCCCCTACGTCAACCGCGTCGGCCACGCGTTCTTCAAGGCGCGCATGCGCGAGGAGGGCTCGCTGTTCGGCGGCGAGGTCTCCGGGCACTACTACTTCCGCGACTTCTACTGCGCGGACTCCGGCACGATCCCGGCGCTGCTGATGCTCGAGCAGCTCTCCAAGCAGGGCAGGCCGCTGTCCGAGCTGCTGGGCCCCTACCGCGAGCGGTACTTCATCTCCGGCGAGATCAACACCGAGGTGGCCGACCAGCAGGCCAAGATGCGAAGAGATCGCCGAGCGCTACGCCGACGCCCGCCAGGACCGCCTCGACGGGATCTCGATCGACTACGAGGACTGGCACTTCAACGTGCGCCCCTCCAACACCGAGCCGCTGCTGCGGCTGTGCCTGGAGTCGCTGCGCTCCCACGAGGACATGGAGCGCCGCCGCGACGAGGTGCTGGCGCTGATCCGCTCGTGAATCCGCCCCGCCGACCCCCCGCCGGACGGCGGCCTCCAGATGGCGCCAAACGCCCCACCAAGCCGAGGCGGGGCGCGCCCGAGCGCGTGGCCGAACGCGAGGAGCACGGCGCTGCCGCCGCGCTGCAGCGGGCTGCGCAGGAGGGCATCCACCGGCTGGCGATCCCGACGCCGTTCGCGGTCGGGCGCGTCAACGCGTACCTGGTCGAGGACGAGCCGCTGACGCTGATCGACTCCGGGCCCAACTCGGCCAAGGCGCTGGACGAGCTCGAACAGGCGCTCGCGGCGCGCGGCCACGCGATCGAGGATCTGGGGCTGCTGGTGATCACCCACCAGCACATCGACCACTTCGGGCTGGCCGCGATCCTCGCGCGGCGGTCGGGCGCAGAGGTGGTGGCCCTGGAGGGCCTCGTTCGGCGCCTGGGCAACTTCAGCGAGGAGACAGAGCTGGACGACCGCTTCGCGGAGGCCGTGATGCTGCGCCACGGCGTCCCGGCCGACGTCGTCGGCGCGCTGCGGGCGGTCTCGGCGAGCTTCCGCGCGTGGGGCTGCACGGTGCAGATCACCCGCCCGCTGGCCGACGGGGAGCAGCTGACGTTGCGCGACCGCACCCTGCGGGCGCTGCACCGGCCCGGCCACAGCCCCTCGGACACCGTCTTCTGGGACGAGCGCCGCGCGCTGGCGTTCGCCGGAGACCATCTGCTCGGGCACATCTCGTCCAACCCGCTGCTCGCGCGTCCGCTGGACGCCGACGGGGACTTCGACGGCCCCCGGCCGCGGGCGCTGGTCAGCTATCTGGCTTCGCTGGAGCAGACCCGCGCGATGGATCTCGAGCTGGTGCTCCCCGGCCACGGCGACCCGATCGCAGACCACGCGACGCTGATCGACAAGCGCCTGCACATGCACGAGCGCCGCGCCGAGCGGATCCGCCGCCTGATCGCCTCCGAGCCCCGCAGCGCCTACGAGCTGGCGACCGAGATGTGGGGCAACGTGGCCGTCACCCAGGCCTACCTGACGATCTCCGAGGTCCTCGGGCACATCGACCTGCTGCTCGACGCCGGGCGGATCGTCGAACGCGACGAGGACGGAGTTACGAAGTTCGAGGCAAGTTAGCTGGTCGTGATCGTCACGAGCATCGCTAAGGCCCATTCACCCACTCAAGCGGCGCTCGCTGGGGCGCTTCGGGCGGGCAGTTCTATGATTTCTGCTTCTTTGACCTCTTCCTTCCGCGGTATTGCCACGAACTTCTCCACCGGTATTCCGACGAACTGCAGTTCTCCCCATCCAATGTTGATCACAATCTCCACTCCGCGCATAGTGTTGAGGTCGCCGGATGCGATCACCAGAGTCATCTCCAACTCGCTTGCGGTGGACTTCATCGTCTCAATGAACCTATCGCGTTCACCGTAGTGCGCCATCACCTCCGGTTCGTCCACCAAAAGCAGGGATGGCTCCCGCGCAAGCGCATGAGCCAGCATGACCCACAAGCGATCAGTCAGCGAAAGCGACTTGATCAGCTCATCGGAGCGATCGGTCAGCCCCACCCGATCAATCAGACGACGCGCCTTCAGTCTCGCCACTCGGGAGGAAACCCCACGAACACGCAGAGGCTTCTCTACGAACTTTGCGACCCGCATATTCCGCCCAGGCCAAGCCGGCTGGGCCACGTACGCGACGCGGGGGCGCATGAGTCGCTCGCGCCTTTTGCGGGACATCGAGGTTATGTTGTGTCCCTCGAAACGCACCGTGCCCTCGTTCGGCGTCTCGATTCCGGCCGCAAGGCGCAAGAGCGTCGACTTGCCCGACCGGCGGGCGCCGAATACCCCCACCTGGGCACCGGCGGGGATCTCAAACGACACGGGATCGAGCACCACCGTCTCTCGGGGGCCGTCCGGATATCGCTTGCTCACACCCTCAAACACAAGCACTGGCGGCTTTTCGGGATCCGCTGCACTGCCCGCCTCGCTCAGATCGAGGCCTTCGAGGTGAAATTCGATCGCCTCGCGCAGCTCGCGTTCGCACTCCTCGCGCGTTGCTCCCGTGGCAACAACGCCGGGAACATCAGGGCTGTAGGCCGAGTAGTTGATGGCGTCGTCCCCCTCGACGACGATTCGGTGGCGCTGAGCGGTCATCGCTGCCTCAGTCCTGCTTGTCTAAGAATGCTAGCGAATGTCTTTGGATGCAAGGTGTCCTTCGGCTTGCCGGCCACCGTGACCTTGCCAGGTCGATCGGGGTGCTTGAACTGACGGTGGCTCCCACGGGTCCGGTGCAGCTCCCAGCCCTCTCGTTGCAGGAGCCCTATGACCTCGGAGACCTTCATCGGCCTGACTCCTACCAATCGCGGCGGTCGCCTTGCGCTCACCCTGGCGGCTGTCCCACACGTCGGTCATGAAGATCCTCTCAGCGAGACCTGGATCGTGCATCCTCGATCACGCCCAGATGCCGAACATTTGCCCGGTCCTCCACGGCCGTGGAGGGCTCGCCGGCAAACCAGGCGTCGAGGATCTCCTCCAGCTCGGCCGCGGAGGTGGAGCGCAGGCTCAACGCCAGCGCGTTGGCGTCGTTCCAGTGCCGCGCGCCGGCGGCGGTGGCGGCGTTGGCGCACAGAGCGGCTCTGATCCCGGCGACCTTGTTGGCCGCGATGCAGGCGCCGGTGCCCGTCCAGCAGCAGACGACGGCCTGCTCAGCGCGTTCCTCGGCCACGTCGCGCGCCGCAGCCTCGGAGGCCCACGCCCAGTCCTCGCGCTCCCCCGCCCGGGATCGGCCAGCGCGCCGTGGGCGATCACCTCGTGCCCGCGACTGTGCAGAGCATCGATCAGCGCATCTGCCACACCGGTCCGTTCATCGGCGCAGACAGCGATGCGCACGACTTACACCCGAGCCCCGCCGGAGTCGGCCGCCCGGTCGCGAACGGCCGACCGGCGGGAAACGGCTTCCAGGAACAGGCTGTGCACGCGTGGGTCGTCGGTGAGCTCGGCGTGGAAGGACACCGCCAGCGTGTCGCCCTGACGGGCGGCCACCGGGTGCCCGTCGAGCTCGGCGAGAATCTCCACACGCGGGGCCGTGCTCGGCGATCCAAGGGGCGCGGATGAAGACCCCGCGAACCGGCGGGGCGGGCGGGTCCGATACCCCGCGTAGCGCCACGTCGGCCTCGAAGCTGTGCAACTGGCGGCCAAAGGCGTTGCGCCGGGCGCGGATATCCATCAGACCGAGGTGGTCACGGTCGAGCATGATCAGCCCGGCACACGACCCCAAGACCGGGATCCCGCCCGTCTTCCGCCCGCCTCTTCGCCTTCCCCCGCACCGTCATTCGCATGAGCGCCGGCCAACGCGCGCAGCGGCGCAGCCAGGCCCTCGCGCTCGATCCCGAGCGTCATCGTCGTGGACTCTCCGCCCGGCAGCACCAGCCCTTCCAGGCCCTCGAGGTCGGCGGGCACCCGCACCTCGCGCACCCGGGCGCCCAGCCGGCGCAGCATCCCGGCGTGCGCCTGGAAGCCGCCCTGCAACGCCAGCACCCCGATCAGCGGACCGTCAGACATGTAGGTAGGGCGGTCGAGGGTCGAGTTAGGGCTGGTAATCGCAACCCAGCCGCCCGCGGCGTGGCGGTGTCACGGCGAGTCCGAGGACAACGCCCCGCGAAGGCCCCCGGCCGCCCTACCACCCGCGCTGTGCCAGCAGCTGCTCGTCCTCGAGCTTGGAGCTCTCCAGGCTGACCATCGCGGGGCCGAGGCCGCGCGATGCCTGCGCGATCCGCGCGGGATCCTGCCAGTGCGTCGTGGACTCCACGATCGCGCGCGCGCGGCTCGGGGGATCCTCGGACTTGAAGATCCCCGAGCCCACGAACACCCCTTCGGCGCCGAGCGCCATCATCAGGGCGGCGTCCGCCGGGGTCGCGATGCCCCCGGCGCAGAACAGCACCACCGGCAGGCGCCCGTCGCGGGCGACCCCGCGGACGAGATCCAGCGGCGCCCCGAGCTCCTTCGCGGCGGTCGCCAGCTCGTTCTCCTCCAGACCCGTGAGGCGGCGGATCTCGCCGGTGATCAGGCGCATGTGGCGCACCGCCTCGACGATGTCCCCCGTCCCGGCCTCGCCCTTGGAGCGGATCATCGCCGCGCCCTCCCCGATCCGGCGCAGCGCCTCCCCGAGGTTCGTCGCGCCGCACACGAATGGGACCTTGAAGTCCCACTTGTCGATGTGGTTGCGCTCGTCCGCCGGTGTCAGCACCTCGGACTCGTCGACGTAGTCGACCTCCAGCGCCTCCAGCACGCGGGCCTCGACAAAGTGGCCGATGCGGGCCTTGGCCATCACCGGGATGCTCACCGCCTCCTGGATTCCAGCGATCATCTCCGGGTCCGACATCCGCGCGACCCCGCCATCGCGGCGGATGTCCGCGGGCACCCGTTCCAGTGCCATCACCGCCGCCGCGCCCGCGTCCTCGGCGATCTTCGCCTGCTCGGGGGTCACGACGTCCATGATCACCCCGCCCTTGAGCATCTCCGCCAGGCCCGCCTTGACCGTGAATGTCGCCTCGTCGCGCATGGATAGGAGTCTATCCGGGTGGCCGCTGCGCCTCTGGCAGGATGCTGTTCCGGTCGGCGCATGCGCCGACCGGCGGGACCGTGCATGCACGGTCCCGAAGGGGCCGCACATGTGCGGCCCCTGGCCACGCCGCATGCGGCGTGGCCTACTTCAACCGGAAGGCCTTGATGCGATCCTCGTACTGGGCGCTGTCACGTGAGTACACGCCGTAGGCCAGCGCCTGGATGAGGCTCAGCAGCGCCGTGTGCGAGCGCACGTAGGTCGGGCTGTTGGAGGAGTAGTAGAGCTTGATCTGCGCCAGCTTCGCGACCTCCGAGAGGGTCGCGTCGGTGATCGCCGCCGCGCGCGCCTTGCGATGGCGCGCGAGCTTCATCGCGCGCACCACCAGCGGGTGGGGCCGTCCCGCCGAGAGCCCGATCACCAGGGTCCTCTCGTCGATCCGCCCCAGGCGGCTGAGCGCCTCCTGGGAGGGGCTCGCGACGACGTCCACGCGCAGGTCCAGCAGCATCAGCAGGTGGCGCAGGTAGCTCGCGAAGAACGCCATCTGGTCGGTGCCCGCCACCAGCACCTTCTCGGCGCTCACGATCGCGTCGATCAGCGTGTCCACCGCGTCTCGGGAGACCTTGCGCGCGGTCTCCTCGACGTTGAGGTGATCGGCCGCCAGCGCCGTCTCGAACTCGTTCTGGTCCAGCGAGAACAGCGGCGTCGACCCGCCGTTGACGGTCGCCACCGCCGGACCGGCGTGCACGCGGCGATACTCCTCGCGCGCCGCCGCCTGCAGCTCGGGGAAGCCCTCGAAGCCCAGCGCCTGGGAGAAGCGCACCACCGTCGAGCTGGAGGTGTTCGCGCGGCGCGCCAGCTCCTCCGCCGTCTGGAACGCCGCCTCGTCGAGGTGGTCCACGATGTACTGCGCCACGTCCTTCTGCGAGCGCGAGCACTCGTCAAAGCGCGTCTGGATGTACGTCGACAGGCTCTGGTGCTCGCCACCCGAGCCGTTGAGCGGTGTCTCCGTCTCCGCCGGTGGGGATGCCGTTCGCTTCATCGGCCCCGTTGTTCGACGCCCGCCGCCCGGACTCCTCCCGCCGCGACTCGCAGATTGTTAGCACCCGCGTTTCACGGCGCGCCGGCGACCCACGGTGGGCGGTCGGTACGGGCCCCTTACACGGGTCTCGGCCCTATCTGAGGTCTCGAGCCCATCGAGAGTCTCGGCGAGCTCCACGAAGTAGTCCAGCGCCCGCGGGTTGGCCAGCGAGTCGACGCTCGCCGCATCCCGCGGCGCGGCGCCCATCAGGATCCGCTTGACCGGGACCTCCAGCACCTTGCCCGACAGCGTGCGCGGCACCTCTTCGATCTGCGAGCACCTCGTTCGGGCACGTGCCGCGGCGAGCAGTCCTCGCGGATGCGCGCGCTTGATCTGCGCCTTCAGCTCGTCGTCGAGCGTCACCCCGGCGCGCAGCACCACGAACAGCCACATCCACAGCTCGCCGGTCGGTGGGCTCGCTCCGCGCGGGATATCGACCGACGAGCGCGTCGACCACCTCGTCCAGGGCCCCGCCGCGCGGTAGATCTCGCTCGTGCCCATGCGCACCCCCTGGCGGTTGATCGTCGCGTCCGAGCGCCCATAGATCACCGCGCCTCCGCGCGGGGTGATCCTGATCCAGTCGCCGTGGCGCCAGATGCCCGGGGTACATCGAGAAGTAGCTCTCCCGGTAGCGCTCCCCGTCGGGGTCGCCCCAGAAGAACAGCGGCATCGAGGGCAGCGGCTCGCGTCAGCACCAGCTCCCCGACCTCGTCCGACGAGGCTGTGGCCCTGCTCGTCCCACGCCTCCACCGCGCAGCCCAGCGCGCGGCACTGCAGCTCGCCCTCGTACACCGCCAGCAGCGGGCAGCCGCCGACGAACGCCGTGCACACGTCGGTGCCGCCGCTGGTCGAGAACAGCCACACGTCGGGCTTCACATGCTCGGTAGACCCAGCGAAAGCTCTCCGGCGCCAGCGGCGAGCCGGTCGAGCCGATCGCGCGCAGCGCGCCCAGGTCGTAGTCGCGGCCGGGCTCGCAGCCCGCCTTCTCGCAGGCCGCCAGCAGGCCCGCGCTGACCCCCATGCACGTCATCCGCGTGCGCTCGCGCCAGCTCCCACAGCGCGCCCAGGTCGGGGTGCGCCGGGCTGCCGTCGTACAGCACCACCGCCGCCTCCGTGAACAGGCAGCCGATCAGGAAGTTCCACATCATCCAGCCCGTCGTCGTGAACCAGAACATGCGGTCGCCGCGGCTGCAGGTCCAGGTGCAGGTGGCTCTTCTTGAGCTGCTCCAGCAGGATCCCGCCGTGCCCGTGCACGATCGCCTTCGGCAGGCCCGTCGTGCCCGAGGAGTAGAGCACCCACAGCGGATGGTCGAACGGCACCTGCTCGAAGCGTCAGCTCCGCGCCCTCGCCGCGCTCGCGCAGCGCCGCCCAGGTGCAGGCCCTCCGCGCTCGACGTGCACGCGTGCTCGAACAGGTAGGGCACCAGCACCGTGTCGCTCACCGTCGGCAGCTCGGCGAGGATCTCCGCGACGACCGCCCGGCGGTCGAAGTCCTTGCCGCCGTGGCGGTAGCCGTCGACCGCCAGCAGCACCTTCGGCTCGATCTGGGCGAAGCGGTCGATCACGCTGCGCGCCCCGAACTCCGGCGCCGCGCTCGACCAGATCGCCCCGAGGCTCGCCGTCGCCAGGAACGCGATCAGCGTCTCGGGGATGTTCGGCATGTAGGCCACCACCCGGTCGCCCCGTCCCACGCCCAGCGCGCGCAGGCCGCCCGCCACGCGCGCCACCTCGCGCCGAGAGCTCGCCCCACGTCAGCTCTGCCAGGTCGCGCAGCTCCGAGGCGTGCAGCACCGCCACCGCCTCCGACCGATCGCGGGTCCCGGCGTATCGTGGGCCCGGGTCCGCAGTCCTAGCGCGACTCGGTCGGCCAGCGATCGCGGGCCAGCATGTTCTCGGCGTAGTTGAGCTCGGCCCCCTCAAACCAGCGTGCCCCGGGCATCGTGCGGGCGCTCAGCACCCGCTCGTAGGGCTGCGAGGCGCGCACCCCGCAGAACTCCCAGATCGCCCGCCCAGAAGTCCTCCAGCTCCTCCACCGACCACGGCCGCAGCTCCTCGTAGTCGGCGAACGTGCCCCCCTCGCGCTCGCCGACCCAGCGCATGAAGGCCGTCATCGTCGCGTGCTCGCGGTCCGCTGCCGTGGGCTCCCACAGCGGAGCCCCGCTATCCACAGTTATCCTCAGCGCCCGTGGATGCTCCCGCCCAACCGGACGCTCGCGATCTGCGCGACCAGTTCCCGGTCCTGAGCGGGCGGGCGTACCTCAACGCCGGCACCGACGGCCCGCTGCCGGCGGACGCCGTGCGGCTGCCGCCGCAGGAGCTGCGGCGCGAGGCCGACGAGGGCCGCGCGCAGCTGCCACTTCGAGCGTCGAGGGGAGTTGAGCCGCGCACTGCGGTCCGCCTACGCCTACGTCCTGGGGTGCGCGGCCGAGGATATCGCGCTCACCACCTGCACCAGCGAGGGGCTCGCGCTGGTGATCGACGGCCTGCGGCTGGGCGCAACCGACGAGATCCTCACAAGCGACGAGGAGCACCCCGGGCTGCTCGGCGCGCTGGCCGCCGCGCGCGAGCTGTACGGGGTCTCGATCCGCGCGGTCCCTGGCGCGACGTCGCCGACGCGCGTCGGGCCCCGCACGCGGCTGGTGGCCTGCTCGCACGTCAGCTGGATGAGCGGGCGCCTCGCCCCCGCCGGGCTCGCCGAGCTCGACGTGCCCGGTGCTGCTCGACGGCGCCCAGGGCGTCGGCGCGATCCCCGCCGACGTCCACGCGCTTCGCTGCGCCGCCTACGCCGGCGCCGGCCAGAAGTGGCTCTGCGGCCCCGACGGCACCGGCATGCTCTACGTCAGCCCCCAGCTGCGCGAGCGCCTCGCCGTCGCCGGCGCGGCTACGGCAACCTCGCCGACCCCGGCGCCGGCCTGCAGGCCAGCTGCACCCCGACGCCCGGCGTCTGGACACCTTCTCGCTGAGCGCCGAGGCCGTCGCCTGCGCGCTGGCGTGCCCTGCAGGTGCTCGGGCGCGCCGGCTGGGCCGCCGTCCACGGCGCGCCCGCGCGCTCGCCGCCCGGCTCGCCGAGCGGCTATCGGAGGCCGGGCGCGAGGTCGCGCCCCGCGACGACACCACGCTGGTCTCCTTCTCCAGCCCCGACCCCCCCGCCGAGCGCGACCGCCTCGCCGAGCGCGGCGTCGTCCTGCGCGACATCCCCGGCCGCCCCTGGCTGCGCGCGTCCGTCGGGGCCTGGAACGACGAGCACGACCTCGAGCGGCTGCTCGATGCGCTGGGCGAAGTCAGCCTCTCCGAGACCCTTAACGCCCTCTTAGCAGGGTTTCCGCTTTGCTTTCCAGGCGCCGTGGCGCATCGCACACCCAGATCCACACTGCCACACACACCGATCACGCGCCTCGACCTCACATTCCTCCACGTCAACCACCGCTGTCGCACCCCCGGTCGCATAGCCCATGAGCGCCTCCCCTCCTCAGACCTCCACCCTCTCAGACTCCGGCTTCCCAGACACCCGAACCACCCGGCGAGGAGCCGCGCCCCCGGCGTCCTCGGCGCCGGCGCCCGCACCGACAGCGCGGCCGGCGCAGCGATCCCCAGCCGGTCGACGGGCCGCGCTGGAGCTAGCTCGCGCTCACACCCATGCTCGCGCTGTCGGCCGTGCTGAACACCGACCGGCTCTCCCAGAACGGCTACGCCAACGTCTTCTACTCCGCCGGCGTCAAGTCGATGCTCGGCTCGTTTCACGACTTCTTCTTCGCCTCGTTCGACCCCGGCGGCCTGATCACCGTCGACAAGCCCCCCCTGGCGCTGTGGGTGCAGGTGGCCAGCGCCAAGCTGTTCGGCTTCTCCCCTCTCAGCCTGCTGCTGCCCGAGGCGATCATCGGGGTGCTCGGGGTCGCCGCGCTCTACTCCGCGATGCGTCGGCCCTTCGGTCGGCCCGCCGCTCTCGGCGGGCGCGCTCACGCTCGCGGTCTTCCCGTCCTTCGTCGCGGTCTCCCGCGACAACAACGTCGATCCCTTCCTGATCCTGCTGATGATCCTCGCCTGCGGCGCCGCCCTGCGGGCGATCCGCAGCGGCCGCTGGCCTGCCCTGCTCGCATGCGCCGTGCTCGTCGGGCTGGCATTCAACACCAAGACCCTCGCCGCCTACCTGGTCGTCCCCGGCATCGCCCTCGGCTACCTGCTCTGCGCCCCGGGCCGCTGCCGCGCCGCGTGCTAAGCTGCTCGCTGCCGGGGTCCTGATGGTGGCGGTCTCCGTTCGCCTGGATCGCCTACGTCGAAGCCACCCCCGCCTCCCAGCGACCGTACGTCGGCGGCTCGACCGACAACACCGAGCTCGACCTCACCTTCGAGTACAACGGCTTCGGCCGCGTCGAAGGCGAGGTCGGAGGGCCCGAACGAGATCTTCGTCCACCTCGGCGCCGTCGCGCCGTTCCCGGCGCGTCGCACCCGAGCCTCACGCGCCAAAAAGACGGCCGCGCCGAAGACGGTGCCCAACCCGATCCTCCCCGACGGCCACTACGCCAACCCCACCCCGTTCGGGGGTCCGGTGGGACTGCTGCGCCTGTTCGAGTCCGGCCTCGGGGACCAGGGCGGGTGGATGCTGCCCTTCGCCCTGCTCGGGATGCTGGCGCTCGCGCTGAGCGTCCTCTGGCCCCCCGGCGGGAGCGCAATCGACTCCGACGCGCCGAGCCCGGCCCCCGCACCGACCGCCCCCGACGCGCCGCCCATGCCGACGGACTCCGACCGGTCCTCCCCCGAGGCGGGGGAGGCGGCCAGCGCAAGTCAAGGTCGAGGCTCGAGCGCCTGCGGCGCGACGCGCGCACCGCAGGGCTGCTCGTGCTCGGCGTCTGGTTCCTCGCCGAGGCCGTCATCCTGGGCTTCTCCAAGGGCATCGTCCACCCCTACTACATCTCCGCGCTCGGCCCCGGGGCCGCCGCGATGGTCGGCGCCGGCGCCGTCGCCTTCGCACAGTTCGCCCGCGGGCGCGACTGGCGCGTGGCGCTGCTGCCGCTCGCCGTCGCCGCCACGGTCGTCGCGCAGCTCGTGCTGCTGCACCGCGAACACTACATGCACTGGCTGCACCCCTGCTGATCGCGGGCGCCGCGGTCGGACGTCGTGTGCGCTGCTCGCGGTGCGCCGCCTCGCGCGCCCTGCGATGGCGCTCGCGTTGGTCGTGCTGCTCGATCGCCCCGCCGCCTACGCCGCCACCACCTGGTCGGTGCCCGTCGAGGGCACCTTCCCGGCCGCCGGACCGCGCGTCGCCGGCGGCCTGGGCCCTACGGCATCACCCCCCACGACGTGAAAGTCGACGACGCGCTGATGCGCTACGTCGACGCCCGCCACCCCACCAGGCGCTGGGAAGTGCTAACGGTCTCCTCCAACACCGCCGCCTCGCTCATCCTGCTCGGCTGGCGCTCCGGCGCGCTCGGCGGCTACAGCGGCACCGATCCCGCCCTCGACGGTCGCGGGCTGGCGCGCATGGTCGCCCGCCGCGAAGCCCGCTACGTCGTGCTCGGCGGCGCCTACTCCAGCCGCGGCGGCAACCTCGCCACCGCCGCCGTCATCCATGCCTGCCGGCTGATCCCCAACCAGACCTGGCTGGAGTTCCGCGCTACTCGATCTACAGCCTCGCGCTGTACGACTGCGCCGGGCGACGAGCGCAAGCTCGAAGGCGCTGAACGACAGCGACGACGCAGCTCGCGGTGAAAGGCGCGCGCGAACAGCTCGCGCTCGCGGCCGGCCGCCCAGCGCGGCACCGCCGACTGGCCGTCGGCGAGCAGCCGCAGCTGGACCCCGCCGCTGGGGCTCTCCCCGTTTGAGGCGCCGGGCGCCACACCGCCGCCGGCGCCGTGTGCCCGATCGCCGTTGCGGCCACCGGTCGCTCCGGGGAGGCCGGGGAGGATGGTGATGACGGTATCGCGCACCAGCTGGTCGCGCGAGCGCTCCAGATCCTCGGCGAGGCGCAGCAGCACCGCGCAGCGATCCAGACGCTCGACGTCGCCCTCGCCGAACAGCGGGGCCCAGCGGCCCCGGCTCGGGCATGCCCTTGCGGTGATAGCGCGCCGCCTGCGCCACGATCGCGACCTCCGTCGGCGAGAACCCCGGCAGGCCGCCGTTGAGGATCAGATAGCGCGAGTGCTTGTGATGGTCGTCGTAGTCGACCGACATCCCGATGTCGTGCAGCACGCACGCCGCCCACAGCAGCTCGCGCTCCCCGTGGTCGCCCTCGTGCAGGCCCAGCGCGGCGAGCTGGTCGAACATCCCCAATGCCAGCGCCGCCACGTGGCGGGTGTGGTCTGCGTCCATGTGGTAGCGCGCCGCCAGGTTCAGCACCGAGGCGCGTCGCACGTCCTCGAACAGCGGCGGGCAGCCATCGCATTGCGCGCCCCCGCCTCCGCGGTCGGCGAGATGGCGCTCGAAGAAGACCCCCTCGCGCAGCCCTGCCTCGGTGACCTCCAGTTGCTCGAAGCCCCCGGCCTCCAGCGCGCCCCCACGACCACCGCGCCCGGCCAGGATCAGGTCGGCGCGCGCCGGCTTGATCCCCGGCACGCGGCGCGCTCTGCTGCGGGCAGCGCCGCCAGCCGCTGCACCAGCTCCTCCAGCGCCGCGAGCGTCACGGTCGCTCCCTGGACGCCGTTGGTCGGCATCCCCGCGGCGCGCTGGGCGGCGACGGCGAGATTGCGGACCGTCCCCCCGATCCCCACCAGCCGCCGGCCGGTCGCGCGGCAGCCAGGGCGCGCGACTGAGCTCGCGGGCGACGTGCTCGCTGCAGCTCCTCCAGCTGCCTGCGCTTCGCCGGGCCGGGGCCCGGGAGAAAGCGCTCGGTCATCCGCACCGCCCCCAGCCGCCACGAGCCCGACTCGCGCGCCAGCCGGTCGACGCACCCGCACGAGCTGCATCGAGCCGCCGCCGAGGTCCAGCACGCAGCCGTCGCCGAGCGTCGTCGAGTTGACCGCCGCGAGATAGCCGTAGCGAGCCTCTGCCTCGCGGCTGAGCACCCGGATCGGCAGGCCGGTGCGCTGCGCGCCGCTGCAGGAAGTCCGCGGCGTTGTCGGCGTCGCGGATCGCGCTGGTCGCGACCGCGTCGACCGCCTCGCCCTCCAGCCCCGCCGCGCGGCAGAAGTGCGCGAACACGTCAAGCGTCGCCAGCGCCCGCTCAATCGGCTCCTCGCCCAGCCTGCCCGTCGCGCCCATGCCTTCGCCGATGCGCACCGGCTGGTAGATCTCGTCGGTGCGCTGCCACCACCCGTCGGCCGAGGAGAACACGACGAGCCGAAACGAGTTCGAGCCCAGGTCGATGACCGCGAGACGCTGGGTCGCTTGACACGATCTTCTGAGCGTATTCCCCGCGTCGGAGGTCGCCCTCTCACAAGCTCTTGATCATCGCGGTCGACCGATACGCTGCCGAGTCGTCCGCGGGGCAACTGCGACGAACGACGCTCGTGTTTGGATCGAGCGTCAGCAGGTCCACGGCGCCGGCCTCGACCAATGCGCCGCAGATGACGCGCGAGCCGGAGATCACCGCGAAGTCGTGTCCTCGCATCTTGCAAATGGCGCCGCGGCGTGCGATCACTGTTACCCCGGCTGAATCGATCGCGTCGAGCTGACGGAGGTCGAGCGTGAGGGTCGTGACGCCTTCTTCGCAGAGGCACTCGATCTCCTCATCGAGCTCGGGGGCCGAGCGGTGGTCGAGCTCGCCCGTCAGGATCAGCTTGTGTCTCCAGACCGGCGCACTCGCGAGCGTCAGCTGCGGCCGAGCGTGCGTGGTCTCTGACAGGCTGGCCCGGCCGTCGCCGGCGGGGGTTCGATCCGCGACTGCTTCCGCGCCGTCGCTCCGATCAAGCGCGCGCAGGCTCGTGGTTGATGGTGTCAGATGGCGTCTCATATCTATTCAGCTCCTTTTTCGAGAGATCTTCGAACTGGTGGTCGACCGGCCTGGAGCAGGTATCCAGGCCGAGACAGGTAGAGAGACCGGGAGGAGCTAGTCCGGTCGCTCTGGGATCAGAACGAAGAACGACGTGCGCCACGACAGCTGCGCGAGGCGAAATCGCCGCATCGCGTGTGGCGCTGCATGGAGGAGAGCGCCGACGAGCGCAAACGATGCCGAGGAGGCCGTACCCGATCCGCCCCCCGCCGCCGATCCGCCGCCGGCTCCACCGGGCCCGGGGCCGGGCGTCGGGGCGGAGGGATGGTTCTCGACCGCAGATCCACCGTCTTGGCTGCCGGCGGGTGTGCCTGCGGTGGTCGCAGCCGGAGCGTCGACAGCGGCGAAATCGGTAGTCGAGCCCGACGCGGTGGCCGCGAGGCCCAACCAGATGCCGGCGTCGTCTGGCGCAATCGATGCTCCGATTGCAGCTGGCTCACAGCTCATCTGCTCCGCGCGGCGTGACGAGATCGTTTGTGACAACGACGTCAGCGATGGCCGGTCGTGCACGGTTGGGATCTCCGGCAGCACACCGGGGATCGTCGAAACCGTCGCGGCAATCGAAGCTTCCGGCGGGACTTCGTCCGCGGCGTTGTCGCGGGTCGGTCCCGAAGCGCCGGCGGACGCCGGCGAGCTCGCCTCGGTACGTTGGGTCGCAGGCCCTTCGGAGCCCGCTTCGGCGGCTCCCCCGCCCGAGGTCTGTTCGACGGTCTTTTTTTCCACCGGAGAGGCCGTTTCGCCTACGGCTGGTGAGTGTTCGACCGTGGGAGGCATCGTTTCGACCACCGGCGGCGCCTGTTCAGCGGGAGGCACCGTTTCGACCACCGGCGGCACCTGTTCAGCGGGAGGCATCGTTTCAACCACCGGCGGAGCTGATTCGACCACGGGCGGGGCTGTTTCGACTTCTGCGGGTGGTGCCTGTTCGACCGTGGGAGAGGGTTCTTCAGCGGTCGACGGGGCCTGTTCGACCGTGGGAGAGGCCGTTTCGGCGACGGGTGCGGCCTGTTCGGTGGTGGAAGGGGCTCGTCCTAGAGACGCACCGCTTTCCGTCGCCGCTTCGCCGATCGCCGCTTCGGTGGCAGCATCAAGCGCGTTCGTCCCGCTCGCTTGGGCGCCGGTGGCGAAGACGAGCGCCGCGAAGGCGAGCGAGACAACTAGCCAAAGAGCACAGCAGCCTTTGGAGAGGACCCGCGTCGAAGGGCTCCTGACCGGCTCGATCATGGGCGCTGCTTAAGCATACATGCGAGCTTCGGCTCCCGATCGTCATTCCGACGCTAAGCTCGTGGGGGATGATGGCACCGCAGAGGGAGTCCATGTGCCGAGGGTGGGTCCGATGCGTTCGCCTTGGGCCTGAAATCCGAGCGAGCTGGATCGAGTTGGGGAACCGAGGCTCGTGCTCGTCCTGACGCGGAAGGCCAAACAGAGCATCATGATCGGCGACGAGATCGAGGTCGTGGTGCTGTCGACCGACGGCACAAAGGTGCGCCTCGGCATCCAGGCCCCGTCGAGCGTGCCGGTCCACCGAACAGAGATCTACCTCGAGATCCAGGCCCAAGGCCGGGACGGCGCCGGCTCCCACGAGCGACACGATCTGAAGCGCGCGCCGGCACGCAGACAAAGCCTTTAGGAAGTGCCTCGAGCGACGCGATGGGCCCGGCAGGACTCGAACCTGCGACCTAGCGATTATGAGTCGCCAGCTCTGACCAACTGAGCTACGGGCCCGCCCCACGCGCGGTGCGCGCGGTCGCAGGGACGCTACCAGCGATCTCGATGGGCACCGGCCGGTGACTTGTGCGCGAATCCCAGCGGCGATCCCGATCGGGATCGCCGACCGATTGGTGCGGGAGCGAAGGACGGTCGGCGTGATCGCAGCGCGCCCGCGAGGCCCCGATGGTTTGATTCAGCGGTCCACAACGAGGAGGAAGGCGCAGATGGCGCAGACGACACAGCGTGCAGCGATTGTCACGGGAGCTTCGAGCGGCATCGGGCTCGCGATCGCGAGGGTGCTCGGCGAGGAGGGCCACACGGTGACGATGGCCGCGCGCCGCGCGGAGAAGCTGGAGGGGGCCGTGGCGCAGTTGGCGGGCGATGGCCTGGACGTCCACGGGGTCGCGGCCGATGTCTCCCATGAGGCCGAGATCCAGAAGGTCGTGGCGGCGCACCGCGAGCGCTGCGGCCGCCTGGACGTATTGGTCAACAACGCCGGGATCGGGATCGGGGCGCCGGTGGGAGACATCGTGACCAAGCGGCTGGACATGCAGCTCGACATCAACCTCCGGGCGATCGTGATCTTCTACCGGGAATGCCTGGAGTTGCTGCAGGCGGCCGGCGCGGAGCACCGCAACGCGCTGGTGGTCAACACCGCCTCGATCGCCGGCAAGCACGGGGCGGCGTGGACCTCGGTGTACTCGGCCACAAAGCACGGGGTGGTTGGTTGGACCGAGGTCGATGCACATCGAGCTCGGCCAGCAGGGCATCAAGTCCACCGCGCTGTGCCCGGCCTTCGTAGACACCCCGATGACCGACTACGTCAAGGGCCAGGTCAAAGCCGAGGACATGATCCGCCCCGAGGACATCGCCGAGGCCGTGCGCTACCTGCTGCGGGTCTCCCCCGCATGCATCGTCCCCGAGATGATCTTCCTGCGCCCCGGGGACAACCTCTGAGCGCGGATGACTCCTGAGCCCTCGCCCGTCCACATGTGGAGCAACCGGAGCTCACACGCAACGGCGGCACGAATGTCGGGCGGCCTCAGACGCCGACGGCCGTGCGGAGCGCCCTGCGCGTCAGCCTGCGCGCGACGATCTCGCCCTGCGGTTCCGATTCGTGGGCGCGCCGGCGGCGGGCCCGCTGCTGGACGTGCTCTGCGATCACCACGGCGAGCTCGGGGACGGCCTCCTCCAGGAGGCTCGCCTCCAGGTGGGCCACCAGCGCACGCAGCTCCCGCGCGGTCGCCCCGCGCGAGCCGCGGCCGGCGCCGGTGAACCGGTCCCAGGCGCGCGCGAAGCACAGGAAGTCGGTGCGTCCCCCGCGGCGGTGGGCCGCGAGCATCGGGCACACGCCACCCTCGCGGTCGACGTAGGCGCCGACGATGATCCGCTCCTCGGCGCGAACCCCTACGAGCATCGCCTCCCGCGTCCTGGCCGGCAGGCAGTCGATCGCGCGGCGCAGCTCCTGGGTGTGGCGTCCGCGGCGGCGGTTGCGGTGGAGGCGGATTGGCATAGGCTGTCCCGCGACCGGAGCCTCGGGGCCCCGGCGGCCGGCTCGCCAAGCGTAGGGCACGCTGTCGCGCTCGCCAAGCGATCTCCTGCGGCTGAAAGGAAACTTGCGGATCATGAAGCTCGGGGTGCACATCGGCTACTGGGGCCTGGGCCTCAGCTCGCAGGACCAGCTCGACATCGTCGGAGAGGCCGAGCGGCTCGGTTATGACTCGGTGTGGGCCGCCGAGGCCTACGGCTCGGACGCCGCGACCGTGCTCGGCTGGCTCGCCGGCCAGACCTCCACGATCCGGCTGGCTGCGGGCATCTTCCAGATGCCCGGCCGCTCGCCGGCGATGACGGCGATGACGGCTGCCACGATCGACCAGCTCTCCGGCGGGCGCATGATCCTCGGGATCGGCTCCTCCGGGCCGCAGGTCGCGGAGGGCTGGCACGGGCAGCGCTTCGCGCGCCAGCTGCAGCGCACCCGCGAGTACGTCGCGGTCGTGCGCAAGGCGCTGGCCCGCGAACGGCTGGAGTTCGACGGCGAGACGCTGACGCTGCCGCTCCCCGACGGGCCCGGCAAGGCGCTGAAGCTGACGATCTCCCCGGTCCAGGAGCAGATCCCGATCTACCTCGCCGCGATCGGCCCCAAGAACACGGCGCTCGCCGGCGAGATCGCCGACGGCTGGATCCCGACGCTGTTCTCCCCCGAGCACGTCTCCGAGCTGCGCCCCCTGCTGGAGGAGGGCGCCGCGCGCACGGGCCGGTCGCTTGACGGCTTTGACATCGCCCCGACCGTCAGCGTGTTCGTCACCGACGACCTCGCCGCGGCCCGCAACGCGATGCGGCCGTTCATCGCGCTGTACGTCGGCGGGATGGGCTCGCGCAAGCAGAATTTCTACAACAACATCGTCCAGCGCTACGGCTTCGAGGCGGAGGCCAAGACGATCCAGGACCTCTACCTGGAGGGCAAGCGCGACGAGGCGATGGCCGCGATCCCCGACAGGCTGATCGACTCCGTCTCGCTCTGCGGCCCCCGCGACGTCGTGCGCGAGCGCCTCGCGGTCTACCGCGATGCCGGCGTCGGGACACTGGGGGTCACGCCGATGGCGTTCACCCTGCAGGACAAGCTGACCCAGCTGCGACTGGTCGCCGAGCTCGCCGCGGAGTAGCCCATGCGCGTGGCGCTCGGAGTCCATGCGCGTGGCGCTCGGCTCCAGCGGCGATAGCCGGCCATCCCCTACGGCAGCAGCCCGAGCGTGTCCATGATTTCGCTCCACATTTCGACCGCCCGCGCTTCCATGTCTGCGAACTCGGCTTCCAGGTTGGCGGTGCGACGAAGCAGTGGACGCTCGCCGGCCGTCTCGTATCGAGCAAGAGCCGCGGGCAGTTCTCCCGGCGCGATCCAGACCGACAGGAAGCGCGGCACGAAGACCGCGGTGCCGGCGGGCAGCGTCTGGAAGCCGCTCGCCGCCCAGCTCTCCACGTCCGAGCACAGCTTCGGCTGCGCGAGGGCCACGAGCCGTTTGCCCTTACCGACGTAGGCATGGACCGTGCGGGTGAGTGCGCGGTCGCTCCAGGTGAGCCCCTCGGCGACCCACGCGAACTCGCGCGTGGCGGGAACCTCGACCAGGTGCACGGCGGCCGTCACCATCGCCCCGATCACCTCCTTGCTGAGCTGGTTGGAGTTGGCGTCCTGCGGCGAGCCCGCTGCCGCCATCGGGCATTCGCGGGCGATCTGCGACCGGACGCCTCGCAGTGTCGCTTCGATCGGGCCGATCTCCGCTGCCGCCGCCCGCACGAGCCGGTAGTTGGCCTGGATGTAGGCCCGGGTCGCCGCGACATCGCCCTGCCCGGCAAGCGCATCTGCGGGGACGAGCACGACGGCGAGCGTCACGAGAGGCAAGAGCGCCAACCGTAGACCCATAGACAAAGCCTACATCCGATGTCCCTTCATCCCCGGAGGCAACCCCTGAGATAGGGTGCGAGCCTCATGAGACGCGGGATGCGTGTGCTGCTCGGCGCCTTCGGGGACCCCGGCCACGCCTTTCCGATGATCGCGCTGGGGCGCGCGCTGGCGGCGCGCGGCCACGACGTGACGCTGCAGACCTGGGCCCGCTGGCGCGAGCCGATCGAGGCCGAGGGCCTGCGCTTCGCGACGGCGCCCGAGTACCACGTGTTCCCCAACGGAGGGGTGGGCTCTGCGCCTCTGGACTTCTACGAGGCCGTCGTGTACGCAACCCGCGACACCGTCCCACTGGTGCGCGAGCTGCGCCCGGACGTCGTGGTCGCCGACATCCTCACGCTCGCCCCGGCGCTCTCGGCCGAGCTGGAGGGAGTCCCGTGGGCGACGCTGATCCCCCACGTCAACCCCCACCCACCAAGCGGCGCCCCGATCTACTCGATCGGTGCCCGCCTGCCGAGCACCGCGCTCGGCCGGGCCTTCTGGCTGCGCGCCGGCAGGCCGGTGGAGCACGGCCTGGAGCGCGGCCGCCGCGACCTGAACGGAGTGCGTGCGCGCCTGGGTCTGCCGCCGCTGGACCACGTCCACGGCGGCACCAGCCGCGAGCTGGCGCTCGTCGCGACGTTCCCCCAGCTGGAGTATCCCCGCGGGCACTGGCCGGCGCACGTCCATGTCGTCGGGCCGCTGATGTGGGAGCCGCCCACCGCCGATGTCCGGCTGCCCCCCGGCGAGGACCCGCTGGTGCTGGTGGCGCCGTCGACCTCCAAAGATCCCGAGCATCGGCTGCTGGGACGCCGCTCTGCGCGGCCTCGCCGGCGCCCCGGTGCGGGTGTTGGCGACCTGGAACCGCCGTCTCCCGCCCCACCCGCTGCCGGCGCCCGCCAACGCGCGCCTGGTCGACTGGGTCTCCTACGCGCGCACCATGCCCCACTGCGACGTAGTCGTCTGCCACGCCGGCCACGGCACCTCGTGCGCGCCCTCAGCACCGGCTGCGCCGTCGTCGCCTGCCCCGTCGCGGGCGACATGAGCGAGAACGCCGCCCGCCTGGACTGGGCCGGCGCCGGCGTGCGCGTACCGCGGCGCTTCGTCTCGCCGCGGCCGCTGCGCCTGGCCGTCGAACGGGCCCTCGGCGACCCCTCGATCCGCGCGCGGGCGCGCGAGCTGGCCGCGTGGTCACAGGCGCACGACCCCGGGGACACCGCCGCCGCGCTCGTGGAGGGCCTGGCCACGCGCTCTCATTCGCGTGCCGCGGGCTGCGTCTCAACCTGACCCAGCTCCATGCTCCGCGGGCGGGCATCACGCCTTACAGCAGCACCGCCAGATCGCCGACTCAGTCGCCGGATTCCGAAGCTCCGGGGGTGGGACTCGAACCCACAACCTCTCGGTTAACAGCCGAGCGCATCTGCCAAATTGAGCTACCCCGGATCGGGCTACCCCGGAAGGGTATCCAGCTCACCAGCAAAGTCTACGGCAGCTCACGCACTCCGGCCTCAACCTCGGTGTGGCAGTTGGCACAAAGCAGGACGCACTTCTTTGCCTCCGCCCGAGCGCTTGCCAGCGACCGAGTGACGCCGCGGAGACTCAGGGCAAAACTCTTGTCCGTCGGTTCTATATGATGGAATTGTAGAGCTGCTAGGCAATCGCTGTAGCCGCATGCGCGACACGCACCCACCGGCCTCTTCTACCAGCAATTGCTTGACCCGCCGGCGCCGTCGAGTCACAGCATCCGAGCGGCACTTGAGACATCTGTACCCGCCCTCAGCGCGGAGCTGGAACGCAGTCGCGCCATGATGGGGACAATCTAGAATCGTCCGAGTCGGTTGCGCGGAGCTTGCCCGTTGGTCGGCACGCACTTGCCGCATCGTTCCTCTCCAAGTCGTCAGTCCATACTCGCGCAGCCAGTGCCGTACTGTTGGCTTGCTCCGCTCAAGCGCCTCCGCGATCTCCGCGATCGACGCGCCCGAAGCGACCAATCGCTCCAATTCCTCGCGCACGAGCGCGCCCCGGGCTGCGTGCTTGCTGTGATTGACCGCCTGAAGCCCGTGTTTCTCTACCCAATAGGCGACCGTCGCTTCGTGTTTCCCGAAGCGACGCCCGATCTCCGCCAGCGAGAGACCACGACCCAGAAGCTGCTCCAGCGAGGCCCGATCCATGCACCCCATTGTCCGCGATGGATCGGACGGAAAGCGAACACATGTTCGCCTCGCGGCCCTACCCCCCACTCTCCTCCAGCGCCCGCTCATAGGCCTGCTCGAAGGCGCGCCTGACGTCGGCGCGGCGGTGGGCGAGCTCGCTGACCTCGCCGTCGCCCTGCGCGGTGGCACCGCGGATGCGGCGGTCCAGGCGGGCCAGCTCCAACTGCATCCGCTGGACCTCCAGCATCGTCGGCGCCGGGGATTCGCGGCCGGCCTGCACGACCAGCTCGGCCAACACCCCGGTCAACTCGATGCCCTCCCCCCTCGTCCTCCTCGTCGATCTCGGCCATCGGTTCGGCGAGGCGTCCGGCGCGCAGGTGCGCCGCGGCGCGCCGCAGCCGCTCGCTGGTGAAGTGCTCGTCGGGGTCCAGTGCCTCCAGCGCCCGCGCGCCCTCCTGCGGCATGGCGATGCACAGGGCGAGGAATGTCCGCTCGGTCTCCTCCCGCCGCGGCAGCGCTCCCGCGCGCGCCGAAGGGGTCCCGGGAGAGCGGGTCTCCAGCGAGTGAGCTCCGGGACGAGCGGTTCCGGGAGCACGGGCGCCGGCACCGCCGGCGAGCAGCGTCTCGGCGAGGCTGTCCGGCAGCTCCAGGCGCCCGGCGACCAGCCGCGTGAGCTCCATCCGCATCGCGCTCGGCTGCATCGTGTCGAACACCGGCCGCAGCTCGTCGATCATGCGGTCGCGGCCCTCGGGACTGGAGTGGTCGCCGTTGGCCAGCACCCGCTCGACGCGAAAGCGCACGAACGGCACCGACTCCCGCACGGCGACCGCCATCCGCGCGGCCCCTCCCTGCTGGATCAGCTCCGCCGGGTCCATCCCCCCCGGCAGCGTCACGACGCGCAGCTCCAGGTTGCGGCGGGCGGCGAGCCGTGAGGCGCGCAGCATCGCCTCCTGGCCGGCGGTGTCGGCGTCGAGCGCCAGCAGCACCGTCGAGGCCATCCGCGCGAGCTCCCCAACCTGCTCGTTGGTCAGCGCCGTCCCCATCAGGCCCACCGCGCTTGACAGCCCGGCCTGGTGCAGGGCGATCACGTCGGTGTAGCCCTCGCACAGGATCACCTGCCCGGCGCGCGCGGCGTGCGCGCGGGCGAGGTCGGCGCCGTAGAGGTGCAGGCCCTTGTGGTAGACGTCGTTGTCGGAGGTGTTCAAGTACTTCGGCGCCCGCCGTTCGCCGTCGCTGCCGCGCCGTCGCGCAGCGCGCGCGCCCCGAAGCCGAGCACCCGCCCGCGGAGGTCGCGCAAGCGGGAACATGATCCGCCCGCGGAAGCGGTCGTAGAGGCGCCCGTTCTCCTGCGAGCGCTGCGCCAGGCCGGTCGTCGTACAGCTCCTGCTCGGAGAACCCGCCGCGGCGCGAGGCCAGCAGCACGCGGTCCCAGGCGCTCGGGGCGTAGCCGACGCCGAACGCCCGCAGGACCTCCTCGCCGAGCCCGCGGCCCTCCAGGTACTCCCGCGCCGGCGCGCGCCTCGTCGGACTCCCACAGGCAGCGCTCGTAGTAGGCCGACGTGCGCGCCAGCAGCTCCAGCAGCCGCTCCCGGCGACGGCGGCGCTCAGCCTCGCGCGGGTCCTCCGCCTCGCGCTGCAGCTCCATCCCGCAGCGGTCGGCGAGCAGCTCCAGGGCCCCTTTGAAGTCGACCCCCTCGGTCTCCTGTACGAACGTGAACACGTCCCCCTTGGCCTGGCAGCCGAAGCAGTAGTAGACCTTCGCCCCGGGTCGATCCCGAACGACGGGGTGCGCTCGTCGTGGAACGGGCACAGCCCCTCGTAGCTGGCCGGGCCCGCCCGGCGCAGCTCGGTGCGCGGCGGAGACGAGCTCGACGAAGTCGACCGCGTCGCGGACGCGGTCGCGGGACTCGCGGGTGTAGAGCGCCATCGCGGTTACGCTAGCCGGCGAACGCGCGCGGCACCTGCAGCTCGGTGTACTCCGCTGATGCAGTACCGGTCGGTCATCCCCGCCAGTAGTCGGTCACCGCTGCGCAAGCTCGGCCTGCCGGCCGCTCCGAGAGGCTCACGTCATCGGTCCCCCGATCCTCGGTTTCGCCGCCCGGGCGCCGGACGGCGGCTCGTCCTGTGAGCCCACCCCCGCGGTTCCCCAGGCAGCAGCTCGGGGTGCTCGACGTAGTGCTCGAACAGCCGGCTGCACGACCTCCGCGATACGGGCGTGCTCGGCGCGGACCTCGGGGCCGAGGTAGACGCGCTCGAACATGAACTCCCGCAGCGCCCCCATCGCCGCGGCGGCCTCTCGCCCTGGACGATCTCCCCGGCGCGCGCGGAGCGCTCGACCATGTCGTGCACCAGCGCGTCGATCCGCGCCGACCCGCTTGCCCGAGCACCGCGATCGGCTCGGCCGGCAGGTCGCGCTCGCGCAGCAGGCCTGCGCGCAGGGCGTCGTCGATGTCGTGGTTGATGTACGCCACGCGGTCCATCACCCGCACGATCTGACCCTCCAGCGTCTGCGGCGCGGGGCGCGGCTGGAGTGGCAGAGGATGCCGTCGCGGACCTGCTCGGTGAGATTCAGGCCGGCGCCGGGCACTCGCCCCCGCGGCTGCGCGCCATCCCCCACCGGCTCCAGATGCTCGACGACCCGCAGCGAGTGCTCGTAGTGGCGAAAGCCCCCGCCGAAGCGCTCGCGCAGACAGCGTCGAGAACCTCCTCGCCGATGTGCCCGAACGGCGGGTGCCCGAGGTCGTGCCCCACCCGATCGCCTCCGCCAGATCCTCGTTGAGCGCCAGCGCCCGCGCGACGGTGCGCGAGATCGTCGGTGACCTCCAGCGTGTGCGTCAGCCGCGTGCGGTAGTGGTCCCCATCGGCGCCACAAACACCTGCGTCTTGTGTTTGAGGCGGCGAAACGCCTTGCAGTGCACGATCCTGTCGCGGTCGCGCTGGAAGGGCGTGCGCAGCGAGCAGTCGGCCTCCTCGCGCGCCCTGCGCGCCGGGTAGGAGCGGGCGGCCAGCGGCGCGAGCGTGAGCTCCTCCAGCTCTCGTCGGCGGGCCGCAAGGCCCTCGCCGACGGCGCCGCACGTCGGCTGCCACGCTCGATCCTCCGTTGCGCCGGCGTCGCCGGCGAACCCGCGGCCGCACTGGCCAGCCGCGGATCGCCGCAGCGGCGCGGCGGGCGCGCGGCGCCACGGGCCCTCAGCGCTCGTGATCCCAGTCGCTGCGGCCGGTGAGGCGGTGGACCCAATGGTGCCAGTTCTGCTGGCGTCGGGATGCTCGCCGTATAGACCGGCGCCTCGTGCTCGGGCCCGTGCAGCCCAGCGCCGCGGCCAGTCGATGCGCAGGTCCACGCCGCGTTCGTGCATCGTCGCGACGATCTCGGCCGGCGACAAAGCGGACGCCGCTGCGGGCATGTCGATCAGCAGCCCATGGAAGATGTCCTCGCTCGGGCGCCCCAGCACGCTGCGACGGTCCCGACCGGCCGGCCGTCCGAGGCGAGCACGGGCACGCCGCGGTCGAGCAGCTGGTAGGAGATCGGCAGGCCCTCGTCCACGCCGACGATACAGGCGATGGCGCGACCGGGACGGCGGCGCCGGTGCACCAGTCCGCGAGGCCTCCGGGGCCGAGCGGTCAAGCCCGCGGCGACAGCCGCGCCCCCGCGGCCGGCGTCAGCCGCAGATGGGCGTGGTGCTCGAGCGTCTCGGAATCGCGCGCTCGACCTGCCCGAGCGCCTGCTCGCCGGCGCTGCGGCGTCTCGGCGAACGGGCGGCCGAGCGCGTCGGCCATGAAGCGTGGGCGCCCCGCCCAGCGCGAACGACGCCGCCTCGCAGGCGCCCGCAGACCACGCCCCCGGCGGCGCCCGAGAACCCGACGAGATGCTCGGGCTCTCCGCAGGACGCGCAGCGCCCCAGCTGCGGCGCCAGACCGGCGGCGAGCAGCAGCTTCAGCCGGAACTGCAGCGCCCCCGCCCGAGCGCCGATTCGCATCCGCCCACCCGATTGCGTCGAGTGGATCGGGCCCGCGATCGCCGAGCTTCGTCCAGCAGCGCCAGCTTGCGGCAGAGCAGGTTGAAGACCCCCGGGTGCGGCTCCGGCGTCTCGAACAGGCGCCCCACCGCGTCGCAAGCCCGCGCCGCGGCGTCCAGCGCGCGGGCATGCTCGCGCAGGCGGGGATAGGCGTCGCGACGGTGTGGGCGCCGGTGACCGTCAGCAGCTCCCCGCGCCCCTCGTGCAGCTCCAGGCGCAGGCGGAAGAACGGCTCCAGGCGCCCCCCGAAGCGGCTGCGGGCGCGCCGCACGCCCTTGGCGATCGCGCTCACCCGACCCCGGTGGGGGGTGTACACGTGCAGGATCCGGTCGGCCTCCCCGTAGCGGATCGAGCGCAGCACGACGGCCTCGGTCTTGACCGGTCCCGGCATCGCGCCGAGTGTAGATCGGCGGCCCAGCTGTCCGAGGCGCCCGCCGGCCTAGCCGACGAACCCCCTGAGCGCTGCCTCTCTCACTGCACGAGCCGCCGCAGCGTCGGCCGTCTGACCGATCGAGCCCCTGGAGTGCGCCACTCTGGCCACCGCCATTGCTATATTTTATGAAGTAATGAGCAAGATAATGGTCTACACAACCGAGCCGTGCTCGTTCTGCGCGCGCGTCAAGGGCCTGCTGGAGCGCCCGCGGCCTGGAGTTCGCCGAGGTCAACCTCGCCAGGGACCCCGAGGGCGCGATGGAGCTGGCGCGGCGCACCGGCATGATGACCTTCCCCCAGGTGACTCGTCGACGGCGAGCTGATCGGCGGCTTCCCCGAGACCCAGGGCGGCCGCGACGGCCGCCTGGACGAGCTGCTCGCGGCCTGAGCCAGCCGGACCAGCTGCTCGCGGCGTGTGGGCGAGCCAAAGCGCCTCCGTGCGCCAGGCAACCGCCGGTGCGCTCTGCCCCACGCCGGGGGAGACCGTCGCGCGACGCGGCGTTCGCGCCCGGGGCCGGGGCCGCGGCTGGCAGGTCTCGCAGACATAGGTCCCGCGGCCGGCGACGACCAGCTTGACGATCGTCCTCCCGCACGCGGGCAGGGCTCGCCGGCGCGGCGGTGCACGAGGAAGCGGTCCTGGAAGGAGCCGCGCACGCCGTCGACGTGGCGGAAGTCGTCGATCGTGGCGCCGCGCGCGTCGATGCCGTCGAGCAGGACCGCGACGACGGCGTCGCGCAGGCGCGCGTGCTGCGCGCAGCGAGAGCCGCCCCGCCGGGCGCAGCGGGTGGATGCGCGGCGCCGAAGCAGGGCCTCGTCGGCGTAGATGTTGCCGACCCCCGCGACCCGGCGCTGGTCGAGCAGGAAGGCCTTGATCGGCGCCGTGCGCCCGCGCGCCAGCGCGCGCAGGTGCTCGGCGGTGAAGCCCTCCGTCCAGCGGCTCCAGCCCGAGCCGCCGATCGAAGAAAGCCTCCAGCGCCTCGCCGCCGAGCAGCAGCTGCCCGTGCCGAAGCGGCGTGGTCTGTCACCACCAGGCGTCGCCGACGCGGGTCGGGGACTGGCGCGCGCGCCGCCGGCGCGCGCCCGGTCATCGCCGCCGTCGACGATGCGCGTCAGGCCGCGTCCCCCGCCGGCGCGCGGCCCGAGCTCGATGCGCACCCGCACGTGGGCCGGCTCGGGACTGGGCTCGCACAGCACGGCGCCGGTCATGCGCAGGTGCTGGACGAGGTGGACCTCATCCTCCAAGCTCCCACACCAGGTACTTGCCGCGCCGACCCAGCGCCTCGATGCGCCGGCCCCGCAGCGCGTCGGCCAGCTCGCGCGGATCCAGCGGGCGCGACCAGCGAGGGTCGAGGATCTCGACGCGCCGCAGGCGCCGGCCCTCGACCAGCGGGGCCAGCTGGCGACGGATCGTCTCGACCTCGGGCAGCTCGGGCACGAGCGAGCTTATGCGGCCCAGCCGAGCTCACCCGCTAGAGCAGCTGCCCGCGCGCACGAGCCGAGCTCACCGGCGCGAGGCCTCACGGTGCGAGCTCACCGGCAGCGGCGCCCGCGGGTGGGCGCTGAAGTAGACCTCCTTGAGGCGCTCGGCGGAGAGGTGGGTGTAGACCTGGGTGGTCGCGAGGTCGGCGTGGCCGAGCATCTCCTGCAGCGAGCGCAGGTCGCAGCCACCGGCGAGCAGGTGGGTGGCGAAGCTGTGGCGCAGCGTATGGGGGCTCATCCGGCCCTGCAGCCCGGCGCGGCGGGCGTGGCCCTGGACGATCTTGTAGAGGCCCTGGCGCGTGAGCGGCCGCCCGCGGCGATTGAGAGCAGCGCTGGACTCCGCGTGCCGAGTGCCGGCAGGACCACGCGGGCCGGCCGCCCGCGACGCACCAGGCCTGCAGGGCCGCCACGGCCTGGCGCCCGACGGGGATCAGCCGCTCCTTGGAGCCCTTGCCGCGGGCGCGCAGCAGGCCCTCCTCGAGGTCGACGTCCGCGAGCTCCAGCTCCGACCGCCTCCGAAGCGCGCAGGCCGCAGGCGTACATCACCTCCAGCAGCGCGCGGTCGCGCAGCGCCAGCGGCTCGCCGCCGCGCGGGCTGGGCGAGCAGCGCGGCGACCTCGTCGCGGCTCAGACTGCGGCAGGCGCGCGTGCGCGCGCGGCCCGCGCAGGTCGGCGGTGGGGTCGTGCTCGAGCAGCCCCTCGCGGCGCAGGTGGCGGTAGAAGGAGCGCAGGCACGCCGCCTTGCGCTGCAGCGTCGCCGGCGGCCGCCGGCGGGCGCTCCTCGGTCCCGGCGGCCAGCTCGGAGAGAAACGCGGCGAGGTCGCCGTGGCGGCGCCTCAGGCACGCCGACCGCGCTCGGCGAGGAACTGGCCGAACTGCGCGAGGTCGAGCCGGTAGGCCGCCAGCGTGTTGCGCGAGAGGCCGCGCTCGAGCTCGAGGTAGGCCAGGAAGTCGAGCGCGAGCGCGCCTCGGCTCGGCCGGCGCCGTCCTGCGCCTCGCTGCGCTCCTGCTGCTCGATGGGGCCACCCCTGCACTTCGCGCGCCGCGCCCGCCTCCTGCCGGCGGTGCAACGGCCGCGTTCAGACCGAGGCGCCGCGGCAGTCGGAGGCGCTCGGTGCCCTCGTCCTGCCTCGTCGCCCGCTCGCCGTACCGGCCGGCGGCGAGCTCGGCGAGCACCGCGCCCCCGGCGAGCGCGGCGCCGTAAAACAGCGGGTCCTCCAGCGGACCGCGGCTCAGCGCCCGCGCCGCCAGGCCGCTGGCGGCGAACGCCGGCAGGTCGACGGCGGCGCGACGCCAGTCGTGGCGGGCGATGCGCGCGGGGCGCTCGACGTCGAGCTCCAGCTGCGCGCGCGCGGGCCGCCGCGGCGCGCCGAAGACGGCCCCGAGGCCGGCGTGCAGCTCGGCGCCGACGGGCGAGCGCAGCCCGGCGGGCAGCGCGACGGTGACCGGCTCCAGCAGCAGGTCGAGCACGGTGAGGGTCTCGTGCGAGATGCCGCCCGCTGGCGCGACCGGCGGTCGCCGGAGGACATCCGCGGCACCAGCCAGCGTCGGGCAGCCCAGCGCCAGCGCGGTGTGCGCCGCAGTCCAGCGCCGCCAGGCCCCCGTCGTCGAGCGCGCCGCCCTCGGCGACGTCGCGGCCGCGATCGCAGATCGCGGCGTCCCAGCCGAGCTCGCGCAGGCCGTGGTGCAGCGTCGCGGCCGTCGTGATCGACCCGGCCTCCGCGGCCGTCCGCCCTCCAGCCTCCCACCCGCCAGGCGCCTCACCGTCACCCTCACCGGATCCTACGACGCCGATGGCCCCGGCGCGCGCGCCGGCGAGAGGTGGCCGGCGAGCAGCCCGCGTTCGCGCAGCGCGTCGACGGCTCCTGCGGCCGTGTGGCATCCCCCGAGGCGCGCGACCGGGCCCGGTGGAGCGTGGCCGCCGGTCTGCACATACCCCAGCCGCGCCCCGGGGACCGCCTGGGCGAACGCCCACGCCAGCGGCGGCAAGCTGGCCGTGGAGGGCGAGCACGGCGACGGGCCGCGCGAGCGGCAGCTCCAGCTGCCGCAACCCATTCTGTTGATCCAACGAGGTGTGTTCACCCATAGGCGTGCTGATGCGATCGGCTGCTCATCCGGCGGCCACCCCCGGCGCGTTACCCCAGCCGCCGCTACCCTAGCGGCCGGCGTGCTCGGACACCGCGGCGACGGCGGCGGGGAGGGCGAGGGCGACGTCGAGCGTGTCCTGGAGCGCCGCGACGGCGACGCGCTCGCCGGGCTCGTGGTTGCGCTCGGTGCCGTTGGCGAGGTTCACCACCGTCAGCCCCGGGCGATCAGGGCGTTCGCGTCGGAGGCCCCGCCGCTGGAGATCCGGACGGGCTCATAGCCGCAGCTGCGCAGCGCCTCCTCGGCGGCGCGTACCGCGGGGGCGGTGGGCGAGGTGCTGTAGCCCTCGAACATGCGCTGGACCTCGACGTCGACGTCGCACTCGCACTCCGGGAGGTTCGCGGCCTCGTGCACGCAGTCCACGAGCTCGGCGACGAGCTCCTCGGCGCGGCCGTCGCGCCGGCTGCGCACCTCGGCGACCATCGCGCAGCGCTCGGGGACGACGTTGATCGCGCTGCCCCCCGCGATCGTGCCGACGTTGGCGGTCGTCTGCTGCGTCGAGCCGGCCCAGGCGCATGTCCGCGACGGCGCGCGCCGCCGCGAGGATCGCGCTGCGGCCCTGCTCGGGGCGCACGCCGGCGTGGGCGGCCGCCCCGTGGAAGGTGGCCCGCAGCCGGTAGTGGCTGGGCGACGCCAGCACCACCTCGCCGAGCGGGGGAGGCGTGGTCAAAGACGTAGCCAAGGCGGCTGCGCAGGCGCGTCACGTCAAAGGCGCGCGGCGCCCGCCAGCGAGCGCTCCTCGCCAACTGTGAACAGCAGCTCCAGGTCGATCGGGAAAGCCAGGACGGGGTACCTGACATTCCCGCCGGGCAGCGGCGCGCGAACGCGAGCAGCACCGCGACCGCGGCCTTGTTGTCGGCGCCGAGGATCCCGTCGTTGGCGTTCTCCCAGTAGCCGTCGACGCAGGACCGGCTCCACCGGGGCCTGCAGCGGCACCGTGTCCAGGTGCGCACACAGCAGCATCGAGGGCCGCTTGGCGTCGGCCACCGCGGCGGAGCCGCTACGGCCCGCGTCGTCGGAGCTGGTGTCCTGCGGGGCGAAGGACGATCCGGCGACAGACGCACCGATCTCGGCAGGCGAGCCGGCGGCGCGTGGACCCCCGGGGAGACGCGCGAGCAGGTTGCCGCAGTCCGAGCCCGCCGCCGCCGCGGCGTCGTCCTCGTGGACCTCGACCCCGAGGGCCGCCAGCTCCGGCGATCACCCGCCGCGCGCAGGCCCGCTCGCGGCCGGAGGGGCTCTCGATCCGGCACAGCTCCGCGAAGATGTCGTTCAGGTAGCGCCGCTCCAGCTGCGTCGGCGCCGCCCAGCGCGCTCACCGGCTGCCGGCGAGCGTCCGCTGGCCGATCTCTGACCGGTCGTCCTCGCTGGAGTCCTCGCGCCGGGTCTCGCCGTGCTGGGCACCGCCAGAGCGAGCGTCGTCAGGCCGAGCCTGGCCGGGCCGCGCTTCGCCGGCAGCGTCCGGCGCCGCGAGGTGCGCTCCAGCGCCGCCGCGACGAAGCCCCGGAACAGCGGCGCCGGGCGCTCCGGGCGCGACTTGAACTCGGGGTGGAACTGGGAGGCGACGAAGAACGGGTGCCGCCTCCGTCGGGAGCTCGACCACCTCGACGAGGCGCTCGTCGGGGGAGGTGCCCGGAGATCACGCAGAGCCGGCCCGGCGGGCCGGCCGGCGGGGTCGGTGAGCCGCTTGCGCAGCAGGTTGTTGACCTCGTAGCGGTGGCGGTGACGCTCGTAGACCACGGCCTCCCCGTAGATCTCCCGCGCGCGGGAGCCCTCGTGGAGCTTGATCGGGTCGGCGCCCAGGCGCATCGTGCCCGCCGAGATCCGCGACCTCCTTCTGCTCGGGCAGCAGGTCGATCACGGGGTAGGGGGTCTCAAGGTCGAACTCCGTCGAGTTCGCGCCCTCCATGCCCGCGACGTGCCGGGCGAACTCCGCGACCGCGACCTGCATCCCGAGGCAGATCCCCAGGTAGGGGATGCCCTGCTCGCGGGCGACCCGCGCCGCGGCGATCTTGCCCTCGATCCCGCGCCCGCCGAAGCCGCCGGGGATGAGGATGCCGTCGGCTGCCGCCAGCACCGCCGCCGCGCGCTCGCGCTCGGCGCGGCGCGCCCCTCGGCGCCCTCCAGCCGTTCGGAGTCCACCCAGTCGATCTCGCACCCGCGCGTCGCGCAGCGCCGCCGCGTGGCGCAGCGCCTCGGAGACCGACAGGTAGGCGTCCTCGAGCTGCACGTACTTGCCGACCAGCGCGATCCGCACCGTGCGCGAGGCCTGCTCCGCGCGTTCGATCGGCTCCTGCCAGCTCGAGAGATCCGGCGCGGGGGCCTCCAGCGCGAAGTGGTCGAGGATGAAGTCGTCGACGCCCTGCTCGCGGAAGGTCAGCGGGACCTTGTAGATGTTGTCGACGTCGCACGCCGACACGATCGCGCTCGGCGGCAGGCTCGCGAACAGCGCGATCTTCTTGCGGATCTCCTGCGACAGCGAGCCCTCCGAGCGGCACATCAGCATGTCCGGGCGCGATCCCGATGCGGCGCAGCTCGTTGACGGAGTGCTGCGTCGGCTTGGTCTTCAGCTCGCCCGCGTGGCCGATGTAAGGGACGAGCGTCAGATGGATGAACATGCAGCGCCGCCGCCCGACGTCGACCGGGAACTGGCGGATCGCCTCCAGGAACGGCAGCGACTCGATGTCGCCGACCGTGCCGCCGATCTCGGTGATCACGAAGTCGACGTCGCTCGACTGCGCGATCAGCGCGATCCGCTGCTTGATCTCGTCGGTGATGTGCGGCACCACCTGCACCGTGCCGCCGAGGTAGTCGCCGCGGCGCTCGCGGCGGATCACCGTGTCGTAGATCCCGCCCGCCGTGACGTTCGAGGCGCGGCTGGTGTTGGCGTCGGTGAAGCGCTCGTAGTGGCCGAGGTCGAGGTCGGTCTCGGCGCCGTCCTCGGTGACGAACACCTCGCCGTGCTGATAGGGCGACATCGTGCCCGGGTCGACATTGATGTAGGGGTCGAACTTCTGCAGCCCGACCGTCAGGCCGCGGGCGACGAGCAGCCGCCCGATCGAGGCCGCGGCGATGCCCTTGCCGAGCGAGGACACGACGCCGCCGGTGATGAAGATGAACCGGGTCTTGGCCGGTGCGTCGGCGTGGCGGTCGGGCGCGTGCGGGTTCATGTGGGCTTGGCTGAGAGTCTAGGGCCCATCCCGGATAGGCCCCTAAAGCGGCGCGGGAGCCATGCAAATAGGGGCTTCAGCCGCATGGGCCGGCTGAGATCGGACCCGAGGTCGTCGGGCTGCGTGAGTTGTCCTTGCAAAGGCATCAGGCCGCGCGCAGCAGCTCGCGGGCGTGGCGGCGCGCCGCGGCGTCGCCCGTCGGGGGCCCCGAGCATCCGCACGAGCTCGGAGACCACCTCGCGCCTCGCCGAGCTGGACGACGGCGGCACGCGTCGGGTCGGCGGCGGTGTCCTTGACGATCGAGAAGTGGCGTTTCGCCAGCGACGCGATCTGCGGCAGGTGGGTGATGCACAGCACCTGCCGGCCGGCGGCCAGCTCGCGCAGGCGCTCGCCGACGGCGCGCGCCGTGTGCCCGCCGATGCCGGCGTCGATCTCGTCGAACACCAGCGTCGGCTGTCCTGAGATGCCCGCGCCGGCGCGAGGCGGCGGCGGTCAGCGCGAGCATCACCCGCGAGAGCTCTCCGCCGGAGGCGATCTCGCGCACCGGCCCGGCGGCGACGCCGGGGTTGGGGGCGATCAGCAGCTCGACGCCGTCGCCGCCCGTCGGGCCGGGCTCGCGCGGGGAGAGCGCACCGCGAAGCTGGCGTCGGGCATCGCCAGCGCCGCGAGCTGCCCGCGCACGGCGTCGGCCAGGCGCGGCGCGGCGGCTCTCGCGCGGCGCGCAGCGCTCCAACGTGCTCGTCGAGGGCCGCCTGCGCGGCGTCCAGGCGCGCGGTGGTCTGCTCCAGTGCGACCGCCGCGCCGAGCAGCTCGCTCGCGGCGCACACGGGCGTTATCGGCGTGCTCCAGCACCGCGGCGACGGTCCCGCCGTGCTTGCGGGTCAGGCGCTCCAGTGTCGCGAGGCGATCTTCGAGCGCCTGCAGCGCGCCCTCCTCGCCGTCGAGCCGCTCGCCGTAGTCGCGCAGCTCGCCGGCGAGATCCTGCGCCTCGATCGCCAGCGCGCGGCAGCGCTGCGCGAGCGCGTCGAGCTCGGGGTCCACGCCCGCGAGGGCATCCAGCCGCGCCGCGGCGTCGGCCAGCTTCGCTGCACCGCTCCGGCGGCTTCGGGGGCGTCGGGATCCAGCGCCTGCGCTGCCGAGGCCGGCGGCGGCGCGCAGCGCGTCCAGGCGGCGCAGGCGCTCGCGGTCGGCGAGCAGCCGCTCGGTCTCCCCCTCGCGCGGCGCGGCCTGCTCGATCTCGGCGAGCTCGTGCTCCAGCAGGTCCAGCTCGCGCTCGCGCGCCGCGTCGAGCTCGCGCAGGCCCTCCAGCTCCGCGCGCAGGCGCCCCACGTCGCGGTGGGCGACGGCGCAGCGCTCGCGGCGCGCGGCCTGCTCGGGACCGCAGAAGCCGTCGAGGATCTCAAGCTGGGCCGCGGCCACGCGTGAGCTTGCGGTGCTCGTGCTGGCCGTAGAACGCCAGCAGTCCCTCCCCCAGCCGCCGCAGGTCGGCCGACCGCGGCGGAGCGGCCGTTGACGTAGGCGCGCGTGCGCCCGTCGGCGCCGACGCGCCGCGCCAGCACCACCTCCTCGGCGTCGGCCGGCAGCAGCTCCCCGCGCTCGCCGAACAGGCTGTCGGGCAGCGCGAAAACCCCCTCGACGTAGGCCTCGGCGGCGCCGGGGCGCACGATCCCGCTACGCGGCCGGCCACCGAGCAGCAGGTCCAGCGCGTGCGCCAGCACGGTCTTGCCGGCGCCGGTCTCCCCCGTGAGCACGTTCAGCCCCGGCGCCAGCCGCAGCTCGGCGCGCTCGATCAGCAGCAGGTTCTCGACTCGCAGCTCGAACAGCACACCGCAGGTGTACCAGCGGGCACCGACGGATCGACGGCGCGGCCCAGCCAAGCACCACGCTCCCGATCGCCAGACCGTCGCCCTCCGGCGCCAACGAGGCCCGTCCTCGATCGTCCCGTCACCATTTGTCTTCATGCTGTCGTAGTCGTCCGGGAGCGGGCGACCCGAGTTGCGCTCGGCATATGCCGAGCGCCACAGACCCGAGGAGGCTGAAGGACAATGGTGGTGGATCGTGGGCAGCGCGATGCGCTGTATCAGTTCGTCGTGACCGATCTGGTCGGAGTCGGCGACGTGGCGCTGGCCTTGGAGGCCGGCAGGGTGACTGAGGCGCAACGCCTTCGAGTTCGGTTCGAGGAGGATCTGAGACTGCTCGATTTGCTGGGCTGGAGCACGGTCGAGGATCGGCAGCGCTATGAGCTGACCCGCTCAGACGAGACGGTTCGAGTGCTCGAGCGGCTGCGCGCGACCGCGACGGAGCTGGTCGAGGAAGCGGCGGCCGAGCGGGCCGACGACGTGCTCGGCGAAGCCCTCCAGGTGGTCGAGGCGTGTTCGACGGCTTTGCGCCAAGGGCCCTGACCATCCCGGCGAGTCCGTGCCTGGCGCGCGTGGGTTGCCTGGCGAGTGGGACCTTCAGCGGCCGGGTGGCGATAGCTCGGTTGTCGTGGAGTGAGCCGGATCGGCTTCGTCCTCGACTTCCTTGATGATGGCCGAAAGGGGAGTCTCGAAGGCAATCGCCAGGTTGAGGAGCTTCTCCCAGGACGGGTTGCGACGCCCTCGCTCGATACCAGACAGGTAGGTGTGATGCATGTGAGCTTCATGGGCCAGGTCCTCGATCGTCGTTTTGCGGGCGTGGCGTCTGCGGCGGACGACGCGGCCAAGTTGCTCGCGAGTCGGCGTGGGGACGGGCACGCCCCAGACCCTTACGTGTAAACCCCCACGACGCCAGAGACGATTGTCTACTAGACTATACTCTATTCTCAACCGATGGCGTTAGAGCAGATTCGCGCGAGCAAGGTCGGCACCCAGCACGTGATCTAGGAGCGAGATCTCGATGCGTCTCAGCCCCGACGCGGGGCAGGGAGGCCCCGCGCCCACGACCGTCGTGCCCGCCGGACCCGCGCGGACGATCCCACAACATCACACCCGCGCGACCGCCGGCCAATGGCCCACCGGCACAGCGCCTGATCTTCGATGGGCACAGGCCCGATCGCCGACCCCAGCGGACACGATTCGGCGCGGGATACCGGCCGATTCGACCGCGAGGCCGACCCATAGACTCCCGTTATTCAGGTGCAAGCGTCATATGTGGTCTCACCTCGTCCGCCCAAGGCATGGCTGCCAGCGACCCCGACAACTCCGACGGCCCTCCCGGGGAGGCCACCGAGCATCTCCCCGCGCCGGCGCTACGGGAGCGCCTGGAGGAGGAGGTCAACCGCGCTGGGCGCCACGGCACGCCACTGAGCTGCCTGCTGGTCGACATCGAGGACCTCGCGAGATCGAGCGACCTGCACGGCCGCGAGCTCGCCGAGCAGGCGCTGGCCTACGTCGGGCTCGCACTGCGCCGCGAGCTGCGCCGCTTCGACCGCGTCGGGCGCCTCGACCGAGGACGAGCTGCTCGTCGTGCTCCCCGGCGCCGACGGCCCCGCGCCGAGCTCGTCGCCGGCGCATGCTGGGCGGCTGCGCGCCGATCAAGCTCGAGGCCGACGGCGCGCGCCGCGCGTTGCGCGTCGCCGTCGGGCTCGCCGTCTGGCGCGAGGGGTCAGCGTCGCGCCGCCTCTCGCCGACACGCGCGCAGCCGCGCAGCGCGAGCGGCTAGGTTTCCAGGATGCTCTCCGGCTCTGAGCTGTGGCTGCTGCGCCTGATGGCCGACCGCGGCCTCGCGCTGCTCGACGCCAGCACCCTGCTGATGGTGATCGAGGAGCGCCGCGAGCTGCGCGTCGCGGCCGTCCAGCGGCGAGGGCTCGGTGCGGCTGCGCATCCTGCCGGTCGAGGGCAGCGCGCTGGGCGCGCTGTACCTCGCCGGCCAGCCCGTCGCGCTGGAGCGCCCCCGCGGCCAGGAGGCGGCGTGGCTGCACGAGCTCGGGCTCGAGGCCCGCGCGGTGCTCGTGGAGCCGCTGAGCATGGAGGGCCACGGCGGCGGGCTGGTCATCGCCCTGCGCAGCGACAGCGGCTTTCGCGAGCCCGACCGGCCGGCGCCCTGAACGCGTTCGCGGCCAGCGTCGCCCAGCGCCTCGCCGCCGAGCGCTCGGTCGAGATCGAGCGGCTGCGCTACGGCATGGAGGCCCGCGAGCGCGAGCGCACCCGCTGGGCGCGCGAGATCCACGACGAGACCGTCCAGGGCCTCGGCGCCCTGCGCCTGAAGCTCGCCAACGCCCGCGACGTCCGCAACGAGGGGCAGGCTCTGACGGCGCCGTGGACGACGTGCTGGAGGGCCTCGGCCAGGAGATCGACGGGCTGCGCCACCTGATCACCGAGCTGCGGCCCGCCGCGCTGGACGACCTCGGCTTGGTGCCGGCCCTGGAGGCGCTCGCGCGCCGGGCCCAGGCGATCGACGGGCTGGAGGTCCAGACCGAGATCGACCTCGGCCTCGAGCAACAGCGCCTGGACGCCGAGCTCGAGAGCACCATCTATCGCGTCGTCCAGGAGGCCCTCACGAACGTCAGCCGCCACGCCCACGCCACGCGAGCGGTGGTCAGCGTCGCCAGGCGCAACGGGTCCCGGTGCGCGTCGAAGTCACCGACGACGGGCGCGGGCTGCCGCGCACGGCGACCCGAGTTCCCGCCGGCCCGCGCGGCGACGGCCTCAAGGGCGGCTTGGCCTCTCCGGGATGCGCGAGCGCGCCGAGCTCGTCGGCGGCGAGCTTGAGCTCGCCCCCGCCCCCGGCGGAGGCACGCGATGCGCCTCACCGTGCCGCTCGCCGGGCGCCCGCCGATCGAAGATCGGCCAGCCGTCTAGTCCACCAGGCCCAGGCGCCGCGCGTAGGCGGTGATCTCGGCGCGCGAGGAGAACCCGAGCTTCTCGATCGCGCGGGCCCGGTAGGTCTTGACGGTGCGCTCGGCGACGTGCAGCTGCTCGGCGATCTGCGGGTTGGTGTGGCCGAGCGCGATCAGCCGCACCACCTCGCGCTCGCGCTCGCTGAGCGCGACCCCGTCCTGCCTGGACTCCCCGCCGGTGGCCATCAGCGCCCCGAGCCGCGGGTGCAGGTAGTTGCCGCCGGCGACCGCCAGGCGAAACGCCTGCAGCAGCTCGGCCGGCTCGGCCTCCTTGAGCACGTAACTGCGCGCGCCCGCCCGCAGCGCCTGGCGCGCGTACTCGGGGTCCTCGCGCATCGTCAGGATCGCCACCGCCAGCGTCGGATGGGCGACGAAGCACTGCGGCAGCGCCGCCAGGCTCGAGCCGCCCGGCATCGTGAGGTCGAGCGTCAGCAGGTCGGGCCGGTGGGCCCGTACTTCGCGGATCGTCGACGGCACGTCGGCCGCCTCGGCCACCACCCGGAACTCGCTCGCCTCGCGCTCGAGCACCGTGCGGATGCCGTCGCGCACCACCCCGTGGTCGTCGGCGATGATCACATCGATCGGTCGGTCCACACCCGGGGTGCCGTCCTGCATGACCGCCCACCGTAGCGCCACACTCGGCGGACGGCCCCGCACATTCGTCCGTTGATCGACGGCCACCCGGGCTGACCGAGAACCTGCCGCCCGCCCTGGACGGTGGAGCCGCCGACCATCTGCCCTGCTGTCCTCCACGGCGCGCTAGCCTGAGACCATGTCGCTCATCGGTCGCCGAACCCCACAGATGATCGACCCCGCCGACGCGCTGCCCGGCCGCGAGCGCGAGCTGGCCGTCCCGGCCCGCCACGAGGCCCTCGCAACCCCGCTGCGCCCACCCTGGGGCGACGGGGACGGCGGAGGAGGTCGTGTCCCCGACAAGATCGAGCAGGCGATCTTCGGCATGGGCTGCTTCTGGGGCGCCGAGCGGCTCTTCTGGCAGGCCCCCGGGATCGACACCACCGCGGTCGGGTATGCCGGCGGGTACACCCCGAACCCCACCTACGAGGAGGTCTGCTCGGGGCGCACCGGCCACGCCGAGGTCGTGCTGGTCGCCTTCGACGCCGCCGCCACCAGCTATCCGGAGATGCTGAGGATCTTCTGGGAGGGCCACGACCCCACCCAGGCGATGCGCCAGGGCAACGACGTCGGCACCCAGTACCGCTCCCTGATCCTCTGGCGCGACGCCCAGCGCGAGCAGGCCGAGGCCTCACGTCTGGCCTACCAGCAGGTCCTGTCGGCCGCCGGCCTCGGCGAGATCGCCACCGAACTGGTGCAGGCCGACGCCGCTCATCCGTTCTACTACGCCGAGGACTACCACCAGCAGTACCTCGCCAAGAACCCCGGCGGCTACTGCGGGCTGGGCGGCACCGGGGTCAGCTGCCCCGTTGGGCTGGCGGCCGCAGCCGAGTAGTCCCTGACGGCGGATCGTCGCCCCCGGCGGCGTTCTGCCGATCGGAGATCGGCCAGCACGCGTTCGTCTTCGGCGCGCCGCGCTCGCAGATGGGCCGTCAACACATTCTTCAGAATTCTGGTCGAGATTACTAAGAATCTGTCGCGGCGCTGCCAACGGGCCGTCTCGCTCTGAGACGAACGCTCCCGCTGGGTGCATGGAACCAGCCACTCACGACATGGAGGTAACGCACAGATGACTCAACCCACGCCGCCTCAAATCGGCGTGTGTCCTCGCCGCGGCCGCAGTGGCCGCCCTGATGGCCCCGGGCACCGCGAACGCGGCGCTCGGCAAGCAGTGCTCGGGCTCCAACCGCTGAAAACACGCTCGAGACGATCCCGGTGCTCGAGAGCGCGATAACGATCATCGTCAACCTGCCGAAAGGCTGATGTAGCTCCACTGCGGCGAGGCCAGCTCGAGCTTGTGCCGGATCTTGTGCACGTATACGTCGACCGAGCGATCCGCGATCGGCGACCGGCGCCGAGCCCGTGCAGACGATGACGACGAGACCCTGGTCCAGGTGGCACAGGCGCTCCAGCCATTCCCAGCGGCGCGGGCCCAGGATCGCGAAGACGACGACCAGCGCGTCGAGCGGCATCGCCGCAATCTGCCCGGGAGTGACAGCCGCCGAGAGCACACGGTGCTCCCAGTCGAGCTGCTCGACACGCTTGCCCGTCACGCGCAGGAAGCCCTCATGAGGGCGACAGGGCGCAAGGGGGCCCACAGTGCGCGATAGGACCCGCCAACGACCTGCGGCCCCGCCGAAGCGGGGCCGCAGGCCCATCGCGTTGCGGTGGGCGCGCTCGGAGGACAGCGCGCTCACCCAGGCATCCCTGCCTATGTCGCGCCGCCCACCGCCGGCTGGCCGGACGGAGCGGGCTGCCACACAGGGGGGTGGGGTCCCCCGAGGGTGGGCACGTCTGACGGGTAGACCTCGTTGCCGTGGATCGCGTGGTCCCCGATCTCCAGTTCCTCGTCGGTGAGCCGCAGCGGCAGGAAGATCCCGACCAGCTTGAGGATGAGGAACGTCACGACCGCGGTGTACACGATCACCCACAGGCCAGCCTCGGCCTGCCAGCGCAGGAGTTTCAGGCCGCCGCCGTAGAACAATCCCGATACCCCTGGCAGGTTGGCGGTGCCGGTGCCGAACTTGCCCGGGTACTCGACGATGGCGGGATCGGCCAGCAGCCCGACCAGCAGGCCCCCGGCGAGACCGGCGATACCGTGCGTATAGATCACCCCCAGGGTGTCGTCGACGTGTCTGAACATCGGCGCCCGGCTGAGGTAGCGGATCGCCATCCACACGATCGTCGAGTCGACGATCCCGATGACGATCGCGCCCCAGCCGTTGACGAACCCGGCGGCCGGCGTGATCCCGACCAGGCCGGTGATCATCCCGTTGACCGCCCCGAGCATCGAGGGCTTTTCGCGGAAGATGTAGTCCCACGCGATCCACGTCATCATCGCTACCGCGGTGGCGAGGTTGGTGTTGATGACGGCCGCCGAGGCGTCGGCTCCCGCGTAGTAGGAGTCCCCGCCGTTGAAGCCGTTCCAACCCAGCCACAGCAGACCAGCGCCGCACGCGACCATCAACAGGTTGTTGGGCGCGTCGATCTCGCGATCTCGCTGCAATCGTGGGCCGATCACCGCCGCGAACACGAACCCTGAGACCCCCGCCGACAGGTGGATCACATAGCCGCCGGAATAGTCCAGTGCGCCGTGCGCCGCGAAGTAGCCGCCGCCCCACAGCAGGAATGCGTTGACCGCGTACACGAACGTGATCCACAGCACCACGTACGGCATCCACGCCTTGAAGCTGACCCGCCCGAGCACCGAGCCGAGCGCCAGGATCGGGGTGATCGCGGCGAACACGAACTGGAAATAGACGAGCGACGCCGTCGGGAAGTGGAAATCGGGCCCCGTCGTAATCGACGGGATAGCCGCCCGGCCCTCCTCCCCGATGTGGCTGAGCACGCTCCCGGGTTCGCCGACCATCGTGCCGATGAACCCTTTGGTGCCGAAGATGCCCGAGCCGCTCTTCGCGATCGGATTGTCGAAGCCCATCTTGAACGCCCACAGGCACCAGACGATCAGTGTCAAGCAGAACGCGACGAACGTGAGCATCATGCTGTTGACCGACCAGCGCTTCTGCATGACGCCGCCATATAGGACCGCGAGGCCCGGCAGGCTCATCAGCCCGACGAACGTCGCCGCAGTCATCTGCCACGCGTTGTCACCCGCGTTCAGCCAACTTGGGTATGCCAGCCAGGTCATGTGCCTCCGTTTCCAGTCGTTGTTGTAGACCGGCCGATCCCGCCCGTGGGCGGGACGCACCGATTTATGGTCTCGTTATGAAATCCGGCTTGCGGGCAGGCCGCTAGGGACAGGATGGCCAACACTTGGGAGGCGTCTTTCGACATTTGTATAGACGCCCTCCCGTGCCCGTCCGCGCTCCCAGCCCGCGTCGACGCCCGTCTTCAGCGTCGCCCGGACAACCGCAACCGGTCACGGCAGGCTGGCCGGCCAGGCCCGTGCGTGACGGGCCCGCGAGCGCCGGTCAACGCCGGGGGTCGAACGGAAAGCCGGCGCGTCGGCAGGCGGCGCGCAGCTCTTCGGCGACGCTTCTGAACGCGCCCGGCGTAGCGCACACGGTGCGAGCCTGCGCGCCGCAGGCGTGCTCGATGGCGCCGCCGAGCGTGCTGGCGAACGTCACTTCGATGCAGCCGCGGCGCGCAGGCGCGCCGCTGGTCAGGGCGTAGGCGCCGAGACCGATCACGGTCGCCACGGCACACGCGAGCAGGACCGCGACGACGGTCCGCTCGCGCCGCCCCCAGGGCAGCGGCTCGGAGAGCCGCCGGGACTGATCCTGCATGATCATCGTGCGATCGGCAACGCTACCGGTCGGGGTCGGGCGGCCCGGTGGCGTCCGCGGGCGACGGGCCGGCGCCGGAGTCGCCATCCCCGTGCGCGCGCGGCTGGAAGCTGAGCGCCGCGGAGTTGATGCAGTAGCGCTGTCCGGTCGGGCCGGGGCCGTCGTCGAAGACGTGGCCGAGGTGGCCCCCGCAGCGGCGGCAGAGCACCTCGGTGCGGCGCATGAACAGGCTGTTGTCCGGGCGCAGCTCCACCGCCTGCGCGACGGCCGGCTCGGTGAAGCTGGGCCAGCCCGTACCGGACTCGAACTTGGTGTCAGACGCGAACAGGTCGCCCCCGCATGCCGCGCAGCGGTACATCCCCGACGCCTTGTTGTAGACGTACTCCCCCGTGAACGGCGCCTCGGTACCGGCGCGGCGCAGGATCTCGTACTGCTCGGGGGTCAGCTCCCGGCGCCACTGCTCGTCGGTCTTGACCTGCTCGGGATCGCTCATCTTGCTCCCTGTGTTCGGTGTGCCCGTCCGTCCGCCTGTCTGTCCACGGTAGCGGACACCCCTGGAGCACTCGGGACGAGCTGCCGGCTCCACAGCGGACGTAGGCACGGCTGCTATCGTGATCCTTACGTTCACGTCAGCTTCACCCAGGCCCCGGATGGGCGTCGCCTCGGGCCACCGCAACTACAAGTGGTGGGCGCTGTCATGCACCAGCCTCGGGATGCTGCTCGCCGCGACCAACTCCGGGACGCTGATCATCGCGCTGCCCGACCTCGAGCGCTCCCTGCACTCGAGCATCCTGCAGCTCGTGTGGGTGATCCTCGCCTACCTGATCGCCGCCACCGTGCTCGTGCTGATGGCCGGGCGGCTGTCGGACCTGTTCGGGCGCAAGCGCGCCTACATCGGCGGCTTTCTGCTGTTCGCCGCGGCCTCGCTCGGGGCGGGCTTCTCGCCAGACGCCAACGTCCTAATCGTCTGGCGCGTGCTCCAGGGGATCGGCTCGGCCTTCCTGTTCGCCAACGCCGCCGCACTCGTCACCGACGCCTTCCCCCACGACGAGCTCGGCCTCGCGATGGGCACCAACACGATGGTCGCCGCCATCGGCCTCGCGATCGGGCCGGTGCTCGGCGGGGCGCTGGTCGCGATCTCGTGGCACTGGGTCTTCTGGTTCAACGTCCCCCTCGGCCTCGCCGGCGCCGCCTGGGGCGCGCTGATCCTGCGCGAGCTCGCCAAGCCCGATCAGGTGCGCGGCTATGACGTGCTCGGCAACGTCACCTTCATCCTCGGCCTCACCGGCCTCGTGCTCGGGATCTCTCGCGGCGGGATCAGCGGCTGGAACGACACGATCGTGATCGCGGGCCTGCTCGCCGCGCTCGTGCTGCTGCCGCTGTGGGTGCTGATCGAGAGCCGCTCCCGCGCCCCGATGCTCGACCTCTCGCTGTTCAAGAACCGCCTGTTCGCCGCCGCCACCGCCGCAGCCTTCATCAACGGCCTCGCGCGCTTCGCGCTGATGTTCCTGTTCGTCTTCTACTTCCAGGGCGCCCAGGGCGACAGCCCGATCGACGCCGGGGTCAGGCTGATCCCGCTCGCCGTCGGGATGCTCGTCTCCTCGCCGCTCTCCGGCATCTACGCCGACCGCCACGGCTCCCGCGGCCTCGCCGCGCTGGGGATGCTCGTCAGCGCCGCCGGCCTCGCCGCGATGAGCACCCTGCAGGTCGACACCCCCTACTGGCAGAGCACCCTCTGGCTGTTGGTCGTCGGAGTCGGCTCCGGCATGTTCAACAGCCCCAACACCGCCGCCATGATGGGCACCGTGCCCCCCCAGCGCCGCGGCGTCGCCGCCGGCGCGCGCACCCTGCTGCAGAACACCGGCGCCGTGCTCTCGATCGCGTTCGTGCTCGCGATCGTCACCTCCGCCGTCCCCCGCTCGACCCTGTTCGCCGTCTTCTCCGGCCTCGCCAAGGGCCTCTCCGCGCACAAGCTCGACCCGTTCATCGCCAACATGCACGTCGCGCTGCTGGTCCTCGCCGCCACCTCGCTGGTCGGCGCCGGCGTCTGCCTGCTGCGCCCCCGCCACGTCCAGGCCGCCGAGGAGGCCGGCGACCGGCTGGCCGCCGCCGGAGCGCGGCCGTGAGCGCCCCCCTGCGCATCGGCGACGTCGCCCGCCTCGCCGGGACGACGCCGCGCACGATCCGCTACTACGAGGAGATCGGGCTGCTGCCCGAGGCGTCCGCGCGGCCCTCCGGGCAGCACCGCACCTACACCGACGCCGAGGTCGAGCGCCTGCGCGAGGTGATGCGCCTGAAGAACCTCCTCGGGGTCTCGTTGGAGGAGCTCAAGACCCTCCTCTCCGCCGAGGAGGCCCGCGCCGCCGTCCGCGCCCAGCTGCAGCGCGAGGACGTCCACCCCGAGCGCCGCCGCGAGCTGCTGGAGGAGGCGCTCGGCCACATCGACCGCCAGCTGCAGCTCGTCGAGCACCGCTCCGCCGAGCTCGTCAAGCTCCGGGAGGAGCTCTGCCAGACCCGCTCGCGTGTGCGCCGCAAACTGCGCGAGCTCCATCAGCCACCCGTCGCGAACGCCCTCGCGTGACCATCCAGCCGACGGAGAAAGGAGCACAGACATGGATCGCAAGTGGTGGACACTGATCGCCGTCTCCGTCGGGATCTTCATGCTGCTGCTCGACATCACCGTCGTGAACGTCGCGCTGCCCTCGATCCAGCACGAACTGCACTCATCGTTCTCGGATCTGCAGTGGGTCGTCAACGCCTACGCGCTGACGCTCGCCGCCTTCCTGTTGACGGCCGGCGCGCTCGCCGACCTGTTCGGGCGTCGGCGCGTGTTCACCGCGGGCCTCGTGGTGTTCACCTGCTCGTCCGCGGTCTGCGGGCTCTCCTCCAGCCCGCTGATGCTCAATCTCGCCCGCGCCGTCCAGGGGGTCGGTGGGGCGATGATGTTCGCGACGTCCCTCGCCCTGCTTGCCCAGGCGTTCCGCGGGCGCGAGCGCGGGATTGCGTTCGGGGTGTTCGGAGCCGTCACCGGCGCCGCCGTCGCCGTGGGGCCCTTGATCGGCGGGATCATCACGACCGCCATCGGCTGGCAGTGGATCTTCTTCGTCAACGTCCCGATCGGCGTGGCCGCCGTCGTCCTCACGCTCGCGCGAGTCACCGAGTCGCGCGACCCGAACGCCACGGGCGTGGACTGGCTCGGCCTCCTGACCTTCTCCGGGTCGCTGTTCCTGCTGGTGTACGCGCTGGAGCAGGGCAACGCAGACGGCTGGGGCTCCACGAAGATCCTCGCGATGCTGATCGCCTCCGCGGCGCTGCTCGCCGCGTTCCTGTACGGCGAGCTGCGCCAGCGGCGGCCGATGCTCGACCTCACCCTCTTCCGCCGCCCCACCTTCACCGGGGCCAACATCGTGGCGTTCGCCCTCTCCAGCTCGATCTTCGCGATGTTCCTCTACCTCACCCTCTACATCCAGGACGTCCTCGGCTACGGCGCCCTGCAGGCCGGCCTGCGCTTCCTGCCGATCACACTGCTCTCCTTCCTCGTGGCTCCGATCTCAGGGCGGCTGACCGTGCGCGTGCCGGTGCGGCTGCTGCTCGGCAGCGGCCTACTGCTGGTGAGCGGCGGGCTGCTGGCGATGACCGCCGTGAACGCGACCTCCGGGTGGACTGTGCTGATCCCCGGGTTCGTGCTCGCCGGAGCGGGCATCGGCATGATCAATCCCCCGCTCGCCTCCACCGCGATCGGCGTCGTGCACTACTCCCGCAGCGGGATGGCCTCCGGCATCAACAACACCTTCCGCCAGGTCGGCGTCGTCACCGGGATCGCCGGCCTCGGCGCGATCTTCGCGCACGAGGTCACCCACACCACGGCCTCCGCCCTCGCCGCCCGGGGGCAGGGGGGCGCGGTCCAGGCCGCCGCCCACGGGCAGCTCTCCACGCTGCTGCAGTCCGGCGAAGTCGCCCATCTGCTCCCGGCCCTCTCCCCCGCCGCCCGCGGCGCGCTGGAGCACGCCTACCGCGTCGGCTTCACCGAAGCCTTCACCACGATCCTGCTGATCGCCGCCGCCGTCGCGCTCGTCGGCTCGGCGCTCGCGTTCGCGCTGATCCGCAGCCGCGACTTCGTCTCCTCCGCCGCGCCCGCCGCCGAGGCGCCTGCGCGCGAGGCCGTCGGAGCGGCCGCAGGGTGACGCCTCCGCTGAGCCACCGCTACGTGGCCTGCGCCGCGCCGACAGCGAGAGTCCTCACCGGGTGGGCGCGTGCATCACTCCCCGCGCCGCTCGTACCCCGCGCAGCTCAACACCGGCAGGCGCGGATAGCGTGGGTAAGACGCGGGATCTTCACGCGAGCGGTTGCACAGCGAGAACGTCGAGCCCCGCGTATTGGGCACCAGGCGCTGGTAGGAGCACGTCTTGCAAAGACCCGCCGCCGGGCCGCCGCGCGGGGTGGGCGTGACGGACATGGTCGCAGGGTACCCCGGCGTGATGACGCTCCGGACACCTATGGGGAGGCGGGTGGGGCCCTCGCCCGGCGCAATTGGACCCGCGACCCTGCACACCTCACCAGTTCCCTGCAATAATCGTTGACTAAGCAACTATGGCGACCTTCTATCGACTGCTCGGCTTCCTGCGTCCATACCGGCGCGGGCTGACCGTCTCCTGGATCCTCGCCAGCCTTGCGATGGTGATGACCGTCGCGCTGCCGCTGCTGACGGGGCGCGCGGTGCAGACGATCAGCACCGGCGCCCACCACGTTCGACACCACGAGCTCGCGCTGCGCGCACATGACCGCCACACGCTGCTGATGCTGGCGCTGGCGATCCTCGCGATCGTGCTGATCCGCTGGGCGGTCACCTACTGGCGGCGGATGATCGCCGGACGGGTCTCCCTGGGCGTCGAGTACGACCTGCGCAAGCGCCTCTACGGCCACCTCCAGCGACTGGAGCTCGGCTTCTTCGACCACCAGCAGACCGGCCAGCTGATGTCGCGCGCCACCGTCGACCTGCAGGCGGTGCGCTTCTTCCTCGGCTACGGGCTCGTCTTCATCCTGCAGATCGCCCTCACGATCGTCCTCGCGGGGATCGCGATGATCGCGATCAATCCCGAGCTCGGCCTGATCTCGCTGGCGCCGGTGCCGTTTGTGGTGCTCATCTCCTACCGCTACGGCTACCGCGCGCGCCCCGCGCTCGGAGAGGTGCAGCAGCGCATCGCCGAACTCACCGCGAACGCCGAGGAGAACATCTCCGGGGTGCGGGTCGTCAAGGCCTTCGCCCGCGAGCCCGGCCAGCTAGAGCGCTTCCGCGCAAGCGTCGGGCGCGTCTTTGACCAGGCGATGGTCGCGACCCGGCTGGAAGCCACCTACAACCCGATTCTCGGTTTCCTGCCGCAGCTCGGCCTCGCCGCCGTGCTGCTGCTGGGGGGCGAGGCCGTGATCCACGCCCACCTGACCCTCGGCCAGTTCACGGCCTTCTACCTGCTGCTGAACATGCTGATCGGCCCGATGCGCTCGCTCGGCGTGATCCTCAACCTCGCCCAGCGCGCCACCGCCTCCGGGGCGCGCATCTTCGGGCTGCTCGACCGCGAGCCCCACCTGGACGAGTCGCCCGACGCCCCGTCGCTGCCCGCCGGCAACGGCCACGTGCAGCTACGCGGGGTGACGCTGCGCTACGAGGATCCCCGCGACGAGCTCGGGGCGAGCCAGCCCGTGCCCACCACGGGCCGGCCGGGGCCCAGCGAGGGCCGGGCGGTGCTGCGCGACATCGACCTCGACGTACCCGCGGGGCGCACCGTCGCGCTGGTCGGGGCCACGGGCTCGGGCAAGACCAGCCTCGTGGCGCTGATCTCCCGGCTGTATGACCCCGTCGCCGGAGCGGTGCTGCTCGACGGCACCGACGTCCGGGAGGTGAGCCTGCGCTCGGTGCGCGAGGCCGTCGCGGTCGTCAGCGACGACCCCTTCCTGTTCTCCGCTACCGTCGCCGAGAACATCGCCTACGCCCGGCCCGACGCCACGTCGCAGGAGATCGAAAGCGCCGCCCGCAGAGCCCAGGCGCACGAGTTCGTCACGCGCCTGCCCCGCGGGTATGAGACCCAGCTCGGCGAGCGCGGCGTGACCCTCTCCGGCGGGCAGCGCCAGCGCATCGCGATCGCGCGCGCCCTGCTCGCCAACCCGCGGGTGCTGGTGCTCGACGACGCCACCTCCTCGGTCGACGCCTCGACCGAGCAGAGCATCAAGCTCGCGCTCGCCGAGGCGATGGCGGGGCGCACCACGTTCGTGATCGCCCACCGCCTCTCCACGATCGTGCTGGCCGACGAGATCGTCGTGCTCGACCACGGCGAGATCGTCGCCCAGGGCGACCACGAGGAGCTGCTGGAGGTCTCCGAGTTCTACCGCGAGATCGTCGAGAAGGGGCTCCCCGAGCATGTCTTTCTCACCCGTGAGACCCGCGAGCGGGAGGTCAGCGGCCTATGAGCGCTCGCGGTGGCATGGGCGGCGGGCGCGTCGGCGGCGGCGTGGGTCGCGGCGGCGGGCCGGGTGCCGGGCGCGGCGGTCCGCAGTGGACCGGGGAGCGCGCCAGCAAGGGCAGCCGCGGGCGCAATCTGCGCGGCCTGCTGGAGCTGCTGCGCCCCTACCGCCTGCGCGTCGCGGGGATGCTGACCGCACTCGTGCTGGGCACCGCCGCCTCGCTGGCGCCGCCGCTGCTGGTCAAGGTGGCGATCGACCAGGGCATCGAAGGTCACGACAGCCGCACGCTGGTGCTGGTGGTGATCGTGTTCCTCGCCGCCGCGCTGCTGGTGTGGCTGACGACCTACATCCAGACCTACCTCGTCGGCTGGGTTGGGCAGCGCACGCTGGCCGACCTGCGCATCCGCATCTTCACCCACCTCCAGCGCCAGCCGATCGGCTTCTACGAGAGCCGCCCCGCGGGGGTGCTGATCTCGCGCATCACCAACGACGTCGAGGCGCTGGAAAACCTCGTGACCGATTCGGTGGTCACGCTCTTTCAGTCCGGCCTCACGCTGATCGGCGCGATCGCGGTGCTGCTCTACCTGGACGTCAAGCTCGCGCTGCTGACCTTCTGCATCGTCCCCTTCATCGCCGCCGGCAGCATCTGGTTCCGGCTGGTCTCCGCCGGAGCCTTCCGGCGCACGCGCGAGACGATCGGCTCGATCACCGCCTACCTGCAGGAGACCCTCTCGGGGATCCGCGTCGTGCGCAGCTTCGGGCAGGAGCCCCGCCACGAGGCGCGCTTCGCCGAGCTCAACGAGGACAACCGCGAGGCCAACATGGTCACGGTACGCCTCAACGCCCGCTACTTCCCGGCTGTGGAAATGCTCTCAGGAGTGGCGCTCGCGCTGATCGTCCTGTACGGGGGCTACCAGGCGATCTCCGGTCATATCACCGCCGGCACCGTCGTCGCGTTCGTTGGGACGCTCTCCTATCTGATCGACCCGATCCAGCAGCTCTCCCAGATGTACACCACCTACCAGTCCGGGATGGCCGCCCTGGAGAAGATCTTCCTGCTGCTGGACGTCAAGCCCGACCTGCAGGACCGCCCCGATGCCCTACAGCTTGGATCGATCCGCGGCGAGCTGCGCTTCGAGGACGTCTCCTTCGCCTACCGCCGCCGCGAACGCCCCCGCGCCGAGGGCGCCGAGGCCGACGGCGGGCCGCCACCCAGCCCCAGCCCCAGCCCCAGCCCCAACGGCGATCGTGCGGGCCGCGCCGCGGAGGAGGAGATCCTGGCGCTCGACCACATCGACCTGCACGTGCCCCCCGGTCAGACCGTCGCCCTGGTGGGCGCCACCGGGGCGGGCAAGTCGACGATGGCCAAGCTGACGGCCCGCTTCTATGACCCCACCCGCGGGCGGGTGCTCGTGGACGGCCATGACCTGCGCGACGTCTCCATCCGATCGCTGCGCTCGCAGATGGGGATCGTGCCCCAGGAGGCCTTCCTGTTCTCCGGCACGATCGGCGAGAACATCGCCTTCGGCCGCCCCGACGCCGATCGCGAGCAGATCCACCAGGCCGCCGCCGCCGTGGGGGCCGAGGAGTTCATCTCAGAGCTCCCCAACGGCTACGACACCGAGGTCGGCGAGCGCGGCGCCCAGCTCTCCGCCGGCCAGCGCCAGCTGATCGCGTTCGCCCGCGCCCTGATCGCCGACCCCCGCATTCTGATTCTCGACGAGGCCACCTCAAACGTCGACCTGCACACCGAGGGGCGCATCGAGGCCGGCCTGCGCCGCCTGCTCGCCGGGCGCACCGCGATCGTGATCGCCCACCGCCTCTCCACGATCCGCCGCGCCGGGCGGATCGTCGTCATGGAGCACGGCCGCATCGTCGAGCAGGGCACCCACGACGAGCTGATCGAGGCCCGCGGGCGCTACCACGAGCTGTACCGCGACTGGTCCGCGCAGGCCGCCTGAGGCACGCCTCGACCGCCGGACGACGCGCCTGGAGAGGCGCCGGAGGAGCCAGAGGAGCCGCCGGGAAGGATCGCGCCGGGCCGGAGTCCTAGGTCGTTAGAGCGTGCATCGGCTTCCGCTGCACGGGCACACGGGCACACGGGCACACGGGACCGACTGGTTACTCGATTGAAAGGTGGGCTGAGATTGTGAAGCTGCGTAAGCGTTACCTACCCGTAGCAGCCGTACTCGGAGCTACCGTCGCGATCGTGCCCGCTCTTGCCGCCGCCCCGTCTGAAGCCAAGCTCGAAGTCAACGAAAACTGCGTCGAGAACAACTGGCCGTGCTGGACAGCCGGCTCAGGGTCGAACCCAGCACCCGCGCTAAAGACCACGATCGCCGCCGGCGGCGAAATCATGTTCACCGACCACGCGACCACCGCGGCGGCCGTTGTATGGATGGGCTCTGCACCAGCCTGCACCGGTGTGCCTACAAGCGCCATGACCAACTGGGAAGGCAAGTGCAAGTTCGAACAGCCCGGGACCTACAGGTTCGAAAGCTCGACCCTCTTCAGCGCCGGGCCGAACTACACCAAATACGAAGTTGTGGTCGAAGGCACCGCCACCGGCACCACCGGCACCACCTCCACCACGACGACCACAACACCGACGACGACTACGCCCACCACCACCACCACGACCACCACGACCACCACGACCACCACGACGCCGACCGCCACGACCTCCCCCCAGCCCTCCGGCGGCGGGACCTCCACCGGCGCCACCACGGCCACGACGCCCAGCTCGATCGAAATGCCTCCCACGCCAGCCGGGAGCCACCCCCGCGCGATGCTCGCGCTGGCGAACGCTCAGCACGGCGACGCCGTGCATGGCACGGTCCAGATCCCCGCCGCCGATGGCGGCGCGCGCCTGGAAGTCGAACTGCTCGCCCGCGGCGCCTCGCTGGCCAAGGTCAAGCGACCCGGCAGCTCGCGCGTCGGGCGGTTCGTCCGCTCCTCAGCGCCCGCCGGCACGGTGTCCTTCACGGTCTCGCTCGACGCTCAGGCCAAGCGCGCGCTGCGCCATCATCATAAGCTGGAGCTCACCGTGAAGATCGTGCTCACACCCAAACACGGCGCGGCTATGACCCTCACACAAAGCGTGGTCGTACGATGAGAATGCGCATGCTTTTGAGACCACGCGCGCTTGTGCTTTTCACCCTCGCTGCGCTGCTGGGGGCGGCGGTGGCCGTGCTACCCGCGCTCGCCGCCGCCCCGTCCGAAGTAAAGCTCGAAGTCAACGAAAACTGCGTCCAGCCCGCCTGGCCGTGCTGGGCAACCCCCGGCTCGGGGTCGAACCCGACACCCGCGAGCAAGATCACGATCGCCGCCGGCGGCGAAGTCAAGTTCGCCGACAACGCGACCGCGGCGGCCGTTGTATGGATGGGCTCTGCACCAGCCTGCACCGGTGTGCCCGCGAGCGCCATGACCAAATGGGAAGGCACGTGCAAGTTCGAACAGCCCGGGACCTACAGGTTCGAAAGCTCGACCCTCTTCAACGACGGAGTCGACAACTACACCAGATACGAAGTCGTCGTCGAAGGCACCGCCACCGGCACGACGCCGACCACAACCACGACACCGACGCCCACCACCACAACCACCCCCACGACGCCGAGCGAACCCAGCCACGGCTCGCCTCTGGAAGGAGGATCCAGGGCGCTCAAGCTCCCCGGCAGCCAGCGCGGATCGACAGTGCACGGGTCGATCGACGTGTCCAGGGCCGGCGCCGGCGGACGGTTGGAAGTCGGCCTGTTCGCCGCCGGCGCCTCGCTGGCCAAGGTGAGGCACTCCGAGCAGGTGCGCGTCGGGCGGCTGGCGCGCTCGTCGTTGAAGGCGGGTCGCGTGTCCTTCTCCGTGCCCCTGAGCGCCACGGGCAAGGCCGCGTTGCGTCGCCGCCGGCGCCTGGCGCTGACGGTGAAGATCACGCTCACGCCACTGCACGCCGCGGCGGTGGCGGCCATCCGCGGCGTCGTCATACACGCCTGAGCTGAGGCCTATCCGGACCTTATTCCGTTTTGAGGCTCCGGGACAGGGACTCGAAGTCTGGGCAGCGGATCGCGCAATCCCTGTGTCAGAGCCAAATATGGCTCCAGTGCAGGCGAAACGCCCGATCGCTCATCCGACCGAGTCCGGCTGAATCCGCCCGAATCAGTACACGACTGGCCCAAGATTGGCCCAAGCTTTCACCCCACGAGCCTGAGCGCCGGACGCTTCCCGTCGCCTGCCAGATAGGCGTTCGCGGCCGCTGCCGCCTCGTCCAGGCCGCCGGGCATCAGGTGGCCGTAGGTGTCGAACGTCATGGCGATCGTCGCGTGGCCCATGATGACGCTCAGCGCCTTCGCGTTCACGCCCGCGGCGATCAGCAGCGACGCGCAGGTGTGCCGCGCCTCATGCAGCGTGATCGGCTGCTGTGCGTCGTCTCGCACCTTGGCGAGGATCGTCCTCGGACCGTCCGCTTCCTCGTTCGGGACTTCCTGCCAGCCCCACGCCACGAGCGCGTTCCGCCGGATGGTTTCCGGGTTGAAGGGCTCGGCGGCGGTCCTGCCGAACACCAGCGCGTCGCTAGAGCCTTCGGTGCGGAGCTTGTGCGCGGCCAGCTCCCCCGCGAGCGGCTCGAGGATCGGCACCCGCCGGTTGCCCGCAGCACTCTTCACCGGCTGCTCGCGCTCGATCGCATCCCAGCCCCGCGAGACGTGGATCACGCGGGCCGCCAGGTCGACGTCGCCCCAGCGCAGCGCACGCAGCTCCCCGCGCCGCAAGCCGGCGTAGAACGCGCACGCCCACAGTGCCCGCTCGCCCTCGGCGATAGCAGCGATGAGCGCCGCCGCCTCGGTAGGGTCGGCGATCCGCTCCCGCCGACCGTCGGGCCGGCGTAGCTCAAGCCGCTCGGTCGGGTCGGCCGTGACCTCTTCGTCGCGGATCGCACGCCGGTAGATGACGCGCAGCGGGTCAAGCGTGTTCTGCACGGTGCTCGCGCTCAGCCCTTCGCTCGTCAGCCGGTTGGCGAGCTTCTGCACGTCGCGGCGCTCGACATCCGACAGGCGCATGCCGCCCAGCGTCGGCAGTAGACGTTTGTTGAGCCCGACGCTGTAGCCCCGGAGCGTCGCGGGCTTGTAGCGGGTGCCCGATGCCGTCGGGATAGAGCCGTCGCGGGCGCCGGCCATGAACGCCTCGGCGGCCTGCCGGACGGTCATGGACGTGGGCGCACGGAGCTTGCCCTTGTTCGCCGCGGCGAGCTTATCCGCCCGCCAGACCTTCGCCGCCGCCTGCGTCGGGAACGTCTTGCGCAGCTTGCAGTCGTCGCGCTTCGAGTAGACCTCGGCACGCCACGGACAGTCGCAGCGACCCTTGCCGTTGCATCCGTTGCCGTGGCGTTGACGCACTCCGGTGGCCATCAGCAATCACCTCCAGACGATGCCGCGGTGTACGGTGCCGATTGCATGGGAGCTGAACCTCCTGTGTCATGCCCCCGGCCGCGACCACGGTGCGGGGGCGCTTTGCAGATAGCTCGACACGCTACTCCCCCACACCGACGCTTTCGGCGTGCCGGTCAAGCCAAGCCTGCAGCTCGCTGACCGGGATCAGCTTGCGGCGCCCAACACGCACGAGGCGCACGTCGGGCTCGATATGCGCGCGCCAAGTGTCCCACGACACGCCCAGCGCTTCGCATGCCTGCTCGACGCTGAGGGCGAGGGCGGCCGCGCTCTGCTTCCGGTCCGCAAGGGTGACTGCCGTACGTGGGGATATTGGGACCATCGCGGTTACAGACCCCAACCTGCACGGACCGGCCAAGAGATTGCGTGAAGAACCGGTGCGGGCGCGACATTGGCGCGCGCATCTCAAACGCCCTCGAAGGGCAAAGCCGCGCGGCAGGCCACAAGCCCCTGACACCTGCGCTCCGCTCGGTCAGTCGCCCGCACCACCAACGAGTCATCCCACCACGAAGCGCTCGACGCGACCCCGACGGTCGACGCCTCTGGCTGCGCCACCACGCGCACCTCGGCACGACAAAAAGCCCGTACAGACAACATGCGCTGTGATGCTTTCGCACAGCGATTGCTGTGTCGTGTGAGGTATTGGCGGCGGGTGGTCGCTGTGTTGTCGACGTTCCCCCGCGGGGGAACGTCGGGCCTGGTGTTCAGGCTGGCTCCCGGTAGCGATGGACGTGACTCCCACATGCACTGGCCTCGCGTCTTGGCGTGGGTGCCTTACCGCCGATTTGTCCGTCTGTTGCTGCCGGCCCCGGCCTGGCCGCCGCTGGTGGCCTGATCAGAAGCCTGTCCGCCTCGGGAGTCCCCGGGGCGTGACTCATCACAGTCTTGCCCTTCGCGGTTCCTATTGCCCAGGCCGAGTACCGACAGTCAAACCCCCAGAACAGGAGGTCGTATCCCATGCTGGCAGACCAAGCCGACCATGTGCTCGGCGTCGATACGCACCGCGACTCGCTGAGCGCTGCAGTTCTCGCAGCGGACACTGCGGTCGTGCAAGGACAGACCACAGTCGCCGCGAACGAGCGGGGCTACCGGCGGCTGCTGCGCTTCGCGCGGGAAAGCGCGCCTGGGCGCCGTGCGTGGGCGGTCGAGGGGACCGGCAGCTACGGCGCCGGGCTCACCGCGTTCCTCCATGGCCAGGGAGAGCTCGTGCTCGAGGTCGACCGTCCCCGCCGCCCGGCACGTCGTGACCGCGCGAAGTCTGACGAGCTGGACGCGATCCGCGCGGCACGCGAGGCGCTCTCCCGGGAGCATCTTGCGCAACCACGGTTGCGTGGCGAGCGCGAGGCGCTGCGCGTGCTGCTCGCGACACGTGATAGCGCCGTGCGCTCAAAGCGCGCGGCGATCCTGTTGCTGAAGGCGCTGCTCGTGTCCGCTCCGCCGTCGCTGCGTGAAGGGTTACGCGGTTTGGCGACCCGCGAGCAGCTCGCAAAGGCCGCGCGTCTACAGATCAGCCCTACGCTCGGCAGCGAGCATCGCGCGACGACCATCACAATCCGCGCGAGTGCACGCCGCGCGCTCGCCCTGGAAGATGAAGCGAGCGAGCTTCAGCGCGAGATCGAGCCGATCGTCGCTCGGATCGCACCCATGCTCATGGACGAGATGGGAGTCGGCGCGATCGTCGCAGCACAAATCCTCTGCGCCTACTCCCACCCCGGGCGCATCCGTTCCGAGGCGGCATTCGCGGCTCTCGGAGGCGTCGCCCCAGTCCCGGCATCCTCCGGGCAAACCGTCCGGCATCGCCTCAACCGCTCAGGCGACCGCCAGCTCAACCGGGCGCTGCACACGATCGTGCTCTGCCGGATGCGCGACGACGCCCGCACACGTGCCTACACCGCCCGCCGCGAAGCCGAAGGCCGCAGCACCCGAGAGATCAAGCGCTGCCTCAAGCGCTACACCGCCCGGCACCTCTACCGCCTCCTCACCAACCCCCCAAAACCCGCAAATAGCGAACCTTGACAAACATAGAAGCATCGGCTGTGCCGTGGCACAGCGAGCGCTGTGCGAATTGCTTGGCCGGTTCGGCGCGTTGAGGGTCATCACCCATGTGATGACTGCGGCGAGCATAGGTGCGTCTCGGGGCGGCGGGTACGCGCGCTACCTGGAGAGCAAGACCGTGGAGCCCGAGCGCGGGGACTACTACCTGACCCCGGATGGAGAGATGGCGCAGGCCCCCGGCCGGTGGTTGGCTGACGCGGAGACGCTGGGCCGGCTGGGGATCGTTGCCAGCGAGCAACTGGATGGCGCTGATTTCATTGCGCTGATGGAGGGCCGTCATCCTGGGACGGGCCGTTGGCTGCGTCCCGAGGGTGCCGGCGGTGGACGGGGTGGCGGGATCGATGTGACGTTTAGCGCGCCGAAGTCCGTCTCGACGGTGTGGGCGCTCGGAGATCCGTGGCAGCGCGAGCAGATCGAGGCCGCGCACGCCAGGGCGGTCGAGCAGACGATCCACCACCTGCGAGAGCAGGTGCCCGTCGTGCGCCGCCGTTACAGCGGCCAGGTCGTAGAAGAGCACGCCAAGGACGTGATCGCCACCGAGTACCGGCACACCACCGCCCGCGGAGTCCAGGGCGCCCAGGCCCCAGACCCGCAGCTGCACAGTCATGTCGTCATCACCGGCGCCGTCCGCGAGGACGACCGGATCGTGGCGGTCGCGTCACGGCCGATCTTCCGCTCCGCGCGGGAGCTGGGCGCGTTCTACCGCTCCGCGCTCGCCGACGAGCTCGCGCGGGAGGGATACGCGATCGAACAGGGCACCGGCAAGGATGGCCGGTACTTCGAGATCGCCGGTGTCCCCCGCGAGCTGTGCGAGGCGTTCTCCGGCCGCTCGCGTGAGGTCGCCCGTGCAGCGGAGCGCTTCCGTGCCCGCTACGGCCGAGCACCCGAACGCGGCGAGCTTCGCAACCTCGCGCTCGAGAACCGCCGATCCAAGGAGCTGACCACACGCTCGGACCTCCAACGAGCATGGGTACAGACCGGCCGCAGTCACGGGTTCGGCCCGGATGAGGCCGTGCGGTTGATCGGCGCAATCCGAGCGTCCGGCAGCCGAGCGCGCGATCGAGGATCGGGTCGAGGCGAAGCTGACCGAGCAGCACGCCGTCTTCGAGGAACGTGACCTCCGTGCGGTCGTGCTGGAGCAGGCCGCCGGCGAGATCGCGCCGGATCAGGCACTCGCCGTCGCTCGGGAGATGGTCCACGACCGGCGGGTGCTGACTCTGGAGGGCGGGCGGATGACCACCCTGGCGGTTCGCGCCCAGGAGCAGGCAATCGAACGCCGCGCCACACAGCTCGCGCAGCCCGCAGGCCGAGACGTCGGCGACGCTGCACGCGGTAACGCTGCCAGGGAGGTGGCCGAGCGCATCGGCGGACCACTCAGCCCCGAGCAGCACCACGCGCTCGAAGTCCTCACCGGCCCCGAGCGCGCCGCGGTGCTCGTCGGCCCCGCCGGGACAGGCAAGGGAGTCGTGATTGACGCCGCCGCCCGCGCCGAGCAGTACGCAGGACGTGAGACGATCGGGGTCGCTGTATCCGGCTCAACAGCCGAGCGGCTCGGCGCGGACAGCCCGGCGCTGGCCGGGCAGACATTCACCCTGGACTCGTTGGTCGCCCGTGCCGAGGCCGGGACCGTCCATGTGGGTCGCGACACGACGGTCATCCTGGACGAGGCCGGGATGGTCGACCACAAACGCCTCGACGCCCTCACCGAGCTGGTGGAGCGCTCAGGTGCGAAGTTGATCGCGGTCGGTGACGGCAAGCAGCTACCCTCGATCGGGCCTGGCGGCATGTTCGACCGGCTCACCGACCACGCCCCGACAGCCGAGCTGACCGACATCCACCGCACCAAGGACCACGCCGACCAGCGCGCATGGCAAGCACTACGCGCGGGAGAACCAGAGCGCGCGATGGCGCACTACGCCTCACGCGGCCAGCTACACCTCTCAGACACCCGCGACCAGGCAGCAGAGCAAGCCGTACAAACATGGGCCACCCTCACGGACGGGCACGATATCAGCGAGGTCGCGCTGATCGCCGACGCCTCCAACCAAGAGATCGACCGGCTCAACGCCCGCGCCCAACACCTACGCGCACAACGCGGCGAACTCGGACACCACGAGACCCCGCTGCCCAGCGTCCACTACGGCCTACGCGAAGGCGACCTCATCGCGTTCACCACCCAGCACCGCCCGCCAGGGCAGCCGCGGGTCGAGAACGGCACCCGCGGCCAGGTCACGAACATCCACGAACGAGGCGTGACACTCACGCTCGACGGATCACAACGCAAGATCCAGCTCGCCGGCGAGGACCTGGACTCACTGAGGCTGGCCTACGCGCAGCACGTCTACCGCCAGCAGGGCGCGACCGTCGAGCACTCCGTCGTGCTCACCGGCGGCTGGCAAACCAGCAAGGAGACCGCCTACGTCGAGGCCACCCGCGCCCGCCACGGCACCGACTGGTACATCGCCCGCGACGACCTCGGCAACGAAGGACAAGACCCCCAACGCATCACGCGCCTCGCCCAACAGATGCGCAACAGCCGCGCACAGACACCCTCCCTTGCGCACCCCGAGCTGCCCGACCCAGAGTGGGGCTCAGACTTCCGAATCCCGATCGCGCCCAGCCGCCGCAGCCGGATACCAGGAATCGCCCGCACCATCAACCGCATCATCCAACCACCAGCACCAGAGCGAACACGATGAGCCACAAGCTGCACTCGGCGCGCTCGATCTACGCCGCCTGGGAACGCTGTCAAGTAAAAGCAGTACGGACAATGTTCTCAGCCGTTTGGCTCGGTGGGCTCCGGGACGGTCCGCTCTATGGGCTCTCGGGTCCCCTGTTCCTGCGACTCTGGCCTAGCTGCTGCCTCTCCCGGTCGGAGGGATGAGGCATCGACTGTCCACAATGTCTTGCCGTCCGTGACCTCAGCCAACCTAGCCTTGCGCCACAGACGGCGTTCCTTCCAAACCCTCACGACTTCGACGGGGTACAGATTTCCTGATACGGGGTCTTTCTCGTGCGTTGCGAGCACCTTGTCTCGCGGCTTTGGGGCGAAGTCCACGCGAGCACCATAGCTGGCCACGGCGACTGTTCGGCTCTCGCTCTCATGGGCAGGCGTAGTAGTCGGACGGCCTCGGGTTGTCCAGGACTGGCGCTAGTCTCCCGCAATGGCCAAATTCGAGGTAGAGGACCGAGTGGAGCGAATTGATCAGCAGCCCAACGACTGCGGCAAAATCGTGGCGATCCTCAGCGACGGTCCGGCAGGGGCGAGCTACATGATCGACTGGGACAATCATCCTGGCGAAGGTCCGTGCGCCGAGATACTGCTCCAGGTATGTGGTGGCGGAGAGCTACTCGAACGTCCAACCGATTAGCAGCCATGAGGCGACTCACGACACTCGCGATTGTGCTCGCCGTGCTCGGGGGCATAGCCGGGTGCGGCTCGTCCAAGCCAGCGTCGGCGCCGAGCAGCGCTGCGACGGCCGTGTCGTCCCAGAACCCACTCTCACGGTGCGTGCACGCGTGGAACGAAAGCGCAGGTCAAGAAGAACATATGAAAATCGCGGGGGAGGCCCATCCTTCTCAGGTCGCGACCGTTGCGATCTTTAGCGGCTCCGAAAAGACCTACGATCTGCTTCGGGGACAAGAAGGTGCCAACCCAGCAGCGTGGGCCACGATCGCACCCGGCGCGTGCATGGTCGTCGCGAACTTCACGATCTTTGTACAACAGCCTGGCGGTTCATGGGTGGTGCCCAGCGACACCCCCGGAGACCCAAAGTCCTTCCAGCCCATCGCAGAGAACGGTGAAACCTGGAGCGAAGAACATGCCAACGCGAGCGTGACCCCACAGCGCAACATCTCCCTTGAAACTGCCAATGGCCAAACTCCGAAGCCTCCAGGAGAAGAAGGAAAGCTCACAGTGATGGGCAGCGACCGAGCGTTCCAAATAACGGCGCAAGAAGTCGGGGGATACGACTACGCGGAAAAACAGAAGACCGAAGCCGAACTGGCAGGAAACCAAACGTCTACGCGCGAGCAGGAAAAGGGAAAGCAGAGCAGCACAACGCCTACGACATCTACTGAACCCACTAAAACGACACCAACACAAGAAACTGAAGTCTGCACTCCGACAGACGAAAAATTTGGCGAATGCAAGGCTGGGGAAATTGTGCCGAAGCACCGCCAATAGACCCTGACGAACCGGATGAGGAGCCGCGGAGACCACAAAAGCCATCGCGACTGAAAACGTAGGTCGTTCGGCGACCGTCGGAGGCGACGATCCGAGACCAAGTCCCTTGCTCCTTCATCGCCGACTCGCGCGTGGGGCGAGCACTGACTCAGAGGACGCGCCGGGGTGACAGCGCATTCCCAACGATAACGCCGCGCTGATGGATCTTCAACCGTTTGCGGCGGACAGATGGAGGCAGGATCGCCACTCATCGGGCCACCGGCGCCCAGAGCGACCTCACCTCGCGCACACCCTGGGCGAAGCTCCCACCGCATCTCGAACTCGCCCGTGAGCAGAGCGCTACAATCAACCTGTGACCACCAGGGTGCCCACATGAAGGTCGTGACGGTCCGCGACTTCCGCGATCACGCATCGGAGATGTTTCGCTCCGATGACGTGGTTCTCGTGACACGCGAAGGGACCCCCGCCGGGTTCTTCCTCCCGTGGGATACGCCCGAGCTGCCGGTCGAGGTTCGCCGCGAGGTGTTCCTGCGCCTATCCGAGCAGGTCGGCGCGGCGCTGAAGGCCAAGGACGTGGACGAGCAAGAGGTTCTCAGCGATTTCGCTGCCTCCCGCAGTCATAGCTGACGCGAACGTCGTCCTCTCGGCCCTCATCGGCGGCCGCGCCCGCCTGGTGATCGCCTCCGCGCATCGAGATCTTCACGATCGGCGACCTGCTCGACGCGCTACGCGACGCCGGACACGACCCAGATCTGGCATGACTGGCGCGAGAACTGGCGCGAGCAGCCTTTTCGAGCGCCGCTGCTCTGGGCCTCAGTGACGCCCCAGCACGACCAGCACCATCCCCAAAACCCAGTCCCAGCGCTACTTTATGTGCATCCCTGAGATGGCGCGCGAGATCACGAGCTGCTGGATCTCGGCGGTGCCCTCGAAGATGTCGTAGATCTTGGCGTCGCGGTGCCAGCGCTCGACGGGGAACTCACGGGTGTAGCCGTTGCCGCCGAGGATCTGGATCGCGCGCTCTGTTACCCAGACGGCGACCTCGCCGGCCTTCCACTTGCTCATCGAGCCCTCGGCGTTCTCGAAGGGGACCTGGTTGCGGCCCATCCAGGAGGCGCGCCAGACGAGCAGGCGGGCGGCGTCGAGCTCGAGCTTCATGCGGGCCAGCGTGAAGGCGATGGCCTGGTTCTCGATGATCTTGCGGCCGAACTGCTCGCGCTCCTTGGCGTACTCCAGCGAATACTCGTAGGCGGCGCGCGCGACGCCGAGCGCCTGCGCGCCGACGGTCGGGCGCGAGGCCTCGAAGGTCTGCATGGCGGCCTGGGACTTGGAGCGCTTGCCCTCGCGGACGCGGGCGAGGCGTTCGTCGAGCTTGTCCTTGCCGCCGAGCACGTGGCCGGCGGGGACGCGGCAGTCGTCGAGGAACACGTCGGCGGTGTGCGACGCGCGCAGGCCGTGCTTGGAGACCTTGGTGCCCTGCGAGATGCCCTTGGCTTCGCTCATCGGCACGACGAACGCCGCGTGCCCGCGCGAGCCGAGCTCGGGGTCGACGGTCGCGATCACGACGTGGACGTCGGCGATGCCGCCGTTGGTGGCCCAGGCCTTCTGGCCGTTGATGACCCACTCGCCGGCGGCCTCGTCGAACTTGGCGCGAGTGCGGACGTTTGAGACGTCCGAGCCGGCGTTGGGCTCTGAGGCGCAGAACGCGCCGACCTTGAGGTCGTCGGGGGTGCCGAAGCAGCGCGGGATCCATTCGCCGATCTGCTCGCCTGAGCCCTGCCCGAAGATCGCGGCGACGGGGAGCGCGGTGCCCATGATCGCCATCCCGATCCCGGCGTCGCCCCAGAACAGCTCCTCGTTGACGAGCGGCAGCGTCAGCCCGGTGGGGTCGGCGAAGAACTGCGCGAGCCCTTCAAAGCCGTAGAGGCCGATCTTGGCGGCCTCCTGGATGATCGGCCACGGGGTCTGCTCCTTCTCGTCCCACTCGTGCGCGGCGGGGCGGATGACGTCGGCGGCGAAGCCGTGAACCCAGTCGCGGACGTCCTTCTGGTCCTGGGTGAGGGCCATCGAGAAGGTCGCGTCCTTGTTGGCCGCTCCGGTGATCGCCTCGACGGCGGCCTCCGCGGCCTCGGTGGCATCGACGACGGGGGTGGCTGACATGGGAACGGGCTCCTTTGCTCTGCGGTCGGTGGGGACGGTGGGTCGGGTGGTCGCGGTGGGGTGGGATCGGTCGATCGGATCAGTGGCCGGCCGGGAGGCCGGCCGCGGGCGGGGCGTGGCCGGTGGGCGCCCGCACGGGCGCGGCCCTACGGCACCACCAATCCTACTCCAGGTGTAAACGCCTGTCAACCAAGAGGTTGAACATCGTTTACAAAGGTGGATATAGTGACCGGATGGCCGTAGCCCGCGCACCGCTCGCCCCCCGCCGCGCCGCGGCGCGGCGCGAGCGCGAGCGCGAGATCGTGGCGGCGACGCGGCTGCTGTTCGACGAGCGTGGAGTCCAGGACGCCCCGATCGAGGAGATCGCACGTGAGGTGGGGATCAACAAGGCGCTGATCTATCGCTGCTTCTCCTCCAAGGAGGAGCTGTTCGTGCTGACCCTCACCAGCTACCTCGACGACCTGGCCCGGCTCTTGGCGCAGGCGCCGGCGATCGAGGACCCGGTGGGGCGCCTGGAGGACGGCTGGCGGCGCTATACCGACTTCTGCCTTGAGCACCCCGCGTTCCTGGACTGCGGGGTGTCGCTGATGCGCCGCCCGGCCGAGCAGCTGCGGGAGAGCATCTCCGACGCCGTGTGGATCCGCCTCGGCCAGGGCATGGCGACCTGCCTGGGCAGGCTCTCGGAGATCCTCGCCGACGGCGCCCGCGAAGGGGCCTTCGCGGTGGACGACCCGGACTTCACCGCCAACCATCTGTACACCCAGACGCTCGGGACGATGCACCTCGCGCGCATCGGCGTGGGCATCCGCACCGGCGCCGGGGGGGTTCCGGAGCCGTTCCCGATCGACCCCCGCCGCGTCCAGGAGGCCTGCATCGCCGACGTGCTGGCCTCGGTCGGCGCCGGCCGGGCGTAATGCAGGCCCTCGTCGCATCGGGAGCCTGAGCGCATCGCAGGCCCTACCCGCCCACCCATCGTCTTCAGCCCAATCGCGCGTGCCAGGCGTCCTCCTCATGCGTCAGGGCGACCACGTCCTTGGGCAGCTTGCCAGCGGCGACGTCGGCGAGGGTGACGCGCTCGAGGACCTTGCGCAGGTTCGCGCGCAGCGCGACCCAGACCTGCGAGAGGGTCTCGGCGGAGCCGCTGTAGGAGACCTCCTCGGGGCGTTGGCCGCGGACGCCCACCAGCGGCCCTTCGACCGCGCGAATCACGTCCGCCAGCGTCACCTCGTCGGCAGGTTGGGCCAGCCAGTAGCCCCCCTCGGGGCCACGCTGGCTGCGCACGATCCCGGCGCTGCGCAGCTGCGTGAGGATGTTCTCCAGGAACGACAGCGGGATGCCCTGGGCCTGGGCGACTTCGTCGACCTTGCGGGGGACGTCGGAGTCGCTGGCCGCCAGCTCCACCGCGGCCCGCACGGCGTAGTCGGCCTTCGCGGTGACGCGCATCGCCTGGGATTCTCTACGAAAACGCCGCGCAGCGCTCACCGACCGCGGGCAGCCCGGCCAGGAGCCCGCGAATCGATGGATGGCGGGACGGGTCCTCGGAGAGGGCGCCAGCGGCTCATCCTCGACAGGCGGACGGCAGAGGAAATTCGATAAGCTCGCCGCCTTCCCGCACGTAGCAACCGTTGCAAGCCACTCGCGGGCACATTTTTGCCGACCTCGATTAGACAAGGACGACGCCCATGATCCTCGCAACCAGCTATCCGTTCCTCGAAGTCTTCTGGACGATGCTCATCTTCTTCGCGTTCGTCATCTGGATCTGGATCCTGATCACGGTGCTGGCCGACATCTTCCGCCGCCACGACACCTCGGGGTTCATGAAGGTCCTGTGGATCATCTTCATCATCGTGATCCCGTACTTCGGCGTCTTCATCTACCTGATCGCCGAGCACAAGGGGATGACCGAACGCGCGATCAAACAGCAGGAAGCCGCGAAGTCGCAGTTCGACCAGTACGTCCAGTCGGTCGCCGCCGAAACAGATCCGACGGAGACGATCGCAAAGGCCAAGGGACTGCTCGACAGCGGCGCGATCACGCAGGCCGAGTTCGACCAGATGAAGCAGAAGGCGCTCGCGTAGCCCGCAGTCCGTGGCCGCCGCCGAACCACCGGTGAGCAAGTCGCGCGCGCCGGCAGGCCCGGCGGCGGACGGGGCGGGCGGGGCCGAAGCCTCGACCGCCCCGCAGCGCGCGGGGCTCGTCCTGACGGCGCTGATCCTGGTGGCCGCGGTCGCGAACCTGAACCTCGCGGTCGCCAACGTCGCGCTGCCCGACATCGGCAAGGCGTTCGACGCGTCGCAGACCTCGCTGGACCTCGTCGCCGTCGGCTACTCGCTCGGGCTGGCGGCGTCGGTGCTGTATCTCGGCGCGCTCGGCGACCGCTACGGGCGCAAGCTGATGCTGGTGCTCGGCGTGTCGCTGTCGGTGCCCGCCTGTCTGCTCGCGGGGTTCGCCCCGTCGATCGGAGTCCTGATCGCGGCCCGCCTGCTCGGCGGGCTCTCCGCGGGGATGGCGTTCCCGACGACGCTCGCGCTGATCACCGCGCTGTGGTCGGGGCCGGGGCGCACCCGCTCGATCGCGCTGTGGTCGGGCCTCGGGGGGGCGATCTCGTCGCTGGGCCCGCTGCTGTCGGGCGCACTGCTGGAGCACTTCGCGTGGGGCTCGGTGTTCTTCATCACGCTCCCGCTCGCCGTCGTCGCGCTCGCGATGGCGGTGCGGTTCGTCCCCAGCCACGTCAACGAGGCGACCGACCCGGTCGACAACCTCGGCGGGATCCTCTCGGCCGTGATGGTCGCCGGGCTCGTGCTCGCGATCAACTTCGCGCCGGTCCCCAACAGGGGGACGCTGGCGCTGGGACTGGCGGCCGTCGCGCTCGCCGCCGGCGTCGCGTTCATCGTCCGCCAGCGCCGCGCGCGGTCGCCGCTGTACGACCTCCACGTCGCGGCGCGACGGATCTTCTGGGTCGCGGCGCTGGCGGGGATCATCGTCTTCGGGTCGCTGATGGGCGCGATGTTCATCGGCCAGCAGTTCCTGCAGAACGTGCTCTCCTACTCGACGCTCGACGCCGGGCTCGCGATCCTGCCGGCCGCCGTCTTCATGGTGCTGATCGCGCCGCGCTCGGCCAAGCTCGTCGAGGCGCGCGGCGCGCGCTTCACGCTGCTCGTCGGCTACTTCTTCTGCCTGCTGGGCTTCATCGTGATGCTGGTGCTGTGGGAAGACCACATCGCCTACTGGAAGGTCGGCCTCGGCTATGCGCTGATCGGGATCGGGGTCGGGTTCGCCGGGACCCCGGCCTCGCACTCGCTCACCGGGTCGGTGCCGGTCAGGCGCGCCGGGATGGCGTCGGGGACCGCCGACCTGCAGCGCGACCTCGGCGGGGCGATCATGCAGTCGATCCTCGGCGCCCTGCTCACCGCGGGCTACGCCGCGGCCGTCGCGGCCGCGATCACGAGCGCGCCCAACAAAGATCTGATCACCAACAGCGTCACCAATCAGCTCGAGAAGTCGTTCTCCAGCGCGAGCGCCGTCGCCAAGCAGTACCCCCACTACGCCAGCCAGATCGCCGCGGGAGCGAAGTCGTCGTTCCTGTCGGGCGCCGACTGGGCCTACACCGCGGGCATCGTCGCGGTCCTGATCGGCGCCGCGATCGTCTTTGCGCTGTTCCCGAAGAAGGACGAGGAGGAGCGGCTGCTGGCCTCATACCACGAGCAGGACACCGCCGACCAGTCGCGGCCCGCGGCCGCGCTGACCTGAGCGGCTCAGGAGGCGATCAGCAGCGCGAGGGCGAGCAGCGCAAGCAGATGAAAGGTCTGATCGACGGCGATCGAGACCGACAGGTTGGTCTCGGGATCGAGGTGCTTGACCCGCTTCATGTACATGTGCAGCAGCCGCCCATCGTCCTGGACCAGGTGCGGTAGGAAGATCGCGGGGATCACCCACAGCAGTTCCACGCCGACTTCGTCCACCAGCAGCACCGGGACGAAGCACAGCGTGTAGAGGGTCACGTGGGTCACGAGCGCCCTGCGCGCATCGCGCGCGCCCCGCGCCAGGCCGCCACGCTTGTGACGGGCCTGCCAGTCGGTCTGCAGCAGATAGTCCCCGACCAGATGGGACACCACGAACACAGTGAAGACTTCGACCCAGGTCATCCGACCCCAGAGCCTATCCGGCTGTAGCCTTGGCGCCGTGAGCGCGACACCCCACGGCGACCCTCAGAGCCCGTTTCCGCCGATCGCCGACTACGGCTTCCTGTCGGACTGCGAGACCTGCGCGCTGATCGCGCCGAGCGGCAACGTCGAGTGGATGTGCCTGCCGCGGTTCGATTCGCCGAGCGTGTTCGGCGCGATGCTCGACCGCGACGCCGGCGGCTTTCGCCTGGGCCCGGCCGGCGTGACGGTGCCCGGCGCGGTGCGCTATCTGCCCGGCACGATGGTGCTCGAGACAAGCTGGGAGACGCGCACCGGGTGGGTGGTCGTCCGCGACGTGCTGTGCATCGGGCCCTGGTACCACACCGACGAACGCTCGCGCACCCACCGGCGCTCGCCGACCGACTACGACGCCGACCACGTGCTGCTGCGAACGGTGCGCTGCGTCCAGGGCTGGGCCGAGATCCACCTCGACTGCGAACCGGTCTTCGACTACGGGGGCCTCGCGGCCGAATGGTCCTACACCGGCCCCGGCTACAACGAGGCGCTGGCCGGCTCGGAGGGCATGGAGCTCAAACTACGGCTCGTCACCGACATGAACCTCGGGTTCGAGGGGCCGCGCGCCCGAGCGCGCACGGTCCTGCGCGAAGGAGACGCCGCGTTCGCGGCGCTGGGCTGGTCCGGACACCCGCTGCCCACCAGCTGCGACGAGGCCGACAGGCAGCTCGTGCGCACCGCGCACCACTGGCAGGAGTGGCTCAAGCAGGGCACCTTCCCCGACCATCCCTGGCGCACCCACCTGCAGCGCAGCGCGCTGACACTGAAGGGACTGAGCTACGCCCCCACGGGGGCGATGGTCGCAGCGGCCACCACCTCGCTGCCCGAGACCCCCGGCGGCGAACGCAACTGGGACTACCGCTACACCTGGATCCGCGACTCGACGTTCATGCTGTGGGCGCTGTACACCCTCGGCTTCGACTGGGAGGCCAACGACTTCTTCTACTTCGTCGCCGACCTCGCCGAAGCCGAGGAGGGCGAGCTGCAGATCATGTACGGGATCGGCGGCGAGTCCCGCCTGGACGAGCACGAGCTCGACCATCTCTCCGGCTACGGCGGGGCGCAGCCGGTGCGGATCGGCAATGGGGCCTACCGCCAGCGCCAGCACGACGTCTGGGGCGCGGTGCTGGATTCGATCTACCTGCACACCCGCTCGCGCGACCAGCTCCCCGACCGGCTGTGGCCGATCATCAAGCGCCAGGTCGCCGGCGCGCTGGAGCACTGGCGCGAGCCCGACCAGGGGATCTGGGAGGTCCGCGGCGAGCCCCGGCACTTCACCTCATCCAAGCTCATGTGCTGGGTCGCCGCCGACCGCGGCGCCCGCCTGGCGCAGCTGCGCGACGACACCGAGTGGGCGCAGCGCTGGCAGACCGCGGCCGACGAGATCCACGCCGACATCTGCGCCCGCGGGGTCGACGAGCGCGGCGCCTTCAAGCAGCACTACGACACCAACGCGCTCGACGCCTCGCTGCTGCTGATGCCGCTCGTGCGCTTCCTCCCGCCCGACGACCCACGGATCGTCGCCACCGTGCTCGCGATCACCGACGAGCTCACCGAGGACGGGCTGGTGCTGCGCTACCGCGTCGAGGAGACCGACGACGGGCTCACCGGCGAGGAGGGCTCGTTCACGATCTGCTCCTTCTGGCTGGTCTCCGCGCTGTGTGAGATCGGCGAGCTGCAGCGCGCCCAGGCACTGTGCGAGCGGCTCATCTCCCACGCCAGCCCGCTGCTGCTGTACGCCGAGGAGATCGACCCGCGCACCGGCCACCACCTCGGCAACTTCCCCCAAGCCTTCACCCACCTGGCCCTGATCAACGCCGTCATGCACGTCATCAGGGCGCAGCGCGGCGATCCCGATCCGGCCTCAGCAATCGCGACGGTGCTCCGATGAGCCCCCCCGGCTCGACCCATCTGCGCCTGGAGGTGATCGGTGGCAACGCCTCCGGCAGCACGATCGTCGTCGATGACGAGCTCGTCATCGGGCGCCACGCAACCGGGGCCGGCAGGCTCTCCGAGGACGAGGAGCTCTCGCGCCAGCACGCCCGCATCTCGCGCGAGGCCACCGGCGACTACGCGATCGAGGATCTCGGCTCCTCCAACGGCACGTTCGTCAACGGCCTGCGCATCCAGACCCCCCGCCTGCTGGCGCCCGGCGACTCGATCGAGACCGGGACCACGACGCTCGTCGTCAGGGAGATCGTGCGGCCCCAGCCCGCACCGACTCCTGACGTCGCCGCCCCACCGGCCTCCGACCGCTTTGCCCCCACCGTGTTCGGCCGCAGCCCCGTGACACAGCCGCCGGCAGCGGCCTCCGCCCAGGAGGCCAGACCGGCCGCCGACCCGGTCGCGCCCGTGGAGGCCGCTCCGTCGCCGGCGCCCGGCCAGCCCACCCCATCGTCGTCGCCCACGCAGCGGTCCGGCCCGACTCCGCCGCTGGCGCTCAGGCTGGACGTCGACTTCGACGCCCGCGAGGCGCGAATCGCGCTCGGGGACGGCGGGGAGACAGTGCGGATGGTCTTCGTGGACGGCGTCTGGCGGACCCGCTCGGCGGGGCACGACCAAGATCACTAGCAGGTACGAGCTACGGCAGCGAGCCGCGTGGGGCGAGCCAGATGGACTCGAACGCCATGACCTCCGCCAGCGTGTCATAGTCGCGGTCGTAGTGGAGCACCGCGGCGCCGAGCTCTTGTGCGGCGGCGGCGAGCAGATAATCGGCTATCGGGATCCGCTGGGCGCCGGCGGAGCGATGGGAGAGGGCGCGCATCGCGTCCTCGGCGGCGCGGGCGACTGTAGCCGTGAGCGGCGCGGCTCGCACCACCGAGAGCTGTGCCGCGAGCTCGTCGAAGGACTTCCCGCTGCGGGCGCTGAACAGCATCTCCAGGCGCGCGATCGGAGAGACGCGCAGGCGATCTGCGCGCAGCGCGCGCTTCCACTCCTCACGAACCTCCGGACGATCGGCGCGCGACCAGGCGGAGTTGTCCACGACGAGCGGCAGCTCTCCCCAGCGGACGCCGTCACCTGCTCGGCCAGGCACGGTGCTTGACGTCGCGCAGCAGCTCCCAGTCCCAAGGAGCCGTCTCGGGGCGGTCGAAGTACCCCGCGAGCTTCTGCAGCGCGACCTGGCGCTCCGCCTCGCTCGGCGACTCGCCGGCGATGTGGCGGGCGCCTGTGATCGCGAGCTCGCGCACCTGTCGCGAGCGCGGGAGGCCGGACGGCAGGTGGGGCGCGGCGGAGCGCAGCGCCCGTGCGAGCTCCGGGTCCTCGGTCACCTGGATACGGGGATGGGATGTCGCCACTGGGCCAGTGTACCACCGGTGTACCGGCGGATCTTCCGGAGAGGACCGCACGGTCGGCGCAGCGTGTGCGACCTGGGCGTCAAACCACACTACGCCGGCTTGCCGAGCGCCGCCGTCGACCAGCCGAAGCGGGTCATGTCCGCCACGGGCGCCAGCGCGCCGGGCCTCGTGCCCCGGCGGACGAACACGATCGGCGCGGGGGCCGCGCGGGCGATCGCTCGGCGGGTCTCCCCCAGACCCTCCTTGCGCCACCGCTCGGAGAGGCCGACCACCAGCAGCCCCGCCCCGGCCGTCGCGGCGAGGATGCCGTCGCGGCCGGGCTCGGCCAGGACCGGCTCGGCCGTCACCCCCGCGAACTGCTGGACCACCAGCGACGCGTTCGCGAGCAGGCCGCTGGCGTCGCGGCCGTCCTGGAGGCGCCCGGCCGCCCCGAGCAGCCGCAGCGGCGCCCCGCTGGCGGCGGCGATCCAGCTCGCGAGCTCCAGCGCCGCCCAGTCATGGTCGGCGCCCCCGAACGGCACCGTCACCGAGCTTTCCGGGCCGGGGCTGACCGGCGTGCTCTCGCGCGCCACGAGGACGGCGACGTCGCACTGGGCCTCGTTGAGCACCGTGCCCACCTCCTCGCGCGGTACCCCGTCGCCGAGCAGCGGCCGGCGGCCGTCGAGCAGCACGAGATCGACCTCCTCGCTGCGGCACAGCCTTGTCAGGTCGTGGCCGGGATCAGCCGACGTCAGCGCCACCGCGCGCACGTCCAGACCCCCGTCGACCAGCTCCGCGCGCCTGCGCTGCAACTGCTCGGCCGCGTCGCTCACCTGCCGTGCCTCGGTCTGCAGGCCGCCGCGCACCCCCGCGCCCCGCGGCGGCCTGACGAGGCGGGCGAGGATCAGCTCGCGGCGCGGCTCCGAGCGTGCCAGCGGCTCGGCCAGCGCCAGCAGCTGATCGAGCGCCGCCGCGCTCTGGGGCGCCACCAGGATCGAGTGCTCGCCCGCCGCACGCCGCGGCGCCACCGGCGCGCTCGCCGCAAGCTCCTCCTCGGGCTCCTCCCCGTAGGCGTTGTGGGGGTCGAGCACCCTGATCAACGGGCCCGCCATGAAGGTCGTCACGAGCGCCATGATCACCAGCGCCGTGAACAGCGCCTGGGAGATCGCCCCCATGCTGAGCGCCAGGTTGAGCACGATCAGCTCGGTCAGGCCGCGCGTGTTCATCAGCGCCCCCAGCACCGCCGACTGGCGCCACGGCAGGCGGATCACGCGCGCCGCGATCAGCGTCCCGCCGTACTTGCCGATGATCGCCATCGCGCTCAGCGCGAGCGTGATCGCGATCAGCTGGCCGCTGTCGAGCAGCGCCGACGTTGGTGCGCAGGCCGGTGTAGGCGAAGAACAGCGGCAGCAGCAGCGTCAGCACGAAGTCCTCCACGCGCCGCGTCACGTCTTCGCTGAGCCCCGCGTGGCGGGGCATCGCGAGCCCCATCACGAACGCGCCGAAGATCACCGCGATCCCGATCGTCTCGGTCGCGATCGCCGACAGCAGCACCCCGGCGAAGATCACCGTGATCCACGTGCCGGGCAGGCGCCCGGCCTCGTCGTAGGCGACCGCCGCCCGCGCCAGCACCGGGCGCACGAGGAACGCCATGCCCAGGCAGAACACCGCGGCCCAGCCGATCGTCTCGAGCACCTCCACGCCGCTGCCAGCCCCCGCCACCGCCGTGGCCAGCGCGATCAGAAACCACGCCGACACGTCGTCGACGGCCGCCGCCGACAGCGCCAGCGCGCCCAGCGGCCGCTTGAGCATCCGCCGTTCGGAGATGATCCGCGCCAGCACCGGGAACGCGGTGATCGACATCGACACCCCGACGAACAGCGCGAACGCCGCGAAGCGGATTTCCGGAGCCAGCAGCGTGTAGAGCGGCAGCGCCGCGAGCATCCCCAGCATCAGCGGCACCAGCAGCGCCGTGTTCGAGACGCGAGGGTCATCCTCGCGCGGCCGCGAAGCTGGGCGAGATCGACCTCCAGGCCGATCAGGAACATGTAGAAGATCAACCCCAGATTCGCCGCCACGCCGATGTAGGGGACGATGTCCGACGCGAAGATCGTCGCCTGCAGGTGGGGCGCCAGCGCCCCGAACAGGGTCGGGCCGAGCAGGATGCCCGCCAGCACCTCGCCCATCACCCGTGGCTGGCGGATCCTCGGCATCAGGCTCCCGCACAGGCGGGCGAACAGCATCACGATCACGACCGCGATGAAGAACGCCACCACCGTGGCTTCGGCGGTGCGCTGCTTGGTCGCCGATATGTGTTCGGGAACCCCACCCACCACCGCCGCCGCGCTGGCGCCGGCCGCGGCGACCGCTCGCCCGCCGGCGGCCGCGCCGGCCACAGCGCGGGGCGGGCTTGCAGCGGCCGGGGACCCGCTGCTCCCCGCGCTCTGAGCGGTCGTCCTGAGCACGGGCGGCGTGAGCATCAGGTCCAGCGCCCTACCCGCCGCCGTGCCGGCGACCGTGCGCCGCCCGCCGTGCTCGCACGAGACCGCGCCGGCGAGCACGCCGGACCTGTAGAGCAGCGTGCCCCGCGGCTTTTTGGACGTCACCACCTCGACCGTGGAGCCGGACTGGGTGAGCTTCAGCTTGCTGCCGAGGCAGGCCGAGCTCGGAGCGAGCTGGTATTCGCCGCCGACCGACAGCGGGGCCAGCGGTTTGGGGGCGCCGGGTTCGGGGGGATCGCGCTTGAGCTGCGCGCTCACCGGCAGCCCGCCGAGCGAGCCGGCGAGCACGCCGCCCGCGACGCGGGCGGCGATCTGGGCGGCGCGGCCCCGCACGCAGTGCACCGTGCCGCTGAGGCGCCCGTTCACCAATTTCAACGCCCCGCTCAGCGTGGACTGGGCGTTGGAGAGTCGTCACGAACCGGCCCGACTGCGCCAGTTCGATCTTCGGACCCAGGCAGGCGGTCGCGGCCGACACGTCGTAGCCCCCCGCGATCTGCTTCTGGGCGTGCCTGGTGGCGCCGGAGGAGAACACGAAGACGGCCACGCCCGCCGTCACCAGCCCCAGCACGGTGTAGTGGATCGCGAGGCGACGAGCTCCGACAGAGCCCGGTTGCTCGGTGTCCGCTGCCTCGGTCTCCCTCTCGTGCTCATGTCGGGCGGCACGAGTCTAGTCGTGCGATGGACGGCACGAATCCACCGGTGCCCGCCAGACATGAGCATCCGGCACGGGGCGCCTGCGTCTGACATATGATGGATGCCTTCCCGGCAAGCTAGGCGAGGTGGTCTGATGCGAGCAACACACAAGCGCTCCCGGCGGCCGATCGCGATCGTGGCGCTGGCGACGCTGTTGACGATCGGGGCCGCCACGACGATGACCGCCGGCGCCGCGGCGCCGGCGATGTCGGCGGCGCCGATCAACGACAACTACCTCGAAGCGCTGAACCTCAACGAACCGCGCACCGCCAACAAGCCCGGTACCCCGCTCAACCGGACGGAAACCCTGAGCGACACGCGCAACACCGCGGCGGCGACGGTTCAGTCGGACATCTTCAACCCCCCGTCGCACGGCGGCCCAGCCGAGCTGACCGGCTGCAACGGCGTCAGCGAGGGCAAGACGATCTGGTACGACTTCTACCCCAACGCCAACGGGCTCGTCCGGGTCCGCACCTCGGCGACGTTCGGCACGGTGATGGCGGTCATGCCGTACGACCCCAAGACGCTGCTGCCCGAAAACGGCCAGCGTCAGTGCGCGATCAACCAGCCGACGGCGGCCGGTGAACTGTTCGCCAAAGTCCAGGCCGGCAGGTCGTACACGATCCAGATCGGCGGCGTCGACGAAGCCGGGGGGAAATCCAGTTCCTGTTCGACTACCTCGTCGAACTCAAGCGTCTGCAGGCCGAAGCGACGCTCGCCGCGCAGCCGCTCGCCAGCGGGGTGCGCGTCGTGAGCCTCGCCGTCGCCGCCCCCCACAGGGCCCGCGTCGAAGTCCGCTGCACGCGCGGATGCCGCCCGCAGGCGACGACCGCGCGGACCGTTCGCTTCCCGCACCTGGGCGGCGCCGTGCTGCCCAACGGCTCCGCGCTGAAGATCTACGTGACCGCCCCCAACAAGATCGGGGCCTATATCGAATACCGGATCGGCCACCAGAGCTTCACCAAGATCCAGCGCTGCCTGGCGCCGGGCTCCAGACAGCCCAAGCCTTGCGAATGACCTCCTCCAGGCACTGCAAATGACCGCCACCGCGCGCGGGCGAGTCGCGGTCGCGGCGCTGATCGTCGCGCTGGTGTTCGCGGCAGCCTTTGCGGTGCGCAAGGCGACGGCCGGGAAGCTCGGCGCCCGCGGCGCCCACGCCGCTCATACTGCCCTCGACTCCCGTGCGCGTCCCCGGCGTCACGCTGTCGGTGGTGGCGGTGCCGGCGCTGCGCCGCGCACCCCATCCGAGCGCTCCCGCGCCGAGCGCCCCGGCGTCGACTTCGACGCCGGCCCCGACCTCGACTCCGGCTCCCAGCGCGCCCCCCACACCGGCGGCTCCACCGAGCGGCGGTGGCGGTGGCAAAAGCAGCGGCCCGGTGCTCGTGGGCTAGTCGGGCTACTGTCGAGGAGCACGTGAGCCCCAGTCGCAGTCAACGTCGGTGATCTGATGGACGCCCAGCACAGCTCCACCGTCGTCGCCGGCTACCGCATCGACGGGACGCTCGGAGAAGGCGGCATGGGCACCGTCTACCGCGCCACCCAGCTGTCGCTGGAGCGCGTCGTGGCGCTGAAGGTGCTGACCGCCGAGCTCAGCTCCGATCCCGGCTTCCGCGAGCGCTTTCGCCGCGAGGGCCTGCTGCAGGCGGCGCTGGACCACCCCCACATCGTCACGGTCTACGAGGCCGGCGAGACCGACAGCCGGCTGTTCCTCGCGATGCGGATGGTCGAGGGCCCCACGCTCAAGGACCTGATCCAGCGGCGCCAGCTCGACGACCGGCGGGCGCTGCGGCTGCTCACCCAGGTCGCCGAGGCGCTCGACGCGGCGCACGACAAGGGGCTGATCCACCGTGACGTCAAGCCTCAGAACGTGCTCGTCGGCGCCGGCGACCACGCCTATCTGGCGGACTTCGGGCTGACGAAGGCCCACGACGACGCCGCGATGACCGAGACCGGTCAGTTCGTGGGCACGATCGACTACATCTCCCCCGAGCAGGCCCGCGGCGACCACGGGACGGCCGCCAGTGACGTGTACGCGCTCACGGCGGTGCTCTGCGAGTGCCTCACCGGCCAGGTCCCCTATGTGAGGGCCACCGAGGAGCGGGTCCTCATGGCGCACCTCACCGAGCCCCCGCCGCGTCTGTCGGAGGTGCGCGCAGACCTTCCTGCCGCGATGGACGAGGTGATCGCCAAGGGGATGGCGAAGGACCCCGCGGACCGCCCGGCGTCGGCCGGGGAGCTGATGCTGGAGGCGCGGCGGGCGCTCGGCGCCGCCCCGGAAGGGCCCGCGGCGCAGGCGTCGACGGACACGACGCGCCTGCGCCCCACCGGCGGGACGGCGACACACGTACCGCGTCCGGGCGCGAAGGGCGATCCCGGCGCAACCCGCCTCGTGGCAGCCGCCGCGACGTCGCCGGCCGCCGCGCGAGCGCCCGACGACGCGCAGGCCGGATCGGTGCGCCCGGCGGACTCCGGCGCCCGCAGCTCCGCGGGCGCCGGCCGCGGAGGATTCGTGGCGGCGCTCGTCGCCGCGGCGGTGCTCGCCGCCGCCTTCGGTTTCCTGCTCGGCGGGAGCTCGGGCGGTTCCGGGGAAGCGTTCAGACGACTCGGCATCGGCGGGCTACGTCGAGCTCGCCTTCCCCGCCAGCTGGCAGCGCTTGCCAAGCGCGCCCGCGATCACGGGGTTCGCGTTCTCACAGCCGCTCGCGCTCGCGCCGAGCCCATCCGCCGCCAGCGCCGCGGGCGGCCAGCGCCTGGTCGCCGGCGAGGTCCGCGCCTCCGGACCCTCGCTGCTGCCCGCCGCGTTCGTCGCCGCCCTGAACGGGGCCCTGCCCAAACCGGAACCGGTGCAGCTGGGCGCGCTGCAGGCGTACCGCTACAGCGGCCTGTCGGTGCGCGGCCTCGCCGGGGCGCTGACGCTCTACGCGATCCCGACCGCGAACGGCGTGGCCACGATCGCCTGCCTGAGCTCCTCCGCTGCCGCCGACGGCGCAGTGCGCCCAGATCGCGGCCACGCTGAAGCTGAACGGCACCACCGCGTTCGGGCTGGCCCCGAGCCCGCAGTACGCGAGCGCGCTGGGGAGCACCCTCGCGCGGGCTGCGCAGCGCCGTCGCCACCGGCACCGCCCGGCTGCGCGCCGCGACGAGCGCCTCGGCCCAGGCCGCCGCGGCGACGCAGCTCGCCGCGGCCTACGGCGCCGGCGTCGAGCGCGCTCGGGCGGCTGACCGCGAGTCCCGCGGTGCAGGGCCTCAACGCGGGCCTCGCCGGCGCGCTGGCGGCGCTCGGCCACGACTACGCCGCGCTGGCCTCGGCCGCGCGCGCCGAAGACGAAGCCGCCTACGCGCGGGCCCAGCGCGCGATCGCCGAGCGACCGCGCCCGCGCCAGCAGCGCGCTCGCGGCGCTGCGTCAGGCCGGTTACGCCGTCTCGGGCTGACGGCTGGCCGGCGTCGCCGCCGGCCGGCTCTCCCCGTCCTTCGCGCTCTCCCCGTCCGACGCTCCCGCTTGGACCCGCGCTCGATCCCCGGCCGTGCCCCCTCCCCGTCCCCCGGCTGCGCTCCGTCATCCGGCGAGCGACCAGATCGTCGTGTGCGTCCGCCGGCCGCGCAGCTCGACCTGTTCCACGAACACGAGATCGTCGGGTGGCGCGGTGAGCGCCTCCTTGGTGGTCCCCGACAGCATCAGCTGGTGCGGCGTCCCCTTGGTGAGCTGCTCGATGCGGGCCGCCACGTTCGTGGCGTCGCCCACCGCCGTGTACTCCACGCGGCGCTCGGAGCCGACGTTGCCCGACATCACGCGACCCCGAGTTCAGGCCGATGCCCATGCGAAACCCCGATCCGAGATCCTGCTCGCGCAGCCACGCGTTGAAGCGCGGCAGGCGCACCGCGAGCATCTCGCGCGCCGTGGAGAGCGCGCGGTCGGCGTGGTCGGCCTGGGCGATCGGCGCTCCGAACACCGCCATGATCCCGTCGCCCATGTAGGCCACCAGCGTGCCGCCGTGGTCGAGGATCGCGTCGCTCATCTCGCTCAGGTAGTGGTTGAGCACGTCGATCACCTGGTCCGGCGTGAGCGTTTCGGCGAAGTGGTGAAGCCGCGCAGGTCGGTGAACATGACGGTTCCCTCGCGCTGCACGCCGCCGAGGCGCAGCCCCGCGTCGGCGCTCGCGAGAACCTCGTCGACGACGTTCTCGGGCACGAAGCGCGAGAACAGGTCACGCACGCGCTCGCGCTCGAAGGCGACCGTCACCAGCTGCACCGACAGCGCGCCCGCCGCGCTGAGGATCAGGGCCCCGAGCGGGTACACGAACGACACGACGCGCCCGTCGTCGAAGGCGATCTGCGACGGCCACCGTGAAAGCCGCCGCGAGCGCCGACGGCCAGCGCGACCGTGGCGATCGAGCCGAACCGCAGCGTCGCCAGCGGGGTGGCGCAGCCCAGCAGCACGATCAGCGCCAGGTCCAGCCACGCCGCCGAGGAGCGCAGCGGCAGGCCGCGCAGGACCGTCTCGATCGCGCTGGCCTGGACTTCGGCGCCCGGCATCTTGGCGGCGGTCGACGTCGGGTGGATGTCCTGCAGCGACGGCGCCGAGGGGCCGACGACGACGATCTTGTCGTGGAAGAAGCCGCGCGGCAGCTGGCCGAGGTAGACGGTCGAGAACGACACTTTGAGGAAGTGTCCCTTCGGGCCCGTAGTAGTCGATCCAGGCGGGCGCGCCCGCGAACTCGCGCGCGCTCACCCGATGCCCGTCGGCGACTTCGGCGCTCGCCACCGCGAACGTCTTCAGCCCGCCGACCGAGAAGCTGACCCGGCGCAGGACGCCGCCCGGATCGGTGGGCAGCTGCGCGTCGGCGGGCCGCGATCCGACTTCGCTCAGCAGCGCGTTGCCTTCGGGGCTGCCGAGGAACCTGGTGTTCCCGCTCCCGTTCGCTTCGGTTTCGGTCGTGGCCATCACCGTGCGCCCTTCGGCGCTTTCCAGCGCTGCGATCAGCGCGGCCTCGTCGCTGCGCGCCTGGGGGCAGCGGCCCGGCGCCGGCTGGGTGCCGTTGGCCGACAGCGGGCAGGCGCTGGCCTCGCTGAACTGCACGTCGTAGGCGATCACCCGGGGATGGTCGCGCGCGATGTTTTCGATCACCTCGCGCGTCGCACCCGGCGCGGAAAGGGCCACTGCAGGCCCAGTTCGTCGAAGGTCGTTGAGTCGATCTCGACCAGCACGACGTTCGTCGGCGGCCGCTGACGGCCGCGGATCGAGAAGCGCGTGTTGACGGTGCTCAGCTCGAGCGAGCGCAGCAGGTTGGTCTCGTAGGCGATGACCCCCAGGCCGGTGGCGCCCAGCGCCACGATCGCCAGCAGCGACAGCCGCAGCCGCCGCGTGCGGGCCGGCCCGGCTCGCCTACGCTTGCGCATCACTCGTTCACTAGATCGCCCCGCCGAACGCTACCCGAGTCCTCGGCCGGCTATCGCCCATCGCACCTGAGCAACGCGCGTGGCCGAGACCGGCGGGTGGGCGGGCTGCGTTACGCTGACCGGCAACGATGCGGGATCAGTCACGCTTCGTCCTGCCGGAGGCGCTCACGCTGGCCGACCGCTACACCGTGCAGGCGCCGATCTCCAGCGGCGCGATGGGCGCGGTCTACCGTGCCCGCGACACCCAGCACCGGCGCGGCGGTGGCGGTCAAGCACGTCAACAACACGCGCCACGCCGAGCGCTTCGAGGTCGAGGCGCAGCTGCTGTCGCTGCTGCAGCCACCCGCGGGTCGTCGCGGTGCCTCGACCACTTCGCCGACGAGCGCGGCCAGTACCTGGTGATGGAGCTGGTCGAGGGCACCGACCTGCACGACGCTGCTCGCGCGCAGACGGCAATCCGGGGCTGGCGCTGGAGCAGGCGCTCGGACTACGCCCGCCAGAGCTGCGAGGCGCTGGAGTACGTCCACGAACAGCAGATCGTGCACCGCGACGTCAAGCCGCACAACCTGATCCTCGGCGAGCACGGCGTCGTGCTGGTCGACTTCGGGATCGCGCGCCTGCTCGCAGACGAGGAAGAGGACGAAGGCACCGTCGGGGTCGGCACGCCGCGCTACATGGCGCCCGAGGTGTTCGCCGGCGGCTCGGTGTCCCCGCGCAGCGACGTCTTCAGCCTGGCCGCCACGCTGTGGACGCTGGTCGTCGGCAAGCCGCCCGTGTACGCCAGCCCGACCAAGCTGCGCGAGCTCGCCCCCGAGGTCCCCCCCGAGATCGCCGATGCGGTGCAGGCCGGCCTGGAGATGATCCCCGAACGGCGGGTCGCCTCGGTAGCCGCGTTCGCCCGCGCGCTCGGCGGCCACACCAGCCCAGAGGCCACACGCAGCCCACCACCGGCGGGTCGCTCGCCCTCTCGGTCGAGCAGCCCGCCGCCCGACGCGGCCTGATCGAGGGGATCGTGCGCACCGCCGCCGGGCGTGTTCGGCGCCGCCGCCTCCTCGATCGCGCTGACCGACGCCAACACCCGCGAGCTGGTCTACCAGTCGGCGTGGGGAGCCGGAGGGCGCGAGATCGTCGGCGTGCGACTGCCTCCCGGACACGGCCTCGCCGGCAGCGTCATCGACAGCGGGGAGCCGCTGGCGGTCAGCGACTGCCGCACCGACCCCCGCTTCGCGGCCCGCATCGCCGCCGGCACCGGCCACGTCCCCTACACGATGCTGGTCGTACCGCTGATGCGCCACGGGCGCCCGATCGGCGTGCTGTCGCTGCTGGATCGCCGCGATGGCGGCCACTACGGACCCGACGACGCCGAGCGCGCGGCGCTGTTCGCCGAGCTCGTCGTCAGCGCGATCGAAGCCGACGGCGAGGCGATGCCAAGCCTCGGCGCGCGCCGGCCGCAGGTCAGGGTCGTTTGATCGGAGCCCGGGCCAGGTAGGACTGGCCGGTGAACAGCGTGATCGTCTTGCGCCGGCGGAAGTCGCGGACCGAGACGACGCCGCGCTTGACCTGCGTGAGCGTCCCGTCGCACTGGTTGGACGCGCTCCATACCGTCCCCCGCACAGTCGCCGCGCTGTACTGCCCGCGCGTCGTGAATTTCCCGTGCGCGCTCGCGTTCAGCCGGCCGAGCACTTTGCTGCTCGGATGGCTGGACGCGATCCGCGCCTTGCCGCCGCGTCGCGCACACCTGACGGGCGCTGTGGTTGTCGATGATGTCCAGTTCGGTCAGGCCCTTCTGCTTGCGCCCCTGCAGCAGCTTGAAGATCCCAGCCCCGAAGTCGCCGGACTGCAGCTTGCCATTCTGGGAAGCGGTGGTCGCCGTCGTGATGCCCACCACGCCACGAGTCGTTTCGAGGATCGACCCGACGGGGATCTGACGCGCTTCGGTCAGCGGAACGAACCCAATCCCCTTGTGCAGGCTCGCAAGCGCCGACTCCAGCGATCCCGCAAGACCGAGCTGGGCGCCCGGCGGGAGTTTGACGTACACCACACCGCTCACCGGCACCACATTCACCGTCTTGCCGAGCACCGGCGGAGACAGTTCGTTGAAGGCAAGCACGCCGCCCTTGCCACCCGGTCCGCTGCCGCCACCAGTCGTGCCGCCGCCAGTCGTGCCGCCACCACCAGCGGTGCCGCCACCAGTCGTACCACCGCCACCAGTCGTACCACCGCCACCAGTCGTACCACCGCCGCCGGCAGGCGCCGATTCGGTCCACGTCTGCGTCGCTTCGCCGGCGATCGTCGTCCCTTCTTCGTCGACGAACGATGCCACGATGCGATCGGTGCCCGCGTGTGCACCTGTGTACGCAAATGTCGCCTGGCCCGCTTCGTTTGTCATCACCATGCCGACCTGCGGATTCGCCCCCGTGATGGTGAACGTCACTTCCACGCCGGCGACCGGCGCAACGCCTTCCGTCACAGTCGCAGTCTCCGAGAAGGACGTGCCGACCTGACTCGATGTCGTCGGTGCGGCGAGCGTGACCACCGGCTTCGGGAGCGTCGTGAACGACTGATCCTGGCCGACGTTTTCACCGCCGCCGTTGCTCGCCGCCACCCGGAAGTGATAAGTCGTATTCGCTTCGAGGCCTTCGATCGTCGCCGAGACCGCGACCGGACTCCTCCCCGACCCCGGGCTCGGCGAGCAGGGCGCACTCGATCCATGGGCTTCCGTCCTGCCGTATTCCAACCTGCAGCTCGTGACCTCCCCGCCGTGTGGGTTCACGGTCGCGTTCAACGTCGCCATCGTCTGAGTGACCGCCACCGCTGGATCAGTTACAACCGTCGGCGCTCTCTGCAGCGTCGTGAACGTCTGATCTTGGCTGCTCACCCCGTCGGGTGCCCGCGAATTGACGGCGACTACGTCGAAGTGGTAGGTGCCGTTGGGTTCGAGCCCGGTGAGCGTCTGTTCGAGCTGCTGAGCTCCGCGCCCCGCGCCGATTTCGATGGATTTCGTTTCTTTGCCGTAGCTTGTGCTGTGCCCATATCGGACCACGTATGCAGTGCCGGCGCCATCCGGATCGATCGCGAACTTGACCGTGGCCGTCGTGTCGGTCACGGAACCGACACCCACGTCTGAGACGACCGGGGGGCCGGCCACTTCCGCGCTGCTCGTGGCTGTCGCTTCAGAGCCCCCGACGTCGTCGATGGTGACGGTGGTTTTGTACACGCCGCCGCTGGCGTAGGTGTGCGAGCCCTTGACTTCAAAGCCTCCACCGGCCGCGGCGCCGACCGTCCCCGCCGCGCTCGAATCGTCACCCCATTTGATTGTGGCGGTGTAGTCAGACGCTTTGCCATCCGGATTGGCGTCTGAGAACTTCGCGACGGTCGCGCTGAATTTGACGCCGGCGTCGGCGCTCACAGGCACACCGGTGGCGCTCAGTGGGGCGTCGGCGACCTTCGCCTGGAAGGGGAACCTGTGCTGCCCGCAATCGTCTTCGTAGCTGACCGCGCCGTTGTAGGTCCCCGCCTCGGCGTAGGTGTGGGTGCCGCTGATTTCTCCTTCCTCGTTCACGGTAGCGCTGGATTCCTGCCCGTCTCCCCATTCGATCGTGGGCGTGCCGAAGATGCCACAGCGAGCTGTCGTGAGCGTGCCCGAGAAGGAGGATCCCTCGGTCGTTTCGATCGTGAAGGGAACGAGTTCGACCGCGCCGATGTCGCAGGCGGCGCCCTGGGGGCGGCTGACGCCGCGCTGGTCGGTGCCGCTGCAGAACGGGTCTATGGTGGGCATCGCGTCGACCGCCGGGCTGGTGGGTTCGGGAGCGAAGGTATTGGTGTTGCCGCCGTTGTTCTGCGGTTCGCCGGAGCTGAAATCGGGAGCGGTGTTCTGCAGATCCCCGGTGGATTTGAATCCGCATTCGGTTCCGTTCTCGAGGTTGGAGCCGAGCGAGTTAATCGTCGCCGGCTCGGAGACCGAGCAGTTGCTCAGGGTGTACTCGCCTTCGATCGTCTCGCTGTTGTAGGCGAGGATCGAGCCGGCCACGTCGATCGTCCCGTCGGTGGCCAGGAGCCCCGCGCCCGGTCCACGCGCGGAGCATTCGCTGCATGGCTCTTCCTGGGTTTTGTTGTAGGCGATCGTCGAATCGATGACCTGGACTTCGTTTTCGTCGGCGACGTCGGCTTCGGTCCAGCTGAAGATGCCCGCGCCGATGGCCGCGTCGTTTTCGGCAATCGTCGAGTCTTTGACGGTCAGGACGGCCTTCGTACCGGGGAAGCAGCCGCTGTCTTCGCATTCGGCGGTGCCGAGGTTCTGGATCCCCCCCGTGTCACCGGAGCCGGTGCTCGCGTGGTTGCGTGACACGAGCGAGCGTTCGAGCACCAGCGTGCCGGCGTCGTTTGCGATCCCGCCCCCATCGGATGCGGTGCCGGCGGTGATCCAGTCTTCGCTGAGCAGCAACGATCCGGTGTTGCGGATGTCGCCACCGAATTCGCCGTAGCTTTCGTCGGCGTCGGCGGTCCCCCCTGCGATCTCGAGCCCCGAGATGCCGACCGTCGGCGCGCCGCTCACAGGGGTCTGGATGTCGAACACCCGCTGCGGGGCTGCGTTCGGGGACACGTCCACGGTCGTCGTGCGTGCTCCTGCGCCCACGATCACAAGCGACTGCGCGATCGTGAGCGGGCCGTCTTTCAGTTCGTAGGTGCCGCTCGGGACGACGATCACGTCGGGCGGGCTCGGCGGCGGCGCGAGCGCGTTCTCGTATTCGATTAGCTGTCGCAGCGAGCAGGTGCCGGAGGCGGGGATTTCACACGTCACGCCGCGAGGCGTGTCGCTGGTCGTCCCCACCGTGTAGGTCGCCGCCTGCGCCGACGCGGCCAAGGCGGCCGCGGCCGCCACCGCGACGAGCAGCGCGGACACAATCGCCGACGAGCGCAGATGCGAACGTAGCCTCCGGTAGATGTCGAATCCCATAGCTGGCGCCAGTTTACGACTTCAGAATACTTAGCGTGGTGCCCTGGCCAGGTAGGACTGGCCGGTGAACAGCGTGATCGTCTTGCGGCGGCGGAAGTCGCGGACCGAGACGACGCCGCGTTTGACCCGTGTGAGCGTGCCGTCGCAGCGGTTCAGCACCCCCCAGCTCGTCCCGCGCACGGTCGCCGCGCTGTACTGCCCGCGCGTGGTGAAGCGCCCGTGCGCGGTGGCAGTGAGCCGGCCGAGCACTTTGCTGCTCGGATGGCTGGACGCGATCCGGGCCTTGCCCCGCGTCGCACAGAGCTGGTGGGCGCTGAAGTTGTCGATGATGTTCAGTTCGGTCAGCCCTTTCTGCCTGCGCCCCTGCAGCAGCTTGAAGATCCCGGCTTCGAAGTCGCCGGACTGCAGCTTGCCCTTCCTGGACGCGGTGGTGGCCGTGGTGATGCCCACCACGCCGTGCGTGGTTTCGAGGATCGACCCGACCGGGATCTGGCGCGCCTCGGTCAGCGGTATGAACGACCGCCCCTTGGTGAGCGCCTGGATCGCCTGCGCTCCCAGCGCGAACGGCGAGAACGGCGAGACCGATGCCAGCGTGGCGCCGGGGGGCAGCTCGATATAGACGATCCCCGACACCGGCGTCACGTTCACGGATTTGCCGAGCACCGGCGGCGGCGGTGGCGGATCGGCCGGCGTCACGAGCGTCTGATTGGCGCCCGTCGCGCTGCCGGCGCTGTTGGTGGCCACCGCGCGCACGTTGTACGTGACGTTCGGCAGCAGGCCGGTGACGGTCGCCGAGACCGTCTGGTTGGAGAAGCCCGAGCCCACCGACTGGTTGGGCGTCACCGAGCCGTAGGTGATCGCCGCAGTGCTGGCCGGATTCGCGCCGCCGAGGACCGGCCCGTATTCGAAGTGCACCTCTGTTTCCAGCCCCTCCGGGTTGACCGTCGTCGTGAACGCTGCGCTCGTCGTCGTCAGGACCGTCGGGGGGGAAGTCACGGCGAGCGTCGGCGGCGCGGGGGACGGCGGAGGCGCAGCGGCGGCCACGGTGGCGGTGCTCGTGGCGGTCGCGCTGGCGCCCTGCACGTCGGTGATCTTGACGCTGGTCGCGTAGGTGCCACCGCTTGCGTATGTGTGCGAGCCGCTGACCGCAAAGCCGCCGCCGCTCGCGGCGCTGACCGTACCCGCCGTGGCGGTGCCGTCGCCCCATTCGATCGTTGCGGTGTAGTCCGACGCCACGGTGTCCGGGACGGCCTCGGTGAACGTCGCCACCGTGCCGTTGAACTGCACGCCCGCGGTCGCGCTCACCGGTACCCCGGCGGCCTGGAACGTGGATGGGGCCAGTTCAAACGCGCCGATGTCGCAGGCGGCGCCCTGGGGACGGGCGACGCCGCGCTGGTCGAGGTTCTCGCAGAGCAACGAGTCGCTCTTGGGGATCGTGTCGACCGCGGGGCTGGTGGGTTCAAGAGCGAAGGTGTTCGTGTTGCCGCCGTTGTTCTTCGGTTCGCTGGAGCTGAAGTCCGGAGAGGTGTTCTGCAGGTCCCCGGTGGACGTAAAGCCGCAGTCGGTTCCAGTCTCGAGGTCATAGCCGAGGGGAGCGACGATCGTCGCCGGGCTCGCAGCCAAGCAGTTGCTGTAGGTGACTTTTCCGCTGGACGTGTAGCCGTTGTAGGCGACGATCGAGCCATCCACGGCGATCGTCGTCCCGTTGTAAGCCAGCAGTCCCGCGCCGAGTTCGCCCTGCGTACTGTTGTAGGCGATCGTCGAGTCGATAACGGAGACACCGTTTTCGTCGGAGACCCCATCTTCGCTCAAGCTGAAGATGCCGGCTCCCAGAGTCGCTTCGTTGTCCGCGACCGTCGAGTCCTCGACGGCCATGACCGCCTTTTTGCCGGCGCACCCGCCTTCGCATCCGGCGTAGCCGTAATTTAGGATCCCACCCCCCTCCGCGAGGCTGCCGGTTGTGACGTGGTTGTCCGACACGAGCGAGCGTTCGAGCACCAGCGTGCCGCCGTCGTTGGAGATCCCGCCACCCGCGGATGCGGTGCCTTCGGTGATCCAGTCTTCGCTGAGGACCAACGACCCTTTGTTGCGGATGTCGCCGCCGAAGTCGCCGTCGATTTCGTTGCTGTCGGCGTCGGCGATCCCGCCCTTGATCTCGAGCCCGAAGATGCCGATCGCACTTTCCCCGGGGTTCTGGGTGTCGAACACTCGCTGTCGTTCCGGGTATGCGCTCAAGGACATATCCACGATCGTGGTGCGAGCCCCCGCACCCACGATCACGAGCGCCTGCGCGATCGAGAGCGTGCCATTGGTCAGTTCGTACGTGCCGCTCGGAACGACTATGACGTCGGGCGGGCTCGGCGCGGTCAGCCCGTTCTCGTATTCGACCAGCTGCCGCAACGAGCATTTGCCGGAGGCGGGTTCGCACGCCACACCCGGAACCGTGTCGCTGGTCGTCCCCACCGTGTACGTCGCCGCCTGCGCCGAGGACGCCAGCCCGGCTCCGGCGATAAGGGCGACAAGCGCCGCGGACACGACCGCCGCCGAGCGCAGACACGGACGCAGGCCGATCCACCCCCGGGTCTGAGAGCTTGGCACCCCCCAATTGAATCAGAGCGCGCGCGGGCGCGGCGCACCGCGAGCAGCGGCGCGACCGGCACGGGCTGGGCGGCGCGGGCGCCCACCTGGCATCCTGTGGGCCATGAGCGACACGGCGCAGGGCGCTGAGCCCGATCCGCTGGTCGGCACGAGCGTCGGGGCCTACCGGATCGAGGAGCTGCTGGGCATCGGCGGGATGGGTCGCGTCTATCGCGCGGTCGGCTCCGACGGGCAGCCGGTCGCGCTCAAGCTGGTGCGCAGCGACATCGCCGAGGACAGCGTCTTTCGCAAGCGCTTCGAGCGCGAGGCGCGGATCGCCCAGCAGGTCAAGAACCCGCACGTGGTGCCGGTGCTCGACACCGGCGAGCACGAGGGCGTCCCCTACCTCTCCCAGCGCTTCATCGAGGGCGGCTCATTGGAGGACAGGCTCAAGCGCGAGGGACGTCTGGATGTGCCCACGACGCTCGAGCTCTGCGCCCAGGTCGCGGACGGGCTGGACGCGCTGTTCGCCGGCGGCATGATCCACCGCGACGTCAAGCCTGCGAATGTCCTGCTGGACATGGACGGCACCGCGCTGATCACCGACTTCGGGCTGGCCAAGGACAGCCAGGGCACCAACCTCACGCGGCCGGGTCAGGCGCTGGGCTCGATGGACTACATGTCCCCCGAGCAGATCCGCGGCGAGGAGGTGACTGCGGCAACCGACGTCTACGCGCTCGGCTGCGTCATCTGCCAGTGCCTCAGCGGGACCCCCCCGTTCGCCGATCGCCAGGGAATGCGCGTGCTGTGGGCCCAGCTGCAGGACGAGCCGCCAGACCCCACCGCGGGGCTGGATGGCGTGGCGCCGGCGCTCGGGCCGGCGATCCTGCGCGCGCTCGAGAAGGACATCGCCAAGCGCCCGCAGAGCGCCGGCGAGTACGCGCGGCTGCTGTACGAGGCCGCCGGTCTGGCGCCGCCGGCGAGCTCGCAGGACGGCTGAGACGCACAGAGACGATCGGGGCGACCGGCAGGACTCGACTCCTGCCGCTCACACTGCGGGCGGCCCCTCGCGCTCCTCGTCGGACACGGGCTCCTTGGCTGGCTCGGTCACGAGCTCCTTGGTGGACTCGGACTCGGTCGGTTGCAGGGTCGATGGGTCGCGGGCATCGGTGAGGTCGCTGATGATCTGATAGTCGCCGATGTTGTGGGTGAGCAACGGCACGCCGTGTACGTTGGCGGTGGCTGCCAGCGCCAGGTCGATCGCTCGTCTGCGGGGCTGACCGCCTCGGTTGGTCACGGCGGCAGCCAGGCGACCCCACTCACGGGCGACGTCGGCGCCGATCGGCAACGGGTCGAACGTGGACTCGATCGTGCCGAGGCGCTGGATGCGAACGGCGCGCTCGTCGTCTGCCGCGACGAGCACTCCGAAATGGAGCTCGACGAGCGACACCACACTGATCGCAGCCTCGATGTCTGCAGGAGGCTCCTCCGCTCCGATGAGCACCGAGGTGTCGAGCAGCGCGCGCATACGCTACGCGAAGGGGTCTTCGAGCGAGACAGGGAACCGCTCGATATCCGCGGCCAGCGCCGGGGATACCGGGGTACGCCAGATGGCGCGCAATGCCGGCCCGCCGACCCACCGCCGCCGCCCTGTGGGCCCGAGCTGTGCGACCGGCCTCCCGGCAACGGTGATCGTGAGCTCCTCGCCCGCCTCCGCACGCCGCAGCACCTCGCCCACGTGGTTGCGCAGCTCCTTCTGTGGGATGGTCGCCATCTAGAACATGGTAGCAGAACTGCTACCACCTCAGTACCACCTCGGTTATACGTATAACCGCTCGAGGCGATCGAGGATGGCGACAACGCGCTCACCCGGTAGACCAAGCGCCCGTGACGCCACGTTGCCGAGCTCGTAGACCGTGAGATCGAGCACGTTGGCCGTCAGCGTCCCGGCCGCATGCGCGTCGAGAATCGCCCGTGCCTGTGCGACCTCGGCCTCGCCCGACTCGTGGAACCACTTGACCACGACCGACGTATCGCAGAGGACGTCGGTCACCGAACGCCGGCGCGCCGTCCGTCGCGCGCGTCGAGCCGATCGCGCTCGGCCCTGACCAGCCGACCGGACTCGAAGGCGCCCGTGCCGTCGAACAGCGCTCGCGTTTCCTCGATCGCACGTCGCACCGTACGGGGGTCGCGCCGGTGCAGCTCGCGGCTGACGGCGTCGCGCAGCAGCGCGCTGCGCGTGGTCGCGCGCCTGCGAGCCTCCGCATCGATCTGTTCGAGCAATTCGTCGGGGAACGACACCATAACCTTAGAGCGCCTAACAGAAGGTAGGGTTCGTGGTGGGGCTGTCGAAGTCCTGCGTCATGGCGAAACCTTTGCTTCCTGATGGGTTGTGGGCTCGTATCGAGCCGCTTTTGCCGGTGCGTGAGCCGCAGGTCACGGGGCGTCCGCGGGTGCCTGACCGAGCGGCGATGACAGGGATCATCTTTGTTTTGAAAACGGGGATACCGTGGGAGGATCTTCCCCAAGAGATGGGCTGTGGGTCAGGGATGACGTGTTGGCGGCGACTGCATGAATGGAACGAAGCCGGCGTCTGGAGCCGGCTGCACCAAGTGCTGTTGGACGAGCTTCACGACGCCGACCAGCTTGACTGGTCAAGGGCAGTCGTTGATAGCTCGCATGTGCGGGCCAAAGGGGGGGCGAGCAAACCGGCCCCTCGCCAGTCGACCGCGCTCGCCTTGGCAGCAAGCACCATCTGATCGTCGATGGCAAAGGCACGCCGCTCGCGTTCACACTCACTGGTGGGCACCGCCACGACATCACGCAGCTGACCGAGCTGGTTGATCGTGTCCCGCCGACCGGCCGTCACGGCAAGTTCCGGCCACGACGCCTGTATGCCGACCGGGCGTATGACTCCAAACACCACCGCCGAGAGCTGCGCGAGCGCGGAATCACGCCCAAGATCGCCAAACGGAACAGCCAACACGGATCCGGGCTGGGACGCGACCGATGGGTCGTAGAGCGCACCATCTCCTGGCTACACGCCCACCGCTACCTCGCGCGCCGACACGCCCGCCGCGCCGACATCCACGAAGCCATGCTCACCCTCGCCTGCGCACGCATATGCCTCAAACAACTCCAACACTTTTGTTAGGCGCTCTAAGCAGCTTCCGACAACCTGCCACCTCTTGAAATGGAGCTGTCATGCCCGGATCCTGGAGCCCCTTCCACGCCCCGTCGAACGTCGGCTCGTTCGTGGCGGACACGATGCTCCTATTGACCGACGGCTCGGTGCTGATCCACGAAGCGAGGGGTGCGAGCTGGTACCGCATCGAACCCAACGGCGAAGGCGACTACGAAAAGGGCGAATGGATCGGCCCTCTGAAGATGGCCAACACCCGCGAGTTCTTCTCCTCGGCGGTGCTGATGGACGGGCGCGTGTACGTGGTGGGCGGCGAGGACTCCAGCGCCGGCGGCGACACGCCGCTGGGAGAGATCTTCGATCCGCAGACCAATTCGTGGAGCGCGCTCGCCAAGCCCGCGGCGTTCGGGTTCATCCAGGGCGACGCCTCGGGCGCGGTCCTCTCCGACGGGCGCGTGCTGTTCGGGAACCTGCAGACGCCGAGCCCGCCGTTCACGACCGCGCTGTGGGATCCGGTGACGAACACGTGGACCGAAGCCGGCAGCGCGTTCGGCACGAGGACGACCGACAGCAAGCGCAGCAACTGCAACGAGGAGACCTGGACGCTGCTGCCCGACGGCTCGGTGCTCGCCGTCGCCACGCTCGGCGCCGCCAATGCGACCGAACGCTACGTGCCGTCGATCGACGAATGGGTGCCCGACGCGGAAACGAAGTCGAACCTGGTCCTCACCACGATCACCGACCCAAGCAAAAGGGTCGTCAGCATCTTCGAGATCGGGCCCGCGATCCTGCTGCCCGACAAGCGCGTGTTCGCGATCGGCGCGACCGGGCAGACGGCGATCTACACGCCCGCCCCCGCGGGCAGCGCGGCCACGGTCGAAGGCGCCTGGGTGCTCGGTCCGGCGTTCCCGGCCGACAACAGCGCCGGGCACGTGTGGCCGACGCTGACGGCCAGCGATGCGCCGGCCGTGCTGCAGACCAACGGCAAGGTGATCTGCGTCGGCGGCATCCTCCACGAGACGCCCGAACCGGACTATTTCTCCAAGGAAGCCGAACTGTTCGAGTTCGATCCCTCCGGCAATTCGCTGAAACCGTTCTCCCCCGCGCCGTTCCCCGCCTCCGGAGGCCCGGAAACGTGGCAGTGCAGGTTCCTGCTGCTCCCCACCGGACAGATCCTGCTGAGCACCGAATCGACGGAAATCTACCTCTACACCCCCGGCACGGGGGAAAACGACCCGCAGGCCGGCTGGCGACCGACGTTGACGAGCTACCCGCAGACGCTCGTTCCCGGTCATGCCTACACGATCGAAGGCACCCAGCTCAACGGCCTCTCGCAGGCGGTCAGCTACGGCGACGACGCGCAGATGGCCACCAACTATCCGATCGTGCAGCTGTCCAACTCCAAAGGACAGGTGCACTACCTGCGCTCGTTCAACTTCTCCACGCTGGCGGTCGCGACGGAATCCGAAACGGTGTCGGCCGAGATCGAAGTGCCGAGCGACGTTCCCGCGGGCGCATGGTCGATGGTCGTGATCGCCAACGGCATCTCCTCGCCGGCGGTGAATGTGGAGGTCGCCCTCCAGGATTGCTACCTGCTGCTCGAACGCGACACGTTCGGCGAAGGCGAGATCGAAGCGATGATCAACCTGAACGGCGCACCGGCCGAAGTCGACCCGGCGCTGTACGTGGTGGTCGAGGGCTACAGCGCCAAAGACATCGGCCTCGACCTGAGCGACCTGTCCAAACCGCCGCACGTGCCCGTGATCCCCAATCCGATCAAAGGGATCTCCGCCGGCGTCTCCGGCGCGGTGCTGCCCGAGGACGCCTCGCTCCCGGCGACCGCGACACAGCGCTTCCTGTTCCCGTTCAAGCTGACGTTCTCGGGCGCCGGCGTGTTCGCGAACGCCCCCGAGACGCTGACCCTGACCGCCACGTTCAACCCGCCCGGCCAGCAGGGGGTGAGCGGCCACGGGCTGATCTACCTGACGGCCACGCCGGACCCGTTCATCCTCCACGGCGACGTCGCCGCGGGCTTTCAGTGGTACCAGAGCACCGATGTGCGCGTCTTTCATCTGCAGGCCGGCAAGCGGCGTTTCGGCGTGGACCTCGCCAGCTCGGGGCAGCCGAGCACGGTCGCGACGGACTACATCAAACAGGTGATCGAAGAACTCAATGAAGACCCGGCCGCCGCGGACCCGCTGTTCGAATCGATCTCCCAGGAAGAGGCGGTCGCGGAAACGGAACTCCCGCTCGCCGAAGAAAGCGGCGGCACCCGAATCTACAGCTTCGCGCTGGCGCGCGTGCGGCTCCAGGACGTGGCCGCGGCCGGCGAGGTGGGCGTGTTCTTCCGCATGTGGCAGGCACAGCAGACGAACGCCACATACGACGCCGCGACGATCTACAAGTCGCTGACCAACCCCGACGGCGACCTGATCCCGGTACTGGGCGTCGAAGGCGATGAGATCATCACGATCCCGTTCTTCGCCGAACCGCGCGTGAACACGGCGAGCGTGTCGATGGAGACCCAGCTCGACACCGCCAACCGCCGCACGATCAAACCCGACAAACTCGGCGCCGAAACGCACGCTTACTTCGGCTGCTGGCTGGACATCAACCAGCCCGGCGAAGTCTGGTACCCCGACCGTATGGTCGGCGGCAACCCGAAAAACATCCCCGCGGGGCCCTTCACGGGCATGGGGCCGCTGCTGTCGGTGCAGCAGCTCGTGCGCAGCACCCACCAGTGCCTGATTGCAGAGATCTCCTTCACCCCGGACCCGATCCCGGCGGGCAGCGATCCCTCGGACTCCGACAAGCTCGCGCAGCGCAACCTCACGCTCGTGCCCGCGCCCAACCCCGGCGCGCCGGGGTCCCGCCGGCTGCCCCAGACGCTCCAGATCCGGCCCACGCCGATCGCGCTTCCCGCCAGCTACCGGCCGGACGAGCTGATGATCGAGTGGGGCGATGTCCCGCAGGGCAGCACCGCCGAACTCTATCTGCCGGCCGCCGACGCCGGCGAAATCCTCGAACTGGCCTCGACGCTGTACGCCACGCACCGCCTCACGATGGTCGATCCGCACACCGTCGGGCTGCAGGCCGGCGACGTGAGCTACGTGCCGATCCCGCCCGGCGACGGCCTCTACTACATGGGCCTGCTCACCGTGAACCTCCCGGCGGGCATCCGCGACGGCGAAGAATTCGAGGTGCTGGTCAAGCAGCTGACCACAGCCTCGCTCGCCGGCAAGGAAGTCAACATCAGCTTCGCCGGCGCGACCGCGGTCGACCGGTTCACCTGGCGGCGCGTGCTGGGAGTGTTCAAGCTGAATATCCCCATATCCACCAAGCACGCGCTGCTCGGCAACGAGCAGCGCACGCTTTCGATCATGCGCTGGATCGCCGAGTCGATCCCGACGCAGAGCCGCTGGTTCCCCGTGTTCGAGCGTTACCTCGAACAACTGGCCGAACGGGTGAAGCAGATGGGAGGCGACCCGGTGCTAATCCTCCCCTCTCCCAACGGCAACTGGCGCGAAGGTCGTGAAGGAAGCGAAGGCCACGAAGGTCGTGAAGGACACGGCGGCCGGCGACCAGACCATGATCAGCTCGAGTTCACCGGCAAGATCGTCGGTCTGGCACACGATCGGTTCGGCGACTTCGACGGCTTCCTGCTCGAGGAGCGCCGCAGCGGCGAGGTCGTTCGCTTCTGCAGCCGTCACGTGGGCATCGCGGAGCTCGCCCAGGACGCATGGCGCTCCAACACGACCGTATCGGTGCTCGTCGATCGCCACCGACACGAGGTGCCGGTGAGCATCCTCTTTCGCGAGCCCTCCGCCTGGTAGAGGCCGATCCGCCGCGCCGCTCAGCCGCTCTCCTGCGCCTGAATCGCGGTGATCGCGACGGTGTTGACGATGTCGGTGACGGCGCAGCCGCGGCTGAGGTCGTTGACGGGCTTGCGCAGCCCCTGCAGCACGGGGCCGACGGCGACCGCGCCGGAGGAGCGCTGGACGGCCTTGTAGGCGACGTTGCCGGTGTCGAGGTCGGGGAAGATGAAGACGGTCGCGCTGCCCGCGACCTCGCTGTCGGGCAGCTTCAGCTTGGCGACGGTCGCGTCGACGGCGGCGTCGTACTGGATCGGGCCGTCGACCTTCAGATCGCCGCGCAGCCGCCGCACGGTCTCGGTGGCCTCGCGCACCGCGTCGACCTGGGCGCCCTTGGCGGAATCGCCGGTGGCGTAGGAGAGCATCGCGATCCGCGGGGCGATCCCGAACGCGGCCGCGGTGTCCGCGGAGCTGATCGCGATGTCCGCGAGCTGCGCGCTGTCGGGCTTGGGGTTGACGGCGCAGTCGCCGTAGACCAGCACGCGGTCTGAGAGGCACATGAAGAAGACGCTCGACACGACCGAGACGCCGGGCCGGGACTTGACGAACTCGAACGCCGGGCGGATCGTGTCGCCGGTGGTGTGGGCCGCCCCGGAGACCATCCCGTCGACCTCCCCGAGGTGGACCATCATCGTGCCGAAGTAGGTCGGGTCGCCGAGGGTGTCGTAGGCGAGCTCCTCGGTCATCCCCTTGTGCTTGCGCAGCTCGCAGTAGACCGCGCCGTAGCGCTCGCGCTCGGGCGCGGTCAGGGGATCGACGATCTGCGCGCCGTCGAGGTCCAGGCCGAGCGCGGCGGCGCGGGCGCGGACGGCGTCGGGGACGCCGAGCAGCGTCAGCGCGACGACGCCGCGGCGCAGCAGGATGTCGGCGGCGCGCAGCACGCGGTCGTCGTCACCCTCGGGCAGCACGATCTGCCGGTGCGCCGCCTTGGCGCGCTCGATCAGCTCGTACTCGAACATCGTCGGCGTCATCCGCGCGGGCCGCTGGATCATGCAGCGCATCTGCAGCTCGACCTTGTCGACGCTGCGCTCGAAGAGGCCCAGCGCGGTCGCGATCCGGCGCTCGTTCTCGGCCCGCAGCACCGGTCTCACGCCGGAGATGGCGGCCGCGGCGACGTGTGTGCGCTCGTCGATCTCGAGCACCGGGAACGGGGAGGTCTCCAGCAGCCCCCGGACGGTGGGAGAGAGCCGATAGCCGCCCGTCAGCAGCAGCCCGGAGACGGCGGGAAACGAGGGCGAGAGCGTCGAGGCGAGGCACGCCACGACGATGTCCGAGCGATCGGCCGGCACCACCACGAGGGCGCCGTCCACCAGGTCCTCGATGAAGTGCTCGGCGCTCATCGCGGCGACCCGCACGTCGCGGACGTCGCGATCGAGCATCCCGTCGACGGCCAGCAGCGGGCGGGCGCCGAGCGCGGCCTGGATCTCGCCGACGTTGGGGTAGTCGAGCTCGGGGAGCTCGGGCATCACGTAGACCCACTCCTGGCCGGTGTTCGGCGCGAGCCGGAGCTCGACCTCGTCGACGGCGTCGGGGGCGACGCGGTTGACGATCACGCCGAACAGCTCGCAGTCCTTGCGCTGCAGCTCCTCGCGCGCGAGCTGGACCTCCTCGACGACGTCGGCGCTCGCGGCGCCGTTGACGACGACCAGCACCGGACAGCCGAGCTGGTTGGCGAGGTTGGCGTTCAGGTCGAAGTCCAGCGCGGGGGTCGAGCCGACGAAGTCGGTGCCCTCGCACACGACGAAGTCACAGCGCCGCTCCAGCTCCCGGTAGGCGGCGAGGACCTGCTTCTCGACCTCCTCGTGGGCGCCGTGCGCGATCAGCGCCGTCACCGTGTCGGCGGTGGGGCCATGCATCTCGGCGTACTCGAACTGCAGCTGGTAGCGATCACGCAGCAGCTCGATCTGCGGGTCCGGGTCGTCGGCGCCGCGGACGATCGGACGGAAGAAGCCGATCCGCTCCAGGCGCGCCGAGAGCATCTCCATGAAGCCCAGCGACACGACGGACTTGCCGCTGTAGGGACCCATCGCGGTGATGTAGATGCTCTGTGCCATACGTCGCGACCCCCTTGACTCGGGACACCGGATGTGCCCTACACGCCGGGGGAGACTAGCCGGCCTGCCCGGCCCGCGGCCGGCCGGTCTCGGCCCAGTCGACGGCGAACACGCGGTGTTCGCCGAGCACGCCCTTGAAGCGGTGTTCGCCGCGCTCTTGGAAACGGAAGCCGGGGTCGGTCTCGGTGTATTCCTTCAGCGCCGTGGAGACGGCGATCTCGCCGCCCTGCGCGCAGCCGGCGATGCGGGCGCCGAGCACGACGTTGCGCCCGTAGAGCTCCTCGGCGTTGGTGATCACCGACCCGGTGTGCAGGCCGACGCGCAGCCGCAGCGGCCGCTCGCCGCCGGGGACGGTGCGGTCGGCGAGCGAGCGCTGCAGGTCGATCGCGCAGCGTAGCGCCGCGTGGGCGCTGTCGAACGCGACCATGAAGCCGTCGTCGTGGGACCGCGCGACGGTGCCCCCGTGGTGCTGAACGACGCGCTCGACGATCGTGCGGTGATCGCGCAGCAGCTCGGCCGCACGCTCGCCCCCGACTTCCTCGCCGATCGCCGCGGCGTCCTCGATCTCACAGAACAGCAGCGTCAGCGCCCCGTCGGGAGAGCTCATCGCACCGAGCTCGGTGCCGAGCTCGGGCTGCGTGTCGCCCAGCGCCGAGGCGATCACGTCGATCGATGTCATCGCTCCGATTTCCACCCTCGATCCTCCTGTCTCATGCAACCTCGGCGCAGCGCAAGCATAACCCGTCCCCTGCCGGCGGTGAATCGGCGTCCGACGGCGGTGTGGGATAGATTCCGCCGATGGTCCTCCAGCCCGAACAGCAGCTGCGCGTCGGCGTGGACCTCGTGGACGTGGCGCGCCTGCGACGGCTGCTGTCCGATCACGCCGATCGCCACGACGAGCTGTTCACCACGGCGGAGCTTGACTACTGCCAGGGCCGTCGGCGCCGCGACGAGCATCTCGCGGCGCGCTTCGCCGCCAAGGAGGCGGTGCTGAAGGCGTTCGGCACGGGGGTCGGCCAGCGGATGCGCTTCGCCGAGGTCGAGATCGTCAACGAGCCAAGCGGGCGCCCGCGGGTGCGCCTGCTGGGCGCCGTGGCGTCCTACGCCGAGCGCCACGGGCTCAGCCAGCTCGACGTGTCGCTGTCGCACACCGCGGGTACGGCGCTGGCCCACGTGGTGAGCGTGTGGCGCCGCCCCGACCACGGCCCCTCCCCCGCCCCCTGCCAATCGCCCGACGAGGAGTGACGGTGGCCGACAACAGCCAGAGGCAGCGCGTGGTCGTCACCGGGATGGGCGCGATCACCGCTCAGGGGAACACCCTGCAGGAGTTCTGGGACGGCGTGAGCAGTGGCCGCGTGGCGATCCGTGAGGTGCGGCACATGCCGATGGACGGCTACCGCACCCGCCTCGGCGGTGAGGTCCAGGACCCAGCGGCGCCGGAGCACGGCTACCTGAGCCCCGACGGGTTCCACGACCGCGCGATCGACTTCACGGTCAGGGCGGCGGAGGAGGCGATGGCCAACTGCGGCGTGCAGGTCGGGGCGATCCCGGCGGAGCGCTGGGGCGTCGTGATCGGGACCTGCAACGCGGGGCTGCTCGCCGGCGAGGAGTGGTACCGGCGGCGCAAAGCGGGCGAGCGCCCGGACCCGCGGCTGGTGCTGCTGGTGCCGCCGCAGGCGATGGCGGAGGCGCTCAGCGGGATCTTCGGCCTGCGCGGCCCGGTGCTATCGGTCGACACGGCGTGCGCGGCGAGCGCGAACGCGATCGGGTACGCGGCGGAGCTGATCCGCAACGGCCAGGCCGACGCAGTGCTGACCGGCGGGGCGGACGCGTTCTCGGACATCCTCTATGCGGGGTTCAACTCGCTGGAGTCGCTCTCGCCGGAGCCGGCGGCGCCGTACTCGCGCGACCGCAAAGGGCTGTCGCTGGGCGAGGGCAGCGGGATGCTGGTGCTGATGCGCGAGGATCTGGCCCGCGCGCGGGGCGCGCCGGCGCTGGCGGAGATCCTCGGCTACGGCCTGTCGGCCGACGGCTATCACCCGACGGCGCCGCACCCGGAGGGCCGCGGCGCGGCCCGCGCGATCCAGACGGCGCTGGCGCAGGGCGGGGTGTCGCCGGAGGAGGTGCGCTACGTCAACAGCCACGGGACCGGGACGCCCAAGAACGATCCGGCGGAGACGGCCGCGACGAAGGTCGGCCTCGGCGAGCAGGCGGCGCGCGGCGCGGCGGTGAGCTCGACGAAGTCGATGATCGGGCACCTGCTGGGCGGCGCGGGGGCGATCGAGGCGATCTCGACGGTCCAGACGCTCGCGCACCAGCTCGCCCCCCCGACGGCGAGCTTCACCGAGCCGGACCCGGAGTGCGACCTGGACTACATCACCGAGGGCCCGCGCGCGATGGAGATCGAGATCGCCGTGTCGAACAACTTCGCGTTCGGCGGCGCCAACGCCTCGATCGTGTTCGCGCGCGCCGGCGCGCGGCCCCAGGGGCCGCCGCGGCCGCATCTGGACCGAGTGGCGATCACGGGGTTGGGCGCGCTGACCCCAGCGGGCACCGACGTCGAGGCGCTGTGGTCGGCCTACAGCGCCGGCCGCGACTGCACGACAGTCGAGGACGGCGTGCGGATCGGCCGCGTGGACTACTCGCCCGGCGACTTCCTCGGCCCGAAGGAGCGCAAGCGCGTCGACGGTCTCGGGCTGTTCTCGATCATCGCCTCGCGGCAGGCGCTGAGCGATGCGGGGCTGGAGCTCGGCGACGAGAACCGCACCCGCGTGGGCGCGATCCTCGGGACGGGGGTCGGTCCGATGGAGAGCATGGAGAGCTTCTCGGTCGGCGTGATCGAGGAAGGCGCCGGAGGCGCCAACCCGGCGGTCTTCCCGAACACCGTCTACAACGCCGCCGGCGGGCAGGTCGCGATCAAGATCGGGGCGCTGGGATCGGCCTCGACGGTGACGGTCGGCCACGCGGCGGGCGCGGCGTCGCTGTGCTACGGCTACGACCTGGCGGCAACCGACCACGCCGACGCGGTGCTGTGCCTCGGCGCGGACTCGCTGACCGACACGGTGATCACCGCCTACCGCGAGCTGGGGGTCCTTGCCGGCGCCGCGAACGGGGCCGGCGCGTCGGACGGCGCAGGCTCCCCCGGGATGGCGCTCTCAGAGGCCGGCGTGGCGGTGCTCGTCGAGCGCCTCGGCGCCGCACACGAGCGGGGTGCGCGGATCCGCGGCGAGGTACTCGGCTACGCGATCACCTCCGACGCCCGCGGCATCGGCCGGATCGACCCCGAGGGCGAGGGCATCGAGCGCGCGATGCGCCTGGCGCTGGAGCACGCCGGCGTGCCGGCGCAGGAGCTCGCCGCGGTGTGGGCCTCGCGCTGCGGCCTCGCCGTCGCCGACGAGGCCGAGGCGAGGGCGATCGAGCGCGTGCTGGGGGCCGACGCGAAGGTCAACGCCCCAAAGCTGGCGCTCGGCGAGCCGATGGGCGCCGGCGCCTCGCTTAGCGTCGCGCTGGCGATCACGGCGTGGGAGCACGACAGCGACGTCGGCCCGGTGCTCGTCAACAGCACCTCGCTGGGCGGGACGAACATCGCGATCGTGCTCGCGCCCTACGAGGAGTAGGGCCGCTTGGGCAGGGTCGTGGCGCGCGATGCGCGTGTCGCGTTTTGTGTGGAGATCGTCCGCGTGGCGAGGGCCGTCCACGGGGTGGTGGGCGCGGGGCCTCCGTGCCCCGCGTCGGGACGTCGTGACTACGACGATCGATCGGTGGCGATCACGGGCGATTGTGGTCGGTTCCCGAGGGCGCGGCCACCGGCGGTCGGGTCGCTCCGCTCTGCCTATGGCCTGCTCGGCGCGTGGTCTACGTGCGGTGGGTTTTCGGCGGTAGGCCGATCAGATCGCCCCGCCCGCCGGTGGCCTTGTGGGTGGGCCGTACACGTCTCACCCTCATGGCAGGCGGAAGACCGAGTGTGTGCCGATTCGCCGCCATACGATATGCGGCTCACCAGGCCGAACCTCGTCGCCGTACTCGAAGGTCGCGCGGCCGTCCTGCGCCCACGTCATCTCCCACACACCGGGGTGGCCTTGAACCCGCTTGATGCGCAGACGCGGATGGAAGCGCTGGCCGCCACCGGCAATGTCGGCGATGAACTGCGCCACTGCTCGGCGGAAGGCTCGCTGCTGCTGAGGAGTGAGCCGGTCCCAATCGCGCCAGAACGACGCGAGGACTTCACGTGTCGGCATCGAGCGGTTTCGTGCGCTCGTCCAGGGCCGCTAGGAACTGCTCGTCGCTCTCGTAGCGCGTGACGCGTCCCGCCGTGAGGTCATCGTCCGCCTCGCGCTCCTTCGCCTGCCACTCGTGCGTCCAGAACCACGCCTGCCCAGGGTCAATACGACCGTCGCTGATCTCCCCCAAGAGGATCGCGGCGCCATCGACCGCTCCGTCCGGCAGACGGTCTACCAACTCATGCAGCTCGGCCTTGGTCATGCTCCGATTGTTGCATGGAGGCGCCACAAGCTCAGCGCGCCGCAAGCGTCAGCCGGTGCGAGCGGGCGATCTGCTCGGCCATCTGCTCGTCGACTCCGACCTCGTCGGCGATCACTGTCCAGCCCGCGACGACGGCGCCGACTTCGGCGAGGATCGCCTCGGCGCGTCCGCGCTTGAGGCCCGCGACGGCGGCCACCGCGCGCAGGTCGGCGACGGTGAATTCGTCGCGCTTGCCGTTGATCGACATCTGGTGGCTGTCCAGCCAGCGGTTGCCGGGCTGGAAGGCCCAGGTCACGTCGTAGGCGGGCGCCAGCGACCACGCGCCCTGGCGGTCCATCAGGAAGGCGATGTTCTTGACGTGGTCGTCCTGGTTGCGCGCGACGACGTTGAAGATCATGCGCCGGAACTGCTGCTCGACGACGGACGTCCCGAGGCCGAGCCGGCGGATCAGCAGCAGCGCCTGCTCGTAGCTGTAGGTCCCGGGCTCGTTGTAGCTGACGTGCTCCAGCGCCCCGACCGTCTGCATGTGCAGCTTGTCGCCGTCGTCGGGCCGGTCGAAGCGGCGGGTCATGAAGTGCCGGCGTCCGTTCTCCTCCAACAGCCGGCACTCGGACATCTCGATCCCGGCCGCCCGCGCCATCTTCGAGTAGGCGTACTCCACCGCGCCCCAGCCCCGGGGGTCGGTGAGCCCGTGGTCGCCGGAATGAGCGACCCCGTCGAACTTCAGCAGCCAATACCGAAAGCCGGCGCCGACCTGCACCTGCCCCGAGCGGACCTCGCCGGTCGCGTCGTTGTAGGCGATGAACGCCTTCGGACGCGCGCCGCCCGCGGAGCTGCCGACGGCGAGGATCGCCTTCATCGCCTCCTCGTCGGGGTTCTCGCTCAGCTCGGCCACGAACTCGGCGCGCTCGGCGAGCACCTCGCTGGCCAGCCGCACGAGCGCCGCGACCTGGAGGTCCGCGTCGGCGGGGAGCGCCGGCTCGCGGGCCGGCTGGAACTCCAGCGCGCCCACGCCGCGGGTGCCGACATAGCAGAGCCGCTCGACGACGTCGAAGCTCGACTCCGCGCGCCCCTCGGAGGCGAGCCAGGCGTTGACGAGCGCCGTCCCCCAGCGGTCGGGCAGCGAATCGGCCAGCAGCCCGGGCAGGCCGCCGAACGCGTCCTCGGGCAGGCCCGGGAATCTGTAGGGAGCGGCGCGCAGCGGCATCCTGACCGGCGCGATCTCGATGCCGCTGCGGACGAACGCCGGGTCGTACTGGAACGTCGCGTAGCGCGCGCCGTCACCGATCGAGACCGCGGCGATGCGTGATCCCCACAGCGTCACCGCCGCGACGGTCACGGCCCCGACCCCGACCCGGGCGCGTCGCCCCAGGTCCACGGCTCGTCGGCGGGCTCGGCGGGCTGAGCCGGTCGGCCGCCGCGACGACCGCGGGCGCGGCGGCGCCCCCTGCGCCGCTCGCGTTCCAGCTGGGCGATCGGGAGGTCGATCGACTCGGGGACCGCGAGGTCCAGCCCGCCGAGCAGCCCGAGCGTCCGCAGCAGCTTGACCATCGAGGTCATCTGCACCGACTCCCCCCGCTCGGCGCGCTGTACGGTCGCCTGACCGATCCCGGCCTCGGCCGCGATCTCGGCCTGCGTCCAGTTGCGTTCGACGCGATGGCGCTCCAGCCTGCGGCCGAGCTCGGCGAGCACGGCGGCATCGGTGGCTGTCTCATCGAGATGCATCAGTTCTGATGTGTTAGAGGCCTATATGGCGATAATCCATCGAATCTGATGCAGAGTGTAGCACAGATAGCTGGCCATAGACCATCACTTATGATGTCTTATGGCCTATTCTCGTGATAACACATCATTACTGATGTGCTTAGCGCATGGCAGCACTTCGAGGTCAAACGGCGGGTCGATCGATCTCGGATCATTTGGCTTCAGGTTCGGCTACCCCGCTTGGTTTTTCGGCTGCTCGTTTCTCCCTCTGTTCCTGTTCGTCGATTTCCTGCATGACGGCTGGCCCGGCTGCCTTTTCGGCTTCGAGCAGGGCTTGATGCTCGGCCTTGCGGGCAGGGGCCGGCGCCTTGCCGTGGCTCCTCGCGGTGGTGGTGACGCTCGTGCTCGGGGTCGGCCCACAGATCGAGCCAGCTGCGCATTTGACGACCCCGCCGGCCGTGTCAAAGCAGCCGTAGATCGTGTAGAGCGGGTTTACGACGCTGCGTCCGTTCGGGACCGACATCAGCTGCTGCCCGACGAACGAAGGTGGTGCCTCAGCCTTGTAGCAGCCGTCGGATTTGGCGCTCACGTCGTAGATGACCGGCGTGGCGAGGAATGGCTCGAACCCCGGCAGCGCGGTGATGACCGTCAGCGTGCAGGTCCAATCGTCGCCCGGTCCCTGGCTCCTGCCGGCGTGCCGGGCGCAGATCGTGTGGAGCTCGAGCTTGGGCCCGTTTGGAACCCGGCGGCCGAGCTCCTGCTGCTGGAGCACCGTGAGATCGTTGAAGGCGGAGGAGATCGAGGCCTCGAGCCGGGCTTGTGTGACTGCCACCGGCCCCAGGCTCGTGGCGGCCCCGAGCACGACGATCAGCGCCGCCGAAGCGAGCACCGCGCGCACCGGCAGCACCCACCCGGGTCTGCGGGCGACCGGCGCGCCGGCGAAGTCCCGTCGGCGGAGGATCAGCCACGACGCGCCCAGACACGCCGCCACCCACACGACGCACACGCAGGTGCCGACGATGAGCGGGCCGTAGAACCTGGGAGCGCTCAGCAGTCCGTGCCAGTCGTTGAATGCGGAGGCGACCAGGAGCGTGTGGACCCACGATCCGCTGCCGACGAGTTCCAGCAGCTGCATGACCAGGGCGACGAGCACGGGGCCGAGCACGCCGACGATGCCGTTGCGGGTGGCGACTGAGAACAGCACCGCCAAGCTCGTGAACGCCAGCAGGGGAGGGATGTCGAGCAGCCAACTCGCGAGCACGAGCCACACGGCTTCACCGGAGGAGAGGAGATTCCCGCTCAGGCCGACGAGCGGCTGATCGCCGGTCAGCAGCAGGCCGGCGAGGATGCTGGACAGCGCGGCCAGCGCGATCAATGCCAGCGCGAGCGTCCCGGCGGCGAGCGCCTTTCCCGCGAACACGTCTCTGCGGCTGCGAGACCGGGTGAGGACGGTCTTCCACGTCCCGTAGCGATCCTCGGAGGAGAACAGGTCGCCGGCGAGCACGCCCGCCAGCACGGGGAACCCGAGATAGCCGCCGAAGCCCAGCACCACGAACGAAATGGCATAGCCGGAGGCGTGGACCCATACGCCGAGCAACGTGTCCGCCGGGACTCCGCTCTGCTGGCCGAGGATCGCGCCGAACGCCAATGGGCCGAGCACACAGACGAGCGCCAGCACCCGCGTGGAGAGCTGAGCGAGGAGCTTGCGCCGCTCGGCTCGATAGACGCTCAGCATCGGTCGGTGGTGAGCGCGAAGAACAATGACTCCAGGGAGCTCATCGAAGCCGACGGTGGAGCCTCGGCGCGCATCCGCTCGGTGCGGCCGTCCCACACCACGCGACCGCGGCTGAGCACGGTGAAGCTGTCACAGACCCTCTCGACCTCCTCGATCTTGTTGCTGCTCAGCAGTACCGCGACACCTTCCTCGGACAGCGTGCGGAGGAGCTCGACGACCAGGCGGGCGCCCCCCGGGTCCAGCGCCGATGTCGGCTCGTCCAAGAGCAAGAGCCGCGGCGCACGCATCAGCGCCGCGGCGATGCCCAGACGCTGGCGCATCCCAGACGAGTAGCCGCCCACCCGATCGGCGGCTCGCCCCGTCAGCTCCACCCGCTCGAGCGCGTCATCGATGCGTGTTCGCGCGTCGGGACCGTCGAGCTCTGCCAGAACCTCGAGGTTCGCGCGTCCGGACAGGTACGGATAGAAGCTCGGCTCCTCGACAAACCCCGAGACGCCGTCCAAGGCGAGCGAGTCCCGCCGATCGAGCCGGCGGCCGACGAGCTCGATCGTGCCCTGATCGGCTCGCACAAGACCAAACAGCATCCGCAGCAGCGTCGTCTTGCCGGCGCCGTTGGGACCGAGCAAGCCCCTCACCTCGCCCTCGTCGACGACCAAGTCGACCCGGTCGACCGCGCAGATCCCCTCAAATCGCTTAGTCAAGCCGCTTGCGTTCACCCCGGCCATGCCCGGCGGTAATATAGAGGCCTCGTCGATGCCGCCGGCAGCGCCTCCCGGGTTGGGGAATTCAACGGCATCCGAGAGTCAGAGCGAGGAAAGGGCTGGGGTAGATGGCGGGGTGTTGGCGCAGAGCACGGGCGACGACGGTCGTCGCGCTGCTGGGTCTGATTGCGGCGCCGGCAGCCCAGGGAGCCCCGACGGAAGGCATTCACAACATCCAGCATGTCGTCATCGTCATGCAGGAGAACCGGTCGTTTGACTCCTACTTCGGCACCTACCCGGGCGCGAACGGGATTCCTGCCGGTGTATGCGTGCCCGACCCGCTGCACGGCGGCTGCGTCCAGCCCTTCCACGATCCGAACGACAAGAACTACGGCGGGCCCCACGGCTACGAAGCCTTCACGGCCGACCTCGACGGGGGCAAGATGGACGGTTTCGTCAGTGAGGCGGAGAAGGGGATGCACTGCTCCAGCACCGAACCGGGCTGCAGCCCCTGCACCAGCGAACAGGAAGCCGGTGGGCAGTGCGTCGACTCGATGGGCTATCACGACGCGCGCGAGATCCCCAACTACTGGGCGTACGCCGAGAACTATGTCCTGCAGGACAACATGTACGAGTCCGCCTCGTCATGGAGCTGGCCCGAACACCTCTACATGGTCTCCGCATGGGCGGCTACGTGCGAAGACAAATACGTCAACCCGATGTTGTGCGTCAGCGCGCCCGAAGGGTCGCCCAACCCGGAACCCAAGGACGGAGCGCCGAGCCCCTACACCGGTCCCGAAGCGATCTCACTGCCGTGGACCGACATCACCTATCTGTTGCACAAGTACGGGGTGAGCTGGGCCTACTACATCTTCGAAGGCAGCGAGCCCGACTGCGAGAACAACGAAGCGATGACCTGCGCGCCCGTGCAACAGGGTCCCCAGACGCCGAGCATCTGGAACCCGCTGGTCGATTTCACCGACGTCAAAGAAGACGACCAGCTTGGCAACGTGCAGTCGCTGAACAACTTCTACACCGCCGTGCGCAATGCCAGCGAATGCGCCCTGCCCAACGTCTCCTGGATCGTTCCCAACGATAAGGTCTCAGAACATCCTCCGGCGCTGATTTCGACCGGACAGACGTATGTGACGACGCTGATCAACTCGATCATGCGCAGTCCCTGCTGGGACAGCACTGCGATCTTCCTCTCGTGGGATGATTGGGGCGGGTTCTATGACAATGCCGTCCCGCCGGTCATCGACGGCGACGGTTACGGTTTCCGCGTCCCCGGCCTGGTCATCAGCCCGTACGCCCGCGCGGGGTACATCGATCATCAGCAGCTCTCCCACGACGCATACCTGAAGTTCATCGAGGATGACTTCATGGACGGGCAGCGCCTGAATCCCGCGACGGATGGGCGCCCGGACTCGCGCCCGGACGTGCGCGAAGAAGCGCCGGGTCTCGGCAACCTGGAAAGCGACTTCGATTTCTGTCAGACGCCGCGCCCGCCGTTGATCCTGCCGGCCGAACCGGCGCCGGGACCGGCGTCCGATCCGCCGGGGTCGGTGCCGCCCGGAACACCGGAACCCGCGCCGACCCCGTGCCCTGCGCCGTCGAGCTCCCCCCAGTCCACCAGTCCCACGGTGCCCCCTCCGCCAACTCCTCCCGCTCTTGCCCTGCAGCTCACGGCCTCGGTGGCATCCCGCCAGGACATGCGCCTGAACCACGGCCGCATCTATCTGATGGTCGGCTGCAACATGGCCTGCTCGCTCTACGCGCACGGGCATCTGAACCTGCCGCGCGGTCGTCACCCGCTGAGGCTGCGCAGCCTGCGAAGATCGCTCGCGGCCCACCGGACGGTGGGCATCTCGCTCTCGCTCTCGCGCCGCAACCTCATCGCCGTCCACAGCGCATTGCGCAAACACCGATCGGTCAAGGCATCGATCGACGTGGAAGCCGCTGGAGCGGGTGGCTCGCGGCAGGGCTACCACGTCGACGTGGTATTGACCTGGCGCTGAACTCCGCCGCGACGCCGTTAGCCTGGAAGGTCGGCGGGGGGTGGGGTTAGGCGTCCGTCAAGCCCTGGCTGGCGCGGTACTCGGCTGACCTGTTCTCGTGCGGGAACGGCTCGTCGGGCACCGCCAGCCCGAGCGCGGCGCAGATCGGGTCCCAGCCGTCGCCGGGGCGCCAGTCGATCAACCGCTCGGGGGCGGTCGCGCGACGCACGTCCTCGTTGTGGCGCTCGTAGGCCGCCATCGCGGCGGCCGGGTTGGCCAATGCGGCCGTGAATGTCCGCTCGAACAGCTCGTGGAGCATCGCCATGTGCCGCGCGGCCGCAGGGTCGTCGGTGGGAATCGGACGCTGCGAGACGGGGACGATCGTGTGCTCCATGCTCCCCCACCACTGCTCGGCCGAGTCGCGCGTGGAGAGCAGCACCAGCGCCTCGGGGTTCGCCACGGAAAGCTCGCGCCAGAAGGCGCACGCCGGCCAGTCGACGGTCGCCCTGTATTCGTGCAGCAACTCGCCCCAGTCGACCGGCTCGCCGCGGACCGCGGCGTGCCAGACGGGCGTGTCCTGCTCGCGCCCGAACACGTCGAGCATGTGATAGCAGGGGCCGTCAAGCAGCAGTTCGAGCGCCTGTTTCAAAGACGTGGTCCCCGTTCGGCCCAACCCGGCACCGACAACTCGCAGAGCCATAAGAGCCTTCCCTTCCAGTCGGTTATCCGGACGCCGGGACCGCGCCGACGGTCCACGGCAGCACCATCCCCGCGTACTTCCACTTGCTCGTCTCGATCGCCAGGATCATCATCAGGTCGCCGGCCTTGACGCGGCCGGTCGTCGCGGCGTGGTCCATCGCGAGCGGCACCGCCGCCGAGCCGGTGGCGCCCACCAGCGCGAGGTTCTCGAAGATCTTGTCCTCCAGCGCGAGCCACTCGGGCGTCAGCAGGCCGGCCTCGCGCAGCTCGTCGGTCATGTAGCCCGCGTTGCCCTCGGGGATCACGCAGATGTCGATCTCCTCGGCCGCCACGCCGCAGCGCGCGAGCGTCTCCGACAGCCCCTCGATGAGCACGTACGGGGTGTAGCGGCCGCTTTCGACCACGTCGACCTTCAGCTCGATCAGGCGCTTGGCGGCGAGCTGGTCGGCGATCGGCGCGTGGGTGCCGCCGCCGATCACCTGCATCCCCGGCTTGCGGTCCGCACCGACGCTCGCGATCGCCGAGCCGCGGATGCCGGCGCCCTCGCGGTCCTCGCCGCGCAGCACCAGCGCCCCGGCGCCGTCGCCGAAGTTGTAGATCCCCAGGCGGTCGCGCATCCGCACCTTGGCGGGGTCCTTGCCGAGGAACACCGGCACCGTCAGAGGAGAGATGGCCTCGCTGCCGATCACCAGCGCCGTGTCGTAGTCGCCGCGCTCGAGGTACAGCCGCGCGAGGTCCAGCGCCTCGACGGACCCCGCGCAGCCGGAGCGGATGTCGATCGCGGCGCACCTGCCCAGGCCGAGCTGCTCCTGCACAAGCGTCGCGGTCGGCGGCAGGTGGTACTCGGGGCTCGCGGTCGACACCACCAGCAGATCGACCTCCCCCGGCTCGACCGCGGCGCGCGCGAGCGCCTGCCGGGCGGCCGCGGCGGCCATCTGCGAGTTGCTCTGCGACTGCTCCCCGGTCAGCGGGTCGGCGATCCAGTGGCGCGTCTTGACCTGGATGCCCTCGAGCACGTCGTCGGGCAGCCCCCCCGCGACGCGCTCCAGCAGCGCGTTGTCGATCGGCTCCCCGGGCAGGTGCGCGCCCGTCGCCAGCAGCACGGCGCTGCGCATGGCGCCCCGCTCAGGCATACGGGTCCTCCCCAGGCATACGGGCTCCCTCAGCCATCCCTGAGAAAGCGGTAGCCGCCGGCGTGGAAGACCAGCGGCGCCACCTCGTGGCTGTAGTCGAGCGCGAGCACCTCGCCGATGAAGATCACGTGGTCGCCGACCTCGTGGCTGGCGTGCAGGGCGCAATCCAGGTAGCCCACGGCTCCGTCGAGGATCGGCGAGCCGCTCGCCGCCGTCCGGTGGGCGATCTCGCCGAACGCGTCACGGCCGCGCGGGCGGTCCTTGGAGGCGAAGTAGCGCGACAGTGGCTCCTGTTCGGCCGCGAGAATGTTGACCGCGAACACCCCGTTGTCGAGGATCTCCTCGGCGCCCTCGGAGAACGCCTTCACGCATACCAGCACCAGCGGCGGGTCCAGCGAGACCGACGAGAAGGCGTTCGCGGTCATCCCGTAGGGACGCTCCTCGCCGCGGGTGGTGACAATCGTCACCCCGGTCGCGAAGGCGCCGAGCGTCCCGCGAAAGTCCTCGCTGGCGAAGCCGGGCGCGGTGCCCACCGCGGTGCTCGCTCCCTCCATCGCGTCGCCCGGCAATCAGGCGTCCTCGTCGAGTGATCGCAGCCGTGCCCGGATGACCTGATCGAAGTCGGTCGTCATGCCCAGCGACTGCGCGACGAGGTCGCGAAAGACGTCGCGGCCCATCGCGAGCAGAGTCGTTGGCTCGGTCGCGCGGACCGTCGCGGCGCGCGGCGTCCCGCGCATGATCGCGACCTCGCCGAAGAAGTGCCCGCGCCCGAGCGTCGCGACCTTGCGAAAGCCGGCGTCGTCCTGCTTCTCGACGTCGACCGAGCCGTCGACGACGATGAAGAACTTGTCCGCGGGCCCGCCCTGGCGCACGACGATCTCGCCGGCCGGCACCTCGATGGTCTGCAGCTCCTCGGCGACGCTGTCGATCCGCTGGACCGGCAGGTCCGCGAACACGCTGTAGGCGCGCTCACGCGAGAAGTCCGCGCCGAACTGGCCCTCCTGACTGGCGCCGCCGGTGCCGCTGTTGTCGATGAACTGCAGCTCGGTGGGGACGATCCGGTAGAACGAGATCGACATCGTCGCGCCCGGCGAGAGCTCCGGGAACTTCTGGCCGAACAGGTCGGCGACCTTCGCGATCGTTTCGCCGCTGAGGACCACCGCGCACTCCCCCGAGCCCTGCACGCCGCGCGTCTGGCGGAGATCCTGGGAGTACTCGTCGATCGCGAACGACACGACCGGGTTCTGCTCGAGGTGGCGCGCCGTCGTCGTGCCCGGCTTGGTCCAGAAGTACAGCGCGGGGCCGTCGTTGACGTACAGGAACGTCGAGGCGTGCGGCACCCCGCTCAGAGACGCGGTCGCGAGGGTGAGCGTGCTCTGGGACGAGAGGTACTCGACCACGTGCGTCGGAACGTCGACGGCGGCCTGCTCAGGGGTCATTGCGTCTCCTTGTTTGCAGTATCTGGCGCCACGGCGCGACTCTATCGAAGCCCAGGGCTACTCGTCGTCGAGGAAGACCTCGTCCAGTTTGCCGGTGTCCACGTCATAGACGAACCCGCGAACATGCTCGAGGTGCTGCAGGAACGCACAGTGGTGGACGCGCCGCATCGACTGCCGCACGTCCTCGTTCAGATCGGTGAACGACTCGATCGCAAACGCCGGCGTCGTGCCGGTCGCCTGCAGCAGTTCGGCGCGCAACCCGTCGTCGGTGATGGTCTGCATCCCGCACTTCGTGTGGTGGACGAGCATCACCTCGCGCGTCCCGAGCCGCCGCTGGGAGATCGTCAGCGAGCGGAGCACGTCGTCGGTGACGACCCCGCCGGCGTTGCGCAGGATGTGGGCCTCGCCGACGCGCAGCTTCAGCATCGCGTAGACGTCGACGCGGCAGTCCATGCACGTCACGACGGCCAGATGCAGGGTCGGTTCGGCGCCGAGATCCCCCGCGGGCTGCGAGGCCGCGAAGGCCCGGTTGTTGGCGAGCAGCTCGTCGATCGCGCGCATCTCAGATGGCCCGCACGGTCAGCGCCACGTTCTGCCCCTCCAGGCCGCGGGCCAGCGCGAGCGCGGTGCGGATCGGCGTCTCGCGCGCGGACCCGACGATCCAGTCGGCCGCGCCGCAGCGCGGGTCGGGCGTGGCGAGGTTGAGCGTCGGCGGGGCCTGGCCGTGGTGGACGGCCAGCGCGGCGACGGCGACGTTCAGCGCGCCGGCCCCGGCGCCGAGGTGCCCGGTGGCGGGCTTGACGCTGGACACCGGCGGGCCGCCGGCGTCGCCGAAGGCCGCGCGCAGCGCCTGTCCCTCGCTGGCGTCTCCAAGCCGCGTGCCGGAGCCGTGCGCGGCGATGTAGTCGACGGCCTCGGCCGGCTCGCCGGCCAGGCGCAGCGCGGCGCCGATCGCGTGGGCCAGCGCGTGGCCCTGCGGATCGGGCGTGAGCAGCCGCTGGACGTCGCTCGCGGCGCCGGAGCCGCTGACCTCGGCGTAGATCCGCGCCCCGCGCCGCTGGGCGGCGTCGAGCTCCTCCAGCACGACGAACGCGCCGCCCTCCCCCATCGCGGTCCCGTCGCGCTCGCGGTCGTACGGTCGACAGGCGCCGGCGCCGAGCGCGTTGCTGGCGGTGGTCAGGCCGAGCGAGTCGATCTTGGCCATGTTCCACCAGCAGACCGGGGCGTCCGCACCGCCGGCGAGCGCCACGTCGGCCTCGTCCCGGCGGATCGAGGCGGCGGCGCGCGTGATCGCGGTGAGCCCCGCCTCGGCGGTCCCCGAGAAGTAGGTGTTGGGGCCGCGCAGCCCAAAGGCCTCGGAGAGGTAGAACAGCGAAGCGCCCTGGATGCCCTCGATGAAGAACAGCGGGTGCACCCCGGAGGGGGCCAGCGTGCCGAACTTGCGCATGTCGACGCGGCCGTCATCGTCGCGCACCGCGACGGCGACCTCCTGGAAGTGCTCGGGCTCGGAGATCTCCTTGCCAGAAGCGGTGAACAGCGCCGCCCGGCCCTCGGGGTCCTCGCCGACCTCCAGGCCGCTGTCGCGCATCGCGATCGTCGCGGCGACCGCCGCGAGCATGTCGTAGCGGGTCATCGTGCGCAGCGCGCGGCGGCTGACGAACTCCTTCGGCGCGAGCTCGAGGATCTCCGCGCCGACCTGGCTGCGCAGCGAGGAGGCGTCGTAGCCTCCGATCGGCCCGACCGCGGAGCGGCCGGCGACGAGGCCCTGCCACGTCTCGTCGGTGCCGACCCCGAGCGGCGTCAGCAGGCCGATGCCCGTGATCGCGACCCGACGTGTCATCGCGGGACCGCGCGCAGCTTGCGCGCCCGCGTGACCACGCGCCCGTCGACGGTGGCCTCGCCGCTGAGCACCGCCTCGCTGTCGCCGCGGGAGGAGAGCTTGACCGTCAAAAGCAGCTGGTCGCCCGGCTGGACGAAATGGCGAAACGCGACGCGGTCGGCTCCGGCGAGGCGCCAGGGCTTACCTGTCTCGGCCTCCAGCAGGTGGGATGCCAGCGCGCCGAGGCTGCCGAGGATCAGGACCCCGGGCAGCACCGGGAAGCGCGGGAAGTGGGTGTCGAAGATCGCAAGCGTGTTGGGAACGTTGCGCAGCGCGGTGGCGGACTCGCCGGGCGCCACGCTTACGATCCGGTCGAGTGTGCTCCAGCGGCTCATCGGGGATCGTCCGCGTGGGTGCGTTGCGCGCGGGGCCGGTGGGCGCTGGACCTCGTGTCCAGCGGCGGCGCGCAGGGGGGCTGTGCGGCGGGACTCATGGCGCGTCTCGCAGCTCGGGCCGGCAGACCACCAGCGCGCCGTTGGTGCCGCCGAACGCGAAGGCGTTGGTCATCGCGACGTCGATCTGCGCGGTCCGCGCCTCGTTGGCGACGTAGTCGAGGTCCAGCTCGGGGTCGGGGTGGTCGAGGTTGATCGTCGGGGAGACGACGCCGTCGCGGATCGCCCCGAGCGCGGCGAGCAGGTTCAGCGCCCCGGCCGCGCAGGTCGTGTGCCCGGTCATCGACTTCGGCGAGGTGACGAGGACGCGCTGGGAGTGGTCGCCCAGCGCGCGCTTGATCGCGACCGTCTCGGAGATGTCGCCGGCGGGGGTGCCGGTGCCGTGAGCGACGACGTAGTCGACGTCCTGCGCCGCGAAACCGGACTCGCCCAGCGCGCGGGTCATCGCGATCACCGCGCCGCCGCCGTCGGGCGGCGGGTCGGTCATCCGGTAGGCGTTCAGGGACGACCCGTAGCCGGCGATCTCAGCGTGGATGGTCGCGCCACGCGCCCGGGCGGAGTCGAGCTCCTCCAGCGCCATCACGACGGCGCCCTCGCCGAGGACGAAGCCGGTGCGGTCGCGGTCAAACGGCCGCGAGGCGTGCTCGGGGTCGTCGTTGTAATCCTTGGTCAGCGCCCCCAGCAGCGTGAAGCCGAGCACGTCGACCCAGCTTGTGAGCGCGTCGTAGCCGCCCGCGAGCATCATCTGCGCCTCGCCGTCCTGGATGCGCCGGTAGGCCTCCCCGAGCGCGTGGCTGGAGGCGGTGCAGGCGGTGCTCACGCCGAGCATCGGCCCGCGCGCGTCGGCGAAGTGCGCCAGCTCGGCGCTCGCGACGTTCTGGCTGACGACCACCGTGCGCGACGGCGGCGAGCGGTACAGCGCGTGGCCGTCGCTTTCGCGGCGGGTGTGGAAGATGTCGGAGAACTCCTGCAGCTCGGGGCGCGCGACGCTGCCGCCCATCGCGACGCCGCACTCGTAGGGGTCGTAGGTGCCGGCGGGGATCGCGGCGGCCCGCACCGCCTCGACACCGGCCGCGAGGCCGAACGCGGCGCCGCGGTGCAGGCGCCGCACCAGGTGGCGGTCGGGGAGCTGGTCGGGGTCGAAGTCGTCGACCATGCCGGCGATCCGCACCGGGTAGGTGCTCGCGTCGAAGGTCGTGATCGGCCCGACGCCGGAGCGGCCGGCCTTCAGCGACGCCCACGTGGTCGGCGCGTCGCGCCCGACAGGAGTCACAGCGCCGATCCCGGTGATCGCGACGCGGCGCATCAAGCCTCCCCGAACGTGGTCGAGAGCACCCGCGACCGCCGGGTGTCTTGGCGGTCGGCGAGCGTGTCCACGCCGATCCCCGTGACGGCGACGCGGCGCATCAGTCCTCCCCGGTCCTGGTCAGCATCTCCTGCAGGCGCCTGGTGTCGTCGAGATCGGCCAGCGTGTCCGCGTCGATCAGCGCGCACATCACGTCCTGCGCCTCGAGCACGGTCCGGCCGTCGACGCTCACGTGCCCGGAGACGACCGCGGTCTCGGTCCCGAACGACCCGACCTCGCCGACCATCTCCAGGACGTCGCCGGGCTCGACCTCCCCATGCCAGTCGACCGAGCCGATCGAGAGCAGCGCCGCGCGCTTGGCGCGGTCGGTGGAGATCATGATCAGCCAGGTCGCCGCCTGGCAGAGCGCCTCGAGCACGAACGGGGGCGGCATCGTCAGCCGGCCGTCGTCCTCCTCCCAGTAGTCCTCGCTGCGCGACGTGAGCTTGCGCGCCTTCACGGACTTCGACGGCTCAAACGAGTCGACTCGATCGATCAGGTGAAAGCGCACCGGGCTCCCTGGCCGCGCGCGCCCGTCCGCACGGGCCGGCGCGGCAACCGCTCGACCATCACACCCACGCCGAACGTTCCGAGATCAGCCGGCGCCGTTGGCGCGGGAATTGACCATCTCCACGAGGTTGCCCACCGTGAACAGGGTCATCACCTCGTCGGCCTTCAGCTTGCCCGCGAGGTCCGCCGGATCGGTCTGGGGCATCACCTTGTGCAGCTGCTCGGCGCCGGTCTCGCTGATGACCTGGTCGTCGTCGGAGAACTCGTCGTCGGGGATGCCGCCCTGGATGTAGTCGCCGAGATCCGACGCCTCGATCTTGACGCCGGTGCTCTTCTCGATCCGAAACAGGATGTCGAGCAGGTCGATCGACTCCGCGCCCAGCTCGTCCATCAGGGTCGCCTCGGGTGTCACCTCGTCGTCGTCGAGCGCAAGCGCCTCGACCACCGCTTCCTTCACTGCACTGTCGACGTCCGCCATGTCCACGCTCCTGGGTAGCTGGTTTGCCGCGATACTAGCCTGGATCTGCCGGTAGCGTCCGCGAGAGTGGCGCTGCGGGTGGCGGCACCCACAGAGCCGACGGCGCGGCCGCCCTGAGCGTCGCTTTCGGCGAGCAGACGATCGAGCCGCCGGGGGCTCCGTTCGCATACGATCCCCGAGCCTGCAAGCATCCGTCTCGCCACGGCCCATGAGAGCATCACCCGTCAGGGGATCTGCGAATGACATCCAAGCCACATCGCCTGCGGGTCATCTCGGGGCCGGCGGCCGGCCGCGTGATCGAGGTGGCGGACCCGGTGACGATCGGTCGCCAGGACGCCGACCTGACGATCGGCGACCCCGACGTCTCACGGCGCCACGCCACGATCTCGGCGGACGGCGACGCGCTGCTGGTCGAGGATCTCGGGTCGCTCAACGGGACGTTCGTCGACGGGCAGCCGATCAGTGCGCCGACGCGGTTGCTCGCCAACGCGATCGTGCGCGTGGGCTCCTCGGAGATCTCGCTGGAGCTCGCGCCGGGCGACGCCACGCGGCTGGCACCGGTCGTCCGCGACGGCGACGGGCAACGGACCGTGTTGAGATCTGCCGCGGCCGTCGCGCCTCCACCGCCCCCCGCGGTACCGCCTTCGGCCACCACACCCCCCTCCCCCACCGCGCCGCCGCCGGCCGCCGCCACACCGCCGCCGGCCGCGCCGCCACAGCCCTCCGCCGCCACACCGCCGCCGCCCGCCACGCCACCCCCCTCCCCCGCCACGCCACCGCCAGCCGCCGGGCCGGGACAGCCCGAGCAACGAGGCGGGGGCTGGGGCATCACCGACGAGAACCGTCGGTGGTGGGGATTGGGCGCGGTGTGCCTCGCGCTGGCGATGGCGCTGCTGGACACCACCGTCGTCTACGTGGCGCTGCCCACGATCCAGCGCGCGCTGCGCGGGTCGCTCACCAACGCCGAGTGGACGGTGAACGGCTACACGCTCGCGTTCGCCGTCTCGCTCGTGACGGGCGGTCGGCTCGGCGACGTCTTCGGCCGACGACGGATGTTCGTCGCCGGCCTGCTCGTCTTCCTGATCGGCAGCTCGTGCTGCGGCTTCGCGAACGACATGACGTTCCTGGTGGCCAGCCGGGTGGTGCAGGGCATCGGCGCCGGCTTCATGATGCCCGCGACGCTGTCGCTGATCCGCAACACGTTCCCGCTGCCCGAGTTGGGGCGGGCGATCGGGATGTGGGCGAGCGTATCCGCGATCGCGCTCGCCGTCGGGCCGCTGCTCGGCGGCGTGCTCACTCAGGGGATCAGCTGGCGCGCGGTGTTCTACATCAACATCCCGCTCGGCCTCGCGACGCTGGTGGTGACGTGGCTGGCGATCCCCGAGTCGCGCGACGAGCACGCGGAGCGCCGGATCGACTTTCCCGGCATCGCGCTGCTCTCGGTCGCGATCACCGCCCTGGTGCTCGGCATCATCGAATCCGACAGCGCCGGCTGGGGCTCGGCGCGCGTGCTCGGGCTGCTGGGCGGCGCGGTCGTCGCGCTGGTCGCCTTCATCCTCACCGAGCAGCGCGTGCGTGCGCCGCTGCTGCCGCTCGTCGTCTTTCGCAACCGGCAGTTCGTCGGCGCCACCTCCGTCGGCTTCGCGCTCTCGTTCGCGATGCTCGCGATCCTCCTCTACACCGCCTACTACCTGCAGGGGGTGCTCGGCTACGGCGCGATCAAGGCCGGCGCGCTGCTGTTGCCGGCGACGGTGCCGATCATGTTCGCCGGCCCGGTCGCGACCAAACTCGTCGTCCGCTACGGCTTCCGCCCGACGATGGCCGGCGGCCTGCTGCTCGTCGCCGCGGCCGCCGCGATCCTGACCCAGATCACGGCCTCCACCGGATATCTGCTGCTGCTTCCCGCCTTCATCCTGCTGGGGTCGGGGATCGGTCTGACGATCTCGCCGACCTCGGGGGCGGCGATCAGCTCCGTGCCGCCCGACAAGGCCGGAGCGGGGGCGGGGGTCCTCAACATGGGACGCCAGGTCGGGGGCGCGCTGGGGATCGCGATCACCGGCACGATCGTGGTGTCGCTCGGCCGGACGAAGGCCCGGCACGATCTCGCGAGCCTCGCGCTCAGCGCCCGCGCCCGCAGCGCGATCGTCGGCAACGTCGGCACGGGATCGGCTCCGCCGCCCAGCGGCCACGTCCACCTCCCCACCTCCGTCCTCGCGCAGATCGAGCAGATCGTGCACGAATCGTTCGCCCACGGGATGTCGATCGCGATGTTCGTCCCGGTCGGCGTCGCGCTCCTCGGCGCGGGACTCGCGCTGGTGCTCGTCCGGCCTCCGCGCGAAACGCAGAAGCCGGCCCTCCCGGTGCTCGACGCCGACATCATGATGGTGGCCGCCAGGTCGGGGAACTGGCTGATCGTGCCTCCGGAGATCGACAGCGCGCCCACCGACGATCAGGTTCCCGCTGGTCAAGTCTCCTAGACGGCTTGCGTCGCGTCGGGCGGTCGCCGCGTCGCGTATGGCGGGCGTCCTCCCGCAGGCTGGATCTCAGGGATTGACGATCGCCAGCACGAAGCCGGCCAGCGCAACCACCGACGCGAGGGTGCGCACCCCGTGGAAGCGAATCCAACGGTCCAGCAGCTCCTCGAACTCCGGCGGCACCGTGTCGGGCGGCCACGCCCCCATCGCCCGGTTGATCCGCATGTTCACCGACACCGAGGTGACGCCCACCCCGATCGAGCCCGCCAGGCCGATCGCCGTGAACACCGTCTCCGAGGACGTCAGGCCATGCACGAGGAGCACGACGGCCGACACGGCCGCGAGCGCGACCGTCGGCGGCTGGTAGCGGTCGATGAACGGATCGAGCAGTCGCTTCACGCGCAGCGCCTCGGGCGACGGGAGGCTGCGGAGCACCGGGACGACACCGGCGAGCACAGCCACGAGCGTGCCCGCCGCGATCCCCGAGGCAAAGACCGAGAGGAACCGGAAGATGTCGAGCACCGTCATCTCAGACCGTCCAGTGAGACCATCCCCGTCTCGTCGCCGAGCCGGAGCGTGACCTCCTGCGCGTCGAGGTCGACCTTGAGCTCGATCGTTATCTCAGCGGGCGCAGGCGGCTCCGCGGGCGCAGGCGGCGTCGGAGCGCTCGGCTCGGCGGGCGCGAGCGGCGGCCCCGGAGCGCCGACGGCCGCGCGCGCGGCGTCGATCACCGCGACACAGCTTGAGTAGCGCCGCTCGGGATCCTTGGCCATCGCGGTGGCGATCACTGCGTCCAGCGCGGCGGGCAGGTCGCTGCGCCGGTCGCTGACCGTCGGGGGCGGCTCCTGGAGGTGGGCACGCATCACTTCCAGCGCCCGCTCCCGGACGAAGGGCAGCTCGCCGACGAGGCACTCGAACAGCATGCAGCCCAGCGCGTAGACGTCGGCGCGATGGTCCAGGCTCTCGCCGGACACCTGCTCCGGCGCGCTGTAGAGCGCGTTGCCGACGAACGTCCCGGGCTGGGTCAGCGCGTCGCCCTCGGCGATCTGCCGGCCCAGGCCGAAATCGGTGACGTAGACATGTCCGGCCGGTTGGCCGCCGTCCCCGGAGGCGACCATGACATTGCTGGGCTTCACGTCGCGGTGCACGATCCCGGCGGCGTGGGCGGCGTCGAGCGCCGCGGCGACCTGCGCGAGCAGGTCGAGCGCGCGCTCGGGGTCCAGCGGACCCTCCTCGGCCAGGATCTGCTTGAGGTCGCGCCCCTGCACATACTGCATGGCGATATAGGGGAGCTTCTTGACCTCGCCCGCGTCGTACACGTGGATGATGTTGGGATGGTTGAGCGCGCTGGTGTAGCGCGCCTCGTTGAGGAAGCGGCGCCGCGAGGTCTCGTCGCCGGCGAGCTCGGGCGACAGGATCTTCAGCGCCACCGCAGCCGCGGTCGTGTTGTGCTCGCCGCGGTAGACGATCCCCATGCCGTCGTCGGCGATCAGCTCGACGATCGTGTACGCCGCGATCGTGCTGCCGATGTCGATCTTGGGGGCCATGGGCTCGGGACACTAGTCGGTCTCGATGGCGGCGCGGTGAGCGGACGCTTCCCACGCACGCTGCTACCGATAAGCTTGCCACGCACAAGGGCAATCCGCAGTGCTGAACGGGCAAAGGACGACATGCTGAGCGAGTCTGACCGGGTGATCTTCGCGGGAGCTGGGATCGGTGGGCTGGCAGCCGCTTCGGCGGTGCGCCAGACCGGCGCCGCCGTCACCGTGCTCGAGCAGGCGGACAGCATGGCCAAGATCCAGGTCGGCATCGGCATGGTCCTCTGGCCGAACGGGATGCGCGCGCTGCAGCGCCTGGGTGTCGCCGACACCGTCCAGGCCAGCGCAAATCCCCTTGACGCGCTGGAGTTCTACTCGGCGTCGGGCGAGCGCCTGATGCGCTACCCGGTCGCCGGGCTCAGCAAGGGGGTGGGGGCTCCGAGCGTCGCCTTCGTGCGCCGGCGCCTGCACGAGGAGCTCACGTCGACGTTCGGAGACGACGCGATCACGCTCGGTGCCCGCGTCGAGTCGTTTGTCGAGGACGACGACGGAGTCGTCGTCAAGCTCGCCGACGGCGGTGAGGTGCGCGGCGACGTGCTGATCGCCGCCGACGGCGTTCACTCCGGCCTGCGCCAGCGTGTTCTCGGCCTGCCCGGCCTGCCCGAGTTCCCGCCCTACCGCTACACGGTGTGGCACAGCATCGTTCCGTTCCCCGACCGCGAGCTGATCGAGCCCGGGATCTTCTACCTCGTGTTCGGCCGCGGCATGAGGTTCAACGTCTTCCGCGTCGACAACGAGACCGACGACACATACTGGGCCGCGCTGGACTACGTGCCCGCCGACTTCCAGGAGCCGGGAGGCTCCAGGGACTACCTCCAGGAGCGGTTTGCCGATGCGATGCCCCCGGTGCCGGCGCTGCTCGCTGCGACCGACGAGGACGCGATCGACCGGATGCGCATCTACGGCGAGTCGCCCGTCCCCCGCTGGGGCGCCGGACGCTTCACGCTGCTGGGCGACGCCGCGCATCCGCTGACGACGGTGCTCGGCCAGGGGGCCGGACAGGCGCTGGAGGACGGGATGGTGCTCGCCGACTGCCTCAGCGCCGCCCCCGACGATCTCGTGTCCGGGCTGCGCACCTACGAGCGTCGGCGACAGGAGCGGACGGGGTCGGTGATCAAGCTGATCAGCACGCTCAGCTCGGCCGCCTCGGAGGAGACGGCGGTGCGGACCTGGATCCGCGACCAGATTCTGATCAAGCGGCTCTTCCGACGGACGGTCGGCAGGCGCTTTGAGGCGACCCTGGCGGCCGCCGGAAAGGAGTTCTGAGGTGGCCGATCCCGACGCAACGTATGACGTCGCCATCACCGGGGGCGGCCTCGCGGGGCTCACGATGGCGCTGCACCTCAAGCGCGCGCGGCCGGAGACCTCGATCCTCGTCGCCGAGAAACGCGCCGGCCCGGTGCGCGGGGCTGCCTTCAAGGTCGGCGAGTCGAGCATGGAGACCGCGGGCTTCTACTTCGGCGAGATCGTCGGCGTCGGCGACCACCTGGAGACCGTCCACCGCCGCAAGGCCGGGCTGCGCTTCTTCTTCCCCGCCGACGAGAACGTCGACTTCGGAAGGCGGGTGGAGCGCGGACCGCCCGGCAAGGGCCCGATCCCCAGCTATCAGATCGACCGCGGTGTGTTCGAGAACGAGCTGGCGCGGCGCTGCCGCGAGCAGGGCATCGACCACCTCGATGGGTGCAAGGTCACAGACGTCGCGCTGGACGCCGGCGGCGCTCACCGGATCGAGCTCGACCAGGGGGGCCAGACGCGGACGATCGCGGCTCGCTGGGTGATCGACGCGTCCGGACGCGCGAGCCTGCTCAAGCGCAAGCTCGGGCTCGCGCGCGACGTCGAGCACACGATCAACTCCGCGTGGCTGCGCCTGGAGGGGGGCCTGGATCTCGAGGACTTCGTGTCCGACGAGAGCTGGCGTGGTCGCATGGAGGAGCTGGGCATCCGCAAGGCGAGCACCAACCACCTGATGGGCGAGGGCTACTGGGTGTGGATCATCCTGCTCGGGACCGGACCGGTGAGCATCGGCATCTGCGCCGACCCGCGCTACCACGACTTCGACTCGTTCAACACCCTCGAGCGGGCGATCGAATGGCTGCAGCGCCACGAGCCGCAGGTCGGCGCGGCGATCGCCGGGCGGCCCGACGAGGTGATGGACTTCCTGAAGGTCGAGGACTTCGCGTTCGGCTCCGAGCGGGTCTTCTCGCCCGACCGCTGGTGCCTGGCGGGCGAGGCGGGCGTGTTCGCGGACCCGCTGTACTCGCCGGGCTCGGACTCGATCTCGCTGTCGAACACGTTCATCGCCGACCTGGTGATCCGCGACCTCGCGGGCGAGGACATCCGCGAGCGGACCGAGCGCTACAACGCGACCTATCTCGCGTGGTTTGAGGGCCTGGTGCTGCCGACCTACACCGACCAGTACGGGCTGTTCGGCAACGCCCAGCTGATGGCGGGCAAGCTCGCCTGGGACGACGCCGTGCGCTGGACGATCCTCGCGCTGCGGATGTACCGCGGCAAGTGGACCGACCTCGACTTCCTCGACGCCACCTCCGAGGCGTTCGAGAGCGCGATCCGGCTGAACCAGCGGCTGCAGCCGCTGTTTCGCGAATGGCACGAGCTCGATCGGCGCGAGTGGCGCGACGTCTTTTTGTCCCCGCGCGAGGTTCCGTGCCTGGGCGTGCGCCTGATCGGCCTGCTGGTCGACCTCGACGACGAGACGCTGCTCGCCAACTCCAAGCTCAACCAGGAGTTCCTGGAAGCGCTCGCGGTGATCCTCTTCCACAAGGCGGCGCAGCCGCTCGCCGACGAGCGCATCGACCCCGAGCGCCGCATCGACCCCTATGCGGTCAGCCTCGACCCCGATCGCTGGGAGCCCGACGGCCTGTTCGCGGGCGCGGGCCTCACGCTCGCCGAGGCGCTGGGGCGCAGCCCGGGCATCGAGAACGCCTTCCCCGACCACTACGCAAGCGCCCCCGCAGGCAGTTGACACCCGACTGCTCCGGCACACAGTGAAACGTCGACGATGGCCGGGCGGCTGTGATCCGACAATACAATCCCCGCCGCTGTCAGCTGAGCGTGCGGGCCAATGACAGAAAGGGAACTCATGGGCGAGACGCCGAGCTATGACGTAGCCATTCTGGGAGGTGGCCTGGCCGGTCTGACGTTGGCGCTGCAGCTCAAGCGCCAGCGTCCGCAGATCAGCATCTTCATCGCCGAGCGGCGGGCCGGCGAGGCGCCGCTGGCCGCCTTCAAGGTCGGTGAGTCCAGCGTCGAGATCGCCGCGGACTACTTCATCCGCCAGTGCGGGCTGGAGGACCACCTGCGGGAGGGCCAGCTGCTGAAGGCCGGCCTGCGGTTCTTCTTTCCGGCGAACGGCAACCGCGACATCACCGAGCGCGTGGAGTGGGGCGACCGCGCCTTCGCTCCCGTGCCGACCTTTCAGCTCGATCGGGGGAGCTTCGAGAACGAGCTCGCCGCGCGCTGCCGGGCTCAGGACGTGGACCTGCGGATGGGCTGCCGGGTCCAGGATGTCGAGCTCGGGGCCGACCGCCACACAGTGACAGTCACCGCCGGCGACGAGACCAGTGCCATCGACGCCCGCTGGGTCGTCGACTGCACCGGGCGGGCGTTCTTTCTCAAGAACAAGCTCGACCTCGCCGAGGAGGTCGAGCACAACATCAACTCCGCGTGGCTGCGGATCGGCGGCGGGCTGCTCGACCTCGAGCAGTGGGGCGCGCACGACGAGGCGTGGATGGCCCGCATGGAGCGCCCGGGGATCCGCCAGTACAGCACCAACCACCTGATGGGCGAGGGCTACTGGGTGTGGTTGATCCCCCTGTCCTCCGGCGCCCACAGCGTCGGCATCTGCGCCGACCCGCGCTTCCATCCGTTCGAGCAGATCTCCACGCTCGACGCCGCGCTGGACTGGCTGGGCGAGCACGAGCCACAGCTCGCCCAGACGCTGACCGAGCGGCGCGACGACGTCCAGGACTTCCTGAAGATCCAGCACTTCTCCCACGGCTGCAAGCGGGTGTTCTCGCCCGAACGTTGGTGCATGACCGGCGAGTCCGGCGTATTCATCGACCCGCTGTACTCCCCCGGCTCGGACTACATCTGCCTCGGCAACACCTACGCGACGGACCTGATCACCTCCGACCTCGACGGCGAGGACATCGGCCAGCGGGCCGAGATCTTCAACGCGGGCTACCTCAACCTGTTCAACACGGCGCTGCCGCGGGTGTGGGGCGACCACTATCAGCTATTCGGGGACGCCGAGGTCGGCACGGCCAAGGTCTGTTACGACTACGTCCTGTACTGGGGGATCCGCTGTCTGGTCCAGTACCACGACAAGACCACCGATCGTGACTTCAACGTCTCGATGCTGCCGAACCTGCTGCACTGGATCGAGCTGTCGGGGACCGTGCAGCAGCTCCTGCGCGACTGGCATAACCTCGGGCAGCCGGAGAACCCCACCGGGCTGCACGCCCTGCCGAGCAGCTTCCCGGGCCTATGGAACCGGCTGCTGGACATGCACGCCGAGCTGGACGACGCCACCGTCCGCGCTCGCTACCTGGAGACGGTCGGACGGCTGGAGGCGATGGCGGTGGTGCTCCTGCACAAGGCGGCGCGCCGGCTGCCGGCCGACCAGCGCCCGGACCCCGCCCGCCGGGTCAACCCGATGGCGGTCAGCGTCCACCCCGAGCGCTGGGAGCAGGACGGCCTCTACGACGACGAGGCCGGCCTCACCTACGCCGACGCGCTGGAGCAGACCGAAGGCTTCGAGCACATGCTGCTCGACGAGCTCGCCGAGCAGTCTCCGAGCGGAGAATGACCTGTGCTGAACGGGGTGTGGGAGTGGCCTGACCTCCCCGACATCGATCGCGAGATCCGCGACCTGGCGATGCAGGTGGCTCGCGACGAGATCGCCCCCCGCGCGCAGGCTCACGACGAGCAGGGCACGTTCGTGCGCGACAGCATCGACGCGCTGATCGCGTCGGGCCTGATGGGGGCCAACATCCCCGAGCGCTTCGGCGGACTCGGTGGCAGCGATCTGGCCGCCGTGATCGCCCTGGAGACGATCTCCTCGGCCTGCGGCTCCACCGGGGCGTCGCTGTGCTTTCACTATCTGACCAACCACATCATCGACCTCGCCGGCCCGGAGTCGCTGCGCGAGAAGTACCTGCCGCGGCTCGCCCACGAGCTGCTGGGCGCGTTCGCGCTCAACGAGCGCACCGAGATCCCGCTCGAATCGGTGGACGCGACCGCCGAGGACCAGGGAGATCACTGGGTGCTCGACGGCTTCAAGCCGTTCGTCACGACCGCCGGCGAGGCCGATCTCTATGTGGTGTACGCCAGCCTGGAGCTGGGCACCCACCCGGCCGTCAGTCAGATCTGGATGGTCGTCGAGGCCGGCTTCGACGGCGTGTCGAGCCCGCTCGTGTACGAGCCGATGGGCCTGCGCGGAGCGAGCAACGGCCAGATGAAGTTCGACCGGGTCGCCGTGCCGAAGGAGAACGCCCTCGGCGCCGAGCCGTGGGCCGGCGTGCGCGGCCTGGTGGCCAAGGAGACCTCCGCCGTCGGGCCGCAGGTGGTCGGGATGGGCTGCGCGGGCGCCGCCTACGAGGAGGCGGTCCACCAGGTGCGGATCAAGGACATGCCGCCGTGGATGCTCCAGCAGCTCGGGCCGATCGGCGCGCGACTGGACGCGTGGCGCTGCTTCGAGCTGATCGCCTCGCGCAATATGGGCGGTCGCCACCGCCTGACGGTGCAGTGGCAGGCCGAGACCAAGACGATCGGCGGCTCCGACGCGACCTGGATCTGCGACCAGGCGATCGAGATCATCGGCGGCGCCAGCCTGATGCGAGGATCGCCCGTCCAGCGCTATTTCCGCGACGCGCGGACGTGCGCGTTCCTGATGCTGCCGATGGACTCCCGCCGCCATCGCGCCGGGCTGCACGCCTGCGAGCTCGACGCCGCCCTGGAGTACCACGACCGGCCCGCGATGACGTGGGAGCCGGAGGCCGACCACATCTGGCGGACGTCGCGGGGACGGATCGACACCGACTCTTCCCTGCCCGTCATCGTGCGCGAGATGCTCTCGCGCGAGGCGATCGAGACCCTCGCCCGGCAGGCCGGTGAGCAGGAGGTGTCGCTGGACACGTTCGTCAAAGAGCTCTCACGCCTCTATCAGATGGCGCAGGCCGCGCGAGCGGCACAGTAAACCGATCAGAGCGCGGGCGGCAGCGTCTGGTGAGTAAACGCGATCGGCTCCGCGCCCCGGGTGCCCAGCACGATCTGGGCGGTGTGGAAGCCCGAGACGAGCGTGCGGATCGCGCCGCTGCCCGGCGCGGTCCAGTGCCCGGAGAGGAACAGCCCCTCCAGCGGGGCGACATGGGGTGAGCGCAGACCCCCGGTCTGCCTGGGAGTGTTCTCCCAGCCGTAGATCGCCCCCGCGGTGTTGCCGGTGTAGCGCTTGAAGGTGTCCGGCGTGGCGGTCTCCATGAACGAGATCGAGTCGGCGAGCCCCGGGAAGGTGTGCTCCCAGGCGGCCAGCACGCGATCGGCGAAAGCGCCGATCGCCTCGCTCCACGGTCGCCCGATGTCGTCCTTGGCCAGCGAGGTCAGGGTCAGCGTATGCTGACCGGCCGGCGCGAGCCCCGGGTCGCTGAGGGTCGCGACCGAGCCCCACATGCCGCCGGGTGAGCCTTCCATCACGTCTTCGTAGGAGCGCTGGTGGTCGTAGTGCAGCGGCCGGAAGATCTCATGCGTGGCGCCGAGCGCGGCGAGGTCGAGGGTCGTGCCGAGGAACAGCACGACGGCGGAGGTCGACGGGCGCATGCGCCCCAGCCGCTTGACGAACCCGCTGGGGAGATGCTCGAGACCGACGAGCGACTCGAACGTGGTGGGGGCGGCGATCCCGGAGACGACCACGGGCGCGGCGATCTCGCGGCCGTTCTGGAGCGTGACGCCGGTGACACGACCGTCGGCGACGCCGATCCCCGTCACGCTGGTGTCGACGACGATCTCTCCGCCCCCTTTCAGCACCGCGCCAGCGAGGGCGTCGACCAGCGACTGGAAGCCGCCGCGGGGATACCAGGACCCATCGGCGTACACGCTCACGACCGTGGCGAAGGTGACCATCGAGCCCCGCGACGGCGGCGAGCCGAAGTACGGCCACAGCGTGCTGGCCACCCCCTTCAGGCGCGGGTCCTGGAAGTGCTCGTCCAGCACGTCGGCGATCGGCGTGCGCGCGTACTTGAACAGCGCCGGAAATTTGCGAGCCGCCTCGTCGAGCCGAGCGAGGCCGAGCGCCGGGGGCAGGACGTGAGCCTCGTGGTGCAGCTGGCGGCAGAGGCGGAAGAACCGCTCGATCGCCTCCGCCTCGGCCGGGAATGCCCGGCAGTGGGTTTCGATGATGGCGTCCAGCCCGAAGGGGACGCGAATCGAGGACTCCGGGAAGTCGGCCCGATAGCAGACGTCGACGGGGTGAAAGTCGACGAGGTCCGCCACGCCGAGGTGCTCCAGCATCGCGACCGGCAGGCCCCCGGGCTGCGCGTCGGGAAAGACGTGCACCGCGGGGTCGAACGTGTAGGGGCCCCTGCGAAAGCCGCGGGCGTAGCCGCCCGGCCCCTCTCCCTGCTCGATGACCAGCACGCGCTGCCCGCTCTGGGCCAGGAACGCGGCGGCGCTCAGACCCCCGATGCCGCCGCCGATCACGATCGCGTCATAGGACTCCTCCCGCGCCTGGGAGGCAAACGACAGGCGCTGGCTGTCCGCTGCGGCCGGGGGCTCGCGGTCCGCTGCGGCTGGCGGCTCGTCGACCATCGGCCGCGATACTAGATGACGCCGCGCACGACTCGCAGACAGGGCCCTTGGCGGCCGCCCGGGGCGTCGGTCAGAGCGGCTTGCCGACCCCCACCTGCGCAGAGACCCCGCCGTCGACCGTCAGCAGCTCCCCGGTCACGTGGCTGGCGTCGGGTCCCGCCAGGAACACGGCGACGCGCGCGACCTCCTCGACCGCGGCGAACCGCTTCTGGGGGATCTGCTTGGTGATTCCCTTGCCGCCATCCTTCTCCGTCAGGCCCGCGACCATGTCGGTCGGCGCAAAGCCGGGGAGCACAGCGTTGACGCGAATCCCGAAGCGCGCGAACTCAACCGCGCAGCAGCGCGTGAAAGCGTTGATCGCGCCCTTCGACGCCGCGTAGTTGGACTCCCCGGTCCAACCGCGCTCGCCCATCACCGAGGAGATGTTGACGATCGCCCCGTCGCGCTGGGACATGAAGGGCTTGAGCGCCGACTTGGTGCAGTTGAAGGTGCCGCCGAAGTTGACCCGCATCACGTCCATCCATTCCTCGGGCTCCATGTTGTAGACCAGGGCGTCCTTGGCGATGCCGGCGTTGTTGACGAGGATCTGGATGCCGCCGAGCTGCGCGACGGTCTCGTTGACGGCCGCCTCGGCCTGCGCGTAGTCTGAGACGTCGCCGCCGACGGCCACGGCCCGCCCGCCGGCCTGGCTGATCGCCTGCACCACCTCCTGCGCCTGGGCCTCGCCCGAGCGGTAGTTCACAGCCACCGCGGCGCCCTCGGCGGCGAGCACTTCGGCGATCGATCTACCGATACCCCGCGAGCCGCCGGTAACAAGTGCGACACGATCTTTGAGTTTGATGACTCAGCTCCTCAGCGTCGTGGTGGCCAAATTCTCCTGGAGCCCGTCGGGATCCGCCGACCTCGCGGCACACGCCCATTCGCGATCTCCGCTCGGCGATCCTATTGAAGACAAACGCGCCGCGTTCTCCCGCGCGGTGGGATAAGGTGCCATCGCGATGAGCAAGATCGCCTTTCTGTATCCGGGGCAGGGCTCGCACCGCGTCGGGATGGGCGCCGAAATCCTCGAGGCTCACCCCGAGGTGATGGAGGGCTGCTTCGAGGCGGCACAGGACGCGTCGGGCCTTGACATCCGCACACTCTGCCTGGAGGGGCCGATCGAGGAGCTAACGCGAACCGAGGTCGCCCAGCCGGCGCTGTTCGCGGTTTCGATGGCGATGACCGAGCTGGCCCGCCAGGCCGGCGTGCAGGCGGACTACGTCGCCGGGCACAGCCTCGGCGAGTACACCGCGGCGGTCGCCGCCGGATGCCTGAGCCCCGCCGACGGGATCGTGCTCGTGTCCGAGCGCGGCCGACGCATGGCCGAGATCCAGTCCCAGCGCCCCGGCGCGATGGGGGCGGTCATCGGCCTCCCCGTCGAGCAGGTTGACGAGCTGTGCGAGACCGCGCGCGCCGCGGGTGTCGTCGCCCCCGCGAATCTCAACACCCCGACGCAGATCGTCGTCTCGGGCGAGGAGGACGCCGTCGAAAAGCTGCTCGAGCTCGCCAGGGAGGCCGGCGCGGAAAAGGCGATCCGCCTGCGGGCCGGAGCGGCATTCCACAGCGAGCTGATGGAGCCTGTGCGCACCGCCCTGGCTGAGACGATGGCTGGACTGGAGTGGCAGGACCCCGCCCCACCGCTGGTGTCCAACGCGTCCGCGCAGGTGGTGGACAGCGCGGCCGGCGTCCGCGAGGCGCTCACCGTGCAGATCACGAGCCCCGTGCGGTGGGCCGACTGCGTGCGCACGCTGCTTGACGCCGGCGTGACGTCGTTCCTCGAGCTGGGCTCCGGCCGCGTGCTCGGCGGCCTGGTGCGTCAGATCGAGCCCGAGGCCGAGGTGCTGTCGGCCGACTCGCCCAAGAAGCTCGCGAAGTTCCTCGAGCGCGCCGACGCTTGATGAGCGCACGCGCCACCGAGTTGCTTGCGTCCCTGCCCGGCGGCGCAGCCTAGTGTCCCGACACTAGAAGGCAGGCGTGATCATCGAACGCAACGTCGCCGTGCCGATGCGCGACGGCGTCGTCCTGCGTACCGATGTCTATCGCCCCGAGGGAGGCGGGCGGGTGCCGGCGGTGCTCGGCCGTACACCGTACGACCGGACGTTCGGGCCGACGCTGCCGGCGATCCTCGACCCCGAGCGCACCGTCGCGGCAGGGATCGCGCTCGTCGCGATGGACGTGCGCGGCCAGCACGGCTCCGACGGCGAGTTTCACCCGTTCGGAGCCGAGCGCGCCGACGGCTACGACTCGGTCGAGTGGGTCGCCGGACAGGGGTGGTGCAACGGCGCCGTGGCAATGGCCGGACGGTCCTATACGGCGGCGACGCAGTGGCTGGCGGCCGCCGCGCAGCCGCCGCACCTGCGCGTGATCGCGCCGATCGCGATCGGCAGCAACTACTTCGACGGCTGGGTCTATCAGGGCGGCGCGTTCCAGCTCGGCTTCAACCTCTTCTGGGTGCAGATCATGGCTGGACGGGGTAAGCGCACGCGGGTGGAGGAGCAGTACGACCACCTCCCGCTCCCGACCGCCCCGCTGGCGGCAGACAGCCCGGGCGGGAGCTTCTACCGCGAGTGGCTCGAGCACCCGGTGCTCGACGACTACTGGCGCGCGCTGTCGATCGACGGCAGCTACGGCGACGTCCGCGTGCCGGTCCTCAACGTCGGCGGGTGGTATGACATCTTCCTCGGCGGCACGCTGGAGAACTTCGTGCGGATGCGCCGCGAAGGCGCCACCGAGCGCGCCCGCACACAGACGCGGCTGCTGGTCGGGCCGTGGGCGCACGGCAGCACCTACGGCGCCTACCCGGACCACTCCTTCGACGCGTTCTCGTCGCACGACGACATCGACATGCTCGCCGCCCAGATGGAGTTCCTCGGCGAGCATCTGTCCGAGCCCGGGCTCGCGGCGCCCGAGGCGCAGTTTCGGAGCACAGCACCCGAGACCCCGGTGCGGATCTTCGTGATGGGCGCCAACCGCTGGCGCGACGAGCCCGACTGGCCGCTGGCGCGCGCCGTGCAGGAGCGCTGGTTTCTGCACAGCGACGGCGACGCCGCGACGGCCGGTGGGGAGCTGTCGCGCACCGCGCCGGCCGACGAGCCGGCGGACGCGTTCAGATTCGATCCCCGCGACCCGGCGCCGACGATCGGCGGCCCGACGTCGCTGCCGGGCAGGTTCATGCGCACCAACGCCGGTCCGCTCGACCAGCGTCCGCTCGAAGGCCGCCGCGACGTGCTCGCCTACACGACCGAGCCCCTGCCGGACGACCTGGAGGTCACCGGGCCGCTCAGCCTGACGCTGCACGCCGCCACGAGCGCCCGCGACGCCGACTGGGTGGCCAAGCTCTGCGACGTCGAGCCCAACGGGTTCTCGCGGATCATCGCCGAGGGCGTCCTGCGGGCGAGCTTCCGCGAGGGCTTTGAGCGGCAGATCCCGGTGCAGCCCGGGCGCTCATACAAGTACGCGATCGATCTGCAGGCGACAAGCAACGTGTTCCGCCGCGGTCACCGCATCGGGCTGCTGCTCACGAGCAGCTCGTTTCCGCGCTTCGACCGCAACAGCGGTGCGGCCCTGTCGCCGGGTGACGTTCGCGACGAGGATCTCCACGCCGCCGAGCAGACGGTCTTCCACGATGCGCAGCGCGCCTCCTGTCTGCTCCTGCCGGTGGTCCGCAACTGAGACCGCCAGGCACGATCGGGCCCTCGCTCATCGAGAGTCTCCGTCGACGATCTGCCAGCGCCCCTCCTGCAGGCGCAGGTGGACGGACTGGCCCTCCCCAAGCGCGACCTCGGCCTCGGCGCGCTTGAGATCGACCCTCAGGCGAAGCTCGAGCGGCGGCCGCGGCGCAGGTGACGGCGGGGAAGCGGGTGCAGGCGATGGCGGCGGAGACGCGGGCGATGATGCGGGTGCAGGCGGTGGCGGCGGAGACGGCGGTACGGATGCCGGCGGCGGTGCAGATGCCGGCGGTGTGGGCGCGGGGGTGCGAATCGCGGCTGGCACATCGGTGATCGCCGTCGCTGCGCGCACGTCGACCTCCGGTGCGGCTGGCGCCGGCAGCGCGCGCACCACGAGCTTGGTCGTCCCCAGCTCGATGCCGTCGCCGAGCGAGAGGACGGTCGGCTCCGTCAGGCGCGTGCCGTTGAGGTAGGTCCCGTTGGTGGATGAGAGATCCTGGAGCTGGTACTCGCCGGTCGGCTGGCGCGAGATCTCGGCGTGGTGGCGCGAGAGCTCGGGATCGTTGCCCAGCTGACCGTCGCCCTCGGTCTGGCGACCGAACACGAGCCGCTCCTGCACGTCGACCGCCGTCCCGGCCGCGTTGCCCGCCACCACCTCCAGTTGCAGGCGGGTGGCCGGCGGAACCTCGCTCGCCCCCGCCGCGCTCACGACTTCGCGGCCTCCGCTGGCTCGCGTGCCAGGAAATGCTCGACGAAGTCGGTCGTCACATCGCCTGAGCGGAACTGCTCGTCGGCGAGCACGCGGCGATGGAAGGGGATCGTGGTCTTCACGCCGCGGCCCTCGATCTGAAACTCCGACAGCGCGCGGTCCATCCGCTCGATCGCCTCCAGGCGGGTCGGCGCCCAGACGATCAGCTTGGCGATCAGCGAGTCGTAGAACGGGGCGATGTTCCAGCCCGGGTAGCAGTGGGAGTCCACGCGCGTCCATGGCCCGCCGGGCGGGACGTAGACGTCCAGGCGCCCCGCCGCGGGGGCGAAGTCGCGATCGGGGTCCTCGGCGTTGACGCGACACTCGATCGCGTGGCCGCGCAGCACGACGTCCTCCTGGGAGACCGCCAGCGGCTCGCCGGCGGCGACGCGGATCTGCTCCTGGATCAGGTCGACGCTCGTGACCATCTCGCTGACCGGGTGCTCGACCTGGATGCGGGCGTTCATCTCCATGAAGCTGAGGTTGCCCTCGTGGTCGAGCAGGAACTCCATCGTGCCGGCGCCGGTGTAGCCGACCGACAGCGCGCCGGCGACGGCGCGCTCGCCGATGTCGCGGCGCTGCTCGTCGCTCAGATGGATCGAGGGGGCCTCCTCGATCAGCTTCTGGTGGCGGCGCTGCACCGAGCAGTCGCGTTCGAAGAAGTACACGCCGTTGCCGTGACTGTCGCAGACGAGCTGCACCTCGGTGTGGCGGGGGGCTTCGAGATAGCGCTCGATGTAGACGGCGCTGTCCTTGAACACCGCCTGCGCGGTCGCGCGCGTGGTCGCGTACAGCCGCGCCAGATCCTCGGCCTTGTGGACGACGTTCATGCCGCGCCCGCCGCCGCCGGCGACGGCCTTGATGATCACGGGGTAGCCGATCGCGTCTGCGATCTCCTGCGCCTCCTCGGCGGTCTGCACGGGCTCGATCGTGCCGGGCAGCAGCGGCAGGCCGGCCTTCTGCATGAGGTCGCGCGCGATCGCCTTGTCGCCGACCTTCTCCATCACCTCGGGCCGCGGCCCGATGAACGTGATCCCGTTGTCCGAGCAGATCTCGGCGAAGAACGGATCCTCCGAGAGGAAGCCGTAGCCGGGGTGGATCGCGTCGGCGCCGGTCTTCTGCGCGGCTCCGATCACGTTGGGGATGTGCAGGTAGCTCTTGCCGGGGTGGTGGGGCCCGACGTGCACGGCCTCGTCGGCGAAGCGCACCACGGCGGACTCGGCGTCGGCGGTCGAGTAGATCGCGACCGACTTGATGCCCAGCTCGCGGCACGCGCGGGCCACTCGCAATGCGATCTCGCCGCGGTTGGCGATCAGGACCTTCTCGAACATCGGTCAGGCCCCCACGGTGCCGTCGCCAGCCGCTAGGGCGTTCGTCCTAGGCATCCGCCGGCTCCAAGTACATCAACACCTGCTCGAACTCGACCCACTCGCCGTTCTCGACGACGATCTCGGCGACCTTGCCGCCCTCGCCGGCGGCGACCTCGTTCATCATCTTCATCGCCTCGACGATGCACACGGTCTGGCCGGGCTCGACGCTCGCGCCGACCTCGACGAACGGCTTGGCGCCGGGCTGCGCGGCGCCGTAGTAGGTCCCGACCAGGGGCGCCAGGACCGGCACGCGGTTGTCGGCCTCGAGATCGCCGATCGTGAACACGCCCGAGGCCATGCGCGCGCCGGGGGCGATGCTCATGCCGGGGCCCGCGCCGGTCGCGACGGGCCCTGCGGGCATTGCAGCACCGGCCCCCCCGGGCGGCGCCGCGGACGCCCCCGACGCTGCCGGCGGGGAGCCGCGCTCGATCTCGATCTTGTAGTCGCCGGCGGCGACGGCGAAGCGCTGCACGGTGCTGCCCTCCAGCCGCTTGATCAGATCGCGGGCCTCGGCCCAGACTGACTGGATCAGCTCCCTGTCGGGGGTGGTCTGGGTGGTGTCGTTGTCGCTCATGTCTCCCCTGTGATTGGCGGAAGTGTGGGCTGGCGTCCGGGGGTGCCAAACTTGCGGAAGCGCTCGTAGCGCGCGGCGATCAGCTCGTCGGGGCTGAGCCCGAGCAGCTCGCGCAGGCTGGCGACGATCGCGGCCTTGAGGCTCGCGCCGGCGGCCGGCGGGTCGGCCTGGGCGCCGCCGGCGGGCTCGGGCACGATCGCGTCCATCACGCCGAGGCGCAGCAGCTCGGGGCTGGTGATCCGCAGCGCCTTGGCCGCGCGCGGGGCGGCGGAGGCGTCCTTGAAGAGGATCGTCGAGCAGCCCTCGGGGCTGATCACCGAGTAGTAGGCGTTCTCCATCATCAGCACCCGGTCGCCGACGGCGATCGCGAGCGCGCCGCCGCTGCCGCCCTCGCCGGTGACGACCGTCACGGCCGGCACGGGCAGGCGCGCCATCAGCATGATCGATTCGGCGATCGCGTTGGACTGGCCGCGCTCCTCGGCCCCGAGGCCGGGATAGGCGCCGGGGGTGTCGACGATCGTCACCAGCGGCAGGCCGAAGCGCGCGGCGTAGCGCATCAGCCTCATGCTCTTGCGGTAGCCCTCGGGCTCGGGCATCCCGAAGTTGTGTTCGACGAGCTCGCCCGTCGTGTGGCCCTTCTGCTGGCCGATCGCCATCACCGTCAGCTCGCCGAGGCGCGCGAGGCCGGCGACGATCGCGTGGTCCTCCTCGAACAGCCGGTCGCCGTGCAGCTCCTGGAAGCCGTCGAACACGAAGCCGACGAGGTCGAGGAAGCGCGGGCGGTCGATGTGGCGGGCGAGCTGGACGATCTCCCAGGGGTCGCGCGCGGGCAGCTGCTCGGGGTCTGAGATTAGAGGGGGGCCTTATCGACGGCCGGCAGGCGGCGCTCGCGCGCCGCGGCGTCCTCGCCGCGGGCTGCCTGCGCCTGGGCGTGCAGCTCGAGCAGGTTGCGGATCGTGCGCCGCAGGCCTTCGCGCGGCTCGACGAGGTCGAGCATCCCGTGCTCGAGCAGAAAGCCCGCGGTCTGGAACCCGTCGGGCAGCTTCTGGCGGATCGTCTGCTCGATCACCGCGGGCCCAGCGAAGCCGATGTGGGCGTCGGGCTCTGCGATCAGGACGTCGCCGAGCGTCGCGTAGGAGGCGCTGACGCCGCCGTAAGTGGGGTCGGTCAGCAGCGAGATGTACAGCACGCCCTCCTCGGCCAGCCGCGCGATCGCCTGGCTGGTCTTGACCATCTGCATCAGCGACACGCAGCCCTCCTGCATCCGCGCGCCGCCGGAGGCCGAGATCACCAGCAGCGGCGTGCGGGACTCCAGCGCCAGCTCGGCGGCGCGCGTGATCGACTCGCCGACCGCCCCGCCCATCGAGCCGCCGATGAACGAGAAGTCGATCCCCGCGACGACGATCGGCAGGCCGTCGATCGTGCCGGTGCCGTGCAGCGCGCCGGTCTTGGTCTCGCTCTTGCTTCTGCGCCTGGGCGATCCGCTCGACGTAGGGCTTGGAGTCCGCGAAGGAGAGCGCGTCGACGATCTCCAGGTCGCCGCTGAGCTCCTGGAAGCTGCCCTCGTCCAGCAGCTGGCCGAGGCGCTCGCGGATGCGCAGGCGGAAGTGGTGGTTGCAGTCGGGGCAGACGCCGAGGTTGCGGCGCAGGCGCTTGTGGTACACGAACGCCGCGCAGGACGGGCAGCGAAACCACTCCGCCGAGGCCGCGCGGCTGGCTGTCGCTAGCTCAGCCAAGGAGGTCTTCCGCGGCGAGACGGCGATCGTCGGCGTGCATCCGCCGGTACTCTGACAGCGACGCCGCCAGCGCGGCGTCGACCTCCTCGCGCGCGGGCGCCTGCTCGGCCGGTTCGCCGCCAGTCGCTCCTGCAGGAACGCGATCAAATTGACCGCGCGGCCCTCCGCGTCGCTGACCGGCGCCTCGCGGGCGAGCCCTAGCGCGCGCTGCCAGTCCTCGCGCTGGATCTCCGCGGCTGATCATCCCGTGCAGCGGGTAGGTCTCGTGCCCGGGGACGTCGTCGAGCTCGCGGACGCGCGCGAACGCGGCCACCGCGTCGTCGAGCCGACCGACGTCGAGGCTCAACTCGGCGACGTCCAGCGCCGCCACCAGGTCGTCGGGCTCGGCCTCGGCGATCCGCCGCGCCTGCGTCCAGCGCCTGCTCGTACTGGCCGAGCGTGCGGTACATGTCGACGAGGTTGATCGCCGCGGTCGAGGCTCCGCGCATGTTCTGCGCCGCCTGGCTGAGGTAGCCGATCGCCTCCTCCTCGCGGCCGGTCGCGGCGGAGGTGTGGCCGAGGTGGCTGAGCGCCACCTGGTCGGCGGGGTTCAGCTGGACGGCCTTGCGGAAGGCGTCGTTGGCCTCGTCCATGTGGCCGTCGGTCGCCAGCGCCTCGCCGAGGTGGTGCCAGGCGTCGGCGTGCTCGGGGGCGAGCTCGGTGGCGCGCCGCAACTGCTCGGTGGCGTCGTCGGCGTCGAGCTCGACGCCGGCGCGCCCGGCGAGCACCAGCAGCTGCGCGTCGTCGGGCGCATCGGCCAAGCCCGCGAGGGCCGCCTCGCGGGCCTCGCGGTACGCGCCGGCCTGCAGCTGGGCCTCGGCCCGTTGCGCGGCATCCCCGCTCATCGCTGCGCCCGCGTCCCTATGTGTACGCGCTCCCCCACGTCCTCACGCAGTCGAGCCCGGCCACACCCAGTTGGTCAGCTCGGGCGGGTCGTTGCCGACCTCGCGGACGTAGCGGCGGTGCTCGGCGAGCTGCGCACGGTACTTCTCGATCGCCTCCTGGGCGCCGCCGATGCTGCGCACCGCGAACGCGCCCGACATGCCGCCGACGACCTCGCTGATCGCGATGTCGACGCGGCTCAGCGCCTCGATCGCGAGCTGGTAGCGGTCGACGCCATTCATCGCGAGCAGGTCGAACGGAGTCGTGGTCGTGCCCTCCTCGGCGTAGCCGCGCACGTGGAAGCGCTCCTGGCGCGGGCGCCGGTGGATCAGCTGGTGGACCGCCGACGGGTAGCCGTGGAAGTTGAAGATCACCGGCCGATCCTTGGTGAACAGCTCGTCGAACTCGACCGAGGGCATCGCGTCGGGGTGTTTGCCCGGCGCCGCCAGCGCGAACAGGTTGGTGACGTTGACGAAGCGCACCTTCAGGTCCGGCACGTCCTCTTTGAGCAGGCTCGCGGCCGCGAGCAGCTCGATCGTGGGGATCGTGCCGCAGCTGGCCAGCACCAGGTCGGGCTCGCCGTCGTCGTTGTTGCTGGCCCACGGCCACGCCGAGGCCCCGGCGCGCGACGTGCGCCCGCGCCTCCTCCATCGACAGCCACTGCGGCAGCGGCAGCTTGGAGCCGATGATCAGGTTGATGCAGCCCGTCGCCTGCAGGCAGTGATCGACGGTGGCCAGCAGCGTGTTGGCGTCCGGCGGCACGTACACCCGGGCGTGCTCCTCGCGGCGGTTGAGCATCGAGTTGATGAAGCCCGGCATCTGGTGGGAGTAGCCGTTGTGGTCCTGGCGCCAGCCCTCGGAGGTGAGCAGGTAGTTCAGCGACGCCACCGGCTCGCGCCAGGGTGCCTCCTCGCGGGACATCTTCAGGAACTTGCCGTACTGGTTGACCATCCCGTCGACGATCGGGATGAACGCCTCGTAGCACGGGAACAGTCCGTGGCGGCCGGTGAGCACGTAGCCCTGCAGCCAGCCCTGGCAGTTGTGCTCGGAGAGCACCTCCATGATCCGCCCGTCGGGCTTGTAGTCGGGGTTGATCTCGGGGTCGACCGGCCACTCGTAGGCGTGGTTCTCGACCTTGAACAGCGCCCCCAGCCGGTTGGAGGCGACCTCGTCGGGGCACACGACGCGGAAGTTGGCCTGCTCGCGGTTGAGCTCGAACACCTGGGCGAGATACTCCCCGACCGCGCCGAGCGAGCTCTCGGTGGCGCCGCCGGGCCGCTCCAGCGCGACGGCGTGATCGTCCAGCTTGGGAAGCTGCAGCGCGACGCGCATCCGGCCGCCGTTGACGTGCGGGTTGGCGCCCATGCGCCGCTCGCCGGTCGGGCACATAGCGGCGATCTCGGGCGCCGGGCCGCCGTTGGCGTCGAACAGCTCCTCGGGGCCGTAGGAGCGCAGCCAGTCCTCGAGCGCCTGCAGGTGCTCGGGGTTGGTGCGGGCCTGCATCGCGGGCACCTGGTGGGACTTCGACGTGCCCTCGATCAGCACTCCGTCGAGCTCGTGGACGCCGGTCCAGCCCTTCGGGGACTTCACGATCAACATCGGCCAGATCGGTCGTACGGGTCGGCTGCCTTCGCGCGCGGCGCCCTGCAGCTCGCGAATCTCGCCGTAGGCGGTGTCAAGCGCGCCGGCGAGCTCGCCGTCGAGGTCGTCTCCCTGGACGATGATCGGGTGCCACCCATACCCCTCGAACAGCTTCGTCAGCTCGACGTCGCTCATCGAGCTGAAGATCGTCGGGTTGGCGATCTTGTAGCCGTTGAGGTGCAGCATCGGCAGCACCGCGCCGGACGTCGCGGGGTCGAGGAACTTGTTGGAGTGCCACGCCCCGGCGGTCGGCCCGGTCTCGGCCTCGCCGTCGCCGACGATGCAGGCGACGATCAGGTCGGGGTTGTCAAGCGCAGCGCCGAACGCGGTCGCCAGCGCGTAGCCGAGCTCGCCGCCCTCGTGGATCGTCCCCGGCACGATCGGGGCGATGTGGCTGGGGAAGCCCCCCGGCCAGGAGAACAGCCGCACGAGCTTGGAGAGGCCCTCGCGGTCGCGGCTCATCTCGGGCTTGACGTCTTCCAGGCAGCCGTCGATCCACAGGTTCGCGAGGTTCGCCGGGGCGCCGTGGCCGGGGCCGGTGACGAGCAGGGCGCTGGCGTCGGTGTCGAGGATCAGGCGGTTCAGGCCGGCGTACATCAGGTTGATCCCGGGCACCGTCCCCCAGTGGCCCAGCAGGCGGTGCTTGACGTGCTCGGGCTTCAGCGGCTCCTCCAGCAGGTGGTTGTCCTGCAGGTAGATCATCGCGACCGCGATGTAGTTGGTCGCGCGCCGGTAGAACGCGAGCTTCTCGGAGATGGGCGACAGGGCTTGGGTGGACAACTTCGCTTCCCGGTTCGGAGCTTGGCCTGGCGAGCGGCAGGAACTATACCGATGGGGCTGGCGGCTGACTCTGCCGCGTGCTTGGGGCGACTCTGCGCGGGACTGGCGGCGACGCTGCCGCGACTCCCTGCACCTGTGGCTCAGTGGGCTTGAGCGTAACCGGCAGTCGTCCCGACCTGCGCGCACAGGGCGGGCGCGTCGATGAAGAACTGCTGCGCCAGGCTCCCGATCAGACGCGCGAGGTCGGCGTGCTCCTCGGGCCGCCAGCCCTCGAGCAGATCCGATAGGCGCTGTTCCCCGGTCTCGATCAGGCGCTGCAGCGCGGTGTGGCCGGCAGCGGTCAGCTCATCGGCGTATGGCCCGCCCCGGGATGGCTCGCCCGGGAATGACTCGCCGGGGGATGGGCCGATCAGCTGCTTGCGAGCCAACTCCTCCCGCGCATCCACAAGGACCTCGAGGCTGACGTCGAACCGTGCGGCGAGCGTGGAGAGGTCGGGGTGGCGATCCTCGCTGAGCCTCGCCAGCAGCCAGCACGCCGCGGGACTGAGATCGACGCCGGCGCGGGCCGCGACGCGCATCACGATCTCCCTGGCGCCCTCGCGACGGTCCAGGCGACCGAGCTTGTTGACTATCTCCGCAAGCGAGTCGGCGTCTCGCGGCGTGGCGTAGGTGTCGCCGAGATCGCCGGTCGCGACGGTCTCGCGCAGCCGCAGCTCACGGATGAACCACGACAGCGCGAACCCCGCCACCGCGAAGCCCGAGGCGGCGAGGAAGACGCTGCTCAGCGAGGTCGTGAACGCGTGCAGATAGCCCGCGTGCAGCGCCGGCGGCAGGCGCGCGATCTGCGCGGGGTCGACCTCGCCACCGGTGCCTGCGTGCGCCCCCGCGCCCGCCGGCAGGGTGCTCTTGAGCTCGTCGCTCAGGCGGTTGGAGAAGATCGCGCCGAGCGTCGCCGTGCCGAGCGACCCGCCGATCGAGCGGAACAATGTCGCGCCCGAGGTCGCCACACCGAGATCGGAGTACTCGACGGCGTTCTGCACGGCGAGCACCAGCACCTGCATGACCATCCCGAGCCCCAGGCCGAGCACGAACATGAACACGAAGATCAGCCCCCGGCTGCTCTGCGAGTCCATCGTCGAGAGCAGATATAGGCCCAGCGTCATCACGGCGGTGCCGGCGATTGGGAAGGCCTTGTAGCGGCCGGTGCGTGTGATCGCCTGCCCCGAGACGATCGACGTGATCAGCAGGCCGCCCATCAGCGGCAGCAGCTGGAGCCCCGATTCCGTCGGGCTCGCGCCCTTCACGACCTGGAGGTACAGCGGAAGGTAGGTGACAGCGCCGAACAGGGCGAACCCGACCACGAATCCAACGGCGCTCGTCACCGCGAAGACTCGGTTGCGCAGCAGGCGCGGCGGCAGGATCGGCTCGCGCGCGTGGCGCTCGACGAGCAGGAAGGCCGCGAGCAGGACCAGCCCACCGACTCCCAGACCCACGATCAGGGCGGAGCCCCACGGGTCGGAGGTGCCGCCGAGCGACGCCGCCAGCACGATCGCGCTCAGGCCCGCCCCGAGCAGGACGGTCCCGAGGTAGTCGATCGTGTGGTGCACACGCTCGGACACCGTGGGCAGCGTGGCGGCCAGCACGAACAGGGCGAGCACGCCAAGCGGCAGGTTGACGTAGAAGATCCATCGCCAGCTCAGGTCGCTGGTGAGGAATCCGCCGAGCAGCGGCCCGGCGACGCTGGCCAGACCGAACACCGCGCCGAACAGGCCGGTGTAGCGACCGCGCTCGCGGGGCGGCACGACGTCGCCGATCGCGGCCTGCGCGCTGACCATCAACCCGCCCCCGCCCAGGCCCTGGAGCGCGCGGAAGGCGATCAGCTGGTCGAGGCTCTGGCTCAGGCCGCACAGCGCCGAGCCGGCGAGGAAGATGATCAGGGCGCACTGCAGGACGATCTTGCGCCCGTAGAGGTCTCCGAGCTTGCCATACAGCGGCGTGACGACGGTCTGCGCGAGCAGGTAGGCGGTGACGACCCAGGAGATGTGATCCAGGCCGCCGAGGTCTCCGACGATCGTCGGCAGCGCCGTCGCGACGATCGTCTGATCGAGCGCGGCGAGGAACATCACGAGCAGCAGGCCGCCGAACACCAGACGCAGGCTCGTCGGGTCGTGCCGGTCGACGGTGTCGCCTACGGCGGCCGTGGTCATGCGGCTCCCATCGGTGTTCAGGCTACGACGTGTCTGGCCTCGACGATCGTGTGCGTGGCCTGCTCGGGTCCGAGGTAGGGGGCCAGGACGATGTAGGACATGTACTCGGCGAGGCTGTCCAGCCGGTGCCAGCGGCCGGCCGCGATCTCCGTGTGCAGCATGTGCGCAAGCGCGCCGGCGATCCACTGCCGGGTGAGCCTGGCGTGGGGGCGTCTGGGTGCGCCCTCGGTGAGCAGCGTGTTCACCGCGTTGGCCATGGCGACCGTCTCCTCAATGGCGCCCATGCCGGTGTCGAGGGTCTTGGTCGCGAGCATCAGCGTGCTGGCGGGGTTGGCGACGAGGCCGGCGGTGATGCGGTCGATCGCCCGACACACCGCCCCCGGCCACTGCGGCGACGCGAGCGCGGGGTCGGCCGTCACCTCCAGCAGATCCTCTCCGAGCATGTCCAGCGCCGCCATCAGGCACTCGCGCGGGCTGTGGAAGTGCTCCAGGAAGGGGTCGATCGGCAGCCCGGCCTCCTGTGCGATGCGCGGCGCGCTGAGCTCGTCGTAGGACTCGCGCAGCACCAGGTTGATCGCGCCCTCCAACAGGCGCGTGCGCTCTTGCGGCTCCCCCACGGCCGCGCTCGACGGCAGCTGTGGCACCCTCCGCGGCGGCTGTGGCCCCATGCTGGGCCGCAGCTGCAGCCGGCCCGTGGCGGGCGAGGCGAGCAGCAGCGTCAGGCGCAGCAGCTCCTTGCTGAGCAGCGAGCCGTTGCGCAGCCGTCCGCGGCGGTCGGTGAAGATCGTGCGGCGGATGCCGCCGGTGGCCGCCCCTACCAACGTGCCGGGCAGCGGAGGCTTGACAGCGGTGCAGCGGTTCAGAGCGCCCGCCAGCAGCCGTTCGCCGGCCGCCAGCGCGCGATCCAGCCGTCGCCGGGCCTCGGGGCCGGCCGCCAAGGCGTCGATCATCGCCAGATGCAGCGCCTTGGGATTGGCCCTCCCCTCACCCACCAGCGCCCCCAGCCCCGCCTCGATGCGCCGCTCTGACGACCCGTCGCTGGCGCGGCAGGCGCTCTCGATCCGGCCCAGGACTCGATCGACGATCCGGTCGAGGGTCGCGACGAAGCACTCCTGCTTGTTTGAGAACTGCTCGTAGAAGGCCCTGCGCGACACCCCCGCCAGGCCGATGACATGCCTGACGCTGGTGCCCTCATAGCCGTTCAGCGCCACCGCCTCGATCATCGCCCCATACATGCGGACGCGCTGATTGTGGACGACCTGCTCGGGAGCGATGCCGTGTGGACCCCGGGGCAGACATCTGTATAGGGGGGCGATCTGTCGCCTACCGGTGGTCCTGTTGCCGTCCGGACTTCGCAGGCCGCGCCCTGATCGAGACATTCGACCTCCCCGCACACTTTTAGATGGCCAGACTGCCGCAGTATAAACTATATGAGTGGCTCATATCAATTGTTTTTTATCCACCGCGTAGCGCCGGGTCGGCATTGACTTCGGTTGGCTCCGTTGCCGGAGGCCTCAGACGGCGACCACCTGCAGCGCAGGGTGCGCGTGTGCAATTTGGCTGTAGTCCTCGTCCTGGGTGACCACCGGGAGCCCATGCTCGATCGCGGTCGCAGCGATCAGTGCGTCGGTGAGCTTGACGGTCCGATGGATGCCAGCGCGGCGACAGTCAGAGACCAACCGTGCCCAGGTCACCATCACCGCCTCGCCGATCGGGATCGGGTCGGCGGCTCTGGCGAGCGCGAGCGTGTCGGCGCGGCGGGTCCGTGCGGATGCCTCCTGCGCAGCCAGCACCCCGAGCTGAAGCTCGCCGATTGTGACGACCGACACAGCGACGTGTGCCGGGAGCTCGCCAAGCGGTCGTCCCGTCTCGCGTGCGATGAACACCGACGTATCCAGCAGGCCGCTGTCGGGCACGCTCAAAGCTCGTCTAGCGTCTGGCCTGCGAGCTCGTCCAGCTCTTGCCGGAGGGCCGGATCGGCGGCGCGATCGGCGAGCTGCCGGCGCAGGTCTGGCCCGGAGAGCCAGCGCGCGCGGCGACCGTGAGGCACGATGTCTGCGACCGGCTCGCCGCGCACCGTCAGGGTCACTCGTTCGCCGGCCCTCACGGCGTCGATCACCCGGCCGGTCTGGTTGCGCAGATCCCGCACCCCGATGTCCATGTGCGACATTGTAGCATCCAATGGTCTCGCTTCCCAACGCGTACCCGCGCCGGCGCTACGTCGCCAGCTGCGTCCGCGCCCCGGCCTCCGGCGCCGCGCCGGCCGCGTCGAGCGCCCTGTCGGGCAGCGCCCGTGCGAACCACAGCCCGACGAGCACGAAGCTCGACGCCAGCAGCAGCGCCCCCTTGAGCGCTTCGATCTGCGAGTCGCGGTAGAAGACCACCAGCTTCTCGACCTGTTCGGGCGGCAGCCCCGCCTGCTCGGCCGTCGCGCGGAACTGCGCCTGGGAGACCATCGGCAGGCCCTCCTCGGTCTGGCTGTCGATCTGCTGGGCCAGCGACGGCGGGATCGCGGGGTCGGCGTGGACGCGGTCGTGGAACCCCGTCGTCAGGCCGACCAGCAGGACCGCGCCGATCAACGCCGTCCCGAGCGACTGCCCGAGGTTCTGCGACGCCCCCTGCACCCCGCCGGCCTCGCTGGAGCGCGACTCGCCGACCGAGGACATCACGACGTTGCCGAGCAGCGAGATCGCCAGGCCGATCCCCGCGCCGAACCCCGCGAGCGACACCGCGAACGGCACCGAGGACAGCGTCGGCGAGATCGTCGCCATCAGGCCCAGGATCGACACCAGCAGGAAGCCCAGGCCGATCTGGACGACTTTGCGCGGCGACAGCCGCGTCGCCAGGCGCGGGCCGAGGCCCGCCGCGACCATCATCGCCACTGAGATCGGCAGGATCTTCAGCCCCGTTTCCAGGGCGTCCTTGCCGAGCACCAGCTGCAGGTACAGCGGGAGCACGAAGAACGTCCCCGCCAGGATCAGGTACTGCGAGAGGACCATCAGCAGGCCCCCCCGCAGCTGCGGGATTTTCAGCAGGTCGGGCGCCAGCAGCGGCGTGCGTCCCGCCGCGGCCTCGCGCTGCTCCCAGCGCGCGAAGACCCCGAGGATCAGCAGGCCCGCCAGGATCATGAACGGCACGACCGACAGGCCGAACGGGGTGATCTTCGTGCCCGCGATCGTCAGCGCCCCGATCGGCCGCAGGAACCCCCACTGGCTGATCTTGAGGATCCCGAACACCGTCAGCCCGAGGCCCAGCGCCGACAGCGCCGCCCCCACGAGGTCGAGCCTCGTGCGCCGCTCGATCGGGTGGTCGTGGATTCTGTGCACCACCGTCAGAATCGCGATCACCACGAGGGTCTCGCCCGCGAACACCACGCGCCAGCTCAGCGCCGTCGTGACGAAGCCGCCGATCAGCGGGCCCGCCGCCGCGCCCGCGCCGGCGATCCCACCGAGCAGCCCGAATGCCAGCGCCCGTTCGCGGCCGCTGTAGTTGGCCGCCGTCAGCGCCGCGATCGCCGGGATCACCAGCACCGCGCCGAGGCCCTCCACGCCCGACCACCCGATCAACAGCACCGTCAGGTTCGGGCTCAGCGCCGTCGTCAGCGAGCCCAGTCCGTAGATCCCGAGGCCGATCGCAAAGGCCCGCCGGCGGCCCAGGATGTCGCCGAGCTTGGCCCCCGTCAGCATGAACGCCGCCATCACCAGCGTGTACGCCGTGATCGCGAGCTGCACGCCGGAGACCGTCGTGTGCAGGTCCTTGACGACCTGCGAGATCGACACGTTCATAACCGTGCTGTCGAGCACCATCACGAACTGCGCCGTGCCCAGCACCAGGATCGTCGCGCGATTTTTCATGTGAGGTTCGCGCTCTACCCTATCGATCGATTCGCGGGCTCTTACGCCGTCCCGATCATGTGCGCCGCCGCCAGCCCAGCCCAGTCCCCATAGGGGGCGAAGAAGGCGCGCACCTGCGACTCGCTGGCGCGGGGATGGGCGGGGCTCCCATCCCCGCCCAGCCGCCGTCCGACGAGCTTGAGCAGGCCGACGTCCCCGGCGGGAATCTGGTCGTAGCGGCCCTGGCCGTGCAGGGCCAGCATCTCGACTGTCCACGCCCCGATCCCGGGGATCGCGCGCAGCCGCCGCCAGGCGCGCTCGTGTTCGTCGCAGTGCAGGTCGATGCGCCCGCCGGCCACCTCGCGGGCGGCCCGTACCAGCGCCCGCGCCCGCGCGCCGCCGAGGTCCAGCGACTGCAGCAGCGCCGGCGACACCCCAGCCAGCGCCGCGGGCGCCGGCAGGTCGCGCAGACCGCCGGCAGATCGGTCCCCGCCCACCAGGCGCCGCCCCAGACGGGCGACGACGCGACGCTCGATCGCGGCGGCCCGCTCGAACTCGATCAGCTGCTCGCAGATCGCCCACGCCAGCGCCTCGAACGGCTCGGGCCGGCGCCTGACCCGCAGCCACGGCCGCCGCCGCACCGAGGCCCCGATCGCGGGGTCGCGGCTGAAGCGGCGGTGAAACGCCCGCAGGTCGTCGTCGACGCCGAGCGCGAAGCGCATCCGCGCAATCCCGTGCTCGGCCGCCGCTCGACTGGCGGCGCGTGCCCCGAACACGACGCGGTCGGGACCAGTTTGGGCGACGCGCACCACCACGGGCTCAGTCTCGCGGTGCAGCAGCCGTTCCAGCACTCCCCCGCGCTGGCGCAGCACGCCATCCGCCCCGCCCTGCCGCGGCAGCCGAAACGGCCACGCGGGCCGCACCTCGCGGCGCAGCTCCACCGGCTCGGACGGCACGCCCCGACCCTCCAGACCCGACTAGTTGCGGCCGCCGAGCAGGTGCACGTCGACCAGCAGCGAGCGCGAGCCCACGATCTGCACCAGCTCCCCCGCCTTCCGCGAGCGCCCGCCCCGACCACGGCGACCGACCCCGCGGCGCGAGCTGGCACGGAGGAGGTCGCGGCGATGACGGCGGCGGTGCACCAGACCGACGACGGCCGCGCCCGCGACGAAGCCGCCCGCCGCGACCGCGGCGGCCTGGACCGCCGGCACCACCGCACCGGCCTGGCGGTGTGCCGGGACTGACGCCGACGGCCGGGCCGGGACGACCACGACCGCGTCGATTTCCTCGGTGTCCCGCTCGGACTGGAGCCGCTCGCTCACGCGGCGAAGTGTAGAGAGCGCACCCGACGCACACGCAGGCACTCCGAGAGCCGCCGTGAGGGCGCTCGCGACACCCGTCGCCGCCGAGGCGCGACGCGTCGGCCGGCGGGGTCGGCGTGGGGTTCGCGGTATGGGGATCGGCCGGCGGGGTCGCGGTGGAGGCGTCGAACACCCGCTCGTACATCCGGTAGCGCTTGACGACGGTACCGCCCATCGCTTCCATGCCGCGGTTCATCGCGGTGTTGGTCTCCAGGATCCAGCCCATCTCGCCGCCCTTCTGGGGGCGCGCTTCGGCGGCGTCGAAGTGCGCCTCGTAGAGCTTCGCCGCGACGCCGGTGTGCTGGTACTCGGGCTTGACGCCGAGCAAGCCGACGCGCACGCGATCGATGATCGCGCCCTTGCGCAGGAAGTGCCACCAGCCCAGCGGCAGCAGGCGGCCCTTCATCTTCGCCAGCACCTGGTTGAGGTCGGGGATCGTGATCGCCATGCCCGACGACCTCGCCGGTGTCGTTCGCGCTCGGCGATCATGAACCAGTGCTTGTCGAAGGCGAGCTGCAGCTCCTGGGCGAGGGCGTCCAGATCCTTCTTGGAGTAGGGCACGAAGTCCCAGTTCTTCGACCACGCGGCGTTGTAGACCTCGGCAAAGGAGTCCATGTCCTTGCGCAGCTGGCGGCGGCGCATCGGGCGCACGCGAATGCCGTGCTCGCTCTGCGCCTTCTCGGCCAGCTCCCAGATCACGGGCAGCACCCTGTCGCGCTCGGTGACCTCGAGTTTCCACATCAGCAGGTCCATCGCCTTGCTCATCCCGACCTCCTCGAGCACGCGCTGGTAGTAGGGCGGGTGCCACGGCTGGCGGATCATCGGGCGCAGCTCGAAGCCCTCGATCAGGATGCCGCACTCGTCGTTCATCGCGAAGTCCGCCGGGCCGACCATCCGCTCGCAGCCGCGCGCCCGCAGCCACGTCTGCGCGGCGTCGAGCAGCGCCGCGCGCGACCTCGGGGTCGTCCTCGAGCTCCAGGAAGCCGAACCAGCCCCAGCGCGCTTGTGGTGGTCGTTGAAGGCGTGGTTGATCTGCGCGCTGATCGCGCCCGACCACGCGCCCGTCGCGGCGCGCCAGGAAGTACTCGGCCTCGCCGTGTTTGAAGAAGGCGTTCATGCTGCCGGCTGAGGAACATGCAGCGCTCGAGCTTCAGCGGGGGCACCCACAGCGGGTGGTTAGCATGCAGGCGGAACGGCAGGTCGATGAACCGCTTCAGGTCGCGCCCGCCGGAGACGGCTGCTGACTTCGACGCTCACAGCCACGGCACCCTACACATCGACCTGCACGGACGATATGGCGATCCCAACCGACAGCACACCGACGCTCCCGCGCTCCCGACGGACGAGGGCCAGCCGCCCCGGGACGTCTTCGCCAAGGTCCGCCACCACGAGCGCGCCGAGCTGCTGGCGGCGGCGCGCGACGGCCGACATCCTGCCCTACTTCCACGTCCTCACCTCGCCGGCGATGCCGGTCGTCGAGATGGAGGGGGCGCAGCGGATCATGCTCGGCTCCAACAACTACCTCGGCCTCACCGGCGACGAGCGCGTGCTGGGCGGGCGCGCAGGACGCGCTGCACCGCTACGGCACCGGCCTGACCGGCTCGCGCCTGCTGAACGGCACGATCCCGCTGCACCTCGAACTGGAGCGCGAGATCGCCGAGTGGATGGGCACCGAGGACGCACTCGTGTTCACGACCGGCCATCAGGCCAACGTCGGCACGCTGGGCACGATCCTCGGGCCCGGCGACACCGTGATCGCCGACTCCGGCGACCACGCCTCGATCCTCGACGGCTGCCTGCTCTCGCGCGCGAAGCTGCGGCCCTTCCGCCACAACCGCCTGGACAAGCTCGAGAAGATGCTGCAGCGCGCGCGAGGGCGACGGCGGCGGCGTGCTGGTCGTGGTCGACGGGGTCTTCTCGATGGAGGGCGACATCGCGCCGCTGCTGGAGATCTGCGAGCTGTGCGAGCGTTACGGCGCGCGCCTGATGGTCGACGAGGCGCACGGCGCGGGCGTGCTCGGCGCGCGCGGCGCCGGCACCGCCGAGCTGCTCGGCGTCGAGGATCGCGTGGACCTGCGGATGGGCACCTTCTCGAAGTCGCTGGCCTCCTGCGGCGGCTTCGTGGCGGGGCCCGCCGACGTGATCGAGTACCTGCGCATCTACTCGCGCGCCTTCCTCTTCACGGCCTCCGCGGTCCCCGCCGCGCTCGGTGCGGCGCTCGCGGCGCTGCGCGTGCTGCGCTCGCCCGACGGCCCGCCGCTGCTGGAGCGGGTGCTCGACAACGCGTGGCGGCTGCGCGACGGCCTGGAGCGAGCTCGGCTTCGCCGTCGTCGCGCCCCAGCCGCTGCCGGCGCGAGCGAGCATCGCGGCGGCGCCCGGGGTGCGGCTCGACGCGCCGGGAGACCCACGATCGTGACCCCGATCGTGCCGGTGCTGGTCGGCGACGACTGGAAGGCGGCGCTGCTGTGGAAGGCGCTCTACGACGCGGGATCTTCGTCAACACCGCCCTGCACCCCGCCGTGCCCCCGGGCGGGGCGCTGCTGCGCACGAGCGTGATGGCGACCCACGACGGGGCGACGCTGGACCGCGCGCTGGATATCTTTGCGCCGGGTCAAGCGCGCGTTCGAGGCCGAGCACGGGCCGCTGCCGGGGCCGAAGAAAAAGGTCGCTTCTAGCGCACGATCTGAGCGCGTGCTGTTGACCGACGCCCCCTGCTGGCGTAGCTTGGGGGGGCGCTCTGCACGAACGCTCGGGACCTGCCCCGACGGGGCCGCCGGCAGAGGGGTGCCGGGGGCCGGACGGGACATCCGGTGGGCGGTTGTCAGGTGATCGTCGCGGGCGCGGTACTCGTCAAAACCAAGCAAGGATGTTGCGCGCCGCGGATGACCCCCGCGGCGGCAACGGGGAGTGAGCACCATGAACGCGACAGCGACGATCGCCCCTGCCGGCCCTCAATACATGCGTGCCCTGGAACGCGCCAACAAGGTGCGCCTGGCCCGCGCCGAGCTCAAGCGCAGGGTCGCCACGGGCGAGGTCTGCGTCGCGGAGGTCATCCTCGAGTGCCCCTGGGAGGCGCAGAGCATGGCGGTCGCGGACCTGCTGATGAGCCAACGCCGCTGGGGGGAGAGCCGCTGCCGCAAGTTCCTCGCGATCGTGCCGATGTCAGAGACCAAGACCGTGGGGTCGATGACCGACCGCCAACGTCGCACGCTGGCCGCAATGCTCTCGCAGACGCAGCACGAGCGCGACGCGACGCTCCCACAAGCGCAGCGGACGCTCTCCCCAGCGCGGCGCGAGCGCGACGCGGTGGCACTCGTCCGGTAGCGGAGGTCCCTCCCAGCGCAGCGGTCCCATCGCCCGATCACGCGATCAAGCCCGCCCGCCGCGAGCTCGCCCGCCGAGGGCCGGGGCCGCGCACCCGCGCGGCCCCCCGGGTAACGGGCAGCCCGAGGAGAGCTTCAGCTGCCACCAGCCGGCGAGCATCCCGATCAGGCCGAGCCGGGGACGGACCTCCCACACGCCGCAGCCGCGTTCGCCGAGATCGACCACGGGCAGGCGCACGAACTTGTAGCGGCCGGGCTCCTGCTTCATCCGTTCAAGCCGTTCTTGCGCGCGCCACTGCAGCTCGCCCGTCGAGCCGCCTGCCCCTGCGCCTCGCGCACCCGCAGCGCGAGCCGGTCGCGCAGGCGCTCGAGCTCGGCGAGCGTCAGCAGATGAGGACCCGACGCACCCGACCCACGCCGGCGCCGGGACCGCGTAGATGTGCGGGAAGCCGCCGGCGACGATCGTCGAGAGCTCGCGCTCGAGCTTGGCGACCTGCCCTCTCAGCGCCTCGCGCGCCGCGCACTCGGCCGCGGCGCGCTCCTCCACCCCCGAGCGGCGGAGAGGAACGTCGCGATCGACGGTGAGCAGCTCCATCCCCATGGCGAAGTCTATCAGCACCCACCGCACTCCACGCTGGGCGACAACCTCCATTTGGGCCGCCCGGCGGGGCGGAACGACCCTTTCTCGAGGTCCCGCCCGCCCCGCCCGCACGCCGGCCGCAGGGCCGGGCGGGCGTGCGGGCGGGGCGACCTCTACCAGGGGCCCGCGAGCATCGAGCTGGCACATCCACAGCGCCTCCTCGACGTGCAGCGAGGGCACCCCGGGGACCTGCAGCGTAAACAGCGCCAGCTCGCCCGCGACGGCCTGCGCGGCGTGGCCCGGGCGCGATCTCGCCGAACAGCACCGCCAGCGCCGCTGAGGTGTCGGCCACCACCAGCCGCCCGCGGGCAGCCTCGGCGCCGAGGGGGATGCGTCCGAGCGATTCCCCGGCCCGGCTGGCGCGGACGCCGAGCGGACCGTCGACAGCGGACGTGTCGAGCGCCCACACCGGCACGCCGGTGTCCACCAGCGCGATCAGCAGCGCGTCGGCGAGCAGGTTGTTGGAGTAGAAGCCGCCCTGCAGCATCCGCCCGAGCATCGCCTCCTCGATCGGCGTGCGCACCACGTCGGGGTCCAGGCCGATGTGCCTGAAGAACACCCGGTAGGCCGCTGGGACCGGCCGCCGGCGCAGGTTGATCGCGTGGGGCCCGGCCCAGCGGTTGGAGAGCTCCCTCAACCGCCGCCTGAGCGCCGGCGGCGAGCCCCGTGCTCGCGGGCGATCCGTCGCGCTGGCGTGCACCATGCGCAGACCCGGCAGCTCCTCCCGGACCTCCGTTCGCGCGCCAACCGCACACGGGCCGCGAACGCTGCGGCCTGGCCTCACGATGGCCATCGGCACGCCCGGCGCTCCGGCCGCGGTCTCCGCACGCGCACGCGGCCACGAACTCGCCGACCCGCGCGCGCAGCGCGGCGAGCGAGGGCGCGGATCAGCAGCGCCTTGCTCTGCGCGACCCCGCCCGGGATAGGCGAAGGTCATCTGGGGGCAGCTCGCCAGCTTGTAGAGCCCCGCCAGCGCCCCTTCGCTGTCGATGCCTACGGGGAAGCTCAGCCGGTGCGCGCGGACCAGCGCGCGCAGCTGTCGGCGGTCGCCCTTGATCGAGATCGAGACCGCCGCGAAGCGCACACTCCGGGAAGACCGGGACCAGCGCTGCATCTCGTCCGAGGACACCCGCGCAGCCGCCGGCGTCGACGAACAGCGCCAGCACCAGCGGGCCCTGTTCGTAGAGCTGGCAGATGTTCAGGATCTGCGGACCCCGCACCGCGCACGCCGGGCGCTGCCCGCGGAGCCTTCCATCGGCGCGGGTGGCGATGTCGGCGTCGCCCCGCAGATCGCCCGTCACGAGCGGCGCCGCGAACGGCGCCAGCCGCCCGCCGGGCGCGATCGCCGGCCGACCCGTTGGGGGGGGTAAGCGACGGTGTTGAGCGTGATCAGCCCGAGGATCACGAGCGCCAGCACCGCCGCCCAGCGACCGTAGCGCTGGCCGGGCTCGATGACGCAGGGGCGTGCCTGCCCGCACGCGCCCCGCCGCCGCGCGCACCCAGCCCCGAGGAGCCGGATGACGAGCCGCCCGGCGGAAGGGAGCGCGGCGCTCTCGTCTCCGGCGGCAGTCCGATCGGAGACGGCCAGCAGCAGGACCGCGGGCAGCGGCGACCAGCACGCCCGACCAGCGACACGCTCAGGTCGACCAGCGTGACCAGGCCGAAGTCGCGCAGCATGCTGATATCGGAGAGCACCAGCACGCCGAAGCCCATGATCGCGGTGACACCCGACGCCGCCACCGCCGCGCCGGTGCGCGCGGTAGGTGCGGCGCAGCGCCTCGGAGCACCGGATGGCCGGCGATCCGCTCCGCGCGGTGGCGCTCGGCCAGCAGCACGCTGAACTCGGTCGAGATCGCGATCACGAGCGCGCCGAGTGTCACCGACATCGGGTTCAGCGGCACCCGGATCGCGAACACGATCAGCGCCGACCAGCCGGTGGCCAGGACGACCGGCAGCAGCGGCACCAGCGCCCGCCGGCGGTCCCAGCGGAAGGCGACGAGCAGCACGAGCGCCGCCGCCGCCAGCCCGGCCAGCAGCGTCAACATGCGCCGCCACGGCGAGGCGACCTGCGGCGCCCGGACTGCGCCGCCAGCACCGGCAGCCCGACAAGCGTGGCACGCTCACTCCGCGCGGCGGGTGCAGGTCGGCGCGCATCGCTTCGATCACGCGCTGCTGCTCGTCCAGGGACATCAGGCGGATTCCGAACGCCAGCGTCGCGACCCGCCGGTCGGGGGTGATGACGTCCTGAGAGAGATACGGCCGGGATCTCCCCCAGCAGGCCGTCGACCTCGGCCTCGGTCAGCTTGGCGAGTCGGGCGACCCGGTACTCCCGTCCGGCCTTACGCCCCGACCGGATCCCGCGGCCGGCCCGATCCGGCGTGGCCGGAGCCGGTGGCGCCCGCCGAGCGGGCCGCGCTGCGCGGAGACTGCGGCGTGGAAGAGGTCGGGCAGCGAGAACGCCGGGCACACGAGCGCCCTGCCGCAGCCGCGGTGGCGGCTGTAGCCGAAGCGCCGCAGCACGGCGTTCTCATAGGCGCTCATCCATTCGATCGCGCCGGCGTCGCCAGGTGACCTGCCGGAGACCATCAGGTCGATCTTCCCGCCCACCCCGGAGGAGCGCTCGAGCGCGTCCAGGTTGCGCAGCGAGGCCATGCTCTGGGGGACGAGCTCTCGATGTTGGTCTGCACCTGCGTCTGCGTGTCCAGCGCCCAGCCCAGCGCCGCCAGCGCGAGGCCGACACCGAGCACGCGCCCGGGGTGGCGCACGGCGTGCACCAGGGCGGCCCGGTGATCGCAGCGGGTCAGGGGGTTCTCGCGCAGCAGCTCGCGGGCGCCCCGCCACGAGGCGTCCAGCCACCGGGCGGGCGCTCGTGCCGCCGCCAGGGCCGCCGCGAGCGGGGGCGGGATCGACGGACACCGATCGATCCGGCCTCGGGGCGCCGGCGCGCCGCGCGCCGGCGAGCGCGAGCGCGGCGGAGCCGACGGTGAGGGCGCAGAGAAACGCGATCGCGATGCCCAGCGACCAGCAGCGCCCGAAGCCGCGCACGGTCGGCACCGGCGAGAGCACAGCACGAGCAGCGCCGCCGCCGCCGCCGCCGCGGCGGTAGCGATCGTCGGGGCCCCGCACGGTGGCCGCGCTGCGCGCACGGCGCCTCGCCCGCACCGCGTGCGCCCACCGCGCGGGCCTCTCGCACGCGCGACTGGAACTGGATCGCGTAGTCGACGGCGAGCCCGACGAGCACCGGTAGCACGGCGACCTGGGCGACCGTCAGCGAGGCGCCCACCGCGGACAGCGCCCCGAAGGTCAGCGCGGTGGCGAGCGCCGCGATCGCCAGCGGCAGCAGGCGCGGGCGACCGCGGAAGACCAGGCTGAGCGTGAGCGGCCATCACCAGCAGCACCGCGACCAGCAGCAGCTCGATCGAGCTGCGTGATCGAGCCGTCGAGGTCGGACACGATCACGGGCTCGCCGGTGACGAGGTAGCGCTCGCCGTGCTGCAGGCGCCACTGGGGCATCGCCACGGCGCGGCGGATCAGCGCGATCGTGCGCGTGCGCTGCCGCTTCGTCCAGACCGGCCTTCATCCGCACCGAGATCAGCGCGGCTTCGCGGCTGGGGAACAGGTAGGCGAAGCGCTGCTTGGGCGTGCCCGCGAGCTTGGCGGTGTTGTCGAACACGAGCGTCGTACGACGAAGCTCGGGTCGTTGAGGCTCGGGGGCGCGCTCATGCCGTACTCGGCCCCCAGCAGCTCGAGCTCCTGGGCGTAGCGTTCGAGCGTCAGCCTTGCTGGCTTCTTCGCCGAGCTGGGCGCGCTTCGGCCGCGCCGACGGCCCTGCGCGAGCGCGGCGCGGTCGATCGCGTGCCGGGCCTGCCTGGCCTGCGTCTCGGCCTCGCGTGCCCTGGTTGGAGAGCTGCTGGTCGATCTGTTCGGCGGCCTCGTTGACGAACGTGCCCGGGACCGATCACCGACCTTCACGGTGCCCAGCCGCTCGAGCTGCGCCGCACGGGCCGTCGCGTCCACCCTCGCGGGCCAGCCCCGCGGCGGGGACGTTGCCCGACAGGCATCCCTCCAGCCCCACCAGGCGATCGATGTCCGAGCTGAGCAGCAGCTGCTGCAGATTGCCCTTGACCATCATCTGCACCGGCTCTTCGCCGAAGTCCCGGTAGAAGCGCTGCGTCGCCCGGTAGCCGGCGCTGGAGCGCCCACGAAGGTGTCGTGGCCGCGCTCGGGCGCAGCTGCAGCGCCAGCGCCGCGCCCCCCAGCCCGAGCGCGCCGCGAGCGCGAGCACCGCAGCGGCCGGCGCGCGGCGCCGCCGGCTAGAGCGGAGAGAATCCTGGCGATAGACACACTTACGAGGCTAGTTGATCGTCCCGTCGGCGAGGCTCACTACCCGCTGGCGAGGGACGCCGCCGGGGTTACTCCATGCCGAGCGGACCCGGCCGAGTCGCCGGAGAGGAACTGGCGCACGAAGGGGTTCTCCGAGGCGAACAGGTCCGCGGCGGGCCCCGACTCGACGATCCGCCCGCGCCACAGGATCGCGATGTACTCGGCGACGCGTCGGGCGCTGAGGATGTCGTGGGTGATCACCACGTAGGAGCCGCCGTTCTCGGCGTGGACTTCCTTGATCAGCTCGCACAGCAGCGCGGTGCGCACGGGATCGAGGCCGGAGTCGGGCTCGTCGAAGAGCACGATCGCGGGATCCAGCACCAGCGAGCGGGCGAAGCCGGCGCGCTTGCGCATCCCGCCGGAGAGCTCGTTGGGCATCTTCTCGCCGGCGTCGCCGAGGCCGACCTCGCGCAGGCGGCGGTTGACGATCTCGGCGATCTCGTCCTCGCCCTTCTCGGTGTGCTGGCGCAGCGGGAACGCGACGTTGTCGTAGAGGTTCAGCGAGCCAAACAGCGCGCCGTCCTGGAAGAGCACCCCGAACTTCTTGCGCGTCTCGAAGAGGTCGTCGTCGGACAGCGACGGGATCGACTGCCCCGCGACGATCACGTCGCCCTCGTCGGGGTAGAGCAGGCCGACGATGTGCTTGATGCAGACCGACTTGCCGGTGCCCGACGGACCGAGGATCATCGAGATCTGGCCTTCCGGGCAGGCCCATGTTCAGGCCGCGCAGCACGTGGTTTGAGCCGAACGCCTTGTGGACGTCGATGAACTCGATCGCGTCGGGGACCCCGTCGGGCGGATGGCGCCGCTGTGGAACTGGAACTCCTCCTGCTCGGCCGGCTCGACCGTGCTCGGCTCGACGGCCATCGTCAGCCTCCGATCGGGGCGCGCGGATTGGCGCCCCAGAAGATCTGCGTGCCGAGCATCCCGATCGATGTGCACCAGCACGAGGTTGAGCACCATCGACTTGGCGGTCGCGGTGCCCACCCCGACCGGCCCGCCGACTGGCGTTGTAGCCGTAGTAGCAGCCGACCAGCACGATCGCGGTCGCCATGAACATCGCCTTGATCAGGCTGAATAAGAAGTCCGGCGGGTTCTGGAACTGCCAGAAGATCAGGAGGTACCCGCCGGAGGAGACCACCCCGACCTGCTGGACCACCGCGATGTAGGACGCCAGGAAGGCTCCGCCGATCCCGGCGAGGTACATGAACGGCAGCACCATCCACGCGGCCAGCAGGCGCGTGGCGCAGAGGAAGGTCACCGAGTCGATGCCCATCACCTCCAGCGCGTCGATCTCATCGGAGATCCGCATCGCGCCGAGCTCGGCGACGATCCCGGTGCCGACCTTCGCGGCCATCATGTAGCCGAACGCGTAGGGGATGATCTCGCGCAGGTCGCACCACGCGGTGAACACCCCGGAATAGGCCGGCGCGCCCTGGGCCTCGAGTGAAGTAGGCGCCCTCGATCCCGCACTCCAGGCCGAGGATGAACATCAGCGACCAGATGATCAGCGTCGAGGAGATGATCAGGATCCCCGACTGGCGCAGCGCCTCGCCGAAGAAGCGGAAGACCCGCAGGCCGTAGACGTGGCGGACGATGTTGCCGGTGAAGCCGGCGATCTCGCCGGTCGACGCCGATCCATTCGCGCGGCAGGGCAAGCAGTTCGTTCATCGCGCTCACTTGATCACCAGGATCTGCGGGTGGGTCGCGAGCAGGGTCTGCGTGAAGACGTAGTCGAACGCGAAGATCGCCAGGAACGCGACGACGACGGCCTGGTTGACGGCGCGGCCGACGCCCTCGGCGCCGCCGGAGGCGGTCATGCCCTTGTAGCAGCACACGATCGCGATGATCGCGCCGAACAGCGTGGTCTTCAGGGCCGAGCCCCAGAGGTCGGTGGTGGAGGCGTTGGCGAACAGCGTCGCCCAGAACGGGCCCCAGCGGCTGGCCGTTGACGAGCTCGGCGAGCATCCCGCCGAAGATCCCGAACAGGATCGCGTAGATGTTGAACAGCCCGGTGACGAGCATCAGCGCGAGGAACCGCGGGACGACGAGGTTCTTGACGGGGTCGACGCCGAGGACCTGCAGCGCGTCGAGCTCCTCGCGGATCTTGCGCGCGCCGAGGTCGGCGGTGATCGCGGTGCCCGCGACGCCCGCGAGCACGATCGCGGTGACGATCGGGCCGATCTCGCGGATCGCGGCGAGCACGAAGATCCCGCCGAGGCGGTCCAGCGCCCCGAAGATCGTCAGGAAGTTCGCGGCCTGCAGGCCGGGGGCGGCGTAGCAGATGCAGACCGTCGAGATCAGCAGCGGAAACCAGCACAGCCGCAGCGCGAACAGGAACTGCGAGACGAACTCGCCCCCGTACGGGTAGGGGGGGCGCAGCGCGGAGATGATGGTCCTGCCCGTCAGGATCATCATGTCCCCGATTTCCTCGATGAAGTTCCTCGTCGGGAGGAACGCCCGCTCTGCTGCGCTGCGAACCACTTCCTGTACCCCTCCTCGGGTCACAGCCGACGCATTCGCGCCGCCCTGAGAGAACTCTACGCGATGCGCTGGCGGAGCGCCACCCTGCACGCTTGGAAGCGCAACCCTCTGCGAGGCTTGACAGCAGGAGTCGCACCCGCGACGGGCCGGGAAGCCGGCGGCGCCCCGGCCACTGGTATCGTGGCCCCGCTGTGAGGGGGAGCCTCCTGCTTGAAGATGTCTTGTGCTCGGCGCCTGCGCGACGTCGGCGGGTGTGCTGGCGGGCGGATGCGGAGAAGCTCAGCAGGACGTCCACGAACCGCGAGGCGTCTTCACGGTGCAGGTGCGCGGGCGAGCTTCCCCGCGCTGCAGGCCGTCGCGCGGCCGACGCAGCTGGTGGTGACGGTGCGCAACACCGGTCTGCGCACGCTGCCCAACGTGGCGGTCGCGGTGAACTCGTTCTACTACACCTCCGACTACCCCGACCTCGCCAGCCCGCAAGCGGCCGGTCTGGGTCGTCAACGACGGCCCCGGGCCGATCCCGCAACCCGCCGGTCGAAACCGTCCAGGTCAACCCCCCGGGGGGCGGGACCACGGCCAACGAACAGATCTGGGCGCTCGGCCGGCTGGCGCCGGGAGCCGTCGCGCAGCTTCGTGTGGCACGTCACCCCGGTGAAGCCCGGCGTGCACACGGATCTTCTACAGGGTCTATGCCGGCCTCAACGGCAAGGCCCAGGCACGACTGGGCGGGCAGGGTTCCCAAACTGGCATCCCGGCCGGGGGCTTCACCGTCGACATCGCCGGTCGCCCCCCGAAAACCCACGTCGACCCGCAGACCGGCAAGGTCGTCCCCGGGCCGTACATCCCCACCGCGCCCAACGCCCCATAATCCATGGCCGGCCCGGCGGGCCGGCCATGCTGACCGCCGCAGCACGCGCAGCGGTCTCCCGTGATCGCGCAGCGCAGCGTGGCGCAGGCCCACAGGCCGGACGCGGTCGCCGTTTGGCCCCCTGTCGAAAGATCGCGCGAGTCGATTTCGCCATTCGGGCGATGTACCGAGGCGCAGTTGGGTCTACGATGCCATCGGGCCACCTCGCCCTGTCGGAGTGGTCGCGCTCTGACCCGCGCGAGCCGGTCCCCCGGACCGGCCAACCCTTCATCCCTAAAGACCTCGAGGAGAACAGAACCCGCCCATGCCCAGGACCCGTCAGCACAACGTCACCGCCGCCCAGTGGAGCGCCAACGGAAGCGCGCTCGGCTCGCCGGACCTGACGCTGCCGGGCAACCAGATCTTCGCGTCGAACGTGTTCAGCCAGGTCGTCCAGCGCCAGCGCCTGCCCAAGCACGTCTACAAGGCGCTGCAGCGGACGCTCGCGCGCGGCGAGGCGCTGGACACCTCGCTCGCCGACGCGGTCGCGCAGGCGATGAAGGACTGGGCGATGGAGCGGGGGGCGACCCACTACACCCACTGGTTCCAGCCGCTGACGGGCTCCACCGCGGAGAAGCACGACTCCTTCTACGCGCCCGCCGGCGATGGGACGGCGATCGCGGAGTTCTCCGGCAAGGAGCTGATCCAGGGCGAGCCCGACGCGTCGTCGTTCCCGACCGGCGGGATCCGCGCGACGTTCGAGGCCCGCGGCTACACCGCGTGGGACCCCACTTCGCCGGCGTTCATCCTGGAGAACCCCAACGGCGCGCTGCTGTGCATCCCGACGGCCTTCACGTCGTGGACGGGCGAGGCCCTGGACCACAAGATCCCGCTGCTGCGCTCGATGGACGCGCTCTCCGGCGCTGCGATCCGTGCGCTGGAGCTGCTCGGCGTCGAGGACGCGCGGCGGGTCTTCACGACGGTGGGCCCCGAGCAGGAGTACTTCCTGATCGACGAGCAGTACTACTTCGAACGGCCCGACCTGCTGATGACCGGGCGCACGCTGTTCGGCGCCAAGCCCCCGAAGGGCCACGAGCTCGACGACCACTACTTCGGCTCGATCCCGGAGCGGATCCTGGCGTGCATGTTGGAGACCGAGCGCGAGCTCGCCAAGCTCGGCGTCCCGATCAAGACGCGCCACAACGAGGTCGCCCCCAACCAGTACGAGGTCGCGCCGATCTTCGAGAACTCCAACGTCGGCTCCGACCACCAGCAGCTCACGATGCAGGTCATGCAGAACGTCGCCCGCCGCTACGGGCTCGTCTGCCTGCTGCACGAGAAGCCGTTCGCCGGCGTCAACGGGTCGGGCAAGCACAACAACTGGTCGATGGGCACCGACACCGGCATGAACCTGCTCGAGCCCGGCGACACCCCGTCGGAGAACCTCCAGTTCCTGTTCTTCTGCGCCGCCGTGATCCAGGCCGTCAACACCCACCAGGCGCTGCTGCGCGCATCGATCGCAAGCCCCGGCCAGGACCACCGCCTCGGCGCCAACGAGGCGCCGCCCGCGATCATCTCGATCTTCCTGGGCGCCGAGCTCGAACAGGTCTTCAACGCGATCGAGGCCGGCAAGGCCCAGACCTCCAAGCCCGGCTCATTCCTCGGTCTCGGCACGCCGGTGCTGCCGCCGCTGCCGATGCACGGCGGCGACCGCAACCGCACGAGCCCGTTCGCGTTCACCGGCAACAAGTTCGAGTTCCGCGCGCTGGGCTCCAGCCAGTCGCTGGCGCTGCCCAACACCGTCCTCAACACGATCGTCGCCGAGGCCATCGACGAGCTCGCCGACAAGCTCCAGGCCGCGCTGAAAGGCTCCTCGACGAACCTCGAGAAGGCGGTCACCAAGATCGTCAAGGAAAGCTGGGCCGCCAACAAGCGGATCGTCTTCGACGGCGACAACTACTCCGACGCCTGGCACAAAGAGGCCGAGAAGCGCGGCCTCTACAACCTCAGGACCACCCCCGACGCGCTGCCGTGGCTGGTCGAGAAAGGCACCGTCGCGCTGTTCAAGAAGTACAAGGTCCTCTCCAAGCGCGAGCTCGAGTCGCGCTATGAGGTCTTCACCGAGCAGTACGCCGTCAAGCTCAACATCGAGTCCGAGACCGCCGCCACGATCGCCCGCACGATGCTGCTGCCCGCCGCCGTCCGCCACCTCAACGAGGTCAAGGCCTCCGAGCTGCAAGAGCTGATCGCCGAGTCCGAGCCCGTCGTCAAGGAGCTGCACTACGCGCTGATCAAGCTCGAGGACGCCAACCTCGCCGACAACCAGCCCGACGGCTCTCCCCAGAAGTGGGCCGCCTACATGCGCGACACCGTCGTCCCCGCGATGGACGACGTCCGCGAGGTCGCCGACCGGCTGGAGAAGATGGTGCCCGACGATCTGTGGCCGCTGCCGAAGTACTCGGAGATGCTGTTCATCAAGTGACGTCTCCCGCGCTGCGGGCCGGTTGATTTGGGTTGGACCCTTCGGTTGATTTGGGTTGGACCCTTCGGGTCCCGCGGGTTGGGTGGTGGTGCGCCGCGGGTGGGTGCGAACTCGCTTGGCGAGATTCGCGAGCCGGCGGCCGGCTGAGCGCGGCTACTCCGCGTAGTCCGGCCAGGACAGCGGGAAGATGTCCCGGTACTCGCGCGCCTCGTCGATGACGCGGGCGACGGATGGCCGCGCAGTGAGCGCGGCGAAGTAGCGCGTGAGGTTGTCAAGGCCATCCTCATCCCAGCGGTGTACGACGCGGGCGTAGAAGAGCGCTGGCGCGGCGGCGCAGTCGGCCAGCGTGAACGCCGATGCCGCGGCCCAGTCACTGCCCGCCAAGTGAGCATCGAGAAGCGCGTAGGCGCGGTCGAGCGTGGCGCGCGCCTCGGCGACGCCCTCGGGATCCCCGCGGCCCTGCGGGCGCAGGTTGTCACCGACGATCTTCTGCATCGGCGTCATGACATGCCCGTCGAACACGCGGTCCCACAACCGTGCCTGCAGCGCAGCCGCCGGTTCGGAAGGCACCAGCACCGGCGCATCGCCGTGACCATCGAGGTATTCGACGATCGTCGTGGACTCGGGCAGCGTGAGGCCTGCGGCGTCGTCGACGAGCACCGGGATGCTGGCCATGGGCCACAGCTCGCCGAGCTGCGCGCGGTCCGCCTCGCCGCCGACGAACTGGCGCTCGAAGGGCACATCGCGCTCGAACAAAGCGACGAGCGCCTTCCAGCAGTAGGCGGCAAATGGATGCTCGTGCAGCGTAAGCGTCATCTGACCCGCTCCCCAGCGAGTAAGCGCGCGAGCGCGTCTAGCAGCTTGCCCGTACCGTGCTCGCGCTCGAGCTCGGGGTCCGAAAACGCGCTGAAGGTCTGCTGCGGCGTGCAGGCGATGATCGACCGCCGGCTCGGGTCAGCGAGGGCGCGAAAGGTCTGGTCGAGCAAGACCTCGGCGGCAACGGGCACGGCAGCCACGATAGCAACAGTTAGGCAATCGCTTAAGTATCGCGCGCGAAATGACCGCGAGACGCAGCTCGTCGCCTGCTCCCTTTCGCGGACGAGCGAGCGCTGACGAGGCTGAGCAAGGGAGCTTTTGCGGGATCTTGTCGTTGATCCTTGACGTTGCAGCGCATTACTCCTGCGGGCGGACGAGCCGTGGGTTGTAGAGGACCTCCCATAGGTGTCCGTCGGGATCGCGAAAGTAGCCGGAGTAGATCCCCCAGGGACGGTCGTGCGGTCGGTCGGTGAGCGTGGCTCCGGCGGCCTCGGCTTGGCTGAGCAGGGCGTCGACCTCAGCTTTGCTTGCCACCGCGTGTCCGATGCTGAACTCGCCGGTCTTCGGCAGACCGAGCGGGACATTGGCGTCCTTTGCCAGCTCGGTGCGGGGGTACAGCGACAGCATCAGCCCGCCCGGTAGCTCGAACAGCGCGATAGCCCCGGCCGGCTCGACAGCGTCGCCGGTCCACTCGGTGCCGATGATCCCGCGCGACTCCAATCCGAGCCCGTCTCGGTAGAACTCGAGCGCTCGCTCCAGATCGGCGACGGCGAGCGTGATTATGTCGATTCGGGCTTCCATCTTCCGCCTTTCTTGTTGGCTTGGCTACGAGCGCAGGAACGACCCCTCGCTGGTGTCCACGCCCGCCCCGTCGTGGTTGCGCACTTGCACGGGCTCACCGGCGATACCCATCAACGCTCCCCTCCGCGAGTAGGCGTTCGTCGTGTTCATGGGCCGCGTCGCGGACTTTAGGATCAGTCCTGTCGTACCCTGCTCGGTCTCCATATCCGATGGTCACGAACCTCGGCACGAATACCTCCTCAACCGTCGTGGTGAAGCAAGCTCAGTCGTCACGGTCGTTGCACGCGGTACTGGATAAAGGTCGCGTGCGGCGACTGTCGCACACCGAGGTGCTCGAGGTCGAGCGACTGCGAGAACCCGTCGAAGAGTCGCTTTCCCGCGCCCATGACGACCGGCGCGACGATGATCGTTAGCTCGTCGACGATCCCGGCCGCGAGGGCTTGACGGATGATCTCGGCTCCGCCCATCACGTGGACGTCCTTGCCGGCCGCCGCATGCTGGGCGCGCTCGACGGCCGCCTTGACGCCTGAGACGAACGTGAACGCCCCGCCGGGCGGCTCCTCCTCCGGACGGTGCGTGACGATGAAAAACGGCAGTTCCCAGGGGTTCTCATCCCCCCAGTGTCGAGCTGCCTCATAAGTCCCGCGTCCACCGACGACCGCCCCGATCCTCGACATGGTGTCGGTCAGCCAGGCGGCGTCCTCGCCGGTCGGCGCGCGGCGCTCCTCCTCGGCATAGGTCCACGGGCCGCCGAAGACCCAGTAGTGCAAGCGCTCACCGTTCTCGCCGAGGCCTTTCCCCGGGCCGTCGTTGGGTCCGGCGATGTACCCATCGATCGACGTGGTGATCCCTGCGAGAACGCTGGCCATCAGCAACCATCCTTCCGTTGAACAAAACGAGTGATACCCCACAGACTGCGCGATGAATCAAAACTCATCGCGGATCGCCAGCAAGGCGAGACGCATGCCTGTTTTGTAGCGAGAGTGGGCGCGCCTCGACACCAGCCCCAGGCTCCTGTATGAGACGAGAAGCGACAGTGGCGCCGCCCAGTCGTTCTCCGATGGGCGAAGGTCAGGCGTCGCTTGCCGCGGCCGTGTTCCTTGCCTTTTTGGTCTTGGGGTTGCGAGGTCCCTTGGTGGTGGCAGCAGGGAGCACTCGGGTTCGCCGGCGACGCATCGTCGAGGTAGTCCCGACGCTGAGCGAGACACTCTCGCCGGGGAACGCGGCTCGGATCTCAAGGCGTCCGCCGAGAGCCTCGATGTAGCGGCTCAGCGTGGACAGCCGAACGTCGGCCTCTCCGCGCTCGATCTGGGAGATGTTCTCCTGGGTAACGTCGAGCCGGTCGGCGACGACGGCCTGGGTAAGGTCGAGCCGGCGGCGTAGTTCGCCGAGCATGGCCGCCTTATGCTTCTCGACGTTCGCGCGACGCGCAGGGTCAGTATCGATCTGCTTGCGCAGCTGGTCGAAGCTCTTGGGCCTGTTTGTGGTCTTGGCAGGGGTCACGGGATTGCTCCTTCATCGCGAAGTGTTCGCAGATGCTCGTCGTAGAGGCCGTCGGCGGCCGGGATTGCCTCGGCGTACCAGCTGCTCCAGCGGCGAGCCTTGTCGCCGCCCATGAGCAGGATCGCCATGCGACGGGGATCGAAGGCGAAGAGCACACGTATATGCCCGCCGTGGGGGCGCAGCTCCTTCATGTTTGGGTGGCGGGAGCCTTTGAGGGTGTCCACCAGCGGGCGTCCGAGAGCGGGGCCGCCCTGCTCCAACAGCTCGACGGCCGCGGTGACGCGCTCTTGCTCCTCGGCCGTAAGCTCGTCCCACCACGATCCGAACGTGTCGGTGTACTCGACGTCCCACACCCAGCAACTATAAACCAAAGCTTGTAGAAGTCAAGACTTATGGCGGGATATCCGCGTGTATACTGGCGGCATGAAGGTTGTGAAGGTCCGTCGCGTCGGCAACAGCAACGTAGTCTCGATCCCACGGGAGCTTGAGACGCGCGGCTTCGCGCCGGGCACAACGGTACTCGTCGAGGAGCTCGAGACTGGTGAGCTGCGGATCATGCCGACCGAGCAGGTGCGCGCTCGGATCGCGACGTCGGGCAGCGATTGGTTGGCGAGCACGCCGAGGCGCTGAAGATCCTCGCGGACCACGATCCCGACGGCGAGCACGCCGAGCGGTAGAACATCGGTTGTGCCGCGTCGGTCGTCAAGCAGCAGATGACGACGGGAAGCGACTGGAGCCCGCACCTGCCCGCTAGGTTCCGAGAACGGACACCGGCGAGGGCGACTGCCGATCGGCCGCGTCGCCCGCACGCGCCACCATCTCACCGCTCGCCACCACGGGCCCCTGCGGACGAGCGGACGGCGCCCTCGCTGGAGTGGCGCTATGAGATCGCAGTGGAGGCGTGCGGGTGGCCGCTGAGACGCGGCCACAGGCCCCCGACGACTATCGCCAGCGAGCTGCCCAGCGCCAGCCAGACGCCGCCGCTCAGCGAGAGCGAGAAGATGCCTTCCTCGGGCGTCGGGGGATCGGCCATCCGAAACAGCACGCAGACGGTCGCCATCAGCCCAACCAGCGCGATCTGGTTGCCGCCCGACAGGGACGACTCCGAAACGCCGGCGAGGCGCAGGAGCCCCGCGCCGAAGGCGACGGCGGCGAGGATCAGCAGCACCACGCCCAGGAACTTCAGCGCCTGGTGCGCGCTCAGCGTCGCGAACTGATCTCCGGCGAGCGCGCTGAGCCTGGTGTGCAGACCACCCACCTCGTTCTGCAGTGAGGCATTGCCGTACCGCAGCGCCACGCTGTTCGCCTCCTGTTGGACGAAGGCGATCCCGTTCGCCGTCCAGCTGAGCCCATACCACGGCAGGAACACCGAAACGGCGAGCAGCGCCGCGCCCACCGTGGCGATCAGCGATCCGTACCGATCCTCAGCCATTGCGGTAACAAGATCGGATCGCCGCCCGAGAAGCTTGAGCGCAGGGCCCGCCGATGCCAAGACCGCGCCGTCGCCGCGCGCGTTCGGCAGAATGGGCTCCCCAGCCCCCACAGAAAGGTCACGTCCCATGCATCCCTTCCGCAGCGCAATCGAGACAGGCAAGACCGACCGCGTGCTCGAGCTGTTCTCGCCGGAGATCGTGTTCAACAGCCCCGTCGTCTATCGCCCCTACCACGGACGCGACGCGCTCGGCGTGATCCTCCAGGCCGTCATGCGCGTCTTCGAGGACTTCCGCTACGAACGCGAAATCGGTGCCGAGGGGGCCAGCGACCACGCACTGCTGTTCAGAGCGCGCGTCGGAGACCGCGAGCTGCACGGGTGCGACTTCATTCACACCGGCCCGGACGGGCTGATCGACGAATTTACCGTGATGGTCAGACCGCGCTCGGCGATGCTCGCGCTTGGGGAGGCGATGAAGGCCGAGGTGCTCGCGGTGCAACGCGAGCTGGGTGTGGAGGCATTCGCCTGACCGGGCCCCATGAGCCGAGGTCGAGCAGTCGAGCAGGTATCGGGCTTGCACTCGGGTGACGGCGAGGTGCGGATCCTCTGTTGGGGCCGTTAGGGCAGAATCTCGACGTACCCCTCCGTTCCATGCACGCGGATCCGCTGCCCATCGCGGATCGCCTGCGTAGCATGGTCCACCCCCACGACAGCCGGCAAGCCGTACTCCCGCGCGATCACCGCGCCATGGGTCATCAGGCCCCCCACCTCCGTCACCAGGCCCTTGATCGCGACGAACAGGGGCGTCCAGCTGGGGTCGGTGTAGGCGGTGACCAGGATGTCGCCCGCTTGGAGATCGGCCTCTGCTATGTCCAGGATGACGCGGGCCCGCCCCTCGACGGTACCGGCGGAAACCGGTAAGCCGACCAGCGCACCCGCCGGCAAATCGTCGCGTCGGTACGCCCCGGCGATGACCTCGCCATCCGACGTGAGCACCCGGGGCGGCGTGAGCGCTTGATAGGACCTGAACGCGTCCTCTCGCTGGCGGATGAGCTGCTCATCCACTCGATTGGTGCGCACGACGTCGTGGAGCTCCTGAAGCGTGAGGTAGAAGATGTCTTGCTTCTCACGGAGCACGTGGGCCCGCACGAGGCGCTCGGCTTCTTCCAGCAACGCTTGCTTGTAAACGAAATAGCGGCTGACCATGCCGTACTTCGGATACTCCCGGTACCCGATGAAGGTCCGGACCCGGTCGATCATCCGCTTGGCATCTTCGGCCTTCCGCTCCCCGTCCGGCAAGACCCGCAAGCGCTCCAGCAGCTCCCGTTCCTTCTTCCAGGCCTCCTGCCGCCCTTGCTCGAAGCGCCGCCCGCCGGCGCCCGGCTCGAAGTTCTCGATGTTGCCGAGGATCATGGGCACCAGCGTGGTGGGCCGTTCGCTCCAACGCGGCCTCGTGATGTCGATCTCGCCGACGCCGCGCATGCCGTACTTGTCAAGGTAGGCCCGGATGGCGTCTCGCGCTTCCCGTCCGCCCGCAAGCTTCGACAGCTCATCCAGGAAGCCCTCGTTCTCGACGTGCCGCAGAGAAGCCACCACATTCGGCTGCGGGCGGATCACGTCTGCGACGTCCAGGAGCGCCAGCCCCATCTCCGACGTGACGTTGTGAGGCACGGACTGCGCGAGCGTATCGGCCGCGTTCTTCTCGCCCAGCCACGCCTGCAGCTGCTCGTTGAGCCACCAGGTGGCCTCCATCGCCGCCATGATCACCCGAAGGCTTTGCGGATCGAACAGGATCCGCTTCAGCTCCTGGATGTCCGCCAGGATGAACTCGAGCAGCGCCGACCCGGACTTCGTCCGGATGTCGCGCTTCAAGGCGGCGATGGAGGCCTGGCTGCGCCCGATCAGCTCGGCGACGATGGCCGGATCGGTCTCGAGCGGGGCTTGCGCGCCGCCAGCCGGTGCCCCGCCCGGGCCCTCGTCCGGGAGGATCGGGATGAAGTCGCCGCGTTCGACGATGGTCTCCAGCGCGTCCCCGATCAGCGGATCGGACCTCCCCAGGGACTTCAGGAGGCCTGCGCGACTCGTTGGCGAACCGAGCGCCCGGGTGACGTCGACGAACAGTCTCCCACCGGCCTCGCACATGGGCCGCGGGGTCGTCAGCTGCCACAGGGAGAGCCCCAGAGGCTTCATGGGGTCAGTCATCATCTGCTGATGACCGACCGAGACGTAGACGTGGTTCTCTCGATCGCTGGCCGCGGGTATGGGGAACAGCGTGGTGATCGGCCGACTCTGGACGATCTGGAAGCCATCGTCGACCAGGCACCACTCGATGTCCTGGGGACGGCCGAAGTGCGCTTCGATCCGCCGGCCCAGCCGCGCGAGCCGCACGACCTGCGCACCCGTCAGCGCCGGCTGCTCCTGACGCTCTGGCTCGATCGCCTGTTCATGCGTCCCACCTGCCGGCGAGGCGCGGATGGCAAGCTGCTTGGTGGCGACCGCCTTGGCGACGACTTCGCCGTCCCGCACCTTGTAGACGTCGGCGTTCACCCGACCGGTGACGAGGGCCTCGCCGAGGCCGAAGCTGGCCTCCACTGAGGCGACCTTCCGATTGGACGTCACGGGGTCTGCCGTGAAAATGATGCCGGCCGCATGCGGGAAGACCATCTGCTGCACGACGACGGCCATCTGAACCTTCCGGTGGTCGAAGCCGTTCCGCAGGCGGTAGATCACGGCCCGCAGCCAGGCGGCACGCGGATGCCTTCGATTTGCGAAAGCTCCCCCAGGTGCGCGCCCTTGCCGCCAACGACCGCAATCTGCGTCTCGTCGATCTCTTGGAAACCCAACACGTAGCAGTCGGGCTGGAAGGTGTCGATCCCCGTCGGATCGCCTCCAGCGATCACCGCCGCATGTTTCTCGGTGCCCATCGCGTTGCTCCCTTCGTAGCACTCACGTGGGCTCGGACTATGCCGGCGGGCTGACCCCGCTCAGCGCCTCGACGCTCAGCTCGCTCTCGATCGCCGCACCGATCGCTGCGAGCGACGGCGACCGTACGCGCTGCTTGGTTGCCGTGTGCGCCGCGCGGTTCAGGCCGGCGAGTCGCTGCGCCTCGCGCCGTGCCGCCTCGTCAAGCTCGGCCGCCGGCACGACCTCGTCGAGGTAGCCGACCTGCACGGCCTCTCGGGGCGTGTACAGCGCCGCGCCGATCACCGCACGCGCCAGGTGACCGGGGTGCAACCGCTGGCGCGCGAGCTCGATCACGAACTGGGGCACCGTCAGCCCAATCTGCACCTCGTTGAGGCCAACTCGAAACTCGCCGTCGACCCCGATCCTCACGTCCGCTGCCATCAACATGAATGCTCCAGCCGCGACTGCGTGACCGTCGCTGGCGATCAACACCGGCGCCGGAAAGCCCATGATCCGCTGCGCCAGGGTCGCTCCCAGGCGGAGCATCTCGACGATCCGCTCGGCGTCCCCGCTAGCGAAGACCTTCAGGTCGAAGCCCGCCGAGAAGTAGCCGTCGCGGCCGCGTAGGACGACGACCGCACCGTCGCGCTCGGCTCGGTCGAACGCCTCGTGCAATGCGCCCAGCATGTCCAGCGAGAGCGCGTTGACCTTGCCATCGTCCATCGCGATCGTCGCGACGGCGTTCTCGAGGTGATATTTGACGAGTCCGCTCACCGGTCTCCCCTCTCTCATCGTCGTGATCGCCCATAGACTGTAGCTTTCGAAGGCTCCCGGCTCCCGGCTCCCGGCTCCCGGCTCCCGGCTCCCGGCTCCCCGGCCGGGCTCGCGAGGCGGCGCTCCGCCTCGAACGCCGCGCCGCGCGCCGGCGGACCGCAGCCCAAAAGAGCAGATCACCGCGCGCAGGTTAGGCTTGCGACCCATGGCGCTGCACCCCCTCGCCGCGAAGTTCCCCGCCGTCGCCGACGCGTACGAGCGCGGGCGACCCGAGTATGCGCCCGCCGTCGTCGGCTGCGTCGCCGCCGAGCTGCGGATCGCGCCGGGCGCGCCGGTGCTCGATCTGGCGGCCGGGACCGGGAAGCTGACCCGCGCGCTGCTCGCCGGCGGACTGGACGTCGTGGCCGTCGAGCCGCAGCGGTCGCTGCGGGAGATCCTCGCGGCCGGCGTCGGCCCCGAGCGCGTGCGCGAGGGCGTCGCCGAGGCGATCCCGCTCCCCGACGCGTCGGTCGCCGCGGTGACGGTCGCCGATGCGTTCCACTGGTTTGACCCGGCGGACGCGCTGGGCGAGATCCGCCGCGTGCTGCGCCCCGGCGGCGGACTGGCGGTGCTGTCGACTGCCCCCGACTGGGGCGGCGCGTCCTGGGCACACGAGGTCGGCACGCTGATCGCCGAGCTGCGCCCAGACCACCCGCACCACGACGGGCCGCCGTGGCAGGACGCCGTGCGCGCGGCCGGCGGGTGGACCGCGCCGCGCGAGATCCGCGTGACCGCCTCCCAGCCCGCGGACCCCGAGCGGATCGTCGACTACGTCGCGTCGATGAGCTGGATCGCGGCGATACCCGACGAGCAGCGCACCGAGACGCTGGCCCGGATCGGCGCGATCGTCAACGCCGGCGAGACGCCGTCCGAGCTGCCGGTCCACGTGCGCATCGGGTTGACCGCCCTCGCCTGACCGCTCACCTGGAGGCAGCCGCGCCGAGCTCCGCCAGCCGCCGCTCGAGCAGGCGTCGCTCGGCGTCGTCGTGGAGGAGCGCCAGCGCACGGCGGTAGGCGTCGCGGGCCTCCTCGGTTCGACCGAGACGGGCCAGCAGCTCGCCCCGTGCGGCGTGCAGGTAGCGGTAGTCCTCGAGCGCGAGGCGGTCGACGATCTCAAGCCCCGCCTCGGGACCTCGCTCCTCGGCGACCGCGACGGCCCTGCTCAGCTCGACGACCGGCGAGTCGGTGAGGCGGACGAGCTCACCGTAGAGGGCCGCGATCTGCGGCCAGTCGCGCGGCTCGTCGGCGTGCAGCGACGCGATCGCCGCCTGCAACATGTAGACGCCACCCACTCCCCCGCCGTGCAACACCAGGGCCCGGTCGAGCACCGCGCGCCCTTCGGCGATCTGCGCGATGTCCCACAACGAGCGGTCCTGGTCGGCGAGCAGCACCAGATCGCCGGTCGGCGGAGGCGAGTCGCGCCGCGCGGCGGGCGTCGTGCAGCAGCATCATCGCCAGCAGGCCGTGGACCTCGGGCTCGTCGGGCATCAGCTCGGCCAGCGCCCGCCCGAGCGCGATCGCCTCGGCCGCGAGCTCGCCGCGCGTCGACGCCGCCGAAGCGGTGGGCGGACGAATGGGTGGGCGGGCATATCCCTGGTTGAAGATCAGGTAGACCACCGCGAGCACCGCGGCGAGCCGGTCGGGCAGCAGGTGGTCGGCTGGTACCCGGAACGGGATGCCGGCGGCCTTGATCTTGCGCTTGGCCCGCACCAGCCGCTGCGCCATCGTCGGCTCCGCGACCAGGAACGCGCGCGCGATCTCGCCGGTGGTCAGGCCGCCCAGCGTCCGCAGCGTCAGCGCGACCTGCGCGTCGGTCGCGAGCGCCGGATGACAGCAGGTGAAGACGAGCTCGAGTCGCTCGTCTGTGAAAGGCGTCGCGTCCATCATCGTCGTCGCGCCGCCTCGGGCACCTCGAGCAGACGGGTCTTGGCGGCGAGCGTGCGATCACGGCGGATGCGGTTGATCGCCCGGTTACGCGCCGTCGTCACGAGCCAGCGCCCGGGTTGGCGGGGGTCCCGTCGCGCGGCCAGCGCTCGGCGGCGATCGCGAAGGCCTCCTGCGCGGCTTCCTCGGCGAGGTCGAAGTCGCCGAGGAAGCCGATCAGGGCCGCGAGGACACGGCCCCACTGCTCGCGGAAGACCCGCTCTAGGACCGCTACCACTCCACGATCGGGCGCACCTCGATCGCGCCGCCCATGCGCGCCGCCGGGATCCGCGTGGCCAGCTCGATCGCGGCGTCGAGGTCGTCGGCCTCGAAGAACAGATAGCCGCCGAGCGCCTCCTTGATCTCCACGAACGGGCCGTCGGTCGTCAGCGTCCTGCCGTCCTGCACCCGCACCGTCGTCGCCATCTCGGGCGGCTGCATCCGCATCGCCTGGGCTGACCCCGGGCGTCTCGTTGATCGCCTGGTAGTCGCGCCATAGATAGCCATCTGCTCCTCCTCGGAGAGGCGCCTCCCACGCCTGCGACGTGCGGCGTCGGGCGTCGTGCCGTGGTGGATCAGCAGCATGTACTTCATCGCTTCCTCCTGCTCGCAATGGTCATCTGTAGAGAATGGCGAGCCACGGCCCCCCTCTCGAGGGTTGCGCGGCCGGCCGCCGGGACTCTTCCTCATCGTCTTCAGCAAGACGAACGGGACCCTACGAAATCGACAGCTTCGCGCCGATCGCGCCCGGAGCGGCGCGGTGTCAAACGACGCTTGAATCGGGCGCGATCACCGTCGGACGCGCTCGACCGCCGTGCGGGCCTCCGCGACGCTCATCGGCTCCATCGGCCGCTCGGTAACAATCACGGGGAAGCCCAAAACGTACTACCAACCACCCAACGAGTATGCCGTTTAGACGACCTGGTGGGCGCTTGACAGGGGCCTCGACGCGCGTCCCCTATTCTTCTGGACCATGACCCAGGAGCTGTGGACCGAGGTCGATCGCTACATCTGCGATCGGCTGATCCCCGAGGACCCGGTGCTCGATGCGGCGCTGCAGGCCAGCGACGCCGCGGGCCTGCCGCCGATCGCGGTGACCGCCAACCAGGGCAAGCTGCTGCAGCTGCTGGTGCGCATCCACGGCGCGACGAGCATCCTCGAGCTCGGGACCCTCGGCGCCTACAGCACGATCTGGCTCGCCCGCGCGCTGCCGCCCGGCGGGCGCCTGGTGACGCTCGAGGCCAACCCGCGCTACGCCGAGGTCGCCCGCGCGAACATCGCGGCCGCGGGCATCGACGAGATCGTGCAGCTGCGCGTCGGCCCCGCGCTTGAGACCCTCCCGGCACTCGCCGCCGAGGGCGCGCCGTTCGACTTCATCTTCATCGACGCCGACAAGCAGAACAACCCGGGATACCTGGAGTGGTCGCTGAAGCTCTCGCGACCCGGGACCCTGATCGTCACCGACAACGTCGTCCGCGACGGCGCGATCCTCGACCCCGACGCCGGCGACCCGCGACATGGGGCCGACGTGGTGCGGGGCATACGACGCTTCTATGAGCTCCTCGGCGCCGAGCCCCGCCTCGACGCGACCGCCGTCCAGACCGTCGGCGCCAAGGGCCACGACGGCTTCGCCGTCGCACTTGTCACCGGAGAGCCGTAGCCCACCAGCCTGGGTCGCCCGTCGTGCCGGGTTGGGGGTTGTCGTCCCTGCCGGGATGGCTGCGGGCGTGCGCTGTTGGAAATCTCGGCTTGGTGGACCCGCCGGTGCAACCGGGGTGCGAACGACATCCCGGGCGCGACCCCGTCGGTGTCCTATCTCCAGCTATAACTGTCAGCGATGCTTGCGGGGCTGGGGGTGGCACCGCCGGCGCGCTACCGTTCTGATTATGACCGCGAAGGAGAAGCTGCGCGTGGTTGTCGAGGAGTTCTCGGAGGGCGAAGCCGAAAGCGCGCTGAACTACATCGTCAGCTGCCGGCACGGTGAACTGGGCGAGCTGCTCGACAGGGCGCCCGTGGACGACGAGCCGAGCAACCCCGAGGAGGAGGCGGCCGTCGAGGTCGCACGTGAGGAGCTCGCACGCGGCGAGACCGTCAGCCTGGACGAGATCCGCGCCGAGTTCGCGTGAGCGACGCCTGGCGCGTAGAGCTCGCCCCAGCCGCCCGACGGGACCTCAGACGACTTGACCCCCACGTCCGCCGCCTCACGGGCATCGAAGCGGAGTGGCGCCTGCGGGTCGGCGACTGGCGCGTGCGCTTCACCCGCGAGCTGACCACCCACACCGTCTACGTCCTGCGCGTCCTGCCCCGTGGCCGCGGCTACCGCGACTGAACCGGAGCAGTGCGCTGCTCGTCACTGACCGGACATCCTGACCGGCCTCGTTCATGTCGCCCGCTCTCTCACAAACACGGTCCATTACTCGGGGACCAGACCAACGGTCCATTACTCGGGGACCAGACCAACGGTCCATTACTCGGGGACCAGACCAACGGTCCATTACTCGGGGACCAGACCAACGGTCCATTCCTCGGGGACCAGACCAGCCCGCCGGCCGCTCACAAGGACGATCGTCATACCGTCGCATCATCTAACTCCTCCAGACGCAACGCCACCTCTAGCTCCGCCTGACACGTATGCAACTGACGGCCAAGGCGCTCCTCGATGATGCGCACCCGACGTTCGATTGTCCGCCTGGCAACCCCGAGAGAAGCAGCCGCAGTGGCCGCATTACTCCCCGCCGCAAGGTAGGTGCGCAGCGTCTCGCGCAACAACAACCCATCACGCAGACCGTCCAACGGCGACAGATAGATCTTCACCAGCGAACTGGCCGCCGCATCGTCCTGCAACACGGCCACCAACAGCACCGCATCGGCATACAGCGTGAGCCTCTGCGGCCCGCGCAGCGCGACCCACAGCGCCGCCTGGGCCTGGCGGTGCGTCAAACGCCACCCATCCACCCCACGACCCGGCTCACCGACCGCCAACGACACCCCCACAGGCCACCCGGCCGACGGCAGCCGCTCGATATCCCCGACCGCGGGCCTGTGCTGCCCACCAAGCCACGCCCACACAGTCTCCTCGCCACGCGACACCGACAGCAGCCGGCGATCCAGTCCCGCCGCCAGACCCCGCACGGCCTTCCCCGCCCCAGCGCCCGTCGCGATCACACCGAGATGCCAGCCATCCAGCCCATAGCCAAGCCCAGCGATATCGACGGACTCACCGGACAGCAGTCGCCGCACAAGCTCAAAACGGCGCTGCTCGAGCGAGCGCCCCGTCCGCTCAGACTCGCGCGTGTACTCGTCAATGATCGACACGATCAGACGATCCAGCAACGACGCCTGCGTCCTCTGCACATAACGCAAAGCAGCCCCCTGCCCCAGCAAGCCGCCGCTATCGGCCTCCTGCATCACAAAATCCCCCAGCAGCGTGTGTCCAGCGAAATAGCGGCGCAGCACCGTCTCCAACGCCACCCCATTACGCGCTGCCCGGTGTGCCTGCGCCACCGCCTTCAGTGGGACCGGCCCCGACCACCCCTCCCCCTGCTCGATGCCCCTCAGTCCATAGTCCACGGCCGCCGCGACCGCCTCGTTCAACCCCGCCACGTACTCGGCATCCTCACCCTCCACCAGATCGGGCACAGCGCGAACACGGGCAAGGATCGCCCGCTCGATCTCGACCCGCCGCTCACGCAACCGCCCGGCCACGCCGACACAAACCTCCTCCAGCGACGTCACGCACTTGCCGTCCCAGAGACAACAGATACCACCCGCAGACGACCCGCGCAGCGCGGGAAGCGCAGCCTCACGTATGTCGGCAGCTCGATCCGCGCAAGCATCAGACGACTCGACATCGGCGGATCGACAGCAGCATCGTCATAGCTTCGAAGCCGACGCAGAGCTTTCTCGTGGACCGCCACTACCGCCGCGGCCTCGCTCGCCCCCACGGCCTCGCAGTCCAGGTCGGGGGGACCGACGCGACGCTGTGCGGCCCCTGCCTGACGACAAACACCTGGTACTCGATCATCGACCACCCCCGGCCCTGCCGCAGCGCCCACCGTGGCTGGGAAACTGGGTGCGACGGTACTGACGTGTCAGTGGATCCTGCTCCAACAGGCCGACGGCCGCAAGCGTCTTGATATACCTGTGAGTCGTCGATGCCGCCAGACCCAGCTCCTGCGCGACATCCTTGTTGGCCCGCCAAGTCCCCTCGAGCGGGAAGCTGACCAGCACCACCAGCCCAAGCAGCAGCGACTTGGCAACCGTAGGGCCCTCCAGCAGCGGCAAGGCCACCAGCTCCCGAGGGTCCCCCACCTCGGCCAGCAACGCCTGCTGCCCTACGCCACCAGCCGCCTTCAGCACCTGCACCACCTGCCCGGGGGTCAGCACCAGGGAGATCCCATTCTCGCTCATCACGCCCGTCTCCCGCCTGCGGTGGGTGGGGCGTTCACGGCAAGCCTGGTTGTGTCCCCGGACTGGTTGAGATCTCCACAGGCCATCCCGGGTCATCCTGACCCAATGCCGGCCGCATGTGTGAGAATTTGTTCCAGTTGGAACAGAAAGCGTTCTTGTTGGAATAGAAACGCTCCAGAAAGAACAGTCAAACCCATGGGGACCCCGGGTTAGGCCGAGCGCTGGGCGTATGCGATCCGCCATAGTCGCAGGATCGGCAGCAGGATCCGGGTAAGCGAGCCGCCCGCCCGCACGAGGCTATGGGTCGTCTCGCGCATCGCCTGTGTCCGAGCGCTGTCCTTGGATAGATACATCGCGACCATGCAGGCAGCCACCAGGGTGTGGCGCTCGCCGCTGGGCAGAGCGCGTGCCTCGATCAGGCTGCGCCGCACCAGCCGGTGGATGCCCAGCGTGGCGAGCCGAGGCGTCGGGTAGTGGGCTATATAGATATGGTCGCCATTGGCGGCGTCCTCGGCCTGGTCGACATAGCTGTCGAGCATCGTCGCCAGGGCCGAGGTCCACGGGAAATAGGCCCGCTGCGCTCGGGCGATCTCGGTGTCGGTGCAGGTCGCTTTGACGCTGAGGACGAACAGCGCGTAGATCGTGAGCCCCGCGCCGGCGGCCGCGGCGAGCTCAAACCAGTTGGCCTCGTTGCAGGTGGGGAACTCTCGTGCGACCCACGCTCTGAGGGCGGCGTCTCGGCTGGTCGGATCGGGGTCGTGGTTGAGAGCCTGCACGTTGGCTCGGAGCGCTTCGCGCACGGCCAGCGGACGGACTCGCTCGTGTGAAGGCAGCCGGCGGCAGCGCTCGCGGCAGCCCTCGATGAGGGCGCGCAGGTACCCGCCGTCGTCGCGCCACGGGTGATGGCGATAGTGGTCGCAGATCGCCCGGCTTGGGTCCAGCGCCTCGATCAGCGCCGTGTGCAGGCGCAGGCCGTTTGCGTGGCCGGCCTGCGCGCCGTGCTCGCTTGCGCTGTCGAGATAGTCCCACATCGTCTGATAGGTGACGAGCAGGCGCAGCAGGCCCCGACTGCGAGCGCGGGGGATGATCCAGAACAGCGCGGCGCCGTCGATGTTGGCGCGCTTGCCGGCCAGCGCGCTCAGCGCGTCGCGGCGGATCGGCGCGTCGGGTATACCCACCGCGCGAGTGCGCCACCGGCGCAGCTCGCGGGCTGCAGCCGGCAGTCCCCAAACGAGCTGGCGCGTAGCCGCAACGATGAGCACCCACAGCTGGCGGGCTGACAGCGGCGCAGGGTCGGAGGTCTCGTCGCAGACGCCGGGCGCACGCGCCTCAGTATGCCGGGCTGACCGTACTTGGAGGCACACGCACTACGAGATATCCGGGCAGAGCGATGACCGCAACCGCGACGACGCTCACAATGGCAAAGCTGAAGAGGGCGACTAGGCCTTCGATGTCCAGTGAGATTGGGAAGCCGGTTACGCTCGCCAGGAAATGGCTCCCCAGCAGCTGCCCGTACAGTCCGAAGACGACGCCGATCAGGCAGCCCGCTCCCAGCATCAGTGCGCTCTCGCAGAACAGCCAGCGCCATAGCACGCCCCGCCTGTAGCCGTCGCACTTCATGAACGCGATCAGCTCGCGGCGCTGGAAGATCATCGAACCCATCGCGCCGGCGACCGCGAGCACGGCGGCGAGCAGCACGAGCAGCCTGATCTGCGTCAGACGCGAGAGGCCCTGGCGCACCAGCGCATAGTGGCGCTGCCCGCGTTCGGCAAGGGTTTCGACCGTGAGCCCGGTGTTCGGGCCCAACGCGCGGCGGGTGAGGCGACTCACCGTCGCCGCAGACACCCCCGGCCTGGTCTGGATCTCATACGCGCTCGGGTCGGTGCTCGCCCAGGCGCGCGCGTAGTCGCCCGAGTTGAGGATGACCGCGCCCGGCGGCCACCCTAGATTCGTGCTCAACGCGGCGACCCGCAGCCGGACAGGTCGCGGCGAGGGCAGCGTGAACGCCTGGCCGATGTGGAGGTGATGTTCACCGGCCAGCGCCTGGGAGAGCACCGCCCAGCCACCTTCGCGGACCCTCGCGCCGGCGTAGCCGAGACTACCCGCGAGCAGCTGCGTCGGCGGGATCGTCTGTTTGCTGGCGCTCGGCTGCGCCAGGATCCACAAGCGGCGCTCGCCCCAGTTCAAAAAGCTGCCACGGTACAGACCGAGCGCACTGACACCGGGCAGGCGGGCCAGAGCGGCCGCGTCGACGGCCTTGAACGGGGTCGTCGCCAGCACGCTCGATTCCCCGCTGGGAGTGACCCACACATCGGCGCTCGCGTCAATCCCATGCGCCGAGGCGTCAAGACCGTGCTGGAGGTTGACCTGCGCGCCCCCCACCGCGACGGTCCCGAACACCGCGACCGCCGCGGTCGCGGCGATCGCCAGCGACCGCACCCGGGTCCGCGGGGTCTGAAGCTCGGTGACGGCGAGCACCGTCGCCGCACCGTCGAGCAGATTCTCCTGTATCCGCGCGAAGACGCTCACGATCCCGTCAAACAACAGCGGCAGCAGGCACACCAGCGCAACGACCAGCGTGACGCTTCCCAGGATCGCGCTCTGTGGACGAACGACCAGGATGACGGTCGTGACCAGAAAACACCCAAGCCCGCCCGCCAGTCGAGCGGCGACCCAGCCGCCAGACCTTCTTCCCGTGAGCCGCTCGGCCTGCAGCGGCTGTGCAAGGATGTCGCGGACCGGCCAGAGGACCCCCACGGTGGCGGCTGTGAACCCCGCGCCGACAGCGAACGCGACGCTCTGCCACGTCACGATCCGGTCGTTTCCGATCGGGAACGCCGAGGAGAGATAGCCAGGGGTCGCACGAAACACCGCCGTCGAGAGCAGTTCGCCGAGCACCAGGCCCAGGACACACGCCAGCACGCCGAGCACAGCCGCGTCGAACAACAGAATCTGCACCGTCATCCTGCGGGTGGCACCCTGCGGGCGGACCTCTTCGATCAGCCTGCGCCGCGCGGGCACCGTCACGAGCATCGCGTTGAGCGCGAACATGAAGCCAACCAGCGCGCTGATCCCGCCGAACAACGCCTCGCTCTGGTTGTTCGGAGCAGACGCGACCGCAAACAGCGTCGAGTCAAAGCTCGCCGGCTCGACGTTGGCACCGGCCGGACCGGCAAGTCGCCCAAGCTCTGCGTGCACCTCACGTTCGCGTCCCGGACGGGGCCGCACGAAGATCCGGGTGAGCCTGCCGGCCATGCCCGACAGACGCTGCGCAAAGGCGACCGGAGCGATCGCGACGGGACTGTCGACCAGCCCGCCAATTTCTTCTTCTCCCAGCGCCGCGCCGACCAGCGCCCGCGTGACACTCGCCCCGACCTGGAGCTCGACCGTCTGCAGAGAGCCCGCGCCGATCGCGTGTGCGATCGGCGCGGGAAGCGCGATCGCTCGCTGGGCAGCAAGCTGGGTGGCCGAGAAACGCCGCAAGAGCGGCCCGCCGTAGTGCGTAAAGCGCGGATCGACACCGACCAGATCCACCGACCGCTGACCACGCGGCCCAATCACGTTTGCCTGCTGCTCCAGTACCGGCAGCGCAACCAGCACACCGGGCATCCGGCGCACCTCGCTCAGCAGCTCCTGATCGAAGCCGCCCGGGCCCCTGGCCTGCAACTGAAACTCACGCGTGTCCCCAACGATCTGCTTGGTCAGCTGCGCCACCGAACGCGACAGGCTGGTGCCCGCGACCTGGGAGGCGAACAGCAGCGCCACACCCACGGCGATCCCCGCGACCGCAAAACCTTCCTGGACGAGCATCGCCCTAGCCCGCAGCCGCGCGCGGTAGAGAAACAGGATGTCCGACGGGCTCATCACCGCGATCGTCGCTCCCCCGGCCGCGGCGCCCCGGCCGGTGCCGTCGCACGCTCGGGCTCGTAGTCCTCAAGACGCCCGTCGCGCAGCTCATATGCGCGGTCCGCGAACGCCGCTCCCTGCGGGTCGTGCGTGGCGAGGACCACCGCCATGCCGCGTTCGACGCACAGCTCGCGCAGCAGACCGAGCACCTCGCGGGTGCGCCGCGTGTCAAGGCTCCCGGTCGGCTCGTCCGCGAGCACCAGCTTGGGATCGGTCGCCAAAGCCCGCGCGATCAGCACCCGCTGGCGCTCGCCCATCGACAGCTGCTCGGTGCGATGCCACATCCGCTCTCCGAGCCCCAGCCGCTCCAGCAGCGGTTCGACCTTCTTCCTCGCCGTCCGCGTGCTCGACAGCCAGAGCTTCAGCGAAGCGTTCTCGATCGCCCGAGCCCCCGGGATCAGGTTCTGAGGCTGCCCGACGATCCCCAACTGCCACAGACGGTACGCGTCGCTCTCCCTGCGCGACATCCCAAAGACGTCACGACCGTCCACCAGCACCGTACCGCTATCCGGCGCCCGCAACCCCGCGATCAACTCCAACAGCGTCGTCTTGCCCGAGCCGCTGGGGCCGTACAGAGCGACGAGCTCCCCCGCCGCCACCGACATCGACACCCCGTCCACAGCGCGGATCGGCTCGCCGCCGCCGACCTGGTAGTGCTTGACGAGATCGCGCAGCTCCAGCACCGAGGAGCCCTAGGAGCCTACGCCCCGCGAACCTCCACTCGAACGGGCACCGACCGGCAGCTGAATGACGTCGGCATCGGCGGAAGTCTGATCGGACATCAGCTTCAGCCGCCCACGAGTAAACGCCCACACCCGGTCCCCGACCAGCGCCGCCTCCATATCCGAGACGCTCATCAACACCCCACACCCCAGCTCATCGACAAGCAAGCGCAACAGATCCCCGGCCTCCTCGGTCTTGCCCATCCCCAGACCGTCGATCACATCGTCAACCACCATCAGCCGCGGCCGGGCGACGATCCCTCGCGCCAGCCCGACCATCACACGCTCCCAGTTGGACAGATCCCCCCAACGCTGCCGCGCACAGCCCGCGACCCCAACCCGCTCAAGCGCATCCATCGCCTCGTTGCGCACCCTGCGCCGTTCGGACCCCCGACCCAGCGCCAACGGCAACCCGACGAAATCCCGGATCTCCACCCGCAGCCCCGAGCCCACACGATGCGTCCACGCGATCTCGCTCCCCAACAGCCGCGAACGCTGCCCGTCGCCCAACCGCGCCAAATCGAGGTCCCCAAACCACACCTCACCGGCATCCGGCCGCTGAATCCCCGCCGCCACCCGCAGCAACGTCGTCTTGCCCTCGTCCCGCGAACCGGCGACCACCACGATCTCCCTACAGCCAACCTCCAGCGACACGTCCTTGAGCACCTGCAGCCGTCGATCCCCACGCGCAAAGCTCTTGCACACCCCCCGCAGCGACAGCAGCTCAGCCATCAACCGACCCCCGGCTGGGCGGGCGACGCCTCGATCTCCTCCAAGAGCTCTTCGAGCTCCTCACGCAGACGACGAAGACGCTGCGCCATCAAACTCCACATGTTCGCCTCGTCGACGATCCGGATGCCCCGCAACCTCGCACCCAAGTCCACAGGCCCTCCCGCAGAGCGATGCCGCAGCCGCCGCGCCGCGCTGGCATGCCTGTGCGCGACCGCGTACTCGCGCGCACAGGCATCCTCCTCCTCACAGACCGTCTTCAACAGCGCCAACAGGTCGCCGTGGCCGGAGAACACCAGCTTCCCCTGCAGCGCATCGCGCAGCGCCGGAGGCCGGGCGGCAGACTCGCGGACCCACCTCTGAAAATGAGCCGCACCCGACGGCGTCGCCTCATAGCGATCGAGCGACCGCTCGGGCCCCCTCTCAACCATCCGAACGAGCCCCTGGTCCGCGAGGCTCGGCAGATTGTTATGCGCGGCATTCCGTGAGAAGTAAGCCCGCGGAAACCGCTCAACCAAACGGACCCCAACACCCGCAATCGTATCCGGGCGCTCAACCACCAAGCCCAAAACCACGATGCTGGCCGACAGATCGCGTGTACGAGAAGGTCGCATCCCAACGGAATCCTACCCAAATTCGGTCCACCGGGAATCAGAAACATTTTCGTCGAACTGAGAGCCCCATCGCTGGCGTCGTCCCCCGAGCCAGGTCTCAAGCACCGCAGCTCCTGCAGCTGTTCGAGGTCCGTCGCGCGCGGGTCGCGGTCGAGCACCACGAGGTCCGCGAGCATTCCGGGGCGCAGCGAGCCCACGCGGTCGCCCAGCCCGACCTGGCGGGCCGGGTTGCAGGTGACGGTGGCGCAGCGCCCACAGCGGTGCAGACCGTCGGCGCCAAGGGCCACGACGGCTTCACCGTCGCACTTGTCACCGGGGAGCCGTATGCCACCAGCCTGGGTTCGGGCGACGTCCCAGGGCGCGGCCCCCGTTGGCGTCGCCGCTCCGCTCGATCGAGATGGCGCCCGCGCTGCGGGCGCTGACAGCTCGCGCGCGACGGCATGAACCAGCATCCCGAACTATCGGTCGGGCCCAATCCCTCACGCAAGGCCGCACGGGCTTGTTGGCGTCGATCGGCCTGATCGTTTTCCGTCGATCGGCCGTGACCTATTCCGTCGATCGGCCGGACTACGCGGTACGATCGTCCGGTGGACGTCCACTTCCTCGACCGCCACATTCGCCCGCATGTAGTCGAGGCGCTGACCGATACGCGGGTGGTCGTCGTGCTCGGCGCTCGCCAGGTCGGCAAGAGCACGTTGGTAGGAGAGATCGCAAGGGACGAGCACCCCCGAGGAGGAGGCCGCCGTCGAGGTCGCACGTGAGGAGCTCGCACGCGGCGAGACCGTCAGCCTGGACGAGATCCGCGTCGAGTTCGCGTGACCAACGTCTGGCGCGTAGAGCTCGCCCCAGCCGCGCGACGGGACCTCAGACGACTTGACCTGCGGGTCCGCCGCCGCGCGATCGACGCACTCGACGAGCTGGGCGACCAGCCGCCACGCGGCAGCATCCGCCGCCTCACGGACATCGAAGCGGAGTGGCGCCTGCAGGTCGGCGACTGGCGCGTGCGCTTCATCCGCGAGCTGACCACCCCACACCGTGTCCAGCGCGTCCTGCCCCGTGGCCGCGCCTACCGGGATTGAACCGGAGCAGAGCGCTGCTCGCCATTGACCGAACATTCTGACCGGCCCGTTTCATGTCGCCACCTTCTCTCAACCCGTTGATCTGGTCACGTGTCCACCGAACCGGAGGCCCGTGTGCATGGAACTCCATCATGTGGAAATGATAGCCTTGCCTCAAGAGACAATTACCTCTAATGAGGCACGGTAAAATATTGCCATGCACGCTTACCTTGACTTCGTTCCTTAGTGGAATGCGCCTCATAACCTCTAATATTTTTGGATGACGACCAGCGCCGTGCTTCGTGTAGAACGATCATTCCGTGACCACGTTCCCATAGTCTGAGCCAAACCGATCCACTGTAAAGTAATATACCCATTATAAGCCAAATGCCACCTATCAAGCCATAGCCAGCCGGCGTTATCGCCTCACTGCCAACCTGCACCAATATTATTGCCACCGTCAGTGGAATCATGATCACAGCCAGCCTAATAGCCGCTACCAAAGCAGTGCGCTTGACTGTCATCAACCTAATACCGCTTGGAGCCGGTCTGGCTCGCACGACGGAATTGTGCAATAGCGGTCGCCACTGACTCCACCACAGCCCGCCAAAGAACACCATACCAGCAGCAGCACCGATGAGCGCCTGCCACACACCATGCATGACACCTACGATCACTACGAGTATACCAATTGCAACGAGCACGACAGCACGTGCCCGCATCTCCACAGCTACCGTCCTAAATGGAGTACGAGGAGATCTAGTCACAATTCGTTCCAAATCCCTCAATCTTACCCACACTCGCTCCTACTGCGATAATAACCAATGCTAACCCGTGGTGAAAATGGTTCTATTTCCATGCCAATGCAGTTGTGTTTTTTGACGTATTTTTCACTCGCCAGATCGAATCCAGCTATGGCGCCGGCAGCTACCGCTGCGAGCTCTGGCTGCTCCGCAGCAACCAAAATTGCGGCGACCCATGTAGCCGCAGCGGTTGACCCTATCCTTGTAATATATAATGAATCATTCTCACTAAAATGTATCTGAACATCTGGTCCATCATTCCACAAAAATGCGATGCATACACCGAGTTCCCCGATACATGGGTCGGTGCCCGCAATGCTAGCAAATTCGTCGAATTCGCTTTGTATCTGCTGGTTGACGGGTGGTGGCATGATGGCACCTGGTGCGATCGAGTGGCCTTCGGCTAGGTTTTGGCCTGGGCCGGTGCCGACGGCTGAGAGTCCTCCGGAGGTGGCGTGGAGGGTCCATTCGCCGCTGGGGTCGGAGCTGTTGATGGGGTCGCCGTCGGTGTAGGCGTAGGCGTTGGCTGAGCCGCCTGGCTGTGGGTCGGTCTGGAGGAACCGTCCGAGCTGGGGTACGTAGGAGCGGGCACCCATAGCGATCACACCGGAGGGCAGTTCGGTGGGGCGTTGCTCGGCGCCTAGCCAGGAGTATTTGGCTGGGGTGCTTGTCGTTGGTACGCCGTACTCGGTTGTGTTTTCGGCTGTGAGTAGTTTGGTCGCGGTTTCGCTGAGCGACGCGGTCGCGGCAATGTCGCCGTGGAGGTCTGTGAGCTGCAGCATGGAGGGTTCGCTGTTGGTCTGGATCGCTGCGAGTCCTCCGCCCATGCCCTGGATGTAGCGGGTCGTCGTGCCGGTCGTGATGTTCTTCGTCCAGGACGGTGAGTCGCCTTCGCTGTTGTAGTGCTCGATGATTTCTGCGCTGGTTGTGCCGCTTAGGAGGATTTCGCGTGTGCGGTGGGTGGGGTCGAGCTTGTATTCGATGGTTTGGCCGTTCTGGGTTTGCTTGGCGACCTGGTTATCGGTGTAGTATGGGCCGGTCGACAGGTATTTTCCGCCGGCGTCAGCGCCTGGGAGGTTCTGGGTGTCGCCCCATGTGTTATAGGTGATGCCAGAGTCGGTGAGTCGGTCGGCGCTGTCGTAGCTATGGCTTTCGACGGTGCCTCCTGATGTCGCGCATTTGCCTTCTGAGCCGGGTTCGCGGGTCGTGAGGCTCGTGCGGTTGGTGTCTTCGTCGTAGGCGTAGATGCGTGTCGTGCAGCCTTTGCCGGCCGGCGTTTCTTCGACCTTGGTGAGCCGCTGGGCGGCGTCGTAGGTGTAGGCGTTGGTCCTTTCGCCCAAGATCTGGTTGTTCTGGGTCTGGGCGAGCCACTGGCCGTGGATCGACGGCACGACGCTTTCGCTGAGCCACGTGCAGCCGGTCGTGCAGTGCGTGGTCTTGACGTATTCCAGGCCCGTTGGTTCGCCAGCCTGGTTGTAGGCGTAGCTGGCGGTCATGCCGTTGGGATAGCCCTCGCTGGTCATCTTGCCTTCGGCATCATAGCTGGCCGTGAATGTGCCCGCCCCGGAGTCCACGAGCTTGGTCAGCAGGCCCGTCGTGGCGTCGTAGCTGTAGGTCTGGCTGGCTTTGCCTTCGCTGCCCTTGGCTTGGCTGGTTTCTTCAAGGCGCCCATCGATGTCGTATGTGTAGGTCGCTGTGTTTTCGTCGGCGTCGGTGTAGCTCGCGAGCTGCCCGAGAGCGTTGTAGAGGTTCGTGATCGTCTTCGTTTTGCCCCCGGTGGTGGTGCTCTGTGTTTCCAGCGCCCCGGTTTCTTTGTTGTATCCGTAGGTGATCTTCGGTAAGGCTTCGCCGCTCGTCGAGGTTATCTGGCTGCTCGTGAGGCGGCCCGAGTTGTCGTAGGTGTCTGTAGTCGTTTTGGTGCTTGAGCCCACGGTCTCGGTCGCGACTTCTGGCTCGTCCAAGGCGTTGTATGTGACCGTGGTGATGGGTAGGTTGGGCAGCGTGTCCTCGGGCTGCGCGACGGGCTGGGTCTGGCAGGGCAGGTTGGCCCATTCGGGGTGTCCGCCGCACGCTGCGACCGTGGGGTTGGTCCCGGCGGCGTAGTAGATCGTTTGCGTGTCGTGTGCGCCTGTGTTGCCCGTGGTGGGCGGCACGAACTCCTGCACCCGGACGTTGCCGAGGTCGACCACGTATGCGTCGCCGTTGTTGTTGACCGCCAGGCCGGTCGGCACCATGAACTGGCCGTTGCCTTTGCCTTCTGAGCCGAATTCCGCCAGGAACGTTCCGGGAGGCGAGAACTCCTGCACGCGGTCGTTGCCCCCATCGACTACATACAGGTCGCCCGACGCGGGGTCTGTCGCGATCCCGTAGGGTCCTTTGAACTGGCCGTTGCCTTTGCCTTCTGAGCCAAACTGGCCAAGGTAAACACCCGCGGTGGAGAACTCCTGTACCCGGTCGTTGCCGTGGTCGACGACATACAGGTTGCCGTCAGAGACCGTTATCCCTTCTGGTCCGATGAACTGGCCGTTGCCTTTGCCTTCTGAGCCGAATTCGTTTATGGCTTCCCCGTTTTCCTTGAACTCCTCGACGCGATTGTGTCCCAGGTCCACGACCCAGATGTTCCCGTTGGAGTCGATCGTCAGGTTAGTCGGTTTGGAGAACTGGCCTTTGCCGCTGCCCGCCGAGCCGAGCTTGCCTACGTATTCCCCGTTTTCTTTGAACTCGTCGACACGGTTGTTCTTTTCATCGGCGACGTAGACAATACCGGTGCTCTTGTTGATCGCGATGCCGTATGGGCCGTTGAGTTTACCTTCGGCTGTGCCTTCGGCGCCGAATTCTTTGATGAATGCACCTGACGAGGAGAACTCCTCTATACGGTCGTACTTCCAGTCTGTCACATAGACATCCCCGGCGGAGTTCACCGCGTCCTGGCCGATCACACCGAACTTTTCTTTTTCTTTGCCTTCTGAGCCGAACTGCAGCGAGTACCCTGGTGCCGAGGACCCTCCACTGGCGCCCGCGGGCATCCTCGTTTCGACCACGTTCCCGGTGTTCGGTTCATAGAGCGTCGTGTGGACCAATTTCAAGCCGCTGGGGTCCGTCGTCGTAGACGTAGGCGTATGCAGCTTCCACCCGAGGTTTTCCTGGCCACCATAAGACTTGGTAGTCGTGCGCACATCCGTTTCGCCGCCCGAATACTTGGCGCCTTCGGTCGTCGTGGTAACCAGGTAGTACGGGCCGCCCGACGGCGCGCCCTGATCGTAGGTGTAATGCGTATTATCGCGCGCTTCGACCTGGGTCCCGCTGGCCAGCTTGACGGTGTGCTGGGGCCCCAGGACGTTGGTGAGCTCCGCTTCGGCGGGCAGACCCGTAGACGGTTCTTCGGGGTTGTATTCGCTTTTGGTGTCCAGCAGGTCTGACTCTTCAGCTGATTTGCTGCCGTCGGAGAGCGCGAGCTCGCGGTTGGCCGGGCTGAGCGTCCGCACCACGTTGTTGCTGGCGTCGTATTCGGTGGTCGAGATATCGGTCGTGCTCCCGCTGCTGGGCTGCGCGACGTTGACCGTGCGATCCTCGCTGTCCAGGTAGTACACGCTCGCGCGTTTATAGCCGGTGGGCGGGTCGGCCGGCACTTCGTCGGGCGGGAAGATCGCCGTAGCGTCCATCGGCGGATCGCTCTGCCCCCATTCAGCGACCTTCGTCGAACCCATTTCATACGGAGCGCCGCTGCCAGAGACCGGCACATCGTAAGCCATCGTGATATGCGCGGTTTTCGCGAGCCGTGGATTATACCGGCCGATCGACAGCAGCCGCCCAGGGTTCGCATCACCGCTGATAGCGCCGTAGGTGAATGTCCATTCCTGCTGACCAGGCGGCGTCATACCAACCACCTGCCCTTCCGAGTTGTAGTTGTAAGTCGTCTTCAATTCAGGCGAAATCCTCGGGTCCCACTCAGAACGCAACAGACCCCGCTTGTCATAGCGATACTTCGCGACGACCGTCGCGGTTTCTTTGCCGCCCATGTACGACGTGAACGTCACTTTCATGAGGCGACCAGCGTATTCGCCCCATTCACTTTCATTAGATCCTTCGCCCGTGGCGGTCGTCTGGCCCGCGTAGGAGAACGTCAACGCACGACACCCCGGTTCAAGTTTCGTCGAACACGACACGTTCGCCGGCACAGGCCCCAGCACCTGCGTGGGCTCCGTAATGCCTTTGATCGTCGTCTTAAACGAATAGCTCACCGGATTCAGCCCGCCCGCTCCGGTAGCCTGCACGACTGTCTTTGGCATAAACGAACCGCCGCCGGAGGGCTGTTCAAAGGTAGTCGCGTTCCCAGCCGCATCGCTGAGCTTATACGTCACCGGGCTGGTCGCCAGCTTAGTCAACGTGTCACTCTCAAACCCCGCTGGCGGGACAAAGCCGCTTCCGTTGGCGGCAAACGTCGCCTGCTGACCATCAGCGGCAGTAAGCGTCACACCCCCATCTTCCAGTGGCGTAAGGTCCTGCCACTGCGCCACACCTGAGTCAGGGACACTCAACGTCCAACCTTCGCCGAACGGACCGTTGTAACCACGCGTAGGAGACCGAGAATCATAGACACGACTAACCGACAGATCCGCGTTCCCGGCAGAGATCGACGCGTCGGTCGCTTCCAGCTTGTAGTCCCCGGTCTCCAAGTTCACCGACCCAGGGCCAGCCGGCACATACGCCGCTTCGTTGACCGTCACAGTGAATTCCTGGGTCGCCTTGTTACCAACCCAATCCTCGGATTCAACCTTAATGATGTGCTTGCCTGGACTGAGTTCCTGCCCGCTTACCGTCAAACTACCCGACAAGCCAAAACAGCCTTCGGCCGGTATACCGACTGGTCCATTGCAGGTCGTGTACTTCGCCGCGGCAGGCAGCCCATCGATGTAAACGACATATTCATAGACTCCTGATTGAGGAGCCGCACTGCTGCCATCCTGCGCCGATACATTCAGCGTGTATACGCCATTCCCGAGTGGACTACTCCTTTTTTCATACAGTCCACCGGACAATGCGATCGTCGGCGGGGTCTTATCGACATACAACGTCGTAACGGGTAGCTGCTGACTCTCGTTACCCGCAGCATCATAAGCGTATGCCCCAAGTTCGTACACACCCGTTGACAGGCTCTCAAGATTTATATCATGAGGAGTTTCCGCGATTTGCGGGCAACCGATGAAACCATTACCACCACCATTACAGGTATTCAACGCATAGAACGGCTGGCCCTGGCTATTCCTATGGCCAGGCGGTATCTCCATTTCAAACGCCGCGATCCCGACCCCCTGATCGTAGGCAAAGATATCCGCGTTCGTCGGACCCTGCTTAACCCAATATCGAGAGATCCCCACAACCGCGACTGAACTGGGTGGTGTCGTGTCGAGATAGGTGATCGTCGCACCAGCCATCTGCACAACCTGAGTGACAGTAGGGGCTTCAGGCCCCATTATGTCCGCCAACCAAAACTGCTCGCCGCTATAATTCTCGTTGCAAAGTGGCTGTTCGCCACCGTCATGCCCTCCTGCCCCCTGGGCACAGAATGCCATCGGAAGACCAGAATAGTCTTCCCCAGATATGAAAGGCGAAGGGCCGCTCGCACCTTCCGTCCCGTTGAACGAGTAAACGGGATTACTTCCATTGCTGCCCGATATCCCAGCTTGGATCTCTGACTGATAATAGGTGAGATGCCCGAGCCCGGTGACATCCACGCGCGTGATGCCCGCACCACCGGTTTTGCCGGCGCCGGGAGCGTTGATATAAAACTCTCCATAGTCATTGACTGGCGACCCGGCAGACCCCTCGATCGTCAAAGCGCCTGGTTCCGACAAAAGCGCAAAGCATCCGCAGTTACTTTCGCTATTCCACCCTGCCCACGTGTCCGCTCCATTTGTCTGCCCGAAGTATCCGACCACAAGCGGATCGACAAGCACAGGGAAATCCACGTCCCCGCTCAAATCGACATGGGTCGTGAGCGTATCGCCGCTGACCGTGTAAGAAACCGGCAAACGATCGCCCGCCGCATCAACAGCCGACGCCGGCGCAATCAAAAGCAGCCTCCGGCCTTCCATCACAACTTCCGCACCACCAGAAACCTTCGAGCTGGACCGCAACGACTCACCCGCCGCCAACTTGAACACAAGCGCGTTATCCTGCGGGCTTGCCTGCGAACGCAACTGCCAGGACATCTCTGCACCACCCGGCAACGGTTCGACCATAAAATCAGTGTCCCGTGCGATGTTCGCAAACGCCACATTGTTACCCACAACCACGGGAGCTTCCCCAGTGCTCGCCGCAGCCGGCGCGACACTGATCCCCAAAGGAAACGAGACGCCGCTCCTGGGATCCCTAGAGATCGAGATCGGCACCAACGGATGCGCCGGAGCAAACGCCCCACCCCGTTCTTGAAGGCTCATCGACACCGGCACCTGCCCGCCCGAACCATCATCCACACGCAACGGAACCGTCGAAGCCACCACCGCGCTACGCCCATCAGGCAACGTCTCGCGCGCACTGTCAGGCCCCAGATACCGAGTGATCTTCGCGCCTTCGCCGCTACCCGGCTGCGTCCACTCAGGATCATCGATCCTAAACGCCCCCTCGGCCAACGCCACCGCCCCACCACGACCCAAACCCTCATGCGCGGTCCGCGAGACCGCATCGACACTCAACCGAGCAGCGCTCGGCAACACAGGAGCCCGCGGAAAAGGCACCGCCAGCAAAACCGGAGGACCCGGAGAACCACCACCCGAACCACCCACCTCAGATCCACCCTGCATCGAACCCAACACTCCACCTTCACTCAACCCCGACGACAACCCTTCGCCAGACGCACCCGCCGAACACCCCAAAAACACCGCCAAGCAGCACAGCCACAAAACCACAACCAGCCGCCCACCAACACCAAACCGGCCCCGGCCAGCGCCACACGGCGATCCGCTCAGCATCGACACCCTCCCAGCTCGATTACATAGAATCCTCAGAGTCCGGTAATCAATATCAGCTATGAACCAGCCTGTGGTGTACCAATATGAGACATTAGACCATATGAAATGTCGTACATTGCGACACGTCGACCGAACGCAGACCGTCCCGAGATGCCCGCCGGCCGCTCACAAGGACGATCGTCATACCGTCGCATCATCTAACTCCTCCAGACGCAACGCCACCTCTAGCTCCGCCTGACACGTATGCAACTGACGGCCAAGGCGCTCCTCGATGATGCGCACCCGACGTTCGATTGTCCGCCTGGCAACCCCGAGAGAAGCAGCCGCAGTGGCCGCATTACTCCCCGCCGCAAGGTAGGTGCGCAGCGTCTCGCGCAACAACAACCCATCACGCAGACCGTCCAACGGCGACAGATAGATCTTCACCAGCGAACTGGCCGCCGCATCGTCCTGCAACACGGCCACCAACAGCACCGCATCGGCATACAGCGTGAGCCTCTGCGGCCCGCGCAGCGCGACCCACAGCGCCGCCTGGGCCTGGCGGTGCGTCAAACGCCACCCATCCACCCCACGACCCGGCTCACCGACCGCCAACGACACCCCCACAGGCCACCCGGCCGACGGCAGCCGCTCGATATCCCCGACCGCGGGCCTGTGCTGCCCACCAAGCCACGCCCACACAGTCTCCTCGCCACGCGACACCGACAGCAGCCGGCGATCCAGTCCCGCCGCCAGACCCCGCACGGCCTTCCCCGCCCCAGCGCCCGTCGCGATCACACCGAGATGCCAGCCATCCAGCCCATAGCCAAGCCCAGCGATATCGACGGACTCACCGGACAGCAGTCGCCGCACAAGCTCAAAACGGCGCTGCTCGAGCGAGCGCCCCGTCCGCTCAGACTCGCGCGTGTACTCGTCAATGATCGACACGATCAGACGATCCAGCAACGACGCCTGCGTCCTCTGCACATAACGCAAAGCAGCCCCCTGCCCCAGCAAGCCGCCGCTATCGGCCTCCTGCATCACAAAATCCCCCAGCAGCGTGTGTCCAGCGAAATAGCGGCGCAGCACCGTCTCCAACGCCACCCCATTACGCGCTGCCCGGTGTGCCTGCGCCACCGCCTTCAGTGGGACCGGCCCCGACCACCCCTCCCCCTGCTCGATGCCCCTCAGTCCATAGTCCACGGCCGCCGCGACCGCCTCGTTCAACCCCGCCACGTACTCGGCATCCTCACCCTCCACCAGATCGGGCACAGCGCGAACACGGGCAAGGATCGCCCGCTCGATCTCGACCCGCCGCTCACGCAACCGCCCGGCCACGCCGACACAAACCTCCTCCAGCGACGTCACGCACTTGCCGTCCCAGAGACAACAGATACCACCCGCAGACGACCCGCGCAGCGCGGGAAGCGCAGCCTCACGTATGTCGGCAGCTCGATCCGCGCAAGCATCAGACGACTCGACATCGGCGGATCGACAGCAGCATCGTCATAGCTTCGAAGCCGACGCAGAGCTTTCTCGTGGACCGCCACTACCGCCGCGGCCTCGCTCGCCCCCACGGCCTCGCAGTCCAGGTCGGGGGGACCGACGCGACGCTGTGCGGCCCCTGCCTGACGACAAACACCTGGTACTCGATCATCGACCACCCCCGGCCCTGCCGCAGCGCCCACCGTGGCTGGGAAACTGGGTGCGACGGTACTGACGTGTCAGTGGATCCTGCTCCAACAGGCCGACGGCCGCAAGCGTCTTGATATACCTGTGAGTCGTCGATGCCGCCAGACCCAGCTCCTGCGCGACATCCTTGTTGGCCCGCCAAGTCCCCTCGAGCGGGAAGCTGACCAGCACCACCAGCCCAAGCAGCAGCGACTTGGCAACCGTAGGGCCCTCCAGCAGCGGCAAGGCCACCAGCTCCCGAGGGTCCCCCACCTCGGCCAGCAACGCCTGCTGCCCTACGCCACCAGCCGCCTTCAGCACCTGCACCACCTGCCCGGGGGTCAGCACCAGGGAGATCCCATTCTCGCTCATCACGCCCGTCTACCCGCTGTATACACAGCAAAGCGCTGCCCGCGCCATTCCATGGCTATATCACGGCCGGGGGCCGGTCCTTGGCGGGCCGGGTTGCAGGTGACGGTGCGCAGCGCCCCCGCGAGGTCCAGCTGCTGGGCCGGGCCGAGCACGTCGTCGCTGTCGCGCAGCAGACGGATCACCGCGGTCCGCAGGCACCGCGCCCAGCGCACGAGCGAGCTCGGGGCGCGCGACGGCATGAACAGCATCCCGAACTATCGGTCGGGCCCAATCCCTCTCGCAAGGGCCGCACGGGCTTGTTGGCGTCGATCGGCCTTATCGTTTTCCGTCGATCGGCCGTGACCTATTCCGTCGATCGGCCGGACTACGCGGTACGATCGTCCGGTGGACGTCCACTTCCTCGACCGCCACATTCGCCCGCATGTAGTCGAGGCGCTGACCGATACGCGGGTGGTCGTCGTGCTCGGCGCTCGCCAGGTCGGCAAGAGCACGTTGGTAGGAGAGATCGCAAGGCACGAGCACCCCGCCGGAAGCTTGACACTGGACGATCGCGCGACGAGGACCGCGGCGCAGCGAGACCCCACCGGGTTCATCGCCGATCTCACGACGCCGGCCGTGATCGACGAGATCCAGCGCGTACCAGATGTGCTGCTCTCGATCAAGCAGCGCGTCGACCTCGACAAGCGCCCCGGACAGTTTCTGCTGACAGGATCGGCGAACGTCCTGACGGCTCCGAGAATCGCGGATGCACTCACAGGCCGGGCTGAGTATTACCGGCTCTGGCCGTTTACTCAGGGAGAGCTGCACGGGATGCGCGAGCGGTTCATCGAGATGCTGTTCGAGGCCGAGTATCCGCGCCTGACGGGCGCGCCGGTCGGGCGCAAGCCCGTGATCCCGATACTGCTCGCCGGGGGCTATCCCGAAGCTCGCGCGCGTAGCGGACGCCGTCGAATGCTTTTCTTCGAGAGCTACATCGAGACGATCCTGCAGCGCGATCTTTCGAGCATCGCCCAGGTGCACGACCGTGCGAATGTCGGACGGCTGCTGGGAGCGCTCGCGGCGGTCTCAGGGTCTTTGCTCAACTACGGCGGGTTGAGCCGCGATCTTGGCCTTCCTGCGACGACGCTGCGTTCGCATACCGATCTCCTGGAGACGCTATTCCTCATCCGTCGGATCGCGCCATGGCACAGCAATCGCCTCAGCCGGATCGTGAAGAGCCCGAAGGCGTATGTGAGCGACACCGGCCTGCTCTCCCATCTTCTTGGTGTCAACGAGCGTGGACTCGAGCACAATCACGCGGCGATGGGCCAGCTGTTCGAGACCTTCGTCGTCATGGAGTTGCTACGTCAAGCCGAATGGCAGGATGAGCCAGTGAAGCTTTTCCACTACCGCGACAAGGACGGCCGCGAGGTCGATGTGATCATGGAGCGTCGCGACGGCACGGTGATCGGCATCGAGGCAAAGTCGGCCGCGTCCGTTAGCACCTCAGACTTCCGTGGCCTGACGCGCGTGCGCGACGCGCTCGGCGAGCGCTTCAAGGGGGGCGTCGTGCTCTACACGGGAGCGAACAGCGTGTCCTTTGGCGACCGCCTCGCCGCAATCCCACTCGAAGGACTATGGACAAGTCGCCACGTGCGCGTAGATCCCGGCGGACACACCTTGACAGTCCCCTGAACCTTCGCGCTCAACTCTCCCAAAACTCTCCCAGCACGAGCGCGTGACGCAGCCGTTCCGGCAGGGCGGGCCCCAAGGCAGCACGAACCGAGTCAGTCCTCCACATCCAGCCGCTCGGCGTCCCTCCATCGCTGGCGTCGTCCCCCGAGCCAGGTCTCGAGCACCCGCAGCTCCTGCAGCTGTTCGAGGTCCGTCGCGCGCGGGTCGCGGTCGAGCACCACAAGGTCCGCGAGCATGCCGGGGCGCAGCGAGCCCACGCGGTCGCCCAGCCCGACCTGGCGGGCCGGGTTGCAGGTGACGGTGCGCAGCGCCCCCGCGAGGTCCAGCTGCTGGGCCGGGCCGAGCACGTCGTCGCTGTCGCGCAGCAAACGGATCACCGCGGTCCGCAGGCACAGGCACGGGTCCACCGCCGACCGCGGGGAATCAGAACTGCAGGAGCCGCACAGGCCGCGCTCGGCGTCCGAGCGCAGCGGATGGATCCGCGCGGCGCGCTCGCGGCCCAGCAGCTCGTCGCGCAGGCGCGCCCCGCGGCTGTAGATGTCGTCGATCGTGTGGCTCACCGACAGGCCCAGCGCCGCCGCCCTGGAGATCTGATCCTCGCGGGCGACCGCGCAATGCTCGATCCGGTGACACACCTCCCCGCGGCCCCCGTCCTCAGCGAGCAGCGCCTCGTAGACATCGAGCGCCTGATCGATCGCGCGATCACCGCTGGCCCGCGCCAGCAGCTGCCAGCCGGCCCGGTGCCACGCCCCCATCGCCTCGCGCAGCCCCGCCTCGTCACGGTCCAGCTCGCCCGTCCCGCGGTCGCCGAGGTAGGGCTCGGTCAGCGCCGCCGCGCAGTCCTCCAGCAGACCATCCACCCGATGGGCGATCCCGACCACGTCATAGCGCTCGTCACCCCCGCCCGGAGCCGCGCCCAGCGCACGAGCGAGCTCGGGAGTGAACGCCCCACGCACCCGCACCGCGGCGTCGGGCGCCTGCGCCAGCGCGCGCAGCACGTCGTGCTCCGCCGCCCCCGCGACCTCGCCGATGCCGGCGTCGTACACCGTCGTGCAACCGCTCGCCGCGAACCGGCGCAGCGTCCCGGCGCACAGCTCCGCCAGGCGCTCCGGCGAGTCCAATGCCTCCCCGGCGTCGGCGAGCGCCGTCGCGACGATGTGCAGGTGGGGCTCCACGAAGCCCGGCAGCACCGCGCGACCTTTGAGGTCTACGATCTCGGTCGCCGGGGTGTAGTGGCGTTTGACTTCCGTCGCCGAGCCCACCGCGAGGATCTCGCGGCCGCGGATCGCGAGCGCCTCGGCGACCGGTGTCGAGCCCTCGATCGTGAAGATCGGTCCGCCGCGCAGAATGATCGCGCGCTCCGGCTCGGCCACAATCCGGAGCCTATCTACTACATAGTGGACGTGTCTTCACATAGTGGACGTGTCTTCTCACCCATCGGAATCGCGCGCAGCGGGCAGGCCGCCTCCCCGCCGAGCGGACTCCCCCCAGCCCGTGCGGGCTCGCCCCAGCTCTACCCTTGTCCCGATGCCCTCCCGCCGCCGGCTCGTCGCGATCTCGGCCGCCGCCGTCGCGGCGCTCGCGCTGACCGTCGCCGCGCTGCTCGGCGGCTCGGCCGGGGACTCCGGGCGCGCCTCGGGAGGCGCCTCCGCCGCGGCGTCCTCGGCGGGCGACGCGTCGGCCACGGGGTTCGAAGGGGCGCTGCTGCCCGCCGACCTCGCGCCGCGCGAATTCACGCTCACCGACCAGTACCGGCGGACCGTGTCGCTGCGCGACCTCCGCGGACACGTCGCGATCCTCGCGTTCCTGTACTGCGCCTCGAGAGCCGCCGCGCCGCTGATCGCCCAGCAGATCCGCGGGGCGCTGGACGAACTGGAATCCGAACGCCACACCGCCGGGGCGCCCACGTCCGCCACGCCGGCGCTCGCGGTGAGCGTCGACCCCGCCGGCGACACCCCGCCGCGCGTGCGGGCGTTCCTGCGCCGCACCTCGCTCACGGGGCGCCTGCTGTATCTCACCGGCCCCCCCGCGCGGCTGCGCGCGGTGTGGCGCGCCTACCGCGTCGTCCCCGCCGCCGCCGGCGAAACCGCCTACGAACGTTCGGCGTTCGTGCTCGTCCTCGGGCGCAACGGCGCGCCGCGGGTAGAGCTCCCGCTGGAAGCGCTCACCCCCGAAGCGCTCGCCCACGACGTTCGCCGGCTCGAAGGCGCGAATGGAGCCTGATATCCTACCCACCAGGTAGGGTATTTGCGATGATGTTCTCAACCAAGGCCGAGTACGGCGTCCGCGTGATGGTCGCCCTCGCGCGCCGCGCCGCCGAGGCCCCCGCGGGGCAGGAGCCCGTCGTGCCGCTCGCCGAGATCGCCGAGCGCGACGGGCTGCCGCTGGCCTACCTCGAGCACCTCGTCGCGCGGCTGCGCAAAGCCGGGCTGATCGACAGCCGCCGCGGGTCGCGCGGCGGCTACATGCTCGCGCGGGCCGCCGATCAGATCACGATGGCCGAGGTCGTCGAGGCGCTGGAGGGGTCGATCGCGCCGATCGAGTGCATCTCCCAGGCCCCCGACGGCAGCATCGTCTGCTCGCGCGAGTCCGCCCACGACCCCGCCGGGCGGGCGGGGGGGCGGGCGGGATCCCATACAAAATGCCCCACGAAGCTGTTGTGGACCCGGGTGCGCCTGTCGATCGTCAGCACCCTCGTCCAGACCACGCTCGCCGACCTGCTCGCCGACCAGCAGCGCCCGGCGCACCCGACGCCGACCGCCGCCGAGCTGCCGATGGCGCCGCCGGCCCCGACCAAGCGCGCTCCGGCGCCCACACCAGCAACGACACGCCGACCGGCCGCCCCGCGGCCGGTCGCATCGCCCGCCTGACCCGATCTCGACCGCAAGCCCCGCCGACGCCCAAACCCGAGCCCGACCACCGCCCGACCGAAGGAGACCATGGCCGACCTGGAGATACGCAACCTGCACGTCCGCATCGAGGAGCGCGAGATCCTCAGAGGCGTCGACCTCGCCATCGACCGCGGGGAGGTCCACGCGCTGATGGGCCCCAACGGGTCGGGCAAGTCGACGCTCGCCAACACCCTCCTGGGCCACCCGTCCTATGAGATCACCGAGGGGCTGATCCTGTTCAAGGGGCAGGACATCACCGAGGCCGAGCCCCACGAGCGCGCCAAGGCGGGGCTGTTCCTAGCCTTCCAGTACCCCGTCGCGATCCCCGGGGTCTCGGTCGCGAACTTCCTGCGGATGGCGATCAACGCCAAACGCGACGAGCCGATCAACGTCAAAGAGTTCCGCACCCAGCTCCAGCACGCGATCGAGCTGCTCGACGTCGACCGCTCGTTCACGTCGCGCCACCTCAACGACGGCTTCTCCGGCGGCGAGAAGAAGCGCGCGGAGATCCTGCAGATGGCGATGCTCAAACCCGACGTCGCGATCCTCGACGAGACCGACTCGGGCCTTGACATCGACGCCCTGCGCACCGTCGCCGAGGGCGTCGAGAAGCTGCACTCCGAGCAGGGCCTCGGGGCGCTGATCATCACCCACTACCAGCGCATCCTGCACTACATAAAGCCGCAGTTCGTGCACATCATGCTCGACGGGCGGATCGTCCTGGAGGGCGGGGTCGAGCTGGTCGAGCGCCTCGAGCGCGAGGGCTACGACGAGATCCGCCGCGAGTACGGCGCCGAGACGGCCGCCGCGGGCGCGGCGTCAGGCGGCGACCGTGCCTGATGCCAGCGCAGTCGCGCCCGACGGGGGCGGCGGGGTCGCGGTCAAGCCGGGGCGCCACCGCGAGGCCACGCTCTACCACGCGCTGCACGGCGCCGGAGCCGGCGACGGGCGCACGCTGGCACAGCTGCGCGAGGCCGCGCTGCAGGTCTATGAGTCCTCAGAGCTGCCCGTCTGGCGGCGCTCGGGCTTTTGGACCACGAGCTTCGAGGGCCTGGACCTCGACGCGCTGGAAGTCCGCCACCACGCCGCCGGCGAGGACGCGCTGCCGGAGATCGTGCGCGCCACATTGCCCAAGCGCCCCCGCGCCGGGCGGATCGTGCAGCTCGACGGCTCGGTCGTCCACGTCGAGCTGGACCCCGAGCTGGCCGCGCGCGGGGTGATCCTGTGCTCGCTGGAGGACGCCGCGCGCGAGCACTCAGAGCTGTTCGCGCAGTGGTACTCGCGGCGCCTGACCTACGACCGCCACAAGCTGGAGGCCGCCAACGCGGCGCTGTGGACCGGCGGGGCCTTCCTGCACATCCCCGCGGGCCTCGCGGTGCAGGAGCCGTTTGAGATCGTCTACGCGATCGGCGGGGCCGGGGTCGCGCAGTACGGGCGCACGCTGATCGTCGGCGAGCGCGCGAGCGAGTTCCGCGTCCACGAGTACGACCTCGCCGGGGAGTTCGAGGGGCAGGCGCTGCACGCGGGGGCGTTTGAGATGTACCTCCAGGACGGCGCGCGCTGCCGCCTGGCCCAGGTGCAGGACTGGAGTCCCAGCCACCCCGCCCACCACGAGGTGTTCGACGCGTCGACGCGCTTCGTCGGTGTCGGGCGCGACGCGTACTGCCACTGGCTGCCGGCGCTGCTCGGCGGGCACCTCGTGCGCCAGCACCTCGAGCTCGCGGTCTGCGAGCCCGGCGGCGACATGGCGTTCCGCGGGCTGTTCTTCACCGAGGACGACGAGCTGCTGGACGCCTTCGCGGTTGACCTCCACGAAACCGGGCCCTCCGGCGGCGACGTCCACTGGCGCGGCGCCGCGACCGGCTCCAGCCGCGCGAGCTTCGAGGGCCTGATCCAGATCGACCCGGGAGCCCAGCAGACCCACACGTACCTGCAGATCCACGCGATGATGCTCTCCCCGCGGGCCCGCATCGACGCGATCCCCTCGGTGCTGGTCTCCGCCGACGACGTCTCGGCCTCCCACGGCGGCACGGTCGGCGAGCTCGACGAGGACGTGATCTTCTACATGCAGAGCCGCGGCCTCGACCGCCCGGCCGCGGTCCGGGTGATCGTCGAGGGCTTCTTCGAGCCGCTGGTGTCCGAGCTGCGCGACGAGCCGCTGGAAGAGCTGGTCCGCGCGAAGGTCGCCGGCAAGCTCGCGGCGGCGCGCGCGGACATCGAGGCGTACGCCGTCAGCCGGTGAGAGCGCCGTGACGCGTGCCGCTCCACTCGATCGGGCCGCCGGGCCGCCGACGTCGTCGGCCCCCAGCGCATCGCCCCCCGTCGGCGCCCACTTCCCGGACGTCCGCGCCGACTTCCCGATCCTTACGCGTGAATTTGACGGCCGCCCGCTGGTGTACCTCGACTCGGCGGCGACCGCGCAGAAGCCGCGGGTCGTGATCGACGCGGTGGCCGAGCACCTGGCGCTGCACAACGCCAACGTGCACCGCGGGGTGTACGCGCTCGCGCAGGAGGCCGACGCGGCGTACGACGGAGCACGCCGGCGGGTCGCGGCGTTCACCGGCGCGGATCCGACGACGACGATCTTCACGAAGAACGTGACCGAGGCGATCAACCTCGTGGCCTACGCGTGGGGCCGCGCGAACGTGGCCCCGGGCGACGCGGTGCTGATCACCCAGATGGAGCACCACGCGAACATCGTGCCCTGGCAGGTGCTGTGCCGCGAGCGCGGCGCGAGCCTGCGCTACCTGGAGGTCGACGAGCACGGACAGCTCACGCCAGACCAGCTGGACGCGCAGTTGCGGCGCGGCGATGTGAAGCTGGTGGCCTTCACGCATGTATCGAACGTGCTCGGGACGATCAATCCGGTGAAGGAGATGGCCGCCCGTGTCCGGGCGGCGGGGGCGGTTTCGCTGGTTGACGGCGCCCAGGCCGTGCCGCACATGCCGGTGGATGTGACCGCCGTGGATGCCGACTTCTACGCGTGGACCGGCCACAAGGCGCTGGGGCCGACGGGGATCGGGGTGCTGCACGGCCGCCGCGCGCTGCTGGAGGAGATGGAGCCGTTCCTGACCGGCGGCGACATGATCGCGTCGGTGGACTTCGACGGCGCGACCTGGAACGAGCTGCCGTTCAAGTTCGAGGCCGGGACCCCGATGGTCGCCGAGGCCGTCGGGCTGGGGGTCGCGGTCGACTACCTGTCGGGCCTCGGGATGGAGCGCGTGCGCGCGCACGAGCGCGAATTGACGGGATACATGCTGGAGCGCCTCGCCGAGATCCCGGGGCTGCGCGTCGTCGGCCCGCAGGACGCAAGCGAGCGCGGCGGCCTGGCGTCGTTCACGATCGACGGGATGCACCCCCACGACATCGCCGAGCTGGCCGACCGCGGCGGGGTCTGCATCCGCGCGGGGCACCACTGCGCGCAGCCGCTGATGCGCTGCCTCGGGGTCGCCGCCACGGCGCGGGCGAGCGTCGGCATCTACAACACCCCCGCCGAGATCGACGCGCTGGTCGACGCGCTGCGCGCCGGCCGCGAGGTCTTCGGGCTATAGACCATCGCTATCGCCTGCTCGATTTTTCATATACACATGGACGACCTCTACCGCGACTACATCCTCGAGCACTACAAGCGCCCGCGCAACTTCGGCGAGCTGGAGCCCCACGACCTGGAGGGGACGGAGCACAACCCCCTGTGCGGCGACGAGCTCGGGGTGCACATCCGCGTGCGCGACGGCCGCATCGAGGACCTGCGCTTCCACGGCCACGGCTGCGCGATCTCCCAGGCCTCAGCGTCGATCGCCTCCGAGGAGCTCAAAGGCATGGATCTGGAGGAGGTCGGCCGGCTGGGCGCGGACTGGATGATCGAGCTGCTCGGCATCCCCGTCTCCGCGACCCGGCGCAAGTGCGCGTTGCTGAACCTCAAGGTCGTCCGCGGCGCCGTCACCGGCGATCACGACTGGCCCGCCTGAGAAGGATTGCCGCGGATCGCTACATGCATCTACTCTAAAAAGTTTAGAGTAGATTCGAGTAGACTCAGAGCGGCGCCGCCGATCGCGAAGCTCGCCTCGCGATGCTTCGCCCCCACGCACCCCCGTGCTCAGGTTGGTTGCAACCGCCAATATGCGCGCGGGTCTCTGGTGCTCTTGCCGACCCACTCGATCAAGCCCTCACTGCGCAGCGACTCCAGCCGGCGGATGGTCGCCGGCCGCGAGAGCCCCAGCACTTCCGCGACCTCGCCCGTGCTGAGCCGCCCAGCCTCCCGGAGAGCCGCCGTGATCGTGCGGGCCTCATCGGGAAGCCGCGCGTCAAGCGCCCTGTCGACCGACTCCGCCGAGAGCGTCAGCAGCACACTTCCGGGAGTCTGTCCGTAGACCGGGTCCACCAGTCCGGCGCCGCGCATCTCCTCGAAGATGCGCCGAATGCCCTCGCCCAGCTCCTGTCCGAAGCGCAGATCCGAGCAGACCCGCGCGATCCGAGGTGGGTGTCGCGCAAACCCCCGGTCTGTCCGGCGTGGTTTAGACAATTCTGGGTATGCCCCAGAACTTTCTTGAGTGTGATCGTGAGCAGGTGTTCTTGATGCCGCCGGACCCTCGTGATTGGTTGCCGGAGGGTCATTTGGCGTGGTTTGTGTTGGCGTCGGTGCAGGAGATGGATCTCGCAGCGTTCTATGGCTCCTATCGCCAGGATGGGTGGGGCCGCGCGGCGTTTGAGCCGGGGATGATGGTGGCGCTGCTTTTGTATGCGTACGCGCGTGGTGAGCGGTCCTCGCGGGTGATCGAGCGCCGGTGTGTTGAGGATGTCGCCTACCGGGTGATCGCTGCGCAGCAGACGCCGGACCACGCGACGATCGCGCGGTTTCGTGTGCGCCACGAGGCGGCCCTGGCGGGCTTGTTCAGCGAGGTGCTGGGTCTCTGTCGGGAGTCGGGGTTGGTGAAGGTTGGGGTGATCGCGATCGATGGGACGAAGGTGCATGCGAACGCGTCGCATCACTGCAACCTGGACTATGAGCAGCTCGCCCGCGAGATCCTGAAGGAGGCGGGCGAGATCGACGCTTGCGAGGATGAGCTCTACGGGGAGGCGCGTGGCGATGAGCTGCCTGAGCATTTGCGAACCAGTGAGGGGCGGCGTGCTGCGCTTCGCGAAGCCAAGGCGAAGCTCGCGAGCGAGCGTGCAGGCAGGCAAGACGCGAACGCTGAGGCGGCTGACGCGGAACCGCAGGGTGTGGAGCTCGTGCTTGATCCCGAGGTGATCGTCGCCCGGATGCATGGGCGTCAGGGGTGGGTGCGCGAGGCGCGTCACCAGCTTGAGGAGCACCGGCGGCTACAGGCTCAGCCGATTCCACGCTCGCGAGCCGCGCGGCTGCTGCAAGCAGAGCAGCGGCTTCAGGAGAATCTGCGGGTCGAGCGCGAGGCCAACGAGGCTTATGAGCATCACCGCGCGACTGCGGTGACGAAGGACGGCCGGCGGTTCGGGGCACGTCCGAACCCCTACGTGGCACCAGAGGTGCCGCCGGGGAAGATCAACGTTACCGACCTCGATTCACGCAACGTCAAGACGCCGCGCAGCTACACCCAGGGTTACAACACGCAGGCCGCGGTGAACGAGCATCAGATCGTCTTGGCGGCTGAGGTCACGCTCACCTCACCAGACTTCGGGCAGCTCGAGCCGATGATCAAAGCCACCCAGCGCGAACTTGAGCAGATCGGTGTGAGCGACACGCCCGGGGTTGCAGTTGCCGACAGCGGCTACTGGCATGAAAATCAAATCGACAACGTCGTCAGCAACGGCACCCAGGTCCTGATCCCGCCCGATGCCGGCAAGCGCGACACACCGCGCCGCGGCTGGGACGGCGGCCGCTACACCTTCATGCGCACCGTGCTCGCCAGCGAGCTTGGCGGCGGGCTTTACCGAAAACGCAAGGCGATGGTCGAGCCCGTGTTCGCTCAAACCAAGCACAACCGGCGCATCAACCAGTTCCACAGGCGAGGCAGATCCGCCGCACGCTCGGAATGGCGGCTAATCACCGCAACCCACAACCTGATGAAGCTCCACAAACACCAAATAGCCGCCGCGGAGGCCTGAAAAGGCCTCAGACGGGATCAACGCTGCCAGCGGGCCGAGCGCGAGCCCGGACCACGGCTACCACCCAGGCGCCCATCGCACCTTTGCGCGACACCCACGACGAGCAACAGCGGTGCCAGTGCTCGATAGCCATCCACTTGCAAAAGCATCGCAATCGACGTGGGCGGTGCTCAGCTCGGAGGACCTGACGGGCACTGTCGGGCGAATCTAGCGCCCCTTCCGGCGAAGCAAGCTGGGCGCAGTCGCTCCAGGCTTCCGCAGCGCCCCCTACAGTCCCATGCGATGCTGCAGCCCAGAGCGCAGCGAGGCCGGCCTACCCCGCGAAGGCGGAGGTGATGTCCGTGTGCTGGAAGTCCTCGCCCTTGAACAGCAGCGGCTCTCCTGTGGTCTTGGCGAGCGCATAGGAGAAGCAGTCGCCGAAGTTCAGGCCGGCCGGGTGGCCGCTGCCCTTCCCGAAATCGCGGTAGGCCTCCCGCGCGATCAGCGCTTGGCTCGCAGTCACCGGTTCGATCCCGATACCCGTGACAGCAAGCAGCTCGTCGACGCGACGGCTGGCGATCGCATCCCCCGCGCGGTCGATGACGGCCCCCACCTCCACATAGCTCGCCGCGGACAGCCGGCGTACGCCCGCGGACTCGATCGCATCCGCGCACGCCGATGCCTCCGGCTCGGCGCGAAGGATCGCGATGAGGGCCGAGGTGTCGAGGATCACGCCGGCAGGCCGTTCTCGTCATAGAGAAACTCGCCGTGGTCGATCGTTCGCACGTGTGCGGGCAGCCGCTGAGCGCAGTCCCTGCCAATCTCGAGCATTCGCTCCGCCAGACCGGGCGCTCGATCGGCAAGGACCCTGTCGCGCCGCTCCCGCACCGCGACCGTGACGGCCGAACTCATGCTTTCCCCGGTCAACTCGGCGAGTTCGCGCGCAAGCTCGTGAGCCTCGGGATTCTTCACGTTCAACGACATAGGTTGCAGTCTACCCTATCTAGGCACCATTCTACCCCACCAGCATTCAAGGCTTCCGCAGGAGATCCGCGAAGAAGCCTCTGCCCAGGACGCTCAGACTGAGCAGCGATCCGAAGAGGACCACCGCGTCGATGCTCTCGCGACCCTGCTTGGCCCAGTAGACGTCTTCGAGGTTCAGCCACAGCGCGAACTCGTCGAGGGTCAGCGCCGCGCCGCTGCCGAACGCGGTCGCTGTCACCCGCGACGGCCAGCGTTCCTCGTTGATGCCGATCTCCAGCAGCCACAGGTAGCCGACCGTCAAAAGGCCCGCGATGCCGAGGGTCATGTGGTGGATGTGCCTCCCCCCCGGCGTGATGTTCCTGAACGGTCCCCGTTCGGCCCTGATCGCGTGCGTGATCGCTCGCACCGCCGCGAACGTCGCGAAAAACGCGCCGGCGGAGAACAGCTGGCGCTCCTTGCGGCGGTCCCCGAAGTGCTTGTAATACAGCGAGCGCAGATCCCGCTCCGGCGAGAACCGCGAGCGCGAGCGCGGACCTCCGAGCGGGAGCGGCGGTGTGGATTCGCACTCGGGGCTCAACAGGCGTTCGAGCATAGTTGACCCCAAGCGCCGCCGGAAGCAGGTCGTCGGCTGACACCGGCGCATCCCCGTCAGATCGAGGACGGGCGGGCCCTGCACGTGGCCTCGTGGACCTCCTCGGTCAGGGCGTTCATCTTTTCGGTCAACGTGTGGATCTGCTCGGTGAGGTCGGTGTTCTTCTGGAGCAGGTCGTTCTGCAGCTGGGCGAGCTCGTCGCGGTGCTTCGCGGCGGCCGTCTCGTTGGCCTTGTCGGTCCTCGTCTGGGCCTTCTGAGCGATGATGACCAGGGCGCCGGTGTAGAACGCCACCGCCGAGAAGACCAGGTTGAGCAGGATGAACGGCGCGGGATCGAAGCCCTGTCCGTTGAGCAGCCCGTGCCAGGAGTTGCTCAGGAAGTGGATCACGTGGTTGGTCAGCACCCACGCCAGGATCACGGCCGAGCTGACGATCAGGAAGCCGACGGTCCCCATGCCGCTGGCCACGGCCTCGGACATCCGCTCCATGAAGCTGCTGCCCCCGGCGTAGGGAGACGAACCGTGCCTGCTGTCCTTGTAGTGCGTGTGATGGCGGAGCGGGTCCCTGCTGTCCGGCTGTTCGCGTTCGAGCGCGGCTGCCTCCATTTCTCCATTCCTTTCAGTCGGTGGGCGCGAACGCGCTGGGCGTCCGTGACTTGATGCCGCCATCAAACCTGACTGTCAGGACAGGACGCAGTGCGTCTCGTCGCACCGACCGCTCCGCTGGCAATTCGCCGGCTCGGCGCCGCGCCGGCGCCCGCCGCTCAGGTGGGCCGCGGCGCCAGCGCGCCGATGTCCACTTCGTCGATCGACGTGTGGCCCGTCAGGGCCAGAGCCAAATCGAGATCGGCCAGGAACGCGCGCAGCACCTCGACCACGCCGGTCGCCCCGCCCAGCGCCAGGCCCCAGATGTAGGGGCGCCCCAGCAGCACCGCCCGCGCCCCCAGCGCCAGCGCCTTCAGCGCGTCGGCGCCCGAGCGGATGCCGCTGTCGAACAGCACCTCGCAGCGGTCGCCCACCGCCGCCGCGACCTCCGGCAGCGCGTCCAGCGCGCCGACCGCCCCGTCGACCTGGCGCCCGCCGTGGTTTGACACGAGCACCCCGTCCACCCCGTGCTCGACCGCGCGCCGCGCGTCGTCGGCGCGCAGGATCCCCTTCAGCACGATCGGCAGCTCGGTGCACTCGCGCAGGAACGCCAGGTCCTCCCATGTGATCGACGGGTTCGCGAACTGCCACGCCCACTGGCCGACCGCCGCCTGAATGTCCTCCTCCGGCGGCGCCGCGAGCAGCGCGCGGAAGACAGGGTCCTGCAGGTAGTTGCAGTTGCCCTCGCCCCACAGGAACGGCAGGAAGCCCTGGCTCAGATCGGCCGGGCGCCAGCCCAGCAGCCACGTGTCGAGCGTCACCACCACCGCGCCGTAGCCCGCGCGCTCGGCACGCGCGATGAAGCTGCGCGCCAGCTCGCGGTCGCGCGGCCAGTAGAGCTGGTACCAGCGCCCCAGCTCCCCCGCCGCCTGCGCGATCTGCTCGATCGTGTGCGACGCCGCCGTGCTCGCCACCAGCGGCACTCCGACCTCCGCGGCCGCGCGGGCCATCGCCAGCTCGCCCTCGGGGTGCGCGAGCGTCTGCACCCCGATCGGCGCCAGCAGCACCGGCGCCGGCAGCGCCGTCCCCAGGACCGTGCGCCCCAGGCTGCGCTGCGAGACGTCGCGCAGCATCCGCGGCGCCAGACGCCAGCGGTCGAACGCCTCGCGGTTGGCGCGCAGCGTCTGGCCCAGGCCGGCCCCGCCGGCGATGTAGCCGCGCGGCCCGTCGGCCAGCAGCGCGTACGCGTCGCGCTCCAACTGGCGCCAGTCCAGCGTGCGCGCCGGGCGCTGCCCCGCCATCCCGCGCAGGTAGATCTCGTACTGGTAGTTCGCGTAGGGGATCTGCTCGCTCATTCTCAATGGCTTTCTGATTGGGACCCGCCACCCCCGCCCACACGCCCGTTCACCCGGCGAACTGTATCGGCGGACAGCCCGCGCGCCGTGCGTGCATGCACCCCAGTTGCGGCGACGATCACTTTCGCGCCGGGGGCACGGGAGCCGCCACGGACAACCCAAGACCCTTCGCGGCGTCGAACATCCGCTGGTCGTAGGTGATCACCTCGGCGAGCTCGGCACCTACCGCCTGGGCTGCCGCCAGATGAATCGCATCGAGGCTGCGCAGCGTGGAACCCCCAAGTGCCGCGGCAGCGTCCAGGAGGGGATCGTCCAGACGCAGCAGACCGATACGTTCCAACAGACGTCGAGCCCTGACGACGGCGGGCGCTCCGTGAGTGTGGACGGCGTGCGGCACCTCCACCCGGGCGAGAGCGCAAGAGAGCCGCCGGGGATGGCGTGCGAGGTGGCTGGCCAGGGCATCGGACTCAGCCTCGCGCACGACCAGCTTGACCAGTGCGGAGGAGTCGAGATAGACCGCCAACTCAGCGCTCCGCAGCGCGCATGTCCTGGAGTGTCTGGCTTGGAGACTCCGCTCCAGGCGTGGGATCCAGCGGCGCGCCCAGCTCGAGCGCGTCGCCGATCCCCATGACGATGCGCCCACTTGCGATGAGCTGCTCGACACGGTCGTCACCGCTTGGAACGGGCACGAGCATCGCCACCGGACGCCCGCGGTCGGTCACCTCGAAGGTCTCACCCTCCTGGACAGCGCGCAGATACCGGCTGGCCTGCTGGCGCAGTTCCCTGACCCCAATAACACGCATGTGCTACATATAGCACATATCGCCTGAGAGCTTCAGTCCGTCGCCCACACCTCCCCGATGCCTTCGAATCCGAGCGCCCGCTTGGTCGCTTCGGTGAGGTCGAATTCGCGGCCTTCGACGTAGGGGCCGCGGTCGATCACCGGGACCCGCACCGTGCGGCCGCCGTAGCGCAGCGTCACCAGCGTCCCGCACGGCAGCGTCCTGTTGGCGACGCCCATGATCGAGCTCGTCAGCCAGCCGCCGCAGGCGAGGCTGCCCCCGCCGCCGTACCACGAGGCCCCCGCGAGGCGGTAGGCGTTCAGCCGTCCGGCCCGGCGGTGCGATTCGCGGTCCTGAGCGTCGCCCGCGAAGCGCACCCGCACGGGCTCGCTCTCCAGGCGGCGCGGGGTGTAGCGCAGCCGGTAGCGCCCGCGGGCGCCGGTGTGCGTGCTGGCCAGCGTCCTCCAGCCATCGCGCTCGCGCGCCTGCAGGCTGACGATCCGGCCCGCCAGCCTCGGGAGCAGCGTCCCGGAGATCGTCGCGGGGTGGCCGGCGAGCACGTTCAGGTCGGCGCGCCGGACTCCCAGCGCGGTATCGACCGGCGTCGCCGGGTCTCCGACCGGTCGCAGACCGGCGAGCGGTTCCGTCGAGCTCGTCACGATCGCGACCGGCGCCAGCGCCGCGGCAGGCGACGCAAACGTCGCAGGGGCGTACATGCGGATGTTCCTCCTTGGGTCTCCGCCTACGGGGTTAGCTGTCGGGCTCACGCGCCGCCGACGCACGATGGCGTGCGTCAGCGAGGCGTTACGGCCGCAGCAGCGGCCGACTCGCCCCATCCGGACCGCCGCGTCGCGGTCCGGCAGTGGGTCCCCCGCTCGCCTCCAATGCTGGAGCCGACTCGGCAGGTATCGCAGTCGCGGCAGGATAGACGTCCGCCCGCCCCGTTGTGTGCGCTGCATCACACAATCGGCCGGCGGTGGCCGTGAGTCCATGCCGGGCGGGAGTTTTTCGTGGGTCCCGGAAAGGTATGAATGTTTCTAGGACCCTCTGGAGACGCGCCCGCAAGCGCGAAAACCGCTCCACGGCGCCGAAAACCGCTCCAGGGCGCCGCTACGGTGGCGATCTCAGGCCGCCGGCGCCAATCCTCATGCGATCGTCGACGCCTGCGGCGCAAATGGTGGACAATCGAGTGATGGCCAACCCCGACCGCCTCACGGGCCTGGACACGGCGTTCCTGCACCTGGAGGACGACTCCACCGCGCACATGCACGTCGCGTCGGTGATGATCTTCCAGGGACACCCCCCGACCCCGCAGAAGCTCGTCGACCACGTCCTCAGCCGCCTGCACCTCGTGCCGCGCTACCGCCAGCGCCTCGCGCACGTCCCGCTCGGACAGGGGCGCCCGGTGTGGGCCGACGACCCGCACTTCAATCCCCATTACCACATCCGCCACACCGCGCTGCCGCGGCCCGGCGACGAGGCGGCGCTCAAGCGGCTCGCCGGGCGCCTGTTCTCCCAGCGCCTGGACCGCTCCAAGCCGCTGTGGGAGATCTGGCTGGTCGAGCGCATGTCCGGCAACCGCTTCGCGCTGATCGCCAAGACCCACCACGCGCTCGTCGACGGGATCTCAGGCGTGGACATCACGACGGTGCTGTTCGACACCTCCCCCGAGCCCGCCGGGGTGGGCGAGGCCTCTCATTCTTCGTGGAGCCCGCGGCCGCTGCCGGGCTCGGCGAAGCTGCTCGGCGAGGCGCTGCTCGAGCGCGCCACGATGCCCGGCGAGATGGCCCGCGGGGCGCGCCGGATGCTGCGCGCCCCGCGCCGCGCCGTCGGGCAGCTGCGCGAGGGCCTCGCCAGCATCGGGGCCACGACGCTTGCGGGCATCAGCGCCCCGGCGCCGCCGTCGCCGCTGAACGTCGACATCGGCTCGCACCGGCGCTACACCTGGGTCAACGCCGACCTCGCGCTGTTCAAGGCGATCAAGGACTCGCTCGGGGGCACCGTCAACGACGTCGTCCTCGCCTCTGTCAGCCTCGCCCTCGGACGCTGGCTGCGCCACCGCGGCCACGACACCGACGGCCTGGTGCTGAAGGCGATGGTCCCGGTGTCGGTCCGCGCCGACGCCGAGCGCGGCATGTTGGGCAACCGCGTCGCCGCGATGTGGGCGCCGCTGCCAGTCGGGGTGCGCGACCCCGCGCAGTGCCTCGCGCAGATCCGCGTCGCGATGGAGGACCTCAAGGACTCCGGCCAGGCCGTCGGCGCCCAGGTGCTGACCAACCTCGCCGGCTTCGCCCCGCCCACGGTCCTCAGCCAGGCCGCGCGCCTGCAGGCGCGCCAGCGCTACTTCAACCTCGTCGTCACCAACGTCCCCGGGCCGCAGTTCCCGCTGTACCTGCTCGGGCACCGGCTGCGCGCGCTGTACCCGGTCGTGCCGCTCGCCCGCCGCCAGGCGCTGGGGATCGCGGTGATGAGCTACGACGGCCAGCTCGGCTTCGGCCTGCTCGGCGACTACGACACGCTGCCCGACCTCGACCTGATCGCGCGCGAGCTCAAAGGCTCGATCCGCCTGCTGGCGGGGGCCGCCGGCGTCCCCGCCGCGCCCCGGCGATCGAAGAACGGACGGCCCGCCCGCGGTGCCAAACGCGCTGCGAGCCCCGCCGCGAAGACCGGCCGCTCCACTGGCCGATCTTCGATCGGTCGATAGCCGCGGTGCGCCTGGCCCTCTGCCAGCTGAACGCCACCGTCGGCGACATCGCCGGCAACGCGCGGCGCATCCGCGCCGGCCTCGACGCCGCCCGCGAGGCAGGGGCCGAGCTGGTGCTGGCGCCCGAGCTCGCCCTCACCGGCTATCCGCCCGAGGATCTGCTGCTGCGCGAGCACTTCCTCGCCGACGTCCGCGCCGAGCTTGAGCGGCTGGCGAGCGAGGTGCAGGGGATCGTCGCCGTGGTCGGCTTCCCCGAGTGGGCGCCGGCCGATGGTGTCTACAACGCCGCGGCGGTCCTCGCCGACGGGGCCGTGCGCTCGATCTACCGCAAGGTCCACCTTCCCAACTACGGTGTCTTCGACGAGCAGCGCTACTTCAAGGCCGGCGCCGGCGGCACCGTGATCGACGTCGGTGGATGCCCCGTGGGACTGACGGTGTGCGAGGACCTCTGGGTCGCCGGCCCCCCAGCCTCCGATGAGGCCCGGGACGGGGCGGCGCTGATCGTCAACATCTCCGCCTCGCCCTACCACGCCGGCAAGGGCTGCGAACGCGAGCGCCTGTTCGCCCAGCGCGCCCGCGAGCACGACGCCTGCATCGCGTTCTGCGGGCTGGTCGGCGGCCAGGACGAGCTCGTCTTCGACGGGCACTCGTTCGTTCTGGACCGCAGCGGCGAGACGATCGCGCGGGCCAAGCAGTTCCGGGAGGAGCTGCTCGTCTGCGATCTCGACGTCGCGTCCCACGATCGCGACCCCACACCCGGCGACCACGACCTCGGGTCAAGGAGTCTCAACTCCCCGTCCCACGATCGCGACCCCACGTCCTCCCACCTCCGGCCCCCATCCGGCAAGCAGCCGCAGCAGGCGGATGTGCATCCAATCGCGATCCCGCTCGCGCCCGTCGAGGCCGAGGTCTATGAGGCGCTGTGCCTCGGCCTGCGCGACTACGTGCACAAGAACGGCTTCGGCCACGTCGTCCTGGGCCTGTCGGGCGGGATCGATTCGGCGCTGGTCGGCTGCCTCGCCGCCGACGCCCTCGGCGCCGAGCGGGTGAACGCGGCGATCATGCCGTCGCGCTACTCCTCCGCCGCCACCCAGGACGACGCCCGCGCGCTGGCGGGCGTGCTGGGGCTGCGCATCCACGAGCTGCCGATCGAGGCCGTCATGGATGCCTACACCACGGCCCTCCAGGGCGAGTTCGCGGGACATCCTCACGACCTCACCGAGGAGAACCTGCAGGCCCGTGTGCGCGGCAACCTGCTGATGGCGCTCTCCAACAAGTTCGGCTGGCTGGTGCTGACGACGGGCAACAAGTCCGAGATGTCGGTCGGCTACACGACCCTCTACGGCGACCTCGCCGGAGGCTTCGCCGTGATCAAGGACGTCCCCAAGACACTGGTGTACCGCATGTGCCGGTGGCGCAACTCGCCCGCCGGCCGCGACCGATTCGCGGGCGGCGAGCGCGACCCGCCGGGCACCGAGGCGGGAACCCACGAGCAGCGGGTGGGCGGGGACGACACGGGCGGGCATCGGGCGGGCGGGAGTCCAATTCCAAACTCGATCCTGGAGCGGGCTCCCTCGGCGGAGCTCAGGCCCGACCAGCGCGACGAGGACTCGCTGCCGCCATACGAGCTGCTGGACCGCATTCTGTACGGCTACGTCGAGCTCGACCGCGGCCGCGAGCAGCTGATCGGCGAAGGCCTGCCGGCCGCCGAGGTCGACCGCACGATCCGCCTGGTGGATCTCGCCGAGTACAAGCGCCGCCAGGCGCCCCCCGGCATCAAGGTCACGACCCGCGCGTTCGGGCGCGACCGGCGGATGCCGATCACCAACCGCTACGTCCATGCGCGGTAGCTCGCAATCCCGCCGCCTCCTGGGGCTCGCAGCTCTCTGCGCGTTGACGCTGGGGGGGTGCGGCAACACCCTCCAGGACCAGGCCGTGTCACCGGCGTCGCTGGAGCCGCTGGTGACGCAGGACGAATTCCCGGTCTACTGGCTCGGGGGCGTCTTCCATCGGCTGGCGATCACCGGCGTCGCGCGCGACCCCGGCGGGGCCTACGAGATCCAGTACGGCAACTGCTCCCCGGGGGGGAGAACGTCTGCGTGACACCGCTGCAGGTCGTCACGTCCCCCGACAACGGCTTCCGCCCCGGCGGCGGCGCGGTCCACAGGATCGTGCCGATGCGCGGCGTGGCTGCCCTCGCGGCCCAGCGCGGCGACACGATCGAGCTCGCCACCGGCGCGGTGGTGGTCGACATCTACGCCGACAGCCCCACCCTGGCGCGGGCGGCGGCGGCCACGATCGTGACGATCAACGCCGCCGACATCCCCGGCGCCCAGCTGCCCGGGCCGCTGCCCGACAGCGGCTTCGCCGCCAAGCCGCTGCCCATCCAGCAGCCCCCGGCGATGCCCGCCAAGCTCGGGCCGTGACGGCGATGTCGTGCGCAGCGGTCGTCAGGCGACAGGCCGCACGGCGATCGTCATGCGCGTCACCGCGCACAGGTGCCCGGCGTCGTCGGTGAAGCGCACGTCCCACACCCAGGTGGTGCGCCCGCGGTGCAATCGGGTCGCGTGGCCGTGCACCGTGCCCGCTGTGATCGGGCGCAGGAAGCTGGTGCTGTTGGAGAGACCCATCGCGACCGACCCGTCGTCGAGCACCGTGATCCCGGTCGCCAGCGATGCCATGCTCTCGGCCATCGACGCGTACAGACCGCCGTGCACCAGCCCCGCGGGCTGCTTGAGCTCGTCGCGCACCTGCACCCGGGCGCGCACCTCGGTGTCGGAGCACTCCACCAGCTCCAGCCCGTACAGGCGGTCGAACCCCAGCAACAGCGCGTTGATCTGCTCTGCCCCCGGGATGGCCATCGGGGCGCCACGATAGCCTAAGAGCCGCGCTGTGAGCTCACTGGAAAATCTCCCCCCCGACCTGCGCGCAGTGCTGTCGCTGCTGCTGCGCCAGCGCCAGAGCTACGCGGCGATCGCCGGGATGCTGGGCATCCAGGAGCGCGCGGTCCACGACCGCGCCCACGCCGCGCTCGCGCTGCTGGCCCCGCGCCAGGCCCGCGAGCTGACGGCGGACCAGCGCGAGGAGGTCGGCGAGTACCTGCTCGGCCGCCAGACGTTGAAGCGGGCGCACGCCACGTGGGACCTGCTGGAGAGCTCGCCCGCGGCGCAGGCCTGGGCGCTGGCGCTCACCGAGGAGCTCGCTCCGCTGGCGGCCGATCCGCTGCCGGCGATCCCGGAGGGTCGAGACGCGCCCCCCGAAGCGCCGTCCGGCGTGCAACACGCGGTGCGCGAACCCTTCCAGGCGCCACCTCAGAGCCTCTCCGAGGCCCGTTCCGAGCCGGCGCCGGCGCGGCTGCCCAGCTCCCGCAGGGGCGGAGCGATCCTGCTGGGCGTGCTCGCCGCGGTCGTGATCGCTGCCGTCGTGCTGATCGTGGGCGTCGCCGGCGGCGGGAGCGGACCCTCGGGAAAAACCGGCGCCGGCAGATCCTCCACGGTCCCTGCCAACACCACGAGCACCTCGGCGAGCTCTGCGACCGGCACGACCTCGACCACCTCGGCCAAAGGCCCCAAACCGAAGATCGGCAAACCGCTGCAGCTGACCCCACCGGAACAGGGGACCAGCAAAGCCGTCGGGATCGCCTACGTCCTCACCGAGGGCTCCAAACGCGCCTTCTATCTGATCGCTCAGGGTCTCGCGCCCGTCCCGAGCGGGGGCTTCTACGCGGTGTGGCTGGAAAACTCTCCCACCGAATCAGTCCCGCTCGGCAGCCTGCCGGCGCTGGGCTCCGGCGGGCATACCGAAGGCGGCGGGGCCCTGCCCTCCGACGCGGGCAACTACAGCCATATCATCGTCACGCTCCAGACCGGCAGCCACCTGCATCCCGGCACCGTCGCGCTGACCGGACCGTTCACCCTGGGTTAGGGCCCGCAGCCCGCCTGGCCGGGGAGCAGCTTGCCGGGGTTCATGATTCCGGCGGGGTCGAGCTCGGCCTTCAGGGCGCGCAGCGCCGCCAGGCCCTGCGCTCCGACCTCGCGCTCCATCCACGGCAGGTGGTCGCGCCCGACGGCGTGGTGGTGGGTGATCGTGCCACCGTTGTCCACGATCGCGTCGCCGGCGGCGCGCTTGACGGCCTGCCACTGCTCCAGCTCGCGGCCCTCGCGCTGGCGGGCCAGGAATGTGAAGTACAGCGACGCCCCGGTCTCATACAGGTGCGAGACGTGGCACATCACCAGACCCGGCGTCCCCTGCGCGTCCAGCGAGCCTGAGATCGCGCGGCCCACCGCGCGGTGCAGCGCCAGCAGGTTCGACCAGCGCGTCGCGGTCTCCAGCGTCTCGACCATCACCCCCCACGTCAGCAGCTCGTCGCGCAGGTACGGCGCCGCGAAGCGCTGCGCCAGCCAGGCCTCCCCGGGGAGCGCCCGACCGGCAGCCCGCCGTGGCGGCGAACCAGCTCCAGCGCCAGCGCCCGCCTGTGCTCCACGTCCTCGGCGTCGCCCTCGAAGCCGAGGATCGCCAGGCATCCCCCGCGGTAGCCGCGCAGCGTCAGGTAGGCGCGCCCCAGCCGCCCCTTCAGCGCGCTCAGCGCTCCGGACCCCGAGCCGGCCAATGCGAGCGACATCCGCGTCTCGGGCGCGTCTGACAGCCGCGCCACCGCGGGCGCCGCCCGCTCCTGGGCCAGCGCCCGCAGCGCCCCGTTCCCGGCCGCGAAGTCCTCGAAGAAGACCCCCTCGTAGTGGCGACACCGCGGCGCGCGGCGCACCCGCAGATCGAGCTCGCCGATCACCCCCAGGGTCCCCTCCGACCCGACCAGCAGCTCGCGCAGCTGCGGCCCCGCGGCGCTCGCGGGCTGCGCTCTGAGCTCGATCTCGCCGGCCGGGGCCGTCAGGCGCAGGCCGCGCACCAGCTCCTCGAAGCGCCCGTAGCCGGTGGACGCCTGGCCGGCCGAGCGCGTCGCGGCGCAGCCGCCCAGCGAGACGTACTCGAAGGACTGCGGGAAGTGGCCGAGGGTCAACCCGCGGGCTCCCAGCAGGCGCTCCAGCGCAGGCGCGCGCATCCCGGCCCCGACCGTCGCCGTCAGCGACTCGCGGTCCAGCGCCACGAGGCCGTCGAGGCCGCGCATGTCCAGCGCCGCCACCGCCGCGTGGGATCCACGCAGCGGGGCCAGCCCGCCGACGACGCTGGTGCCGCCCCCGAACGGCACCAGCGCCAGCGAAAGGCGTCCGCAGAGATCGAGCAGCCCGCGCAGCTGCCCGCGATCGGACGGGTACAGCACCGCGTCCGGCGCCCCCTCGGGCTCGCCGGCGCGCAGGCGCACCAGGTCGGGGTAGCCCCTGCCCGCGGCGTGGGTCACGCGTTCGGCATGGTCCACGCGGACCCCCCGCTCGCCGAGCAGCGCCCGCAGCTGCACCAGCGCCCCGTCGGGCAGCGCCGGCGGTGCGAGCCGCACTCCCGCGAGCGCCACCGGCGGACACGGGCGGGGCGCAATCCCGACGTGCTCGCGCAGGAACGACAGCGCGGGCGGCGCCAGGCCCGCCAGCCGCGCGGGGTCGCCCCAGCCCCACCAGCGCATCGCCCCGGCGTCGGCGGGGCCGACGGACGAGCCCGCCGACGAATGCTCGGCCGCTCGGCCGGCGGATCGGAGAGCGTCCGAACGGGGCTCAGCCAACGATCCGCTCCAGGCCGTCGAGCGCTTCCTCCAGGGTCGCGCGCGCGGCCCGGCGCACCCGGCTGGCCCCGATGTGGGGAAACAGCCCGTTCAGGGCCTGGCGCAGCTCGATCGTCACCGTCGTCGTCGCCCCGGCCGGCTCCAGCAGGAGCTCGGTCTCGGCCGACTTCAGCAGCCGCGCGAACGGGGTGTCCTGGACCCGCTGGACCCAGCACATGACCAACGCCCGCTGATCGATCCGCTGCACCTGAAAGTCCGCGCGCAGCGACCTTCCACCCGAGCTGACCAGCACCTCGGTGAACGCATCGCCCTCCACTCCCTCCACGCGGGCCACCCGCGGCCACCAGCGCGGCAGGTGGTGTGGGTCGCCGATCAGATCCCAAAGCTGTCCGGCTGGGGCGGCGATCGTACGGCTGCGACGCGTCGTGGGCACGTCTGCAAGCCTACGGTGCCGCCGCCGCGGCCAGCGGCCTGCTTGGCCGAGGGCCGGCCGCCTCACGGGGTCGCGCGCGATCAGCGCGCGATCTTGCGCAGGTCGCGGACCAGCAGCAGGTGTCTGAGGTGGCTCGTCACGACCGCCAGGTTCTCCAGCGCCTCCAGCGCCTCCTTGCGCCGCTGGGGGTTGCGCGAGCGCAGCGCCGGGGCCAGGATCTGCTGCAGCAGGCTCGCCTCGCGGTCGGCCGAGGAGCGGAATACGCGCAGGTTGCGCCCGCCGACGCCGTAGCGCGCCAGTTCGGCGACCGCCCCGATGATCTCGCGTTCGGTTTCGTCGTAGTAGCGCACCCCGCCGCGCGGCTCGCCCTTGACGACTCCGTACTCCTCCAGCTCGCGCACGAGCTTCGCGTCGGCCTTGGTGTCCTCGAGCACGTCCTCCAGCGAGTACAGCGCGCCGCTCTGCTCGCTCACGCTGACGCTCGCGCGCCGCGAGCGCATGCCGTCGCGGGCTGGGATTGGAGCACTACCCACCCCACCACTCTCGCCACCCCGCCCCGACGCCAGCTCCTGACGGATCACGCGCAGCGGCAGGAACTCGTCGCGCTGCAGGCGCAGGATCGTGCGCAGGCGCGCCAAGTCGCCCTGGGTGTAGAGCCGATAGCCGCCGGGAGTGCGGCGCGGGGTCAGCAGCTTCTGATCCTCCAGATAGCGGATCTTGGAGATCGAGATGTCGGGGAACTCCTGGGACAGCGACTTGCAGACGGCGCCGATCGTGATCGACTTCTTGGGAGACCCGCCCTGGGCAGCGGGATCGGTGGCGGGATGGGTGGGACCTTCAATCCCCGCGGCCCGTTGCGCGGCGAGTCCCCGTTCGAGCTCGCCCACGTCGGTCCCGGGGGCCGGGGCACCGCTGTCGATGGGGGTCGTCGGGACAGCCATCAGCGCGCGTGGAAGGTCAGCTTGTACTTGCCGATCTGGACCTCATCGCCCTCCTCCAGACGGTGCGACGCCTCGATCCGCCCGCGGTTGACGTACGTCCCGTTCAGCGAGCCGCAGTCGTCCAGGTGCCAGTGGTCGCCGCGGCGGATCAGCAGGGCGTGGTCGCGGGAGACCGTGATGTCGTCGAGGAACACCGCCGAGTCCGGGCGGCGGCCGATGCTCATGCGCTCGCCGTCGACCGCGAAGCTCTCCCCCTCTCGCCCCCCGCCGGCGCGGATCACCAGCGCGGGCCCGTGCGCGGTGGCCTCGCCGAGCTCGATCGGCACCAGCTCGCCGCTCTCGTCGATGCGATACGCGGCTGTGGTCGGATCCCCACCTGGCCCCCCACCCGTCCCACCCAGACCGGCCTCCCCACTACCCGCACCGCTTCCGCCCGCACCCGCGCCGCCGATGCCCTCCGCGCGCAGCGGTGCCCCGCAGCGCTGGCAGAAGTTGGCGTCCTCGCCGTTGACCGAGCCGCACTCGGGGCAGTGCACAGCCATCGTGCCGCCCCTCCTACACCGCGTCGTCGTTCGGATCCGTCTGGCGTTGCGCGAGGATCTCGGTGAGCCGTTGCACGTCGTCGCCGGTGATCAACTGCTCGCCGCCATCGTGCCTCTTGCGCAGGCGGTTGACCAGCTCGGCCCGCAGGATGTCGATCTTGCCGTGCAGGATCCGCCGCCGGTAGGAGATGTCGACCTCCTCCTCGGTGAGCTGTCCGATGAGGTCCTTCAGCTCCGCATCCGCCAGCGAGCCGAGGTCGGGAAATGTGTCAATCACGGCGATCTCCTCTTGTCCGTCTGCGCGCCCCGGGCAGGGTCCGGACGCCTATCGAGGCACGAGTATAGACAGCCCTGCCCAAAGTGTAAAGCTGAGCCTGAGATTGAGGACTCGCACGTGCGGTTGCGGGCGCGGATCCGCCGGCGGCTCACCCCGGCTGGCCGTGCGCCGGCCCGCGACTGTCGTGCAGGTCCGCCCAGCCGTCGCGGACATACAGCGCCGACGCCGTCAGCGCGAGCGCCAGCCCGACGTACAGCAGCACCGCTCCGAGTGTTTCCAGGCCGATCATCGCGAAGAAGAACGCCCCCATCAGCGGCGCCACCGAGAGGCGCCCGGGCCAGTTGATGCGCAGCTCGACCCCGCGCGCCAGGCCGTAGCGTCCGAGCGCCAGCATCGCCAGCTCGCGCGCCACCAGCACCGCCAGCGCCCAGCGCGGCAGCAGCGCGAAATGCCAGCACACCACGACCCCGGTGATCGCGAGCACGCGGTCGGTGATCGGGTCCATCAGCGCCCCCAGGCGGCTGTACTGGCCGGTCACGCGCGCCGCGATCCCGTCGGCGTAGTCGCCCCAGCCGATCGCCGCGAACAGCACCGCCGCCGCCACCCCGACGCCGTCTTCGCCGGAGAGCGCCAGCGCGAGGAACACCGGGATCGCCGCCAGGCGCAGATAGCCGATCGCGTTGGGGATCGTCCACGGCCGTAGCGGCTGGCCGGCCGCCGTCTCGATCGGCGCCGGCCCCGAGCGGTCCAGGCCCGAGAGGCGGCGAAAGGTGAGGGGCTCGCGGCCTGGCCGCGGCTCTAGGGCAGGCTCCGGAACAGCTCGTCCACCGCCGCGATCGGCTCGGTATTGCGAGAGTCGCGTCATGCGCGTCGAGGGTATACAGGATGGTGTCCGGGTCGATCGCCGCCTCTGATACAACAGCGGCCAGCCACCGACCGCAATCGAAGCATTCGACAAGGAGCCCCAATGGCCTACTCAGTCCCGCCGCTCCCCTACGCGTACGACGCGCTGGAGCCCCACATCGACAAGCTGACGATGGAAGTCCACCACGACAAGCACCACCAGGCCTACGTCGACAAGGTCAACGCCGCGCTCGCCGGCACCCCGCTGGCCGACGCCCCGATCGAGGACGTCCTCAAGGACCTCGACGCGGTGCCCGACGACAAGCGCGCCGCGGTGCGCAACAACGGCGGCGGCCACTTCAACCACACGCTGTTCTGGGAGAGCATGAGCCCCGACGGCGGCGGCGGGCCGGGCGGGGGTCAGTCTGAGCTCGCGCAGGCGATCGACGCGGCGTTCGGCTCGTTCGCGGACTTCCAGGCCAAGCTCAAGGAAGCCGGCGTCAACCAGTTCGGCTCGGGCTGGTCGTGGCTGGTGCTCGACGGCGCGGGCCTCGCGGTGGTCGGCAGCCCCAACCAGGACAACCCGATCTCCGCCGGCAGGACCCCGCTGCTGGGGGTCGACGTGTGGGAGCACGCGTACTACCTCAGGTACCAGAACCGCCGCCCCGACTACATCGACGCGTGGTGGAACACCGTCGACTGGTCGCGCATCGCCGAGCGCTACGCCGCCGCGAGGGGCTGAGCGCAACCACACATATGCCCAGGCGGCTGCTGATCCTCGGCTCCAGCGGGTCCATCGGTCGCCAGGCCCTGGACATCGTGGCGGCCGCCGATCGGGGGCACACCGACACAACGGGCGCGGGGTCGCACGGTGAGGAGTTTGAGCTGGTCGGCCTGTCGGCCGAGCGCTCGTGGGAGGTGCTGATCGCGCAGGCCCGCGCTCACGGCGTCGGGCGGATCGCGCTCGTCGACGAGGACGCCGCCGCACGCGCCGCCGAGGCGTGGACCGACGGGGAGGTCCTGCGCGGGCCCGAGGGGCTCGTGCGCCTCGTCGTGGAATCGCAAGCCGATCTCGTGCTCAACGCGCTCGTCGGCTCGGCCGGCCTCGGGCCGACGGTCGCGACGCTCGGCGAGGGCATCGATCTGGCGCTCGCCAACAAGGAGTCGCTGGTCGTCGGCGGCGAGCTCGTGACCGCGCTCGCCGAAGCGACCGGCGCGCAGATCGTGCCGGTGGACTCCGAGCACACCGCGCTGCACCAGCTGCTCTGCGGCCAGCCCTCCGGCGCCGTGGAGCGACTGACGATCACCGCCTCCGGCGGTCCGTTTCGCGGGCGCACACGGGCCCAGCTGGAGGGGGTGACGGTCGCGCAGGCGCTCGCCCACCCGACGTGGGATATGGGCGCCATGAACACGATCGGCTCGGCCACCCTGATGAACAAGGGCCTGGAGCTGATGGAGGCCCACCACCTGTTCGGGACCCCGTATGAGCGGATCGACGTCGTCGTCCACCCGCAGTCGCTGATCCACGGGCTGATCGTGCTCGCCGACGGCGCGATGCTCGCCCACATCGGCCCGCGCGACATGCGCGTCGCGATCTCCTACGCGCTGCACGGCGGCGCCAGCGTCGACCTGCCGATCGCCCCCCTGGACCTCGTCGAGGTCGGGGCGCTGACCTTCGAGGCCGTCGACGTCGACGCCTTCCCCTGCCTGCGCCTCGCGCGCGAGGCCGCCCAGGCCGGCGGGACCGCGCCGTGCGTGCTGAACGCCGCCAACGAGGTCGCCGTCCACGCCTTCCTCGACGAGCGCCTCGCGTTCAGCGGCATCCCCGCCGTGATCGAACAGACGCTGCAGCAACTCGGTGCCAGCCCGGTGCGCGTGTTCGAGTCGCTGTACGACGCCGACCGCGAGGCCCGCGCCGTCGCCGTCGACGCAGTCGCGGCGCTGGCTTGATCGGGCATCGTCCCGCGCTGGGCGCGGGGGCTGGCGGCGGATGCCCGACCGGCTTCCAAATGTCGCTGTCAGCGAGCGGCAGGATGATGCTCGATCCCCTCGAGCAGCTTCGCCGGCGGGATGCCAAGGGCCCGCGCCAGCTTGACGATCGTGGCGAGACGCGGGTCGCGCGTGCAGCGCTCCAGACGGCTGATCTCGGACATATTGAGGTCGCACAGAAAGCCGAGGGCTTCTTGAGTCAGGTCGAGCCGCAGGCGTTCGTTGCGCAGGTTGCGTGCGAAGATCTGGCGGGCATCCATTCTGCCGATGCTTGCCGGATGCAGCCAAAAGCTCTAGGGCCAAAAGGTCTAGGGCCAATACCTCAAGAGTCTGGTATGTTGCACCGTCGATGGGGTCCGACGGCGACGTCCGGCGAATCGGTGTGCTGCTGGGCGAGTTCGGCGCGCTGACGGGCCGCGGGCTGAGGGAGATCTTGCAGGAAGACAGAGGCCTGCGAATCATCGGCACCGACCTCGATGGTCCCGAGCTCGAGCGCGCAGTCGCTCAACGCGCTCCACGGGTTGTCGTCCTCGACGAGTCGCGCGTGGTCGAGCTCTCGATGCTGAAGCGCCTGCAGGCTGCCCTACCGGGTGTCGGGATCGTCGTGCTGGCCCACCATCCCACCCGTGCGGTGGGCGCGCAGTTGCTCGCCGTCGGGGCCACCTGCCTGCCCGATGACACCGATGTCGCGGACGTCCTCGTCGCAATCCATTTTGCGGCAAACGGCAAGCATATGCTCGGGCCCCTGGAGGCTCTGCCAATACGACGACATCGTTCCATCGGGATCGAATCTCTCACCCAGCGCGAGACCGAGGTGTTGGAGCGTCTGCGCCTGACGCAACCCAACGCCGAGATCGCCCACGCACTGGGCATCAGCGTCGAGACCGTCCGTACGCACGTCGCACGCATCCGCCGCAAGCTCGGTGTGCAGAGCAGATGGGAGCTGGCCGGGTCCCCCGCTCCGAGCCAAAACGAGGTCCAGCAGACGCGTCCGATGTGATGCGATCTCGGTGCTGTCTCCTTTTTGACATTCACCCCAAGATCACCCGAAAGATCACCCAAAGGGGGATGTACAGGCTGGCAGTGGGCGGATACGGTTGGCCGCAATAGTTCCTGTCTACAAACAGAGGAGTGTAGGGGATGCGTGCTGCCTGGCGGTCTTTGCTGGTGTGTCTGGTGCTCGGTCTGGCGGTGCTGGCCCTGTGGTCCTCAACGGCGTCCGCCGCATCCTCGAGAATCTCTCGTGGCTTGCGATTGATGTCGATGTGCCGGGGCGGCCCGGCCGGTACTCGCTTGGTGCGGTAGAGGGGCGGGAAAACCGTTGTGGAGACGAAGCTCCAGTGAGTCGGGCCGGGCGGCATCGCGGCGGTCAAGGCGCCGTTGTAGGCGTTGCGCAACGCGACCTCGAAGTGCGCGAGATCGTGCAGGATCGCTGCGCTGACGCGCGCATTCCACTCGTAGAGATCGAGTGCGCGTGTGCGATCCTGGTTCGCAGCCGTCAGATAGCGTCCAAGGCGCGGAGCACTCAGCCATCGCTCAAGCCACGGTCCATCGTCGGGCTGCCGTGCAGGACCGATTTCAAAGGGTCATTGTGCGCCATCGGCGGGCAAGTTATACTTCGTGCTGGAAAGCCCCGGTGGACCGCTGACCTCGGTCATGTCGCCGGGGCTTAGAGCGCCTAACAGAAGGTAGGGTTCGTGGTGGGGCTGTCGAAGTCCTGCGTCATGGCGAAACCTTTGCTTCCTGATGGGTTGTGGGCTCGTATCGAGCCGCTTTTGCCGGTGCGTGAGCCGCAGGTCACGGGGCGTCCGCGGGTGCCTGACCGAGCGGCGATGACAGGGATCATCTTTGTTTTGAAAACGGGGATACCGTGGGAGGATCTTCCCCAAGAGATGGGCTGTGGGTCAGGGATGACGTGTTGGCGGCGACTGCATGAATGGAACGAAGCCGGCGTCTGGAGCCGGCTGCACCAAGTGCTGTTGGACGAGCTTCACGACGCCGACCAGCTTGACTGGTCAAGGGCAGTCGTTGATAGCTCGCATGTGCGGGCCAAAGGGGGGGCGAGCAAACCGGCCCCTCGCCAGTCGACCGCGCTCGCCTTGGCAGCAAGCACCATCTGATCGTCGATGGCAAAGGCACGCCGCTCGCGTTCACACTCACTGGTGGGCACCGCCACGACATCACGCAGCTGACCGAGCTGGTTGATCGTGTCCCGCCGACCGGCCGTCACGGCAAGTTCCGGCCACGACGCCTGTATGCCGACCGGGCGTATGACTCCAAACACCACCGCCGAGAGCTGCGCGAGCGCGGAATCACGCCCAAGATCGCCAAACGGAACAGCCAACACGGATCCGGGCTGGGACGCGACCGATGGGTCGTAGAGCGCACCATCTCCTGGCTACACGCCCACCGCTACCTCGCGCGCCGACACGCCCGCCGCGCCGACATCCACGAAGCCATGCTCACCCTCGCCTGCGCACGCATATGCCTCAAACAACTCCAACACTTTTGTTAGGCGCTCTAAGTCGTTGTCGTGGGTGCTCGCGCATGACCGGCATCCCCGGCAGGGTCCAGGGCAAGCGGCTGTCCGATGTCCCCGTCGAGCAGGTGGACGTACGTGGCGAGCATGAACGCGGCGGAATGATGGCCGAGCCACCGCTGCACCTGGACCACGTTGCGATCCTGGGCGAACAGCATCGACGCGCATATGCCGGAAGGCGTGGAACCCCACCCACGGCAAGCACGCCTCCTCACGGGCGGGCTGGAGCACGAGGCGAAAGACGTTGCTCGGCATGAGCGGCGAGCCGCCGACCGGCGAGCCGGCGAACGCGAGCGCGACGCCGCGGGGGACGACAGCACGGCGGCGAGGGTATCTTCGACGATGTTCAGCGACGCGGCGCTGCCCGCGACCTGGCGTCCCCGGCCTCCGGGCGCGAGCCGACGACGAGCAGATCCGCGCGGTGGCACTCCTCGGCGGCGACGACGCTCGCCGATGGCCGTTGACATCGTCACCACGTTGCGACCAGTAGGGGAGCGTCATCTCGCACGGGTAAACTGAAGCCGATGAGCTTCACGAGGATCACGGTACGACCCGACCAGATGGGCGGCGTTCCATGCATCCGCGGTCTGCGGATCCCGATCGCGACAGTAGTTGGGATGGTCGCCGACGGGATGAGCGATCCAGAGATCCTCGCTGCCTACCCGGATCTGGAGGCCGAGGACGTGCGCGAGGCGATGCGCTACGCCGCAGAGGCTGTCCGCGAGCGTGAGTTGCCGCTTGCCGCCTCCGGGTGAGGTTCCTGATCGACAACGCGCTCTCGCCCATAGTCGCCGAGCGCCTGAAATCCGCTGGACATGACGCCACGCACGTTCGCGACTATGGCCTGCAGGCAGCCGGCGACGACGACATCTTCGCCTATGCCGAGCAAGAGCAACGTGTGATCGTGTCCGCGGATACGGACTTCGGGACGCTGCTCGCGCTGCGCCGAGAGCGGTCCCCCTCGGTCGTGTTGTTTCGCCACGGCACACAACGACGACCCGAGCAGCAATCGCAGATGCTGCTCGCAAACATCGCGACGATCGAGCGCGACCTCGCCGAGGGCAGCATCGTGGTCATTGAGCCCAACCGGATTCGAGTCCGTCGGCTTCCATGGATCCCGTAGGCGAGGAGCAACATATGACGCGTCGAGCTCACCCCCAAACGCGCGGCGGGACCTCAGACGACTCGACCCCCAGGTCCGCCGGCGCGTGATCGACGTACTCGACCAGCCCGAGCTTCGCGCCGGCGCACCCTCGCTCTCAGAAAAGGCGAGATCGGGACGGCCATCCCGAGCAGAGCGAGGATCAGCAACGCGATCCCCACACCACGCGCGGCACCGTCGCCCGACAGGAGAAGAACAATGCCAACGGGCGCAAGAAGACTGACCAGCAGCGTGTAGCTTCTCGCCACCGCGGGTCGTGCCGGTGCATGTCGTTGACGCCGTGCGCCCCGTCGTACACGCGCACAGTCGCTGCGCCGTCCTCGTCATCGACGGTGAGGATCACCGAGTAGTCCACGATCTCGCGGCGGTTCGTCGTGAACCCCACGACCCCCCTCCCCCGCAAGGCCAGCGCCGTCGCGGGCGACGCCGCCGCGGCGCTGGCGTGATTCGGGGACGACCGGGGGCGCGTCTGAAAGCTGTGTCCCGTCGCCAGCGAAATGTCGGATATAGAGAGCATGGCCCTGCGGCAACCGCGCCAAATGGAATCTCCGGGGACAAGCTTCCCGACAGGCCCCGACACATGGTATGATCCTGGTATGACCAATGTCGCGAAGATCACGATCTCGCTGCCCCAAGAGCAGGTCGAGCAGGCGCGCGACGCCGTCGCCCGCGGCGAGGCCGCGAGCGTGTCGGGGTACATCTCCGCGGCGCTGACCGACGCCCTTGCAAGTCACGAACACGAACGCGACCAGGAGGGACAGGACAGCCTCGCCGAGCTCGTAGCGGACTTGATCGCCGAGCACGGGGAGCCAAGCGCCGAGGATTATGCCTGGGCGGACGCAGCCCTGGCCCTATCCGATCCGAATTGAGAGGATTGACTCTCGATACCGGCGCTCTGATCGCGCTGGAACGCAAAGAGCGGCGGGCTACCGCCATGCTCGACCGCGCGAAGAACGCTCCAGACGCGATCATTCATATCCCCGTCGGCGTGCTGGCGCAGGCGTTTCGCGACGGGCGTCGTCAGGTGGAGCTGGTACGGCTGTTGAAGGATCGCCGAACGCATGTCGTGCCCCTCGACGCTGACACCGCCCGTGTAATCGGGGTGCTGCTCGGGGCCTGTGCGTGCAGCGACGTGGTCGACGCAAGTGTGGTTGTGTGCGCACACAGGCACAAGCAGGGTGTCGTGACGAGCGATCCCGAAGATCTGCGCAGGCTTGACCCCAACCTCCCGCTGACAGTCATCTGATCGGCCGGTCGCCGACTGGCGCCTCATCTCGCGGGCCCGATCGCAACCCATCCGAGAGCCGCCCGCCGGGCGCCAAACCGAGGGCATGAGCTGGGTGGAAGATCCCGCCCGCCCACCGGCTCACGCAGACGAACACACACAACCGTCCGAGAACGTGGATACTTCACGGGCGATGCCGCCCGCCGAAACCAGAGCCCGCTACACCCATTCGGCGGCGGTCCGCGAACGCGCCGCCCGGCGCGCAGAACCGCACCGCTCAGGTGCCCCGCAGTGAGGAGGCTGATCGCCGGGCTCGCCTGCGCGGCGTCCGCCTGCTTGCCCGCGCACGCCCTCGCATCCGTCCACTCCGACGACGTCGCCGCGACGCGCGCGTACCTGGGCGCGGCCTACGCCTATGAGCACGGCGCGTACGCCGAAGTGGCGGCGCGCACAGCCGCAATCGAAGCGCGCGCCAGCGAGATCGGCGGCGAATGCCCGTCTGTCTTGACCTACGCCCCCCGCGACGCGGCGTTCGCCGAACTCGGCGAAGAGGCGGAGACGACCGCTTTCTTCCTCGGCATGGAGCCCCAGCGCCCGATGCTGCTGCGTCTGGCGCAGACGATCGAGCGCCTCCGGTGGAGTGATCGCAGGCTCACGCGGCTCGTGCGCGCCGAGGCCGCCGAAGAACGCGCGATCGTGACGCTGGCGCTGCCCGATCCGTGCGCCGACGTCGCCGCGTGGAAGGCGAGTGGGTATGCGGCGCTGCCGCCGAGCGCGGCGACGTTCCTCGCGCGCGAGCGGTCGCTCGAATCTCGATCGGTCGTGGGGCCGTCGGAAGAATCGCGCGAAACGGCGATCATGCGTCTGCTCAGGCCGTACGAGAGACCGGCGCAGAGACGGATCGCCAGACGCATCGAACGCCTCGAAGCACAGATCGACAGTCGGCAGAGGGCGGCGCAAGCCAGTGCCGAAAAGACGCTCGCGGCGGCGTGGGGAGTCGCGACGCTGTGAGCGCCGGCGCCCGGCTGGCGTGCCTGCTCGCGTGCGTCTGCGCGGCGCTGTCGCTGGCGACGCCCGCGCACGCGCAGCCGGGCTCGCTGGCGTTCGCGGCGTGCCATCCCACGCAGGTCGTCGTCCCTGCGCCCGGGCTGCAGTGCGCGACGCTGGATGTCCCGTTCGACCGAGCCGACCCGGCCGTCGGCACGATCGCGCTGGCCGTTCAGCGGGTCCCCGCGAGCGCGCCGCGCGTTGGTGCGATCGTCGTGCTGGCGGGCGGCCCCGGCCAGCCGGCGCTGCCCCCGTTCGAGGCGCTGATCGCGCCGCTCGCGCACGAAACCGCGCTGCGCGGCTTTGAACTGGTGGCGTTCGACCAGCGCGGGACCGGTCAGTCGCAGGGGCTGGAATGCCCGGAAGGGGGCGGGTTGCCCACCGGCGGGCTCACGTCCTATCTGGGCGCCTGCGGCGCCGCACTCGGTCCCACGCGCGCGTTCTACACCAGCCAAGAATCCGTCGAAGATCTCAACTCGCTGCGCCTGGCGCTCGGCGGCACGCCGCTGTCGCTGTTCGCCGTCTCCTACGGCGGGCGCGTCGCGGGCATGTATGCCCGGGAGTACCCGCAGGGCGTAGCGCGCATGGTGCTCGACTCGCCCACGCCGCCCGTTGGAGTCGATGCGCTCGACGCGCAGCGCCTGCACGCGCTGCGGCGGGTGCTCGACGAAGGCATCTGCGGCGCCGGCGCCTGCCGCTCGTTCTCCCGCGACGTCTACGCAGACCTCACGCGCGTGGTGGCGGAGCTGCACCGTCACCCCCTGCGCACGAGGATCTACGACGCTCGCGGCCGGCTGCGGCGGGTGAGCGTGACCGAAGCCGACGTCCTTCGCCTGCTCTCCGGGCTCGACCTCTCGCAGGGAACGCGCGAGCTCGCACCCGCCGCGATCACCGCGGCCGCCCACGGCGACGCCGCGCCGCTGGCGCGGTTGACGCACACCCTGCAGAGCGAAGCGCCGGGCAGCGACTTCGGCTCCACGCCCGCCGAGGCCCCGCCGCCCGAGACAGGCCTCGCAGGCGGCCTGCTCGGCGACGGGTCCTTCGCGGCGCAGGCGCCCCCAATCGACTCGGCGATCTCAATCGCGCTGTTCGCGGCCACCTACTGCCTCGAGAACGAACTGCCGTGGTCGCCGGACTCTCCGCCGGCATCGCGGGCCGCGACCCTCCGCAGCTGGCTCGCCTCGCTGCCCGCCGGGACCACCGCGCCGTTCGCCCCAGCCACAGCGGCCGCCTCGTCCGCGCTCCCCCTGTGCGCCGACTGGCCCGCTACGCCGCCCGCGCCGCCCTCCCCGACGGGCGTCTCGGCGAGTCCCACGCTGATCCTCTCCGGTGTCGACGACCTGCGCACGCCCTACGAACAGGACCTCACGGTCGCCGCCGGCTACAGCGACGCACAGCTGCTGAGGGTGCCCGGTGTCGGGCACTCGACCGTCAGCACCGACCGGACCGGCTGTGCCAGGAGAGCGATGATCGAGTTCCTCGCCGTCGGCCAGGCGCCGGCGTCGTGCCCGGGCTCAGGCGAAGCGCAGGCCCTCCCGCTGCCGCCGGCATCGCTTGGCGAGGTGCCCGCCGCCGTGTCCCGCTCGCGCCTGGCCGGTCGGGTCGCCGCCGCCGCGGCGATCACGATCGAGGATCTCCTCGGCCAGACGAGCTTCTCCGGCGGAGGGCTGCGCGGCGGTGACTGGACGCTGGGGCTCAATGGGTTCGCCCTGCACGGCATGACCGACGTGCCCGGCGTGGCGCTCAGCGGCACCATTCGCGTCGCGAGCAGCACGACCGACTCCCTCGTGATCGCCGGGCATCTGACGGTCCGCGGTCGCCTCACCGGTGAGCTCGCGCTGAACGGGCGCGCGCTCAGCGGGCGTGTGGGCGGAGCGCGGGTGCACGCGCGCCTCACCGCCCTGTAGGTGCGGACGCACGGGCGAACTTTGTCGCCCTGTCTGCTACCGCCGCCGACCAGCCCGAGCTTCACGCCGGCGCACTCTCGCTCTCTTCGCGAGCGCAGCTGCTCTGAGCGAGCTGCTTATCTCTTTCGTTGCTTCGCCCTGGCTGCCTGTCTCTGCACGAGCGTGACGCTCTCGCGCCTGGTGCTCGCCGGAGCGGGAGAAGACTCGAGGACGGTGAGGCTCGCGCCGAGCTTGCCGTGACCGGCCTTCAGCAGTGCGCGCGCGGCCGTCGTGAGCTCGATCGTTACGACCCCCGTCTTGCCCGCAGGGATCGAGAACGCGGCCGTGCCGATCGTCTTGGCTTTGACTTTCTTTGCGTGCCTGCCTTTGCTCGCAACCGTGAGCGTCAACCTGCCGATGCATGGGTCCGTGGCCGCGCAGGTGAGCTTGACCGATGCCTTGCCGTCGCTCTGAACGCTGAGGACCGACCCGGTCAGCGACACGCTGCCGGCAACCGCGATCTTGGCTTCTTCCGGCTTCTTTTTCGCCGCGGCTTCTTCCTGCTGCCTCTTGACCGCGGACGCTTCTTCTTCCTGGCGTTTCCGGGCTCCAGCCGCTTCTTCGGCTTCGCGCGCTTCCCTGGCTTCTTCGCGGACCGGGACGCTGTTGGCGCTCCTCACGCTGTTGCTTCCAACGGCGTCGGTCGCTGTCGCTTGGCAGGAGATGCTGTGACCTTCGTCGGCCGCCATCACCGTATAGTCGCTCGATTCGGCGCCGCCGATCGCCACACCATCGCGCAACCACCTGTAGGCGTAGGACGTCGGGGCTGGGGTGGTCCACGTCCCCTCCGAGCACGTCAGGGCCTGCCCGACCTTGCCCGTTCCGCTGACGGTCGGCGCCACGGTGTTTTCGGGCGCTGTGATGCCGGCCACTTCTATGTCGCGGGTCGCGCCGGCGTGGTTGGTGTACTGGCCGAATGCCACGCACGAGCCCACCACGGGACACTGGACCTCGCCAAAGATGATTCCCGGGTTGGCTGCGGCGTTTGCAGGCGCGGCGATTTCCCTCGCCGGACCCCACAACCCGCCGGCCTCTTCGGCGACCGTCGCCTCCCAGTCATGACCTGCATCTCTGTACTCGCCGACGAGCACGCATGCACCCGACGCGGTGCAGGACGGGACGAGAGTGATTTCCGGGTTGGTTGCAGCGTTTGCGGGTGGCGGGATCTCGCTCGCCGGCCCCCACACCCCGCCCGACTCATCGGCTACCATCGCCTGCTGATCCCCGGAATTGTCGGTGTATTCAGCTGCGATGACGCACGAGCCCGAGGAGCCACACGTGATCGAAATGCCGTACCCGAAGCCGACGTGCGGGTTGGCTGCAACGTTCGAGGGGGCCTGGATCTCGCTTGCCGGCCCCCACACCCCGCCCGTCTCTTCGGCGACCATCGCCTCCCGGTCGCCAGCGCGGTCGATGTAGCTGCCATCGGCCAGGCACGGACCCGCCACAACACACACCACCGAATCAAGCCTCGATTCGGGCTTGCTCCCGGCGTTTGCCGGCAACGCGATCTGACTGGCCTGAGCCCATTTGCCGCCGGTCTCGCTCACCACCATCGCTTCTGCGATCCTGGTCGAGCCGTCCCAGTATCTGCCAATCCCGACACACGACCCAGCCGCGGAGCAGGCGACCGCACCCAGGTAGGATTCCGAGCCTCTTTCAGCGTTCGCGGGCAGCTCGAGACCACTTGCCCTGCCCCACACCCCACCCGTCTCTTCGACGACCATCGCCTCCTGGTCGCCATTTTCGCTCCTGTACTCACCGCGGGCTACACACGACCCCGCCGACGGACAGGCAACCGAGGCAAGGTAGGCTTCCGGGTCGCTGGCCGCGTTTGCGGGCAGCTCGATCTCGCTTGCGGTGCCCCACACCCCGCCCGTCTCGATCACGGCCATCGCCGCTTCGCTGCGGTCTTCCTCGAGGTAGTGCCCGACCGCGACGCAATCGCCCGGTTCGGTGCACGCGACCGAGGGCGAAGGAAACCCAAATTGGGCTTTCTGGCCGCTCCTCGCAGCGTCGGCCGGCAGCGCGATCTCGACCGCCTGACCCCACGACCCGTCGATCCTGGTGGCGGCCATCGCCTCCTGATTGCCGTTTTCGTCTGTGTAGGAGCCAACGCCGGCGCAATACCCCGCCGTGGGACAGGCTCCCCAATCGAAGCGTGCTTCCGGTTCGCCGCTCGCGTTTGCGGGGGCCGTCACGGGTACCCCGATCCCCGACGACCACGCGAAGGGCGCGATCGATAGCTCGGGGGGTTCGGGGGCGATGGGCGTGGTGAACGATTCTTCCTGTCCATCGCTCGTCCCCGCCTTGTTCCTGGCCACCGCCCGCCAGCGGTAGGTGTGGCCCGCCGTCAGGCCTTCGACCTTCGCCGACAGGGTTGGTTCGGCATACCCGCGTTCGATTTCGCCGCAGGAGACTTCGTGTTCGGAGACGGAGGTTTCCCCGTACTGCAAGAGGCATTCCGTCGGCGCGGCCTCGTTGTCGATACGCGCTTGCAGGAGCACGGCGGTGGCCCAGCGTTCCGAAACCGACTCGCTGACCACTTCCGCCGGCAGGGTGTGGGTCTTGAACATCACTGGCGCGCTCAGTTCGCTCAGGTCAAACGCTTCTCCTTTGTAGCGCGCACCAAGGCACACCGCGTATTCGGTGTCCGGAATCAGCCCAGACAGGGTGACTTCGACCGATTCGCCCTTTGCCCCAGACGCCACCCCCGGCGGTTCCGGGGCGCGGCCCGCCGAGTAACCGGTTTCTTCATCACACGGGAACCCATATTCACTGTTGTGGTAGAAGAACTCGTATTCGACGTGCGATGCGGAGCCCGCGGCTGTCGGGTCCAGCACGCCGTGGACGACCGCGGTCGTCCCTGTGACGTTCGTCACCGGTTCCATCGTTCGCATTTCCGGGGGGATCCCGGTGGTGAACGTCACCGGAGGGCTCAACGTGGCTTCGCCGAGCGCGTCGATCGCCTTCAAGCAGTACGTGTACGTGGCGTCCGGTTCGGCTTCGATCGCCGCCGAGACGGGCTGTGGCGACGATCTGGGCGCCGGTTCTTCGAGGGTTTCCGCGCCACCGGTGCATCCGCTCGCGGACTTGGTATACACGAAGCGGTAGGTGCCCGGTTCGCCTTCGTGATGCGGGTTGACGATCCCGCTCAGCGTGGCCGACGTCGCCTTGACGTCGCTGGGCGGCAGGGCTTCCGGCATTTCAGGCGGGGCAGCCGCCGCGGTCTTGAACGTCACCGGCGAGCTCGTGGCCGTCTCATTGGCTTGGTTGGTGATCTGCAGGCAGACCGTGTATTCGGTGGCCGGCGTCAGGCTCCTGACCTGTTCGGGCGGGAGTGCTTCCGGGGCGCCGCCCAGGGCGACGCCGGGCGTCGTTTCGCTGCCGCCCACGCATTCAGTTTTCGAGGCCCTATAGAGGAACCTGTAGGTGCCTTCGGCGCGAACTTTGCCCTTCGGGCTGAGCGTGCCGTTGAAGACGGCGATCGAGGCGAAGATCGGTTTGACGGTCAGTTCGGGGGTTTCGGGGGCCGCCGCGAAGGCGGGCGTCGCGATCAGCGCGAGAGCCGCGAGCGTCGGTGCGAATATGGACAGGATCACGCGGCGGGCGGCCCTGGGCGCAGCTCCTCTCACATGGAGCGAGACAGGCGCGCGGGTCACGCGCCGGCCAGACGCCGACGCCTCATGCACATTGGTGCCTCGCTGCCGAGCCTGCATGGCCCTCCCGCTTCTCCACTGCGTCCACTACAAGAATCGGTCGCGCTTCGATGGGTGTTTATCGTAGATGATCGGAGCCGTCGGCGTGCGCCCGTCTCCTCGCCGCGCTTGCGAGCAGTCTCGTTGAGGATCGTAAGATCGCAAAGCCATGTCGAGGACACCGGGAGGAGGCGCTCACCGGAGCAAACTCCAGCGTCGTATGACACGGCCGTTCAGGCTCCTGCCTTCAACAGCTCCACCTTGCAGCCGAGTCCCCCGACCTTCGGCCAATCGCCGTCGGCACAGAGGACCGTTTCGATCTCCGACTGGAGGTCCGCCGTGGCGAGGATCAACGCATCGGGCATCGACAGCGACCTGCGCTTGCCCCGTAGTGTCGCGGCGCGCGCCGCGACGGCTCGATCGACTGGCAGGAGCTCCTTGACCAATACGTCGAAGAAGCCGTCTACATTCTCCTGAGGATGGTGCCCAAGCGAAACGCCAGTCATGACCTCCGCGTAGCTGATGACCGAGGCCACCAGGAGATGGCTGCCCACGATCTTCTTGAACCTGGCTACGGTAGCCTCGTGGAGGGCATCGTCGGCGTCCAGGAAGCCGACGATGACCGTCGAGTCGAGCAGGATCAATCCCACTCTTGACGCAGTCCGCGCACGATTCGACCGAGCTCGCCACCGGTGCTCAGACAGCCAGCGTACTCATCGACGAGATCGTCCATGCGCGCGATCAAGACACGCCCGCGACCCTGGGCTTTGACCTGCACGATGTCTCCCTCGCGCAACCCGGCCTCGCTGAAGGCCCCGATCGGGATCGTGACCTGATGCTTGCCGGAGACCCGGGAGCGGCCTGCGCTGCGCCTGCTCACATCCCTCGATTTCTTTACATCTACAGCCATAAGTCAAGGATAGCGGCACCTCACCACACGTCCTTGAACGGGGCGGACAGCTACCACGCGACCCGCACGCCGTAGGGGCGCAGTCGCTTGTCGTTGGACCGCGTCCTCCAGCGTCGCCTGAGCGACGAGCAGGCGGTCGAACGGGTCGCGGTGGTGCCACGGCAGCGAGCGCACCGCCCGCGCGTGGTCGATGCTGACGGGCAGCCCAACGGCTCCTCCATCCAACAGCTGCCGCGCGAACCCGTCGGGCGCGCGGAGCTTTCCGAGCGACCGCTTGATCGCGACCTCCCACACCACCGCCGCGCTGAGCAGGATCTCGTTGCGGGCGTCGGTGAGCAGTTCGTCGGCGCGTCTGCTCAGTCGTCTGTCTTCGTCGAGCAGCCAGAGCGCGGCGTGGGTATCGGCCAGCAGCCTCACCGGGCGCCGAATGCCTCGGCAATGTCGTCGGGAAGCTCGTCGAAGTCATCGGCCATCTGCACGCGGCCGCGCCACGCGCCGCGCACCGACGCCAGCGAGCGCAGCTCCTCCACGGACAGGAACCAGCCGTACCACAGGCTTGCCGTTGCGCTGGATGACCACATCCTCGCCCGCTTCGGCGCGCTCCACCAGCCTGGAGAGATGAGTCTTGGCTTCGTGCATTCCCACGCGCGCCACATCGCCAATCGTAGCACCGCCTAGTAGGACTTCGGTAGGTACTTGCAGGAGTTCGTGCGGGTGCAGGGAACTTGTGTGGTATGGCGAGCTTGCGGACGCGGGAGTATGGGGTCAGGGCGGCTGATCTGGAGGCGCAGCGGGCGGCTTTGGTCGAGTTCGCAGCGGAGATGTACCGGCCGTTGATGCGGTGCGATCAGCGTGCGAAGGGTGAGCAGTATGTGCGTGGGCTGTTGTTGGAGGGGCGGCGCAAGTCGATCCAGCCGATGGCGGCCAGGCTGCCTGATGGTGACGAGGAGGGGTTGCAGCAATTCATCACCGACTCGCCGTGGGAAGATGAGCCCGTCCGGCGGCGGCTGGCGCGGCGGATGGCGGCAGAGATCGAGCCCGAGGGGTGGATCGTGGATGACACGGGGCTGCCGAAGGATGGGCGGTTCTCGCCCGGGGTGGCGCATCAGTACTGCGGAGCGTTGGGCAAGACCGCGAACTGTCAAGTGCTGGTGTCCGTCAACGCCGCTTGCGATCAGGCGTCATGCCCGCTGGGGTGGCGGCTGTTCTTGCCGAAATCGTGGGATGAGGATGCGCAGCGACGTCGCCGGGCGCGGGTCCCTGAGGAGGTGCGGCATGTCCCGAAGTGGCAGCTCGCGTTGGAGATCATCGATCAGCTGTTGGAGTGGGGGCTCAAGCGACGGGTTGTGCAGGCCGACGGCGGCTATGGAGACACCACCGCGTTCCGGGTCGGGCTGGAGGAGCGCGAACTCGAGTACGTGGTGCAGGTCAAGGGCGTGACCTCCGCCCAGCAGGGCGACGCGGTTCCCGTTACGCCTGATTATCAGGGTCGCGGTCGTCCGCCGCGCCCACGCTACCCCGAGAAGCCCGTCAGCCTTCGCGACCTGGTACTGGCCGCCGGCCGTGAGCAGATCCGAGGAGTCGGCTGGCGCGAGGGTGACCGTGGCCCGCTCTCAAGCCAGTTCATCGCACTACGCGTTCGCCCTGCCAACGACGCTCAATGCGACGATGACGGGATACTGCCCGAGCGGTGGCTGCTGGCGGAGTGGCCCGCCGAGAAGGACGAGCCGGCCAAGTACTGGCTCTCTAACCTTCCCGCCGACACGCCGATCGTGACGCTGGTCCGCCTGGCGAAGCTGCGCTGGCGCGTCGAGCACGACTACCGCGAGCTCAAGCAATGCCTCGGCCTCGACCACTACGAGGGCCGAACGTTCTGCGGCTTGCACCACCACCTCACCTGCGTCACCGTCGCGCACGCGTTCCTCACCTGCTGCCGGCTCGCCCGCGGCGACCCCGACGCCGTCCGCCCTCAGCTGGCGGCAGCCTGATCAGCCTCTACCAAGCCCAACGCGACCTGCAGACCGCGCTGGCATGCTGGCACGACCACTGCCCGGTCTGCCAGCGCAGACTGCCGCCATAACAACCTACCGAAGTCCTACTAGTCGAGTCTACGGGACATCGTCTTTTGGCGTCGTCTCTCTGGTCGAATCGGTGGATCCCACCGGCCCGGGGGATCGACCTCCCCCGGTGGGATCGACAGAGCTGGTCGCTCTTCAGCCGTAGCTCGAGAAAGGACGCCGGCGGGGGGACGATCCGATCGACATGCCTGCCCGAACACACCAAGATGTCAGCGCCTCGCACTGCGGGCGCCGCCTGTCGAGCGGAGCGGCGACACCGACAGGGGCCGCGCCCAGGACTTCGTCCGCGCTCGGCCACGAACCGTCAGTCGCACCCGGCGAGGTATCCAACAGCGCACGCCAGCAGCCGTCCCGACAGGGACGGACAACCCCGAACGACACCCGCCGACGGGATCGCGCCCGCCGGGCTGCCAAACTGAGGGCATGAGCTGGGTGCTGACGCTGCTGGGCTTCATGGCGCTGATCGTGCTGCACGAGTTCGGGCACTTCATCGCCGCGAAGGCCACCGGGATGCGCGTGGAGCGCTTCTCGCTGTTCTTCCCGCCGAAGCTCGTCGGGGTGCGCAGAGGCGAGACCGAGTACATGATCGGGGCGATCCCCGCGGGGGGCTACGTGAAGATCACCGGGATGAGCCCCAACGAGGAGATCCCCCCGGAGGTCCTCGACCGCGCCTACTACCGCCAGCCGGTGTGGAAGCGTCTGGTCGTGATCGGCGCCGGCCCGGCGATGAACGTGCTGGTGGCGTTCCTGATCCTCTGGGGCCTGTACGCGTTCAGCGCCCAGCGGCCCACCGACCGGGTGAGCGTCGCCGCCGTGCAGCCGGGCAGGCCGGCGGCCGCCGCGCTGCGGCCCGGGGACGTGCTGGTCGCGGTCGACGGGCGTCCGGTGCGCCTGGACCCGAGCACCGGCCAGACGAACTCGATCGCGCTGATCGCCGCCCACCGCTGCGCCGGCCGTCAGGTGGAAGGCTGCGCCGCCGCGACGCCCGTGCGGATCACGGTGCTGCGCGACGGGCGGCGCCTGAGCTTCGCGATCACCCCACGCTACGACGCCAAGCTCAAACGCGCGCTGATCGGCATCCAGATGGGCTCGGTGTTCGCCGCCGAATCGCCGGGACACGCGGTCGGCTCGAGCGTCAGCGAGATGTGGCATGTCACCAGCCTCACCGTGTCGCGCATCTCTGAGATCTTCGTCAGCGAAAGCGCCCGCAAGGAAGTCCACTCGATCGTCGGCGTCTCGGACTACGCCAGCGAAGCGTTCAGCTACAGCGCCTCCGCCGCGCTGTTCCTGCTGGCGCTCGTCTCGCTGTCGCTGGCGATCATCAACCTGTTTCCGTTCCTGCCGCTCGACGGCGGCCACATCTTCTGGGCGCTCGCCGAGAAGGTTCGCGGACGCGCGATCCCGTTCGTCGTCATGGAACGTGCGAGCGTCGTAGGATTCGCGCTGGTCCTGCTCCTGTTCATGGTCGGCTTCACCAATGACATCCACACCCTCTCCAACGGCGGCTTCCACATCCGCTGAGGGCGCCGCCGGCGCCGCCACGATGGTGCAGGCGTTCGAGCTCACCTGCGCCGCGCGCGGCGACCGTGTCGCGATCCGCACCAAAGACGACGCCCAGACGCTCACCTGGGCGCAGTGGCGCCGGCGCACACTCGACCTCGCCGGCGGGCTGCAGCGGCTCGGTCTGCGGCGCGGGCAGACGCTCGCGATCCTGCTCGGCAACCGCCCCGAGTTCCACGTCGTCGACATGGCCGCCGTCACGCTCGGCGCGACGCCGTTCTCGATCTACCAGACCTACGCGTCCAACCAGATCGAGTACGTCGTCTCCGACGCCGCCGCGCGGATCGCGGTCGTCGAACGCGAGCACCTCGACAGGCTGCTGGAGGCGCGGCGCAACCTCCCGGGCCTGGAGCACGTGATCCTGGTTGACCCTGATCCCGAGGCCCACCCGCCTGGGCGGGCCTCAATACACGATGACGTCCTGCCCGAGGGGGTGCTGACACTCGAGCAGGTCGAGCAGTCCGGCCGCGGCGACGAGCCCCAGCAGGCCGTCGCCGCGGCTGCCGCCGCGGTCGGCCCCGAGGACGTGCTGACGCTGATCTACACCTCCGGCACCACCGGGCCACCGAAGGGCGTGCAGCTCTGCCACCGCAACCTGATGTCCGCGGTGTCCGGGATCGAGCTGATGGTCCAGTTCCCCGAGGAATCGCGGGTGATCTCGTGGCTGCCCGCCGCGCACATCGCCGAGCGCGGCGCCCACCACTACCTGCCGATCGTCTACGGCGCGCAGATCACGAGCTGCCCGGACCCCCGCCAGGTGATGGCCTACCTGACCGAGGTCCGGCCGCACTGGTTCTTCGCCGTGCCCCGCATCTGGGAAAAGCTCAAGGCCGGCCTGGACACGATGCACGCGGGGCTGCCCGACGAGCAGCGCCAGCGCACCGAGCGGGCCATCGCAGCCGGGGTCGAGAAGGTCCGCCTGGAACAGCGCTCGCAGCCCATCCCCGCCGAGCTCGCCGCCGAGGTCGCGGCGGCCGACGAACAGGTCTTCGCCGGCCTGCGCCAGATGCTCGGCTTCGACGAGGTCAAGGCCGTCAACGTCGGCGCCGCCCCCACCCCGGTCGAGGTGTTGGAGTTCTTCCACGCCATCGGCATCCCCGTGTCGGAGCTGTGGGGGATGTCCGAGACCTGCGGCGCCGGCTGCGTGAACCCGCCCGAGAAGATCAAGCTCGGCACCGTCGGCCCGCCGGCCCCGGGCGTCGAGATCTCCATCGCCGACGACGGCGAGGTGCTGGTGCGCGGCGAGATGGTGATGCTCGGCTACCGCGGCGACCCCGAGCAGACCGCCGAGACGATCGACCCCGACGGCTGGCTGCACACCGGCGACATCGGGGAGCTCGACGAGGACGGCTACCTGCGGATCGTCGACCGCAAGAAGGAGCTGATCATCAACGCCGCCGGCAAGAACATGTCCCCGGCCAACATCGAGGCCGCGATCAAGAGCGTCTCGCCGCTGATCGGCCAGGCCTGCGCGATCGGCGACCGCCGGCCCTACAACACCGCGCTGATCGTCCTCGACGCCGACTTCGCCCCGCTGTGGGGCGCCCAGCACGGACTGGAGGGCCGCTCGCTGGAGGATCTCGCCGACGAGCCCGCGGTGCGCGACGCGGTGCAGGAGGCGATCGACGCCGCCAACGCCCGGCTCGCCCGCGTCGAGCAGATCAAGAAGTTCGCGATCGTCCCCGGCGACTGGCTGCCCGGCGAGGACGAGCTGACGCCCACCATGAAGCTCAAGCGCAAGCCGATCGCCGAGAAGTACGCCGCGGAGATCGAGGCGATGTACGCCTGAGACTCACCGCGGCGCGCGCACGCAGACCCAGCTCTTGACCAGCGGCCCGACCCGCTCGGGCAGCGCCGGGCCGAACAGGTCCTGGAGCTCGCCGCGGCGCAGCAGCGCGATCTCTTCCCATTTGCCGGTCGCCCCCAGCCTCCAGTAGGGACGGCGCAGGCGCCGGGGCAGCCAGTGCGCGAACGGCAGCAGCGCGTGGGGCTCGAGCGGGAACGACCACGCCGGTGTCTGCACGAACCATCCGCGGCCCACCCGGCGCAGCTCCGCCGCGAACGCCGCGCGTCGCGCCGGCGCGACGTGCTCGATCACGCTGCTGCAGTACACCAGGTCAAACTCGCCGTCCGCGAACGGCAGCCCCTCGGCGGCATCGGCGCGCACGAACGGGCCCGGGTAGCCGGGGCACTCGGCGAGGTCCACGCCGGTGATGTCCAGGCCGGGCTCCAGCCCCCGCAGCCCGATCCGCCCACAGCCCACGTCCAGCACCCGCGCGCCCGCCGGCAGGCGCGTCAGCGCGAAGAAGCGCTCGTGGCGCCGCGCCCGGGCACGGGCCGCGAACGGGGAGGCCAGCCGTGCCAGTGGCCCGCGTGCGGTGGGGTAGACGTCCGACGGGACCTCGGTCATTGTCTCGGCACTGTGGCGCTCCATGGATGCCATCTCGTCCGCCTAGATGAATTCGGCGATCCGCTCGTCGCTGTATATCTCGATTGGATGGGTGCCCACAGACTGAGAGACGATAGTCGCAACATCGGCTTTACGGCAGGGGAGCCGGCCCAACGTACAATCAGAGCATGGCCTCCGAGCGACAGATAACTGTAGGCGGCGTCCCAATCGGCGGCGGCGCCCCGGTCGCGGTGCAGACGATGACCAAGACCGAGACCGCCAACCTCGCCGCGACGATGGATCAGATCCGCACCGTCGCCGACGCCGGCGCGGACATCGTGCGGGTCGCGGTGCCCCGCGAGCAGGACGTCGAGGCGCTGCGCAGCATCGTCGCGCAGTCGCCGATCCCGGTGATCGCCGACATCCACTTCAACCACACCCTCGCCCTGAAGGCGATCGAGGCGGGGGCGCACTGCGTGCGGATCAACCCCGGCAACATCGGCGGGCCCGACAAGGTCGGGGAGGTCGTGGCGCTCGCGCGCGAGCGCGGCACCCCCTTGCGGGTCGGGGTCAACTCGGGCTCGCTGCCCCGCCACCTGCGCCAGCTCGAGTACGACAACCCCGTCGAGGCGCTTGTCACCGCGGCGCTCGAGACCGTCGCGCTGATGGAGAGCCTGGACTTCACCGACTTCAAGGTCTCGATGAAGTCGACGTCGGTGCCCAACACGATCGCCTCCAACCGGCTGCTGTCGCAGCGCATCCCCTACCCGCTGCACCTCGGGATCACCGAGGCCGGCACCAAGTGGTCGGGCTCGCTCAAGAGCGCCGTCGGGCTCGGCACGCTGCTCGCCGACGGCATCGGCGACACGATCCGCATCTCGCTCTCCACGTTCCACGCCGAGGAGGAGGTCAAGGTCGCCTGGGAGATCCTCAAGGCGCTGAAGCTGCGCGAGCGCGGCCCCGACCTGATCGCCTGCCCCACCTGCGGGCGCCTGCAGTTCGACATGGACACCGTCGTCGCCGAGGTCGAGCGGCGCCTGGAAGCCTACGACGACCCGATCGAGGTCTCGGTGCTGGGCTGCGCCGTCAACGGCATCGGCGAGGCCCGCCACGCCGACTTCGGGATCACCGGCGCGAAGGACATGGGCATGATCTACTCCAAGGGCGAGCCGCTGAAGAAGGTCCCCACCGACCAGCTCGTCGACGAGCTGTTCAAGGAGATCGACCGCTGGTACGCCGCCGGCAGGACGGTCCAGCGCGACGAGACCGCCGCCGCCGAGGCGCGCGAGTGGCTGGCCGCCAACGAGGACGCCACGCAGATGACCCCCGAGCGGATGGCCGCCCTGGAGGCCGCCGCCACGGCCAGCGACGAGGAGGCCGACGCGCTGCTGGAGTCGATGCTCACCCCGCCCGCCGGGAACGGCGGCTCCGCCGCGCCGGGCGGGCGGGCTCCCGTTCTCGACGAGACCGAGTCGCCCGTCGCCGGCCGCCGGTTCACGCGAGGATAGGATCCCCGCCCTCCCTCTCCTCCCCCCGCCCGCGGAGCGGGCTGAGGCACTACGATGCGGCAGGCTTCGCTTGACGCTACGGACCGCTCAGTCGCTTCCCCCACGGGGCTTCGACACTGGGCTTCGACACGGCCCGTTTCCAGACCCGAGCCGCCAGTCTGCCACCGAGCCTCCGTCGCCAGGCCCGCGTACATCGCGGTAGCCCACAGCGCCCGCGAGCCGGCGAGGAGCACTGCGACGAGCTGCGCACACACTCTTCGGCGGCGAGATCTGGGTCGCGGCCACCACACGCCGAGGGCAGCTCCAGCCCCCTCCCCCGTTGCAGCCCTGCGCGAACTGAGCTTTTGCCCTGCCAGCACCTCAAACACCGAAATCTGGTCAATAGTTCTTTGTGGACCTTGCGTGCGCCGTTGATGTTGCCGCAATTTGCGAGAAAATTTGTTCTTTAGGATAGAATATTTCCATTCGAGATGATAGGGTCGGCCTCCTGCCAGCCCGCGAGAATATGGCTAGTATATGGACGAGTGTCGATTTATAGAATAATGTCCAGAAGCCTCGGGTCTTCATCCAAGTCTGATCCAATGCGCGCGCAAGTCGTCTAAGCCGCACAACCTTTCGAGTAAAGGGAGAAATATGAGGGTCTTGCACTCCAGTACAGCACAGCGAGTACACGGAAGCGAGCGGGTCCAGAGGTGCCGAGCAAGCCAGTTGGCCTATCTGGCGGTTCTCGCCACTGCTCTGCTGGGATGTGTCCTTCCGCAGGCCGCAAGCGCAAAGCCCGGAGCGACTGCCGCAGTCGGATCTGAATTCGGGGCAAGTAGCTTGGAACCATCAGCCAGCACGGAACCCGAAGCAATATCTTTGACTCCTTCCACGACGCAGCCCTACTTTGCTTGTCCTCACGGACTATGTGACGCGATCAACGAGCCCCCTGCAATCAAAACAGCCACTGGCTATGCGCTGCCCAACGGCATGCCACTTGTAGGCAGTGGTGTCAACGGTGGCTACACCGCGGAAGAACTAGAGTTGGCATATAAAATTCCCAAGACGGGAGGCTCGGGACAGACAGTAGCCTTGATAGACGCGTATGGCGACACGACGGCCGAATCGGATCTTGCCGAATATCGCAAAGAATATAAACTTGGAGAATGTAAAAAAGAAAACGCCAACAAAGAACACTGTTTTAAGAAGGTCAACCAGAAAGGGGAAGAAGCGAACTATCCCGCAAACGACGAAGGTTGGGGTGAGGAGACCTCGCTAGACTTGGACATGGTCTCCGCAGCTTGCCCCGAATGTCATATTCTCCTTGTTGAGGCGACCAACGAAGAAATGTCCAATCTTGCGGCGTCGGTCAACAAGGCCGTGGAACTCGGTGCGACAGAGATAAGTAACAGCTATGGCGCTCCCGAGAACTATGAACCGTGGTGTGGAACGACCGGATGCGCGCAATATAGTTCTGATTATGACCATCCCGAATATGAAAACTCGAAACATGAACATTATCCCGTGGTGATCACGGCTTCGGCCGGAGATCGTGGATATGACAGTCATGAATTTGGCTCTGGCGTTTCTTTACCTGAGTTTCCGGCTACATCCCCGTATGTGATCGCCGTTGGGGGCACCTCACTTTACATTGAAAAAAATGCGCGCACCTCTGAGACGGTATGGTCCAAAACCGGCAGCGGATGCAGCGGATTCGAGTCCACCAAAACCACTGGGCAGAAAGAAACAGAAGAAAAAGAGGGCAGGAAAGGTTGTACCAGCGACCGTACCGACAACGACGTGGCCGCGGACGCATCGTGTGCAACACCTGTATCCTTTTACAGCACACCCGGCTTCGGCGGTTGGTACTACGAGTGTGGTACAAGCGCGAGCTCGCCGTTCGTCGCAGGTAGCGAGGCGCACGCGACCGAATACACCAGAGATCTGAGTGTCGATGCCTTCTACAAGAAGCCGAGCATGTTGTTCCATGTCAGTGAAGGTAGCAACGGGGAATGCGGTACTGAATCTGAATCGAAGTGGTATCTGTGTCATGCCACTAAAGAAGGCTATAACGGTCCGACAGGTATGGGTACCCCCGATGGCGTCTTCGCAGTCACCGGCGCTCCGCTTACGACTACGCGATCGGCCACAGGCGCAACCGAAACAGGAGCAACGCTCAATGGCACCGCTAATCCCGGAGGATTGGAAACAAAATACTATTTCGAATATGGGACCACGGCATCGTACGGATCGAAAACAGCCGAAGCAAGCGCCGGTTCCGGCACGAGCAATTTGGAAGAGAGCAAGGCCATTACCGGCCTGACGGGAAAAACTACATATCACTTCCGGATCGTTGCGACTAACAGCAATGGAACGACCGATGGGTTCGATCAGGTCTTTCAGACGGCGGGTAAGCCGTCTGTGGAAACCAAGGCTGCGACAAGTGTGCGCGAAACTGAAGCGACGTTGAATGGCATTGTTAATCCAGACGGTGCAGAAACAAAATATGATTTCGAATACGGGACCACGATCTCGTACGGGTCGAAGACAACTGAAGTGGGGGTAGGCTCGAGTACGAGTAACTTGGAAGTGAGCAAGACCATCACAGGTCTGGTACCTGGTACTACTTATCATTTTCGGATCGTCGCGATGAACAGCTATGGGACAACTGATGGCTCCGATCATATGTTCACCATGCAGCCCCCTACTTGGTCGCTCCAGACGACTCCTAATCCAGCTGGCGCGACGAGAAGCGAACTGCTGGGAGTGTCGTGCACGTCTTCCAATGCGTGTGCAGCAGTAGGGCTATACAAGACCAGTGGCTCGCTTCAACCACATGCCTTTGCGGAGGGTTGGGGCGGCACGGAATGGTCGCTCCAGACAGTCCCCGGCCCGACCGAAATGGAAGAAGATGAACTAAAGGGAGCGTCATGTACGTCCTCTAGTGCATGCACCGCCGTGGGTGAGTACTGGAAGAAAACAGGAGGGGGATTGCCTTTGGCGGAGCGTTGGAGTGGTACGGAATGGTCAGTTCAACCGACTCGCACTCCAACCGGGGGGAGTAACGACTCTCTAAAAGGAGTGTCATGCGCGTCCGCCAAAGCGTGCACCGCCGTTGGCTACTACGAAAACTCCAAAGGTACATGGTTGACTCTGGCAGAGGGCTGGAATGGTACGGAATGGTCTGTCCAGTCGACGCCCAGCCCGGCAGAAGGGAATAGCTATCTCAAGTCGGTGTCATGCACATCGGCGACGGCTTGCATTGCTGTTGGTAACAATCCAGGTCACTACCCCGAGGATCCCATCGCGGAGCGCTGGAACGGCACCGAATGGTCAGCCCAGTCGATACCAACGGTAACCTCCGGCGGTCACGGTCAGCTTGGTGCCGAACAGGTCGAACTCAAGAGTGTGTCGTGCACGTCAACCACTGCCTGCACGGCTGTCGGGCACTATTGGGAATGGACCAAAGAAAATGAAGGCTTTTACTACTCACTGGTAGAGGTTTGGAATGGTACGGAATGGTCGATTCACACTTCAGCCAATATGACTGGCGACTCCACTGATCTAGAAGGCGTGTCCTGTACTTCGGCGACGGCTTGCATGGCTGTTGGCCAGTACGGCAAAGGCTCAAATCCCTACTATACTTTTACGGAGAGCTGGAACGGCACGGAATGGTCCATCAAGTCGTCTCCTAATAAAAGCGGAGCGATCGAAAATATTTTGCAGACGGTGTCGTGCGTATCACCTGTTGAATGCGTGGCTACAGGGTTAGCGGGGGCATCCTTCTCCGAACATCTCGACCTAGCGGAGAAATATGGCTGAGCAACCACCAGACCTCCTAGGGTCCGAAGGCCCTGGAAGTCTGGTTGCCTCACCGGGACCACGACGAAAGAGGTTCGATACCTCTGCGATTGATGGGACGGTACGCTATAGTCGCGCATGTGCGAGACCGTGACAGCGAGATATCCCAGGATTGGAATATGCAGCCCAGGCGGCGTGGCTGGTTCTGGCTCGCCAGCTTGCTCGCGACGGCGCTCGCAGGCAGCCTTCTGGTCAGCGATGGGCCGGCGCTGGCCGCCTCCCCCTTGACCTGGGCGAGCCCGGTCCGTGCCGATGACCAGCCGCCGTTCGCGTCACCGGCGGCCATCACCGGCGTGTCCTGCCCATCGACGGGCTTGTGCATCGCCGTGGACCAGGTTGGTGACGTGCTGAGCGCGACCGATCCTACGGGGGGTGCCACGGCATGGGCGAGAGCCGCCAGCGTGGCGAACACCTTGACCGATGTGTCGTGCCCATCGAGCGAACTGTGCGTAGCCGTCGGCGGCGGCAGCATCGTGACGTCGACCGACCCGACCGGGGGCGCGGGTGCATGGACCAAGACAGAGGTGGCCTCCGCTGAAGACGGGAGCGATCGTCTTGAAGCTGTCTCATGCCCGTCGAGTGGTTTGTGCGTCGTGACAGATTCATATGGCGATGTCATTACCTCGATCGACCCGACGGGCGGTGCGGGCGCTTGGATGGCGACCCACGTGGAATCTCGTCAGCATGGGCTCGGTGGTGTGTCGTGTCCGTCGGTGCGGTTGTGCGTAGCCGTCGCCAGTGAAGGCGATCTGGCGACCTCGACCGACCCGACGGGAGGCGCGAGCGCGTGGACGGAGACCAATGTGGACGGCACCGGCGAAGATAACCAGGTCCTCGACGTGTCGTGCGTCTCTGAAAGCCTGTGCGTCGCGAGCGACAACTCCGGCGATATCCTCACCGCGACCGAGCCGACGGGCGGCGAAAGCGCATGGAAAGCTGCCAGTGTTGACGGCCGCGGGTTGATCAAACACGTGTCGTGCGCGTCGTGGGGCCTGTGTGTCGCGCTGGACGACAACGAAGTCATAACGTCGCTGGAACCGGCGGAGGGCGCATCGGCGTGGACCCCTGCCTCAATCGAAACCAGCAACAAGTACGGTAGCGACCCATCGCTCGACGCAGCGGCGTGCCCCGCTGCAGAACTCTGCGTCCTGGGGGACAAGGGCGGCGCTGTCGTGACCTCGACCGAACCGCCCAAGGGTGCGAGCGCGTGGATAGTGACCAATCTGGAAGTTGGCTCTAATGCCTTCCAGGGCGTGTCATGTGTCTCGGAGGATCTGTGCGTTGGGGTGGACGACTCAGGTAACGTGGTGACCTCGACCGACCCGACGGCTGGGCCGGGGACGTGGACGAGCGTACATGTGGACGGCGGTGGCGGACTGGACGGCGTGTCGTGTCCCTCGATGGGCCTGTGTGTCGCGGTGGATCAAGCAGGAGATGTCGTAACCTCCACCGACCCGACGGGCGGCGCGGGCGCGTGGAGTGTCACGAACGTCGATGGCGCGTTCCCGCTGGGTGGTGTGTCGTGTGCGTCGGCGAGCCTATGTGTGGCCATCGCCCGGGAAGGCGATGTCCTTACCTCGACCGATCCGGCGGGTGGCGTGGGTGCGTGGAGTGTCGCCCATCTAGACCCCGGCCTGAGCGGCGTCTCCTGTCCGTCTGAAGGCTTGTGCGCACTGACAGACGAGGGCGGCGTGATCACCTCGACGGACCCCGCGGGAGGCGCGGATACGTGGAGCGCTAGGTATGTGGGCGCCAACGAACAAATCTCCTGTCCGTCGGTGAGTCTGTGCGTCACGGTCAACAGTGCACTCGAACCCATAGTCACTTGGGGCGACCCTACAGGCGGCGCGTCCCCGTGGACAGAAGCATATGTCGAAGGTCTCAACGGTCTCGATGTAGTCTCATGCGCGGAGGGCGGGCTCTGTGTTGCGACGAGCGAGGGCGGCGGCAACGGCTCCCCGGGAAACGTGATCGTTTCATCGGATCCAGCCGGCGGAGCGCAGGCGTGGACCGAGAGCAATGTCTACGGAGTGCCACTCAAACCACCGAACCCGATCCTGCCGCTTGGCGGCGTTGAAATGCCAGGCGTGTCGTGCGTAGCGGAAGGTATGTGCGTGGTGGTCGATACCCACGGCAACGTAATGGTCGGAATTCCGCCGCCGGCTGTGATGCCCGTAAATACCTCTGCGCCAGTGGCGTCTGGGACCCCAGCGCCTGGGCAGACGCTCTCGTGCTCAGATGGGTTCTGGACTGGCTATCCGCCGCCCACCTTCACCTACCAGTGGTTGCGCGACGGCACGCCGATCGCTGAGGCGAGCACAAGTGCCTACGTGGTGCAAGCAGCGGATGAGGGTCACGGTCTGGCCTGTCAGGTCACAGCTAGCAATAGTGCCGGATCGGAAAGCGCGACGAGCAACACGTTACAAGTGCCGCCCGCACAAGCACCTAGCGGCGGCGGTTTGGGTGGCAGCGGTGGCTCTTCCGGGGGCGGTGGCGATAACCCAAGCACGCTGACTGGCACCGTGAGCAACGCGTTCGTGCTGAACGGCATGGAAAGCGTCGCGGCACGTGGCACGGTCAAGGTTACGCTGACTCTCCCTGGGCCGGGCACGCTTCAGATCGTGGGGAAGGCCAGCGCAGCGCAGCTCGCCGCCGCCTCGCGTACAAAGAAGAAGCGCAAGACGCCCGTTGTAATCGTGCAACTGCGGCTCACGGTAAGCAGGGCTGGGCGGATCGTTGTGACGCTTGTCCCAACGGCCAGCGCGAAGGTGCTCCTCGCCAGGCGCGGCAAACTCAGAGCGACCGTCACGATCACGTATATACCAAAAGGCGGCGCGCCCAGGTCGATCGTGCGGACCGTGACGTTCAGGTTGAAGCGACGGCGCTGACGGAGCTTCGTCATGTCCTGCGACGGAGGACCGAAGCTGCATCTGTCCGCGCTGGCGATCATCATCGCGCTTGGACTGCTGCTACCTGGATGCGGCGGTTCCAGAGACACCGCCAAGGTGAAGGACGCGCCTGTGTTCGGAGGGACGAAGAAGCAGTTTGCGTCTTCAAGAGCCAGCGTGCGCTCCGGGGGTCTGACCGTCACGCTGATGGCCACACCGGTGCGGGCGAAAACCGGGGCGCCGGTCGAGTTCAACGCCACGGCGTATGAGCGCCGCACTCCCGGAGCCCTCGGCTATGAGCTTCGCTATGGTGACGGGATAAGCGCCGCTCAGGACATGGTACCTCTGTTCTGTCTGATGAGAAGGAACGCTCCCATTCGCAAGACTTGGCGGGAGTCTCACCGCTACAGGAAGCCGGGTACATACACAGTATCGCTGACCGTCCACGTCAACTGCGCCAGCGACCACGCGACGGCGACGGTCGCGGTGGACGTTACGTGAGACCTGGCCGCAGAAGGGATGAGCGGCTCATTGTCGCCGGCCGCCGGTTCACGCGGGGATAGTGCTCTCGCTCAGGCGTAGACGAGTTCGGAGCTGGCGGTCATCGCGACCGGCTCATGCCGCAGCGGCGACAGCGTAACCGTAGGGGCCGCGCCGCCCGGGGGCGCGAGCACGAGCGCGATGCCCTCCTCAAGGCTCTCGCGTAGCTCCTCCAGGGTGTCGCCGGTCGCGAACACGCCAGGGAACTCCTCCACTGTCGCCCAGAACGCATCGTCCTCATGGCGAACGCTGACGTGCAGTTTCTGGGCCTCGGACATCGTCTTCATCATAAGATATCGTCGGCACACGGGCAGCTTATGCCGTCGCCCTACGTCGTCCCCGCGCGGAGCCCAGCTCACACGTACGCCAGCCAGATGTAGTACCCGACGACCGCCGTGAACAGCACGGCGTCCAGCCGGTCCAGCGCGCCGCCGTGGGCGCCGAACAGGCGCCCGGAGTCCTTGATGCGGGCCTCGCGCTTGACGAACGACTCGAACAGGTCGCCCACCGGGCCGGCCAGCGCGACGCCGACGCCGAGCACCAGCGCGTGGGTGCCGGGCAGCCATTCCTGGTAGCGCCCCGCCAGCCACACCCCGAGCACGGCGCAGGCCATCCCGATCAGCAGGCCCTCGACCGTCTTGCCCGGCGAGATCGACGGGGCCAGCGGACGGCTGCCGAACAGGCGCCCGCCGAGGTAGGCCCCGGTGTCCCCCAGGAACGTCCCGACCAGCACGTCGATCACGATCCCCGCGCCGTGGGGCAGGCCGCGCAGCAGCACCGCATGCGCGAGCGCCAGGCCGATCCAGTAGATCCCCAGCAGCGTCGCCGCCATCCCCCCCACGCTCGGCCGGCGCTGCAGGAGGGTCAGCGCGAACAGCACCGGCAGCGCCGCCACCGCCGCCAGCAGCACCTGCGGAGGACCGCCGTAGAGAGCCGCGATCAACAGTCCGGCCAGCGCGATCAAGCCGGCGAGCCGCACGGGATGGGCGCGGTCGTACATCGCGTAGAGCTCATGCATGCAGACGCCCCCGAGCACGAACACCCCCAACGTGAAGATCGCCCCGCCCTCGATCACGATGAACAGCGCGAAGGCAATCGCGGGCAACGCCGCGAGGACGCGTGCGCTCAGGTCCGAGCGCACGCGGCGGGGGGCGCGGCGGGCCGTGGCGGACTCGCGATGGCCGGCACTGCCGCGAGGCGCGTCCGTGGAAGTGCGACGCGTGCCCGGCACAACCCTCCGATCAACGCCCGCCGAAACGCCGGCGGCGCGCGCTGAACTCCGCCAGCGACTGCTCCAGCGCCGCGCGCGTGAAGTCCGGCCACAGCTCGTCGCGGAACACCAGCTCGGAGTAGGCCGACTGCCACAGCAGGTAGTTGGACAGGCGCCGCTCGCCGCTGGTGCGGATGATCAGGTCGGGGTCGTGCATCTCCGGCGCATACAGGCAGTCGCGGAACCGCGCCTCGTCGGCTGCGCCAGCCTCTGCGTCACCCTTCGGGCCACCCTCCGGGCCGCCCGCGGCCGGCTGCGCCGCCTTCTTGGCGGCGAAGCGCCGCGCGGCGTCGAGGATCTCGGCGCGCCCGCCGTAGTTGAACGCTACGAACAGCGTGATCGTGTCGTTGGCGTCGGTCAGCGACTCCGCCCAGCGCATCTGCTCGATCAGCTTGTCCGGAAGCTCCTCGCGGCGGCCGATGAAGCGCATCCGCACCCCCTCGGCGTGCAGCTCGGGGGTCTCCCCGGCGATCCGCCGGGAGAGCATCTCCATCAGCCCCCGCACCTCCTCGGCCGGACGCGTCCAGTTCTCGGTGGAGAACGAGAACACCGTCAGCTCGCGCACCCCCAGCGCCACGGCGTCGCGCAGACGCGCCTTGACGGTGTCCGCGCCGGCCTCGTGGCCGGCGCCGACCGGCAGGCCGCGGGCGCGCGCCCAGCGGCCGTTGCCATCGGTGATGATGGCCACGAACCGCGCCGTCGGGGGATGTGTGGTGTCCGCGTCCCCCTGATCGACCGCCGCGCCCATCAGACCTCGAGGATCTCCTCCTCCTTGGCCTTCAGCACCCCGTCGAGGTCGGAGATCCTCGCGTCGGTGAGCTTCTGCAGCTCGACCTCGGCGCGGTGCTCGTCGTCGGAGCCGGCCTCCCCCTCGGACTTCAGCTCGCGCAGCTCGTGCATCACGTCGCGGCGGACGTTGCGGATCTTCACGCGGCCCTCCTCCGCGAGGTGGCGCACCACCTTGACGAGCTCGCGGCGGCGCTCCTCGGTGAGCTCGGGCACCACCAGGCGCACGACGTTGCCGTCGTTGGAGGGCGTCAGGCCGACGTCGGACTCGTTGATCGCCCGCTCGATCGCCTTGATCGAGCCCTTGTCGTAGGGCTGGACGGTGAGCAGGCGCGCCTCGGGCGCCGAGATCGTCGCGAGCTGGTTCAGCGGCGTCGGGGCCCCGTAGTAGTCGACCACCACCCGCTCCAGCAGCGCCGGGCTGGCGCGGCCGGTGCGCACGGTGGCGAACTCATGGTGGGTCGTCTCGACCGACTTCGCCATCCGCGTGCCGGCGTCGTCGAGCAGGGCGTCGATCATCTCAGCGGTCACTGGGCTGGCCCTCCTCGGTCGTTGTCGTCGATACCAGTGTCCCCACGCGCACCCCGGAGATTATCTTCGAGATGCTGGTCTCGTCGTCCATGTTGAAGACGTTCAGCGGCATCCCGTTCTCCATGCACAGCGCGAGCGCCGTCGAGTCCATCACCCGCAGGCGCCGCTCCAGCGCCTCCATGTGGGTGATCTCGGGGATGAACTGCGCGTTCGGGTCGAGCGCCGGGTCGGCGCTGTAGACGCCCTCGACGCCGTTCTTGGCCATCAGGATGATCTCGGCATGGATCTCCGCGGCCCGCAACGCGGCGGCGGTGTCGCTGGTAAAGAACGGATTGCCGGTGCCCGCCGCGAAGATCACCACGCGCCGCTTCTCCAGGTGGCGCATCGCGCGGCGGCGGATGTAGGGCTCGGCGACCTCGGAGATCGCCAGCGCCGACTGCACGCGGGTGTCGATGTCCATCTTCTCCAACGCGTCCTGCAGCGGCAGCGCGTTGAGCACCGTCGCCAGCATCCCCATGTAGTCGGCCGTCGAGCGGTCCATCCCGGCGGCGGCGCCCTTCATGCCGCGGTAGATGTTGCCCGCCCCCACGACGATCGCCACCTCCACGCCGCGGTCGCGCACCGCGCTCACCTGCCGCGCCACCGCGACCACCCGCTCGGGGTCGGTCCCGAACTGCAGCGAGCCCATCAGCGCCTCGCCGGAGAGCTTCAGCAATATGCGTTTGAAGGCAGGGGCTTCCACTCGGAGTGGAGCCTACTGGCCAACCGCAAAGCGTGAGAAGCGACGAATCACGACGTTCTCGCCGGTCTTCGCGGTGAGCTCGTCGCGCAGATGCTGGACGGTCCTGCCCTCGAACTTGGGGTTGTGCAGCTCCTGCTCGAGCAGCACGACCGTGCGGTACCACGCGTCGAGCTTGCCGTCGACGACCCGCTGGCGCACGTTCTCGGGCTTGTCGGCGGCCTCCTGCTCGTAGACGCGGGCCTCGGCATCGCGCTCGGCCGCGGGAACGTCATCGCGGCTGACGTAGCGCACGGTCGGGGTGGCGGCGATCTGCATCGCGACGTCGCGCGCGAAGCCCACGAAGTCCTCGTTGGCCGCGACGAAGTCGGTGTTGCAGTCGACCTCGATCAGCACCCCGACCTTCGCGCCGGCGTGGACGTAGGCCTGGACGGTGCCCTCGGTCGCCTGGCGCTCGCCGAGGTCCTGGATCTTCCTGCCCTGCTTGACGCGCAGGATCTCGATCGCCTGCTCGATGTCGCCCGCGGCCTCGGTGAGGGCCTTCTTGCAGTCCATCATCCCCGCCCCGGTCCGATCGCGCAGGGCCTTGACGTCCTTGGCGGAGATGCCGGGGTCGGTCTCGGTGCTCATGACTTGGCCTCCGCGGGGGTCTCCACCGCGGCCTCCTCCTCGGGGGTCTCCACGACGGCCGTACCCTCCTCGACCTGTGACTCGCCAGCCTGGGGCTCGGTGCTCTCAGCGGACGCCTCGGGAGCGGTCTCCCCGCCATCCGTCGAGGCCGCCGCGGCAGGCTCGTCGGCGGGCGCCGGCGCGCTCTCCGGCGCAGCGGTGGGCTTGTCATCCTTGGTGGGAGCCTGCGCCGGCGTCGCGTCGGCCGGAGCCGGAGCGCTCGCCTTGGCGGGGGCCGGAGTCGGCGCCGGCGTCTCGGGCGCAGCGGCAGGGACCGGAGTCGGTGCCTCGGGCGCAGCGGCGGGTGCCACAGCGGCGGCGGCTCGCGCGGCGGCGGCCTGCTCCTCGGCCTCGCGCTTGGCCTGCTCCTCGGCCTCGCGGCGGGCCTGTTCCTCGGCTTCGCGACGCGCCCGCTCCTCGGCCTCGCGGCGGGCGCGCTCCTCGGCTTCCTGGCGGGCGCGCTCCTCCTCGGCACGGAACACCGAGCGCCCCTCGGCGACGACGTCGCCGATAGCCCGGGTTATGAGGGCGCACGAGCGGATCGCGTCGTCGTTGCCGGGGATCACGTAGTCGATGCCGTCTGGATCGCAGTTGGTGTCGACCAGGCCGATGATCGGAATCCGCAGGCGCTGGGCCTCGCGGACGGCGATGACCTCGGTTTTGAGGTCGATCACGAACATCGCGTCGGGGACGCGCTGCATGTCTTTGACCCCGCCGAGGTTGGCGCGCAGCTTCGCGAGGTCGGCCTGGGCGGCCATCCGCTCGCGGGTCGGCAGCAGCTCGAGCTGGCCGGTCGCTCTCGTAGCGTTCGAGGTCGTGCAGGCGGCGGATGCGCAGGTTGATCGTCTGGAAGTTCGTCAGCAGGCCGCCGAGCCAGCGGTGGTTGACGTAGGGCATGCCGGCGGCCTCGGCCACGTCTTTGATCGTGTCGCGGGCCTGCTTCTTGGTGCCCACGAACAGCACGACCCCGCCGCGGTGCGCCAGCGCGCCGGCGAACTGGCGAGCCTGCTCGAGCAGGACGGCGGTCTTGAGCAGGTCGATGATGTAGATGCCGCTGCGCTCATCGTGGATGAAGCGGCGCATCTTGGGGTTCCAGCGGCGCGTCTGGTGGCCGAAATGGACGCCGGCCTCCAGCAGTTCCGCGATTCCTACCTGAGCCACGGTGTTGCTCCCTTGTATGTCCAGCGTTTGCTTGTCTTTCGCAGAGGTCGGCGCGGACTCGTTGCGAGGGCCGGTGTCACCGGGTGGTCCTTGCAGCAAGCAGGGCCGCGATCGGTCCCGTGCGGATCGAGGATCAGAACGACCTAGGATAGCCGTTCCGCGTGTGCCAATGCTTGCATGAGGTCGGCGGGCAGCTCCGAGACGACCTCGACGCGCTCTCTGGTGAGCGGATGATCGAAGGCCAGGCGGGCGGCGTGCAGGAACTGGCGCTGCAGTCCGAGCAGTCCGGCGGTTCCGTACTCGGGGTCCCCGGCGACGGGGTGGCCGATTGCCTGCAGGTGCACGCGGATCTGGTGGGTGCGGCCTGTATCCAGCCGCAGGCGCAGCAGCGAGAAGCCCGGCAGAGTGCGCTCCAGCGTGAAGTGGGTGCGAGCCTCGCGGGGGAAGTTGCCGCCGACGGCCATCCTCGTGCGCACGCGCGGGTCGCGGCCGATCGGGGCCTCGATCGTGCCGGTCCGGGCCGGCGGGCGGCCCTGGACCAGCGCGAGGTACTCGCGCTCGATCCGCCGCTGTGCCAGCGCCCGCTGCAGGCGGCGGTGGACCTCCTCGGAGCGGGCGACGACGAGCAGGCCCGAGGTGTCGCGGTCGAGACGGTGCACGATTCCGGCCCGCTGCGCGTCCCCGCCCCACTCCCCGTCGGCGACGGCGCCAGCCAGTAGCTGCGCCAGCGTGCCCTCGCGGTGGCCGCGCGCGGGGTGCACGACGAGCCCGGCGGGCTTGTCGACCACCAATAGGTGCTCGTCGCGGTAGGGGATCGAAAGCGCCGGCGCGGTCACCGCTTCGAGGGCGGCTCGGCGCTTGGTCGCGCGGGCGGGCCGCCGGGCAGCGGCGGCTCGGCCGCCGGCGGCTCCGCACCGCGCAGCGGTCGCTGTGTCCCCGGCGGCAGCTCGGTTCGCGGGGGCCGCCCGTCCGCGGGACGACGCTCGATCACCAGCACGAGGATCAGGACCCCCAGCGTGATCGAAGCGTCGGCGAGGTTGAACGGGGGCCAGCCGAGCGGTAGCTTGACGAAGTCGGTAACAGACCCCTGGCGCAGGCGGTCCAGCACGTTGCCCAGCGCGCCGCCGATCAGCATCCCGGTCGGCAGCCAGATCAACGGCCGCGTGGCGTGGCGGGCGAAGTAGGCCAGCAGCGCGATCAGCGCCAGCGCGATCACGGCGGCGACGGCGAGGTGGTGGCCGGGGAGCAGGCCGAAGGCAACGCCGTGGTTGCGGGTGTCCACGAACTGCACCCCCGGCAGCACCCGGCGTTCTTCGCCGGGGGCGATCGAGCTCCGTACGGCCTGCTTGCTGAGCTGGTCGAGCGTCGTCACGGCCACCGCGACCAGACCCGCCCACAGCCACGCCAGGCGCCTGCGTCGACCACCGGCGGCTCCAGGAGGACCGCTCACCGTGCGCCCGCGACGTCAGAGCCCACGGCCTTCAACCGTGGATCAGGCCCTCGACCACGACCCGGTTGACGATCCCGAGCAGGAGGATCGCGACGATCGGGCTGAAGTCCAGCGCCCCGAAGCTGGGGATCAGGCGGCGGAAGACCCGCAGGAACGGTTCGCAGACCTCGCGCAGGAATTTCAGCACCGCGTCGCTGACGCGCGAGTACGGGGGCCGCAGGCCGAAGGCGAACAGCCACTGCACCACGATGTGCACAAGGATCAGCAGGGTGTAGACGTAGATCAGCGTCGACAGGTAGTCGGCGACCTCGGTGCGGGCGCTGGCGAGCACGGGCGTCATCGCCGGGGGTCGGCGAGCTCCCCGGCCCGCCCGCCGTCGGCGCCGTCCCCGCCGGGCTCGGGATCAGCGGGCTCCGGGCGGGCGGGCTCGAGCACGGCGTCGAGCGCCTCGGAGAACGCCGCCCGCAACCCGCCGCGCTCCAGGGCCGCCACGCCGCGCGCGGTGAGGCCCCCCGGCGAGCTGACCTCGCGGCGCACCGCGAGCGTGTCATAGCCGCGGCGGCGCAGCAGCTCGGCGGTGCCGGCGAGCGTCTGGACGACCAGCTCCGCGCCGTGGGCCGCGGGGATGCCGCGACGGACTCCCGCGTCGATCTGAGCCTCGGCGACGAGCGCGACGTAGGCGGGGGCGCAGGACATCAGGCCCATCGCGACGTCCACCAGCGTGTCGTCGAGTGTCACCAGCGTGCCCAACTCGGCGAACAGCTCGCGCACCGCGGCGTCCACGGCGGGGTCCTGCTCGGCGTCGGCGGCCTGCACGACCGCGCCCTGGCGGACCTCGACGGGCAGCGACGGGATCAAGCGGTACACCGGCCGCCCCGGGTAGGCGTCCTTCAGCGCCGCCAGCGGGGTGGCCGCGAGGATCGAGGCGACGGCCCGCGCGTGCGGCGCGATCTCGTCGGCGACGTCGCGCAGCTGGGCGGGCTTGTGGCAGAGCACGACAAGCTCGGCGCGCCGCGCGACCTCGGCGTTGCCGGCCAGCGCCTCGCCCCCGGTCTCCTGCGCGAGCGCCCGCGCGCGCTCGGGGACGGGATCGGAGCACAGGACCGACGCCGCGTCTCCCCACCCGCGCGCCAGCGCGCGGGCCATGTTCCCTGCTCCGATCAGACCTATCTGCATAGCGAGCCCAGGCTACCGGGCGCCTGTCAGGACTGGTTGAAGAAGCCCTTCTCGATCAATCTCGCGCGCTCCTCGGCGGAGATCTCGACGTTGCGGGGTGTCAGCATGAAGACCTTGTCGGCAATCCGCTGCATCCCACCGTCCAGCGCGTAGGTGAGGCCGCTGGCGAAGTCGATCAGGCGCTTGGCGAGGTCGGTTTCGGTGCCCTGAAGGTTGAGGATCACCGGGATCGAGTCCTTGAACCTGTCGGCGATCTGCTGGGCGTCGTTGAAGGACTTGGGAATCACGAGGTGCACGCGCACCTCGCCGTTGGCTCCCTTGCCCCCGACCGCGCGCAGAGCGGCAGTTGGACTCCCACCCGCCCGCGCGCTCTCCCTTCCGCGCGGCTCGTCCTCGGCGAAGATCTCGTCGTACTCGTCGCGGCGACGGCGCAGGCGGCGTACGTTGGGGCGCTCGCGGTAGCGGTCCTCCAGCTCGGCCTCGTGGGGGACGTCGTCGTCGTACTCGTCGTGGTACTCCTCGGCCAGGCCGAAGTACACGAGCGCGCGGTGCCAGGAATCGCGGATGGCCATTTTTCTCAAAGGCGTTCTTCGCTGCTACCGGGATTATCCCTGCTAGGAGCCCTAACCATAGAGGCTCGTGCCGATCCGCACGATCGTGGCGCCCTCCTCGACGGCGGCGACGTAGTCCTGGGTCGTCCCCATCGACAGCTGGCGCAGGCCACGCGCCCTCGCGAGCTCGCGCAGAGCCGCGAACCAGCGTCGGCTGGAGTGGGGGTCATCGGTGAAGGGGGGCATCGTCATCAGCCCCGCCACCGGCACCGGAGAGCGTTCGATCAAGGCATCCAGATCCTCCGGGGCGACGCCGGCCTTGCCGGGCTCGCCGGCGACGTTGACCTCGATCAGGATCGCAAGGCCCGGGCGGGCCAGCTCGCGCCAGCGCTCCAGCTCGCGCAGCGCCGATTCGCTGGCGACCGAGTGGATCAGCCGTACATGCGGCACGATCATGCGCACCCGGCGGCTCTGGAGCGCTCCGATGAAGTCCCACGTGAACAGCTCGCCGTGCGCGGCGACCTTGGCCTGCAGGTCCTGGGCCCGATTCTCCCCCACCAGCGTTACCCCGGCCCGCGCCAGCTTCGGCAGATCCTCCGGCGCGACGTACTTGGTGGCCGCCAGCACCTCGACCTCGCCGGGATCGCGGCCCGCACGCACCGCGGCCTGCGCGATCTCCGTGCGCAGGCGCGTCAGGTTCTCGCGGATCCGCTCGGGGCGCAGATCGGCGATCGGCTGCGGGCTCACGACAGAGTCCCGCGGCGCCAGCCAGAGGCCCTCAGGGCCCACGTCATTCCCGCGTTGGCTCTCAGAGCCATGCCACACCGGCCTGGCGTCCGGCGCGGGCGCCCTCGCGGCGGTGGGAGAACAGGCGCGCGTCACAGATCGTGCACAGCGCCGTGTCCTCGATCCGCGTCACGCCGGCCGCCGCAAGCCGGTCGCGGGCGAGCGCCGGGAGGTCGAGGTTGCGCCCGTGGCGGTGGGCTCCGTCGAACGCCGCGTGGACCTCGTCGCCGACCTCATAGCAGCAGGGCCCGGCGCCGGGGCCGATTACCGCTGCGATCTCCCCTGCTCCGCCGAGCTCGCGCAGTGCACGCACGCCCTCCTCCAGCGACCCCCGCCGCGAGTCCGCGCCAACCCGCGTGCAGCGCCGCGACCGCGCCCTCGGACCCCAGAACCACCGGCAGGCAGTCGGCCGTCAGCACCATCGCCCCCACGCCGCGCAGCGCGGTGGCGTGACCGTCGGCGTCGATCGCCACGGCCTCCCCGCCGCTGCCCTCGCGGACGGCGACGCGTTGCACGGTGGTGCCGTGGACCTGGCGGCTGGCGCACAGCCAGCCCAGCCCAAGCCCCGCGCAGAGGCGGTCGCGCGCGGCGCGCCCGTGCTCGTGGCCGGGCCCGCGCATCGTCGAGAGGTTGCCGTCGGCGCGGGTCGTGAACAGCGCGTGCCCGCCCCCGGGGAGCTCGAAGCGCAGCGCGGGAGGCGAACGCAGCGCAGGAGGGGAACGCAGCGCGGGGGCACGCAGCGCAGGGGCATCCGCCGCCTCGACGCCGATCGGTCCCGTCGCCGGGTCAAGCCCCGTCATCGCAGCAACTCCACCTCGCAAAGCAGCGAGGGAGCGCGGGCCGCCCTGGCGTCGGCCGTCAGCAGTGTGGCGTCCAGGGCCTCTGCCAGAGCGACGTATGCGGCGTCGTACGGGGTGAGATTGTGGCGAAGCTCCCAGATGCGCGCCATGAACGGTTGGTGGGACGTCCTGAGCAGACGCATCGCGGCAAGGTCCTCGAGGGCCTGCCGAGAGCGATCCTCGTCGATTCGGCCGGCCCGGAGGTCTCGACGCCAGGCGCTTGCGACCTCAAGATCGACGATCTCGGGGGCGCACAGCATCTCCTCGGCGTCCAGACGCAGCCGTGCGCGTTCGCCCTCCCCGCCGTCATCGATTAGCGCCGACGCAAGGACCGACGCATCGACGACGATCACCGCGTCCGCGCGTCGCGGTCGGCCCGCACCAGGCTGGCGGCGTGAGCCAGCGACATGCTGCCACCGCTGCGCTCGCTGCCGATCCGATCGAACAGCTCCTTGAGGTTGGGCCGGCTCGCCTGCTCGGTCAGCTCAGCGAGCAGATACGCCTGCAGCGACTGGCCCGCGGCATCGGCGCGGCGGCGCAGGACGCCGTGGACGTCCGGCGGCACGTTCTTGATCTGGACGCTCGGCACAAACCCAGTCTAGCGCCATTTTGGCGCCAGGGCCGCGGCCAGCTCGGCCTCGCGTCCGTCGTCCAGCTCACCGTCGAGCCTCCTGCACAGCGTGGTCTCCAGGCGGGAGCCGATCTCCGGCCCGGCCGGGATGCCGGCGGCGAGCAGATCGTCGCCGGTGATCTGCAGGCGCACGTGGCGGAGGTCGTCCAGCCAGCGGCGGGCCGGCGCGGCGGCGGACTCGCTGACGGCGCCCGCCAGCGCGATCCCCTCCGGCGGCACCCGCAGCGCGACGGCTCGCAGCCGCGAGGGACGCGCCGCTGCCGGCAGCTCGTCGATCAGACGCGGCACGGCCGCCGCCGCGGCCGCCACGCGGTCGCGGTCGGCCGCCGGGAACTCCAGGCGGTCCAGCAGCGCCGCGACCTCCGCGCGGGAGTCGCCGTCCGCGCGCAGCGCGAGCGGCAGCGCCAGCGCGGCGAGCAGCAACAGGTCGGGGCGGCCGTCGTCGGGCAGCAGCTCCAGGGCGCGGCGCGCCAGGTCTGACTCAAGGCGCAGGCGCGGATGCAGCGCCCCCGTCAACCCCAGGCGATCGAGCTCGTCCAGCGCCCCCAGCGGGTCGGGCTCGGCCAGCGTCAGGCGCAGCTCCGCGCCGATGCGCGCCCCGGAGACCGTCGCGAGCGCTCCCGCCGCCACCGCCGCCGCGGCGAGCTGGGCCGTGCTGTCCTCGACCGCGAAGCCCAGCCGCGCGCGGTAGCGCGCGAGGCGCAGCAGGCGCGTGGGATCGTCCAGGAAGCTGCGCCCGTGCAGCACCCGCAGGCGGCCGGCGCGCAGATCGTCCAGCGCGTCGGGCGCCCCGCGCAGCTCGCCCGGGCGCTCGCCGTCGAGCGCCATCGCGATCGCATTTACCGTGAAGTCCCGCCGCAGCAGATCCTCCGCCAACGACGCCGGCTGCACCTCCGGCAGCGCCCCCGGCGCCGGGTAGCGCTCGCGGCGTGCCGTCGCCACGTCGATCTGCGCGCCCCCCTCAAGCTCGACGACCGCGGTGCCGAAACGGGGGTGCTCGACAACCGTCGCCCCGGGGTAGGCGGGGGGAGGGCGGGGTTCAGATCCCCGACCGCGCCCGCTCCTGGGTGCTCCACGCCGGCTCCCGGGTGCTCCACGCCGCCGCCCAGCGCCGCCGCCAGCGCCTGCGCGTCGCCCTCCACCACGACGTCCAGCTCGCGTGGGCTGCGATCGAGCAGCAGGTCGCGCACCGCGCCGCCCACCAGGAAAGCTCCCGCGGGCGCAAGCTCCAGCAGCCGCGCCCCGCCGGGCTGCGCCCTCAGCTTCCCGAGGAGGTCCATGGCAGAGGAGCCTATTCCGCGGCCCGTCTGATCCGATTGCTGCCGCCCATGACAGCCGGGGTCCGGTCGCGCCAGATCGGGCCGCGCGCCGTTACGCCCGCACCGCGATGCCGGCCTGCGTGAGGTACTCCTTGGCCTCGCCGATCGTGTGCCGGCCGTAATGGAAGATCGACGCGCACAGCGCCGCGTCCGCGCCGGCCTGCAGGGCCTGCGCCAGGTGCTCCAGCTCGCCCGCCCCACCCGACGCGATCACCGGCACGCCCACCGCCCCGCCGACCGCCGCCGTCAGCCCCAGGTCGTAGCCGTCGCTGGTCCCATCGCGGTCCATGCTCGTCAGCAGGATCTCCCCCGCGCCGCGCTCGACCGCCTCGCGCGCCCACGCCACCGCGTCGCGGCCCGTCGGGGTGCGCCCGCCGGCCACATACGCCTCCCACGAGTCCTCGGTGTCCCGCGGTCGGGCCTTCGCGTCGATCGCGAGCACCACGCACTGCGTCCCGAACACCCGCGCCAGCTCGTCGATCAGCTGCGGGCGGGCCAGCGCCGCGGAGTTGACCGACACCTTGTCCGCCCCCGCGTCCAGCACCGCCTGAGCATCCTCGACCGAGCGGATGCCACCGCCGATCGTGAACGGCACGAACACCTCGTCGGCCGTCCGACGGGCGAGCTGCACGATCGTCTCGCGCCGCTCGTGGGTCGCGGTGATGTCGAGGAACACCAGCTCGTCCGCCCCCTCGCGGTCGTAGTGCGCCGCCAGCTCCACAGGGTCCCCCGCGTCGCGGATGTCCACGAATTCGACGCCCTTCACCACCCGACCGCCGTCCACGTCCAGGCAGGGGATCACGCGCTTGAGGTGCATCCGTCCCACCGTAGCGATCGAACGGCGCCTATCCGGAACAAGACTTGTGATTGTTCGGATCTGGCCGGGCGGCTCGCAGGCTGGAGTATGGAGGGTATGTTCTTTTTTTCGGGCGGTGTCGTCCAATAGTATCTACCGTGTATACCATTGTCAGATGGCGGTGGGATTTTAAGTACACAAGTACCAGCAGCCAAGGGCCTCTCTCTCAGAGATAAGCCCCAGCACAGGGTCCCGTAAAACACAAGCCAATCCACGCGGGCCGCCCGAGGCGGCCGATCAAGACATCCGATCCCCCAGCGCCTCCCGCGCCTGCGCCACCGTGAAGCGTCGCTCGTACAGGGCCTTGCCCACGATCACCCCCACAAGGCTCGGCTTCTGATCGGGACGCCGCGGATCGGGAGGGAGATCGGCAAGGGCTCGCAGATCCTTCAGCTCACCGATGCCGCCGGAGTAGATGACCCGCATCGGCTCTGCCGCCAGCGCCACCCAGTGCACGTCGCCGATGTCTGGGCCCTCCAGCATCCCGTCGCGGTCGATGTTCGTGTACACCAATTCGCCCACCCCTCGCTCGCGCAGGCCCGCCACGGCCTCTGCCGCCCCCGATTCCGTCGTCTGCGTCCAGCCCGCCGTCGCCACGTGGCTGCCGCGCAGGTCCAGCGAGACCAGCACCCGCTCCGGCCCATGCTTCGCGAGCGCCCGCTCCAGCAGGTCCGGGTCGGTGAACGCCGCCGTGCCGAGGATCGCGCGCCGCGCCCCCGCCGCCAGCGCCCCATCCACCGCATCCAGCGTCCGCAGACCGCCGCCGTACTGCACCGGGACCCCCAGCTCGCCCGCGATCCGGCGCAGGTGCTCCAGATTCACCGGCTCCCCCGCCCGCGCGCCGTCGAGGTCAACCACATGAAGGTGTTCGGCTCCGTCGCGCACCCACCCGCGCGCCGCCGACAGCGGGTCCTCGTCGTAGACCTTGCTCGCCCCGAAGTCCCCCTTCACCAGGCGCACCGCGCAGCCATCGAGGATGTCGATCGCCGGGTAGAGGATCATCGGGTCGGAGGTGCCGCCGAGGCCGGGGGCGTCGCGGACGCGAGCGGAGTATCGAGGCGCGGCGTGCCCACCGAGCGCGATCTCACGACGCCAGCGGCACCCGCCGCGCCATCGCCGCCGCGCAGATCCCCACGAAGTTGCCCAGCAGCGCCAGCCCGTGAGTCGAGGACTTCTCGGGGTGCGACTGCGCCCCGTACACGTTGCCCCGGCCCACCACCGCCGGGAAGGACTCCCCGTACTCCGCGGTCCCCAGGACCGCGTCCTCGTCGGCCGGGTCCGCCACGAAGCTGTGCACGTGGTACAGGAACGCCGGCTCCGGCAGGCCCTCGGTCAGCGGCGACCGCCGGTTCCAGCGCACCTCGCTCCAGCCGATGTGCGGCAGCTTCAAGCCGGGCGCCGACAGGCGGCGCACCTCCCCGCGCAGCAGCCCCAGCCCCTCCGCGCCGCCGTGCTCCTCGGAGCGCTCGAACAGCAGCTGCATCCCCATGCACGACCCGAACAGCGGCGTCCCCGCCGCCGCGCGCTCGCGCAGCAGGCCGTCCAGGCCAAGCCGGCCGATCGTCGCCATCGCCGCCGGAAACGCCCCCACCCCGGGCAGCAGCAGCCCGTCCGCCGCGCGCAGCTCGGCGTGGTCGCGGCTCACGAACGCCCGCGCCCCCACCCGCTCCAACGCCTTCTCCACCGAGCGGCGGTTGCCCATCCCGTAGTCCACCACCGCGATCCGCGGGGTCATCCGGTCAGCGTCCCCTTCGTGCTCGGCACCCCCGTCTCCGACGGGTCGATCGCGACCGCCGCGCGCAGCGCCCGCGCGAACGCCTTGAAGGCCGCCTCGATCTGATGGTGCGCGTTGCTCCCCGCCTGCACCCGCAGGTGCAGCGTCAGCTTCGCCGCGTTGCTCAGCGCCCGGAAGAACTCCTCGGTCAGCTCGTGCTCGAAGCCCCCCGTCGCGCCCGGCGGCAGGTCGGCCTCGAACAGCGTGAAAGGGCGGCCCGAGATGTCGATCGCGCAGCTCGCCCGCGCCTCGTCCATCGGCACCAGCGCCTCACCGTAGCGCGCGATTCCCGCGCGGTCGCCCAGCGCCCGGTCCAGCGCCTGGCCGAGCACGATCGCCGTGTCCTCCACCGTGTGGTGCGCCCCCGTCTGCAGGTCCCCGCCGACCTCCACCTCCAGGTCCAGGCGCCCGTGGCGCGCCAGCAGGTCGAGCATGTGGTCCAGGAAGCCCACCCCCGTCGCCCGCGTCCCCGCGCCCGTGCCGTCGAGGTCGAGCGTCAGCCTCACGTCGGTCTCGCCCGTCCGGCGCTCGATCGCCGCCGTGCGCGCCCTCCCATCCGTGCCCGGGTCGCTCATCTCGGTATCCCTCCCAGGTCGCTCATCGACTCAATTGTCGCCGAGCCGCGCCTCGGAGGGCTCGCCGGGGACGTTGGGGGCCGCCGGCGCCAGCGTCGCGGGGGCCTGCGCCCGCGCCTCCATCGACCGCGCGTGCAGCTCGAAACCCTCCGCCCGCGCGATCGGCGCGCCCGCCGCCGCGAGCTTGCGAGCCGTCTCCCCCCCGACCTCCCCGATCCGCACCTCGGTCATCCGCCGGCGAAAGTGGCGCGCCGACAGCGCCGACGCGAAGCGCGCCGCGCCGCCCGTCGGCAGGATGTGGTTGGAGCCCGCCACATAGTCCCCGAACGCCGTCGCCGCCGCCGCGCCCACGAACAGGCAGCCCGCCGTCCGCACCAGCCCCGCCAGCGCCTCCGGCTCGGCGCCGACCAGCTGCAGGTGCTCCGGGGCGAACGCGTTGGCCATCTCCAGGGCCTCGCGCGTGTCGGCGCTGTGCACCAGCACGCACACCGCCGCCGACGGATCGTCCCCGTCGGACTGCGACCCGGACGGCGGCCTCGACTCGGCGGCCCCGCCGGACGCCCGCCCCTCGGACTCCAGATGCCCCGCGACGGCGTCCAGCGCCGCCGCCGACGCGCTGACCGCGGCGACGATGCTGCCGGGGCCGTGCTCGGCCTGGGCCAGCAGGTCCAGCGCCACCAGGCGCGGGTCGGCGTCCTCGCCGAAGACCGCCAGCAGGTCGCTGGGGCCCGCGAACCCGTCGATCCCGACCACGTGCGAGAGCTGGCGCTTGGCCTCCTGCACATAGAGGTTGCCCGGGCCCACGATCACGTCGACCCGCGCCACGGTCTCGGTCCCATACGCCAACGCCGCTACCGCATGGGCTCCGCCCATGCGGTAGACCCGCTGCACCCCCAGCAGCCGGCAGGCCCCGAGGGTCGCGGGGTCGATCCGCCCGTCGCGTCCCGGCGGGGAGCACACCGCCACGTCGAGCACCCCCGCCGCGCGGGCCGTCACGACGCCCATCACGGCCGTGCTCGGGTACGGCGCCCGCCCCCCCGGCACGTACACCGCGGCGCGCCCCACCGGCAGCTCGCGCAGCGTCACGCGCTGGCCCTGGGCGAGCGTCACCGACGCGTCCTCCCCGACCCCCAGCTGGGCGACCTCGGCGACGTTCGTGATCGCGACCTGCAGGCCCGCGACGACGTCCAGCGGCAGCGTCCGGATCGCGTCGTCGAGCTCCTCGGGCGCCACCACCAGCGGGCCGGGGTCGGCGTCGGCGGTGTCGAACTGGCGGGTGTAGTCGAGCACCGCGGAGTCGCCCTCGTGGCGCACGACCGCCAGGATCTCCCCCACCACGTCCTCGACGTCGCCGCCGGAGGGCACCAGCGAGCGCAGGCGCTCCGCGACGCCCTCCGGGCCCCCGAGGCGCGCGACGTCCTCAGCGGTCAGGCGCTCAGCCCGCACGCAGCCGCCCCAGCAGGTCGTCGATCGCGCCCGCCTGGAGCTTGTGCGCCACCGGGTTCGCGATCAGGCGCGCGGTGCACTGAAAGATCTCCTCGCGCACCACCAGGTTGTTCTCCTGCAATGTCGTCCCGGTCGCCGTCAGATCGACGATCGCCTCCACCAGCCCCGTCAGCGGGGCCAGCTCAACCGAGCCCTTGACCTCGACGATCTCGGCCTGCCGGCCGGTCTGCTCGAGGTGGCGCGCCGCGATCCGCGGGTACTTGGTCGCCACCCGCATCACCCCCAGACGACGCAGCGCCTCCGCCGCGGGGTCCGGCTCGCCGGCGGTCGTCGCGAGCACCATCGTGCAGCGCCCGTACCCGAGGTCCAGCAGCTCGTACACCTCGCGCCCCGCCTCCGAGAGCCCGCCCGCCGCACCGCTCGGACGGCCGCCGGGAGACTGCGGGTCCAGCGCCTGCTCGGCCAGCACGTCCTTGCCGGTGATCCCCAGGTCCGCCGCCCCGGCCTCGACGTAGGTCGGGACGTCCGAGGGGCGCATCGTGATCACCCCGATCTCCTCGAACAGCAGCTTGCGGTCGTTGCCGCGCAGCTCCTCGGTGTCCAGGCCCAGACGCGCCAGCAGTTTCACCGTGTCGTCGAACAGCGCCCCGCGGGGAACCGCGATCGTGAGGCCGTTGATCGCGCTCATCGCGCCATCCTGCCCGTCCCGCGCTCCTCCCCGGCGAGCGCGATGTGCAGGCGGTCCACGCCCAGCGCGAAGCCGACCGCGGGCAGCGGGCGCCCGAAGCGGCCCAGCAGCTCGTCGTAGCGGCCCCCGCCGCCGAGCGGGGCGCCGAGCGCGGGGTCGTAGACCTCGAACACCGCGCCCGTGTAGTAGCCCAGGCTGCGCACCAGGCCGAGATCGAAGATCACGCGCTCCGCGACCCCCGGCTCCAGCAGCTCGTGGACCATCCGCATCCCCTCCACCGCGTCCGCCGCCGGCCCCGGCAGGCCCGCCAGCACGTCCGGCCCGCCGCGGCGCTGGGGCACGCTCAGCAGCAGCTCCGCGTCGGCCGCCGGCAGCCCGGCGACGTCGAGCAGGCGTTCGAGCTCGACGAAGTCGCGGCGCGCCAGCGCCTCCAGCAGGCCCGGGCGCACCGCCTCGGAGACGCGCAGGCCCGCCGTCAGCGCCGGATACAGCGACGCGTCGCCGAGGCCCACCCGGTAGCCCTCCAGGCCCGTCGCGTCCAGCGCCCGGCAGAGCACCGTCAGCGCCTCCGCCGTCCCCTGCGGCGCGGCCGCGCCGACCAGCTCGATGCCCGCCTGCAGCAACTCGCGCGACTGCCCGCGCTGGGGGCGCACCCCGCGGTAGCAGTGCGCCAGGTAGCAGAACCGCAGCGGCGGCTCGCTCGTGGGGTAGCGGGTCGAGACCATCCGCGCGATCGGCACCGTCATGTCCGAGCGCAGCACCAGCGCCGCCCCGGTCTCGTCGAACAGGCGGTACGTCGGCCGCGCCCCCGCCATGTCGGCGTGGGCCAGCACCGACTCGTACTCCAGCGCCGGCGTGTAGATCTCGCCGTAGCCGTGCGCCTCGAACACCCCCCGCAGGGCCTCCGTGATCGTGCGCAGCTCGCGCATCTCGTCGGGCAGCACGTCGCGGGTGCCGCTGGGGATCGGGTGGATCATCGCCGATGGCTATACGTGGAGGACCGGCTGAGGCTCGACGGCGACGCGCTCGATGTTCGCGCCCAGCTCGCGCAGGCGCTCGTCGATCCGCTCGTAGCCGCGGTCGATCTGGCGGATGTTGCCGATTTCGCTGCGCCCCTCCGCGCACAGCGCCGCCAGCAGCATCGCCATCCCGGCGCGGATGTCCGGCGACTCGACGCGCTCCCCGCGCAGCCGCCGCGGGCCGGTGACGATCGCGCGGTGCGGGTCGCACATCACGATGTCCGCGCCCATCAGGATCAGCTTGTCCGCGAAGATCAGGCGGTTCTCGAACATCCACTCGTGTACCAGGATCGAGCCCTCGGCCTGCGTCGCCAGCGCCACCGCGATCGACGTCAGGTCGGCCGGGAACGCCGGCCAGGGGCCGTCCTGGATCTTGCTCTTGTACTCCCCCACGTCGGCCTGCACCACCAGCTTCTGGTCGCCGGGCACCAGCACGTCGCGGCCGTGCAGCTCGGTGCGCAGTCCGAGGCGTTCAAACGCCAGGCGGATCATCCGCAGGTCGTCGGGGACGGTGTCCCTGACGCGCAGCTCCCCGCCCGTGACCCCGGCGAGCGCGATGAAGCTGCCGATCTCGATGTGGTCCGGCGCGACCTCGTGCTCGCACCCGTGCAGGCGCTCGCAGCCGTTGACGGTCAGCAGGTTCGAGCCGATCCCCTGGATGTCGGCCCCCATCTTGACCAACATCCGCGCGAGGTCCTGCACGTGGGGCTCGCACGCCGCGTTGCCGATCACCGTCGTCCCTCCGATCAGTGCCGCGGCCATCAGCGCGTTCTCGGTCGCCATCACCGAGGGCTCGTCCATGAACACGTCGCTCGGGCGCAGCCCGCGCGGGGCGCTCAGCACGATCTCGCGCCCGCAGTCCGTCGTCGCGCCCATCGCGCGGAACGCGTCCAGGTGGGGGTCAAGGCGCCGGCGGCCGATCACGTCGCCCCCCGGCGGGGGCATCACGGCGCGGTGGAAGCGCGCCAGCAGCGGGCCCGCGAGCAGGAACGACGCCCGGATCTGCTCGGCCAGCTCGGGGTCGACATCGACGCTGTGGACCCCTGCGGCGCACAGCGCGACCTCATTGGGGCCGCGCCACCGCACCCGCACCCCGATCGCGTCGAGGATCGCGAGCATCGCGTCGACGTCGCGGATCCGCGGCACGTTGCGCACGACGACCTCGTCCTCGGTGAGGATCGAGCAGGCGAGGATCGGCAGCGCCCCGTTCTTGTTCCCCGCCGGCACCATCGTGCCGGACAGCGGGACGCCGCCTTCGATGACGAACTTCTCCATGGGCTTCGCACGCGCCCGCCGGGCCCCGGATGGGGTCGCGGCGTGTCGTCTGCCAAGCCTAACAGGCGCCTGCGCGGTGGCGATCTCCGTCGTGGGCGTCCCTCCAGCCATCCTCCGGATAAGTTCGCCCGCGGGCGCCGCGGACCTGCCCGGAGGACGCCGTGGACCTGCCCCGGAAGCCACGGCAGGTCGACGGACCCGCCCGCCCACTCGCCAAACGCCACGCCGCGGGCATCGCGCGTCGCGGGCAACTGCAAGTCTCCTTGCATCCTGAAAGGGCCCGGATTGGCTCTGTGGAGCCGTTTTGGCGACGCCCACAAGGGGGCGTACATATGTTCGCGCCATTCCGTCCGACGCTCTACCTACAGTACGAACACATGTTCTGTTCTACTCGGACATCGACGCTCATGCAGCGCGCTCGCGGAGCGCTCTCCTTGACCCGTGCGTTCCTCCTGCTCGAGGACGACGATCCAGTCGGCTGGGAGGTCGACCGGGATGGATCGCAACGGGTCGAGGGCGAGCCCAGCTGGGCTCACGCGCACCGCGCGCCGCTGCGCGAGCGGCCGTCACCACGCCGGCGCGGCCAGCCGGCTTCGCAGCCGCAGGTATGCCTCTGCGCGACTGGGCCATCGCACGCGCACCGCACGGGCGGGCGCGGCCCGAGTCCTCAGCGGCGCTCGAGGATCACGACGGGCAGCTCGCGCGTGGCGATCGACTTGTAGTGGTCGTAGCCGCTGTAGAGCTACACGAGCCGCGGCCACAGCTCGGCGAGCCCACAAACGACGAGCCGCCCGAAGGCGGCTCGTGTAGAAAAAAACCGGCGGCGTCCTACTCTCCCGGGCCCTTGCGAGCCAAGTACCATCGGCGCTGAGGGGCTTAACTGCTCTGTTCGGAATGGGAAGAGGTGTTTCCCCCTCGCCAAGGCCACCGGAAAAAGACGAGAGACCAGCCTCTCCGGGTCCTTCAAAACTGCACAGCGCCACACCGGGTACCACCTGAAATCAAAAATCCGTCAAGCCCTCGAACCATTAGTACCGGTCTCCTGCAGGCGTTACCGCCCTTCCAGATCCGGCCTATCAACCTGGTGGTCTACCAGGGGTCTTACTCCCTCTAGGGGATGGGAGAGCTCATCTTGAGGTCGGCTTCCCGCTTAGATGCTTTCAGCGGTTATCCGATCCACACGTAGCTAGTCTGCAATGCCCTTGGCAGGACAACAGATACACCAGAGGTGCGTTCATCCCGGTCCTCTCGTACTAGGGACAACTCCTCTCAACTCTCCAACGCCCACGGCAGATAGGGACCGAACTGTCTCACGACGTTCTGAACCCAGCTCGCGTACCGCTTTAATGGGCGAACAGCCCAACCCTTGGGAGCGACTCCACCCCCAGGATGCGACGAGCCGACATCGAGGTGCCAAACCGGGCCGTCGATGTGGACTCTTGGGCCCGATAAGCCTGTTATCCCCGGAGTACCTTTTATCCGTTGAGCGACGGCACTTCCACTTGCTACCGCCGGATCACTAAGACCTGCTTTCGCACCTGCTCGACCTGTCAGTCTCGCAGTCAAGCTCCCTTGCTACCTTTGCGCTCTACGCACGATTTCCAACCGTGCTGAGGGAACCTTTGTGCGCCTCCGTTACATTTTGGGAGGCGACCGCCCCAGTCAAACTACCCGCCTGGAACTGTCCAGCGCCCGGATTCACGGAACGCTGTTAGAAACCCAATACACCAAGGGTGGTATCTCAAGGATGGCTCCACGCCAGCCGCAGCCGGCACTTCAAAGCCTCCCACCTATCCTGAGCGAAATGCACCGAATCCCAATACCAGGTTGTAGTAAAGGTTCACGGGGTCTTTCCGTCTAGCCGCGGGTACTCGGCATCTTCACCGAGACTGCAATTTCACCGAGCCCCTCGTTGAGACAGTGCTGAAGTCGTTACGCCATTCGTGCAGGTCGGAACTTCGCGTGTTCTCTCGTTATCCGAGAGCGCAGACTATCCCTTCACCTCATCCAGCACCTTTAGGAGCTCCTGCTGTGGCCGACCGCCTTGTCGCGGTCGTCCATTTGGTCAGCAAGACCAACGCACCATAGATGCCATCGCTGCGATGAGGGCCGGCGTATTGTATGTCGCATAGATTTCCGGACTTCCCGGAGCGCGACACACCTCTCCTTTCGGATCAGTCGTTAGGGGGTCACTAGGACTTCCCTCGGGATTGCCCGCTGCCACTTTGGCAGGGAGGGTTTCCCCGATATGAGCCGGTTTGCATGTCGTCCCTCACGAGACGACGGGGCAAGTTGGTACTTACCCGACAAGGAATTTCGCTACCTTAGGCACTTTTGTTACATCTCACCTGCGAGATGGCTAGGTCGTTTCTTGTTCCGCCTAGCTCTCCACGTCGCCATGGAGGTCGGACCATATCTTCACCCCTGCCTTCCAGGAGCGTTCAGCGTATGGCCTCTGAGGATTCTGTCGAGGACCTCATCGATCGAACGTCGACGCTGCTTACCGTCGTGATTCATCGCATAGGCGATTTCAACAACGGTCGCCAGCCCTGCGGGCCGACGATGCAATCCGCGTTCGAAAAGATACATGGCATCTTCAAACAGCTCCATATCGGAGCGTCTCGATGAGAATCCCATGTACTGCCTCATAAAAGGCAATACGTGCGCAGAGATATTCTTTCGCGAGTTGATCGCGAAGACAAGCACGTCAGGATTGCCTGGCTTTGGCCAGATCCTGCCGCACTCGAACATCTCTTGCGCCATTTCGAGGAGCTGCCGTCGTCTCCGGTGTTGATAAATGAAGAACTCCGGTTGGACATAAAAGCCGAGGGGATGGGCTGGATGCCTCTTGATAGAGAGGCACCAACTACCCTCACCCTCCACGACACCGGCCATAAACCAGCGTCGTGCCTCTGCACTCGACAGTCTTTCCTGCTGATTGTCCGCACCCAACACATTGTCACGATACCATCCACATCGGACGGAATCGTAGCGTGGGATACTCGGATGTCCCAGCATATAGCTGAATTTTGCAACAGCCACGATGTTGACCGTTATAGTTACGGCCGCCGTTTACCGGGGCTTAGCTTCGCTGCTTCGGGGCGAACCCCTAACAACTCCACGTAACCTTCCGGCACCGGGCAGGCGTCAGCCCCTATACGTCGTCTTTCGACTTAGCAGAGACCTGTGTTTTTGGTAAACAGTCGCTTCAGCCAATTCACTGCGGCCCCCTCGAGCTCCACCGGCAAGCGGCTTCACTCTACTGGGGCGCCCCTTATCCCGAAGTTACGGGGCAATTTTGCCGAGTTCCTTAACGAGGGTTATCTCGATCACCTTAGTATTCTCTACTTGCCCACCTGTGTCGGTTTTGGTACGGGCACGCGCTTCCTCCCTAGAGGCTTTTCTCGGAGGTATGGCGTCGGGGACTCGCCGGCTTAGAGCCAGCTGATATCACACCTCGGGTTATGCGGCCCAGCATTTGACTAGGGCCACCCCTACATGCTTATCCCAGGACAACCATCGCCTGGGTTCCCTTAGCCTTCCTCGTCCCCCCATCGGTCAAACGGAAGCGACGTGGTACAGGAATATCAACCTGTTGGCCATCGACTACGCCTTTCGGCCTCGCCTTAGGTCCCGACTAACCCTTAGCAGACGAACTTTACTAAGGAATCCTTGGGCAATCGGTGGAGAGGATTCTCACCTCTCTTTCGTTACTAATGCCGGCATTCTCACTTCCCATGCCTCCACGGCTGGCTTACGCCGCCGCTTTACTGGCATGGGAACGCTCTCCTACCGCGCGATCGACCCGAAAGGTCTCACGCACCCGCAGCTTCGGTGACTAGCTTGAGCCCCGTTACATTGTCCGCGCTCGAACACTTGACCAGTGAGCTGTTACGCACTCTTTCAAGGGTGGCTGCCTCTAAGCCAACCTCCTGGTTGTCTATGCACTCGAACATCGTTTCCCACTTAGCTAGCACTTAGGGACCTTAGCTGGCGGTCTGGGCTGTTTCCCTTTCGACGCTGAAGTTTATCCCCCAGCGACTGACTCCCGGAGTAAACGTGATGGTCTTCGGAGTTTGCCTGAAGTCGGTAACCTGGTAGGGCCCCTAGTCCAAACAGTGCTCTACGGCCACCACGCAATTTATCCGAGGCTATACCTAAATATATTTCGGAGAGAACCAGATATCACTGAGCTTGATTAGCCTTTCACTCCGATCCACAGGTCATCCGCCCAGTTTTCAACCTAGGTCGGTTCGGCCCTCCACGAGGTCTTACCCCCGCTTCAGCCTGCCCATGGATAGCTCGCTCAGTTTCGGGTATACCGCCTACGACTATGACGCCCTATTAGGACTCGCTTTCGCTACGGCTCCGCTCATCGCTTAACCTTGCCGCAGACGAGTAACTCGCCGGCTCGTTATGCAAAAAGCACGCGGTCACAGGACAAGCCTGCTCCCACCGCTTGTAGGCACGCGGTTTCAGGTACTATTTCACTCCCCTTCCGGGGTACTTTTCACCTTTCCCTCACGGTACTTGTCCGCTATCGGTCACCAAGGAGTACTTAGCCTTGGAGGGTGGTCCCCCCAGGTTCAGTCCGCGTTTCACGGGCGCGGACTTACTCAGGAACGTCTGACGGAAGGCCATGCAGTTTCGTCTACGGGACGGTTGCCCTCTATGGTGCGTGGTTCCACACGCTTCGACTACCGCACGACTTTGTAACTCCCGCCGAGCCGGCCACGGCTCGGAACAAACGCCCTACAACCCCCGCTACGCAACGCGTGGCCGCTTACACGCAGCGGGTTTGGGCTGATCCCCTTTCGCTCGCCACTACTCAGGGAGTCTCTGTTGATTTACTTTCCTCGGGGTACTGAGATGTTTCACTTCCCCCGCTTGTCCTCCACCGGCCTATGTGTTCAGCCGGGGATAACGCCGCATTACCAGCGCTGGGTTTCCCCATTCGGGCATCCACGGGTCAAAGGCTATTCAGCGCCTAACCGTGGCTTATCGCAGCCGTTCACGCCCTTCATCGACTCTTGGTGCCAAGGCATCCACCATGTGCCCTTACTATCTTGACGGTGATCAGACCGATCGTGATCCTCCGCACCCCTGCACAAGCAGGCACAGATGAGAATGATCGCGAGCGGCCCGGTGATACCCGTTTTCAGCCGCCGCTTATCGATGGCGGCTGAATGTGGCTTCTGTGCAGTTTTCAAGGACCGTGGAGAGGCTTTACGCCGGCCGGTCCCCGCGTATATCGGCTGCGCTCATCATCGGCGCACCCCGCGGCGACCGGCGGACGCCGGTCTCTCAAAACTCAACAGCATGTCCGGCGCTTTTTGCGGTCCGTGCTCCCCGTGGCTCCCAGTAGGAAGGAGCCCGTGGGCGCGCAGACCCGCCGGTCAGGTTCGGTCGACATGCTAGGCCCGATCTGCTCTGTCGCCGCCAGACCTCATATGGACCCGAGGGTCCCACGAGATTGAGCGGCCGCTTGAATCGGGGCACCGTAGTGCTCCCTAGAAAGGAGGTGATCCAGCCGCAGCTTCCGCTACGGCTACCTTGTTACGACTTCACCCCAGTCACGAGCCCCACCTTCGACGGCTCCCTCCCTTGCGGGTTAGGCCACCGGCTTCGGGTGTTGCTCACTCCCGTGGTGTGACGGGCGGTGTGTACAAGGCCCGGGAACGTATTCACCGCGGCATTGCTGATCCGCGATTACTAGCAACTCCGCCTTCATGCAGGCGAGTTTCAGCCTGCAATCCGAACCGAGACGCGCTTTAAGGGATTCGCTCCACCTCGCGGTATCGCAGCCCTCTGTACGCGCCAATGTAGCACGTGTGTAGCCCTGAACATAAGGGGCATGATGACTTGACGTCATCCCCACCTTCCTCCGGTTTGTCACCGGCAGTCTCGCATGAGTCCCCAACTGAATGCTGGCAACATGCGACGGGGGTTGCGCTCGTTGCGGGACTTAACCCAACATCTCACGACACGAGCTGACGACAGCCATGCACCACCTGTGAAAGTGCCCCGAAGGGAGGATGTGTTTCCACACCTGTCACTCACATGTCAAGCCCAGGTAAGGTTCTTCGCGTCGCGTCGAATTAAACCACATGCTCCGCTGCTTGTGCGGGCCCCCGTCAATTCCTTTGAGTTTTAGCCTTGCGGCCGTACTCCCCAGGCGGGCAACTTAATGCGTTAGCTTCGACACGGGGGGAGTCGACACCCCCCACATCTAGTTGCCATCGTTTACAGCGTGGACTACCAGGGTATCTAATCCTGTTTGCTCCCCACGCTTTCGCGTCTCAGCGTCAGTCACGTCCCAGCGAGCTGCCTTCGCCATTGGTGTTCCTCCTGATATCTGCGCATTTCACCGCTACACCAGGAATTCCACTCGCCCCTTCCGGACTCTAGCCCGACAGTATCCACCGGCATTCCAGGGTTGAGCCCTGGACTTTCACAGCGGACTTATCAAGCCGCCTACACGCTCTTTACGCCCAATAATTCCGGACAACGCTTGCACCCTACGTATTACCGCGGCTGCTGGCACGTAGTTAGCCGGTGCTTCTTGTGAAGGTACCGTCACTCCGGTCGGCTGTTAACCGACGAAGCTTCGTCCCAACTGAAAGGGGTTTACAACCCGAAAGCCGTCTTCCCCCACGCGGCGTTGCTGCGTCACGCTTTCGCGCATTGCGCAAGATTCCCCACTGCTGCCTCCCGTAGGAGTCTGGGCCGTGTCTCAGTCCCAGTGTGGCTGATCGTCCTCTCAGACCAGCTACCCATCGCAGCCTTGGTGGGCCGTTACCCCACCAACAAGCTAATGGGCCGCGGGCCCATCCCGATGCGGAGGCCGAAGCTTCCTTTCCCCTTGCGGGCACATCCGGTATTAGCCCGAGTTTCCTCGGGTTGTCCCGGTCATCGGGGCAGGTAACCCACGTGTTACTCACCCGTTCGCGGCTCTGCCCCAGGGCAAGCCCTGGTTCGTCGCTCCACTTGCATGTGTTAAGCACGCCGCCAGCGTTCGTCCTGAGCCAGGATCAAACTCTCCGTGAAGAACTTCACGAAAAGCTGTCACGGCGTTGCCGGCCCTCGCTTGCGCGGAGACCGGGCGGTTCGGGACCTATACACGTGGGTCCCGCACCATGACGGGGTACTTCCCTACTTGACTCTTGTCCGCCCCCGGGACCGATCGGAGATCGGCCGGCGCACGAGGCGCCGGACCCGGCGGCGGGTCGAACCTGGACGCACACCACGATCGAGGGATCGATCGTCGGTGCGCATGCTGTTGAGTTTTCAAAGACCGTCGAGCTTCTCCAGAGGGCTTCTCTTCAGAGGAGTCCGAATCGACCCACGCCCAAGGGCGCCTGCGGGCCGACCGGAGAGTATAGCGCTTACGGGTCCTCATCGACGAGCAGGCGCGCGAAGCGGCGCTTGCCGACCCGCAGGACCTGCCGGTGGGCGCGCTGGGCGGGGACATCGTACTGGCGGGCGGCGACGGGCTCTCCTCCGAGGACGACGCCGCCGCTGTCGATCAGACGGCGGGCCTCGGAGCTGGAGAGGCCGAAGGCGTCGGCGATGGCGCGGGGCAGGTGGACGAGCCCATGGTCGCCGGGATGGACGTGGGCGTCGTCGATCTCGTCGGGCACCTGGCCCTGGACGTGGACGCGGTCGAACTGGCGCTCGGCGGCGGCGGCGTCCTGGGGGGAGTGAAGCGACGCGACGAGCTCGCGGGCGAGCTGGCGCTTGGCGTCCCGCGGCGAGGTATCGACCGGCGGGCTGCGATGCAGGAGCAGCCGGTAGTACTCGCCCATGGCGCTGTCGGGGATGCTCATGACCTTCCCGTACATATCTCCGGGGGGGTCGGTGATCCCGATGTGGTTGCCCAGCGACTTGGACATCTTGCGGCGCCCATCGGTACCGACGAGCAGCGGCATCGTGAGGATCGCCTGCTCGGGCTGGCGGTGGGCGCGCTGGACGTCGCGGCCGAGCAGGAGGTTGAACTTCTGGTCGGTCCCGCCGAGCTCGACGTCAGAGTGGACGGCGACGGAGTCATACGCCTGGAGCACGGGGTACAGCAGCTCCAGCAGCGAGATCGGCCGCTGCTGGGCCCAGCGCTGGGCGAAGTCGTCGCGCTCCAGGAGCTGGGCGACAGTGGTGTGGCGCACCAGCGCGAGGAGGTCGGCCATCGGCATGTCCAGCCACTCCCCGTTGCGCCGGATCTCCAGGCGGGCGGGGTCGGGGTCGAGGATCCGCAGGGCCTGGGCCTCGAAGGTCGCGGCGTTGGCGTCGATCTGCTCGGCGGAGAGCATCGGGCGCAGTTCCGAGCGACCCGAGGGGTCGCCGACGCGGGCGGTGTAGTCGCCGACGATCAGCACGACGCGATGGCCGGCGTCCTGGAACTCGCGCAGCTTGCCGAGGACGACGGCGTGGCCGAGGTGGATGTCGGGGGCGGTGGGGTCGATCCCGAGCTTGACCCGCAGCGGGCGGCCCTGCCCGCTCGCCTGCGCGAGCTTGGCCGCGAGCGCCCCCTCGGGCAGGATGTCGACGGCATTGCGGGACAGCCGGTCGGCCTGTCGGCCGGCGTGCTCGTCGTGCGCGGCGCCGGAGTCGGCGCGGTGGCCGGCGGGCCCGCGAGCCCGCCGGTCTGAGGGCCGCGGGGGGGCCTCGTCTGGGGTCTCGTCGTCGGGGCTCGCCACGGAGCGGCGAATCCTAGTGGCCACGGGTATAGACTCTCGCCCCCGGTGGAGCCCGCCACGCTGCCCGCCGGCAGCCGGTCGCGCCTGAAGAAGCTGCGCTTCTTTTTGATCTTCCTCGCGCTGCTGCTGCTCGGCCTCGTCTCGTTCGTGTTCGGCATGTTCATGGCCGTCGCGTCCGACCTGCCCGAGCTGGAAAACAGCCAGCAGTACGACAACGCCCGCAACTCGGTGCTGCTCGACGACCGCGGCCGCGAAATCGGGGTGCTGAGCGAGCACAACCAGATCCTCGTGACCGCCAACCAGATCCCGCGGATCGTCAAGGAGGCGGTGATCTCGATCGAGGACAAGCGCTTCCAGACCAACAGCGGCATCGACCTGCGCTCGATCGCGCGGGCGTTCGTGGACGACGTCCTGCACCAGGGCGCGGTGCAGGGGGCGTCGACGATCGAGCAGCAGTTCGTCAAGAACGCGCTGCAGGAGCAGTCCCACCGGACGATCTTCGAGAAGCTGCGCGAGGCGGCGCTGGCCTTCCACCTCGATCACAGGTGGTCGAAGGAAAAGATCATCACCGAGTACCTCAACACGATCTACTTCGGCAACGGGGCCTACGGGATCGAGGCGGCGGCGCGGACGTACTTCGGCCAGGACGTCAACCACCTCGGCTGCGGGACGCCCAAACAGCCGCTGTGCGTGAGCGAGCTGCAGCCGGCCGAAGCGGCGCTGCTGGCGGGGATCATCCAGTCGCCGACCGGCTATGACCCCGTGACCGAGCCGGCGGCGGCGAAGGCCCGCCGCGACCTGGTGCTGTGGGAGATGCTCCAGCAGGGCTACATCGAACGGCCGGTATACGAAGAAGCGGTGGCGCAGGCGCTGCCGGCGGCGAAGGACATCGTGCCCCCGGAGCAGCCGCTGGTGGACGGGGTGGACACGGGCTACTTCGACAGCTGGGTGGGCCAGCAGGTGATCGAACGCTATGGCGCGGGGCGGGCCTTCGACGGGGGCCTGCAGGTCCGCACGACGCTGGACCTCGACCTGCAGCACGCGGCGGAACAGGCGATCGACGGCTACCTGCCGGGGCCCGAAGGGCCGTCGGCGGCGCTGGTGGCGATCGAAAACTCGACGGGGAAGGTGCGCGCGATGGTGGGGGGGCGCGACTACGACGAAAGCCCGTTCAACCTCGCGACCGACGGCGAGCGCCAGCCGGGCTCGTCGTTCAAGGCCTTCGACCTAGCGGGGGCGCTGGAGGACGGGATCTCCCCGGACTCGGTGTGGGCGTCGAAGGAAAAGACGTTCAAAGTCCCGGACAGCTCGGAACTGTTCGTGGTGCACAACGACGAAAACGCCTACACCGGCGAGAACACGCTGACGGGCGCGACGGCGTACTCGGACAACTCGATCTACGCCGAAGTCGGGCTGCACGTCGGCACTCACCGAATCGCGGCGCTGGCGCACCGGATGGGGATCACGACCCCGATCTCGACCAACCCGGCGATGACGATCGGCGGGTTGAAAGTCGGGGTGACGCCGCTGGACATGGCGCACGCGTACGAGACGATCGCCCACGGGGGCGAGCGCGTCAGCGGGACCCTCGGCGAAGTGGAAGCCCCGGTCGGCATCGAAGATGTCGCGGGTGGCGGGCGCACGCTGTTCGACGGCCGCCACCGCGAAGTCGACCGCACGATCCTGCACCGCGTGCTGCCCCCGTGGGTGGCGAGCACCGAGACCGAAGTGCTGGAGACGGTGCTCGAGTACGGCACCGGCCGCGCCGCGGCGCTGGGCCGGTTCGCGGCGGGCAAGACCGGTACGACCTCCAACTATGGCGACGCCTGGTTCGTGGGCTGGGACAGCCGCTTCACGGTGGCGGTGTGGGTGGGCTTCCCCAACAGCCTGGTCCCGATGACGACCGACTTCGATGGCGGCCCGGTGCTCGGCGGGACCTTCCCGGCGCTGATCTGGCACGACTTCATGGAGTCGGCGATGCGGATCGAAAGCGAACGCACCGAAGCCGAAAGCGCGCGCCGCGCCGCCGCGCGCGCCGGACACTCCACGACGACCCGGGAAGCGCCAGAAGCGCCGGGCGGCGCGACGGCGCCCGGCCACGTCTCCAGCACCCCGACGCCCGCGCCCGCGCGGGAAACATCCCAGGCCCCCCAGACCCGCGGCGGCTCTCCGAGCTCCGGCGGCGGGGACCAGGCAGGCCACCCGGCGGCCCCGAGCGGCGGGGAAGGCGGCGGGGCTGGCGGGGGGGCGGCCTCCCCAACCCCCGCGCAGAGCCCGCAGGCGGCAACTCCGGGCGGCGGAGCGGGCTCGCCAACCCCGCCGGCGCCCAGCGAATCGCCCGCCTCGGAACCGAGCGCGACCCCGGCGCCGGGGAACGCGGCGCCGAAGGTCAGCGGCGGCACCGGCGCCCCGACCGGCGGCACCGGCGCCGGTTGACCGCTGCGCGTGCCTTGAAGCCCGGCGTGGCCGGGACACGCGGACACGGACGGGCTGTGGAGGTAACATATATTTTGGGACCGCGTATAACGATTGCTATACGCGGTCCGGATTTTTCATATGTACGTCCACGCCCCTCGCGCGTGGCCGAGTCCCTATCGCAGCCGCGGCCGCGGCCGGGAGACGTGGGGGTTGTCGGCGACGCAGAAGCGCCACGGCAACTCGACGGCCTTGGTGATCCCGACGCGCTCGCCCACCACCACCGGCGGGTCCAGCCACCGCGGGTCGCGCGGCGGCCCGATCAGCACCGGCCCAGCGACGAGGTCGCCGTCGTTGTGGACGAGCTCGACTCCCAGCGCCTGGGCGAGCTTGCCGGGGCCCGAGCACAGCTCCTCGGCGCGCGACACCCCGCGGCGTGCGCGCATCGACTCGACGCCCTCCAGCGGCTCCAGCGCGCGGATCAGCACGGCGGCGCCGACGCCGGGGGCCTCACAGACGGCGTTCAGCATGGCGTGGATGCCGTACGAGCGGTACACGTAGGCCCGGCCCGGCGCCCCGAACAGGGTGCGGGTGCGGGGGGTGAGCCCGGCGAAGGCGTGGCAGGCCGGCTCGCACTCGTGATAGGCCTCGGTCTCCACGATCACACCGGCCGCCCCCTCGTGCTCGACGACGCAGCCGATCAGCTCGCGTGCGACCTCGAGCACGGGCCGGTCGTAGAAGTCAGCGGGCAGCACGGAGCGCGCCCGTGCCAGTCCCCGGCGCGACGTGGAGGCGGTGGTCGCGGCGGAGCCCGCCGCACCCGGGTCACGCAACGTGGAGGCAGCGGTCGCGGCGAGCCCTGCCACGTTCAGGCCCAGCCGTCGCCGTCGTCGGCCAGCGTGCGGCGGGCCAGCTCGAGCTGCTCGCGCACCCGCGCGGCGGCGGTGCCGCCCTCGGAGACCTTCGATTCCAGCCACGAGCCGGGCTCCAGGATCTTGTAGTACTCGTCGCTGCGCTCGCCCAGCGCCTGGCTGTGCGCGGCGAGCTCCTGCGGGGTGAGCTGCGACAGCGTGCGGCCGCTGTCCAATGCCGTTCGCACGAGCCCCGCGACGACGCCGTGGGCCTCGCGGAAGGGCAGGCCGTGGCGGACCAGCAGGTCGGCGACGTCGGTCGCGGCCAGCAGCTCGTCGGATGCCGCGGCGGCCATCCGCTCGCGCGCAAAGCGCGCCCCCTCGATCATCGCGCGGGCGGCGGCGAGCGCCAGCTCGATCGTGTCGACCGCATCGAACAGGTGCTCCTTGTCCTCCTGCATGTCCTTGTTGTACGTCAGCGGCAGGGCGTGCAGGACGCCGTGCAGCGCCGCCAGGTGCCCGACGACGCGGGGGGCCTTGGCGCGCAGCAGCTCGGCGGCGTCGGGGTTCTTCTTCTGGGGCATGATCGAGGAGCCCGAGCTCCAGGCATCGGGCAGCTCGCAGAAGCCGAACTCCTCGCTGGACCACAGCACCAGCTCGGCCCCCAGGCGCGACAGATGGGTCGCGCAGACGGCGGCGGCGCCGAGGTAGTCCAGCGCGAAGTCCCTGCCGGAGACGGCGTCGATCGAGTTGGGCAGGACCTCGTCGAAGCCCAGCTCCCGCGCCAGCAGGCGGCGGTCGGTGTCGAAGTTGACCCCCGCCAGCGCCCCGGCGCCGAGCGGCATGCGCCCAGCCTGGCGCTCGGCGAAGGCGAAGCGCTGGCGATCACGGTCGAACATCCAGAAGTAGGCGAGCAAATGGTGGCCGAGATAGACCGGCTGGGCGCGCTGCAGGTGGGTGTAGCCGGGCAGCGGCCAGTCCAGGTGCTGCGCGGCGCGCTCCACCAGCGCGGCCATCAGCTGCTCCAGCGCCGTCCGCGCGGCGCGGGCGCGGTCGCGGGCGTACAGCGCGAGGTCGGTCGCCACCTGGTCGTTGCGCGAGCGCGCCGTGTGCAGTCTGCCGCCGACCGGGCCCGTGATCTCGGTCAGGCGCCGCTCGATCGCCATGTGGATGTCCTCGTCGAACTCCTGGAATTGGAAACACTCTTCGGTCAGTTCCCGTTCGACCGCGTCCAGACCCGTCAGCAGGGCGTCGCGATCCTCCGTGGCGACGATCCCCCGCGCGGCCAGCATCCGGACGTGAGCGCGCGACTGGGCGAGATCGTGCGGCCACAGCCGGCGGTCGAAGTCCAGCGAGGCGTTCAGGCGCCGAAAGTCGGGGTCTTGGGGCTCGTGAAAGCGCGACATGGGACCGGCCGGACGGTAGCGGACGGGCGCCGATGCCGTCCGCCCCGATGGACTCTCGTTCCTTCTAGAGGAACTTGCCTGAGATAGCGCTCGCCACAGGGCCTGCGCTTTGCGCAACAATTCTCCATATGTCATCGGTCATGGGCCATCCGCGTGACCCGGTCGCGGAGCGATCGCGTAACACGTACAAGAGCCGCCTGCCCCGCGGGCCGCACTCGCTGTCGCGCGAGCAGGTGGCCGACAACCAGCGCTGGCGGCTGATGCGCGCGATGGTCGATGCGGTCGGAGAGCACGGCTACGCCAAGACGACCGTCTCGGACGTGATCGGCCGAGCGCAGGTGTCGCGCAAGGCGTTCTACGAGCACTTCGCCAACAGGCAGGCGTGCCTGCTGGCGACCTACGACTGGCTGGTCGCCAAAGGGATGCGCACGATCGCCAGTGTCTACAGCGACGCCCAGGGCACGCAGAACGGCAAGGGAGCGGCGATCGGGGTGCTGTTCGAGCGGATGCTCGTGGATCCCAACGCGCTGCGCCTGGTGCTGCTCGAGATCGGCGCCGCCGGCCCTGAGGGGATCGCGCGCCGCGAGCAGTTGGTCGTGGCCTCAGAGCAGCTTCTGCGTGACAGCCTCGGCGTGGAGCCCGGCTCCGGGGCAATCCCCAACCCATTGCTGCGCGCGGTGGTGGGAGGATTGAACAAGGTAATCTACACCCAGGTGGTCCACGGCTCGTACGACACGCTGGCGTCGTTGGCCGTGGATCTTGTTGGATGGACCGCCTGCTATCACCCCGCGCCGGACTCGATCGTCAAGCTGGACGACCATGGCCCGTCGACGGTGCTCCTCGCCCACCAGGACCTGTGGGGCGGCCGCGCGCCGGGGACGCTTTCGATCGGCTTCTCGAAGACCGGCCGGCGCCGATCGAGACGCGGCGAACAGGGAGCGTCGCACAGCCTCGTCGTGCACAGCCAGCGCGAGCGGATTCTCGACGCCGTCGCCAACATCAGCGCGCAGGGGGGCTACGCGGCGCTCACCGTGGAGGCGATCGCATCCGCGGCGGGCGTCTCGCTGCAGGCCTTCTACGAGCACTTCACGAGCAAGGACGACGCCTTCTTCGTCGCCTATGAGATCGGCCACGCCAAGGGGCTGGCGATCGTGCAGCGCGCGTACGAGGCTGAGCAGGACTGGCGCAACGGTGTGCGTGCCGCGATCACCGCGCTGTTCGCCTTTCTGGCCTGCGAGCCGGCGTTCGCGCACCTGGCGCTCGTGGACGCCCTGGTCGCCTCCCCGCGAACGGCGCAGCGCAGCGACCTGGGCGTCACGGCATACGCGCAGATGCTGCTCCCCGGGCTGGAACACGCACCGTCGGAGAGCCGCCCGCCGGAGGTCGTGGTCGAGGCGATCGCGGGCGGGCTGTTCGAGCTGTGCCTGAACTACGCCCAGCACCGACGCCTGCACGAGCTGCCGGCGCTCGTGCCGAGGGCCACCTACTTCGCGCTGACGCCGTTCATCGGCCCCGACGAAGCCGCGCGGGTCGCGACCGCGGCCTGAGCTGAGAGCGCCTTCGCGGCAGGCACGTGACCTGCCGCCGACAAGGCACAGATAGGGGGCGCCGCGGTCGGCCGGCCGCGACGCCCCCGTGGAACCCCCGGGCGCGCGGAGAGGAGGACGCGCGCGTCGGGGTCTCTGCGGGTGCCGGCGAAGGGGTCACTGTCGGCGCCCGAGAGCTTGAGAAGTCTTCAGCCCCCTCCCCCGCGCTCCCTTCCGATGCGCGTGCCGGCTCTGCGCTCGGCGTGCGTGTCGACTCTGGACTGGGTGTGCGTGCCGGCTGGGTGCCTGACGTGCCGGCGCCGAGGGCAGCCGCTGACGGAGACCTTCGTGGTCTGGGTGATCCGCGCGCCGTTCTGGGCGGTGATCGTGGAGGGCATCTGCAGCCGCCTCCCGCAGAGGTTCCCACCCGGAGAGGCCAGCGCCGAGTTGGAGCGCTCGGGGAGATTCAATTCAAACGAGTCGATCGGCGTGTCGGGCATCGTCGCGAAGGTCGAGGTGACGATCTTGGTCCTGGGGTCGATGAACGTCTCCCCCGCCAGGTCGATGGTGACTCCGTCGCCGTGCAGCACGACGGCCAGTTCTGGATATCTGATGCCGCCGTGGGAGACGAAGTAGACGGGCCCCTCCAGCGGCGTCGGCAGCAGCGGCGTATGCACGACGGCGGTTCCGATGTTCGCACCGGCGGGACAGGAGGCGGGATCGGCCGCGAAGGTGGCCTGCGGGCACGCGCGCTGCAAGGTGGTCAGGCGGGCCGGCAGACGCTTGGGCAGCTCGACGCGCACCGACCTGATGTGAGCTTCGCCGCTTCTCTGAGCCATCCTCACGGTCAGCGACGCGCCCCCGCCCCTGACGCTCGCCGGGCCCCGTGTGGAGGCCGAGAAGACCGGTTGGAACGGCAGGTCGCGGCAACCGTCGACCGCGAACGGCATCGAGGCCTGAGCGCTCTTGGGCACTTCGCCGGAGCCGATCGGGTGTTCGCCGACGACCACGGCGGCGATCCGCTGCGCCTGGCAGCTCGTCGGATTGACGATGAAGCCGGGACGTTCGATCGCGATGGCGATGGTCCGCAGCCGCAGCGGCATTCCGTCCCTGATCTGCGGCAGCGGCGCGCTCGCGATTGTTACCGCCGCCGTCCGCGGGTCGATGCGGATGGCCGAGCGCACGACTTCGCCGCCGAGATCGAACGGCCCGATGTCCTCTCCCAACACGATCGACAGGCCGAACGGCGCGCCCCCGTAGGGGCCGGTGAGGTAGACCGGGCCGGACAGCCACAGCGGGGCCGAGCCGGCCCCGGCGGCGACCGTGACCGTCCCGATCTGAGCGGCGGGCGAGCATGTGCCCTGCGCGGCCTGCGGTTCGTCGCAGAGCGCCACCGCGGAGATGTCCGTCTCCAACCCCGGCGGATCGATCACTTCGATCGCGCCGAGATCCTGTTCGGCGTCGGTGCGCGAGAGCGCGACGGTGAACGGCGTGAAGCCCCCGGCGATCGGCGTCGCGGTCTGGGCGACGAAGCCGGGGTGCAGCGGCAGCGAGGCTTCGCAGCCCGCGATCTGCAGCGGCGAGGACGGCGTCGCCGGGAATTCCGACCCCGGCGATGCGCTCCACGACGTCAGCGCGCTCGCGGCCGTCGCCTCGCCGCAGGTCTGGGGGTTCGCCAGCAGCGCGCGCGGGCCGCCCTGGAGCTGCAGCCGCAGCTGGCTGAACGGGAGCTGGGGGTCTTCCAGCAGCCGTGTCCGCAGCTGACCCGGCAGCAGGCCCGCTGCGCGGCTGTGCGGCCCGTAGCCGCCGGCTTCGATCTCGCCGGGCAGCTTGACGATGACGCCCGCGCCCGCGGCTTCCACGTAGAACCCGAACAGCCTGCCTTCTTCGGCGTCGGCTTCGGTGCACGCCACCTGTCCCTCGCCGCCGCAGCGCGGCTGCGCGAGATACAGCCGCCCCACGAGCGGTTCGCGCAGCAGCGGCGTCGCGATTTCGACGGTCCCGATCTGCGACGCAGCCGGGCAGTGGCCGGGCGCGGCGGCCGGCAGTCCGTCGGGCCCCGGTTCCTCGCCTTCCTGGATCTCGTGCGCCGCTTCGCCTTCGAGGATGTCGGCGCTGCCGAGATCGATGCCTTCGGGCCCGGCCTGGCAGCCCACCAGACCGGCGGCGGCCGCCGGTGAGATCGAGACGCCTTCGGGCAGCGTCACTTCGACGTCCTTGAACGCCGGCGTCGCCGGCACCGGCCAGGCGCTCGCCGCCTGCGGGACCTTCAGGTCGACTTCATAGCCCGACGGCGTGTCGGCCTGCGTCGTTTCCGGCGCGACCGCGATCGTGGGGTCGAACTGGAGCGCGTCGCAGCCGCTCACGGCCTGCGCGGCGCTCGCCTTGTACACCGGCGCCTGCAGCGACACCCAGCGTTCGGGGTTCACCCAGGAGTCCATTTCGACCCTGGCCATCATTGCACCTTCCGACGGGCTCGCCGCGCAATCGCTCGGATTGGTGAAGAGCGCCGTCGCGGCGCTCGTTTCGCCGTCCCGTTCGGCGGGATCGCCGAATAGCATCAGCGTCACCCCGGTGACCTTGACGACTTCCGGGCGAGGTATGTCCGGGACCGAGATGCTCAGCCTGTAGCCCGCCGAGCTCGGCAGGATGCGCGTCCGCAGGAAGACCGCGGCGTTGTCGAGCTCGAACGCGAACAGCGCCGGGTCGCCGGCTTCGGGGACGAGGTTGTAGATCTTGACGAGTTCGACCCCTCCCCGCCGGTCGACGGCCGCGACTCCAATCTGGCTGTTGGCGGGACAGTGTTCGCCGTAGAGGTCTGACTCCGGGCACTGTTCGGCGGCCAGCGGGCCGCCGACGAGACCCAGCGGCAGGTCGAGCGCCAGGGTCTTGGGTTCCTGCACCGCGGTGTAGCGCAGCGACGCGAGGGTCGAGAGCTCGGTGGCGTAGTCGATCGTCGCAGTCACCATCCCGGGGTGGTCCCCCGCCTGGGCGTCGGGCGCCCCCGCGGCGCCGTACGCGCTCATGGCGAAGTCCTGGAGGCCGAAGGACGGGGCCGACTGTCCGTTGACGGCGTTGGGCGCGGTCGACGGCGGCGACGTCGTCACGGCGGCGGCTCCGCCGCCCTGGGCTTCGACGCGATTGGTCACCGACGTGGCCGCGTCGCCGGTCGCGGTCACGAAGATCGTGACCGCGAGCACGTCGCCGGGCGCGACCGAGTTGGCGTATTCGCAGCGGACCTCGTGCGGGGTCTGGGCTTCCTCGGGGCACTGCACCGCCTCGTCGGCCTGCACGTCTTTGGCCTGCTGGACGCGGTCGAGCACGACCCCTTCGGGCAGGGTGTCCGTGATCGCGATGGTCCCCGTGGAGGGTCTGGTGCCGACGTTGGTGATCGTCACGAGGTAGCCGTCGCAGAGTTCCCTCGCTTCGCAGCCTTCGGTGTCGCCGATCGAGAAGTCGCTCGGCAGCGCGACCGACTGAATCGCCCATCCCGGGCCGGGATCGGCGGCCGCCGAGGACGCTGCGACGGGAAGGGCGAGCGCTGCGGCAAGGACGACGACGGGGACCAGCGACCTCATCGCCCGTCCCTCCCGGCCGAGGGGCTCCTGCCGCGGCTGGACCTCCCCCTCCCCGTCGTCCGCTCTCCCCTCGTCGCTCGCTTCCCCTTTGCCCTGGGCTTCCCTTTCGCCCCCCGCTTTCCACTGGCCGCCCGCCGCCCCTTCGCGGCCCTCTTGCGCTTGGCCTTTGGCCTGCGCCTGTCCGCGGGCTTGGGCGGCGGCGCCAGTTCGCCTTCGGCGGCGAGCGTCGCGCTGCCCCCGGCGACCGGCAGCAGCGGCGCGGCGCCGAGTGACCCTTGGCAGGCTCCCGGAGCGCAGTCGGACGGCGACGACGGTGCGGGGAAGCCGCCGCCGGCGCGGGCGTCGTACCAGCTTGCCTGGGTGTCGAGGTCCTGTGGCACGAGGCCGTCGGCCGTGAAGAAGAACACGTCGTCGCCGGACTCGTCCACTCCCAGCAGCCGCGACTGCGCGGTCTGCAACGGGGCCGCTTCGTCCCCCGGCGAGATCAGGCGGACTTCCCCGACGCGGTACTCGTAGATGTTTTCGCGCCCTTCGACGGCCTGCGGCGTCAACGCGTCGCGGCTGGTGAAGATCACCGTCCCATCTTCGGACAGCGACAGGCGCGACGTGGCTTCGGTCGGTCTCATCGCGGCCGTGTAGTCCGGCGAGTCGATCGCGGGGGCGTCTTCGGGGCTCGCGGTGTTGCCGTCGTCGTTGTAGCCGTCCTGCCCGACCGAGACCCGCGCGAGCATTGCCGTCTGGGCGTCGTACTCGAACAGCTGCCTGACAGTGCTCGTGTCTTCGGGGCCGGTCAGCCGGCGGGGGCTCTCGAAGATCAGGAACTGCCCGTCGGGCGTGGCCTGGAAAGGCCTTTCGTCGCTCGTCGTAAAGCCGGATCCAGATTCATTCGATTCCATTTTTTCAAAGACCGCTTCGGCCACTTTTTCAGCCACCGCCGGCGGGATCGCCGCTTCGCATTCTTCCCTGGCTTCACCGGGTTCGGGGTCTTCGGCTTCACACTGGGCTTGGAGTTGTTCGCCGAAGCCCGCTTTGAGCTGCGCCTGTTCGCGAGCGGTCGTCAGCGCCGCCACGAACGACGTGCGCCCGGTGCTCGCGTCGTACACGTACAGGTTGTAGCCGCCGGCTTCGGCGGCTTCTCCAGTCCCGTTGGGCGTCTCCGTCAGCATCCCCCGCGCGACGAAGTACACGTGCGATCCGTCCTGCGAGATCCGGGCGACGCCCACCACTTCGGGCGCCTGGCCGGCGATCGGGTCGGTCGAGACGTCGATCACCCGTGCGACGCCGGCGCCCTGCAGCTCGGCCTCATACAGCTTGACTCCCCCGGCGGGCGCCCCGTCGACGAGCGGCTGTTCGCTTGTGAAGAACACCTTGGAGCCATCGTCGGAGGCGCCCTGAAAGACGCCCGGCATCGCCGGCGTGGACATGCACGGTTCGCCTTCCGTGCAGGCCCCGGGGGGCAGCGTGGGCTCGGAGATCGCGACGGTCGCTTCGCCGTCGACCCGCGCGTACAACTCGTTGACGAGCGGGCAGCTCGCTGCGCCTTCCCCGTGCAGCGCGGTGAAGTAGACGACCGAGCCGTCGGCCGAGACCGCGTTGTAGGCGCTCGCTTCGCCGGCCGAGCCGAGGATCGTGCCGCAGGTGCTGAGGAGCTCGGCGTGTTCGTTGCGGTACGTCGCGCCCTCCAGCGGCCCTTCGTTGCGCACGCCGACGAGCACCGGTTCGCGGTTGCCGGTGCCGACATATTCATAGAGCGAGGCGGCTTCGTCGGTGGTGTCGCCGGGCCAGAGTTGGTGTTCGGAGAATTCGACGTCGAACAGGACGTGCGTCAAATCGCGCGATGCCCCGGCGAAGAAGAAGTCGTGCTGGTTGGGGCCTTCCGGCGGATCCTCTGGCCCGAGCGCCCTGAAGCTCGCCTTCCCGCCGGGGGCGATTTCACGGACAGCATACCTGTAGCCGTCAGGGTGGGTGACTTCTTCGCCTTCCCGCCCCTGGACCGCAAGTTCCCACAGGGTGCGACTGAGGTCGGCGCTCCCGGTCACGAATTCCCGGTGTGCCGCGAGCGACGCCGGTGGGTCGAGCGCTTCGGTCGTCCACCCCGACGGCGTCCGCGAAAACTCGTATATCGCACCGTAGTCCCCGAAGCCCTTCTGTTCGTTGTTTTCCGCGCCCGCAAAGCCGGCGAAGTCGATGCCAAGGATGTGTTCCCCGTCGGCGGAGATCGGCGGTGGGTTGTTGAAGCTCCAGAGCACCGGCCAGCCGCCCTCAAATGGCGGGCTCACCAGCTCGTAGGCCCGGCAGTCGGGCAAAAAGCTCCGAAAGCCCGGCGAGGCTTCGGTCGCGACGGGGCAGCTCGCCCAGGCGGAGCCGCACGACAGCAGGCAGATCGCCGTCGCCGTTGGGATGATGGCCGCACAGCGCAGTGACACTCGACTCAACGATGACACCAACCTCAATCTCTCCTCCCGTCTTCTCTCGCCGTGACGATACTTCTCTGCGTCTGCCTTCTTTCCGTATGTGTCGCCCGATGTTCCTGCCTTGATGGGCCTGCGCAATGTCGATTCGACCCTTAGCGCAGGCCCGCGGGCAGGCCTTTCTTCGCGTCAGATCTGAACTTCTTCTTCGAATTTGGTGATGCTCGTGTCTTCGACTGGGATCGATTCGAGGCCAAAGCCCTCGAGTTCGTGCGTGGCCGTTTCGCCTTTGAATTTCCTGATCTTTTGCACTTCACTCGCCATCGTACACACGAGTTTGCCTTCTTTTGCGGGCGCGCCGACCGGTTTGACTTCGCAGATCAGGCTGCCTTCGATCGGGGCCGGCGAGGAGGGCAGGCATTTCCCTTCGAGCGTCACATACGTCGTCCCCGACGCCGGTTCAAATTTCAGGCCAACTTCGCTTTCGGCTTCGGCTTTGGCGACTTCGCCCAGTTCGCCCTTGAGTTCGTTGGTTTCGATCTTCCCTTCGGTGCCGCCTTTGCTCTTTGGTTTACACGTTTCTTTGGCTGCGTCTTCCGCGGAGCATTCCTTGAAGGTGGTTTTTACTTTTGTCACCTTCTTGTTTTCTTCTTTGGACACCACTTCGCCCGAGCCTTCGTCTTTTTTACACTTTATTACCGAGCTGGGCCCGATGAAAACCTTGCCTTCCGTGCCCGAGAAGGTGAACTTTTTTTTGACGAGTTCTTTCCCATTTTTTTCGAGAAATTCGGGTTTCGCCCACGCCGCGGGGGACGCCACCGCCCCGATCGTCAGCGCAGCGATGAAGCAGAGCCCCAGGATCCTGATTGTTCGCATCTCTCCGGTCCTTTCCTAAGATGGATCGACCGTTGCGCTCGTCCCCCCGTGGAGACGCCCCGGTGCCAGCCCCACATCTATGTCGCGCACCATCTTCCGGAAGCTTGACAGAAGATCCCGGTCGATGCTGCGCGGACAAGCTACCAGCGCCGACCCGAAAGTAAATGACTGTTTCCGACTGTCGCCAAAGGCCGCGGCCGGCGGGCATTCCGGGCACCACAGGGACGTCGGGGGTGTCTGGGCCTCCGATCGTGGGCCCGGACCGGGACGGTCCAAGCGACCCACGAACACGCGACACGCGTCTGTGGACCGGGCCGCGCCTACCGCCCGAGCACCGCGCGCAGCGCCTCGGCCACGCGCCCCACCTCGCCCTCGTCCATCTGCGGAAAGAACGGCAGCGCGAGCGAGCGGGCCGCGACGTCCTCGCACACCGGGAACTCGCCGGCCCGATGCCCGAAGCGCTCGCGGTAGAAGCTCATCAGGTGGATCGCCGGCAGGTAGGGCTTGCTCTGGATGCCGCGCGCCGCCAGCGCCCGGACCGCGCCGTCGCGGTCCGCTCCGGACGGCAGCGCGACGACGAACACGAACCATCCGCGCGTGTCCCCCGCGCGATCGAGGCACGGCAGCGCAAGCCCCTCGACCCCGGCGAGCGCCTCGCGATACAGCCCGGCGACACGGGCGCGCAGCGCCAGCAGCGCATCCAGACGCCCGAGCTGGGACAGGCCGAGCGCGCACGCGATGTCCGACAACCGGTAGTTGAAGCCAAGACGGTCGTGATCGAGCCACCCCATGTCCGGGGCGCGCCCCTGGTTGCGCTCGGAGTCGATCCGCTGCTTCAGCGCGGGATCCGAAAGCGCGACCATCCCGCCCTCGCCGGTGGTGATCTGCTTGTTGGCGTAGAACCCGAACACCGCCGGGTGCCCCCGTCCGCCGACGGGCGGCCCGTCGGCGTGACGGGCCCCCAGCGCCTCGCAGGCGTCCTCGACGATCGCCAGGCCGCGGTGCCGCGCGATCTGCTCGAACGCCGGCAGGTCGGCGGGGTAGCCGAAGATGTGCACCGGCAGCAGCGCGCGTGTGCGCTGCGTCACCGCCGCCGCGGCGGCGGCGGGGTCGAGGTTGAGCGTCACCGGGTCGATGTCCGCGAACACCGGCCGCGCCCCCTCGTACAGCGCGGCGTTGGCCGACGCGACGAACGAGAACGGGCTCGTGACGACCTCATCCCCCCGCTCGACTCCGACCGCGCGCAGCGCCAGGTGCAGCCCGGCGGTCCCGCTGGACACCGCGCTTGCGTATATGGGATCCCCACCCACCCCACCCACCCCCCCGACCACCCCGCCGACGCGGGCCGCGAACGCTCGCTCGAACTCCCCGACACGCGGCCCCAGCGAGAGCTGCCCGGAGCGCAGCACCTCCAGCACCGCCCGCTCCTCGGCCTCGCCCAGGACGGGGCGCGCGAGCGGGATCACCTGCTCGCCGCTCAAGGCACGGCGGGGGCGGGGGATCCGCTCCTGGAGCGGACGGGTTGCATCCCGTACTCCAGCGAGTCGACGAGCGCGTCCCAGGAGGCCTCGATCAGGTTCTCCGAGACCCCGATCGCGCCCCACAGCCGCTGCCCGTCGGTGGCGTCGATCAGGACCCGCGTGACGGCCCCGGTGCCCTTGTCCTCGTCGAGGATCCGCACCTTGAAGTTGACCAGCTCGATGTCGCGCAGATGCGGGTGGATCTCGCCGATCGCGTCGCGCAGCGCGCGGTCCAGAGCGTTCACCGGCCCGTTGCCCTCGGCGGTGCGCACGTAGCGCGTTGCTTTGAGCCCCTCCCGCCCGTGGGCGGGGTCGGCGGCAGAACCAGGGTGGGCGTAGTCGGCAGCAGGGTCGGGGATCCAGATCTTGATCGTGGCCTCCGTCTCGACCTGCCCGTCGGCGCGCTGCTCGACGATCACCCGCCAGGACTCCAGCCGGAACAGCGGCTCGTACTCGCCGGCCTCGCGGCGCAGCAGCAGCTCGAACGAGCCGTCGGCGGCCTCGAACTGAAAGCCGCGATGCTCGAGCTGCTTGACGCGCTCCACCGCGCGCCGCGCGGCGCCGTCGTCCAGCTCCACCCCGGCTTCGCGGGCCTTCTCGATCACGGTGGCGCGCCCCGACAGCTCGGAGACCAGCACGTCGCGGTGGTTGCCGACGAGCTCCGGGGCGACGTGCTCGAACGTCTCGGAGCCGGCCCGCACGCCGGCGGCGTGCAGGCCGGCCTTGTGCGCGAAGGCGTGCTTGCCGACGTACGGCTGGACCGGATCGGGCGCGCGGTTGAGCAGCTCGTCGACGAAGTGCGCGGTCTCGGTGAGACGCGCAAGCTGCTCGGGAGCCAGTAGCTGGAAGCCCAGCTTGAGCTGCAGATCGGCGACGATCGTGACGAGGTTGGCGTTGCCGGTGCGCTCGCCGACGCCGTTGATCGTGCCCTGCACCTGGGTCGCCCCCGCTTCGACGGCGACCAGCGTGTTGGCGACGGCGCAGCCGGAGTCGTCGTGGGTATGGATGCCGAGCGCCACGTCGGGCAGCGCGGCGCGCACTGCTCCCACGACCTCGCCGACGCGGGTCGGCAGCGAACCGCCGTTGGTGTCGCACAGCACCACCCGCTCGGCGCCGGCCTGCGCGGCAGCGCGCACGCAGTCAAGCGCGTAGCCGGAGTCGAGCTCGTAGCCGTCGAAGAAGTGCTCGGCGTCGAGCAGCACCCGCTTGCCATGCTCCACCAGGAACGCGACCGACTCGGCGATCATCCGCAGGTTCTCCTCGCGCGAGGCGCGCACGACCTTCTCGACGTGCAGCGTCGAGCTCTTGCCGACCAGCGTGCAGATCGGCGCGAAGCAGTCCGCCAGGACGCGCAGCCCCGCGTCCGCGTCCGCGGCGGCGTCGCGGCGTCGGGTCGTCCCGAACGCCGCGATCTCCGCGGTCTGCAGGCGCTCGTCGGCGAGCAGCTCGAAGAGCTGCTGCTCCTTGGGGTTCGACGACGGGAAGCCGGCCTCGATCAGGTGGACCCCGAGCTCATCGAGGGCGTGCACCGCGCGCAGCTTCTCCTGCGCGGTAAGCGTCAGCCCGCCGCCGCCCATGCCGTCGCGCAGGGTGGCGTCGTAGAGCTGGATGTCGACCATCGGGCTCCCCGGTATCACTCGGGACACTAGCCCGCGGCGGCCGGCCGGCCGACCATCGACTCCGCCGGCGCCGGCGCCGGTGCGCTGCCCCCGAGCGGGGCCTCGCCCGCGGGGGTCTCGAGGTCGGGTGCGTGCACGACGTCCAGCCACTCGCGATAGCGCTCGCTGCGGCCGTGGATCGCGTCGTCGAAGGCGCTCTGCAGCACCCGCGTGACCTCGCCGGGCTCGCCGGTCCCGATCGTGTGGTCGTCGACCTCGCGCACCGGCACCAGCTCGGCGGCGGTGCCCGACATGAAGACCTCGTCGGCGAGGTACATCTCGGCGCGGGCGACGTTGCGCTCGACCACCGTGTAGCCGAGGTCCTGCGCGATCTGGATCAGCGAGCGGCGGGTGATGCCGTCGAGGATCGAGTTGTGCTGTCCCGGGGTCACGATCTCCCCGCCGCGCACCACGTAGATGTTCTCGCCGGTGCCCTCGCAGACGTGGCCGTGGTCGTCGAGCAGGATCGCCTCCTCGTAGCCGGCCTTCAGCGACTCGACCTTGGCGAGCACGCTGTTGAGATACTGGCCCGAGGCCTTCGCGTGCGGGACCAGCGAGTCGGGGCTGATGCGCCGCCAGGAGGAGACCTTCGCGCGGACCCCGCGCCGCTTGCCCTCCTCGCCGAGGTAGGCCCCCCACTCCCAGCAGGCGATCGTCACGTCGACGGGGGCCTCCAGCGGGTTCAGGCCCATCTGGCCGTAGCCGCGATTGACGATCGGGCGGATGTAGCACGAGCGCAGCCCGTTGCGCGCCACCAGCTCCAGCGTCGCGGCGCGCAGCTGCGCGACGGTGTAGGGGACCGGCATGTAGTACAGCTCGGCCGAGCGCAGCAGACGGTCGAGGTGCTCGGCGTTGCGGAACACCGCGGGGCCGAGCTCGGTGTCATAGCAGCGCATACTGTCGAACACCCCGGTGCCGTAGTGCAGGCCGTGCGTCAGGACGTGGACCTTGGCGTCCTCCCAGGCGACGAAGTCTCCGTTCATCCAGATCAGGTCGGTCGGGTCCACTGTCGGTCGGCTCCTGTTAGAGGTTGTCGAGCACCGCCCGCGTCGCCTGGGCGGTGCCCGCGGCGCCGCCCAGATCGGGAGTGCGCAGGCCCGCGTCGAGCGCACGCTGCACCGCCGATTCTACAGCCGCCGCCTCGCTTTCCAAACCCAGGCCGTGCCTGAGCATCATCGCGGCGGAGAGGAACATCGCCAGCGGGTTGGCCCGCCCGGTCCCGGCGATGTCCGGCGCGGAGCCGTGCACCGGCTCGAACAGGCCGGGGCTCGCGCCCTCGCCGCGGCCGGGCGCGGCGTCGGCCGCTCCCCCCAGCGAAGCGCTGGGGAGCATCCCGATCGAGCCCGTCAGCATCGCGGCCTCGTCGGAGAGGATGTCGCCGAACATGTTCTCGGTGAGGATCACGTCGAAGCGGCGCGGATCGGAGACGAGCTGCATCGCGGCGTTGTCCACCAGCACGTGCTCGAGCTGCGTCTGTGGGAACTCGCGCGCATGGAGATCGCTGACGACCTCGCGCCACAGCCTGGAGGTCTCCAGCACATTGGCCTTGTCGACGCTCGTCACAAGCCCACCGGCCGCCCTCGAGGCGGCCGCCTCAAAAGCGATCCGCGCGATCCGCTCGATCTCGGCGACCGTGTACAAGCAGGTGTCCGAGGCGGAGTCCGCGGTGCGGGTCTTCTCGCCGAAGTAGATCCCGCCGGTGAGCTCGCGCACGACCAGCAGGTCAGTCCCTTCGATCCGCTCGCGGCGCAGCGGCGAGGAGTCGTACAGCGCCGGCAGCGGACGCACGGGGCGCAGGTTGGCGTACAGCCCCAGGCCCTTGCGCAGCCCCAGCAGGCCCTGCTCGGGCCGCGGGGCGCGAGGGTCGGTGCTGTCCCACTTCGGCCCTCCCACGGCCGCCAGCAGCACGGCGTCGGCAGCGCGGCACGCCGCGAGCGTCGCATCGGTCAGCGCGGTCCCGTGCGCGTCGATCGACGCCCCGCCGAATGGGTGCTGCTCGAACTCGAACTCCCCCACCGCGCGCAGCACCTCCAGCGCCGGGGCCATGATCTCCGGGCCGATCCCGTCGCCGGGGAGGGTGACGATGCGATGGGTCATTGTGATCTGGACGCTACCAGGTGATGTATAGTGATGTCATCATGAGCCACAGAATGCAGATCACAATCTCAGATGAGCAGTACAACCGTCTGCGCGCCCGCAGCCAGATGACGGGCAGCTCGATCGCCGAGCTCGTGCGTCGCCAGATCGACGTCGAGGACTCCGGCGCCGGCGCGCGCGCGCGCGCGCGCGCCGCGATCGTTCCGAGCCCGCTCACCATCGAGGAGAAGCTTGCCGCGATCGGGGAGAGCGAGGGCATCTGGAAGGACGATGGCGACGAGCTCTACCAGCAGTGGCAGCGGATGCGTGGCCACGATCTGCTGGACGAGGAGTGATCCACCTCGTCGATACCGACGTGCTGATCGATCATTCGCGCGCGCATCCCGGTGCACGCGAGGCGATCGAACGTACCACGCGGCGCGAGGAGCACCTGTTCGGCTCGGTGGTCACGAGAGCTGAGTTCCTGGCCGGGCTGCGCAGCGCAAGTCCGCAGGCCCTCAGACTGCTTGCCTCGATCGAGTGGATGCCAGTCACCGAGGAGATCGCCGACCGCGCGGGCAGGCTCGCACGCGAGCACCCACGACCGGGGCTGCGCTTCGCGATCACCGACTACCTGATCGCGGCGACGGCGCAGGTCCTCGACGCGCGCCTGCTCACCCGCAACGTGCGCCACTTCCCGATGTTCCCCGGCCTGCGGGCGCCCTACGCCTCGTAGGAGCAGCTATAGAGCGGTCGTGACCGGCGTGGGCGGGCTCTGAGTCTCGTGCTGTTGCTCGTAGGCAGTGATTGCATCCTCCACGCCGAGCGTGACGCCGATGTCGTCCAGGCCCTCCAGCAGCCGGCGGCGGATCTCGGGGTCGATCTCGAATCCGACGACGACGGCCTCGCCGTCGGGGTGGGCGGGATCCGAATACCTGACCTCGCCGGCGCGCAGATCGACCTGGCCCTCCCCCGCCGCCGCCAGCGCCTGACAGTGCTCCTCGGAGAGCACGACCGGCAGCAGTCCGATCTTGGTGCAGTTGGAGTAGAAGATGTCAGCGAAGCTCGGCGCGACCAGCGCCTGAAAGCCGTAGTCCTGCAACCCCCACGGGGCGTGCTCGCGCGAGGAGCCGCAGCCGAAGTTCTCGCCGGCGACGAGGATCGGGTTGGCGGGCAGCTCCCAGCCGGGCTCCTTGGCCCAGTCGTAGAACAGGAACTCCCCGAAACCGGTCCGCTCCACTCGCTTGAGGAACTGCTTGGGCATGATCTGGTCGGTGTCGACGTTGGCGCGATCCAGGTGGCTGACCGTCCCGGAGATCGTCTCGATTGGTTCCATCGCTGTTGCCTCTCGTCTCGCGGCGGTCTAGGACCACTGGCGGATGTCGGTGAAATGCCCCTCGATCGCGGCGGCGGCGGCCATCTGCGGGGAGACCAGGTGCGTGCGCCCGCCGCGGCCCTGGCGACCCTCGAAGTTGCGGTTCGACGTCGACGCGCAGCGCTCGCCGGGGGCGAGGATGTCGGGGTTCATGCCGAGGCACATCGAGCAGCCCGCGACGCGCCAGTCGAAGCCGGCGTCGCGGAAGACCCGGTCCAGGCCCTCGGCCTCGGCCTGTGCCTTGACCTGCTGGGAGCCCGGCACCACCATCGCGTTCACGCTCGGGGCGACCCTGCGCCCGGCGACGACCTCGGCGGCGGCGCGCAGGTCGCCGATGCGGGAGTTCGTGCAGGAGCCGATGAACACGCGGTCGATCGCGATCTCCTGGATCGGAATGCCGGGCTCCAAGGCCATGTAGTGAAGGGCTCGTTCGGTCGCCTCGCGATCGGCGGGGCTGTCGAAGTCCTCGGGCGCGGGGACGCGGCCGGTGACGTCGATCACCATCCCCGGGGTCGTGCCCCACGTGACCTGGGGCGAGAGCGCCGCGGCGTCGACGACCAGCTCGCGGTCGAAGCTCGCGCCCTCGTCTGAGCGCAGCTCGCGCCAGCGCTCGATCGCGGCGTCCAGCTCGGCGCCCTGCGGGGCGCCGGGACGGCCATCGGGCCAGCCCATCTCCTGCGCGCGCTGAAACCAGGCGAAGGTGGTGTCGTCGGGAGCGATCATCCCGGCGCGGCCGCCGCCCTCGATCGTCATGTTGCAGACGGTCATGCGGCCCTCCATCGACAGCGCCTCGATCGCGGGGCCGGCGTACTCGACAACGTGGCCGGTGGCCCCGCCGACGCCGATCTGCCCGATCGTGCCGAGAATCAGGTCCTTGGCGGTGACGCCGAAGCCGAGCTGCCCCTCGTAGTGGATGCGCATCGAATGCGGGCGGTGCTGGACCATGCACTGGGTCGCGAGCACGTGCTCGACCTCGCTGGTCCCGATCCCAAACGCCAGCGCCCCGAAGGCGCCATGGGTTGCGGTGTGCGAGTCCCCGCAGACGATCGTCAGGCCCGGCTGGGTGACGCCCAGCTCGGGGCCGATCACGTGCACGATCCCCTGGCGATTGGAGCCCAGCGAGTAGACCGGGACGCCGAACTCGGCACAGTTGCGCTCCAGCGTCTGCACCTGGACCCGCGACAGCTCGTCCTTGATCTGAGCGGCCACGGGGGTCCCGTCGGTCGGGGTGTTGTGATCGGCGGTCGCGAGCGTCCGGTCGGGGCGGCGCACCCCCCGGCCGGCGAGGCGCAGCCCGTCGAACGCCTGGGGACTCGTGACCTCGTGGACGAGGTGCAGGTCGATGTAGATCAGGCCAGGCGCCACCTCGTGGGCCTCCCAGATCTTCTCGAACATCGTCTTGGGCATGGTCATCGGTTCTCCGTCGGGCGTCGAGCGCGTGGAGGTGTATGTCTATTTTTCGAGCGGTGTCCCACCATCGCTATACAGCGCTTGATTTTTGGGGGACCCCATGAAGAGGTCCGGCGGGGTTGGTCTGTGCAGGCCGAGCGGTTCATGTCTAACTCCGTCGCAGTCCGGCGGAGACGACGGCGATGAACACGGCGTCCTCGGTGCCGGGATTCTCGAAGTGGTGGGGCAGGTCGGCGTCGAAGGTCACGCAGTCGCCCTCGCCCAGCTCGTGGCGCTGGCCGTCGCAGACGAGCACGGCCGCCCCGCGCTGCACCAGCGCGGTCTCGCGGCTGCCGGGCTCGTGCAATGGACCCCCACCCTCCCCGTCCGCCGCGCCCGTGGCGCCGCCGGGGGCGAGCGTGTGGCGGGAGAGCTCGGCGCGCTGGCCGGGCTGGGAGGAGGTCAGCACCTCGAAGCGGTGCCCGCGCCGCGGGTTGCCCCCGCGCCGGCGCTCGCCGGCGCGAACGATCGTCACCGCGCCGTCCTCGTCGAGGCGCAGGAGCTGGGAGAGGCGCAGCTGCAGGCCGGCGGCGATCCGCGCGGCGACGGCCAGCGTGGGACTGGTCTCGCCGCGCTCGACCTGCGAGAGCATCGGCGCGCTGACCCCGCTGCGCGCGGCCAGGTCGCGCAGCGACAGTCCCTCCGCCTCGCGCAGCGCGCGCAGGCGGGCGCCGATCGCCGCGGGGTACAGCGAGTCGGGGAGGGGAAGCGGGACCCCCTCGAGGCGGGCGCCCACCGGGGGCGGACTCCCTGCTGCACGCTCCTTCAACATCGTCATACAACCGTACGCTATCACAGACACAGCGAGGTTGCTCGGAGCGCACCCGGCTTGTGAACGGGCTTGTGTGCGTCAGTCGCTTCGGCGGCTGCCTCCCGAAGGTCTGCCGGATGATGGGTGGCCACGGTGAATCGATCAGGGCTCGCCAAACGGGTTCTCGACCCGCATTCCCGCATAATCCTGACCGTCGTTGAGATCCTCGGAGAGGACGACCTCGCAGTCCAGCGCGCGGGCCGCCTCGAGGATCGCCGCATCCCAGTAGGAGATCCCGAATCGCTGCCGGGTGGCGATGGCGGCGAGCATCACGCCGACCGTCGTCTCCTGGACTGCAAAGCGCCGGAAGGAGTCGACGAGCGCGGCGCCCTGCTCATGAGTCAGGCGATCTGCCCGGGTGTCGCGGGTCGCCTGGACGTAGAACTCCTGGAGCACCTGAACCGAGAGCCCCAGGTCCCTAGCGGAGAGGAGCTCGTTGGCGAGTGCCGCCTTCGCCCGCTCGTCGGGGTCGCGGGAGATCGCGTAGAGCAGGACGTTGGTGTCAACGAACCGCACGCCCGTGCAGCTCCTCGCGGTCGAGGCGGTCGCGGGCGCTGAAGCGATCGATCTGCCTCTGGATGCGCCGCTGCTGAGCCTCCAGCCGCGCGAACTCGGCCTCCCGATCGGAGAGCGAGCGCAGATACTCGGCGACGAGCGCGCTGACGGAGCTGCCCCGCTCCGCCGCGCGGATGCGCGCGGCGCGATAGACGTCGTCGGGGACCGATACGGTGATATTCGTCACTGTGCATCACAGTATCACAGATACACAGTTGCTCGTGTGTCCCGGCCGGTACATGTACCGGCCGGCCGGACCGTGCATGCGCTGTGATGCTTTCGCACAGCGATTGCTGTGTCGTGTGAGGTATTGGCGGCGGGTGGTCGCTGTGTTGTCGACGTTCCCCCGCGGGGGAACGTCGGGCCTGGTGTTCAGGCTGGCTCCCGGTAGCGATGGACGTGACTCCCACATGCACTGGCCTCGCGTCTTGGCGTGGGTGCCTTACCGCCGATTTGTCCGTCTGTTGCTGCCGGCCCCGGCCTGGCCGCCGCTGGTGGCCTGATCAGAAGCCTGTCCGCCTCGGGAGTCCCCGGGGCGTGACTCATCACAGTCTTGCCCTTCGCGGTTCCTATTGCCCAGGCCGAGTACCGACAGTCAAACCCCCAGAACAGGAGGTCGTATCCCATGCTGGCAGACCAAGCCGACCATGTGCTCGGCGTCGATACGCACCGCGACTCGCTGAGCGCTGCAGTTCTCGCAGCGGACACTGCGGTCGTGCAAGGACAGACCACAGTCGCCGCGAACGAGCGGGGCTACCGGCGGCTGCTGCGCTTCGCGCGGGAAAGCGCGCCTGGGCGCCGTGCGTGGGCGGTCGAGGGGACCGGCAGCTACGGCGCCGGGCTCACCGCGTTCCTCCATGGCCAGGGAGAGCTCGTGCTCGAGGTCGACCGTCCCCGCCGCCCGGCACGTCGTGACCGCGCGAAGTCTGACGAGCTGGACGCGATCCGCGCGGCACGCGAGGCGCTCTCCCGGGAGCATCTTGCGCAACCACGGTTGCGTGGCGAGCGCGAGGCGCTGCGCGTGCTGCTCGCGACACGTGATAGCGCCGTGCGCTCAAAGCGCGCGGCGATCCTGTTGCTGAAGGCGCTGCTCGTGTCCGCTCCGCCGTCGCTGCGTGAAGGGTTACGCGGTTTGGCGACCCGCGAGCAGCTCGCAAAGGCCGCGCGTCTACAGATCAGCCCTACGCTCGGCAGCGAGCATCGCGCGACGACCATCACAATCCGCGCGAGTGCACGCCGCGCGCTCGCCCTGGAAGATGAAGCGAGCGAGCTTCAGCGCGAGATCGAGCCGATCGTCGCTCGGATCGCACCCATGCTCATGGACGAGATGGGAGTCGGCGCGATCGTCGCAGCACAAATCCTCTGCGCCTACTCCCACCCCGGGCGCATCCGTTCCGAGGCGGCATTCGCGGCTCTCGGAGGCGTCGCCCCAGTCCCGGCATCCTCCGGGCAAACCGTCCGGCATCGCCTCAACCGCTCAGGCGACCGCCAGCTCAACCGGGCGCTGCACACGATCGTGCTCTGCCGGATGCGCGACGACGCCCGCACACGTGCCTACACCGCCCGCCGCGAAGCCGAAGGCCGCAGCACCCGAGAGATCAAGCGCTGCCTCAAGCGCTACACCGCCCGGCACCTCTACCGCCTCCTCACCAACCCCCCAAAACCCGCAAATAGCGAACCTTGACAAACATAGAAGCATCGGTCCGGAACGAGCACGCGCATGCGCGTGCTCGCCGATCGGCGCATGCGCCGATCGGTAGCTCATAACCAAGCATGCGCCGAGGGGAATCCCGACGCCTCCCGCTCCCTACGGCGCGGTGGCGGGCAACCCGACCGCATCATCCGGCGCGTCGGCGCGCGCGCGGGCGACCGACAGCGCACGCACGTACGCGCGCGCCGCGGCCTCGATGACGTCGGTCGAGACCGCCTGCCCCGAGCCCGAGTGGCCGTCGATCTCGACGACCATCGAGACCTCCCCCAGCGCGTCCTGGCCCTCGGTGACGGCGCCGATCTTGAAGTCGCTCAGCCTCGGCTCGACGCCGACCGCGGCATTGACCGCGGCCAGCACCGCGTCGATCGGGCCGTCGCCGGTGAACGAGCCCTCGGCGACGGTGTCGTCGGGCAGCCGCACCGCGACGCGCGCGTGCGGCGGGCGCCGCGAGGACGCCTCCACCTCGAACCACTCCAGGGAGAATCCGGGGATCTCCTCGCGCAGCTCGTCGGCCACCAGCGCCTCCAGGTCCATCGCGGTCACGGTCTTCTTCTTGTCCGCGATCTCCTTGAAGCGCTTGAACGCCGTGTTCAGCGCCTGGCCGTCGATCGCAAAGCCCATCTCCTCCAGCGCCTGGCGCAGGGCGTGGCGCCCGGAGTGCTTGCCCAGCACGATCGAGTTCGACGCCAGCCCCACCGTCGTCGCGTCCATGATCTCGTACGTCGAGCGCTCCTTCAGCACCCCGTCCTGGTGAATGCCCGACTCGTGCGCGAACGCGTTGCGCCCCACGATCGCCTTGTTGGGCTGCACCGGATAGCCGGTCAGGCGCGACACCAGGCGGCTCGTCCGCGCCAGCTCGCGCGTGTTGACGCCGGTGTCCAGCCCGATGTCCGCGCGGCGGGTCCGCAGCAGCATCACGATCTCCTCCAACGACGCGTTGCCCGCGCGCTCACCGATCCCGTTGATCGCGCACTCCACCTGACGCGCCCCCGCCAGCACCCCGGCGAAGGAGTTGGCAACTGCCAGCCCCAGGTCGTCGTGGCAGTGCACCGACAGGATCACGTCGCGCAGGCCCGGAACCAGCTCGTACAGCCGCCCCAGATACGCCTGGAACTCGTGCGGCATCGCATAGCCGACGGTGTCGGGGATGTTGATCGTCGTAGCGCCCTCGTCGATCGCGATCTGCACGACCTCCGCGGTGAACTCCACGTCCGCGCGGGTCGCGTCCATCGGCGAGAACTCCACGTCGTCCAGGTACTGCTTGGCGTGCGCGACCGCCGCCCGCGCCTGGCCCTTGACGTCCTCGCGCGTCGTCTGCAGCTGGTGGACGATGTGGATGTCCGACGTCGAGATGAACGTATGGATCCGCGGGCGCTCGGAGTCGCGCACCGCCTCCCACGCGGCGTCGATGTCGGCGACGTGCGTCCGCGCCAGGCCCGCCACGATCGGCGGCACCGGCTCTGTCACCTCCCGCGCGATCGTCTGCACCGCCTCGAAGTCGCCCGGGGAGGTGATCGGGAAGCCGGCCTCGATCACGTCGACACCCAGGCGCGCCAGCGCTTCGGCGATCTCCAGCTTCTCGGCCGTGTTCAGCGAGATCCCCGGCGACTGCTCGCCGTCGCGCAGCGTCGTGTCGAAGATCGATACGCGGCGACCGTCGGAGATCGGATCGCCCGTCTCCCGGTTCGCCTCGTCGGGTGTGTCGGGTGTGCCAGCCATGTCGTTCAAGCTCCTTTACTAGCTCTCTGTTGTGCTTCCTCCTGCCGGTGGTTATGCGGCTACGCGGCCGCCACGCGCTATTCCCCCCGAGGGGGGAGCAGGAGAAGTCGCAGAGACATCAGGAACGACATGCTCAGCGCAGAGTAGCACCGCAACCGTCAGGTGCCAAACGGTCTCACCGGCCTACGGCACTCTGGGAGTGCGATTTCGCGAGCCTCGGGTCGCTATCCGCTGCCGGAGTCTTCGGCTCCCGCGGGGGTCGTGACTTCTTTGGAGGGCGTGGGTTCGTTCGGCCGCAGGACGGCTTCGCCCGCGATCGTTCCATCCCGCGCGACGATCGTCACCGGTCGCGGGCGCTTGGTGTTGGCGATCGTGGCTGCGTACACCCCGGCTTCGCGTTCGACGGGTTCGCCGAACAGGCCGCTCGGTGAGAATTCCACGGTCTGGTGGGCGACGGGGTTCCCGTTCTTGTCGAGCACCTTCGCCACGGCGACCGTGCCGGAGGCGACGTTGGCGATTCGCGAGGGGGTCGATTCGAGCGTCAGCTCGATCGACGCCGCGGCATCCGGAACGGGTCCGGGAGTCTGCGTGAGGGTGACTTCTCCCTTGACGCTCCCGTCGCGCGCGAGGACCCTCACCATCCCGGCCGTCGTCGAGCTGGTGAGCGTCGCGGTGTAGACGCCCGGGGAGGATTCGGACACACTCCCCACCCGGACGGCGCTGTCGCTGGGCGAGAACGTGACGAGCTGGCCAGCCTCCGGGTGTCCGTTCTGATCGTGCACCGTCGCCTTCACGGTGCTCGTGGAGCGGCCATCGGCGGGCACTTCGGCTGGCGACAGCGTCAGTTCGATCGACGCCGCGCCGTGCGGTGGTGGTGGTGGTTGATGATGATGATGCGGAGGAGGAGGAGGAGGAGGGGCAGGAGGTTTGGGCGGGGGTGGAGGAGGTGAAACCGGCGCGGCGCGATAGAGCGTGATGAGCGCGCCCGACAGGACATTGCTGCCGCGCGCGGGGCGCGTGTAGCGAACGCGGCAGCGCTCGGACAGGGCGCAGTGGTTGCCCGCCGCGCCCTTCAGCCCGGCTCGTTCGAGTGTTTCTCTCGCCGCCAGCTCGGTCATGCCGGTGACGTCGGGCACCGACACCCCCGCGAACGGGATCGGGAACGGAGAGCCCTCGCCGGGATGCAGCTTGGCCCTGCCGACCGAGCCTCCGTAGAGCAGCAGCACCGCCACGGCGGCCCCGACCGCGAGCGTGCCGAGCACGCTGAGCAGCGCCTTGCGGCGCGCCAGTCTGGTCACGCGTCCCCAGCGGACCGGCACCTGCGGCATGGCGTCGGCGGCGGCCTCGATTCGTGCGCGAATGTCGGCGTCGCGGGCCGGCTCGGTCACTGGCCGCCCTCGAACGCCAGGCGGCCTTGCATGACGGCTTCACGTACTTCCTCCGGGGAGCCCGCGACGATCTTGACGACTTCGTCGAGCGGCAGCAGCCACGAGGAGCACAGCAGGTAGGCGATGCGCGAGCGGACCGGAAGCCCGGCCAGCACCTCCTTGATCGGCAGGCTGTCGGGCGCGACCACGTTGTCCGCCAGCGGCGTACGGGTCTCGTGCACCTCGGCCGGCGGGCGCAGCCAATCGCGCTCGCGGGCGTTTTCCAGCAGCACGACCAGCGACTGCAGGGTCAGCGCTCCGCGCTCGTCGGGGGACAGCTTCAACAGGCGTGTGTCCGCGAGGGCCTCCTCGACGAGGTCGCGGGCGCTCTCGGCGTCGCCGCACACGAGCCACGCGAACCGCTGCAAGCGCCAGATATCCGCCTGGATGCTGCGGTGCACGTCCTCGTCTGGCTTGAGCCCGATTTTCAGGCTCCCGAAGTCGATGCTCTGCAGCCGGGGGTAGACCAGCGAGGCCGCCGCCAGAGCCGCCCCGGCGGCGATCAGCGGAGCGGCGGCCTGCTGGAAGGCGGGCGCGGCGCCGACGGCCACCATGCACAGGCCCAGTCCAAACAGACCCCATCGGGACCACTCGATGTTGCTCGGCGTGCGCACCTGCCGCCCCAATCGCTCGGCTTCTCAGAGCAGGCCCCGCGCTCGCCCGTCGTGGCCGCCCCTGGAGCGGCCACTATAGTGAATTGTCCGTAAGGTTGACTAGAGCACGACCGCCCAGCCGCCGACGAACCCTTCGGAGGCGACGATCTCCTCGACGACCTCGGGGGGCACGGGGGCGTCGGTCGTGACGACCATCGCGGCCAGCCGCTGGCCGCTCTCCGAGCGGTCCTCCCCGTCGACGTGCCGGCCACTCTCGGTCGGCCTCCCGTCGGGGGTGTGGCCGACGGCGGCCGAGGAGATGTTGATCCCGTGGCCGCCGAAGATCGTGCCGACGCGGCCGATCATGCCCGGCAGGTCGGCGTAGCGAAAGACGGTGACGAACGGCGACAGCTCGACGGTCAGGCGGCGGCCCTGGACCTCGACGAGGTGCGGGACGCGGTTGGATCCGATCCCGGTGCCGGCGACCGCGACCCGCTCGTCGCCGGTGACGACGGTGACGCGGATCAGCTCGTTGTAGTCCTGGGCCTCGGAGACCGCCTTGGCCTCGACGACGATCCCGCGCTCCTCGGCCATGCTGGGGGCGTTGACGAGGTTGACCTCCTGCTCGGTGCGTCCCTGCAGCGCGCCGACGATCACCGCGAGCGTCAGCAGACGCGTGTCGAAGTCCGCGATGCGCCCCATGAACGCGGCCTCGATGCGCTCGACCGAGCTGCCCTCCGCCAGCTCCATCGCCAGGCGCCCGAGTTGCGTGGCGAGCGGCAGGAAGGGGCCGAGCATCTCCATGTCCTCGGCGCCGACCGAGGGGATGTTGACGGCGGTCGCGACCACCCCGCCGGTGAGCGCGGCGACGACCTGCTCGGCGCTCTGGTAGCCGGCCCTGTCGGTCGCCTCAGCGGTGGAGGCCCCCAGGTGCGGCGTGACGATCACGTTGGGGTAGTGAAACAGCGGGTGCTCGGTGACGGGCTCGGACGGGAACACGTCCAGCGCGGCGCCGCCGACCTGCCCTGAGTCAAGCGCATCCTGCAGCGCCTGTTCATCGATCAGCCCGCCGCGGGCGACGTTGAGGATCCGCACCCCCTTGCGCATCTTGGCGAACGCGTCGGCGTTCAGCCAGTTCTGCGTCTCGGGGGTCTTGGGCAGGTGGATCGTGACGAAGTCCGCCTGCGCGTAGACCTCCTCGGAATTCTCCGCCTTGTCCACTCCCAGCTCGCGGTAGCGCTCGGCGCTGACGAACGGGTCGAAGGCCAGCACCCTCATTCCAAAGCCGCGGGCGCGGGCGGCGACGAGCTGCCCGATGCGCCCGAAGCCGACGATCCCGAGCGTCTTCTCGTACAACTCCACGCCGGAGAACTTCGAGCGCTCCCACCTGCCGGCGGTCAGCGACACGTACGCCTGCGGGATGTTGCGCGCGAGCGCCAGCAGCAGCGCCAGCGTGTGCTCGGCGGCCGTCACGACGTTTGACTGCGGGGCGTTGGCGACGATGATCCCGCGCCTGGTCGCGGCCTCGACGTCGACGTTGTCGACCCCCACGCCCGCGCGCCCGATCGCGCGCAGGCTCGTGGCCAGCTCGATCAGCTCGGCCGTCATCTTCGTCGCCGAGCGGATCAGGATGCCGTGGTAGTCGCCGATCCGCTCATTGAGCTGCTCGTCGGTCCAGTCCAGGCCGAGATCGACGTCGAAGTGCTCGCGCAGCAGCTCCACGCCGGAGTCGCCGATCTTCTCCTTGACCAGCACGCGCAGGCGCTCCGCGTCGGTCCCCGGCGCAGCGGCGCCCGCGGCGGCGGTCGCCCCCGGCGCCGCGGCGGCGCCTGCGGTGGTGTCCTCGACGGCGCTCATCGTCCGATCCTTTCCACGATCCAGTCGATGCACGCGGTGAGCGCCTGCACGTCGGCGGGATCGACCGCCGGGAACATCCCGATCCGCAGCTGGTTGCGCCCGAGCTTGCGGTAGGGCTCGGTGTCGACGATCCCGTTGGCCCGCAGCGTCCTGGCGACCGCCGCGGCGTCGACGGCGTCGTCGAAGTCGATCGTCCCGACCACCGGCGAGCGCTTGGACGGGTCGGCGACGAACGGCGTCGTGTACTCGGTGCGCTGCGCCCAGCCGTACAGGTGCTCGGAGGAGGCCGTCGTGCGCGCCACGCACCAGTCAAGGCCGCCGCCGTCGAGCATCCAGCGGACCTGGTCGGCGAGCAGGAACAGGGTGGCGACGGCGGGCGTGTTGTACGTCTGGTCCTTGCGCGAGTTCTCCAGCGCGGTCGCCAGCGACAGCGACTCGGGGATCCAGCGGGGCGCGCGGAGCGCCGCCGAAGGGGACGAGGGTGGGCCGGCCTGGGAGGGGCCGGCCGCGGGCGTCTCGGAGGCGAGTGGGGCATCCGCGAGCGCCGCGATCCGCTCCTGCGCCGCGGGGCTCAGCAGCGCCACCCACAGCCCCCCGTCGGCCGCGAAGCTCTTCTGCGGCGCGAAGTAGTAGGCGTCGGCCTGCGCGACGTCCACCGGCAGCCCGCCGGCGCCGGAGGTCGCATCGATCAGCACCAGCGCGTCGGGCGCCTCTGCGGGCCGCAGCACCGGGACGGTCACGCCGGTCGAGGTCTCGTTGTGCGCCCACGCCACCGCGTCCGCGCCGGCCTGCACCGCGGCCGGCCCGGCGAGCGCCGGGTCGGGGGCGTCGCCGGGGTCGGCGCGCAGCAGCACCGGGTCGTCCAGGAACGGGGCCTCGGCGCTGACCTGCGCGAACTTCGCGGAGAACTCGCCGTAGGCGAGGTGCAGCGCGCGGCGCTCGATCAGCCCGCAGGCCGCGGCGTCCCAGAAGGCAGTGGCGCCGCCGTTGCCGAGCGCGACCTCGTACCCGTCGGGCGCGGCGAACAGCTCGCGCAGACCCGCGCGAATCTCGCCGACGAGCGCCTTCACCGGCTGCTGCCGGTGCGACGTCCCCATCAGCGCCGCGCCCTCGCCGGCGAGATGGGCGAGCGCCTCGGGGCGCACCTTCGACGGCCCGCAGCCGAAGCGCCCGTCGGCGGGCTTCAGCTCAGCGGGGATCGTCAACTGCTGGGGCTCTGCGATCGGACTCTGCGTCATGGGCTTCCTCGCTTTCAGACCTCGCGGTTTCGCTGATCTAGGGATGCCCAGGCGCGCGGCGGTCCTGCGAGGTCGCTCCCCGGTGGTCGGTTCCACCTCGATGCTGCGCCAGTCGCGACGACATCGGCGAGTGTAGCGAACGGCGGACGTCAAACACCGAAGACGACCTCCCGCAGGTACGTTGTCGCGCGCCAGCCCTCCGGCAGGCGCGCGGGCGAGACGCCGGCGGGCCGGTCCGCCCCGGCCCGGTCGGGCGTGAGCAGGCAGTACTCGGGCGCCGGGCCGAGCACGAGCTGACGGCGCCAGAGGCTCGCGTGCGCGGGGTCCATCCCGTCGCCGAGCAACGCACCGAGCAGCGCCGGCTCGGTGCCGGGTGGGCGACTGACCCAAACGATGTTGGGCGTGGCGCCGAGATCGGCATGCCCCTCCAGCAGGCCGTACATCCCGCCTGCCCCGGCGCCGAAGCGGCGCGCGACGTCGTCGTGGGCGCCGCGGTGGCCGTGGGCGACGGCGGCCTCGTTGAGCACGCCGGCGGCGGTGAAGTCGTCGAGTAGGTACCAGTCCTCGTAGCCGGCGCCGGCCGGCGCGAGCCACGGCAGCTCCGGGACGCGGTAGACGGCCGAGCCGCGAAAGCCAGCGGGCGGAGAGTGGTGCAGGGATCGATGGAAGTGCTCGGCCGCGCGCTCGTAGGCCGCGCGCTCGACCCCCGCGGCGGGGCGGTGCCAGAGCAGGTAGGCGATCACCGGTGCGCCTTCCGCGGGGTGGGCGGGGTGGGTGGGGCCCCTAAAAAGAAGGCTCGATCCAGTCCATGTGCGAGCGCAGCTCGGCGCCGACGCTCTCGACCTGGGTGGCCGCCTGCTCGGCGCGCATCCGCTTGAAGTTCTCCTGCCCGGCGCGGTTCTCGGCGATCCACTCGCGCGCGAAGTCCCCGGACTGGATCTCGGCGAGGATCTTGCGCATCGCGGCACGGGTCTCCTCGGTGATCACGCGCTTGCCGCGCGTGTAGTCGCCGTACTCGGCGGTGTTGGAGATCGAGTAGCGCATCCCCGCGAGGCCCTTCTCGTACATCAAGTCCGCGATCAGCTTGAGCTCGTGCAGGCACTCGAAGTAGGCCATCTCCGGGTCATAGCCGGCCTCGACGAGCGTCTGAAAGCCGGCCTGCACCAGCTCGGAGGCGCCGCCGCAGAGCACGGCCTGCTCGCCGAACAGGTCGGTCTCGGTCTCGTCCTTGAAGGTCGTCTCGATCACCCCGCCGCGGGTGCAGCCGATGCCCTTGGCGTACGCGAGCGCCAGCGCGCGCGCGTTGCCGGTCGCGTCCTGCTCGACGGCGATCAGGCCCGGGACGCCGCTGCCCTCGGTGAACTGGCGGCGCACGAGGTGGCCGGGCCCCTTCGGCGCGACCATCGCGACGTCGACGCCCGGCGGGGGCTCGATCTCGTGGTAGTGGATCGAGAAGCCGTGCCCGAACAGGATCATGTTGCCCGCGGCGATCCCGTCGCGGATCTCGGCCTCCCAGACCTGGCGGTGCAGCTCGTCGGGCAGCAGGATCATCACGAGGTCGCCGCGGCTCGCGGCCTCGACGACCGCCAGCACCTCCAGGCCCTCCGCGCGGGCCTTCGCGACCGACGCGGAGTCCTCGCGCAGGCCGACCACGACTTTGACGCCGGAGTCCTTGAGATTCAGCGCGTGGGCGTGGCCCTGGGAGCCGTAGCCGATGATCGCGACGGTCTTCCCGTCCAGCAGCGTGAGGTCTGCGTCGTCGTCGTAGAGCATGACCGCGCAGGCTATCTCATGCGCCTCGTGCGCTCGGTCATGCGCTCGCGGCGGCGACCAGCGAGCGTGCGCCGGGGAGCTCCAGCGAGCCGTCGGCCGCGGTGTAGGGCTGCATCCGCGTGGCGAGCGCGGCGCGGATCTCGTCGATCTCGCCCGGCGGGCGGGAGAGCACGATGTCGTGGACGGCGCGCGAGACGTCCAGCGTCGTCTCCCAGTAGACGTCGAAGCTTGGATGGCGGTGGTGCACATCGACGGCGTCGACGTGCACCTCGGTGAAGCCGGCGCCTGCGCGAGCAGCGCGCCGACACGATCCGGGTCGCCGAGCGCGAACGGGCCGGGCTGATCGTCCTCGGTCGGACCGGGTCGGCCCCCCACCCGGTGCGAGGCCGCGCTCGATCAGCTCCACCATCGGCAGCAGCGCCCAGGGGTTGGCGGCGACTGCGTCCCACACCGCCAGCGCGAGGCGCCCGGAGGGTCGCAGGACGCGGCGCGTCTCGGCCAGCGCGGCGGGGGGGTCGGCCATCAGCATGTAGCCCCAGCGGCACAGCACGGCGTCGACGCTGGCGACGGGGAGGTCGATCCATTCGGCGTTGACGGCGTGGAACTCGACGTTGGTGAGACGCAAGCTCGGCCGCCCGGGCGCGGGCGCCGGCGAGCATCGCCTCGGCCTGGTCGCTGAGATCGACCTCGCCGGCGGGCGCGACCAGTTCGGCCGCCAGCAGGCCGGTCTCGCCGAGGCCGGCGGCGAGCTCGAGCACGCGCTGCCCCGGCTGGGGGTCGAACGCCTGGACCATCCAATGGGAGACCGGCGCGCCGAAGTCGCGCATCGCGCGCTGGCGGCGCACCCAGCCGGGCGCGGCCTCTTCCCAGTGCTCGGGGCTGGCGCGCCGGTGCTCGCTCTGCGTCGAAGGCTCATCGCCTGCCTCCGATCGGACGGCTCATGTCAGTGCCTCGGGTGAAAGGGGTTCATGCGAGCTCCCGCGTAGCAGCTTGCCGGAGCGGGTCCGGGGCAGCGGCTCGGCGACGAGCGCGATCTGCTTGGGCACCTTGTAGGGGGCCAGGCGCGCGGCGCAGTGGGCGCGCAGCTCTCGCCGTCGAGGGCGGCGCCCGGATTGGCGCACGACGAACGCGGTGACGGCCTCGCCCCAGCGCTGGTCGGGCGCGGCCGATGACGGCGGCCTCGAGCACGCCGGGGTGCTCCTCCAGCGCGGCCTCGACCTCGGTCGGCGCGACGTTCTCCCCGCCGCTGATGATCGTGTCGGACTTGCGTCCCGTGACGTGCAGGCGCCCGTCGAGCGTCGAGGCTGCCCAGGTCGCCGGTGTGCAGCCAGCCGTCGGGGCCGGCGCAGCCGGGCGCGACGGTCGGGCCGGCGACCACGATCTCGTCGGCCGTCGGGGGATCGGTCGGACGCGCGGTCGATCTGCGCCCGGTGCAGAACAGCGGCGGACCGGCCGTGGGCGCGACGAGGCGGTCCGGCCGATTCCAAACGGCGATCCCGCCGTCCCAGGGAGCGACCCCAGCGTCGGGAGCGGCCGCCCCGACGCGGGCCGAGCGCGCCGGAAGTTCCAGTTCGACGGCGGCGAGCGGCGTGGTGGTGACCTGAGAGCAGGCCTCGGTGAGCCCGTAGGTGAGGCTCACCGGGACGTCGGCGGCGCGGGCGCGCTCCAGCAGCGCGGGCGGCACGGGCCCGCCGCCGGTCAGCGCACAGCGCAGCGCGCGGCGGACGCCGCAGGCCGGCGTCGAGCAGGCGCGCGAGCGTGGTCGGCGACGAGCGAGACGAGCGTGATCGATCCCCCGGCCCGCGCTCGTCCAGCAGGGCGCGCAGCGCGCGGTCGGTCTCGAAGCGCTCGTGCACGACGGCGGTGGTGGCGTAGATGGCGCTGCGCAGCAGGATCGACAGGCCGCCGACGTGGCTGAGCGGCAGGGTGCACAGCCAGCGCTCGCGCCGGGTATCGCCCTCGGATCGGCCCGTCCCAGCGCGACGGCCGAGCCGAGCGCGCTCCACAGGAAGTTGCCATAGGTCAGCGGGACGGGCCTGGGGCGGAGGTGGTACCGGAAGTGTGGATCACGGCGGCGATGGCGGCGAGATCGTGCACGGCGCCCGGCGGCGATCGCCCCCCGCTGGGGGTCGGCGCGCAGCGGCTCGTCGACGAGGACGGCGGCGCCGGCGACGACGGCGCGGCGCTCGGCCTCGGCGAGGCGCAGGTCGACGGGGACGGCGACGGCGCCGAGCAGCAGGCAGGCGTGCAGGGCGTGGGCGAAGTCAAGGCCGGCGGGCAGCGCGATCGCGACCGGCTCTCGGGGTCGCGCGCCGCGCGCGGCGAGCTCGGCGGCGCCGGCGCGAGCGCGGTCGAGCAGCTGGGCGTAGGAGCAGGCCCCCTGCGGAGTCTGCACGGCGGTGACGGTCGGGGCGGTTGCGGCGGCGCGCTGGAGCCATGCGTCGACGACCATCCCCAGAGGCTAGCCTTCGCCATCTTCAACCGACGTCCCAACCGCAGGAGGAGCGCGCGAGCCTTGCCGACCCATGGATTGCAGCAGGCCAGTATGAGGACATCCGCTATGAGCTGTCCACCCACCCCGGGGACGACGGGAGCGACGCGGAGCGCGACAACCCCGGGGAGGGCAGAAGACGGGGGACGGCGGTTCGTCCTCAAACAAGGCGGTGCGGATCGCGAAGATCACGATCGACCGCCCGGAGGTGCGCAACGCGTTTCGCCCGCGGACGGTGATCGAGATCTCCCAGGCGCTGGAGCGGGCGCGGGAGGACGTCGAGGTCGGAGCGATCGTCCTGACGGGCGCGGGCCCGCTGGCGTTCTGCGCGGGCGGCGACCAGCGGGTGCGGGGGGACTCGGGCTACCTCACCGAGGAACGATGGAGTCCCCACCCACCCTGTCCCCACCCACCCTGTCCCCACCCACCCTGTCCCCACCCACCCGGTCCCCGTCGGAGTCCCCATCGGGGTCTCTATCCGAGTCCCGATCTGAGTCCCCCGGGCGGGCGCGGATCGGTCGCTTTCACGTGACCGACCTGCACGTCCAGATCCGCCGGCTGCCGAAGCCGGTGGTGGCGATGGTGGCGGGCTACGCGATCGGCGGGGGGCACGTGCTGCATCTGGTGTGCGACCTGACGATCGCGGCGGACAACGCGCGCTTCGGGCAGGTGGGGCCGCGGGTGGGCTCCTTCGACGGGGGCTTCGGGGCGGGGCTGCTGGCGAACCTGGTGGGCCCGAAGAAGGCCAAGGAGATCTGGTTTCTGTGCCGCCAGTACAGCGCACAGGAGGCGCTGGAGATGGGCCTGGTGAACACGGTGGTGCCGTTGGAGCGCCTGGAGGAGGAGACGGTGGGTTGGTGTCGGGAGATGCTGGCGCTGTCGCCGTTCTCGCTGCGGCTGCTGAAGGCGAGCTTCAACGCGGCGGAGGACGGCCTGGCGGGCGTGCAGCAGTTGGCGCACGATGCAAACCTGCTGTTCTACATGAGCGAGGAGGCCCAGGAGGGCCGAGACGCCTACAGGGAGAAGCGCGAGCCGGACTTCTCGCGGTTCCCGCGGCGGGCGTAGTGGCCGTGGCGATCCCCCAGAGGGCGAGCGCGGTGCACATCTGGGTGATGGCGGCCCGAGTGCGGACGCTGCCGGCGGCGATCGCGCCGGTGCTGGTGGGGACGTCACTGGCCTCGGGGGCGGGCCGCTTCCACGCGCTGGCGTTCGTGGCGGCGCTGCTGGGCGCGGTCTTCATCCAGGTGGGGACGAACCTGTCAAACGACTACTCCGACGCGCGCCGCGGGGCGGACACCGAGGACCGCCTGGGCCCGGTGCGGGTGACCGCGGGCGGGCTGGTGCCGCCGCGCCAGGTGCTGATCGCGACGTACGTGACGTTCGGCCTGGCGGTGCTGTGCGGCGCCTACCTGGTGGCGGTCGCGGGCTGGGAGCTGCTGGCGGTGGGGGCGGCGTCGATCCTGGCGGGCGTGCTGTACACGGGCGGCCCGCGGCCGTACGGCTACGAGGGGCTGGGCGAGCTGTTCGTGTTCCTGTTCTTCGGGATCGTGGCGGTGGCGGGCTCGTACTTCGTGCAGGTGCAGCAGCTGCCGTGGCAGGCGTTCGCGTGCGCGGTGCCGGTCGGGCCTGCTGGCGAGCGCGATCCTGGTGGTCAACAACGTGCGCGACATCGACACCGACCGCCGCGCGGGCAAGCGCACGCTGGCGGTGCGCCTGGGGCGGACGCGCACGCGCAGGCTGTACACGGCGATGCTGGCGGTGGCGTTCGCGCGCGCGCCGCTGCCGTGGCTGCTGGGCTCGATGACGGCGTGGCTGCTGTTGCCGTGGGCGGCGCTCCCGCTGGCGGTGGCGGTCGCGCGGGTGGTGCGCACGCGCGTGGACGGCCCGTCGCTGAACGGGGCGCTCGCGCGGACCGGGGCGCTGCAGCTGCGTGTTCTGTCTGCTGCTCTCCGCCGGGATCCTCGCCAGCGGCGGCATCGGCTCGTGAGGGCCTTTGTGGAGCATCTCGCGCGCGCGTCCGCGCCGTGTGACCGGCCGCAGCCTCGAGGTCGAGCGGCCTGAGTCGCCGTGCAGCGACGCTGCGGCTGGCGAGCCGTTGCAGACCGCTTACGGCGCGGTGCGCGAGCGCGAGCTGCTGAGGTGGGGCTCACCGACGAGGACGGGGTGACCGGCTACGGCGAGGCGGCGCCGCTCGAGCCCTACGACGGGGTCGGCCTCGAGCGGGTGCGCGAGGCGCTGGAGCGCTACCGGCCGGTGCTGGCGCGGACGCGACGGGCTGCGGCGGCGCCGCAGCTGCTCGACGCGTGCCGCGCGGGTCGGGGACCTGCCGGCAGGCACTGGCCGCGATCGACCTGGCGCTGTGGGACCTCGCGGGCCGGCGCGCGGGACGGCCGGTGGCGGCGCTGCTGACCGACGACCCGGCGCCGCGGTGCCGGTCAACGCGACGCTGTCGGCGCTCGACCGCGCGGGCGCGGCGGAGCAGGCCGCGGCGGCGGCGCGGCGGGGCTTCGGGTGCGTGAAGGTGAAGGTGGGAGTCGGCGACGACGCGGGCCGGCATGGCGGCGGCGCGCGCAGCGGCGGGCCCGCGACGTGGCGCTGCGCCTGGACGCCAACGGGGCGTGGAGCGTGGAGCAGGCGGTGCGCGCGATCGAGGCGCTGGCCCCGGCGGGGCTGGAGCTGGTCGAGGAGCCGACGCACGGGCTGGAGGCGGTGCGGGCAGGTGCGCGAGCGGGTGGCGGTGCGGGTCGCGATCGACGAGACCGCCGCCGAGCACGGGGCGCTGGGCGCGGGCGTGGCCGACGCGGTGTGCCTGAAGATCTCGCGCTGCGGAGGGATCGCGGGCCTGGTCGCGGCGGCGGCGCTGGTGCGGGCATCGGGCGCCGAGGTGTACGTGGCCTCGACACTCGACGGCCCGCTGGGCGTCGCGGCGGCGCTGCACGCGGCGGCGGCGCTGGCGTCGCGCGGGCCGATGCCCCACTGCGGCCTGGCGACGCTGGGCCTGTTCGAGGACCTGGATGACCCGCTGCCGGTGCGAGAGGGACAGATCGCGGTGCCCGCCGGGCCGGGCCTCGGGGTGGCGCCGCTCTGAGTGTTCCCACTATGGGGACGACGAGCCGGGCTTATAGAGACCCACGCCTTGGCGGGGCTTATGTCTTTTTCGGAGGGTGAGACGGCCGCTTCGCTTTCGACCGCTTCACCACTGCGCTATGCGATCGGCCGGTTGGTGTTGGTTCTCCGGCCTGCGGCCATTCGTGGTCCAAGGTGGACAGGACCTGCGCACCGATCACGACTACCGGCAGCGGCACCCTCCGCACGAGGCGACCGTCCATGTGAAACTCCAGGTGGTAAAGCCCATCCCTGACGGCCACGGCACCTATCTGTAGCGCGATATTCACAAACCGTTCCTCGCCCTCTACAAGCTCCGTGATGCGTATCCGGTTAGCTCCAGATGGGGTTTTAGGCGGCTCGGCGGGTGATTTGCTGATAGGTGGTGGGGTTGTGCAGGGCGCCGAGTCCGAGGAGGGTCTGGAACGCCGCCATTGGTGTGCTGCGGCGGTTGTGACGGAAGACGTACTCGTCGAGATAGACCTGTAGGTGCTCGTCAGAGACGCCACGGTGTGTGCCGTGCATCCAGGCCTTGAGGTTGGAGGTTGCGCGGTGTGCTCGAGGGAGTAGCTGATCGGGCGCAGCGGTTTGTTTCGGGTGTCGGCGGTGCTCGTAGCCGTGCTTGCTCAGGACGCGGTAGGACTGAAGCCCGTCGGTATGCACGATTGCGCCGGTGGTGGTGGTCGCCTGGGTGAAGCTGAGCAGTATCGGCCCTGAAGCGTCGGGCAACACCCGAAGGCGCAGCCGCCCGGAGCCGTGTCCGCGGACCTCGATCGCGATGCCGATCAGCGCCTTCTTTCCGCGCTGGCGGCCGCCTTTGAGGCCCTCCTCGCGCCCACCGAGGAAGAACTCGTCGATCTCGACCTCACCCTTCAGCAGCTCGCGCTCAGGGGCGACCATCGCCCTGCGCAGCTTCTGCAGGATCAGCCAGGCAGTCTCATAGCGCGAGAGCCCGAGCTGGCGTTGCAGCTGCTTGGCCGATATGCCCGGGTGGTGAGTGGCGACCAGATAGGCCGCCCAGAACCACGTGCGCAGCGGCGTGTGCGTCTTGTGCATCACGGTCCCCGCAGTCACCGACGTCTGGTGCCCACACGCGGTACATACCCACAGGTGGCGGCGCGTCTGGCCACCGGCCCGCCCGCCGCCACACCCTGGACAAGCAAACCCCTCCGGCCAGCGCGAAGCGAACAGATACTCGCGGCAGGCCTCCTCGGTCGCAAAGCGCTCCTGAAACTCCAAGATGCTCAGAGGATACGTAGGCCGCGACACCCAACAAAACTACGAAACCACCCGGATGGAGCTAACCGGATACGCATCAGCTCCGTTGTCTTCGGAGGGGGCGTACCTACAAACTCGACGGGTGGCACGTTAGGCAAACCCGTAGGGCCGATGAACGCGACGAGGAACTGGTGGCTCTTGTGCAGATCCTCGTCATCAACTTTGAGGCGGATCAGAACTCCAAGCGGAACCGGAAACGGGAGCCCCGGGACCTCGTAGCGCGAGAAGCCACCTCCGTGAATATAGAACTTGTCGTCCGGCGGTGTGCTCACCGCATCCGCGAGGATCAGGGAGTCAAGCTCCACCCGCGCCTCCTTTCAACAGCTCGTCACGGAATAGTTCCTCGGGTTTGACATGGAAGCGGGACACAGCGATGTGCACGAGCAGGGCGCTCCACTGCCAATCTGCGAGGCGCGCGATTTTCTTGCAACTCGCAAGGACCGATGCGGGGATCGGCTGCTCTCGGGTCAGGTCGGCCACCTGGTCTGCGAGTTTTTTGTCGTCGCCCTTGATGAAGAAGAGGTCGAGCCGTCTGCCCGCCCGTATCTCGTCTTGCTTGTCCTTGAAATCCTTCGCAGGACGCAAGGGCGCAACTTGCACATACACTCGCGCTGCGCTACTCGACCAGCCCTTCTCGATAGCGCGCTCGTAATCCTCGCAGGTACAGCCGTTCGAGGTGACGCGCATGGCGAACTGTTCGAGGTAATGACGCCGCGACGAGCCGAACCCTCGGTCGCCTCACCATCGACCCACTTCACGAACGGCACGTCCGCGAGAATGTCGCCTTGGTCGAGTAGCCCGTCATCGTGAGGCTTGAACGCCGCGCCGTTCGTCACCGACGCACTCAGTCGTCTAGAAGGTCGACTACATCGAGCGGGTCGAGGAAGGCATCGCGCGGGGCTGGCTGTGGCACCGTGACGCTGCCGTAGTCGATCCCCGCGGGCCAGAGGTGGGCGTCTGCTGTCTCTTCGGTTCGCTGTGATGGTTGATGGCCGCGTGCCGACACGACGAGCGATGCTACGGCTCGCGTAGGCGTGACCGCATACGACGGCAGAGCGATCAGCGGTGCCATGCCGGCACCGCTCCGTGCGTGATTCTGCGGGCCCTCCACATCCATGAACCCATCATCGAGGCCTCCCTCCCACGGCTTGATTATTGGTTCTTCTGGTACACATGTCTACGGTTACTCCAATGTCGGCCACGGACTCTCTCCGTGGTCGTCGGTGTGGTGGTCATCGAGAGACGGTCGGGGCTCACCGACCGTTGCTGCGTTGTGGGTGGCTGTGGCGGTCATCGCACGCCGCACACACCATGATACGACGGGACGGCTGAGCGCGCCAGAGAACGACCTCGGCATCCGTGGCGATCCTACACCGGGAGGCGGCTGCTGGCAAGGGCGAACCGCAGCTTGTCTCCGACTACCGCGAGGCGGCCACGCCGAGCCAGCGCGCGCTCGGCGTCCACGGCCGCAGCCAGCTCCGCGAGGGACACGCCCAGCACATCGATGATCCGACACACACAGAATCCCAGCTCGGGGCCGTCCTTGCCACTTCGATGCGTCCCAGGCTCCCGACCGACAGGCCCGGGGGAGTGTCTCCTGACCCGTTCCTCGCGTAGCCGTTGTAGCACCTCGCCAAGTCCTTGATCAGGAGCGCCGGCGCGGCATCCCCCGAAACATCGGACGGCACCGCCGTCCACACCACACCTTCTGGACCAGCGAGGTCAGCAAGGCGGAGCAGCGCCAGATCGGCGGGATGTGCCTCCGGCCAGCGCGTGCGCGACAGCCGCCGGATTCTCCAGGGGCAGGCCGTGGCCGCCCGGCACGACCAGCAGCTCGGCGTCGGGCAGCAGCTCGGTCATGCGCCGCCCCAGCGCCTGGAACTTAGCGTCGCGCTCGCCCACGATGACGAAGACGGGCATTGCCAGCTCGGGGAGGCGATCCCATAGCGGGGCCATCTCGCCGGTGCCGATGCCGCGCAGGACGGCGGCCAGCGCGTCGGGCCGGTTGCGGCGCTGATCGGCGCGGGCTAGCGCGCCAACCTCGGGGGGGTCGTCAGCGAACAGCGGCTGGGTGCGCCAGCGCTCGATAAACTCGTCGTAGGGCAGGCGTTGCAGATCGTCGGCGAGCCGGTGGTCGGAGAGTCGTCGTTGGAGGCGTTCGGCCTCGTCTTCGATGCCGGCGCTGCTGGCCACGAGCACGAGTCGCTGCACGCGGTCGGGTGCCGCGAGCGCGACGTGCAGTGCGACGCGCCCACCCATCGAATAGCCGCACAGCTCAAAGCGCGAGGGACAGCGGGCGAGCACGTGCTCGACGCAGCCCTCGAACGTGATCGGACGCGGCGCATCCGCGGCGTCCCCGTGGCCCGGGAGGTCGAGCGCCAGCGGCAGCTGGCGCTCACGATCCAGCAGGGCGATCACGCCGTCCCACGCACGGCGGGTCCCGCCGAATCCGTGCAGGAGGACGACGTTCTCGGGCATGACGATGGATCATGCCTGACGTGAGTGCCCCGACCGACACCCAGTTGCTGCTGCGTGCGTTCGTCGACGAGCTGGCGCGCTGCGGGCTGCGCGACGCCTGCACCTCGCCGGGCTCGCGCTCGACGCCGCTCGTGCTGAGCCTCGCGCGCGACCCGCGCCTGCGCTGCCACTCGCACATCGACGAGCGCTGCTCGGGCTTCTTCGCGCTCGGGCTCGCCAAGGCGTCGGGGCTGCCGGTCGCAGTCGCGTGCACGTCGGGCACGGCCGCCGCGGAGCTGCTGCCGGCGACGATCGAGGCGCATGAGGCCGGTGTGCCGCTGCTGGTGCTGACGGCCGACCGACCGCCGGAGCTGCGCGAGAGCGGCGCCGGGCAGACGATCGACCAGGTGAAGCTGTTCGGGGACGCCGCCAAGTGGTTCTTCGAGGTCGGCGTCCACGACGCAAACGACGCGCGGCTGCGCTGGATGCGCACGCTGGCCTGCCGGGCGTACTGGCGCGCGCTGGAGGGCAGCCCCGGCGTCGTGCACCTCAACTTCCCGCTGCGCGAGCCGCTGGTGAGCGGGGAGCCCTCGCCGCCCGACCACAGCGGCCGCCCCGACGGCCGCCCGCTCGTGACCTGCCCGCCGGCGCGCGGCTCGGTCCCCGAGGACGCCCAGTCACTCGCCGCCGTCGTGGCCGCTCATCGCCGCGGGGTGGTGGTGGCCGGGCGCTACGAGCGCGACACCGGGCTCGGCGAGGCCGCGGCGGCGTTCTGCGCAGCGGCCGGATGGCCGCTGCTGGCCGACCCGCTCTCGGGGGCGCGGCGGACCGCGGCGGCTGTGGCGCACTACGACGCGCTGCTGCGCGATGGGGGGTTCGCGGCGAGCGTGCGGCCGGACATCGTGCTCCGCGTGGGGGACCTGCCGACGTCCAAGCCGCTGCGCTCGTGGCTCGCGGGCATGTGCGACGTGCCCCAGGCGACGATCGATGCGGAGGGCCGCTGGCAGGATCCAGACGCGACGGTGTGCCGCCGCTTCGCGCTGGAGCCCGCCGCGGGGCTGGCGGACGCGGTGGGCGGGGGCCTCATCAAACACGCCGATCCCGAGTGGCTCGAGACGTGGCGCAGCGCGGACGAGCGCGCCGCGGAGGCGATCCTCGGGGTGCTCGGCGCGCACGGCCTCTCAGAGCCGGCGGTGGCAGCCGAGCTCGGGGTGCTGCTGCCCGCGCACGCGACTCTGTTCGTGGCCTCCTCGATGCCGGTGCGGGACGTCGAGAGCTTCTGGCCTGTGCGGGCCGATCCCCCGCGGGTGCTATGCAACCGTGGGGCCAACGGGATCGACGGGACCGTCTCCTCCGCCTTCGGGGCCGCTGCGGCAAGCGAGGGGCCGGTGGTGCTGCTGATCGGCGATGTCGCGCTCGCCCACGACGTCGGCGGCCTGCTCGCGGCCCGGCGCCTACGGGTGAACCTGACGATCGTGCTGCTCGACAACGGGGGGGGCAGCATCTTCGACTTCCTGCCGGTCGCCGGCGACGAGGCGGCGCGCGCGCCGGACGGGGTTTTCCCGGGGGAGGACGTTTACACCCGCCACATCGCGACCCCCACCGGCCTGGACTTCGCGCAGGCGGCGGCGCTGTACGGGCTGGAGCATGAGCGGGTCGGGGACGTACCTGCCTTCCGGGCGGCGCTGGAGCGCGCCTTGACCGAGCGCCCCAGTCGGGCGCGAATCATCGAGGTGAGCGGCGACCGCGCTGAGAACCTCGCGCTGCACCGCCGCGCCTGGGAGGCGGTCGCGCGAGCCCTGGCCAAAGGCGGGCTCAGCCCGCCAGCAGGGGCAGCAGCGCCTGCAGCTTGACCTCGGTCTCGGCCAGCTCGGCAGAGGGGTCGGAGTCGCGCACCACGCCCACGCCGGCGTAGCAGTGGGCGACTCGGCCCTCCAGCAGCGCGCAGCGCAGCGCCACGCAGAACTCGCCGTCGCCGGTCGCGTCGGCCCAGCCGACAGGGCCGGCATACCAGCCGCGGTCAAGGCCCTCCAGCGCCGGGATCAACGGCCCGGCCAATCCCAGCGGCTCGCCGCCGACGGCGGGGGTCGGGTGCATCAGCTCCAGCAGCTCGATCACGTCCAGCGGCTGTGCTAGCTGCGCGCGGATCGGAGTGCCGAGGTGTTGGATGTTCGCGACCTTCACCAGCGTCGGCTCCGGCGTCGCGGTCGCCCACAGCGCGTGCGGGCGCAGCGTCCGCTCGATCCGCCGGATCACGATCGCGTGCTCCTCGCGGTCCTTGTCGGAGTGCATCAGCTGTTCGCCGAGATGGTCGTCAACCGCGGGGTCCGCGCTGCGGCGCATCGAGCCCGCGAGCGCCAGCGCGCTGACCCGGTGGCCTTCGCGGCGCACCAGCAGCTCAGGGCTGGCCCCCAGGAACGTCGACTCGCCGCGCCCGACGCAGAACACGAAGCACGACGGGAACCCCTCGCGCAGCACCCCGAACACCGCCGCCGGGTCGAAGTTGGAAGCCCCCCCGCCCGCGTGCACCTGGACCTCCCGGGCCAGCACGACCTTCTCCAGCTCTCCGCCGCGAATCAGCTCGACGGCGCGGGCGACCGCCGCCTCGTAGTGCTCCGGCGGCATCGCGCTCACGATCCGGTAGCGCCCCGCCGGCGCCGGATCCAGCAGCGCCAACGGCTCGGAGCGCAGCTCGCGCAGGCGCGCATCCAGGCGTGCGAGCAGTTCCTCGGGCGTGTCGTCCGGTGCCGCCAGCGCCGAGATCGTCAGACGCGCGCCCCAGCCGCCGCGGCGCTCCTGCAGGCGGGTCAGCGCGACCTCCGGCACCACCAGCGACGCCGGCTCGAAGCCGCCCCACCCCGGGCTCGCGCCGCCGTCGGCGGCGAACGCGAAGCCGCCCACCGCCACCGGCCCCGAACGGCCGGGATCGTCTGGGGGGTCGCTGACCGCGCCGGCCGCCAGCGCGCGCCAGCGATCGGCCACCGTCGCGAAGCGTTCCGAGCCGGCCGCCGTCAGGCAGGTCGCCTCGCCGAGCGCCGCCAGCGCGGCGCGGCCGCGCTCGGGCTGCTCGAACAGAAACCATGGCTCCCCCGGACGACGCGACGCACAGACCACCGCGCTCGGATCGACGTCCGCCGCCAGCGCCAGCGTCAGCGTCGCCAGCGTCTGGCGGCCACTGCGACGGGCGCGTTTGACCGCCAGTTCCAATCGCGCCGCGAGCCGCTCGCGGTCGGGATCGCTCAGCGCGAACGGGCCGACGCTCCCTGCCGATGCGACCTGCGTCTGGCCTTCCCGCCGTGTCAGGCCGCGCTTCACCTCATGTTTCTCCGCGCCCGCGTGAGATCGCGATCTCGCCGGTGCGCATCATCTCGATCAACCCGAACGGCCGCACCATGCCCTCGAATGCCTCGATCTTCTCGGTGGTGCCCGTGATCTCGACGATCACCGAGCGCTTGGTCACGTCGATCACCTTGCCGCGGAAGATCTCCGTGAGCTGCATCAGCTCGCCGCGCTGGGGACCGTCGGCGGAGACCTTGAACATCGCGAGCTCCCGCGAGACCGTGTCGCCGGGCTCCAGGTCGCGGATCTTCAGCACGTTGATCAGCTTGTGCAGCTGCTTGGTCACCTGGTCGATCGGGTGCAGTGCCCCGTCGACCGTCAGCGTCACCCGCGAGATCTGCTCGTCGTCGGTCGGGCCCACCGTGAGCGTGTCGATGTTGAAGCCCCGCCGCGCGAACAGCCCCGCGATCCGTGTCAGCACCCCGGACTTGTTTTCGACGAGGATCGACAGCACGTGCTTGCGCCCCGTCCGCAGGTTGCCCGACGCTTCGAGCTCCTCCAGGCTGAGGGGCGCCTTGGTCGCAGGTTCGCCCATCATCGGCCCCCCGGCCCGTCGCGATCACAGCTCGCGTATGGACGCCGCGCGCCCTGGATCTGGTTGGATGCGCAGGTCGTCATGGTCTCGTTCATCCGACCATCTCCCGCGCGGCCCGGCCCGCGGGGATCATCGGATAGGTGTTCTCCTCGCGCGTCACCCGCACGTCCACCACCACCGGCCCCTCGGTCGCGATCGCATCCTTGAAGTCCTCCACCAGCGTCGTCTTGTCGCGCAGGCGCACCCCGGTCGCCCCGTACGCCTCGGCGAGCTTGACGAAGTCGGGATAGGACCCGGTGTCGACGTGGCTGTAGCGCCCGTCCCAGAACAGCTCCTGCCACTGGCGCACCATGCCGAGGTAGCCGTTGTTCATGATGAACACCTTGATCGGGATCTGCTCCTGCGCGCACGTCGCGAGCTCCTGGGCGTTCATCTGCACCGAGCCGTCGCCCGCGACACAGCACACCGTACGGTCGGGGCAGCCGACCGCCGCCCCCATCGCCGCGGGCAGCCCGAAGCCCATCGTCCCCAGCCCCCCGGAGTTGATCCAGCGCCGCGGCGCCGGGAAGTCGTAGTACTGCGCCGTCCACATCTGGTGCTGGCCGACGTCGCTGGTGACGATCGCCTCGCCGCCGGTCGCCTGATACAGCGCCTGGATCATGTACTGCGGCTTGATCTCAGTGTCGGCGCTGTCGTCGTAGCGCAGCGGGTGCTTCTCGCGCCAGCCCTCGATCCGATTCCACCACGCCTCCAGCCGCGCCGGGTCGGCGCCGAGCGCGCGGTACTCGATCACCAGCTTCGCCAGCACGTGGCGCGCGTCGCCCACGATCGGGATGTGCGCCGCCACGTTCTTTGAGATCTCCGCGGGATCCACGTCGATGTGGATGAACTTCGCGCGCGGCGCGAACTCCGAAAGCTTGCCGGTGATGCGATCGTCGAAGCGCGCCCCCACCGCGCAGATCAGGTCAGCCTCGTCCATCGCGTAGTTCGCGGCCCGCGTCCCGTGCATCCCCAACATCCCCAGCCACTGATAATCGGGTTCCCCAAGCCCGCCCTTCGCCCCCTCCGCGGCGGCGCCCGCGGGCGCCGTCAGGCGCGCCGGGAAGGCGCCGAGGCCCATCAGCGTGCACGTCACCGGGAAGCGGTCGCTCCTGGCGAACTCGACGAGCTCCTCCGACGCGTTGGCGTTGACGACCCCGCCGCCGGCGTAGATCACCGGGCGCTGCGACGCCGCCAGCGCCTTGGCGGCCTGACGGATCTGCTTCTGGTTGCCCTCCAGCGTCGGCTGGTAGCCGGGCAGGCGCAGGTCGGTCACGGGCTCGTACGGGATGTCCGCCCGCGAGAGATCCTGCGGGATGTCCACCAGCACCGGGCCCGGGCGGCCGCTGCGCGCGATATGAAACGCCTCGTGGATCGCCCGCGGGATCTCCAGGGGGTGCTGGATCATGAACGAGTGCTTGACCACCGGCATCGTGATCCCGATCGTGTCCGCCTCCTGGAAGCCGTCGGTCCCGAGCAGCTCGGTGCGGACCTGGCCGGTGACGAACACCACCGGCACCGAGTCCATCATCGCGTCGCAGATCGGCGTCACCAGGTTCGTCGCCCCGGGGCCGCTCGTCGCAAACGCCACCCCGACCCTGCCGGTCGCCTTCGCGTACCCCTCCGCCGCGTGGCCGCCGCCGGCCTCGTGGCGCACCAGGATGTGGCGGATGCCGGCGTCCACGAAAGCGTCGTACGTCGGGAGGTTGGCGCCGCCGGGCAGACCGAAGACGACCTCCACGCCCTCCGCCTTCAAGCATTCCATCAGAGCGTCCACCGCGCGCATCCAACCAACCTCCTTTCCGCTTTCGCCGAGAGAACTGGAAAACGCAGTTTACCAGCGGGATTTTCCGCTCCGGGGGCCCGGCCAGCGCCGGTCGCGGGTCCCAACGGCTGGGCAGCAGAGCTAGGGCGCGGTCTGAAGAAAAAAGACTGTCTGGGACTCGTCAGGACGCGCCGATCAGCACGCCGATGCACAGCACGATCACCCCGGCGAGGGTCACGACGATCAGCGACGAGCGCAGCGACACCTCGAGGAAGCGCTGGCGCACCCAGGCGATCACGAACAACTCGACGGCCACGACGGCGCCGGCGACGATCAGCGCCTTGTGGGTGTCGGAGATCAGGAAGGGCAGGGTGTGGAACACGCCCCCGAGCGCGGTCATCCCGCCGGTGATCGTGCCGCGCACGACCGGCGAGCCACGGCCCGTCGTTTCGCCGGTGTCCGACAGCGCCTCGGAGATCCCCATGCTGATGCCCGCGCCGAGCGCCGTCGAGAGACCGACCACGAACGCCGTATGCGAGTCCGACGAGACCGCCGCCGCGAAGATCGGCGCGATCGACGACACCGTCCCGTCGATCATGCCCACCAGCGCGGGCTGCACGACGCGCAGCACGAAGTCCCGGTCGCTCGTGAAGCCCGCGCGGCGGATCAGTCGGGCGATCAGCGATGTGTCGGTGAGCTCCGGGGTCGCGTCGGTCGCCATCTCAAGATTTATAGACCCCGCCGGTGTTTGGGGTCCCTAACGCCGCTTGACTGCGGGATCGCCGTTTGACCTGCCGTTGACGTGCGCCGCGGGATCGATCCCGTTCGAGCGCGAGCTGAAGGGCGTGGGCGTTCCCGGCTCAGGACGGAGCCGCGTGCTGAGGCACGTGCGATTCCGGGGCGATGATCACGTCGGGGTAGTCCAGCTCGGCTCCGCAGCGCGTGCAGAGCGCGTCGTAGACCTTCGTGACCCGCCCGCACCGCGGGCACTGGCGGCGCGGCTCGTCACGCTCGAAGCGATACAGGATCGCCGCCGCCAGGCCGATGAACGGGACCGCCCCCGAGATCAGAAACCACAGAAGGAAGGAGCTGCCCTTGATCTTGCCGACGATCCCGCCGGCGAGGCCAAAGCAGACGGCGATGACCACGTAGCCCATCGCGCGATCACATAGCCCGCTGTCCCACGCCGACCCATCGCGAAGCCCGCCGGCCAGCGCGGGCACATCGCGCGGCGCCAGCCCAGCGCGGAGCACTCCTGCGGGCCGAGGCTCTCATCGGCTTACAGCAGCACGCGCAGCGCCCACACGACGGCCACCACCGCCAGGACCACCACGATCACGCTGGCCAGCGCGGTCACGATGCCGATCACCAGGTGCAGCAGCACCCAGGCCGCCACCCCCAGCACCAGCACCGCCACGACCATCCGGCCGATCGAGCGTGAGGAAGATTCGTTTGTCGACTCGTTCATAGGACCAGCGTAGACGTTCCAGACCCAACCCGCGGGGACACACCCGCCGACCCTCGATCGGCGGGCGATCGAGGGTCGGCGGGGAGGGGACAGGGAAGCCTGGAGAGAGTCAGCGCTGAAGGGCCAGCGCTGAAGGCGCTGGAGGTTCGTCAGCGCGGGAGGCCGGTCTACCCGCCCATGCGCCGCAGATGGCTGAGCTCGCCGGCGATACGCGCCGTCGCGAGGTCGATGCCGTTGACGCTGCCGTGTCGCCCGATGCTCGCGAGGCGGTAGCGACGAATCTGGGGACGCCGGCCGGAGCCCTCCGCGGCCTCCTCCGGCAGCAGCAGGAACCGCCGGGACTGAGCGTTGACTGGGCTTGAGGATGGCCTGTTCATAGCGAGCATATTGGCGCTCAGCGGGCGTCTTGCCTTTGGCCCGGGGTCCAAAATGTGGACGGTGGGCGTGTCTCAGATGCCAGCTGGGCCAATAGCTATCGACACTGACCTGTGCCGTTGCCCGCCATCGGCGCGGAGCCCAGATCAGATGCCGAGTTGCTCGCGCACCAGCCTGTTGACCTCGCCGCCGTCGGCGCGGCCCCTGGTCTCGCGCATCACGTGGCCCACGATCGGCCCGATCGCCTTGGCGTTGCCGGCGCGGACGCCCTCGGCCGCATCGGGGTTGGCCGCCAGCGCCGCGGCCACGATCGCCGCCAGCGCCTCGTCGGCGCCGTCGATCACCGCCAGCCCCTCGGCTTCGACGATCGCCAGCGGGTCGCCACCCTCGGCCACCAACCGGTCGAGGACCTGCCGGCCGGCGCCGACGCTCACGCGTCCGGCCGCCACCAGGCCCACCAGGGCCGCCAATGCCCCCGGCGTCACCGCCGAGTCCGCCGGGTCCCCCCCATCCTCCAGACGCCCCGCGAGATCGCCGGCGATCCAGTTCGCGAGCGCCTGCGCCGGGGGATGGGGTCCCGCCCCCCGGCGCCGGCCGTCAGGGCAGCCTCGAAATAGACGCCCAGCTCGGCCCTGAACGCGAGCAGCGTCGCGCTCTGCGGCGACAGGCCCAGCTCGTGCTCCAGGCGTCGTGCGCGCTCGGCCGGCAGCTCCGGTATCGCGGCCCGCGCCGTGTCGAGCATCTGCGCGTCGATCGCCACCGGCACCAGGTCGGGCTCGGGGAAGTAGCGGTAGTCGTGGGCCTCCTCCTTGGAGCGCAGCGACGTGATCGGCGGGCGCGCATCGGGTCGCGGGTCGAAATGCAGTGTCTCCTGCACCACCTGCCCGCCGCCGTCGAGGATCCCCTGCTGGCGGGCAATCTCGGCGCGGATGCCCCGTTCGATGAAGCGGAACGAGTTCATGTTCTTCAGCTCCGTCTTCGTTCCCAGCACCTCCGAGCCGACCGGGCGCAGCGAGATGTTGGCGTCGCAGCGCAGCGAGCCCTCCTCCATGTTCACGTCGCTGACGCCCAGCTGACGCATCGTCGCGCGCAGCAGCCGCAGCCACTCGCCGGCCTGCTCGGCGGAGCGCAGGTCGGGCTCGGTAACGATCTCCGCCAGCGGCGTGCCGCCGCGGTTGAAGTCCACCACGCTCGCCTCCGAGCCCTGGATGCGCCCGCTGGAGCCGACGTGCACGAGCTTTGCCGCGTCCTCCTCCAGGTGCACCCGGTGGATGCGCACCTCCCCCAGCCCGCCCCCGCGGCACAGCGGCTCGTCGTACTGAGAGATCTGATAGCCCTTCGGCAGGTCCGGATAGAAGTAGTTCTTGCGGTGAAAGATCGAGCGCGGCGCCAGCTCCGAGCCCAGCGCCAGCCCGATCATCAGCCCAAAGTGCACCGCGCGCGCGTTGGCCACCGGCAGGCTCCCCGGCAGCCCCAGACAGACCGGGCAGGTGCGCGTGTTCGGAGGCTCCCCGAACGACAGCTCGCAGCCGCAGAACATCTTCGTCGCGGTCGCGAGCTGGATGTGGATCTCCAGGCCGATCACCGGCTCGTACTCGACGCCGCTCATGCCCGCGCCCGCGACCCGTCGAAGCCGATCGCCCGCTCCAGCGCGTGGGCCGCGTCCAGCAGACGGTTCTCACTGAACACCGGCCCGGCGATCTGAAAGCCGATCGGCAGTCCCCCGCCCAGCCCGCACGGGATTGAGATCGCGGGGATGCCCGCCAAGGACATCGGGACGGTGCAGTAGTCGTTGATGTACATCGACCACGGGTCGCCCGTCTTCTCCCCCAGCCCGAACGCCACCGTCGGGCTGGTCGGGGTGACGATGAAGTCGACCTGCTCAAACGCCGCCGCAAAATCCTGCGCGATCTTGGTGCGCACCCGCTGGGCGCTGCCGTAGTAGGCGTCGTAGTAGCCGGCCGACAGCACGTAGGTGCCGAGCATGATCCGCCGCCTCACCTCCGGCCCGAAGCCGTCGTGGCGGGTGCGCGTGTACATCTCCAGCAGATCCTGCGGGTGGGCGGGATCGCTCTTGCGCAGCCCATAGCGCACCCCGTCAAAGCGCGCCAGGTTCGACGAGCACTCCGCCGGGGCCAGCACGTAGTAGGCCGACAGCGCGTGCGGCGCGTGCGGCAGGCTCACCGGCCGCACCTCCGCGCCCAGCTCCCGGGCTCGCGCGAGCGTCGCCTGGAAGGCGTCCAGCACGTCGCGGTCGATGCCCTCGCCGGTCAGCTCGTCGGGCACACCCAGTCGAACGCCCTTCAGGCTCTCCGCCGTCGGCAGCCCGATCTCCTCGGGGAACGCCAGCGACGTCGCGTCACACCGGTCGCGGCCCACCATGTAGCGCAGCATCAGCGCCGCGTCGGTCACGTCGCGGGTCAGCGGCCCCGCCTGGTCCAGCGACGAGGCGAACGCGATCATGCCAAAGCGCGACACCGCCCCGTACGTCGGTTTGAGCCCCACGATCCCGCACAGCGCCGCCGGCTGGCGGATCGACCCGCCGGTGTCGGTGCCCAGCGCCCACGGCGCCAGGCCCGCCGCGACCGCGGCGGCGCTGCCGCCCGACGATCCCCCCGGGACACGCCCGCGATCCCACGGGTTGAGCACCGCGCCGTACGCCGAATTCTCGTTGGACGACCCCATCGCGAACTCGTCCTGGTTGGTCTTGCCCAGCAGCGGCGCCCCCGCCGCCGCCAGGCGGGCCACCACCGAGGCCGTGTACGGGGGGAGGTAGCCCTCCAGGATCCGCGAGCCCGACTGGCTGGGCACGCCCTCGGTGCAGAACAGGTCCTTCACCGCCAGCGGCACCCCCCCCAGGGGCGCCTGCGATTCGGGGTCGGGGCTCGCCGGCAGCTCCTCGGCGACCCACGTGAAGCAGTTCAGCTCGTCCGCGGACGCCCGCGCGCGATAGGCCTCGAACAGCTCCGACGGCGACAGCTCGCCCGCCGCGATCGACGCGGCCGCCGCGGCGGCCGACAGGTCGATTATCTCCCGCTCGTTCACGCCTGCGGGCTCGGGACTTGAAATCCGCCGTCGCTCACAGCCGGGGCCTGCGCCAGCGCGACGTCCCGAGGGAGCGACGCCCGCGGCTCGTCGGGGCGCAGCGCGCCCGTCACCTCGACCACATGCGACGTCGGCGGGACGTCGGAGAGGTCGAGCTCGCCGATCTTCGCGATGTGGTCGAGCACCGCCGACAGCTCGCCCGCCATCCGCTGCGTCTCCTCATCGGAGAGCGCCAGGCGCGCCAGGCGCGCCACGTGCAGAACCTCGTCGCGGTCGATCACGGCGAGCCATTCTAGGGCGACCCTTACTCGGGCCCACCCAGGTGGTGTGGCTCGACGTCGGCCGGGTCGTAGAGATCGGTGCGTTCGTCGCGCATCGACTGCCAGCTTCCCGCCAGCACCGCCACCGCCCCGACGAGCGCCAGCCAGGAGCCCGCGCACAGCTCGGTCGCGTGGTCGGGGCGCTCGAGCAGCCGCACCACGGCGGCCACGACGGCGAGGGCTCCAAACAGCGTGCTCCACACCGCCGCCGCCACCGGGAACGCGGTGCTGGCGCGCTCGGTCACAGTTGCCAGCGCGAGCGCCAGCGCGCCGGCGGCGGCCAGGATCAGCAGCGCGACCGCCGGGCCGAACGTCGCCCATGCGCTGAGCTTGCCCTGCGCGTTCTCATACCACGGCAGCGCCAGCGCCACGATCAGGCAGATCGCCCCGGCCAGCGCGATCAGCTCCCCCAGACGCAGCCTGCCCGGCCTCATCGGCCGTCGAGCCCCGCCTGCGAGCGCGCGGCCTGGAGGGTGTTGCGCAGCAGCAGCGCAATCGTCATCGGGCCCACCCCGCCCGGGACCGGCGTGATCGCGCTCGCCACCTGCGACGCCGCCTCGAAGTCGACGTCGCCGACGAGGCCGCTGCGATTGCCGGCCTGCTCGGGGGTCAGCCGGTTCATGCCGACGTCGATCACGACCGCGCCGGGCTTGACGAAGCCCGGCCCCAGCAGGCGCGGGCGGCCGACCGCCGCGATCAGGACGTCGGCGCGGGCGCACACCGCGGCGAGGTCGCGGGTGCGCGAGTGGCACACCGTCACCGTCGCGTTCGCCGCGAGCAGCAGCTGCGCCATCGGCTTGCCGAACAGGTTCGAGCGCCCCACCACCACCGCCTCGGCGCCCTCGATGCGATCCGCGCCCATATCGACGCTCGCCAGCAGCTCGATCACGCCAAGGGGGGTGCACGGGCGCAGCCCGGGCCGTCCGAGCGCGAGCAGCCCCGCGTTCACCGGGGTCAGGCCGTCGACGTCCTTCGCCGGGTCGATCGCGCCGGTCAGCGCCGGGCCGTCGAGGTGGGCGGGGACGGGCAGCTGCAGCAGCACCCCGCTGACCGCGTCGTCGGCGTTGAGGCCCTCCAGCAGCTCCGCGACCTGCTCGAAGGGGGCATCCGCCGGGAGACGCCGGTCGATCGGCGCGATCCCGACCTCCGCGCACGCGCGCTGCTTGCCCCCGACGTACACCGCCGAGGCGGGGTCCTCGCCGACCAGCACCGTCGCCAGCCCCGGGGGGCGGCCGACGCGCTCGACGAACGCCCGCGTGCCCTCGGCGACCTCGGCGCGCACCCCCGCTGCGATCGCCTTGCCATCGATGATCGTCGCGCCCATGGGGCCGTGATGCTACCGGCGACTGACCGGGGCCAGCTCGGACACCAGCTTGCGCTCCGAGCCGTCGCCGGCGAAGCGCACGACGATGATCCCGTCGGGCTCCAAGCCGGTGACGACGCCCTCGCCGAAGGCCGGGTGGACGACGTCCTCGCCGAGCCTGAACACCTCCGCCGGGCCGGTCTGCGAAGCGCGTGCCGCCGCCCTCCAGGCGCCGGTACCGGCGCGGCGGGCGGGACCCGCCAGCGCCGCGGAGCCCGAACGCTCGCGATTCCAGGGGCGGGGACCGAATCCATCGTCGCCCGAGCCCCCGCTCGCGCGGGGGCCGGCCGCGGCCCGCACCTCGCCGCCGATCCCCGTCGCCCAGCGCATCGACTCGCGGCCACCGCCGATCGGGCCGTCGTCGCCCGGGCCATCGATCCCGCCGTCGGTGAGCTCAGCCGGGATCTCACTCAGAAAACGGCTGGGCAGGCCGTAGGTCTGCGCGCCGAACAGCGCGCGGCGCCGTGCGTAGGTCAGGTGGAGGCTGCGCATCGCGCGGGTGACGCCGACGTAGAACAGGCGCCGCTCCTCCTCCAGGCCGCCTTCGTCCAGCGCGCGCGAATGCGGGAAGACGCCGTCCTCGCAGCCGACGACGAACACGATCGGGTACTCGAGGCCCTTCGCGTTGTGCAGCGTCATCAGCGTCACCAGGCTTTCGTCCTCGCGGCGCGAGTCCGCGTCGGCGACCAGCGCGATCTGGGCGAGGAACACACCCAGGGTGTCCTGACCATCGCCTTCGGCGGCGGTGGGTGGGTGGGGATCCGAAACTCCAGCGGACGCGTCGAACTCGCGCCCGACCTCGACGAGCTGCTCGAGGTTCTCGATGCGCCCCTGGGCCTCGATCGTGCGTTCGTTCTCCAGCGCCTCCAGGTACCCGGTGCGCGACAGCACCGCCTCCAGCAGATCCGCGATCGACTGAGGCCCGCCCGATTGGGGCCCGCCTGATTGGGGCCCGCCTGATTGGGGCCCGCCTGATTGGGGCCCGCCTGATTGGGGCCCGCCCGAGGCCGAATCCTCCGAGCCGGAATCGGCAAGCGTGCGCAGCTCGCTCATGGTGTCCATGAAGCGCTCCAGGCCCCGGCGCACCGCGGGCCCGAGGCCGGGGATCTGCTCGGCGCCGGCGGCGGCGTCCCACACGGAGACGTCGACGGTCTGCGCGTGGGCGATGATCCGCCCGACCGAGGTCTGCCCGATCCCGCGCCGCGGGGAGTTGACGATGCGCGCGAAGCTCACGGCGTCCTGCGGGTTCGCCAGCAGCGACAGGTAGGCGATCACGTCCTTGATCTCGGCGCGCTCGTAGAACTTGGTGCCGCCGATCACCTGGTAGGCGATCTCGCGGCGAACGAGCGTGTCCTCGAGCACGCGCGACATCGCGTTGGTGCGATAGAAGATCGCGATCTCCGCGCGACTCGCGCCCTCGTCCAGGAGCCTCTCGATCTCGCCGACGACATAGCGCGCCTCGGCGTGCTCGTCCTCCAAGGCGCGCAAATGGATCGGCTCGCCCTCCCCCAGGTCGCTCCACAGCCGCTTGGCGATCCCGCCGCGGTTGTTGGCGATCACGGCGTTGGCGGCCGAGAGGATCGTCTGGGTCGAGCGGTAGTTCTGCTCGAGCTTCACCACCCGCGCGTCGGGGAAGTCCTCCTGGAAGTCGAGGATGTTGCGGATGTCGGCTCCTCTGAACCCATAAACCGACTGAGAGTCATCTCCGACCACGGCGAGGTTGCGGTGGCCGGGGATGCTCGCGCGGGTGGGCGGGGTGGGCGGGTCTCGATCGTTCCGAGACCCACCCGCCCGCTCGCGGCCGCCCCCGACGAATAGCTGCAGCAGGCGGTACTGGGCGTGGTTGGTGTCCTGGTACTCGTCGACGAGCACGTGGCGGAAGGACTGCGCGTAGCGTTCGCGCACGTCCTCGAACAGCTCAAACAGGCTCACCGTGCGGAACAGGAGGTCGTCGAAGTCCATCGCGTTGGCGCGGTGCAGCTCGCGCTCGTAGAGCTGGTAGGCGTCGGCGACGATCTCCTCGAAGTGCCCGCCCCCCTGCTCGCGCTGGGCCGCGGCGTCGCGCAGGCGGTTCTTGGCGTCGGAGATCCGGTTGTGGATCGCGGCGGGGGCGTAACGCTTGGGGTCGACGCCGAGCTCGTCGATGCAGCGCTTGACCAGCCTCCGGGCGTCGGCCTGGTCGTAGATCGTGAACTGGCGGGTGTAGCCGAGACGGTCCCCGTCGGAGCGCAGGATGCGGGCGCAGGCGGCGTGGAAGGTCATCAGCCACATGCTGCGGGTGCCGTGGCCGAGCAGGCGCTCGACGCGCCCGCGCATCTCCTGGGCGGCCTTGTTGGTGAACGTGATCGCCAGGATCTCGCCCGCCTGCGCCCGGTCGGTGTAGATCAGGAAGGCGATCCGGTGGGTCAGCACGCGCGTCTTGCCACTGCCGGCGCCGGCGAGGATCAGCAGCGGCCCCTCCCCGTGCGTGACGGCCTCGCGCTGGGGCTCGTTGAGGCCCTCCAGCAGCTCCTGGAGGTGCTCGGCGTGGGGGTTGTGGGCCACGACGCCAGCATAGATGCGCGTCCGGCCGCCGGATTTCGCGTGGCTGGCCAGCTCCCACGTTCACACGCGCTTTAGGCACGTCGATTAGACTGCCGTCGCAATGCAGAGAGGGTACGGAAGGGTCTCGGCGGGTCTGGTCTTCGCGCGTCTGCGGGTCTGCCTGAGAGCGCTGTCGTTGGGACCCGCGCCCCTGCTCGCCGCCGGGGCGCTCTCGCTGCTCGCCGTCGGCGTGGTGGCCGGCTGCGGCTCCTCCAATTCCACGACGACGTCGACCGAGGGCTCCGCGGCGGTCCCGGCCTCACCGGCGGCGGCGATCGCGAAGGTCTCGGCCTCCGGCGTCGACGCCGTGGCGTTCGTCTACAGGACGCCGATCGCGAAGTCCAGCTACGAGCACTGGCTCGCGGTCGAGCGAGCGCTCGGCGTGACCGACAACCCAAGCCATCAGGCGCTTGGGTTCCTGATCACCTCCGACTGGGTCGTCGCGGAGGCGGCGGGGAGGGGCATCTCGGTGTCCGCAGCCGAAGTCAAGCAGCGCCTCGCCCAGCTCGAGCGCCAGAGCTTCCCGCAGGCGGGCTCGCTGCAGCGGTTCCTCGCGCGGTCGCACGAGACCGAAGCCGACCTGCTGGCGCGCGTGAAGGTCGAACTGCTGCAGGCGCGGACCGCGGCAAAGGTGACGGCGGGCAAGAGCGGCGCACAGCGCCAGGCGCTGCTGGCGAGCTTCGAGCAGGCCTTCCGCAAGCACTGGAAAAGCTACACCACCTGCGAGGCGGGCTACGTGATGGAAGACTGCTCGGAGTACCGCGGCAAGCCCGAAGACCTGATCACCACGGCGAGCTCCTCGTCGACGCACCCGGTGTCGGGCTCGTCCGCGTCGAAATCTTCCAGCTCCACCTCCAACTCCTCCGGCTCGGTCGTCGACGCCGCGCCTTCGCCCGGCTCGTTCGCGATCTCGAGCCCGGCCTTCGAACGCAACGGAGCGATCCCGACTCAGTACACCTGCGACGGCGCCGACATCACCCCGCCGCTGCAGTGGAGCAACCTGCCGGCCAAGACCGAGGCGCTCGTGCTGATAATCATCGACGACACCCCGGAAGGCCCCACCAGCGGCATCCGCTGGTTCGTCGCCAACATCAGCCCGACCTCCAAAGGCGTCGCGGCCGGCAAGATGCCCGAAGGGGGCGTCGTCGGCGTCGACACCCAGGGGCACACCGGCTACGGAGGCATCTGCCCCGCGCCCGGAAAGACCAGCACCGTCGAATTCGTGCTGTACCCGCTGAGCAAGAAGATCCCGGTGTCCACCGGCTTCCAGCCCAACGTCGCCGAGCACGACTATGGCGCGGGTAGGCTGCTGCTGAGTTCGGCGGCCGTCACCTACGGGGTCTACCACCGGCCGTAGCTGTGACGCGTGGCGACCCTGGGGCCATAGCGACCCTGGGGTCGTGGGGACCTCGGCACCCGGGAGGGACGCCATCGGGAGGGGCGCTATCGCCCCAGGCCCTCAGACAGACGACGAGCTCGCCGTGCCGGCCGGCGGCGCTCGGCGTTGGCGTGCTTCGAGCTCCAGCGCGTGCGCGACCTGCTCGCGCAGCAGCTTCAGCTCGCGCCGGCGACCCAGTACGAGCACTGCGAGGAGCACCAGGACGGCGAGCACGACGAAGCTGAGCGCGACCGCGATCTTGACGCTCAGGCTCGTGTCGGTTGTCGTTCCCGGCGGGGGCAGGGCGACACTGTGCGGATTCGTGCGCGCCGCACCCGCCGGGGCTGCGGGAGCCGCGGGGCTGCCGACGGGCCGGGTGACGCGGGCGATCGCGACCATCGCCTGCGGCGAGAGGTTGTCGGTGAGGGTGTTTTCGATCCAGTAGGCGGCGGGCCCTTCCCGCCAGGCGATCGTCTTGACGTGTTCGCCGTCGTAGAAGAGGCTGTACGTGCGCGAGCCGATCCGAACGGTCTCGTTCGGATCGCTGAGCAGCGGGGGGTCGGTCCAGGTGCTGCCCTGGATGTCGTAGTACTGCCCCAGTTCGCCCTGCCCGACGACGATCGTGTAAATCGGGCGCAGGTGGCCCTGCTCGTCGCGGATGTCGTAGCGGCGGAGCATGTCCGGGCCGGCTTCCGCGGTGGTGGCCTGATACCGCGGCGCCTCCAGGGCGAACGGCAGCTGCCCTGCCAGCGCCTGCGCTTCCTGCAGCGTCGAGCTCGGGGTGGGAGCGAGCGAGAGCGCGGAGAAGGCGGCCGGGTGGGCTCCATGGACGTGAACGGAGCGCACCGCCCGGTTCAGCCTGCGCTGCGGGATCGCGGCGGTGCCCGTCAGGAACGAGTGCACCGACGCTTCGATCTGCTGGGGCGTGGCGGTGTCGTAGGTGGAGTGCAGTTCGACATGGAAGGGCACCTGGCGCACCGGCTTGCGGGCCGATTCCGCCAATAGCTCCAGCAGTGCCAGCACTTCTTCTTCGCCGTGGAGGTCGGTTTCGATGGCCTTGCCGAGGACCCGCTCGAACTTTTCGCGGTTTTCAAAGAGCGTGGGGCCGTACTGCGCCTTGACGTCCAGCAGGAAGCGCTGGTCGCGGGCGTCGCGGATCAGCGAGGTGCTTTCGTGGCGGTTGGCGACGAATTCGAGCGCCTGTTTGCCGCACAGTCGCTGGTAGCCCGGCTGGAGGTTGATTTCAAAGTACTGTTCGGCGCCGGGTTCGCTGTTGCTGTGGTAGTAGCGCTTGTCCACCGTCATGTACACGCATCCCATTTCGTCGACCGCGTGTTCGAATCGTTTGAAGTTAGTGACGAACACGTGGTTGATGACGGGGATCCCGAGCACGCGCTTGAGCGTTTCGACCATCAGCTTCACGCCGCCGGAGGTGCTGTCGCCGCTTTCCTCGTAGCCGAACGTGTAGGCGGAGTTGATGCGGTTTTCTTCGACTTCCCCGTTGAGCCTCGTGAACGGCACCCGCAGCTCGCGCGGGATCGAGAGCATCGAGATCGTCGGCTGGCCGGGGTCGATCCGCACGAGCAGCATCTCGTTGGAGTGCGGCAGGACGGCCCCCAGGGGGTTGTCCTTCGGCGGCGGGCGTTCGTCGTTGCCGACCAGCAGCAGCGTCTCGGGTTCGCCGCTGCCGGTCGGCGCGAGCACCGTCTGGGCAACCTGGACCGGCCTGTGCTGCCCGAGCGCGCTGACGATGCTGCTGAGTTCGCCGCGAGCCAGGGCGTAGGTCGCCGCGCCCGCGAGCGCGACGATGCCGAGCGCCGCGAGCAGGAAGCGCCAGGCCATCCACCAGCCGCGGCGGGGCGGCTCGGGCGACGATCCCGGCGGAGCCCCGCCGTACGGCAACGAGGACGTGGCCACGTCCTAACGTTATCTGCCGATGCGGCTGCTCGACGAGGTTCGCCTCAGCTGCGCGGAGATCGCGGCCCGCGCCGGTTCGGTGCGGATCGACCTGGATGCCGCCGCGACCGTCTCGCCGCAGCCGGGCGAGACTCCGGCGCTGGACCCGGTGTGCCATTACCTGGAGGGGGAGCCGGCCGACGTGGCCGACTACCTGCTGGCGCTCGACGCGATCAACTTCGGCTCGGGCTGGTTTCCGACGCTGCGCAAGCGATCGATTGGCGGCCCGCCCACCCCAACCCGCCCACCCCCGCCCGCTGAGCGGCTACTTCACGGTGGCGTGGGGCCTGGCCGACCACGTGCGGGCCCGTGTCGACGAACGACGGGCCAAGAGCGGAGACGCAGACAGGGACATAGGGATCCTCGGCCCGTCGTGGCTGCGCGCGGTGGACACGCGCGAGCTCGCGCGGATCCTCGACCAGCCGTCGGACCACGAGCTGATGAGCCTCTACGCCCAGGCGCTGCGCGAGCTGGGGCGCTTCCTGGGCGACCGCCCCGCGCTTGACCTGGTCGGCGAATGCGGACGCTCGGCCGAGCGGCTGGCCGAAGCGCTGGCCGGCCGATCTCGGCCCGGTGGGATGGCGATGTTCGACGACCGCGGCTTCTACAAGCGCGCCCAGATCGTCCCCAGCGACCTCGCGCTGGCGGGGGTCGCGGAGTTCGACGACCTGGATCGCCTGACGATCTTCGCGGACAACGTCGTCCCGCACGTGCTGCGCTGCGACGGGGTGCTCGTCTACGACGACGCGCTGGCGGCCCGCATCGACGCCGGCGAGATCCTGCCGCGGGGCGGCCCCGAGCGCGAGATCCGCGCCTGCGCGGTGCGCGCCTGCGAGCTGATCTCCCGGCGCACCGGGGTCCCCGAGCGCGCGCTGGACGCCTGGCTGTGGAACCGCGGCCAGGCCCCTGAGTACAAGGCGCGGCCGCGCCACCGCTGCCGCTGCGTCTTCTATTGATGGGCCGGCCCGGAGGGCCGGCGGGCCGGCGTCTGCGACGTATTTACAGACCGTGGCGCCGGGCGCCCCCGGAGTCTCTTACTTCCTTGGCCTGTGCCTCCTTGGCCTGATCTTCCTCGACCTGGGCTTGGCGGGCGCCCTGACGAGGATCTGCACGCTGCGGCTGGCGAGCTGACCCGCGCCGCCGTGGGTTTCGACGGTCGCGGTCAAGATCAGGCGACGGTGCCGCGCGAGGAGCTTGGCGACGGCGCCGGGGAGCGAGATGCTCACTGTCGCCGCCGCGCCGGCCGCGGCGCTGAAGGGGGCGTGCCCGGCGGCAACGATTACCGGGATGGGCATCGCCCGCGCGCGGGCGGCAACCGCCAGACGGGTGGCGATGGCGTCCAGGGTGAGCGTCACCGTCCCGGCGCACGCTTTGCCGCCGGCGGGGCAGGCGACCTTCAGCTGTACCTGCCCGTGGCGGTCGGCCGTCACGGGCATGGCGTCGAGAGCCGCGGCGTAGAAGGCCAGAGCAGGGGCGGGGCTTTCGCGGTCCGCGCGACGACGACGATCGCGCCGGTCTGCGTCGCGGAGTCGCCCGGGGCGGCGGCGGCCGTCGCCGACACGCTGTAGGTGCCGGGGTTCGCGAAGGTGTGCGTCACCGAATCCCCGCTCGCCGTCGAGGCGTCGCCGAACGACCACGACACCGACGTCGGGGCGACCCGGTCGACGGGCGTCGCCGCAAAGTCCACCGGGACCCCGACTGTCGCGGTGGCCGGGATCGAGACGCTCTGCAGGGCGATCCCGACCGCGTCGAGCTGGCTCTCCTGGACGAGATCTTCGCCGCCGCTTCCAGCGGCGAAGCCGAACACGCCGTCGCCCTCCCCGTCGATCGCCACATTGAGGCCCTGCTCGTCGTTCATTGCGCCGGAGAGCACGGTCTGCCCGGCGGGGGAGATTTCCCGGGGCTCTCCGAAAGCGCCGCCCGCGGGGCGGAAGACGGCGACGGCGCTGTTGTTCTGGAGGTCGGCGTAGCCGATCAACGTGTCGCCAGCGGCGTCCTCGGCGATGCTGGCCGACCACGACAGGAGCGCGAGGCCCTGATACCCGGTGAACGTCCCCGCCGGCGTGCCGGTCGCGTACTGGACGACGAATTCGCGTGTCCACACGACGGTCGGGTCGCCGAGCCCGTCAAGCGCGACCTGCGGATACGCGGCGTTGGCTCCTTCGGCGGACACGCTCACGGCTTGGTCGAATTCCCCGCCGGCGGGCCGCACCGCGACCTGGGCGAGCTCACCGGATCCATTCGAGCCGATCCAGGTGACGGCGGTGTCGCCCGCGGCGTTCATCGCGACGAACGGGTAGAGCGCGCCTTCGGTGTCGTCTGAGAGGGTCACGGGTTTCGAGAAGCCGCCGGTCGCCGAGCGCGTCGCCTCCTCCACGACCGCCGGAGTGCCGTTGGACTGAGACCAGACGACGGTGGCTTCGCCGGCGGCGTCGATCGCAACCCTTGGAAGTTCGGCGTCCTGCCCTTTGGGGGAGAGGTTCACCGGCGCGCCGAAGCTGCCCCCGGCCGGACGGAACGACGCCTGGACGATCTGGTTGGCGCCGTTGGAGCGAGCCCAGGCCACGATCGCGGCGCCCCGGTCGTTCACCGCGACCGTCGGGAAGATGGCGTTCTGCCCGGCTTCGGAGAGCTGCGCCGGGACCGAGGGTATCCCGTCCACGACGGTGGCGGCTTCGACGAGGAAACTCGCCCCAGTGCTGGCGTACCAGACGACGGTCGCGTCCCCGGCGGCGTCCTCGGCCACCTGTGGAGCGCGGGCTTCACCGGCGGCCGGCGAGAGGCCGACGGCGGGCGAGAAGCCTCCAAAGGGCTGCCGCGCAGCCACCTGCACGACCTCGTGTCCGGCGATCGATTGGACCCACGTCACCGCCGCGCCACCACCCGATCCCATCGCGGCGTCGGCCTCCTGGGCGCCGGCTTCCGACAGGACACCGACCGCCTGCCAGGTCGCGGCCGCGTGCGCCGCGGCCGGCATCCCCAGCGCCATGCAGATCCCCGTGGCCATCCCGATAACTCGCCCGCGCACCGCGCCTCCCATGCCCGATCGCCGCGCCCGCTGCGCCGCCCGCGCAGAGGACCTGCCGTGCGTGACAGTAACACCGCCGCGGACGGGGCGGTGCACTCAGCCCCCCGCTGGGTTGCGCCCCTTCACGGGCCGCAGCGGTTTGACGTCGGCCTGTGGCTGGGCCTCGTGGCCGGCGCGCTCGCCGACGGCGTGCTCGAGCGCCCCGATGCGGCTGGACAGCCCCTTGATCGCCTCGGCGATCGGGTCGGGGAGGTGGATCCAGTCGGCGTCGGGGCCCTCCGGACGGCGGCCGTCGACGCGCACCGGGTGGCCGGGGTTGCCGACGACCGTCGAGTTCGGCGGGACGTCGGTGATCACCACCGTGTTGGCCCCGATCTTCGCGCCGTGGCCGATCGTGATCGGCCCCAGCAGCTTGGCGCCCGAGCCGATCGTGACATTGTCCTGGACCGTCGGGTGGCGCTTGCCGGCCGCGAAGCCGGTCCCCCCGAGAGTCACGCCCTGGTAGAGGGTCACGTCGTCGCCGATCGTCGCCGTCTCGCCGACGACGACGCCGGCGCCGTGGTCGATGAACAGGCCCTCGCCGATCTGCGCCGCCGGGTGGATCTCGATCCCGGTGAGCGTCCGCGTCGCCGTCGACAGCGTCCGCGGCAGCAGCGGCACCCCGGCCTGGTGCAGCGCGTGGGCGACGCGGTGGGAGAGCAGCGCGTGGATCCCCGGCCACGTCGCGAGGATCTCCCCCGGCCCGACGCCGCGCGCGGCGGGATCGCGGTCGCGCGCGGCGGCCACATCGCGGCGCAGCTCCTTGACGACCCCCGCGAAGGTGCCCAGGCCGAGCATTACCCAAGGGTAGCGAGCCTACGGGGCGAAGAACGCCTGCGAGACGTAGCGCTCGCCGGAGTCCGGCACGACCACCGCGATCCGCTGCCCGCGGGCCTCCGGGCGCGCCGCGACCTGCAGCGCCGCCCACAGCGCCGCACCGCCGGAGATGCCGGCGAGCAGCCCCGTGCGCCGCGCGCACTCCCACGCGGTGCCGATCGCGTCGTCGTCGGACACCGCGACCACCTCGTCGAGCAGCTCGCGGTTGAGCACCGGCGGCACGAACCCGGCGCCGATGCCCTGGATGCGGTGCGGGCCCGGCGGCGCGCCCGACAGGACCGCCGAGCCGCGCGGCTCGACCGCGACGACCCGCAGCCGCGGGTTGCGGGTCCGCAGATACTCCCCGACGCCGGTGATCGTCCCGCCGGTCCCGACCCCCGCGACGAGCACGTCCACGCGGCCCTCCAGCGCGCGCTCGATCTCCGGGCCCGTCGTGCGCCGGTGGACCTCGGGGTTCGCGGGGTTTGAGAACTGGTCGGGCAGGAACACGTCGTCGGAGCGCGCCAGCTCGCGCGCGGCCTGCACCGCCTCGGTCATCCCCCCCAGCGACTCGGTGATCTGGACCCGCGCCCCGTACAGCGCCAGCAGGCTCTCGCGCTCGCGGCTCATGCCCTGCGGCAGCGTCAGCACCAGCTCATAGCCCTTCGCCGCGCACACGAACGCCAGCGCGATCCCGGTGTTGCCGCTGGTCGCCTCCACGATCGTCGTGCGCCCCGGCTCGATCTGGCCCTGCGTCTCGGCCGCCTCGATCATCGCGACGCCGATGCGATCCTTGACGCTGCCCCCGGGGTTGTGGGCCTCGAGCTTGGCGAACAGCTCCACCCCGCCCGCGCGCGCCGCCTCGCCGAGCATCCCCGGCAGACCCACCATCGGGGTGTCGCCCACAAGCTCCGCAATGTTGATCGGAATTTGGGACATGGGGCGACACGACAATAGTGAGGCGAGGCCGCTCGTGCCGTCGTCGCGGTCCCCCGCGCTGAGGTTTCGGCGGCGAATGTCAAGGCGTACGGTGGACGGACCGATACTCAGGGCATGTCCAAATCCCCAGGCACGTCCACATCTCAGAACAATGCCGCCGCCCCGCTGCTGGCGGGCCTCGGCGAGGACTCGATCGTCGCCCCCGAGGAGCTGCCCGACGCCCTGATCATGGTCTTCGACGCCGGGCTGCGCCTGATCCTCGCCGCCGGCCACGCGCTCGGACGCAAGGGAAGCTCCGCGGTCTACCGCGAGGGCCAGCCGATCGCGCGCGCCTTCCCGAAGGATCTCTGGCGCCAGATCGAGCCGCTGTGCCGCTCCGCGCTGGACGGCGACACGCGCTCGCGCAAGATCGAGACCGCCGACGGGCGCCACCGCCTCGCGATCGACGTCGGGCCGCTGTCGCTGAGCGTCCCCGCCGCGCCCGCCGCCATCACCGGGGGCGTCGCGGTGGTCCTGGACGTGTCGGTCACCAAGCGCACCGACGGCCCCGATGACCATCGCTCCGAGCACTTCGAGCAGGTCTTCCAGCGGACCCCGATCGGGACCGGCCTGCTGGACTGCAACGGCCGCTGGGTGCTCGTCAACCAGGCGCTGTGCGACATCACCGGCTACACCTCCGACGAGCTGATCGGCAGGCGCTTCGCCGACATCACCCACCCCGGCGACGTCCGCAGCGACGCCGGCCGCCGCCGGCAGCTGCTCGCCGGCGAGATCTCGGCGTACCAGATCGAGAAGCGCTACTTCAACGCCGTCGGGGAGACGATGTCGGCGATCCTCTCGATCTCGCTGGTCCGTGATCGCGCCGAGCAGCCCCTGCATTTCGTGGTCCAGATCCAGGACATCTCCGAGCGCAAGCGCCTGGAGGAGCACCTGCGCCACCTCGCCGACCACGACCCGCTCACCGGGCTGCGCAACCGCCGGCTGTTCGAGCACGACCTCAAGCTCCAGATCGGGCGCTGCCAGCGCTACGGCGAGCGGGCCGCGCTGCTGGTGGTCGACCTCGACGGCTTCAAGCAGGTCAACGACCGCCACGGCCACCGCGTCGGCGACGAGGCCCTGAAGGCCGTCGCCCGCACCCTCACCCGCAGGCTGCGCGCCACCGACCTCGTCGCCCGGCTCGGCGGCGACGAGTTCGCGGTGCTGCTGCCGCACATGGACCTCGAGGGCACCGAGATCGTCGCCGAGGACCTCGGCAAGGTGATCGAAGCGTGCAGCGTCGACACCGGCGACACCGTCGTGCACCTCGCCGGCAGCGTCGGCTTCGCGCTGCTCGACGAGCGCACCCTCGGCGACGAGGCCGCACTCGTCGAGGCCGACCGCGCGATGTACGCCGCCAAGCGCGACAGGACGAGCCTCGCGCGGGTATGACGGTCGACGTCTAGCCGTTGCCGTTGATCTTGTCGATCAACCAGCCGTTGGCGCCTTTGACGAGCGTGAACGTGTGTTCCTTGTGCGACACAGGGCCGATGTATCTGACCTCGGCCTCGCTGCCTTTGATCTGGACGTGGAACTTCGGCAGCGGCAGTTTCCCATCGCGTTCCTTCGGGGCGGTGCTCGCAGTCGCGAATCTCCGCAACGCCGTCGCGCACGGAGCACCGGGTATCGCCACGTGGTTGCTCACCGTAAAGTTGATGATGGCCTGCCGCAGCCTGCTGTCGAGCACGCCGCAGATGGCATTGCCGTTGAGCTTCGTCACCCCTTCGATGTAGGCCTGCGCGGTGCTCTGCGGGGTGCTGCGCACAACCTTCACCTGTACTGGCTGGGGCGGGCGGGCGGCGGAGATGTCACCGCTGCTGCTGCTGGGGGAGGCGCCGCCGCACCCCGCGATCAGAATCGCGCCGCAGGCCAGCGGTACCGGGAGGCATCGAGTTATTCGCACCGCCCGACTATATCGAGGCTCCCGGAGCAGCGCAAGGGCAAGCCCGGAGGCCGCGGAGGATCGCCGATGCCAGCTCCCGCCAGGTGTTAGTGTGAGGCGATCGATTGACTGGCCGCCGGGGATCGAGTGGCTGGCGTACGAGGAGCCGAGATGTCCGGGACACCAGGACGCGCGACAGCGGCAGCTGGGCCGAAGGCAGTGCGCAGCCGTCGGGCGGGGATCGCGCCGGCAAGTGGCGCCGGCCACGAATCGAGGCCCCGGCGGGCCCTGGCGCTGCTGGCGGGCGCGGCGGCAGCCGGCATCGCCGTCTTGGCGCTGGGCGTGTCGCCCGCGCTGTCTGCGCAGGACGGCCATCCGCCTGCCCTGCGCGCCGGTCTGCAGAGCCCTGTGCCCGCTCGCCTGCCGGCCGGCCTCGCGGCGGCTGCCTCGGCGAGCATCGGCGGCGCCGATCGCGGCCTGTCGCCGGCTCGCGACGGACTGTCGCTGCCGGCAGGCGGCGGGGGCATCGGCAGCACCCTCATCCAGCAAGGCCCCACGCTCGCCGGCGCCGGCGAGAACGGAGAAGGCATCTTCGGCTACAGCGTCGCGCTGTCGGCCGACGGCGACACCGCCCTGATCGGCGGCCCCGACGACAACGGCCGGGTGGGCGCGGCGTGGGTGTTCACGCGCTCGGGGTCGACCTGGACCCAACAGGGACCCAAGCTCACCGGCAGCGCCGAGAGCGGCGACGGGGAGTTCGGCTGGAGCGTGGCGCTGTCGGCTGACGGCGACACCGCCCTGATCGGCGGCCCTCACGACAACGGCGAAGTCGGGGCGGCGTGGGTGTTCACACGCTCGGGATCGACCTGGACCCAGCAGGGACCCAAGCTCACCGGCAGCGCCGAGAGCGGCGACGGGGAGTTCGGCTGGAGCGTGGCGCTGTCGGGCGACAGCGACACCGCCCTGATCGGCGGCCCCTACGACGACGGCAGCGGGTACACCGCTGAGGGGTACGACGCTGGGGCCGCGTGGGTGTTCACACGCTCGGGGTCGACCTGGACCCAGCAGGGGCCAAAGCTCGCCCCCCGGGGAATCAGCGCCTTCGGCTGGAGCGTGTCGCTGTCCTCAGACGGCGACACCGCCCTGATCGGCGGCCCCCGCTGGCGAGGCTCTGGGCGGGCGTGGGTGTTCACACGCTCGGGGTCGACCTGGACCCAGCTGGGCCAAAGCTCGCCGGAGCCGGGGAGAGCGGAGAGGGCGGCTTCGGCGCAAGCGTGGCGCTGTCGGCCGAAGGCGACACCGCCCTGATCGGCGGCCCCTCCGACGACAGCCGGGTGGGGGCGGCATGGGTGTTCACACGCTCGGGATCGACCTCGACCCCGGCGTTGACCTGGACCCAGCAGGGCCCCAAGCTCACCGGCGCCGGCGAGACCGGCGACGGGGAACTCGGCTCCAGCGTGGCGCTGTCGGCCGAAGGCGACACCGCCCTGATCGGCGGCCCCTCCGACGACGGCGACGGGACGGCGTGGATGTTCTCACGGTCGGGGTCGACCTGGACCCAGCAGGGCCCCAAGCTCACCGGCGCCGGCGAGACCGGCGACGGAGAGTTCGGCTCCAGCGTGGCGCTGTCGGCGGAAGGCGACACCGCCCTGATCGGCGGGCCCCACGACCTCTCAGCCGCCGGCGGCGACGACCATGCGGGTGCGGCCTGGGTGTTCGCGACCCCTCGGCCGGGATGCACCGACAGCTGGACGAACACCGCGGGCGGCAGCTGGTTCACCGCCGGCGATTGGAGCAGGGGCGCGCCTCCCGGCCCCGAAGAAGCGGCCTGCATCACAGCCCCCGGCACCTATACCGTCACGATGGAACAGACGAGCGCCACGGGGATGGTCGGCGTGCGTTCGCTGACGATCGGAGCGATCGGGGCGACGGCGAGCACACAGACGCTGGTGGTCGCCAGCACGTGCACCGAGAACGCGATCCTGGCCACGACCTACGGGATCGCCAATCGCGAGCGGGGCGTGATCGCGATCACCAACGGCGATCGATGCGCCAACAGCGTCACGCTCGCGGGCTCCGTGGGCAACGTCGGCAAGCTCTACGCCGAAGACCCCGAGGGAGGCGCTCGCTCGATCGAAGGCAATCTGACGAACGACGGCGTCGTGTCGCTTGCCGCCGGCGTGTCGCTGCGGGTCGCCGGGGGCTATCGGCAGACGCCCACGGGGAGACTCAGGACGTTCATCGCGGGCGCCTCCGACTGCGGGTCGCTGTCGGTCGCGGACGGGGCCTCGCTCGCCGGGACGCTGGCCGTGCGCCAGACGTCGCCGTTCAAAGCGTCGCTCGGACAGGCGTTTGCGATCCTCGGGGGCGCTTCGGTGGCGGGCGCATTCGCCACCGAGACCGGCGACCAGATCGACTACTTCACGTACACCCGCCTGTATTACAGGCCCACCTACTCCGCCACCGCGGTCACGCTGGTCGCGACCACGGCCAAGGTGTCGCTGTCAGCGCACAGCGGGCTCCCCGGCGCGGCCGTGACCGTCAAAGGCAGTGGCTACCTCCCCGGCGACACCATCACGCCGACGTTCACCGACCACGACGGCGTCAAGACCGTCCTCCCCAGCGTCACCACCAAAGCCGACGGAAGATTCTCGACCGAGATCGCGATTCCCACCCTTGCAGCCGCCGGCATCGGGACCATCACGATCACCAGCGCCCAGACCGGGGTGAAGGTCAACAGGCCATTCACCGTCACCGCGTGAGGCGCGACGTCTAGATGTGGTAGATGCTCGCCCCGGCCTCGCGCGCCTCGCGCTCGACGACGTCGGCGATCGTCGTGCGCTCCAGCACCGCGCGGGCCGCCCGCGCGGCGTCGGCGAACACCCCCTCGGCATCGCGGCCGACGGGCCCGTCCAGCAGCTCCACGACCTCCAGCACCGTCACCGTCGCGGGATCGCGGGCGAAGCGATAGCCCCCCTTGACCCCCCGCTGGGAGCTGAGGATGCCGGCGCGGCGCAGCACCGCGAACAGCTGCTCCAAGAACTGCACCGGCACGTCCCGCCGGCGCGCCAGCTCCCCGATCGGGACCGGCGCGTCGCCTTCGCTGCGGCCGAGCTCTGCGAGCGCCAGCACCGCATAGGGGGACTTGCTCGTGATCGAGATCATCGCCGGCTCTCGCTCATGCACGCGACTTTACGCACAGCGCCTCTGAGACGGGCGCTGGTCAAGCGAGGCGAGAACGCAGAGAGCGAAGTGTGCTCGGCACACGAGCGATCGAGGACAAGGCCTCGCGCCGGCCAGCGGCCGTCTCAGAGCCAGCCGCGCTCAGTTGCGATCAGAACGGCCTGGGCGCGGTCGACGGCGCCGAGCTTGCCGTAGATGTTGTGCAGGTGGGTGCGCACCGTGCTGGTCGACAGCGTCAACTCGTGGGCGATCTGCTTGTAGACCTTGCCCTCGGCGAGCCGCTGCAGGACCCCGAGCTCGCGTCCGGACAGCGGACACGGGTCGACGTGGCGTTGGCGCTGGTTGGCGGGGTTGGGCAGCTCGTACATCACCCTGCGCAGCTCTTCGGGCCCGAGGCCCACCATGCGTGCGCAGCGCAGCATCTCCGCCGGGGACACCGGGGCCCCCTGAGCGTAGTGGGCGAGCATGTCGGCCAGGCGCACGAACGCCGACTCGCCGACGGCTTCGGAGCTGTGGTGGCGTTCGATGACGGTCGCCACCGTCGCCGGCATCCCCCAGCGCCGGGCCAGCACCCCGCCGACCAGGGCGTGGTCGACGCCGAGCTCGCGGCGCTCCTGGTGGATGCGTTCCTCGGGGGTCTGGGCCCCCTGATGGACCTGCCCGGGGTACCCCGGATAGGCGTGCGTCAGCACCAGCTTGCCGATGTCGTGCAGCAGGCTCGTCACCGTCAGGCGGTCGCGGTTCTCATAGCCGACCTCCGCCGCCACGCGGTCGGCGGCGTGCTGGGTCGCCAGAGCGTGCAGACGAAAGCGCTCCGGGGCCGCGTCCCAGACGCTGGCGCGCTCGAAGAAGTCAAACGTCCGCACCCGCGCCGCCAGCGACTGCACCGCCTGCGGGGAGAGCAGCTCGACGGCCGCCACCACCGTGTCGACCCGTCCACGGGCGCCCTGGGCCTGGTTGGCCATCCGCAGCACCGTTGTTACCAGCGCGACGTCGGACTCGACCGCCGACACCACGTCGGCGGTGGCGACGTGGTCCTTGGAGATCACCGTCAGCAGCCGCTTGCGCGACTCCGCCAGCGCCGGAAACCCCTCCAGCGCCTCGAACGCCTGCGTCAGACGCCGGCCGTGGCCCTCGTTCTGGTGACGGCTCCCCGACGAGGAGGCGCCACCCGCCGACCCGGCGGGTCCGCCGCCGCCGGCCTGTCCGCGACGGCGCTCGGCTGGCGCGGCCGGCCGCTCCGTGGCCTTCCGCGTAGGCTTGGATGCTGTTGCCCGCATACTGTTGGCACCTACCATTTCGGTAACAGGCGGCCCATTCCGTTGGGCGGCCTTCTCACGGCACCTATCGGCAGGCGTGGACGAATGGTTGAGGGGCAGTTGCCCGCAGGACGAGCGCGTAGTCGGCCGCAGACCGGCGCTTCATCCGGCGAGCGCCGCGTCGATCCGGCGCAGCGTCCCGTCGCGGCCGAGCAGCGCGACGCTCTCGAAGATTCCCGGCGAGATCGGGCTGCCGGCGATCACGAGGCGCAGCGGCTGGTAGATCTCGCGCGGCTTTACGTCCAGGCGCTCGCGGACGCCCTCCAGCGCGCGCTGGACGCCCGGCTCGTCGAAGCTCTCGGCCTCGGCCAGCGCGGCGCGGGTGTGGGCGAGGCGCTCGCGGCCGGTCGCGTCCAGCAGCCGCTCGCGCTCGCGCGGATCTGGCTGGCGCTCCTCGAACAGGAAGCCCGCGAGCGGCCAGAAGTCCGCCAGCAGCTGGATCTTCTCCTGGCTGATCGCCACCGCCCGCTCCAAGCGCTCGTCGTCGAGCGCCGCGCGCACGCTCCCGCCCGGCTCGATGACGGTCTTCATGAACAGCGCGACGCGATCGGCCAACTCGTCCACGGGCAGCTCCCGGATGTAGACGCCGTTGAGCCACCGCAGCTTGGCCTCGTCGAAGCGCGCCGGGTTGCGACTGACGCGCTCCAGCGCGAAGCGGCGGACGAGCTCGTCGGTCGACATCACGGTGGCGTCGTCGCCGCTGCCCCAGCCGAGCAGTGCGAGGTAGTTGCGGACGGCCTCCGGCAGGTAGCCGGCGTCGCGCAGCTCCTGCACCGAGGCCGCGCCGTGGCGCTTTGAGAGCTTGCGCCCGTCGGGGCCGTGCAGCAGCGGCAGGTGCCCGTACAACGGCTCCGGTGCATCCGGGGCGAAGCCGGCGGCTTTGGCGGCCTCCAGCACCAGCAGCTGCTTGGGGGTATTGGAGACGTGATCCTCACCGCGCACCACGTGGGTGATGCCCGCGTCGAGGTCATCGATCGCGACGGCGAAGTTGTAGAGCACCGACCCGTCCGAGCGCGCGATCACGGGGTCGTCGAGATGGACGTGCTCAAAGCGCGTCTCCCCGCGGATCGCGTCGTGGACGACCGTTGCGCCCTCGTCGGGCACCCGCAGACGGACCGCGCCGTCGCCCTGGCTCCCCGCCCGTCCCTCGCCGCGAAAGCCGCGCTGGGCGCCGTGGCGCTGCTTGTAGGCCTTGACGTCCTCGGCGGTCGCCGTCGAGCGGTAGGCCTGGCCGGAGTCAAGCAGCGCCTCCAGCACCTCGCGGTGGCGCGGGGCGCGCTGGGACTGGAAGATCGGGCCCTCGTCCCAGTCGAGCTCCAGCCAGTGCAGCGCGTCGAGGATCTGCCGCACGTTCTCCGGGGTCGAGCGCTCGCGATCGGTGTCCTCGATGCGCAGCACCAGCGTCCCCTGCGAGCCGCGGGCCAGCAGCCAGTTGAACAGCGCCGTGCGCGCCCCCCCGATATGCAGGGCGCCGGTGGGGGACGGGGCGAACCTCACGCGCATCGGACGGTGGGTATCGGGAGAGGTGTCGTTCATCGGGAAGCGGCGCCGATCGGGGAGCCGGTGGCGCGGGCGCAGTCCATAAGATCGCCGCCATGCTAATCGGAGCCCACGTGTCGCCCGCCGGCGGCCTGCCCAACGCGGTGCGGCGCGGCGTGCAGCGCGGCTGCCGGGCGATCCAGATCTTCAACCAGTCGCCGCGCATGTGGCGGGCGACGGACTACCGCGAGCAGGACGTGGAGGCGTTCAGAGAGGCGCTGGCCGGCAGCCCGATCGACGCGGTGCTGGTCCATGCGGTCTACCTGCTCAACTGCGCCAGCGACGACCCCGAGATCCGCGCCAAATCGCTGGCCTCGCTGACCCACTCCCTGCGCGCCGGAGACCGAATCGGGGCACGTGGGGTGGTGCTGCACCCCGGATCCGCCAAGACCGGTGACGTCGGGGAGGCAATCGAGCGCGCCGGCGCCACGATCCGCGAGGCGCTCGCCGAGAGCGAGCGCTGTCCGCTGCACCTGGAGAACACCGCTGGAGCCGGCGGGACCCTCGGGCGCTCGGTCGACGAGCTCGCCGCCCTGGTCGAGGCCGCCGGAGGCGACGAGCGGATCGGGGTGTGCCTTGACTCCTGCCACCTGTTCGCGTCGGGCTATGACATCCGCACCCCCGCGGGGGTCGACGCTCTGCTGGCACAGGTCGCCGCCAGGATTGGCCTGGAGCGCCTGGGCTCGCTGCACCTCAACGATTCCCAGGGCGCGCTGGGCTCAAACCGCGACCGCCACGCCGACGTCGGGCAGGGCGAGCTTGGCGAGCGCGGTTGCACGACCTTCCTAGCGGCCGCCGCCTTCGACGATCTGCCGTGCGTGCTGGAGACCCCTGGGATGGGCGGGGTGGGCGGGGCTCAATCAAACGGCGACGGCCCCACCGCCGAGGAAGTCTCGCTGGCGATGAAGCTGCGCCGGCGAGGAGTCCAGGCGCGACGCCGGCGCGCGGCGCACGCCTGACTACGCGACGGCCAGGCAGACCGGCTCGAGGATCTGCTCGAACTCGGCGTACAGGGTGGGTGTGCGCTGAACGCGGTAGGCGTCGCCCAGCCGGACGCAGCGAGGGCTGGCGCTGGTCTCGATCTCCACCACCACCTCGATGGGGCCCGGATTGCCCTCGAGCAGGCCCCTGAAGTCTTCGAGGAACTCCTCGCACAGTCGGCTCGCGTCCATGCGTAGACAGATCGCGGTGGCATCCGCGTCAACAGTGCGCGCCGCCGACGCCTTCGCCTGCTCGACCTCCTGCGCCGTCGGCTGGAAGACCTCGGCGGATTGCACCACCAGGCAGGTCTTGCCGGCTTCCTTGTGGTCGACGCGACCGCGAACCAGCACCACCTGGTCGACGGCCAGAACGGCCTCATGCGCGGCGAGGGCCTTGCCGAACACCAGCATCTCCACCGACCCCTCGAGGTCGTCGAGCGTGGCAAACAGCATGTGGTCGCCGTTGCGGGTGCGGATGCGCTTGGCCTCGGTGACGATCCCGCCGACCGTGACCCAGTCCTTGTCGCGCCGCTGGGCCAGAGCGGCCAGCGAGCAGTCGCTGCGCGCCCGCAGCGCCTCGCGCACCGGCTTGAGCGGGTGCGCCGAGATGAACAGCCCGATCGCCTCCTTCTCGACGGCCAGCAGCTCCGCCTGCTCGAACTCCCCGGCGGGAATCGGGAGGTTCGGAACGCTCTGCACGGCCGCTCCCGCCATCGGCTGCACGGTGTCGCCGGAGTCCGCGAGGTCGAAGATCGAGCCCTGGCCGATCTGGGCGTCCTGCTGAGCCTTCTGCCCAGTCGCCTGGGCCTGCTCGAGCACGGCAAGCATGCCCTTGCGGCTGGCCCCAGTCGAGCCCAGCGCGCCGCACTTGATCAGCGCCTCGATCGCCTTCTTGTTGACGGTGCGGCTATCCACGCGCGCGCAGAAGTCCCACAGCGATTTGAACGGTGTCCCGCCCGACCCATCCCCGCCACCGGTCCCGCCCGCCCCGCCGGGGATCGATTCCTCGCGGGCGCGCTTGATCGCCTCGACGGCCTGATAGCCGACGCCCTTGACGGCGTCCAGCCCGAAGCGGATGCTGCCGTCCACGACGGTGAACTCGTGATCTGAGCGGTTGACGTCGGGCGGGAGGATCTCAATCCCCATCTCCTCACAGCGCGCGACGAAGAAGGGCACCTTGTCCTTCGTCGACATCACCGAGGAGATCAGCGCCGCCATGTACTCGGCCGGGTGGTTCGCCTTCAGCCACGCCGTCCGGTAGCCGATCAGCGCATAGCAGGCGGCATGTGAGCGGTTGAAGGAGTAGTCGGCGGACTTCTCGTTGGTCTGCCACAGGAACTCGATCGCCTCGCCGCTCGTCCCCGAGGCGCGGCAGCCCTCGACGAACTCCGGCTTCAGCGCCGCCATCGCGGCGCGGTTCTTCTTGCCGATCGCCTTGCGCAGGTCGTCGGCCTTGGCCCCCGAGAAGCCCGCGAGCTCCTTGGAGATCTGCATCGCCTGCTCCTGGTAGAGGATGACGCCCTTGGAAGAGGCGAGGATCGGCCGCAGCCGATCGTCGGCGTAGGAGATCGACTCCGGGTTGCGCTTGCCCTTGGCGTATACGGGGATCTGATCCATCGCCCCCGGCCGGTAGAGAGCGTTGAGGGCGATCAGGTCCTCGAACTCGTCCGGGCGGACCTTCTTGAGCGCCTCGCGCATCCCCTCGGACTCGAACTGGAAGACCCCGATCGAGTCCCCGCGGGCGAGCATCTCATAGGTCTTTGCGTCGTCGAGCGGCAGCGTCGTCATGTCGGGGCGACCGCCGGCCGGGCCGGCGTTCGAGCGTTCGATGATGTCCAGCGCGTCCTCGATCACGTCGAGGTTGCGCAGCCCCAGGAAGTCCATCTTCAGCAGGCCGATCTCCTCGATCGGCTTCATCGAGAACTGGGTGACGGTGCGAAACGCGCGCTCGCCGTCCTCGCCGACGCCGGCGTCGGCGAGCTGCAGCGGCACGATGTCGGTCAGCGGGCGGTCGGCGATCACGACGGCGGCGGCGTGGATCGAGGAGTTGCGCACGATCCCCTCGAGGCCCTGGGCCACGTCGATGATGGTGCGCGCGTCGGGCTCCTCGTCGTAGGCCTTGCGCAGCGGTTCGCCGGGCTTCAGGCAGTCGGCGAACGACGGTGCGCGGCCCATGATCGGGTCGGGGATCAGCTTCGCCAGGCGGTCCCCGGCGCCGTAGTCGAAGCCCAGCACGCGCGCCGCGTCGCGGGTGGCGGCGCGCGGGAACATCTTGCCGAAGGTCACGATCTGCGCGACCGACTCCTGCCCGTACTTGTCGGTCACGTAGCGCATCACCCGCTCGCGTCCGCGCACCGAGAAGTCGATGTCGATGTCCGGCATCGACACCCGCTCGGGGTTCAAAAAGCGCTCGAACAGCAGCTCGTAGCGCAGCGGGTCGACGTCGGTGATCTGCAGGCAGTACGCCACGATCGAGCCCGCCGCCGAGCCGCGCCCGGGGCCCACGGCGATGCCGTTCTCCTTGGCGAACTTGACGAAGTCCCAGACGATCAAGAAGTAGGCGTTGAAGCCCATGCGGTCGATCACGCCGAGCTCCATCTCCATGCGCTCGATCGCCTGCGCCGGCGGCGGGTCGCCGTAGCGCGCGCGCAGCCCCTCCTGGACCCGCGCGCGCAGATACTCGCGCTCGGAGGTCCCGTCGGGGGTGGCGAAGCTGGGGATCAGCTGCTTGCCGAGCTCGAGCTCCACCGAGCAGCGCTGCGCGATCTCCAGCGTGCTGGCCAGCGCCTGGGGCCACTGCGCGAACGCCTGCGCCATCTCGGCGTTGTCGCGCAGGAAGAACTCGTTGGTGTCGAACGTCAGCTTGGGAGCGGCCAGTGTGCTCTTGGTCTGCACGCACAGCAGCGCTGTGTGGTGGTTATAGTCCTCGCGGCGCAGGTAGTGCACGTCGCCGGTCCCGACCAGCCGTCCGCCGACTTCGCCCGCGATCCGCACGATCCCCTCGTTGCACTTGTCCTGCAGCGCGATCCCGTTGCGCTGCAGCTCGAAGTAGACGTTCTCGGCGCCGAACACCTCCAGCAGGTCGTCGGCGTGAGCGCGCGCGTCGCCGGCGCGATCTTCGCCGAGCAGCTGGCAGAAGCGCGAGGCGAGGCAGCCGGTGAGCGCGATCACGCCCTCGGAGTGCTTGGCGATCTGCTCCATACGACCGTCGGCTTGCCCCGCTGCAGGCCTTCCAGAAAACCGGCCGAGGAGAGCTTGACGAGGTTGCGGTAGCCGCTGTCGTCGGCGGCCAGCAGCGTGAGATGGTTGCGCCGCGGCTTTCCGCCGTTGCCGCCGAGCGCCCCACCGCTGGAGGGCCGGCCGGCGGGGCCCGGCGAGGGAGTGTCCACTAGGTAGATCTCGCAGCCGAAGATCGGCTTGACGTCGTGCTTGGAGCACTCCTTGTAGAGCTCCACGGCGCCGTTCATGACACCGTGGTCGGTCAGTCCCAGCGCGGGCTGGTCGAACTGCGCGGCGCGCTGCGCCAGCGCGGCGATCTTGCAGGCGCCGTCGAGCAGCGAGTACTCGGAATGCACATGCAGATGGGCGCAGGCCTGATTGCTCACTGGCGCTGGATGGTAGGCGGCTGGGCGGCGGCCGATTGACGCCCACGCCGCTGTTTGCGCGCGATCCGCACGCGAGCTATCAGGGACATGCTGTGCTTGTGCGGTAAGCGCTCGACGACCGGCCCCGCCGCAAGCGGCGTGGCGGGATGGAGCGCATCCACGAGCGGCGTGGCGGGATGGGGTGCAGCCGCGGGCGGCACAGCGACGTGGGGCACAGCAGTGCGGGACGCGGGCACCGACGCGGCGAGCGGCGCTCGTCCACCGCCGCGGGCCGCGGCGTCTGGACCCGCGACCGCCGGCCCCTCGCCGACGTCCGCGATCCTGGCTCGCAGTCGTTGCACGGCGGCCGCGAGCGCATCGGTCATCTCCTCGCGCCGCGCCTGCTCGTCGGGGTCCGGCTGGCACTTGCTCGACTTGCGCTCGGCCCCCTTGGCTTGCTCCAGCGCGTGTTCGAGCTCTGCGATCCGAGCACGGGCGTCCTGTTGCTCGCGCCCGAGCGTGGCGCGCAGCGTCGTGGCGGCGCCCTGCAGCGCGGTCACGCTGTGCTGCAGCCTCACCGAGCTCTCCCGCACGCCCGCCAGCCGGGCCGCCAGCGCCGCGGCGCGCTGCTCGGCGGCGGCGCGCTGCTCCTCGGCCCGTCGCTCGGCGGCCCACGCCTCCTGCACGCGTCGGTGCAGCCGGTCGAGCTCGGCGCGGTGCTCGCGACGCAGGCTCGACAGGTTGTCCTCGGCCTCGACGCGCAGCTGCTGCTCGGCGTACTCGCGCTGCTTGACCCGGCGCAGCTCCCGCTCGTGCTCGGCGAGCAGTTCGGTTGCGCGCTCCCGTTCGCGAACCGCCTCGGCCAGCCTCCGCCGCACGTCGACGAGGTGGGCCCCGAGCGCGTCGACCCGCACCTCCGCGGCCTCCGCACGCCGGGCGAGCTCGGGGTCGCCGGCGGCGGCGCGCCGGGCGCGCCGCTCGGCCAGCAGGTCGCGCTCGCGCGCCCGCATCGACCCCTGCCGGGGCGGCTGGTCTCCCTCTGGGATCACTTGCAGCCCAGAGTATGGATAGAGCCGGACACCTACAGCCAAGTGACCGGCATCCGGCCTCATGGCCGGTACGCGCTGCGCTTCATGATTGACCGGAACCGCTTCGCGCCACCGGCTGTCAGCACAGGCAGCCATCCTGGCTGCCTTATTTGTTATGCAGACGCCACGCCATCCGCGACTGCAGCGACCACAGCTCGATGAAGCCGGGCGAGGCCGTCTGGGAGAACAGGCCGCCGGAGTCTGCGAAGGAGGCCAGCGCGGCATCGTAGACGGCGTTGGGCGACTCGCGGGTGACGACGCGGACGTGGCCCTTGTAGAGCTTCAGGCCGATCGTGCCGGTGACGTGCTCGTTGACCGAGTCCATGTAGGCGTCGAGGTCGCCGCGCAGCGGCTCCCACCACAGTCCGGCGTAGACCAGGAAAGCCCACTGACGGTCGAGCTGGGACTTGAACTGGTTCTGGTGGATCGTGCACACGAGCTGCTCCAGCTCGGCGTGCGCGGGCAGGATGATCGCGGCGGCGGGGGCCTCGTAGATGTCGCGGACCTTCAGGCCGACGATCCGATCCTCGATGTGGTCGACGATCCCGACGCCGTGGCGCGCGCCGATCTCGGCGGCCCGTTCGAGCAGCTCCACGAGCTCCATGCGCTCGCCGTTCAGCGCCACCGGGACTCCTTCCTCGAAGCCGACCCGCACGATCTGGGCCTCGTCGGGGGCCTGCTCGGGCGGGGTGACGAGCTGGAAGACGTCGTCCTCGGGCGCGTGGTCGAGCTGCTCGATCCAGCGGCCCTCCGAGGAGCGGCCCCAGAGGTTGTCGTCGATCGAATAGGGGATCACCTCGGCTCCGCCCTTGATCGGGATGCCGTGCTGGCGGGCGTAGGCGATCTCCTCCTCGCGCCCCATCTGCCAGGAGCGCACCGGCGCGATCACCCCCAGCTCGGGGGCCAGTGTCGCGACGGTGGCGTCGATCCGCACCTGATCGTTGCCCTTGCCGGTGCAGCCGTGCGCGATCGTGTCGCAGCCGCTGCGGCGGGCGTACTCGACGGCGAGCTTCGCGATCAGCGGGCGCCCGAGCGCGGTGAACAGCGGATAGCCGCCGCCGTAGAGCGCGTTGGCCCTGATCGCCGGCGCGACGTACTCGCAGGCGAACTCCGCGCGCGCGTCGACGACGTGGCAGTCCAGCGCCCCGAGCCGGCGGGCCTTGCCCTCGATCACCTCGTAGTCCTCGCCGGGCTGGCCGAGGTTGACGGTCAGGCACACGACCTCGGCGTCGTAGCGCTCCTGGATCCACTTGAGCATCACGCTGGTGTCCAGCCCGCCGGAGTACAGCAGCAGCACGCGGCGCACCTGGTCGGGGTCGGCCTCGTAGGAGGCCGTGCGCGGTTGGCCCATTCCGGAGCCCACCCCGCCGCCGAAGCGCGGTGCGTGCTCGCCGGTGTGGGGGGCTTGGCCGGTGGCTGGATCGGTGCTCATATGCGGCGACCTCCGATGCGCGCGCGACTCATGTGCGCGCAACAGTAGAGGGGACGGCCGTGCCGAGTACCGCCGCCAGCCGTCCCAGCGCGTCGTCGACCTCGGCCTCGGACACGACCAGCGGCGCCAGCAGCCGCAGCGTGGTCGGGCCGGTGGCGTTGGCGACCAGCCGCTGCTCCAGCAGCGCCCGGCGCACGACCTCGGGCGCGGGGACGTCCAGCTCGCAGGCGAGCATCAGCCCGCGGCCGCGCACCGCGAGCACGTGCGGGAGCGCCCCCAGGCCCGCGGCCAGGCGCGCCCCGAGCTCGCCGACGCGGGCGAGCAGCCCGGGCTCGTCGGTGATCTCCAGGGCGGCGAGCGCCGCGGCGCAGATCACGGGCCCGCCGGCGAAGGTCGAGCCGTGGTCGCCGGGGGCGAATACGTCGGCGAGGCGCCGCCCGGTGATCAGCGCGCCGATCGGCAGGCCGCCGCCGAGCGCCTTGGCGGCGGTCAGCGCGTCGGGGACGACCCCGGTCTGCTGGTAGGCCCACAGCGTCCCGGTGCGGCCCATGCCGCACTGGATCTCGTCGAACACCAGCGCCGCGCCGTGCTCGTCGCAGGCCGCGCGCGCGGCTGCCAGCAGCTCGTCGTCGAGCACGTGCACGCCGGTCTCGCCCTGGATCGGCTCCAGCAGAACCGCGGCGGTGTTCCGATCGACGGCGGCGCGCAGCGCGTCGGGCTCGGGGGCGATGGCGCGAAAGCCCGGCACCAGCGGCGCGAAGGGGGCCTGCTTTGACTCCTGGGGGGTCGCCGACAGCGCGCCGTAGGTGCGCCCGTGGAAAGCCCCGTGCACGACCACGACGTCGCCGGCGGGCCGGGCCTTGCGCACGAGCTTCAGCGCCGCCTCGTTGGCCTCGGCGCCGGAGTTGCACAGGTACACGCGCCCGCCGAGACCCGACCGCGACAGGCGCTGTGCCAGGCGCATCGCGGGCTCGGTGTAGAAGAGGTTCGAGACGTGCATCAGCCGCCCGGCCTGCTCGCGCACGGCCGCCACCACACGGGGGTGGCAGTGACCGACGTTGGTGACGGAGATCCCGCACAGGAAGTCCAGGTACTCCGCGCCCGCCGCGTCCCACAGGCGCGTGCCCTCGCCGCGCACGAACTCGACGGGGAAACGCGCGTAGGAGCGGATCACGCTCGCGTCATCGATCTCCTGGAGCTCCGAGAGGGTCATAGGCCCCGACACCCCCCATGGGCTCGCAGGCCAAGCCGAGCAAGGACGCACCGAGCGAAGTGTGCTTGGCACATGAGCGAGGGAGGACGCCGCACGGCGCCGGCATGCGGGCTCATGGGGCGATCTTGGTGCCGATCCCGGCGTCTGTGAACAGCTCCAGCAGCAGCGAGTGGACGATCCGCCCGTCGACGATGTGGGCGGAGCCGACGCCCCCCTGGACCGCCTCCAGGCAGGCCTGGAGCTTGGGGCGCATGCCGCCGGCCAGCTCCGGCAGCGCGTCGTGGACGCGCTCGGGGGTCGCCTGGGCGATCAGGCTGGCGGGATCGTCTGGATCGGCCAGCCAGCCGGCGACGTCGGTGAGGAACACGACCTTGTAGGCGGCCAGCGCGCGCGCCACCGCGCCGGCGGCCTCGTCGGCGTTGACGTTGTAGGAGCTCCCGTCGCGGTCGGCGCCGACGGACGCGATCACCGGGATGTAGTCGCGCGCGATGTGCCGGAGCACGTCGACGTTGACGCGCTCGATGCGCCCCACGAAGCCGATGTCCTCGCCGCCGGGGGCGGCGCGGCGCGAGACCTCGAACAGCGAGCCGTCGTCGCCGCACAGCCCGACCGCCGGCTGGCCGTGGCGGGCCAGCCTCGCGACGATCTCCTTGTTGACCTTGCCGACGAGCACCATCTTGGCGATCTCGACGGTGGCGGCGTCGGAGACCCGCAGCCCGCCGACGAACTGCACGGGCAGGCCGAGGCGCTCCATGTACGCCGTGATGTCGGGCCCGCCGCCGTGGACCACGATCGGGTTCAGCCCGACGTACTTGAGCAGCACCACGTCGCGCGCGAACTCCTCGCGCAGCGCGGGGTCCTCCATCGCGGCGCCGCCGTACTTGATCACCGCGGTCTTGCCGTGGAACTCGCGGATATAGGGCAGCGCCTCGAGCAGTGTCGCGACGCGAGTGGAAGTGCTCCGCCGGCCCTCCGGGCCGACGTTCTGATGACGTAGCTCGGCCTCCCGCCTCGCTTGACCGCTCGGCTGCGCCTCGCTCATGTCGTGTACTCCGCGTTGATCTTCACGTACTCGTGGGAGAGGTCGGAGAAGAAGACCTCGGTCTCGGCGTCGATCGAGCCCTGGCCGCCCAGCGCGATCTCATATTCGACCTCGCGCCGCTGGATCGCCTGGGCGAGCGCGCCGGCGTCGTGGTCGATCGCGGTGCCGGCCGAGCACACCTGGATGCCCTCGATCGAGATGTCGCAGGGCAACGGCGCGGAGCCCGGCAAGGCCGCGCCGACGGCCATCACCAGCCGCCCCCAGTTGGGGTCGGCGCTGTGCAGCGCGGCTTTGACCAGCGGCGAGTTGGCGACCCCGCGGGCGGCCGCCTCGACGCGCTCCTGGCTATCGCCTCGCACCACCACGCGCGCGATCCGCGCGGCGCCCTCGCCGTCTGTGACCATCATGATCGCGAGCTGGCGCAGCAGCGCGTCCAGGGCCTCGCCGAAGCGCAGCTCGTCCTCGCTCTCCGGCTCGATCTGCACCCCGCTCGCGCCAGAGGCGATCAGCACCGCGGTGTCGTTGGTCGAGAGGTCGCCGTCGACGGTACAGCGGTCGAAGGAGCGCTTGACGCACACCCCAAACAGCAGGTCGGCCGTGTGAGGGGCGAGCGCGGCGTCGGTCTGCACGAAGCAGAGCATCGTCGCGAAGTTCGGCGAGATCATCCCCGCGCCCTTGCACTGGGCGCTGAGGCGCACGGTCCCGGAGGGCAGCGCCAGCTCGAGGTTGGCGCGCTTCTCAAACGCATCGGTCGTCTGGATCGCCTTTTGGAAGTCGCCGTCGCCCTCGCGGCGCAGCTCCCCGCCGGCGGCGAGGATCCCCTGCAGCACGGCGTCGACCGGCAGATACCAGCTGATGCCGCCGGTCGAGCCGAGCAGCACCTCCTCCGGCCGCACGCCGACTGTGATCGCGGCGGCGCCCTGGGTCTTGGCGGCGTCGTCCAGTCCGCATCTGCCGGTCGCCGCGTTGGCGCAGCCGGAGTTGACGAGCACCGCTCGCAGCGCATCGAGCCGGCAGCGCTCCCGGCTGAGCAGCACCGGCGCGGCGGCGGTGCTGCTGGCGGTGAAGCGCGCGGCGCTGACGGGATGCTCGACGTCGCAGATCAGCAGGCCGAGGTCGTGATTGCCGCTCGGCTTGATCCCGCACGCGACGCCCGCCGCGCGGAAGCCGGCCGGCAGGCCCGCGTCGGGCTCCAGCTCGCGCACGTGCTCGGGCCTGGCGACCCAGCGCGAGCCGAAGAACGGCCGCGGCGGGCTGCCGGCGGACCTGTCGCCCCAGACGTCGTCGCCGGCGCTCATAGGAGCCCTTCGGTCTCGGGGAGGCCGAACATGAGATTGAGGTTCTGCAGCGCCTGCGAGGAGGTGCCCTTCCAGAGGTTGTCGATCGCCGAGAACACCAGCAGCTTGCCGGTGTGGTGGTCGGCGGCGGCGAACAGGCGGCAGTAGTTGGTGGCGCACACGTCGCGGGTGCCGAGTGGCCCGCCCGCCCCTGGCCCGCCCGACCCTGGCCCGCCCGAAGCGTCCACCACCTCGACGAACGGCTCGGAGCGGTAGGCGTCCCGGTAGAGCTCGCGCAGCTCGTCCTCCCCCACGGTGCGCGTGGGCGTGACGTAGCAGCTCGCCAGCTCGCCCTGGTCGAGCGGCACAAGATGGGCCTGGAACTGCACCGCGAGGCCGGGACGGGCGGGATCGAGAGCGTCGAGCTGCTCCTCGATCTCGGGGGTGTGGCGGTGGGCGGCGACCTTGTAGGGGAGGATGTTCTCGCCGGCCATCGACAGGTGGGTTGTCTCGTCGAAGGCCCGTCCGGCTCCGGAGATCCCCTGCTTGGCGTCGATCGTGACGTCGCCCAGCAGCCCGGCGCGCGCCAGCGGCGCGAGGCCGAGCACCGCGGCGGTGGGGTAGCAGCCGGGGTTGGCGACGATCCCCGCAGAGGCGATCCGCTCGCGGTGCAGCTCGGTCAGGCCGTAGACCGCTTCGCCGAGCAGCTCGGGCCGGGGGTGCTCGCCATACCAGCGCTCGTAGGTCGCGAGGTCCGAGAGGCGAAAGTCGGCGGAGAGGTCGACGACCCGCACCCCGCGCTCGCGCAGCGCGCCCACGGTGGGGGCGGCGGCGGCGTGCGGGTAGGCGACGACCGCAGCGTCGACGCGCTCGCCGGCAGCACCGTCAGCGGTCACGCGGTCGAGGTCGAGCTCCTCGATCTCAAGGGGGACGCGGTAGCGGGGATAGAGATCGTCCAGGCGGCGGCCGACCTCTGAGCGTCCTGTGACGCCCGCGAGCTCGAAGCCGGGGTGGCGCCAGAGCAGGTGGGCGGCGAGCGCTCCGGCAAAGCCGGTGGCGCCGGCGACGAGCACGCGCGGGGCGCCGGCGACGAAGCGCTGCTCGCAGCCGTCAACCACGCAGCTCACCCCCCAGCGCGGCCAGCGCGGCGACGATCCGCGCGCGCACCGGCGCGACGTCCTCGTCGGCGAGCGTGCGGTCGGGCGAGCGGAAGCTCAGGGCGAGCGCGAGCGAGCGCCTGCCCTCCCCGACCTGCGGTCCGCTGTAGACGTCGAACACCTGCGCCTCGTCCAGGAGGTCGTCCGCGGCGGCGCGCACGGTCTCGATCGCCTCGGCGGCGGAGACCTGCGCGGGCAGGATCACCGCCAGATCCTGGCGCAGAGCCGGATAGGAGGTCAGGTCGCGATACCGGCGCCCGCCGGTCTGCGCCCCGGGCGTGCCCGCGGCGCCCCCGGCCGTTCTCGGGACGCCGGCCGCGATCAGCCGGTCGAGGTCGAGCTCCATCACGGCAGCGGCGGGGAGATCCCATCCGCTCACTTCGGGGTGCAGCTCGCCGAGCCAGCCGATCGGCTCGCCGGCCACGACGATCTCGGCGGCGCGTCCGGGATGCAGAAACGGGTGGCGCTGAGGCTCGGGGCGGCACCGCGCGGTCACTCGCAATGCGGCAGCGAGCGCTTCCAGAACGCCCTTGATCGCGAACAGGTCGGCGGGCGGCGGGTCGGGCGCCCGCCAGGTGGCGGGCGCGACGCGGCCGGCCAGCAGCGCCCCGAGCGCGCGGTGCTCGGCGGGCAGCTCGCCGTCGCCTTTGACGAACACCGTGCCGACCTCGAACAGCCGCAGGTCGGCGATCCCGCGCGCGGCGTTGTGGGCGGCGACGTCCAGCAGCGACCCGAGCAGCGTGGTGCGCAGCAGCGACTGGTCCTCGGAGAGCGGATTCTCGATCGCGACGGCGCCCGCACGGCGCGGGTCCTCGGCGGCCAGCCGCAGGCGCGCGAGCGTCTCGGGCGAGCAGAACGTCCAGCCGGTCGCCTCGTACAGCCCCCGTCCGACGAGCGCCTCGACCGCGCGACGGCGCAGGCGCTGCTCGTGCGAGAGCAGCCCGGCGGGGCGCTGGCGGGGCAGGGTCGCGGGCAGCTTCTCCAGGCCGTCGATGCGGGCGACCTCCTCGATCAGGTCGGCCTCGCGGGTGACGTCCTCGCGGCGCAGCGGCGGCACCGTGACGTCCAGGCCGGCCTGCTCCCCGGATGGCGGGTCGGGGGCCTCCTGGACTGCGAAGTCGAGCGCCTGCAGGATCTCGCGCTGGCGGGCGCGCGCGACGGGCACCCCGAGGATCGCCTGAACGCGGGCCTCGCGCAGGCGGATCGTCTGGGCCGGCTCCCGCCAAGCTCCCACGTCGATCGTCCCGGGAGCGACGGTGGCGCCGCAGAGCTGCGTCATCAGGCGCGTCGCGATCGCCTGCGCGTAGGCGCACTGCTCGGGGGCGAGGCCCTTCTCAAAGCGCGCCGACGCCTCGCTGCGCAGCCCCAGGCTCCACGAGGAGCGGTGGATGTTGGGGCCGTTCCAGTTGGCGACCTCCAGCAGCACGCGGGTCGTGCCCTCCCCCACCTCCGAGCGCGCCCCGCCCATCAGCCCGGCGATCGACGTCGGCCCGTCGGCGTCCTCGATCAGCACCATCTCGGAGTCCAGGGTGCGGGTCTGACCGTCGAGCGTCTGCACCTGCTCGCCGTCGCGCGCAAGGCGGACCGTCAGGCGGCCCCCGGCGACGCGGTCCAGGTCGAAGGCGTGCAGCGGCTGGGCGGTGAGCAGCATCGCGTAGTTGGTGATGTCGACCACGTTGTTGATCGGCCGCTGCCCGGCGGCGCTCAGGCGGGCCTTCAGCCACGGCGGCGAGGGCGCGATCGTGACGTTCTCGAAGACCCGCGCGGTGAAGCGCCGACACAGGCTTGCGGGGCACTGCACCTGGACCTCGGCGCCGGCGACCGGCCCGTCCGAGCCGGGGTCCTCGCGCCACGGCGCCGGCGCGAGCGGGGTGCCGGTGGCGGCGTGCAGCTCGCGCGTGACCCCGTAGACGCCGAGGCAGTCGGGGCGGTTGGGCGTGATCTCGAGCTCGAGCACGTCCGTCGAGATCGCCAGCACCTGCGCCAGTGGCGTGCCCGGCGCGAGCACGGCGTCGGGCACCTGGCCGTCCAGTACGAGGATCCCCTCCGAGCCGACGCCGATCTGGAGCTCGGACTCGGACAGGATCATCCCCTCGGAGGCGACCCCGCGCAGCTTGGCGCGCTTGATCTTCATCCCGTCCGGCATCACCGCTCCGGGACAGGCGACCGCGACGGTCTGGCCGGCGGCGACGTTGGGCGCCCCGCAGACGATCGTCACCGTGGCGTCGGGTGCGGCGGGGCCGAGATCGACCTCGCAGACGCTGAGGCGGTCGGCGTCGGGGTGGCGCCCGCAGGCGAGCACCCGCCCGACGACGAAGCGCTCGGGCGCCCCGACCCCGTGGTGATGGATCGCCTCGACCTTGGTCCCGGTCATCGTCAGGCGCTCCTCGATCCCGTGCACGTCGAGCGGGGGATCGCAGTATTCGCGCAGCCACTCCAGCGGAACCTTCATCCAAATTGCTCCAGGAAACGAATATCGTTCTCGTAGTAGAGGCGCAGGTCGGGGATGCCGTGCTTGAGCATCGCGATCCGCTCGACCCCCATCCCCCAGGCGAAGCCCTGCACCCGCTCGGGGTCATACCCGGGGGCGTTGCGCTCGGTGGTGGGGACGTGGGCGTAGACGTCGGGGTCGACCTCGCCGGCGCCGAGGACCTCCAGCCAGCCCTCGCCCTTGCACAGGTGACAGCGGGCGCCGTCGCCGAGGAAGCCCTTGCCGTCGCAGTGAAAGCAGGAGACGTCGACCTCGACGGAGGGCTCGGTGAAGGGGAAGAAGTGGGGACGCAGGCGCACGTCGCGCTGCTCTCCGAAGACGGCGCGGGCGAACGCGAGCAGCGTGCCCTTCAGATCGGCCAGCGTGATGTCGTCGTCGACCGCGAGGCCCTCGACCTGGTGGAACTGGGGGGTGTGGGTGGCGTCGCTGTCGGGCCGGTAGACGCGCCCGGGGATCACGACGTACAGCGGCGGAGGGTGGGCTTCCATCGCGCGGATCTGCATCGGCGAGGTGTGGGTGCGCAGCACGAGGTCGTCGGCGACATAGAAGGTGTCTGTGCGCGCCCGCGCGGGGTGGGTGGGACTGTGGTTGAGCGCGTCGAAGTTGTAGTGGACGGTCTCGACCTCGGGGCCCTCCAGGACGGTGAAGCCGAGGCCGAGGAAGATGTCCTCCAGCTCGCGCTGGGTGGCGGTGAGGACGTGCAGGCGACCGACCGGCTGCGGGGGTGAGCCGGGGAGCGTCACATCGAGACGATCGTCGCGCAGGCGCGTCTGCAACTCGTCGGCGCGCAGCACGGCGGCGCGCCGCTCGATCAGCGCCTCGAGCTGCTGGCGGGCCTCGTTGGCGGCCTTGCCGACCGCACCCCGTTCGGCGGGAGGCAGCTCGCGCACGCCGCGCAGGATCTGCGGCAGCTCGGCCTTGCGCCCGAGATGGCGCACGCGCAGCTGCTCCAGCGCGTCGGCGGTGGTGGCAGCGGCGATCTCGCTCTCGGCATGCGCGCGAAGCTGTTCGATCCGTTCGATCACGACGGGGGGACCCTATTTGGAAAAGAGGGTCCCGGCTCGCCGGCCTGCGGACGGCTGCGCAACCCTCTCGTCATTGCATAAAGCGCCACGGTCGCCGCCATCGCGGCGTTCAGCGAATCGGAGGCGATCGGGATGTGGGCGACGCGCTCGCACGCCGCGACGACGTCCGCCGGCAGGCCGTCGCGCTCGGCTCCGACGAGCAGCGTGAGGGGGCCGTCGGCGGGCCCGCGCAGCGGCTGGGCGGGTGGCCTGGGGTCGGCGACCAGCGCGACGCGCTCGCCGGGCAGCTCGTCCACCGAGCCGGCGCGGGCGAGGGCGACGTTGAAGATCGAGCCCATGCTGGCCCGCACGGCCTTCGGGGACCAGGGGTCGGCGCAGTCGGGACCGAGCGCGACGCACGACGCGCCGAAGGCGTGCGCGGCGCGCAGCACGGCGCCGACGTTCCCGGGGTCTGAGACCCCGTGCAGGTACACACACAGCGGCCCGGCCGGGGCGGTGCTCCAGCGCTGCCGGTAGACGCCGATCACGCGAGTGCCCGACCCGAGCGTGCTGACGGCAGCCAGCGCTGCGGGCTCGACCTCGACAAAGCCCGGACCGCCGGCCTCACAGCCGGCGACGCGATAGCCCTCGACGCATTCCCAACCGGCGGCCGCGGCAGCGGCGACCAGATCCTCGCCCTCGGCCAGAAAGAGGGCGCTGCGTGCGCGCTCGCGCCGGCGCTGCAGACGGCGCAGCTCCTTGAGATGGGTGTTGTGGGGGGAGGCGATGCGGTTCATCGGAGTGTCGGCTGTGGTGGGTGAGCTCGGGGGAGGCAGATCGGTGAGCTTGGGGGTGTGTGGTCGATGGGCTGGCGGGGCGGTGTCTGCATCTTGCCGGCTGCTTGGGATGAAAAAAAAGGGCGCCGTCCCTGCGAGGGGAGGCGCCCGAGAGGCTGGACTGTGTCGGTTGCCGGTCGATCAGGCAGCCGACGCCTCGCGGGCGACCTCGGCGAAACGTCGGAAGGCGTCGGCGTCGCGGACGGCGACGTCGGCGAGGACCTTGCGGTCCAGCTCGACGCCGGCGAGCGCGAGGCCGTGCATGAACTGCGAGTAGCTCATCCCGTTCTGGCGGGCGGCGGCGTTGATGCGGGTGATCCACAGCCGGCGGAAGTCGCGCTTGCGGTTGCGGCGGTCGCGGTAGGCGTAGGTGTCGGCCTTGATCAGGGCCTCCTTGGCCCGACGGTAGCCGGAGTGGGCCTCCCCGCGGAAGCCCTTGGTCAGCTCCAGGGTGGCGCGGCGCTTCTTGCGAGCGTTCAGCGAGCGCTTGACGCGGGTCATTTGCCGGTCCCCAGAAGTCGCTTGACGCGCGGGGCGTCGTGGTCGGAGAGGATCGTCGGCCGGCCGAGGGTGCGCTTGCGCTTGGGCGACTTCTTCTCGAGGATGTGGCTGGAGAAGGCGTGCCGACCCCGGACCTTGCCGGTGGCGGTTACTTTGAAGCGCTTCTTGGCGCCGGAATGGGTCTTCATCTTGGGCATGGGAGCCGACGATTATGGCAGACGGCCCGCCGGCCCACGGTGGCGGGGGCGAGATTGGGGCGGCGCTCTGGACAACCGGACAATTATGTGATCGCCCCGGACAACCGATTACACAGGCGATGAACCAGATTCCTGCGGCACACCCGCGCGAGGCGCCGGACGCGCGGCTCCCGCCGGACGCCTCCGGCGCGATCGCGCACGCGCTGCGGGAGATCGCGCAGGCGGGCGCGGCGGACACGGAGCTGGCGCTGGACCTGGCGTGCCGCAAGCTGGTCGAGTCGATCGCGGCGGCGGAGCGGCTGCGCGACGACCTGCGGGGGCGGCTGGGGCAGCTGCACGTGCTGGAGAACCGGACGCAGGTGACGATGGAGATGCTGACGGAGGGGGTGCTGGTGTTCGACGTGCACGGCCGGGTGGTGTACGCGAACAACGCGGCGGCGCGGATCCTGAGCCTGAGCCACGACCAGCTACTGTCGCGGCATGTGCGCGACCGCCGCTGGCGGTTCGTGCACGAGGACGGCTCGGCGTGGCCGGTGACGACGCACCCGGCGGCGGACACGCTGCAGACGGGGCGGGGCCAGCGCAACGTGACGATGGGGGTGGTCAAGCCGGCGGGCGCGCTGACGTGGATCTCGCTGAGCTCGCGGGCGGCGTTGGACGAGCACGACCGTCCGCGGGGGGCGATCGCGACGTTCTCCGACGTCTCGGAGCAGCGGACGATCCTTGAGCGTCTTCAGCACCAGGCCCACCACGATCAGCTCACCGACCTGGCGAACCGGAGGCTGTTCCACAAAGAGCTCGACCGGGCGATCTCGCGCGCAGCGCCACGGCTGCGCGGTGGCGCTGGTGTACATGGACCTCAACGGCTTCAAGCAGATCAACGACACCCTCGGCCACCACGCGGGCGACACGGTGCTGCGGACGCTGGCGGAGCGGATGACGGCGGCGATCCGCGAGGACGAGCTGATCTCGCGCTACGGCGGCGACGAGTTCGTGGCGCTGCTGAGCATGTTGCGCAATCCCAGCCACGAGGTCCAGGCCTTCACCGAACGGGTGCGGGTGACGCTGGCGGAGCCGATCCAGGTGGAGGCGGCGACGGTGCGGGTGGGGGCGAGCCTGGGGGCGAGCGTGTATCCGCACGACGGCAGCACGGCGGAGCAGCTGCTGCACCACGCGGACGCGGCGATGCTCGGGATGAAGAGCAGCCGCGCGGCCTGAAGCGGGCCCGCATGAGGGCCCGGGCGTCGAGGTCGGGGAGAGTCAGGACCCGGGGGATTCGGAGATCGCGGCCTGGGACGGCTCGGCGTCCTTGACGGCGTCCTGAGCGGAGCCGTTTGCGACGTCCGCCGGGGCGACGGGATCGGGGGCAGCGGGCTCGACTGCGGCGGCGAGCGCGTCCTTGGCGACCTGCTCGGATACGGCGCCGTCGGGCGCGGGCCCCTCGGGACCGGCTCCCTCAGGAGCAGACCCCACGGGAGCAGACTCCTCGTGAGCAGCGGCCTCTGGCACGGCGCCGTCGGTCGACGCGTCGAAGCGCCCGGCGAGGACGGCTTTGGAGGGGGCCATCATCATCGTCATGTTGCGGCCCTCCTGCATGGGGCGCTGCTCGACGACGCCCAGCTCGGCGAGCTCCTCGGCGAGGCGGTCGAGGATCATGGTGCCGCGCTCGGGGTGGGTGACCTCGCGTCCGCGGAACATGATCGTGACCTTGACCTTGTCCTTGTGGCGCAGGAAGCGTTCGACGTGGCCCTTCTTGGTGTCGTAGTCGTGCTGGGCGATCTTGGGGCGGAACTTGATCTCGCGGATCGTGATCTGCTGCTGGTGCTTGCGGGCCTGCTTGAGCTTCTGGGCCTGCTCGTACTTGTACTTGGAGTAGTCGAGCACCCGGCACACCGGTGGGCGGGCCTCGGGGGCGACCTCGACCAGATCGAGGTCGCGCTCCTGGGCGAAGCGCAGGGCATCGGGGGTCTTGAGCACCCCGATCTGACCCCCCTGGTCGTCGATCAACCGCACCTCGGGAACCCGGATGCGCTCGTTGATCCTCGTGGTATCCCGCTCGGGCGGGCGCCGGTCGAACCTACGGGGTACCGGCACTGGTTGTCCTGGCTGCCGTCAAGCGGAAGTCACGTGCGGCGCATTGGATGTCTGCGGTCGATCAACGCGGCCGAGTATAGCGGCGCCCCGGCGTCGCGCAAGCACCCCGACCTCGATCCTTCGACTTGGCGCGAGTGGCTGCTGCGTGTTGTGTGCGAGGGCTTGTCGTCGGGGATCGTCCGCGCGGGTGTGGGTTGGCACGTGGGTTGTGGGCGCGGGGCCTCGTGCCGGCGTGGGAGCCCTCGCCGCTGCTGGAGTCGATGCGGGCGGCTGCATCCCAACCGAGTCCTAGAATCTCTGCGACGGAAGGTAAAGTGGCGAGGTGCCACGAACGGCTGATAACCGGGAGTTCGGCGGTCGCTCCGTTGGATGGGGTTCGAGTCCTCTGCCTTCCGCCACCAAACTTGACCGGCCGGCGGCTCAGAGAGTTGGAGCGCCACCTATCACGCGTTCGCGGCTCGCTTACCGCCTCGCTACTCCAAGCCGCCGGCCGTCGAGTCCTTGGGATGATGACTCTGGTACCATTTGTTGCCGGTTATCAGCCGTTCCGGGGTAGCTCCCCGCCTCCCGACCCGCGTAAAGGCGGGTCGAGTCGTTTCTAGAGGACTCCTCAGCCGGATTCCGGCTGGCCAATAGCTCTCCAGCCCACGTGTGCGGCTGCAAGCCTCGCGTACGACTTACACCGACCCAGCGCAAGCAGATCGAGCAGGCCGCGGCGCTCGCCGGCGAGTCGATGTCGTCGTTCATCGTGCTCGCGGCATTGGACCGGGCCGACGTCCTGGTCACGGAGCGGGCATCGACCGTCGTTTCGGCCGCCTACTTCGACGCATTTGCTCGCCCTCTCTGGACGAGCCCGACGAAGCTCCTCGGCTACGCGCACGATCCCCAGACACCACGCCGCACACCACACACAGAGGTCAGACGTGGATGTCAAGGAACGAGTCAGCCAGCAGAGACGACGCGGTAGATCGTTCCCGTCGCCCAGTCGCCGACGAGCAGCGAATGGTCGGGCGCGAATGCAAGCGCAAGCGGGTTGCGGAGGCCGGTGAGGAACGGCGCGACCGTGCCGCGATAGCCAGAGCCTGTCTGCGCGAGGGCGACCCGCTGGACCTTCGCGACGTTCCACTCCGCGACGATGGCCGCGGTGCCGATGCTCGCCCCGAGCTGGCCGGTCGTGATCGCGACGCCGCCGACGGCGGCGTGCTTGTCGAGCACGGCGACCGGCTCCGGGACTCCGGCGCAGGCCATGCCGCCCTGCCCGTGGCATTCCGGGAAGCGCCAGTCCTGGCCTTCCTTGACGGTGGCGAGCCAGTCGCCGGGGGTGAGGCCGCCGAGGTTGTCCTGCTGGTTCATGGTGACGAACAGGTCGCTGGTGCCCGGGAAGTAGGCGAGCCCGAACGGCGCGCGGATGCGGCTGGCGTAGACGTTCAGGTCGCTGCCGTCGGGGCGGAAGGAGACGATCGCGCCATCCCACCTGGACGTCGGGACGCAGTGGTCGCAGGTCGCGGTGACGCCCATCACGAAGCGCCCGTCGGGAGCCATCACAAGGAGGTTGTTCTCGCCTTTTGACAGCGGGCCGTCGAGGATCTTCCTGTGCCCGGTGAAGCGGCTGCCGTCGAAGCCCCAATAGGCGTCCACGCGGCCGACCGACGCGACGTAGAGCTTGCCCGCGTACCAGTCCAGGCCGAGCGGGTCGTCCAGCCCCGATATGACCTTCTGCGCGGGAGCGCCGGCTTTGGCGATCAGATACACGCCGTCGTGGGTGTGGGTTTCCAAGCCGGCGGCCGTCAGCCACAGTCGTCCGTCTGGATCGAAGGCGAACGCGGCCACGGTCGGGGGCCCCTGCGCGTAGACCGCGGCCTTCAGGCCGGGCGGCCCCTTCAGGCCGGCGCCCACCGCGACGAGCTGTGGTGTCGCGGGGCGCTTGCTGGCGGGACTCTCGTTGGCCGAACCGCAGCCTGGGCACACCAGCAATGAGATAGCCAGCGCGAGCGTGCCGAGCCGGAGGTCGAGGTGGGTTCTGGAGACCGCGCGCAAGCGCTCGACGTAGTCGGGCAGCGTGTTGCGAGGACCAGTTGAGTCCAGCCTCAATCCCTACGTCACCACCCCGCGAGGATTGGAACGCTCGGCGACCTCCGCGGCGAGCCGCCGCCCCAGCTCGTCCACCACGGCGCTGCCGGTATCCCCCCCGCGGTGCTCGCGCACCGACACGGTCCCCTCCCCCACCTCGCGCTCGCCGACGACGAGCATGTATGGGATCCGGCGCAGCTCGGCGTCGCGGACCTTGCGCCCGATCGACTCGCCGCGATCGTCGAGCTCGACGCGCAGGCCCGCCCCGCGCAGACGCTCGCGCACCGACGCGCCGTACTCGTTGAAGCGGTCTGAGACGGGCAGCACGATCGCCTGGACCGGCGCCAGCCACAGCGGCAGCTCGCCGGCGTAGTGCTCGATCAGGATCCCGATGAAACGCTCAAACGAGCCCATCAGCGCGCGGTGGATCATCACCGGCCGGTGCTCTGCGTTGTCCGCGCCGGTGTAGGCGAGGTCGAAGCGCTCGGGCATCGAGTAGTCGAGCTGCACCGTCCCGAGCTGCCAGGAGCGCCCGATCGAGTCGGTCATGTGCAGGTCGATCTTCGGGCCGTAGAACGCGCCGTCGCCGGGGTTCAATTCATACTCCAGCCCCTCCGCGCGCAAGGCCCCCTCCAGCGCGCCCTCGGCGCGATCCCACATCTCATCGGTGCCGATCCGCTGGTCGGGGCGCGTGGAGAGCTCCAGGCGCGGCTGGAAGTCGAACAGCTCATAGAGGTGAAAACCGAAGCGCAGGCACTGCACGACCTCCTCCTGGACCTGGTCGGAGGTGCAGAAGATGTGGGCGTCGTCCTGGGTGATGGGGCGCACCCGCAGCAGGCCGTGCAGCGTGCCGCTGGGCTCGTGGCGGTGCACGAGGCCCTGCTCGGAGTAGCGGATCGGCAGATCGCGGTAGGAGCGCCGCGCGTCCTTGTAGATCTGGATGTGGGCCGGGCAGTTCATCGGCTTCAGGCCCATCGGGCGATCCTCGACCTCGGTGAAGTACATGTTCTCGCGGTACTTGTCCCAGTGGCCGGACTGCTTGAACAGCTCGACGTCGAACAGGATCGGCGTTTTCACCTCGCGGTAGCCGCGCGCGCGGTTCTGCTCGCGCCACAGCTCGGTCAGCTCGTTCCACACGACCATCCCCGCCGGCTTCCAGAAGGGCGAGCCGGGCGACAGCTCGGAGAACTGAAACAGGTCCAGCTCGCGCCCCAGCTTGCGGTGATCGCGCGCGAGGGCCTGCTCCAGGCGCCGCAGGTGCTCCTCCAGTTCGGCCTTGGAGAAGAAGGCGGTGCCGTAGATGCGCGTCAGCATCGTCCGCGTCGAGTCCCCCCGCCAATACGCCCCCGCGACCGACTGTAGCGCGAACGCCCCGACGGTCTTCGTCGAGGGCGCGTGGGGGCCGCGGCAGAGGTCCGTGAACGGCCCGTTGGTGTACAGCGAGACCGTTTCGAGGGGATCGGAGGGGTCCGCGTCGCGGACCAGGTCGTCGATCAGCTCTACCTTGTAGCCCTGGTCGGTGGCGATAAAGCGCGCGCGGGCCTCCGCCACGGGGACGTCCTCGCGTGCGAACGGCTCCGCGGCCTTTACATGGGCCCGCATCCGGTCTTCGATCGCGGGGAAGTCCTCCTGGGAGACCGACACGCCGTCGGGGAACTCGAAGTCGTAGTAGAAGCCCTGCTCGATCGCCGGGCCGATCGAGATCTTCACGCCGGGGTACAGCTCCATCACCGCCGTCGCGAGCACATGGGCCGCGTCGTGGCGGATCAGCTCCAACGCCGCGCCGCCCTCGCCGCGCGCGGTGAGGATCGCGATCTGCGCCCCGTCGGGCAGCGGCCGCGAGAGGTCGCGCAGCTCGGGGCCGACCTGGACCGCCAGCGCCGCGCGCGCCAGGCCGGGCCCGATCGCGGCGGCTGCATCGGCGCCGGTAGCGCCGTCGGGCAGCTGTAGCGGGGTGCCGTCGGGGAGGGTCACGGTGATCGGCATCGGCAGCGCTGGAGGCTACCTACCGGCGAACCGAGGACGTCGAGCGCGCCCACACCGCCGCGCCCGCGAGCCAGCGCCGCCGCGCCCGCGAGCGCGCCCCTGGCTGCGAACACCCATGCCTGCGAGCCGCGCCCGCCTGCGGGCCGCCGCCGCGCCGCGAGCCCGCAGGTCGGGGCCGGGGGCGTGCGTGTCGTTGCGAAAGCCCCGCACGCTCAAGCGAGGCCCGCGAAGGTCCGATGCGCACTGCATGGGATGTATCCCGATGAGACCGCCCGGGCGTCCCCGCCGAGCCGCACCGGCCCCTCGCCGCTCTCCCTCGACTCCACGCCGACCTCCAGCGGCCGGTCCCCCCTGCGGCGAGCCGCTGCGCCGCAGCCGAGTTCGCCGCGCGGCGCTCGCCGCGGCCTGCGCTGCGCTGGCGCTCCCCCTGAGCGGCTGCCTGGTGTTCGAACAGCCGCCCTCGGCGGTTCAGGAAGGGCTGATCGGCGACGTGCTCGTCACCGTCAAGGTGTGCACCTCCGAAGAGCCCACCGCCGGGGCCTGCCCCAACACCGGCAACTCAAAGCAGGCCGCGAACACCGAAAAAAATAAGGTCGAATTCCAGAGCCTGCTCGCGTTCCGCGTGCCCGACGGCGTCAGCGGGCCGCCGTCGTTTCAGACGACCACCGTCGAGGATCCCTACCCGGGGTTCCAAACGCTGACGTTCACCGCCAACCAGTCGTTCTCGGCCTCGCTGCAGCGGTTCTACCCGGCACCCCCGGGCGAGCAGTGGGAGGGGTACGTCTCAAGCGCCTTCCCCTACGACTCCGAACACGGGCCCTACGCGTTCAGCGCCTCGGCGGCCTTCGCCCTGGAACGGGGCGCCAACGGGGCGCCGTTCGGGGGGCCCTTTCACTACATCGCGACCAGCGGGGTGCGCGGGGTCAACGACAGCGAAAGCCTGCCGTCCCGGCCGGTGGACTGCGAACCCGGCGCCAGAGCACACGAAGCCACGCGCTGCATCGATGATCCCGCGGTCGACGAAACGACCGAAGAAATCACCGCCCCCGAGTCCTCGCTGCCGACGCGCGACTTCGGCGTCGTCGGCGGCGGGCAGGCGACCACGCCGCCCGGGGGCGTCGCGAGCGTCCCGTTCATCGGCCAGCTCGACGGCCTCGCGGCACCGGGGCTCACGTTCGCGCTCGGCGCCTCGACGACCCTGCCGGGGGCCACGGTCAGGATTTCAAACCTGTCGCTGGCCCCGGCCGACAACAGCTCCAACCCGCTCTCAGTCACCGTCGAAGTCCCCGCGGGCACCCCGCCGGGGTCCTACCCGGTGACGCTGACCGCGCAGCTGCCCAACGGCCAGACGCGCTCCGGCGAAGGCGCGATCGACGTCACCGCGCCGGCCGGCTCCTCCCCAGGCACGGGGAGCTCGGGCACGGGGGCTGCAGGTGCCGGCGGCTCGGGTACCGGCGGCGCCGGCCTGGGCGGCTCGGGTCCGAGCGGCGGTCTCAGCGCGGGTAGCGCTACATCCAAGCCGAAGCTCACGCTGCGCCTCCCGGCGAAGCTCGATCTCGCCAAGGCTCGGCGCCATGGCATCGCGCTGACGATCGTCTCGGCGACCGCGCTGACGGCCAAGATCGCGCTCACCGAGAGCGGCGAGCACAGACCGGTCGTCGTGCTGCACGTGCATCTGCTCGCCGGCCGCCGCACGATCATCGTGCTCAAAAGCCGCGCGCTGAAGCGCGGTCGCTACACCGTCACCGCCAGCGGTCCCGACGTCACGCAGAGCACCGGCGCGCGCCTGCGCTGAGCGGCCGACTGCTGCTCCGCGGCCGCCCAGCACACTGTCAAGCTCACCGATGCGCCGATCGCGGCCACCGCCGTCGCGCACGCCTCCGGTCATCGCCCAGGACGACGACTCGACAGGGTCGCCCGCGCACCCCCCACCTTGCAGACGATCCGGGTGTAGTGCGATGGCTGGAGCCGGACGCACGAACTCCAGCCACATTACCAGTATAGGCGTGACCCAGTAGCCAAGGAGCACCTCTGCTTGTTTCCTCCTACATGATGGTCCAATTTACGTTTCCCGCTAGTGTATTGAGCTCGAGGAAAAGAACTTTTGCTTCCTGGCCATTTAGTTCTTGTTTACTTCCCCCTCCCGTACAAAGCATCGCGTGGCCTGGTCTAGGAGCACCAGGGGTGGGATAGGTGCATATCTCCACACCTTCTTTTTCACTACTTAGCACAAAAGCCCCTTCTATTTCACATACTACTCCTGCATTGACCTTTTCGATTTCTATCACAGCGTAGGCTCCGAGTTTTTTAGCCGGTTTGAGTCCGACGACACCAGTAGCTTTTTCTAGCTGCCCTGTATATGCATAGGGGAAACTCTGAACTCTACATTCGGCTAGTGCGCGGCCGTTTCCTTCGTTGAGGTTTGCAGTGCAAGCTACAAATTCAATTGTGCCTTTCGATGCGCCTTTTTCTTCGATCTTCGACATTGCCCCGACATATGTACTCTGCATACAGGTTATCACTATTTTTTTCATTGCTATAGTGACCTCTACTTCAGCCGTAAGAACGACGCCGTTACCGAGGAGTTCGACGCCCGCCGGTGGCACTGCAGCGCCTCCAACTTGGTATTCAAATGCCGAGCTCGACGCCGCTGCGATCACGCTCACCGCGATCGTCACCAGCAGGCTCAGGATGATTAGTCTCGCTTTTATAAACACTGTTTATACCCTTCAGTCCCCGCGAAGGCCGGGACGCTTGTGGTCGACGCAGAGCACGCCCAACACGAACAGTGGAGGGAGGCCCGTACGTCCTATCGATCGCCGCCGGGGCCAGATAGATCTGGACTCGCCCCGACTAGCTTCAAATTATGCCAATCATCCCATGGAAGTCAAGCGCGACTCCAAAACGCCTGCTTTCTCCGGAGCGCTCAGGCGACCTGCCAGAGCGCGTCATCGCCCAGCGGCGTCCGCCGCACCCTCCCGTCGCCGGCCAGCGCCACCAGCGCGAGCTCGGCGGCGGTGCGGTCGGGGGGCTCGTTGCCGCGCGCCGTGATTCGCCGCGACCTCCTGTGTCACCAGGCCGTCCGGGAAGCGCTCCAGCGCCGCCAGCGGGTCCTCCGGCGGGGGCTCGCGGTCCAGCGTCGGGTCGAGCGAGGCGCAAGCCACGCACGGCGGCCGCGCGGCCGGCCCTCCAAGGCCGGCCCATCCTCATCCGCGCCGCGATCGATCGCAGCATCGCGACGGCGTCCTCTCCGCGCCCCGGCGACGCTCCGGGACGGCGGCCTCAGCGGTCGTAGGCCTCGATCGCGCGCACCGACAGCCACACCAGCACCAGCCCCGTCACCGCGATCACGCCGCAGCAGATCGCGAGCTTGTGCCACACCCACCCTTCGAGCACCAGCGAGCGCAGGCCTTCGATCACGTAGCTCACCGGGTTCGCCCGCGCCAGCGCCCGCATCAGCGGCGTCAGGCGTTCGAACGGCACGAAGTTCGGGGTCAGGAACAGCAGCGGGAAGAACACCAGAAAGCTCGCGTTCGTCGCCTGCACGTTGCGCGTCCGCAGCGCCACCAGCATCCCGATGCCCGCGTACGCCACGCCCCACAGCGCCGCCAGCACGATCAGCACCAGCGCCCCGCCGACGCCGCTGCGCATCTGCGCGCCGAGCGCCAGCGCCACCGCCAGCACCAGCGTCGACACCGCCAGCCCCCGCACCAGGTCCGCCGCCAGCCGGCCGAAGATCAGCGACGACCGCCGGATCGGGGCGACCAGCAGCTTGTCGAAGTAGCCCCCATCGATCTCCGTCACCAGCGCCAGGCCCGACGTCGCCGTGCACACCGCGAACATCAGCGACACCGGCAGCTGAAAGCCCACGTAGCCCTGGCCGTGCAGGAACGGCGTCGTGCTCGGAAACGTCAGCGACACCTGGCCCACGTTGACCGCGAGGAAGAACAGCGGGATGAACAGCGTCGGGATCGTCGCCTCCGGGAGGCGCACCACCTCGCGCACCGCTCGGCGGCTCAGCAGCAGGACCTCGCTCACCGCGCCACCCTCACCCCGGCGCGCTCACCGCAGCGCCTCGGCGCCTCACCGCAACGCCCTCGTCGCGCCGCCCTCATCGCGACGCCGACTCCTGCGCGTCGCCCTCCAGGCGCCGGCCCGTCGCCCGCAGGAAGACGTCGTCCAGCGACGGCCGCGCCACCGAGATCGCGCCCACCCTGATCCCCTCGCGGTCCAGGCGCCGCACCACCTCGGCCAGCACCGCGTGGCCGTCCTGCACGTACAGCGCCAGCGCCTCGCGCTCGGCCACCACGCGATCCAGGCCCGGCAGCTCGCCGATCGCCGCCTCGATCGCCGCCGCGTCCGTGCCGTCGAGCGCCACCGACACCACGTCGCGGCCCATCTCCGTCTTCAGCCGCTCCGGGGTCCCTTCCGCGACGATCCGCCCGTCGTCGATGATCGCCAGGCGGTCGCACAGCCGGTCGGCCTCCTCCAGGTACTGCGTCGTCAGGAAGATCGTCGTCCCCGCCGCGTTGATCCGGCGCACCTCCTCCCAGATCGTCAACCGCGACGCCGGGTCCAGGCCCGTCGTCGGCTCGTCTAAGAACAGCACCTCCGGCGAGTGCACCAGCGCGCTCGCCAGGTCCAGCCGGCGCTTCATCCCGCCCGAGTACGTCTTCGTCCGCCGCCCCGCCGCGTCCACCAGGCCCACCAGCTCCAGCAGCTCCGCCGCCCGCGCGCGAGCCGCCGCCCCGGTGATCCCATACAGCCAGCACTGCAGCTCCAGCAGCTCGCGTCCCGTCTGCACCGGGTCCAGGCCGATCTCCTGCAGCGCCACCCCGATCCGCCGCCGCACCGCCGCCGGGTCGGCAAGCACGTCCACGCCCGCCACCCGCGCGCTGCCCGCCGTCGGCGGCAGCAGCGTGCACAGCATCCGCACCGTCGTCGTCTTGCCCGCCCCGTTGGGGCCCAGGAAGCCGAACACCTCGCCCGCCGCCACGCTCAGGTCGATCCCGCGGACCGCCTCGATCTCGCCCTTGAAGGTGCGCCGCAAGCCCCGCGCCTGCACCGCCGCGGCCGAATCGTCGGACACTAGAACGGGATGTCCTCGTCGCCGGCGCCCACCGGCGCCCTCGGCACTGCCGCCGGCTGAAAGTCGGCGTCGTCGACGACGCCGACTCCGTCCGCAGGCGCCGCCGTCGCGATCTTGAACGCGCGGATCCCTTCGCCGCGCTCGATCGCCTCGACGCGCTCTTGCTGCTCGTTGAGATACGCCGCGAGGGCCTGCTCCAGGCCCTTGCCCTCGGCGAACAGATCGCACATCTCCGAGACCGGGACCTCGTCCTCGTTGAGGCGTCTGGCGATCGCCTGCAGGCGCTCATAGCCGCTCTCGAAGGTGAGCTCTTTGGTTTCGCTCATCGCGTGTCGCCCCTCTCGTGTCGGGTTTGATGGTCTCGATGATCGCGCTCGCGTGACCGTCGTGCAGACGAAGGTCGATGCGCCGCCCGGCGGCCAGGTCGGCCGTCGATTGCACGGGCGTCCCGTCATCGATCGCGGCCAGCAGCCAGCCGCGGGGTCGGAAGTCGTGGGCGGCGATCAGCGCGCCGGCGTGCCCGGTCTCGCGCCGGGCATCGCCGAGCCGCCGGCGCGAGCGCTCGCCGAGCCGGATGCCCTCGCGCCCGACCAGCTCGCCCGCTCGATCCGCGCGGCGGCCGACGCCCGCCCGAGCCTCGCGCAGGAGCCGGTCGAGCGCTCGGCCGTAGTCGCGTGTGTGGTCATCGGCCTGCCGCCGCGTTCCGGTGCGCACCCGCTCGCCAAGCCCGCCGACGTCGACAGCCAGCCGATCGACGCGCCCGCCGGCGTGGGCCAGCGTCGCAGCCATCGCCGGGAGCCCCTCGCGCTCGGCCGCGAGCTTGCGGGCCGCGCGATGCGCAGTCGCCGCGAGCGTCCCCCCGGCCCGCTGCAGGCCGTGCTCGTGGCTGACCAGGAAGCCCTCCAGAGCGCCCTGGACCCGGCCGGCGCGCTCGCGCACCAGCCCAGCCCGGGCGTCGAGCGCCGCGGCGCAGCTAAGGCGCTCGCCGGTGCGCTCAAGGCGCTCGGCGGCGAGCCCAAGACGGCCGGACACGTCGTCGAGACGGCCGGCGGCGGCGGCGACGCCGTGGCGCAGCTGCGCCGCGCACGGCACCACCAGCTCGGCCGAGCGCGAAGGCGTGTATGCCGGCCACGCGACGTGGTTGCAGACGGGGTTGTTGTCGGTGTGGCCGATCGCGCACACCACCGGCAGCTCGCACGCGAACACCGCCCGGCACAGACTCTCCTCGTCGAAGCACGCGAGGTCTTGCACCGAACCGCCGCCGCGCGCCATCACCACCACGTCGACCAGCGGGTGCTCGGTCATCCGCGCGAGGGCGTCGATCAGGTCTCGCGGCGCGCGCTTGCCCTGCACCAGCGAGGCGCATGTCACGACGTGGACACCCGGCCAGCGGTCGATGAGCGCCCGCACCACGTCGCTCATCGCGTCTGAGTCCCTGCCCGCTATCACGCCCACGGCGCGCGGGAATCGAGGCAGCGGGCGTCGGCGGGCCGGATCGCACAGGCCCTCCTCGCCGAGACGGTCGATCAGCTCCCGGCGGCGGCGCAGCAGCTCACCCTCCCCGGCGAGGCGGATCTGGCCGACGATCAGGTCGAGCTTGCCGGCCTGTGCCCAGAGGTCGGGGCGCTCGACCTCGACCTGCACGAGGTCGCCCTCGCGCGGGGCGTGCCGCAGCGCGCGGGCCTGATTGGGGAACACCTTGCAGGGAAGGACCGCGTCGCCGTCGGTCAGCGAGAACCACAGCGCTCCGCTCCCCGAGCGCCTGGGCTTCTGGACCTCCCCCTCGACGACCCCCCCGCCGACCGCGCGCAGCGCCCGGCCCAGCCGGGCCGAGTACGCGGTCACGGTCAGGACATCGGTCTGTACGGCGTCAAAGGGCAAGGGCGAAAGACGCTAGAGATCCGGCCGGACGTCACCGTTTTGTCCTCAAAGGCTCGGCCTCGGACAACGCGTACGGCGGACGATCTCGCGGATCTCGGTGGTCCCGTCGATCAGCTCAGCGATTCGGACAGCTCTTTCGGCGGATCGGGGACGAACATCAATAGAAGGCCCCAGAACCCCGGCGCTCGGAGTCCACGATCCCGGCACCCCGTAGATTGCGCGGTCGAGCCACGATGACAGCCATGTCCGATGAGATTGCCTTCCGTCCGTTTCGCCCGGGCGACGCCGAGGCGCTGCTGCGCTGGGCCAGGACCCCCGACGAGCTCTTGCAGTGGACCGGGTTGCGCTTCAGCTTTCCGCTCGATGAGCGCCAGCTCGCCGAGTACGCCGACACCTCGGACGATCACCGCCACCTGATCTCGGCTGTCACCGGCGCCCCCGAGACCGTCGTCGCACACGCCGAGCTGACGGTCCTGCCCCAGCACGAGCTCGGACAGGTCGGCCGCGTCGCCGTCGCTCCCGAGATGCGCGGGCGAGGAATCGCCGGCACGCTGATGGACTGGCTCGTCGCGTTCGCCTTCGACGACCTCCACCTGCACCGGCTGGAGCTCGTCGCGTTCTCGTTCAACGAGCCCGCGCTGCGCTGCTACAAGCGGGCCGGCTTCAGAGAGGAGGGCCTTGCGCGAGATGCGCGCAAGGCCAGCGACGGGTACTGGGACCTCATCCACATGGGGCTACTCGAGCACTGGCGTCACCGATCCACATGAGCCCTGCCGCCGGCCCAGCGAGGAACGCCGCCGACGTCCCGAAGCGTGAGGGTCGGCCAAGGGCTCCACATCCCCCGAGGCGGAGAGGAGCGGAGCGTCGAAACCGGGGCGTCGTCGGGTCTGCTCTGGCGACAGGCCGCGCGACTGGCAGAAGCGAGACTCCTCGCGGTCACGGTACGGCGGTCTGAGAGACTGCGGCGAGATGGCACAAGCAGACAGCCGCAGCGCCGCAGCCGAGGATCTAGCGCGTGCCGGTGGGCGCAACGCCGAGGTGGAGATCGTCGCGTACGACCCCGCGTGGCCAGCTGCCTATCGGGCCGAGCGTGAGCGGCTTGCGCCCCTGTTGCCCGGCGGGGTCCAGTTGCACCACTTCGGGTCCACCGCCGTCCCGGGTCTGGCGGCCAAGCCGGTGATCGACATGATCGCGCTCGTTGACGACCTCGACGCGCCGATCGCGGCACTGGTGGGACCTGGCGGCTACCAGTATCCCCCAGCGTTCAACGCGACGCTCGTCCACCGGCGGTTCCTGTGCTACCCGACAGCCGCCTACCGCACCCACCACCTGCATCTCGTGGACGATCCTGGGGAGCTCGAGCGTCGTCTGCGCTTTCGCGACCGCCTGCGTGCCGATCCCGCCCTTGCGGGTGAATACGTGACGCTGAAGCGGGCGCTCGCGGAGCGCTTCTCCGATGACCGCGAGGCGTACACCGAGGCCAAGAGCGAGTTCGTCAAACGGCACACGCCTGGCAGCGCCGGCCGATGAGCGGCGACTATCCCCCGCCCAACCGCGGGGTTGGGCGAGATCGCCCGTCCGTGTCCGAGCTGCCCGTGTTCGTGGCGGCCAGCTCGGCACGGTATGGCGGCCGCTCGCTCAGCTACCGGGACCGTGGCGACGGCCCTGGATGAGTCGAATCGAGAAACCGGCCGCGAGCATCAGCGCGCCGGCGCCGACGATCCAGCGCAGGTCCAGCCCGGTGAAGGGCAGCGTGGAGGCTTTGGCGGTCGTCGGGGTCGTGGTGGTGACGGGCTCGGTCGACGTCGTCGGCGTGGTGGTCATCGGCGTAGTCGACGTTTCCGAGTGTTCAACGTTTTTTTTCGGTTCGGGGGTGGTTTTGGGCGCGGGCGCAGTCTGGGCGTAGCCCGACGTTTCGCTGGCCAGCGCGGGCGCGGGTCCTGCGAGGACGATCAACGCCAGCGCGGCAACCAGAGCCGCGAGCCCGCAGCGCGCCGGGCGCCGGCCGGCCGATCTGTGATCGGCGATCACGGCGGGGCGGTGAGGCGCTCCGTCGATCGCTGCAACGCCTGCTGTCTGCGGCCAGCTCGAAACCAGGCGGTCGGTTCGAGTCATGCGCACCTCCGTGGGTTGGTGGTCGATCGGAGACCCCAATCGTGGAGCCTCCCGTCTATGTCTGGGGTTCGTGAAGTCTATTGACAATGCCCGATGCCCATCCCTCTCGTTCTACGGCCGGCCCGGCTCTCCTGCCATGGCCGCGGGATCTCCGCAGAGCCCGGCCGGTCCGCGGGTCCGCCGGACCCGATCCCCGCAGGCGTCAGCGCATCGGGGCCGAGGCGCCGTGGCCCTGCACCGCGACCCGCCCCTCCAGCCCACCGTCGTGCAGGCGGGCGCGCAGCACCTTCTTGTCGAACTTGCCGACGCTGGTCTTCGGAACCTCGGCGATGAAGGCGAACTCGTCCGGCAGCCACCATCGCGCGACACGCGGGCGCAGGTGCTCGACGAGCTCCTGCACGTCGGCCGTGGCGCCGTCGCGCAGCACCACGCAGCACAGCGGCCGCTCGGCCCAGCGCTCGTCGGGCTTGGCGATCACGGCGGCCTCGACGACGTCGGGGTGGGACATCAGCTCGTTCTCGAGCTCCACCGAGGAGATCCACTCGCCGCCAGACTTGATGACGTCCTTGGCGCGGTCGGTGATCTGCACGAAGGCCTGCGCGTCGACCGCGGCGATGTCGCCGGTGCGCAGCCAGCCGGACTCGAACTTGTCGTCGCCGGAGGGATCGTTGTAGTAGCGCCCCGCGATCCACGGCCCGCGGACCTCGATCTCGCCGGTGGACTCGCCGTCCCACGCGACCTCGGCGCCGTCGTCGTCGACCAGGCGCAGCTCGACCCACGGCAGCGGCTTGCCCTGCTTGGCGCGGTCGTCCCAGTGGGCGTCCCCGCGCGCGCCGTCCTCGCCGCTGGTCCCGCGCGCCCCGGCCCGCCCGTCGGCGTCGTCCGCGGTGAGCTCTCCGGGCTCGTCGGGGCGCGAGTAGGTGGCGACGGGGCTCGTCTCGGTCATGCCCCACGCCTGAAAGATGCGCACGCCGTGGCGCTCCTGGAAGTCCTTCATCAGCTGCCTCGGCACCGCCGAGCCGCCGCAGGCGGCGTTGGTCAGCGACGAGAGGTCCACGGGGTGCTCGTCGGCGTAGCGCAGCAGGTCGGCGAAGATCGTCGGGACGCAGCCCATCACGGTGGGGCGCTCGGACTCGATCAGCCGCGCCAGCGGCTCCGCCTGCAGGAAGCGGTCGGGGAGGATCAGGTCGGCGCCGGCGAGGGCCGCGCCGTGGGGGATCCCCCAGGCGTTGGCGTGGAACATCGGGACGACGACCAGCGCGCGGTCGTGGCGGGAGAGGCCGAGGCCGTCGGTGAGCAGCGCCGCGGTCGAGTGCAGGCTGATCGAGCGGTGCGAGTACAGCACCCCCTTCGGGTTCCCGGTGGTGCCGCTGGTGTAGCACAGCGCCGCCGCCTGGCGCTCGTCGACCTGGGGGTAGTCGAAGGGGGCGGGATCGGAATCCTCCAGCAGCTTCTCGTAGCTCAGCGCGTTGGGCAGCGAGGGGCGGTCGGGCTGCGCGGAGCCGGCGGAGTCCGAAGGGCGGGCGGCATCCGAGGCGCGAGCAGGATCCGCAGGGTGGGCGGAGTCCGAATCCCCCATAATCACATAGTGGTGGACGCCCGCGAAGGTCGGGGCGAGCTGCTCGAGGATCGGGACCAGCGAGTCGTCGACGAAGATCACGCGGTCGTCGGCGTGGTTGACGATGTATGTGAGCTGCTCGGCGAACAGGCGGACGTTGAGCGTGTGCAGGACCGCCCCGACACAGGGGACCGCCATGTAGAGCTCGAAGTGGCGCTGGTTGTTCCAGGCGAACGTCGCGACGCGGTCGCCGGGCTCGACGCCCAGCCGACCGAGCGCGCGGGCGAGGCGGTCGACGCGCTCGGAGACCTCCGCAAAGCTCGCGCGGACGGTGCCGTCGGAGGTGAGCGTGACGACCTCGGCGGCGGGATGGCAGGTCTGCATCCTGCGGCGCAGGTGATGCAGGGTCAGCGGAAAGTCCTGCATCAAACCCTCAAGCATCGCTCCCATCTCCCTCGACTCCTCGCGGTGGCCTCGCCGATGAGTCAACCATGTTAGGGCGATCCCGGCGTGACGGGTCGATCCGGCCGGTGGCGTGAAGGAACAGCAGCAGCACCACCCCGACGTCGGACCCCCGCGGGCTCGGCAGCCGCCTCAGATCGAACCAGCGGGCCTCGGCGATCTCGACGGGGTCGAGCCGGACGGTGGGGTCGGACAGCTCGGCGTGCAGGCAGGTGAGCTGCACGGGGAGGCCGTCGATGGACATGTCGCGGGCTCCGAGCTCGCGCCAGTCCAAGTCGCGCAGCCCGAGCTCCTCCTCCATCTCGCGCGCGGCGGCCGACAGCGGGGTCTCGCGGCGGCGCATGACGCCGCCGGGCAGGTACCAGGTGCGCCGCTGCCCGTATGTGTGACGCACAAGCAGGACCCGCTCGCGATCGGTGATGACGCACTTGACGCCTCGGCCGGGACGTGGCCAGAGCAGGGCGCGCAGCTGCAGCGCGCGCCACGCGACCCGATAGAGACCGTGCAGGACGGCCAGCCGCAGGCTGCTCATCGAGCGGTGGGGTCCCCGAGCGCCACGATGGACCCTCGAGCGCTGCCGTCAGGCGCGCTGGCCGACGGCGCGCGCGGCGGCGAGCTCGCGGTAGACCCCGCGGGTGCGCCGCGCGATATCGCTCCAGTCGAAGCGCAGGACGTGCTCGGAGGCCTCGACGACGAGCCGTTCGCGCAGCGGGACGTCGGTGAGCAGGCGCTCGATCATGACCCCGAGGTGGGCGGCGTCGCCGCCGTTGAAGCGCAGGCCGACGCGCTCGCCGGCGGGGACGACCTCGCGCAGCCCCCCGGTGTCGGCGACGATGCAGGGGCAGCCCGACGCCATCGCCTCCAACGCGACGAACCCGAAGGGCTCGTAGATCGAGGGGACGACGCAGAGGTCGGCGATGCGGTACAGCGAGTGCAGGGCGTCGTCGCCGATCCAGCCGAGGAAGGCGCCGTGCTCGGCGAGTCCGAGGCGCTGGGCCTGGGCTCTGAGCTCGGCCTCGTGGGTGCCGCTGCCGGCGACCAGGAAGCGGACTCCGCCGACCCGCTCGATCACGCCCGGCAGGGCGTCGAGGGCGAGCTGGAAGCCCTTCTCGTAGACGAGCCGCCCGACGAGCAGGACGAGCTGCTCGTGGGGGGCGGCGAACTCGCGCCGCAGCGCGGCGAGGTCCCCGACGGGCTGCATGTCGCGGGGGTCGATCCCGTTGGGAATCACGGCGACGCGCCCCTCGTCGATGTCGAAGATGTCGGCGACGTGGCCGCGCATGTAGTGCGAGCACACGATCACCGAGTCCGCCCGCCGCGCCATCCAGCGCTCGACGGCATGGATCTGGGACTGCGGGGGCTTGTCGACCCAGCCCTGGTGGCGCCCGTGCTCGGTGGCGTGGACGGTCGTCACGTAGGGCACCTCCAGGCGGTCGGCGAGCGCGGCGCAGGCGTCGGCGACGAGCCAGTCGTGGCCGTGGACGAGGTCATAGCGGCGGTCCTCGGCGAGCGCCTCCCCGGCGTGGCGCATGTCGCGGTTCATGCACTGCACCCAGCCGACGAAGCGGTCGAGGTCGCGCGGCCAGTCGGGCTCGGGCACCCGGTACACCGTGACCCCGGCCCGCTGCTCGGAGACCGCGAGCCGGCCGCTCTCGGCGCGCGCGTCGGCACCGCGGGTGAGGACGTCCACCGCGACCCCCTGGCACACGAGCTCCTCGGCGAGCTTGCGCACGTGGCGCGCGAGGCCCCCCTCGATCACGGGGGGGTACTCCCAGGAGAGGATCAGCACACGGTCGGTCATGCCCACGGGCCCAACACCACTGCGCACCCTATCTCCCCCACCACCCCGCCGCCGGCCGATCTCCGTTTGGCCCATCGGCCCGTCCACGATGCCGACGGGGTGGCCGGCACCCGGGCGGGAAGGATGGCCCGGGTGCCGGCCCACCGGCGCTTGTTCTCAGGTCAGCGCCGGCGACTTGTGGAGCGCTGCCGGTCAAGTGTAGAGGGAGACCCGGCGGTGCAGCGCACTGTCTGTAGACCGACTGTCCGAGGCCGGCGAAGCTGCACCGATGTCGATGGTGGAGCGCTTCGCCGCGAACCTCCGCCGGGCGCGGCTGGCCCGGGGGATGACCCAGGAAGGACTCGCCGACGCGTCGGAGCTGCACCGAACGCACATCTCGCTGCTGGAGAAAGCCAAGCGCGACCCGAAGCTGACGACGATCGCCAAACTGGCCCGCGGGCTCCAGACCACACCGGCGAAGCTGATGCGCGGGGTCGTCTCCGACCAGCCCGGGCGCTGAGAGGCCGCAGCGCGGCCCCGTCGGGCGGACCGATCCGCTCTGCCCTATGAGCGAGTGGGCGGAACTATTCCCGTATCATTGGATGTTCGCTTGACACGACACGAAAGGATCCAGCCATGGGTGCTCAGGAGAACAAGCGGGCCGCGCAGGACGCCTACGCGGCGTTCGGCAAGGGCGATGCGCAGGGCGCGATGCGCAACATCGACGACTCGATCGAGTGGACGACGCGCGGCGACAACGCGCTGACCGGAACCTACAACGGCAAGCAGGCCGTCGGCGAACTGTGGGGAAAGCTCGCCAGCAGGGACTTCCGCAGCGAGCCGCACGACTTCGTCGCCGAGGGCGACAGGGTCGTGGTCCTCACCACAGTCCAGATCGAGGGCGAGACGGTCGAGAGCGCCGACGTCCTCACCTACAACGGCGACGGCAAGCTCGTCGCGTTCGAGACGCGCGGCGACGCGACCGTCGCCAACCGGGTGTTCGCCAAGTAGGAGGCGAGACCCGAACCGGGGCGAGGCCGCGACGATCCGCATCGACCTCGCGGCCTTGCTGCCAGTTTTGTCGTTCTCGCGGGATCGTCCGCGCGGGCGAGCGTGGCACGGCGGTCGTGGGCGCGGAGCCTCCCTGCCCCGCGTCGGGGCTCGACGCGCGGCCGGTCGGTTCTTCGTGGTGCTCGTGGGCGTGGACAGGGAGGCCGGCGCGCGGCCCCCGTCGGACGGGACGATCCGCTCTGCCGGATGGGCCCGCACTGCGAGACGGTCCACATTAGAGACGTTCTCGGCGGCCGGCCGATCGGATCGTCCCGCCCGCCGCGGTCCTTTCGAGTCACGATCGCCCGCCTCGGAGCTGATCGCTAGCGTGGATCGCTGCTGTAGGCAACCGACCGGTGGCGGATGGCGGCGACTCGGACCGTCTTGTCGTTGTCCGAAAGCTGGTAGATGACCCGGTAGGAGCCGACTCGTAGCGAGTACAGGCCGCGAAGCCTGCCGCGCAGCGGATAGCCGGCGTGTGGCTCGCGCTGGAGCAGTGCCAGAGCTTCCTCGGCTGCGTCGATCAGAAGCCGGTCGAGTGCGAGCAGCTCGGCGCGCGCGCGTCGCGCGAGTACCAGCCGAGCCACCGGCTACTTCGCCGCTCGTCGCTCCGCCAACTCGCGGCGCAGATCGCCGAACTCGATCGTCTCACCGCGTGCGAGCTCGTCGAGGCCCGCCTGCAGTGCGCTCATGGTCTCTGTGTCGGAGAGGATCTCGGCGGTCTCCTCGAGTGCCTGGTACTCGTCGATTGGCACGAGCGCCGCCGCCGGCCGCCCGTTGCGCGTGACGACTACGTGGTCGCGTCGGTCCGCGACACCGCTGAGCACCTCAGCCAGGTTGCTCCGAAACTCGCGCACCGGGATGGTCTTGGCCATAGGCCGGAGTGTACCAAATCGCGTACATCACTGCAAACCGGGGAGGTTCCGCGTTGCGGAAGCCCGCGCCAGGGTGCCGCGCACCGGCGCAAGTCTCTCCGGGGTGTTCGCCACCAGGCTCCACGCCTGGCGGCGGGCGACGAGACATCTGTCTGGCTGGTGTGGTAGAAGTCGCCATATCAATAGATACTGAAGATACTGATGATTGGAGAATCGGATGGGGGCGTGGTTGGGAATGGCGAGGCATGCTCGGCGTGAGAGCGAGACGTTGGGGTCCTGGGGCGCTCCGAAGAAGAAATCGAAGGCAAATGGCAAACACAAAAACACATGGACAAAAACCTCACCGAAGGCAAAGACGTCCAGATCAAGTACGCCCGGCTTATCATCCCCTATGACAATGAATCTGAAGAGAAAGCGGTGAAAAATTGGTTGAAAAAGGTAGGAGAAACGGAACTTCCGGGCGGCGGGCATCTGGTGCCAGAGATCACCTTCGGGAAGTGCACACCGGTCATTGAAGGAGAACAGAACCATTCAGAAAGCTGTTTGAAAGCAGAACAGCGGCACAACTTCCCAGAAATCTACTATCACGACATACTGCATACAATGAAGGCCCTGATCAGGGGCAACATCGAAAAACATATCCCGCCGGTGCGGATCTGGGGTGCGTGGAACGAGCCTGAGCTGAGCAGCCTGAAAGCCGGGCAGGCCGCGGAAGTCTGGGGCGCCGCCGTGCGGGCGCTGCACAAGGCCGGCTGTCACGTGTACTGCAAGGTCATCGCCGGCGAATTCGCCGGTTACAGGAAGTTCCCTGGCCGCAACGAGCTCAGCTATGTCACCGGCTATGAGAAGGCGATCATCGAAGACGCCCGCAGGAAGAAATGGGACGCCGGCAAGCCGGAAGTCTGGGGCCTGCATGACTACAAAGACCTCAAAGAAGCGGCCGAAACAGCCACTGAAGTAAGCAAAAAACTTGTGCGCAAGAATGGCACGGGGAGCGCCGAAGCCCAGGCGTTCGTGCAGGGAACCCACAGAGCTGGGCTGGGACACCCGCAGGACTGGATCACCGAGAACGGCGTGCAGCTATGGGTGCGGAGCGGACACACGTCGCTGTACGGCAACCCCGAAGGCCAGCGCATCGCCGCAGAAGATTTCCTGGAACTCGGGAAGCAGTCAACCGGGCACATCGAAACCAACAACTACTACGAATACAAAACCACCGTCACCAACAAGAAACAGGAAGAAAAAGAAGAGGCTCACAACGACAGCAATCAGTTCGATAGCGCGCTGCTGTCTGACGAAGGGAAAATGCCCGAAGATGAGCGGCCCGCGTACTGCGTGATTGCCCTGGCCGACAAAGGAGTATGCCCGCCTACCTCGACGACACAAGCTGCGGTCACGGCGTCGATCACGTCAACTGCTGCGACAGTCTCGCTGACAGTGAACCCGGCGGGCGGGCCGACGAAATATCGAGTCGAGTACGGAACCACAACGGCCTATGGCCATACGACCACACTGACGGCCGCGGCGAACTCGATCGGTGAACAGAGCGAGGCGGTGGCCATCAGCGGGCTGGAAGCCTGCACCACCTACCACTACCAGGCCGAGGCCGAAAACGAAGCCGACGAAAGCAAACCAGCGCTCGGAGGCGACAAGATATTCACAACGTCCTGCCCGTCGGCTACTTCTGTCTCCGCCGGCGGGTACCTTACATGCGCGGCGCTTGCCGGCGGCAGCGGCGCTTGCTGGGGTGACAACAGATATGGGGGGCTCGGCTATGACCCGAGCACCGGTCCCGAAGAATGTGCATCGGAATTTGAAATTTCCCGGCTACCGTGTAGCCACCTGCCTTTGCCGGTGAGCGGAATCAGTGGTGCGGTTGCGGTTAGCGCTGGGGGATGGTTTGCGTGTGCGTTGCTCTCTGGAGGAAAAATCGATTGCTGGGGAAACAATGAATACGGACAGCTCGGGAACGGGACCACCGAAAGTAGCTCGACGCCGGTGCCGGTGAGCGGAATCACCAATGCGATCGCGATCAGTGCCAGCAACGCCTATGCGTGTGCGCTGCTTTCAGGGGGAAAAGTTGATTGTTGGGGTTATAACGAAGAAAACGGAACGGTCGGGGGCGGCGGAGAGTTGGGAAACGGTACTACCAAAAACAGCTCGACCCCGGTAGCTGTCAGTGGGATCACCAACGCGACCGCGATCGACACCGGCACCGGCTCCGCATGTGCGCTACTTGGCAATGAGGAAATCGACTGCTGGGGCGACAATGAACATGGGGAACTGGGGGACGGTACTACCAAAAACAGCTCGACCCCGGTAACGGTCAGTGGGATCACCAACGCGACCGCCGTCAGTGTCGGTGAGAATGCCGCGTGTGCTCTACGAGCTACCGGTACCATTGACTGCTGGGGTGACGGTATAAACGGAGTGCTTGGAGACGGCACGACCGAAAACAGTGATACACCGGTGGCGGTAAGTGGGATCACCAATGCGATAGCGATCAGTGCGGGAAGTGACACCTCATGTGCTCTCCTGTCCGGGGAAAGCGTTGACTGTTGGGGCGATAACGAATTCGGTGAGCTGGGGAACGGCACCACCAAAAACAGCTCGACGACTCCGGTTACGGTGAGCGATATCAATGATGCGGTGGCAGTCAGTAGCGGCACCGGCGCTGAGTGCGCCCTACTCTCTGGCGGCAGTCTTGACTGTTGGGGCTGGAACGCATTTGGGCAACTCGGCAACGGAACGACCGAAAACACCTCGACGCCGGTGCCGGTGAGTGGGATCGGGTGAAGACACGATCATACCGATGAGTCAAGTCAGGCAGTGGGCCGAGTTCGGTAGACCAAAAGCCTCCGTCAACCAATGGCTCAGGGGCCTCGGCCTGACGTGCTTGGCGTCTGCTCAGCCACGGAGCACGACGAGGCTGCTGGCGACCACACGGGCACCTGACCGCAACGTCAGCCGCAGCAGCAGCCGCTTGTGCTTGCGCAAGAGCCTGCGAACCTCCGGGCGCAACGGCACGCTCAATCCTTCTGGTTCCCGAATCGCCCTCGTGAAAAAGCGCGCGGCGCCGACCACGCGGCTGGGGGCATTGGCAAGCGTGACCGTGGCTTGGTAGTCGCAGGGGTTCGCTATCGCTTCCAGGCTCTCGCACGCCACCCTGGCTCGCAACGCCCGTGGTTTGGCTTTCGCGCTGCAGATCATGGCCTGGGTGCGTTCGCGTTCCAGTTCGCTGGTCACCTGGGCGAGGTTCAGCCGGCCGAAGTCTTTCCCGGTGCGCGCGGCAAACCAGAGATCGCCTTCCGGGCCGATCGCCATACCTTCCGGCGTTTCGTTGGAGCTGCAGAACACCAGCTCTCCGAACTGGCCCGTGCTCGTGACCCGCTTGAGGACTTCGCCGGCGTCCTGCTCAGTCACCCACAACACATCATCGCCGGTCGTCGCGAGCGACCCGGTGAAGCTTTCGCCGACGCTTGGAACGCGAACGCGGCTCAGCACCGCTCCTTCAGGACCCACCTGCGTAAAGGCACGCTGTTCCACCAACCACACCCCACCATCTGGGGTTCCGATCATCGGTTCCCCCGAGTGAACAACACCCCGCCTAGGTTCGCCTAGTGGTCTGTCTGGTTGATTCGTTGGCAGTATCGTTTGATGGCGTCGAGGATTTGGTCGGCGGTCTTGGTCCAGACGTAGGGGCGGGGGTTCTCGTTCCAGGTGTCGATCCATTGGCGGATGTCGGCGTTCAGTGCACGGACGGAGCGGTGGGCGCCGCGGCGTAGGAGCTTGGTTGTGAGCTCGCCGAACCAGCGCTCGACGAGGTTGATCCACGAGCTCGAGGTCGGGGTGAAGTGCAGGTGAAACCGGGGGTGCGCAGCGAGCCAGCGCCGGACCTTCGGGGTCTTGTGACTGGAGGCGTTGTCGAGCACGAGGTGCACGGACAGGTGGGCGGGCACGTTCTCATCGATCCTCTGGAGGAACTTCAGGAACTCGATCGCGCGGTGGCGTTGGTGCAGTGAGCCGATCACCTGCCCGCTCCCGAGGTTCAGCGCGGCGTAGAGGCTGGAGGTGCCGTGCCGCTCATAATCGTGGGTCGCTCGCTCGGGCGTGCCGGGAAGCATCGGCAACGTCGGTGCGGTGCGGTCCAGCGCTTGGATCTGGCTCTTCTCATCCACGCACATCACCACAGCGCGCTCCGGCGGGTTCAGGTACAGGCCGCAGATGTCGTGGACCTTCTCGATGAACAGCGGGTCCTTCGACAGCTTCCAGGTTTCCTGGCGGTGCGGCTGCAACCCGAAGGCGTGCCAGATCCGCATCACCGCGTCCGGGGTCATCCCGACCTCCTTGGCCATCGAGCGGGTCGACCAATGCGTCGCGTTCTTCGGCGTGCTCTCCAAGGTCTTGATCACGACCCGCTCGACTTGCTCATCGGTGATCGTCCGCGGTTTCCCCGGCCTGGGCTCGTCCGCGAGTCCTTCAAGCCGGCGCTGGAAGAACCGGTTGCGCCACTTCGTCACCGTCGGCCGCGAAACCCCAAGCGCTTCGGCGATCTCACCGTTAGACCACAACCCCTCCGCGGCCATCAACACGATACGAGCCCGCAGCGCCAGCGCCTGAGCACTCGTCCGGCGCCGCGTCCAGCTCTCCAGCACGGCGCGCTCTTCGTCCGTCAACTCGATTGAAACAGCAGTAGGAATAGGCATAACCACCACCTACCCTAACCGCAAACAAATTAAACCAGCACCACACTAGCGGGACCTGCTTCACGACTCCACCGGCTTCTACAAGGCCAATCGTCCCTTCGTCGAACTCCTCTCCCATCCACAGGTTGCCGTTGGCCGCCTTGGCGAGCACTCGCGGCACTTCATCGGGTTTGGGTTCGGTTTTGCCCCTGCCTTCCCGAACCTGCGGCGGAGAGAACTGGCTGGTGACCCCCGTCGGAGTGATCCGCGCCAGCACGTTCGCTCCCACACCGTTTGCGATGAACCAGAGATCGTTTTCCGGTCCCGCAATGATCTGCTCGGGTTCCTCGGACAGCTTATACGGAAGGCCGGGCTGGGCGGGGGCCGGGAACTGCGTGAGCTGCCCAGCAGCGGTCAACCGGCCAATCTCAGACACTTCGCCCTTGGTGGGATCGATGGCCGTGCCCCCGGTGAACCACAGGGCGCCTTCCGGGCCAACCGTCAGATCGTTCGGCGATGTGTGTAGGCGTCGGACAAGCTGGACCATTGGTTCATTGATCGGCAGCCGCCCAACCCCGGGCAGTTCTTCCGTGCCGTGGCCCACGATGCAGCCGCGCAGCAAGAACCACATGCTGTCGCTCGGTCCAAACACGAGTTGTCTTGGCATGCAAGCTTCTGGGAAAGATGAGGGGAACAGCGTCAGCGGCACCCCCGAGGCCGGCAGGGCACGCCCGAGGAGCGCCATGAAAACCGCGATGCCAGCGATGACCGCGCGCATCCGTCGCACCAACCCGCCATCGCCCTTCCAAAGACCTGACCTTAGCCCAAGACTGCGAATTCGACGATTGATGCTGCCACGATATCGCAGGCGCGGCGCTGAGCCGGTTGCGGAGAGCCTGGGGCTACCCCAAGGCTGGAGATAAGGACCTCGGCGGGGGCGACGATCCGATCGACGGGCCTGCCCGAACACACCACCATGTCAGCGCCTCGCAGCGCGGGCGCCGCCCGTCGAGCGGAGCGTTGACACCGACGGGGGCCGCGCCCTGGGCTTCGCCTGGTTCGGTAGACCAAAGCCTCCGTCGACCGATGGCTCAAGGGGCGTTGGCTGACGTGCTTGGCGTCTGTTCAGCCACGGAGTACGACGAGGCTGCTGGCGACCACACGGGCACCTGACCGCAACGTCAGCCGCAACATCAGCCGCTTGTGCTCGCGCAAGAGCCTGCGAACCTCCGGGCGCAACGGCACGCTCAATCCTTCTGGTTCCCGAATCGCCCTCGTGAAAAAGCGCGCGGCGCCGACCACGCGGCTGGGGGCATTGGCAAGCGTGACCGTGGCTTGGTAGTCGCAGGGGTTCGCTATCGCTTCCAGGCTCTCGCACGCCACCCTGGCTCGCAGCGCCCGTGGTTTGGCTTTCGCGCTGCAGATCATGGCCTGGGTGCGTTCGCGTTCCAGTTCGCTGGTCACCTGGGCGAGGTTCAGCCGGCCGAAGTCTTTCCCGGTGCGCGCGGCAAACCAGAGGTCGCCTTCCGGGCCGATCGCCATGCCTTCCGGCGTTTCGTTGGAGCTGCAGAACACCAGCTCTCCGAACTGGCCCGTGCTCGTGACCCGCTTGAGGACTTCGCCGGCTTTATGGTCAGTCACCCACAGCACATCGTCGCCGGTTGTCGCGAGCGACCCGGTGAAGCTCTCGCTGATGCCTCCTCTTGCGGCGACGCGGCTTCGCACTGCTCCTTCGGGACCCAGCTGCGTAAAGGCGTGCTGTTCCACGAACCACACCCCACCGTCGGGGGTCCCGATCATCGGTTCCCCCGTCGGAACAATACCCTGCCAATTTTCTCCGATTCGGACCTGTTTCACGACCCCACCGGCTTCCACGAGACCAATCGTCCCTTCGTCAATCGTTCCCATCCAGAGATTTCCGTTGGCTGCCCTGGCGAGCACCTGCGGCACTTCATCGAATTTGGGTTTGGTTTCGCCCCTGCCGTTCCGAACCAACGACGGAGAGAATTGGCTGACGACCCCCGCCGGGGTGATCCGCGCCAGCGCATTCGGTCCTTCGTCGGATGCGATGAACCAGAGATCGTTTTCCGGCCCCGCGATGATCTGTTCGGGCTCCTCATACGGCCTATACGGAAGGCCGGGCTGAAGGAGGGGGGCCGGGAACTGCGTCAACTGCCCAGCGGCGGTCAGCCGGCCAATCTCGGGCACTTCGCCTTGGCGGCCCCGGTGAACCACAGGGCGCCTTCTGGGCCGACCGTCAGATCGCTCGGCGATGTGTCCAGGCGTCGGACAAGCCGGGCCTTTGGGTCATCCAGGGGCAGCCGGCCAACCCCGGACAATTCTTCTGTGCCGTGGCTCACGGGGCAGCCGCGCAGCGGGAACCACATGCTGTCCTTCGGTCCAAAAACGAGCCGTTCTGGCAGGCAGGCTTCTGGGAACGCGGAGGGGAACAGCGTCAGCGGCAACCCCGAGGCCGGGAGGGCACGCGCGAGCAGCGCCACGAAAACCACGATGCCAGCCATGACTGCGCGCATCCCTCGCACCCTCCCGCCATCGCCCTTCCAAAGACCTGACCTTAGCCCAAGACTGCGAATTCGACGATTGATGCTGCCCACGATATCGCAGGCGCAGCGTTCCGCTCGACCGCCATCAGTCCACCGCGACCGAGGTCCCGCCCCACTCCTCCGGGGCGACGTCGGCGAGCGTCTGCGAGAACGTCCACTGGTGGCCCGCGGGGTCCTCGGCGGTGTACTGGCGCTCGCCGTACTCGAAGTCGGTGGGCTCCATCGCGATGCGCGCGCCGTGCGCCCGCGCGCGCTCGCAGTGCGCGTGCGCGTCGTCGACGCGCACCATCACCGAGTGCGTCACCTCGCCCGGCCGCGGCGGGCGGCGCTCGTTGCGGACGTCGCCGACGATCACCGCCCCATCGCCGACGCGCAGCTGCGAACGATGGTCCTCGCCGATGCGGACGCGCTCGACGAACCCAAACGCGGTCTCCAGCCAGGCGACGGCCTCGCGCACGTCCGGGTAGATGAGGACGGGGATGACGGTGGACGCCGGGATCGAGCGGTTGGGCTTCACGTGTCCCGCCAGCGGAGCGCCGGCTCAGAAGCCGGTGTTCGTCTTGACGCGCTTGCGATCCGGCTTGTGCAGGCCGCCCTTGGCGTCGAGCGTGGCGCACGCCTGGGCGATGTCCTGGCCGAGCGCCGTCGTCAGCGAGTGGCCGAGGGTCTCCTTGACGAGGATCCGCATGATCTTGACGTGTTCGGCCTTCGGCGGCAGCGTATAGGCCGGGATCATCCAGCCGCGGTCCGCGGCGAGCTGCGCGGAGACGTCGAACTCGTCGTAGGGGTGCTCCCCGGCGAGTTTGAACGCGACCAGCGGCAGCTGCTCGTCGGTCTCGCCGCCGATCACCTCGAAGTCGCACGCCGCGATCTCCTTGGCGAGGGCGCGGGCGTTGTACTTCATCGTCTCCATCACATAGCGGTAGCCGGCGTGGCCGAAGCGCGCGAAGTTGTAGTACTGCGCCAGCACCATCGCCGAGCCCGTCGAGAAGTTCAGCGTGAACGTCGCGTCGCGCTTGCCGAGGTAGTTCTCGTAGAACACGAGATCCTCGGGGAGGTCGCTCTTCTCCCTGAACACCAGCCACCCGATCCCGGGGTAGACCAGACCGAACTTGTGGCCCGAGACGTTGATCGAGCGGACCTGCTCCAGGCGGAAGTCCCACTCCGAATGGGGGTACAGGAACGGCCACACGAAGCCGCCGCTGGCGGCGTCGACGTGCAGCGGCACGTCCAGGCCCCGGTCGTGCTTGAGGCCCACCAGGTAGTCGTTGATCCCCGGGATGTCGTCCGCGTGGCCGGTGAAGGTCGTGCCGAGGACCGCGGCCACGCCGATCGTATTCTCGTCGACGTGCGGCTCGACGTCCGCGGGGCCGATCGTGTACTTGTCGGGCCGCAGCGGCACGATCCGCGGCTCGACGTCGAAGTAGCGGCAGAACTTCTCCCACACCACATGCACGTCTCCGCCGAACACGAGGTTCGGGCGGTCGACCGCCTTCCCGGCCGCCTCCCTGCGGGCCCGCCACTTCCACTTCAGCGACAGCGCCCCGAGCATGATCGCCTCCGAGGATCCCTGGGTGCGCGCGCCGGTCGTCTCGCCCGGGGCGTTGAAGAGGTCCGCGAGCATCCGGATGCAGCGCTGCTCGATCTCGGCCGACTGGGGGTACTCGGCGTGGTCGATGAAGTTCACGCGCAGCGAGTCCGCGATCACCTTGTCGGCCTCGGGCTCCATCCAGGTCGTCACGAAGGTCGCGAGGTTGCGCGCCGGCAGGCCGTCGAGCACGGTCTCCTGTTCGAGCAGGCCCAGCGCTTCCTGGGCCGACATCCCCGACTCCGGGAGTTTGTGGTCCGGCGCGGGCTCGAGCAGGTAGCGGTTGCCGTAGATGTCCTCCAGCGCCTCGATCTGCTTGCTGGTGAGCTCCGCGGGGGGCTTGTGGGGCGACATTTTCCGAGACCTCCATTGAGGCCGCCCGACGGTCCGCGGGCGGGTCGGGGCGGGCCGATCGTCTGCCCGGGCGCACCGGTTGGGCGCAGAGCGAGCGATTATAGGCGCGGCCCGCCGTCACGGCCCGCCGTCGGGACCCTTGCCGCCGATCCAGGCCCCGAGACCCAGCCGCGCCCGCCGCTGGGCCGAATCCCCCGTCGGGGATTTAGAGACGGCTTACCTGCCGCTGTAGCCTCGGCCCCGTGAGCACCGAGCGCATCGCCGCGGGCGGCAGATCAGGAGTGGACTGGCGACGCGCCGAGTTCGTCCTGACGCTCCTCGCGTTCCTGGGCTTTCTCACGGTGCCGATCCGCATCACCACGATCTACAGCGGCCTGCCCGCGCATCCGCTGTTCGTCCACGTGCCGGTCGTCCTGATCCCGACCACGGTCGTGGCGGCGATCGTCTTCGCGATCAGGCCGCGGTGGCTCGCGCGCTACGGGATCGCGCTGGCCGTGGTCTCGATCGTCGCGATGAGCTCGATCTTCCTCACGATGCAGGCCGGCGCCGCGCTGCGCGCTGCGCTGGGCCTGCAGGGCGAAGCCGCCAAACTGATCTCCGAACATTCGCACGCCGCGCATATCCTCGCCTACGTCTACGTGGTCTTCACCGCGACGCTGATCGTCACCTTCGCCGCGCAGCGGATCTCCGGGGGGATGCCCACCGGTCTGGGCATCGCGGACGGCCTGCTGTCCTCCAGGTCGGTGTTCACGGCGCTGCGCGTCGTGCTGGTGGCGCTGTCGATCGGCGCCGGCTACATGGTCTTCAGGACCGGCGACCTCGGCGCCAAAGCGGTCTGGGAGGGACGCCTCCAGGCCGCCCATCGCGGCTTCCCCGGCGGTCCGGGCATACCCGGGCTGTATCCGCCGGGCAGCGGCGCGCCCTAGCCCCCTCGCCCGCTGCGACTGCACGAGCTGCGCTCCGCCTGCCTGAATCGCGCCGGTCCGACGGGAATTTGGCCTAGACGGCGCCTTTCCTGCCTTTCGGCAAGGTCGTCGTCGACATGTGCAGCGGCGGCGGGACGGCGACGATCGCCAGGACCTGGTTCGCGGACGACCCCCGGCCAACACTTGTTACATGTGGAAGTTTCACGAGCGTGGGGACGGGGTCTGGGGTTTCTTCGTCTTTGCCGTTCCCGAGCTGCCCGTACCGGTCGCTGCCGAACGCGTAGAGCTGACCGCTCGAGGTCAACACGAGGCTGTGGTCCTTGCCGGCAGAGATCTCATCGATCGATCCCGTGATGCCGGGGAGCGTGATCGCTTCAGGCGTCGGGTGCGGTGAATCGTCGCTTTTGCCGTTCCCAAGCTGGCCGTCTTCGTCGTTGCCGAATGCGTAGAGCTGACCGCTCGACGTCACCGCGAGGCTGAATTCCCAGCCCGCGGCAATCTTTATGATCGACCCTTTGGCGCCGGGGAGCGCGATCGGCTCAGGAGTGGGTCGCGATGTGGTGGTGCCGTCCCCGAGCTGACCGGACTGGTTGTCGCCGAAGGTGTAAAGCTGACCGCTCGACGTCAGCACGAGGCTGTGATACTCGCCTGCGGCGACCTCTATGATCCTTCCCTTGATGCCGGGGAGCGTGATCGCTTCGGGAATCGAGACTCCTTCATAGTTGTAGCCGCCATTCCCGAGTTCGCCCTGGCTGTTGCCGCCAAACGCGTAGAGCTGTCCGGTTGAGGTGAGGACGAGGCTGAATTCACGGCCCGCGGCGACCTGCACCGGCGGTCCCGTCGCGCCGGGGAGCGTGATCGCCTCGGGGGTCGGGTCTTCTTCATAACCGTGGGTGCCGTTCCCGAGCTGACCGGTGGCGTTGTAGCCGAACGTGAAGAGCTGGCCGCTCGTGGTCACCACCAAGCTGAAGGAGACCCCGGCGGCGGCCCGCACGGGCGCTCCCGTGGCGCCGGGGAGGGTGATTGCCACGGGAGTCCTGAATTCGGAGTAGCGATTCCCACTCCCAAGACCACCGGTGCCAAATGTGTAGATCTGGCCGCCCGAGGTCAACACGATGCTGTGATCCTCGCCCACAGCGGTCCGGATGGGCGCTCCCACGGCCCCGGGAAGCGTGACCGCATCAGGCGTTGGGTCACTCTCCGCAAGGCCTGCGTTTCCGAGCTGACCCCAGATGTTTTCGCCGAAGCTCATCACCAGCCGAGACGAATTGGCCGCCGCCTGCGACGTGCAGATCGCAAACGGCGCAAGCACGAGCACCAACACGACACCCACCCAGCTACATCTGCTTGCTCGAATCATTCGGCATTCCCCCCGGTTCCAGATGATTAGTGACTTTCAGATGATTATACATCTCCCGAAGATCCGCGCAGCTCTGTTTCTTACTCCCGCGCTTTTTGTTTCTCACTCGCGCAACCCGCCGGTCGGCCTGCCGCTAGTGTTGCCCGTCATGGCCACGACCAAACCGAGGGTAAGGCTCCGTCAGGCGGTGCTCGTAGCGGCCGAGCTCGAGCCTGTCGCGTCGGCGTTGAGATCGGCGCTGAACCTCGACGAGCCGTTTCGCGACCACGGGGTCGGGTGGTTCGGGCTCGCCAACGTCGTGTTCGCGCTGGGCGACTGCTTCGTGGAGGTTGTCTCACCGATTCAGCCGGACACCACGGCCGGCCGCTACCTGGCGCGCCACGGAGACGGCGGCTACATGGTGATCTTCGACGTCGAAGACCTCCAGGGGGCGCGCCGGCGCGCCCTGGATCTGGGCGTGCGGGCCGTGTGGCAGATCGACCTGCCCGATATCTCCGCCACCCACCTGCACCCGGCGGACATGCGCGGAGCGATCGTCTCGCTCGACCGATCCGAGCCCTATGGCACGTGGCGTTGGGGCGGGCCGCAATGGACCGGACGGATCGGCGACGGAGCCCCCGGACGCCTCTCCGGGGTGACACTCGCAGTCGGCGATCCGGCCGCGGTGGCAGCCCGCTGGGCGGCGGTGCTGGGTCTCGACGTAAGCGGCGACGCCCAACCGCTGCTGCGCTTGGACGGCGGCGAGGTTCGCTTCGAGACCGCCGCGAGCGAGCGCGCCGAAGGGCTGGTGGAGATCGCCGTCGAGCTCCCGCACGAGCTGCCCGGTGGACACGGGGCGACCGAGCTGGGAGGGGTGCGCGTGCGACGCGCCGACACGGCTGACTGAGCGGGCCCGGTCGCCTGCCTCGCTTTGCCGGCGCCGTGAGCCTTCGCCAGACTCGTCCAGACGCTCGCCCTTGCCAGCCGCGCCTCGGTCTGAGGAGCCGCCGCGGGAGGACGCGCGCGACCGCTTACCCCGCCGCCAGCGCCTCCACCTCGCCGGAGACCTCCCAGCGGCTGACGGTGCGGCGCAGCTGGAAGTACGCGATCACGCCAGGGGTGCTCGGCAGCCAGAAGGCCAGCAGGCGGTAGACCAGCACCGCCGGCACCGCCAGGCTCACACTCACCCCGAACGCCGCCAGGGCCCCGATCATGCCGCCCTCGACCCCGCCGATCCCGCCGGGTATCGGCAGCAGGTTCGCGAGCATCCCCACGAAGTAAGCCTGCACCAGCACCGCCAGCGGCGGAGCTTCGCCGAAGGCGCGAAACGACGCGTAGAGGACCGCGACGTTGCACGCCCACCACGACAGCACCCCGATCATCGCCCAGTCTGGATGGCGCAACTTAGAGAACGCGAAACGCACCCCGCCCGACGTCGACGCCGGGCCGGTCGCCAGCCGGCGCAGCACCCGCGCCGTGCGCGGGTGGCGCGAGCCCAGGCGCCCCAGGCGCCGCTCGAGATCGTCGGGCACGAACGCCGCCGCGACCACCAGCGCCAGACCAACCGCGCCGACGATCGCCGGGACGATCGTGATCGCGAACGGGTTCGGGCCCGGGAATAGGCCGACGTACAGCCCCACCCCGCAGATCACCAGCGCCGCCATGTACACGCCATACAGCAGCACCAGGAACGCGATCATCCGCTGCGCCACCTCGCGGCCCTCGATCCCGAGGCGCCGCAGCGCCCACGCCGTCACCGCCACCCCGCCCGCGCCGCCCGCCGCGAACAGGCGGGTCGCGGCGAGGCCGGCCATCGTGATCTGGTAGCTCTGACGCCACGTGATCGACGACCCCGGGGGGATGTGGATCCCGTGGAAGATCGCGATGTAGCTGGCCATCGACGCCACCTCCACCGCGACCGCCACCGCGATCCACCACGCATCGCCTTCGTTGAGCCTGTCCCACGTCCGTCCGATCCCGCCGAGCTGGGGCAGCACCACGTACAGGAAGGCCAACGCCACGACCACAAACGCCGCGAACGCCAGCATCCGCCGGCGGGTGATGCGCACCCGCAGCAGCTCCTCGTGGGTCGGGTGGGCGGAATCCAACTCACCGGCGGGGTGGGTGGGCTCCAACTCGTCCGCCTGCCCCCGCCGAGCCTCCGCGTCGACCTTCACCTGCGCCTCGCTGCGCATCTGTGCCGCGTTCGCCTCCAAAGCCGCTCGCTCACCCCTCCCCGTGCGCCCTCGCCTCCAGCGCCGCCACCGCCCGCCCGCCGCACCCCAGCGCCGGGCCGACGCGCGGAGCCAGGCCGCGCACCGCCGCCGTCAGCGCCGCCCCGGCGAGCAGATCCACGAGGTAGTGCTCACCGAGATACACCAGCGCGAACCCCAGCGTGCCGGCATAGGCCCAGCCCAGCGCGCCCGCCACCGGGCCGGTCTCTGCCAGCAGCAGCGCGGCCATCACGGATGTAGCGAAGTGCAGCGAGGGCATCGCGGCCAGGGGGTTGCCTCCAAGCACACTGTAGAGCGGCTCCCAGCCGTCTCCCCAGAAGAACTCCCCGTACTCGACCATCATCCGTCGCGCCTCGATCTGCCCACGGGTCGTGACCGGGCCCCCGTCCCCAGCCGAAGCCGACCCGTTCTCGGGCGCCGCCGCGCCGCTCCTCGCGGTGCCCGGGTCCTCTGCGGGCCGGGCCGAGCCACGCTCGGACAGGGCCGCGCCGCTCCCCACAGCATCCGGGCTCACCGCAGGCCGAGCCGCGCCGTTCTCGGGCGCCGCCGCCGCGTACCACGGCGGAGCGGTCGGCGCCACCCAGTAGAAGGCCGCCCCGAGGTCGAACACCGCATAGGTCATCGCCGCCGCCCGGTCAAAGCGCCGGGGATGGCGCAGCAGCACATACGCCAGGGCCCCGTGCGGGACCATGAACCACGACCAGTGCGCCCACGCCAGCACCCGGTCCAGGACCCGCCACTGCGGGCCGTCCGGCCCGCTGCGGGCGAGCGCGCGCTGCAGGCGCACCGTCGGCAGCTCCCCGAGGCCGAGCACGCGGTCGATCGCGATCGGGTAGTCGACGTGCACCCGCCGCGCCTGCTCGTCGGGGTCGTCGTGGGGGAACTTGTAGGCCGCCACGTACGCCCACATCTGCAGGCAGCACGTCGCCACGTCGCGCGCCCGCGTGCGGCGCACCGCCACGCACAGGCCGACCGGGGCGCAGAACGCGACCGTCTGGACCGCCACCGCCGGCGCACCGACCCGCCTGCGCACCAGCGGAGCCGCAACGCCCGCCGCGACGACTGCCCAGGCGGTCGCTCTAAGTGTTCGCGCCCCGATGGCGCCGGGCCGCCGCACAGGGCCGGCAGTATATGCCGCAGCCCGGAGGACTCCGTGGGCTCTGCGTCACGCTCCGGTGCTTCGCGCCGCGACCCCCACCGCCGCCGGCGGCTCGGCGCCGCTTGACGCCGCCGCCGCCACCAGCGCGTCCACGACCGGGCTCGTCGGATCGGCCTCCGGGTGCCACTGCACCCCCAACACGAAGCGTCGGTCGGGCAGCTCGATCGCCTCCGGGAGGTCGTCGCGCACCGCGAAACCGCTCACCAGCAGACCGTCGCCGATGCGGTCGACCCCCTGGTGGTGGTGGGACTTGGTGGCGTGGCGGGCCGCGCCCGCCACCCGCGCCGCCAGCGAGTCCTCGACGAGGCGCACGTCGTGGTCGGCGCCGTCGAAGGAGCCCGGGACCGCGAGGTGCTCGTGGTGGCCGAAGCGCTCCGGCAGGTGCTGCAGCAGCGTCCCCCCCAGGGCCACGTTGATCAGCTGCATCCCCCGGCAGATGCCCAGCAGCGGCATGTCGCGCCTGATCGCCTCGCGCGTGATCGCGATCTCGCAGGCGTCGCGCTCGGGGACCGTGCCCACCGTCTCCGGGTGCGCCTCCGCGCCATAGGAGGCCGGGTCGATGTCCGCGCCGCCCGCCAGCAGCAGCCCGTCGATCAGGTCCAGCGCCTCGCCCGGGTCCCGCACCAGGCGCGCGTCCGGTGGAAGCATCACGGCCAGCGCGCCCCCGCGCTGCACCGCGTCCACATAGCTGCGTCCGAGCAGCATCGCCTGCTGGTCCCACACGCTCCAGCGCGCGCGCTCCAGCGCGGTGCAGATGCCGATCACGGGACGCGTCATACCTGAACCATAGGGCCGGGCCACGGCGTTCGCCAGCCGGCGTCCGACACACCTCGCTCGTCGGCCCGACACCGCGCGTCCGCCGGCACTGGACGGCACTGGACGTCGGACGCGCCCGGTTCGCCGGCGCTGGACATCGCGGTTGCCCGCCCCAGCCCCCGATGTGCCGTTCGCGGACCCGTAGGATCATGTCAGCCGACATCCGCCCGATCGGACCACCGACGAGGAGCAGACCAGCCATGACCGAGACCACCACCGAGCTCCAGGCCGTCGAAGTGCTGACGGGCCCCGACGGCGTCGCCACCGTGCGGCTGAACCGCCCCCAGGCGCTGAACGCCTGGAACAAGCAGCTCGGCCTCGACCTGCTCGCCGCCGTGCGGCGGGTCGCCGACGACGACGCCGTCCGCGCCGCGATCGTCACCGGCGCCGGGCGCGGCTTCTCCTCGGGCGCCGACCTGCGCGACTTCAGCAGCGGCGACACCACCCCCAGCGGACGCCCCGACGTCTACACGACGCTCACCGAGCGCTACCACCCGATCATGCAGGCCATCCGCGACATGCCCAAGCCCGTGATCGCCGCCGTCAACGGCCCCGCCGTCGGGATCGGCTGCTCGCTGGCGCTCTGCTGCGACCTCGTCCTCGCCGGCCAGAGCGCCTACTTCCTGCTGGCCTTCGTCAACGTCGGCCTCGCCCCCGACGGCGGCTCCTCGCTGTTCCTCCCCACCCGCGTCGGCTTCGCCCGCGCCGCCGAGATGGCGCTGCTCGGCGAACGCGTCGCCGCCGAGCGGGCCCTGCAGTGGGGACTCGTCAACCGCGTCGTCGCCGACGACCGCCTCCAGGACGAGGCCACCGCGCTCGCGCAGCGCCTCGCCGGCGGCCCCACCCTCGCCTACGCCGGCGCCAAGCGCCAGCTCAACGCCTGGCTGTACCCACGGATGGCCGAGCAGCTCGAGCTCGAGGCCCAGATCCAGCGCGAAATGGCCGAGACCGACGACTTCGTCGAGGGCGCCATGTCGTTCGTCGAGAAGCGCCCCGCGCGGTTCCGCGGGAAGTAGACCGGCGCCCAACCACAACGCCAGGCACGCCCGAGGCCGGCCCCGCCGGCCTCCCAACCCGATCTCCACGCGCGTTCCGCCCGGGGCTGAATAGAATCCCCGCCGCCTTGAGCCACCTGCTCCCCACGACGCTCGCCTTCTTCACCCCCCAGTCGGGCGGGTCGCCCAATGCCGACGAGATCGACAGCCTCTACAAGATCATCCTCTACATCGCGCTCGTCATCTTCGCCGGGGTCGAGGGGACTCTCGGCTATGCGCTGTGGAAGTTCCGCGCCCGCAAGGGCGCCGTCGCCGCCCAGATCCACGGCAACACCCGCCTGGAGATCGGCTGGACCCTCGGGGCCGCCGCGATCCTGCTCGTGCTCGCCGTCATCACCTTCGTCAAGCTCGCCTCGATCGAGGATCCCCCCAACTCCGGTCCCGGCGGCGACGTGCTGTCCGGCTCCAGCGGCGCGCTGTACGCCACCGCCGACCGCCACCTCCCGCCCAACGGGAAATCGCTGGAAATCACCGTGATCGGGCGCCAGTACATCTGGCAGTACGTCTACCCCGGCGCCAACAACCCCGACGGCCTCGGCGCGCCCTACTCCTACGAGGAAATGGTCGTCCCCACCGAAACCACCGTCACGCTGGACATCGTCTCCTCCGACGTCGTCCACGCCTGGTGGGTCCCCGCCCTCGGCGGCAAGTTCCAGGCGGTCCCCGGCTACCACAACTACACCTGGTTCAAGATCCCCAAGCCCGCCGTCTATCACGGCCAGTGCGCCTTCATGTGCGGCCGCGGGCACGCCCGCATGATCGCCACCGTCAGGGCCATCCCGCCCGCCCAGTTCGACGCCTGGCTGGCCAACCAGAAGCGGCTGCTCGCCGAAGCCCAAGCCGACGCCGCCGCCGAACGCAAGAAGCTCGACGAACACACCGGCCCCGAACAGGTCGAGAACCCCTGAGCCACCCGGCCAGCGCGCAAGACCGACAAACCCCCGCAGGACCCAACACCCCGCAGGATCCGACCCGGCAAGACCGACGCTCCCCGAGACACCACCGGACCCCACCAGCAACAGGAGACCGCGAACGAGATGGCCACCTACGCCGCACCCGTCCCCCAGGTCGTAGCCCACCGCGCCGAGCGCGAGGCCCACGGCTGGACGAGCTGGTTCACAACCACCGACCACAAGCGGATCGGGATCATGTACATGGTCCTCACCTTCGTTTTCTTCATCCTCGGCGGCACCGAGGCCCTGATGATCCGTCTGCAGCTCGGGGTCCCCGACAACGACCTCGTCAGCCCCCAGGTCTACAACCAGCTGTTCACGATGCACGGGACCACGATGATCTTCCTGTTCGTCGTCCCGATGATGGCCGGCCTCGCCAACTACTTCCTGCCGCTGATGATCGGCGCCCGCGACATGGCCTTCCCGCGGTTGAACGCCCTCTCCTTCTGGCTGCTGCTCGCCGGCGGGCTCGTCTTCTACGCCTCGATCTTCTGGAACCCCCCCGAAGCCGGCTGGACCAGCTACCCGCCGCTCTCCAACGCCTTCTTCTCCCCCGGCGGCGGCCAGGACGCCTGGATCTACCTGATCCACCTCACCGGGCTCTCCTCGCTCGTCGGCGCCATCAACTTCTACGCCACCGTCGCCAACATGCGCGCCCCCGGGATGAGCTGGGGGCGGCTGCCGCTGTTCGTCTGGGCGATGCTCACCTACTCGATCCTGCTGATCTTCGCCCTGCCCGTCGTCGCCGCCGCCGTCACGATGCTGCTCACCGACCGCCACTTCGGCACCCACTTCTACGACCCCGGCCAGGGCGGCTCACCGCTCTTGTGGCAGAACCTGTTCTGGTTCTTCGGGCACCCCGAGGTCTACATCATGGTGCTCCCCGGCTTCGGCATCGTCTCGGAGATCCTGCCCGTCTTCGCCCGCAAGCCGATCTTCGGCTACCGCGCGATCGCGACCTCCACCGTCGCCATCGGGTTCCTCGGCTTCCTCGTCTGGGCCCACCACATGTTCGCCGCCCCCGTCCCCGAGGCCATCCTGATCTTCGCGATGATGAGCTCGATGCTGATCGCGATCCCCACCGGCGTCAAGATCTTCAACTGGGTCGCCACCCTCTGGCGAGGGACGATCGAATTCAAGACCCCGCTGATGTTCTGCGCCGGCTTCATCGCGCTGTTCTTGATCGGCGGCATCTCCGGGGTCTTCCTCGCGGTCTTCCCCGTCGACTGGCAGCTCAACGAAACCTACTTCGTCGTCGCCCACATCCACTTCGTGCTCGTCGGCGGCGCCGTCCTGCCGATCTTCGCCGCGATCTACTACTGGTTTCCCAAGATCACCGGGCGGATGCTCAACGAAGGCCTCGGCAAGCTCAGCTTCTGGCTGATGTTCGTGGGCATCCTCCTGACCTTCATGATCCAGCACGTCCTCGGCCTCGACGGGATGCCGCGCCGCGTCTACGAGTACGAAAACGTCGGGCACCTCGCGCTCTACAACCTGATCTCCACGATCGGCTCCTTCGTCCTCGCCTCGGGGGTCCTCGTCACGATCATCAACGTCACCCGCAGCCTCAAAGTCGGCGTGATCGCCGGGCCCGACCCGTGGAAGGCCAACACCCTGGAGTGGTTCACCGCCTCCCCCCCGCCGGTCAACAACTTCGACACCATCCCCCGCGTGCGCTCCGGCGAACCGATGAAGGACATCCGCCTCGAGATCCAGCGCCGCAGCGCCGCCGCCGCCGGCGGCGAGGCCACCCACGGTGCCGCCACCGTCCCCGCCGGGGCCACTCAGGTCGGCGTGTGATGGGTGTGTTGGGATGTGTGAGGGTGTGTGATGGGGTACGGTGGGGTGTGATGGAGTACGGTTGGGCAGGGTGCGTGGAGGGGTATATGCAAAATTGGGGCGCTGTATAGCAATGGCTATACGCGATCGGGAATGAAGCACCGACACACCGGTCCCGCGTAGACTCGACCGCGATGGACGGCTCTTCCGCACCCATCACCGTCGCGCCTCTGACCGTCGCCCCCGCGCTCGACGCCTCCCAGCCGGGCTCCGCCGCCCGTCCGTCGCGCGCCCGCCAGCTCGTCGCCGACTACGTCGAGCTGACCAAGCCCAAGGTTCAGTCGCTGCTGCTGCTGACCACCATCACCACCATGTACGTCGCCGGCGACCCCTCCCCGCTGCTGGTCGCCCTCACCTGCCTCGGCGGCTACCTCTCCGCCGGCGGCGCCGGCGCCGTCAACCATTGGTTCGACCGCGACATCGACGCCCGCATGACGCGCACCGCCAACCGCCCGATCCCCGCCGGCCGGATCGCGCCCACCGCCGCACTCGCCTTCGGCTGCACCCTGGCCGCCCTCTCCTTCGCCGAGCTCTCGCTGACCGTCAACGTCCTCGCCGCCAGCCTCGCGCTGTCGGGCTTCCTCGGCTACGTCCTCGTCTACACCGTCTGGCTCAAGCGCCGCACCCCCCAGAACATCGTCATCGGCGGCGCCGCCGGCGCCGTCCCCCCGCTCGTCGCGTGGGCCGCCGTCACCGGGTCCGTCAGCGGCACCGCGCTGCTGCTGTTCTTCATCGTCTTCTTCTGGACCCCGCCCCACTTCTGGTCGCTGTCGCTGCTGATGAAGGGCGAGTACGAAAAGGTCGGGGTCCCGATGCTCCCCGTCGTCCGCGGCGAGGCCGAGACGCGCCGCCAGATCCTGCTCTACGCCATCCTGCTCTACGCCGTCACCCAGCTCCCATTCTGCGCCGGCGGCTTCGGCGGCATCTACCTCGCCGCCTCCCTCATCCTCGGCCTCGCCTTCATCGCCGGCGCCGTCCGCCTGTACCGGCGCGCCGACCGGCGCAGCGCCCTGCAGCTGTACCTCTTCTCGCTCGCCTACCTCGCGCTGCTGTTCTGCGCGATGGTCGCCGACGTCCATCTATAGAATCGACGCCCGCGACACCAATGAACGACCGGAGACACCAATGAACCGACGCCTGGCACGCAAGAACATCCGCACCGGCATCATCATCGCGGCCATCAGCATGTTCATGTTCGGCCTCTCCTTCATCGTCGCCGCCGTCTACATCTCGTGAGCCGCCGATGAGCCCGCTCGACCCCGAGGTCCCGCCGACCGGCGAGGAGATCCACCTCCCCGGCCCCAGCCTGCTGCCGCTGCTCACCGCGGTCGGGGTCACGCTCGCGCTGGTCGGGGTCACGACGTTCCCCGAGCTCACCGTCGTCGGCGTGATCCTCACCGTCGTCTGCGTCATCCGCTGGATCAGAGACACCCGCCGCGAAATCGACGAGCTCCCGCTCGACCACTGACACCTCACCGCGCTCCCCGCCCGACCGCGCTGTTCCAGAGGACGGGCGCGCCTCTGCGGGACGCTGCCCAGCCCTCACCCAGAGGGCGCGCCTCTCGCGAGGCGCTGCCCAGTCCTCACCCGACCACGGCGCTCGCCGGCACCGGGCAGATCGCTCCGTCGGCGGTCCAACAGCGCACGATGTCGCGGACTGACAGGACGCCCACCGTCTCCCCCGCGTCGACCACGATCAGGTGGCGAAAGCCGCCGCTCACCATCGCCGCCGCGGCCTCCTCCAACGACCAGCGCGGCGCCGCGTAAACGACGTCCCTCGTCAGGTGCCCGGCAACCAGCTCCCGGTCGGGGTCCTCGCCGGCGCCGATCGACAGCAGGATGTCGCGCTCGGTGAGGATCCCCGGGCCGTGGGCCTCCGGGTCGATCACCACCGCCGCGCCCACCTGGCGCTCGGCCATCAGCCGCGCGGCGTCGCGCAGGGTGTGGCCCGGGCCGACCGCCAGGACCATCGAGCTCATTCCGTCCTGAACCTCCATCGGCGGCTCCTTTCCTCCTGGCCCCGCAGCCCCGACCGCACAGCGCAGGCTCCGAGGCAACTTGCAACGATTGCCTCAATGTAGAGGGAAGCGCGCAGCGCGTCAAGGGGCCGAGGCGGGCCGGCCTGCCATTTGTCGGCCCGAGGCATTAGGATCACGTGCGGGATGAAGGAGAGGTCTGCTGTTCCAGTGCATCTATGGGTCCTGGCCACACCCGCCGGGGCGTCTGCGGCCCGTGCCTAGGCGCTCGCTGCTGGGGACTGGCGTCGCGGCGGTGATCGCCACCGCGATCGGCATCTACCTGAGCTACCAGATCCGCTGGTTCCCGGTGCAGGCCTCCACCCAGGCCGTCAACACCGACCGGCTCTACCACGTCCTGGTGATCGCCTCGATCCCGATCTTCGTGCTCGTCGTCACCATGATCCTGTACTGCGTCTGGCAGTTCCACATGAAACCCGGGCAGGAGCTCCAGGACGGGCCCCCGATCCACGGCAACACGCGCCTGGAGGTCTTCTGGACGGCGATCCCCGCGGTCCTGATCCTCGCGATGGTCTCCTACTCGTTCGCGATCCTGCGCGACAACGAAAAACGGCCCCCGGGCAAGGAGATCAAGGTGGAGGTCACCGGCCAGCAGTTCTACTGGAGCTTCGAGTACCCCAACTCTGTCACCCGCGGGGCGCCGCTGAAAAGCTACTCGCTGTACCTGCCCAGGGGCGAGGCGGTGTACTTCGAAATGCGCTCCAAGGACGTTCTCCACGCCTTCTGGATCCCGGCCTTCCGCGTACAGGAGGATGTGGTGCCGGGCATCGTCACGCACCTCCGCGCGACCCCCACCCGACTCGGCAACTATCCGGTCGTCTGCAACATGCTGTGCGGAGTGGGACACTCGCTGATGCGCACCACCGCGCACGTCGTGACACCCGCCCGGTTTGAAGCGTGGCTGAGGAGCCAGGAGAGAGGGACGTGATGGCCGTGACGAGATTTGGGGCGGACCCCGGGGCCCTTGGGGCCGCCGGGGCGCATCTCAGAGGAGCATGCCGCTGATGGCCGCCAGGCTGCGCGCCCCCGGCTTCTACCGCGCCTTCCTGGGGGTCGTGCTCGGGATCCTGTTCGCCGCGGCGATCACGTGGCTGGTGCGCATGTCCACAGGACACGCGACCTTCCAGCACTACATCCAGGCCGACGCGATCCTGACGGTCTCGCTGATCGCCTGCCCGATCTTCTTTTTGATCGGGCTCGGGGCCTTCGACTACTGGTTCTACTGGGCCGCCGGGCGCCCGACCCGCGCCGAGGACCACTCGGGCCACGGGGCCTACACGTGGCGGGACTACTTCCGCGTCAACACCGATCACAAGGTGATCGGCGTCCAGTACGTCGTGACCTCCTTCTTCTTCCTGCTCGTCGGCGGCCTGATCGCGATGCTGATGCGCGCCGAGCTCGCCCAGCCGGGTGCGAAGTTCGTGGACGCCAACACCTACAACGGCCTGTTCTCGGTACACGCCTCGATCCTGATCTTCTTCTTCATCATCCCGGTGTTCGCGGGCCTCGCGAACTTCGTGCTGCCGCTGATGATCGGGGCCCCCGACATGGCGTTCCCACGGCTGAACGCCCTCTCGTTCTGGATGCTGCCGCTGGGCGGGATCATCATGCTGCTCAGCTTCCTCGCCCCCGGCGGGGCCTTCGCGGACGGCTGGACCGCCTATACGCCGCTGTCGACGATCGCCCCGATCGGCCAGAACTTCTTCTCGATCGGGGTCCAGTTCGCGGGCGCCTCCTCGGTCGCCACCGCCCTGAACTTCCTCGTGACGATCATCACGATGCGGGCGCCGGGGATGAGCTTCTTCCGGATGCCGCTGCTGGTCTGGGCGAACTTCTCGACCTCCCTGCTGGTCGTGATCGCCACACCGTTCGTCGCGGCCTCGCAGTTCTTCATCCTGCTCGACCGCGCGCTGAAGTTCAACTTCTTCGACGCCGGCAAGGGCGGCAACGTCGTGATGTACCAGCACATCTTCTGGTTCTACTCCCATCCCGCGGTCTACATCATGATGCTGCCCGGCTTCGGGATCATCTCAGAGATCCTCGCCGTGAAGGCGCGCAAGCCGATCTTCGGCTACCGCATGATGGCCTTCTCGCTGCTGGCGATCGTCGGGCTCGGGTTCACCGTCTGGGCGCACCACATGTTCACCTCGGGGATGCCCGCCTGGGTGCGCATCCCGATGGCCGTCACCACTGTCATCATCGCGGTGCCCACCGGCATCAAGATCTTCTCGTGGCTGGCCACGCTGTATCGGGGGGTGCTGCACCTCGACACCCCGATGCTGTTCGCGCTGGGCTTTCTGATCACGTTCTCGCTGGGCGGGATCAGCGGGATCATGCTGGCGATGATCCCGTTCGACATCCACGTCACCGCGACGTACTTCGTCGTCGCCCACATCCACTACGTGCTGTTCGGTGGCTCGCTGATGACGATCTTCGCCGGCGTCTACTACTGGTTCCCGAAGATGACCGGGCGGATGTTCGACGAGCGCCTCGGCAAATGGCATTTCTGGAGCACGTTCGTGTTCTTCAACCTCACCTTCGGGCCGATGCACATCCTCGGCCTGGAGGGGATGCCCCGCCGCGTGGCCACCTACGAAGCGCAGTTCGCGAACATGAACCTGTTCATCTCGATCTGCAGCTGGATGCTCGGCCTGAGCACGCTGATCTTCGTCTACAACATGGTCACTAGCTGGCGCGGCGGCCCGCGCGCGGTGGCCAACCCCTGGCGGGGAATGACGCTTGAGTGGCAGGTCTCCTCGCCCCCGCCGATCTTCAACTTCGACAGGGTCCCGACGATCGTCGGGGGGCCCTATGAGTACGGCGTACCCGGCGCGGTGCACGGGATCTTCACGCCCGCGCCACTCCCATCCGAAGTCCGAACGCAGACCGCCGGCAGCGTGCCGATGAGAGAGTGAGGTAAGCGGCAGATGAAGCAGATCGTGGTAGTGGCCAACCGTACGCTCGGAGGACGCAAGCTGCTCGAGCGCGTGCGCGAGCTCGCGGCGTCAGGCGACGTCCGCTTCCGCCTGGTCGTGCCCGAGAGCCGGCCGTCGTCGGGCCTGGTGATCTACGACGAGGCCGTCCGCGACGCCGCCCAGGTGCGCGTCGACCTCGCGACCTCGCTGCTGGCCGAGGAGGGCATCCAGGCGACCGGGACGGTCGGCGACGCCGACCCGTTCCTCGCGACGATGGACGCGATCGCCGAGCACCGCCCGAGCGAGGTGATCGTGTCCACCCATCCCGTCACCCACTCGGGCTGGCTGCGCCGAGACCTGATCGAACGCGTCCACAACGCCTCGGGCCTGCCGGTCGAGCACATCGTCACCGACATCGCGCAGGAAGGCCTGCCGTTCCGGTCGACGCTCGTGGTCGCCAACAGGACCTCCGGCGGCGAGGAGCTGATCGAGCGCCTCACCGAGCAGGCGGCCCACGGTGAGCGCCACCTGTTCATCGCGGTGGTCCCCCAGCAGGGCGGCCACGGCGCCGCACCGGCGGAGGCGCGCAGGCGCCTCGCGGCGATGCTCGACAGGCTGCGCGGCGCCGGGCTGCTGGCGGCGGGCATGATCGCCGACCCCGACCCCTACACCGCCGCGATCAACGCGCTGGAGCTGTTCACCGTCGACGACGTCGTGATCTCCACGCTGCCCGACCAGCGCTCGGGCTGGATGCGCGCAAACCTGATCGAGCGTGTTCGCAGCGCCACGACGGTCCCCGTCGAGCACGTCGTCGTCGACCTCAAGGAAACCACGACCGCGGCCCCGGCCGCCGCGAGCTGAGAGGGCGAGCCCCGATGGAGGCCGCCAGCATCGCTAAGGGATTGGGAGCCCACCCACCCGCCCACCCACCCGGCCACGACGAGCACCACGGCCCGCCCGCGGCGCACAGCAGCTCGCGCGTCGACCCCCAGCTGCTGGGAATGCTGCTTTTCATCATCTCCGAGGTGATGATCTTCGGGGCGTTCTTCACGGCGTACTTCTTCATCCGCGTCGCCTCCGGCGACCCGTGGCCAGCTCCCGGCACCCACCTGCCGGTGCCGGTCGCGGGCATGAATACCGCGATCCTGATCTCCTCGTCGTTCACGCTGCACTGGGCCCAGACGTCGATCAAGAACGGCAACCGCTTCGGGCTGAAGGCCGGGATCGTCCTCACGTTCCTGCTCGGCGCGACCTTCCTGTTCATCCAGATCAACGAGTACGCCAACATCGGCTTCGCACCCCAGGACACCGCGCAGGCGACGATCTTCTACTCGCTCACCGGCCTCCACGGCGCGCACGTCACGATCGGCCTGCTGCTGCTGTTGATCGTCACGATCAGATCCTTCCGCGGCCACTACTCCGCCGAGGAGCACCGCGGCGTCGAGATCCCCGGCATCTACTGGCACTTCGTCGACATCATGTGGATCGTCGTCTACACCACCGTCTACGTCATCTGAGGGCCGTGAGCGCTGCGCATGCCGGCGTCCTCGATCGCTCGTGTGCCAGGGCACACTTCGCTCACTGCGTCCTTGGCCTGCTTGGCCCACAGCCCTCAGAAACTCATGAGAATCCAGCAGGGATCGATGAGGTGCTGAACCCGCTGCGCTCCGAGGGCGAGATGTTTCGCCTGCTGATCTATGTCGTCGTGGTGTTTGCCGTGATAATCGCGCTGGTCCTCATCCTGCGCGCCATCTTCTGAGGACGATCCCGAGACAAATTGGCGCGGGGCTGTACCCTTGCCGTAGATGTCCGATCAGCTGAAGATCGTCACCACCGTCAGCAACGAATTCGAGGCCCAGATGGTCGTCGGACTCCTATCGGAGGCCGGCATCCACTCGATGCAGGAGCTGGGCGGCTCCGGCGTCGCCGGACGCATAGGCGGCGGCGGGGCGCGTGACGTCTACGTGGCGGAGGAGGATTTCGACCGCGCACGCAAAGTCCTGGACGAGTCAACCCAGGATTGACCGACGGAAGCGTTACTTGACGACCAGGGTGCCGAGCATCCCCGCGGCGCGGTGGCCGGGAGCCTGGCAGAAGTAGGTGTAGGTGCCGGGCTTCAGCTTGACGGTGAAGGAGGCGGTGCCCTTGGTCTGGAATGCGGTGTGCCCGAGCACGGAGCCGCTGGTGCCAGACTGGATCGCGACGTTGTGCATGACTCCGGACATGTTCGCCATCGTGATCGTCACCTTGCCGGCGGTGGCCACCGCCTTGCTGGTGGTGTAGGCGAGCTGCCCGGTGGGGCTGGCTTCCAGCGCGAGCTTGCCGGCCCTCTCGACGGCCGGCTTGCCGGCGCCGACCGGCGCGACGGCGCTGGCCAGCAGGCCGGTGTCCCTGCCGGAGTTGTCGGCGGCGTAGGCCACGTAGGAGGCGATGTCGTTCAACGTGGCGCCGCTGGCCAGGCCTTGGGGCATGACGCCTTCGGGGTTCGGGTTTTCGACCTGCCCCTGCACGACGCCGCGGATCGCGCTGCGCCCGAGACCGGCCGCCATGCTCTCGCGGAAGGCTTCGTCGAGGTTGGGGCCGACGATGCCCTTCGTTTCGGCGCGCGCGAGGGTGTGGCATGCGCCGCACTTGGCGACGAACTCCTGCTTGCCGACGATCAGGTTGGCGTTCTCGCCCTGCTTGACCGAGCCGCAGCCGGCGACCGCTAGCAGCACCGCCCAGCCGCTCGCTGCGGCCAGCAGAGATAAGTTGGACCGTCCCCTCACCTGCGGGCACTCTATCCAACCGACCGGCTAGAGTACGCGCGGTGAGCGTCCGTCAGCGCTACCGTCTGCGCAACCCGGCGAGTGGGCGGGAGGTCATCCTGGATGCCGACCCAGACGAGATCTACGTCGACCGCGACTCCGGCGAGCCGCTGGAGGTTGTGGGCAAGCTGCTCCCCCTCGCCCCCTCGGAGTCGCGGCTGCCGTGGGCGGTGGAGAACCTGCGTTTTTGTCCGTGGTGCGACCAGCTCGCCCAGAAGGACCTGAACGACTGCCCCACCTGCGGACGCCGGATGGGGCCGCTGGGCTCGTGAGCCCGCGGCGCCGAGCGACCTCGCAAGTCGAGCGTCGTGGGCGGCGAGGACAGCAGCGAGACGGCCACATTCAGACCGGCAGATGCGCTGGCGTGGGATCTGACTCCGGGCACGGGCTGTCGGCCGGCCTGCGACCGGTCGCCGCAATCGCAGCGGTCCTGCTCGCCGGCCTGACCCTGAGCGCCTGCGGAGGCGGCGGCAACACGGCCGACGCGGTGCCGCACAGCACGCCTGAAATAGTGCCCCCGACCAGCACGTCGGCCGAAAGCGAAGCCACGCGGACCGCAACGACGTCGACGACGGCGACGACCTCTACGACAGCGAGCTCGAGCTCAGCGGGCTCCAGCGAAAGCTCGGGCGAATCGAGCTCCGGCGAACAGTCCACCACCGGTGCAGGCAGCGAAAGCCCCAATGGCTCGTCTGGCACCGGCGCGAGCACGACCGGGGACGCCTCGTCCGGGGCGGGCAGCTCCAACACGGGTGGCGGCGAAAGCTCAAGCGCCGGTTCCAGCGGCGGCAGCTCCAGCGGCGGCGGCTCGGGATCGAGCGGCAGCGGGAGCTCCGGGGCGGGCGCCAGCAGCCCCACCGGTGGCGCCGGGGCGCCCTAGCCCCTAGCGGCTCACGAGCATTTGAGGGCTTCATATGCCAGCTTGTAGCTCGCCGCAAGCCCGGCAACCGCGGCCTTGACCTGAGGCTCGGACTGCCTGAGCACGGCTTCCGCGTGTCCTGACGATTTGACCGTGGACGCCAGGGTCGCCGCGGCCGCGATGAGCTCGGTCTGGAGGATCTTCTGCGCGGCTTCCACTTCACCCTTGCGCGCCGACGGGAGATTCGGCACGGCTTCTTTGATCTTGCCGGCTTCTTGCTTCATCACCCCGGCGGCGTCCTTGATTTCTTCGAGTGCTTTTGACGAGAGCGACAGGTCAGACAGTTTGGAGAGCTGCGCGCGGATTTCCTTGGTCGACGAGCACACCTGCGCGGTCGCCTTTTCTTCGGCCGATTCGCCACATCCGGCCAGCGCAATCGCGACGAGCGGGATCACAGCGATGAAGGCCACCGGCCCGGTCAGGGTCTTAAACATGGAAACTCTCCTCTGATTGATTGCCATCATCGTCGGATTGCGATGGACCAAGGCTCCGCGGAGCAGCAAGACAAGGGATGCCGGCTGGTGGGCAGCCTGGCGGCCAAGGCGTCCACTTCGACCCGCGACAGCGCCATATCAAGGACCCTACCGCAGAAGATCGCTAGGAAGTGCAGCGAGCTACGGCAGCTGAGCCCACGATGCGGGCATGGGTACCGTAAACGAGCGCCGTCAGACAGGCGTCGCTGTGCCATAGCTGCCGTCCGCCTCCGCCCACGCTCTGAGCAAACGGCCTGCTCGCAGCGGCCGGTAAAGAGGACTGCGGCCTCGGGCTCTGGTCGCGGCCGAAAGACGTACCGGACCGCGTCGCCGCGGCCGTAGCGAGGATCGAAGACGAAAAGAGCACGCCGGCCGCGCGGGGCTCAGCAGCGTCGCCCGATGAACCCGGGCAGACCGCTCGCTTCGGGGGAGCCGGCCAGGTACTGCGCGTAGGCGAGCATGTCCTTGTACTCCTCCTCGTCCCGTTCGGCGATGTCCTTCAACGTCATGCACATGGGATCGCCCGACCACTTCAGGAGCACGCTCCAGAAGATGACGCGGCTGCGGAAGAAGCTCGCCCACTTGAACTCGGCGAAGATGGGATTGGCGGGGTCCTTGATGAAGCCGTAGCGCTCTCGCACGTACCACGCGACGCTGCGGTAGAGATCGTTGTTGAGATACTCGACGTGTTTCGGCAACGATTTCGGCTGCGCCGGGCCGGCTCCCATCCCGCCGAACGGATGGAGCCAGTTGCGCCTGGCCATCGCCTTCCAGAAGCTGTTGCCGCCGAGAGCAGCCCAGTTCTCCGCCACCACGGTCGGCACGTTGACCTCCCGCTTGTTCGCGTCCCACAACGCCCGGGCCAGGTGGTGGTGGTCGACCATGTAGTACTCGTCGGCTTTGCCAATGACCACCGGAATCGGCCGCTGCAGCAGGTACTCCTCGATCTGGTCCGCCGACATCGAGGCGAGCTTCTGCGCCTTCGCCCGGACCTCGTCCATCCCGACGGCGCCCTGCGTCGGTTTGAACTCGCCGACCTTCAGGCTCGTGAGAGCCCCCCGCGGACACGTGGGCTCGCAGCGAGGCAGGTAGGCGAGCACGTCTCCTCCCTCGGCGCTCATGTCGGCCGACCCCCCCCCTACGGTACTCTTGTTGGCTCGACCTGCTCGTCGGTCCCCATTTGACTCGATACCTCCGCTTGTGCGTCGTCTCGAGTGGATTGTAGATGATCCGAATGCTTCATGCTCTCAGACAACGCATGCTTACGCTGAGCTGACGAAGTGAGATATTCGTAGGCAGGCCGCCGCGGACCAACTCCACGCCACGGCCTCCCGGCGGAACTGCTCTGGATATGGCGGTCTCGTGCGCGGCATAAAACGGCATCCCTTCGTGTCCAAGCCGGGGCAGATCACACCACCCTGGGTATCCAACCCAACGATGAAGGCAAACTCTGGCACCCCGTACGTGCCGTGGTCGGCCTGCCCGGCGTTGGACGGTCAGGGCGTGGAGATCAACGTCGCGCTATAGGTCAGCCGCGCCGTGCGATACAGGCAGTAGTACTGCACCGTGGAGCCGATCTGCGACTGGGCGCTCTGGTTGCTGGTGCTCGCGCACTGGGTCCGCAGGCGGCTGGCGCGCCAGGAGGTGGTGTTGGTGTAGCCCAGCGCCAGCGCCGGCGCCCAGGTCGGGACGGCGAGCGCGATGACGTCGCCCTTCTTGACCTGGATCGTGCTGGCGAGCGGGAACTGGGCGGTCTTTCCGAAGTAGGGCGCCAGCTCGACGACAGGGCTCTGGGCGATCAGCTTGTAGGTGAGGTTGGGCTTGGGCACCGGGCGCAGGATCGCGATCGCCGCCGACGCGGTGCCGCCCTCGTTGGTGTTGAAGAATTTGATCTGCGTGGCGTTGGGCTTGCCGAGCGTGATCGTCCACGCGACAATCGTGCCTTCGCGGGGAGCGACCATCGGATTGCGGGTGGTGCCGACCTTGACCTGAAAGCCCGTCGTGCGGCTCACCGCCAGGCAGGGGGTGCCGGGGCAGCTCGGCGGGGTCGGGGTCGTCGGCGGGGTCGTCGCCGGGATCACGCCCACTTCGGCCAGTGTCGCCACCGAGCCCGCGGGCAGCACGAGGACCAGGACGAGGCCTGCCAGGATCACGATCGATGCACGTCTCATATTGGCCATCAACACGGAAAGGGGTGTTTTGTAGCGGTTCGCCGCTAACGCCCGAGTTCCTGCGCGGCCGCCGCAATCTCCTCGGGATCCCCGGGCGCGGGGATCCACGGCAGCCGCAGCGGATCGGACTCGTAGCGCGGGATCACGTGCACGTGGAAGTGGAACACCGTCTGCCACGCGGCGGCGCCGCAGGAGTTGATCAGGTTGACACCCTGCGCCCCCAGGCGCTCGGTCATGCGCCCCGCCAGACCCTGCGCCGCGACGGCGACGGCCCGCAGATCCTCGGGATCGACGTCGAGCAGGTCCCGAGCGTGCCGGCGGGGCACGACCAGGGCGTGGCCGCGGGTCGCCGGGTTGATGTCCATGAAGGACACCGTCAGCTCGTCCTCGGCGACGACCGTCGCGGGCAGCTCGCCGGCGACGATCTTGCAGAAGATGCAGTCGGGATCGGTCACTGGGACGGCAATCGTCAGCTGCTCGCGGGCGACCTCCAGGGCCTGCGCGCGCGTCGTCGCCTCCCCGGCGTAGCGCGCCCGCGCGAGCCGCTCGAGCAGCGCCCCGAGGCGCGGGCCGCGGCCGATGCCCAGCTCGCGCGCGAGCTCGTCGCCGCGCCACAGCGCCGCCGGCGGCCCGCCGGCGGCGCGCCAGCGCAGGGCGTCGCCGAGCATCGTGCGCGCAAGGCGCAGATGGGCGTCGATCGACTCCCGCGCCCGGTCGCCGCGAGAAGCCGGGAGACACTCGACTGCGGCGAGCATCCCCGTTTCGGCCAGCGAGGCGGTCGGCGACCGACAGCAGCGTGACGTCGACCTCGACCGGTTCGCAGGCCCGCAGGTAGCCGAACACCGTCGCGCGCGCCAGCGGCTGGGGCTCGTGCACGAGGAAGCCGAGGCGCAGGTGGTGGCGCACCAGCGCCGCGACGTGGGCGCGCAGGCGCCGGCTGGCGCGCAGCCGGCCGAGCGCCTCCCCGCGAGCTCGGCCCCCCGAAGGTCGTGCCCGAGGAACGTGACGCGGCCGTCGGCCGGGCGCACCGCGCGGGTGGGCGGCTTGGCGACGTCGTGCAGCAGCGCCCCCCAGCGCAGCGCCTCGCCGCGCGTCAGCCCGTCGGCGAGCGGCTCGGCGAGCAGCGCCGCGAGCGCCGCGGCATGCTCCTCGCCCAGGACCGCCGCAGGGTCGCGTGGAGGGCGATCACGCGGTCGAGCACCTCCAGCGTGTGCCCGTAGACGTCGCGGTGGTGATAGCGGCTCTGCGCCACGCCCGCGGCGCCTCCAGCTCGGGCAGCACGACCGCGTGGCACCCAGCTCCCCCATCAGCTCCAGGCCGTGTGTGGCCGCTCGGGCTCGCGAGGACGCGGCGCAGCTCGGCGAACACCCGCTCGCCGGCAACCATCGCCAGCGCCGGCGCCTGGGCGCCGCGCGTCGCGCAGCGTCGCGGGCTCGGGCTCGAGGTCGAGCTCGACCGCGAGCCGCACCAGCCGCAGGACCCGCAGCGGATCGTCGGCGAACGCCCGCGGGCCGGTCGCGCGCAGGCGCCGCCGCGCCAGGTCCTCCAGGCCGCCGAGCGGGTCGATCGGCTCGCGCCCGCCGGTCCCGGCCGTCTCGAGCGGCTCGGCGATCGCGTTGACGGTGAAGTCCCGCAGCGCGAGATCGTCCTCGAGCGACCCGCCGCGCAGACGCTCGACGTCGACCTGCCAGGCCCCGTCGCGCGCGACGACCCGCCACGCCCCGAACTCCTCGGAGAGCGCGAACGCTGCGGCGCGCGGCGCGGCGCGGGCGAGCGCGCGGGCGGCGTCGCCGGGGTCGCCGTCGATGACCACGTCGAGGTCCTCGGTGGGTCTGCGCAGCGCGCGGTCGCGCACCGCGCCGCCGACCAGCCACGCCGGCCGGCCGGCGAGCGCGGCGCGGATCAGCGCCAGCGGGTCGTCACTCCCCGTCGGCAAGCGCAGTCACCCTGCCGTGGTCGTGGTCATGGTGGTAGGCGCGGATCACGCGCGCGGTCAGCCCGCAGGTGATCTCGTAGTTGATCGTGTCCAGTCGCCGCGCGAGCTCCTCGGCGGTGATCCGCTCGGCGCCCTGCGCACCGATCAGGATCGCCTGCTTGTCGCGCAGGCCGCAGGGCAGCCGGGTCGGGGCCGAGGTCGACGGTGACGCTGTCCATGCTGACCGTCCCCACCAGCGGATGGCGGCGCCCGCCGATCAGGACGTCGGCGTTGTTGGACAGCCCCCGCCGCCAGCCGTCGCCGTAGCCGATCGGCAGCAGGCCGAGGTGGGTGTCGGCCTCTGCGACGAAGCGCCGGCCGTAGCCGGCGCTCTCCCCCGCTCGGCAGAGCTTCACGTCGGCGACGTAGGAGCGCAGCTCGAGCGCGGGCTCCAGGTCGCGCGCGAAGGGGTCCTCGCCGAAGGGGTCCATGCCGTAGATCGCGATCCCGCAGCGCACCATGTCGAAGTGCGCCGCCGGGTCGCGCAGCGTCGCGGCGCTGTTGGCGGCGTGCACCAGGACCGCGGGGTGCTCGCGCCTGATCTCGGCGGCCCAGCTGGCGAAGCGCTGCAGCTGCTCGCCGAAGAACTCGTCCCCGCGCTCGTCGGCGGTCGCGAAGTGGGTCATGACCCCCGCGAGCTCCACGCCCGGGGCGGCCGCGGCGGCGGCAGCCACCCGCGAGGCCCGCTCGCGGGTCGCGCGCCCCGAGCCGGCCCATGCCGCTGTCGAGCTTGACGTGCACGCCCGCCGCCGTCGCATCTCCGCGCCGAGCTCAGAGCAGGTGGCCGATCAGTCCTCGTCCCACACGACCACGTCGACGCCGAGGAGACCGCCTCCTCGACCTCCAGGCCGTCGAGCGCACCCATCACGAGCAAGCGCGCCTGCCGTCCCGCCGATCGCGCAGCTCGCGCGCCTCCTGGGCGCTCGCCACCGCCAGCCACGTCGCGCCGCCGGCGAGCGCCGCGCGGGCGCTCGCGACGGCCCCGTGGCCGTAGCCGTCGGCCTTGACGACCGCGCACAGCTGCCGCCGCTCGCGCAGCTCGCAGCGCAGGCGCGCGCAGTTGCGCTCGATCGCCGCGAGGTTCACGCGCGCCAGCGCGCGGCGCACCATCATCGCGGGCCACCCGTGCGAGCGCCCGGCAGCGCGGCGATCACGTCCGAGGCGATCACGCCCTCGGCGACCCCGCCGAGCGCCTGCGCCGCGCGGCGACCGGCCTCTGCGTGCAGCCAGACGCCGGCCGCGGCCGCGGTGAACGCGGTCGAGCGCCCTGCGCGAGCAGCGCGCGCGATCACCCCCGTCGAGCACGTCGCCGGTGCCGGCCGTCGCGAGCGCGGGGCTGTGCGCCGGGGCTGACCGCGACGCGGCCGTCGGGTCGGCGACCAGCGTGTCGTCGCCCTTGAGCACCACCACCGCCCGCGCGAGCCGCGCGCGGCGTGCGCGGACGTGGCGCAGGCGCTCGCGCTCGATCTCCTCGCTGGAAGCTCGCAGCAGCCGCCCGAGCTCGCCGGCGTGGGGGGTGAGCACGGTCGGCGCCTCCCGCGTCGGCCAGCTCGCCGCAGGCGCCCGGCGTGGGCGTTCAGGCCGTCGGCGTCGAGCACCATCGGCACCGGCGCCCGCCGCGCCAGCTCGCGCGCGAACGCGAACGCCCCGTGCGTCGCGCCCGAGGCCCGGGCCGAGCGCGAGCGCGCCGCCCCGCCCCGCGGCCTCGAGCACGTCGTCGCACGCCCGCGCGCGGTCAGGCCGCCGTCCTCGTCGGGCAGGCCGCGGGTCATCAGCTCCGGCGGGCCGCCGCTGGCGAGGATCGCCTGCAGCGAGGCCGGCACGCACGCGGTCACGTAGCCCGCGCCCGCGCGCATCGCCGCGAGGGCGGCCATCCGCGGCGCCCCGGTGAGCCCGCGCGAGCCGCCGGCGACGAGCACGTGGCCGCTGGAGAACTTCGTCGAGGCCGCCCCGCGGCGCGGGAGCCCGTCGAGCACCGCCGGGCCGATCAGCCCGACTGTCCGATCGGCTCGCCCGCGGCGGGAGCGCCGCGGGGGATGCCGATGTCGATCGACGCACACCGCGCCCGCGTGGGCCTTGCCGGGGCTGATCCAGAGCCGGGCTTGGCGGCGTGGAAGGTGACGGTGATGGCCGCGCGCACCGCCGCGCCGGCGACGGCGCCGGTGGAGGCGTCGACGCCGCTGGGCACGTCCACGCTGACGACGGGCGCCTCGGCGGCGTTGATCGCGTCGATCGCCTCGGCGACCGCCCCGCGCGGCTCGCCCGGCGAAGCCGGTGCCGAGCAGCGCGTCCACGATCGCCGCGCGCCCCGGCAGGAGCGGCGAGCGTCCTCCAGGCCCAGCGCACCGGGGCCGTCGCCGGGCAGGCGCAGCAGGTTCTCGCGCGCGTCGCCGCGCAGCTCCGAGCCGCCGTCCGGCGATCGCGACGGTCACCGTCCGCGGCCGGCCTCGCGCAGCAGGCGCGCGGCGACGAGCCCGTCGCCGCCGTTGTTGCCCTTGCCGCAGACGACCGCCACCGGCCCGTCGGGCGCGAGCTGCTCGACGGCGCGCGCGACGCCGGCGCCGGCGCGCTCCATCAGGTCCAGCGAGGGCACCCCGCTGCTCGCTCGATCGCCCAGCGGTCGATCGCCCGCATCGTCTCGGCGTCGGGCAGCGGCTCGCACCAGTCGGGCAGCGTACCCACGACCAGCGATCCTAGAGCCCAGCCGGGCGGCGCTACTCGACGGTGACGGTCTTCGCGAGGTTGCGCGGCTGGTCGACGTTCAGCCCGCGCCGGCGGGCGATCTCGTAGGCGAGCAGCTGCAGCGGGATCACGGCGAGGATCGGCTGCAGCATCCAGTCGAGCGCGGGCACCGCGATCGCGGCGTCGGCGTGCTTGGCGATCTGCGTCGTTGCCGGCGGTGGTGAGCGCGATCACGTGGGCGCCGCGGGCGCGGACCTCCTGGATGTTGGAGACGATCTTCTCCAGCACCGGGGAGTCGGTCGCGACGCAGACGACCGGCGTGGACTCGTCGAGCAGCGCGATCGGGCCGTGCTTCATCTCGCCGGCCGCGTAGGCGTCGGTGGCGATGTAGGAGATCTCCTTGAGCTTCAGCGCGCCCTCGAGCGCGACCGGCAGCCCGACGTGGCGGCCGATGTAGAGGAAGAACTCCTGCGCCAGTGCTCGGCGGCGATCTCGCGGACCTGCGGACCGATGCCGGGCGGGCCTGGCGCGGCCGGGTCGGGCGAGTCCCTCGACGATCAGCGGGCCGGCGATCTGCGAGATGCAGTGCGGCAGGCGCTTGAGCTCGCCGACGAGCTCGGCGATGCCGCTCGGCGGGAGCGTGCCGCGCAGCTCGGCGAGGCGCAGGGCGAGCAGGTAGATGACGGCGACCTGGCAGACGAAGGTCTTGGTCGCGGCGACGCCGATCTCCAGGCCGGCGCGCGTGAACAGCACGCCGTCGGCCTCGCGCGTGGCCTGGGAGCCCATCACGTTGGTGATCGCGAGCACGCGTGGCGCCGCGCTCGCGCGCGAGGCGCATCGCGGCGAGCGTGTCGGCGGTCTCGCCGGACTGGGAGATCCCGATCACGAGGTCGCCGGGGCCGAGGACGGGGTTGCGGTAGCGGTACTCGGAGGCGACGTCGATCTCGACCGGCACCCGCGCCCACTCCTCGATCGCGTAGCGCCCGATCAGGCCGGCGTGGTAGGAGGTGCCGCAGGCGACGATCACGATCCGCTGGACGTCCGCGAGGATCGCCTCGTCGAGGGCGCCCTCGCTCGTCGAGGTCGACGCCGTCGCCGCGGGCGGTGCGGTCGGCGATCGTCTCGGCGACCGCGTCGGCCTGTTCGTGGATCTCCTTGAGCATGAACGTCTCGAAGCCGCCCTTCTCGGCGGTCTCCTCGTCCCAGTCGACGGTCTCGCGTCGCCCGCTGCGACGGGCGCGCCGTCGGCGGTCGTGATCGTGACGCCGCTCGGGCGCGCAGGACGACGATCTCGCCGTTCTCGACGTACTGCACGACGCGGGTCTGGGCGAGGAAGGCGGGGACGTGCGGAGGCGACGAACTGCTCGCCCTCGCCGCGGCCGACGACCAGCGGGCACTCCCTGCGCGCGCCGACGAGCGTCTCGGGCTCGTCGAGGCTCATCGCGACGAACGCGAAGTGGCCCTCGAGCTCGGCGTAGGCGGCGCGCACGGCCTCGGCGAGGTCGCCGTCGTAGTGCTCGGCGATCAGGTGCGCGATCGACCTCGGCGTCGGTCTCGGAGGTGAACACGCTGCCCTGCGCGGCGAGGCGCTCGCTTGAGCGGCATGTAGTTCTCGACGATCCCGTTGACGACGACGTGGACGCGGTCGTCGCTGTCGAAGTGCGGGTGGGCGTTCTCCTCGCTGACGCGCCCGTGGGTCGCCCAGCGCGTGTGGCCGATGCCCGGTGGTCGGCGGGACGCGTCGAGCGAGCGCCACGGCGAGCCGCCCGGCGGACCTCCGCGGGCGTCGCGCGTCGCCGAGCTTGGCCTCCAGCGCGCTGAGGTTGCCGACGGCGCGCACCGCCTCGATGCGGTCCTCGGCGATCACCGAGATCCCGGCGCTGTCATAGCCGCGGTACTCGAGGCGCGCAGGCCGGCGAGCAGCAGCTCACGGCGCCGGACGCGCTTGCCGACGTAGCCGACGATGCCGCACACGCCAGCGACGATAACAGCGGTCCCGCGAGCCGAGCGGCTGGACGTTCGGCCACCGGGCACGGGCTCAGGCTGGCGTCGCCGCGAGACCGACCGCACGATCGCCAGCCGCGAGCTGCCGCCAGGCCGAGACGAGCGCCCGTCAGGCCAGCTCGCGCTCGACGAGCGCGACGAGCCGCGCGCAGACCTCCTCGGCCTCCTCGTCGGTGGGCGCCTCGACCATCACGCGCACGAGCGGCTCGGTGCCGCTGGGGCGCACGAGCACGCGCCCGCGGCCCGGCGAGCGCCTCGTCGGCGGCGCTGCACGGCCGCGGTGACGGCGTCGGCGCCCGGCGAGCGCGCCGCGGTCGCGCACGCGGCACGTTGACGAGGCGCTGGGGGAGCTTGTGCCATCGCGTCGCGCTCGGTCAGGTCGCGGCCGCCGAGCGCCTCGAGCGCGAGCAGCGCGCTGGCGATGCCGTCGCCGGAGCGGTTGAAGCCCATGTCGATGATGTGCCCGGACTGCTCGCCGCCGAGCGCCCAGCCGCGCGCGCGCAGCTCCTCGAGCACGTAGCGGTCGCCGACCTTGGTGGTGGCGACCTCGATCCCGGCGCTCGCCATCGCGGCGTGAAAGCCGTAGTTGGTCATCACCGTCACCGCGACGCCGTCGCCGGCGAGGCGGCCGGCCTGCGCGCAGGTGCAGCGCGGCGAGCGCCATCAGCTCGTCGCCGTCGACGACCGCGCCGTCGCGGTCGACGGCGAGCACGCGGTCGCCGTCGCCGTCGAAGGCGAAGCCGAGGGCGTGGCCCGCCGGCGAGCACCTGCTCGGCGAGCCGCTCGACGTGGGTCGAGCCGCAGCCGGCGTTGATGTTGCGCCCGTCGGGCTCGTCGGCGATCACCGTCACCTGCGCCCCGAGGCGCCTGAAGATCTCCGGGGCCGACGTGGTAGGTGGCGCCGTTGGCGCAGTCCAGCAGCACGTCGAGGCCGTCGAGGTCGAGCTCGGCGAAGCGGGTGTGCAGCTCGCGCAGGTAGTCCTCGGCGGTGCCGCGCAGCTCGCGCACGCGCCCGATCGCGCGCTCGCCGGCGCCGCCGGCCGGCCACCGAGGCGTCCTGGCTCCCAGCGCGGGCCTGCTCAGCGGGGCGCGCCTGCGCACCGGCACCGGCTTGCTCAAGCGCCTGCTCGATCGCGAGCTCGGCCTCGTCGGAGAGCTTGAAGCCGTCGGCGCCGAAGAACTTGATGCCGTTGTCGCGGTAGGGGTTGTGCGAGGCCGAGATCACGGCCGCGAGGTCGAAGCCGTAGCGGCCGATCAGCAGCGGCGCGGCGGGGGTCGGCAGCACCCCGCCGAGCAGCGCGTCCCCGCCGGCGGCGCTGACGCCGGCGGCGAGCGCGGCCTGGAGCATCTCGCCCGACTCGCGCGTGTCGCGGATCGATCAGCACCTGCGGACGCTGCGCGCTCGGCCTGCAGCGTCGCGGCGCGGCCGAGGCGCGAGCGCGAGCTCGGCGGTCAGCAACTCGCCGGCGACCCCGCGCACGCCGTCGGTCCCGAACAGCTTGCGGGCCATGTCCCCTCGGCGAGCGCGCCGCCGGCGCTAGCGCTTGGAGAACTGCGGACGCTTGCGCGCCTTCTTCAGCCGGCCTTCTTGCGCTCCTTGGCGCGCGAGTCGCGCGTCAGGAAGCCGCGCCGCTTGAGCTCGCCGCGCAGGTTGGGGTCGGCCTCCAGCAGCGCCCGCGAGACGCCGTGGCGCAGCGCGCCGGCCTGCGCGGAGACGCCGCCGCCGTGCAGGCGCGCGACGACGTCCATGCGCTCCTCGTAGCCGACCGTCTCCAGCGGCTGGCGGATGTTGCGCTGCAGCGTCTCGCGCGGGAAGTGCTCCTCGAGCGTGCGCCCGTTGATCTGTAGGTGCCGCTTGCCCGGCCGCAGCGTCACGCGGGCGATCGCGGTCTTGCGCTTGCCGGTCGCGCGGTAGCGCGCGCCGGCGGCGAGGTCGATCGCGGCCGTCGAGATCGGCTCGGCGAGCACCTCCTCTTCGTCCTGCGGCCTCGCCTCGTCGACGGACTCCTCGTCCTCGATCGCGTAGGGATCGGCGGCTACGTCGCGGCCGAGCGGATCGACCCCTCGGGGACGATGTCGACCTCGAGGTGGGCCCCGGGCACGGCGGGCTTGACCCGCGGGGCGGGCTCCTCCTCCTCCTCGTCGTCCTCCGCCTCGGCGTCCTGCGCCTTCGGCGGGCGTCTGCTGCGCCGCCCCGGCCTCGTCGGCTGCGACGGGCTGCTCGCCGGCGGGCGTCCCGCCTGCTGCGACGGGCTCCTGCACGGCAGGCTCATCCGCGAGGGGCTCAGCCGCGGTCGGCTCAGCCGCAGCGGGCGCCTCGGCCGGCTGCTCGGCGGCCGGCGGCTGGGAGACGTGGGCCTCCTCAAACGCCTCCAGCGGGGCGTCCTCGACGGCGCCCGCGATCTCGGTGGCGTCCTCGGTCGGGACGGCGAGGTGCTCGGCGAACGCCGCGGCCTCCGCGTCGGGAGTAGTGGGGGCCTGCGGCTCGGATTCAGAGGTCTCCGGTGTCTCGGGCATCTCGTCGGGGGTCGGCTCGTCGGCCATCAGGTCTCGATCTCCAATGTCTGCGGGCTTCTGGGCGACGTGCGGGTGCTCGGGGCCGGCGTAGATCTTGAGCTTGGTGAGCTGCTTGCGCGCGAGGCGGTTGCGGGGCATCATGCCCTTGACCGCGAGCCGGATGATCTCCTCGGGCCGGCGCGCGAGCATCTCCTCGAAGGTGCGCGAGCGCAGGCCGCCGGGATAGCCGGAGTGGCGGTAGTAGCGCTTGTCGGTGCGCTTGTTGCCGGTGACGGCGACCTTCTCGGCGTTGATCACCACGACGAAGTCGCCGGTGTCGATGTGCGGCGTGTACTCGGGCTTGCGCTTGCCCCGCAGCACATCGGCGATCTGCGTCGCCAGCCGGCCGAGCGTCTTGCCGCTGGCGTCGACGACCAGCCAGTTGCGCTCGCGATCGGTGGGCTTGGCGACGTAGGTCTTCGATGGCGCCATGACGTGAAAAAGGCCACGCGGGACCGCGCGGCAAGTCGCACATCATAGCCGCCAGGCGCGTCGAGGCGCTGCCAAGCCTCCCCGGCGGATGGATCGGCGCGGCTGGCTGAAGATCGACAGCCCCGCCCGGCGAAAGTGTGCACGGCACACGAGCGACCGAGGACACCGCCAGACGCACCGAGGCGCCGCCGGGGCTACTCCCACTCGATGGTGCCCGGAGGCTTGGAGGTGATGTCGAGCACCACGCGGTTGACCTCGCGCAGCTCGCCGATCATCCGCGAGGCGATCGTCTCCAGCAGGTCGTAGGGCAGCCGCGCCCAGTCGGCGGTCATCGCGTCGTCGCTGGTGACGGCGCGGATCACGACGACGTAGCCGTAGGTGCGCTCGTCGCCCTGGACGCCGACGGTGCGGATGTCGGGGAGCACGCAGAAGGACTGCCACAGCTCGCGGTAGAGCCCGGCCTTGCGGATCTCCTCCTGGAGGATGTGGTCGGCCTCGCGCAGCACGTCCAGGCGCTCCTTGGTGGCTTCCCGCCGACGACCCGGATCGCGAGGCCGGGGCCGGGAAGGGCTGGCGCCAGACCAGCCGCTCGGGCAGACCGAGCTCTGTGCCGACCGCGCGGACCTCGTCCTTGAACAGCGCCCGCAGCGGCTCGACGAGCTCGAACTGCAGGTCGTCGGGCAGGCCGCCGACGTTGTGGTGGGACTTGATCGTCGCCGCCCCGTCGCCGCCGCCGGACTCGATCACGTCGGAGTAGAGCGTGCCCTGGACCAGGTAGGACGCCGGCGTCGGTCGGGGTCGAGACCTTGGCCGCCTCCTCCTCGAAGACGCTGATGAACTCGGCGCCGATCGCCTTGCGCTTGGCCTCGGGCTCGGTCACGCCGCGCAGCCGCTCCAGGAAGCGCTGCTCGGCGTCGACGGCCACGAGCGGGACCTTGAAGGTGTCGCGGAACGCGCCGATGACCTGCTCGCCCTCGTCCTTGCGCATCAGGCCGTGGTCGACGAACACGCACGTCAGCTGGTCGCCGACGGCGCGGTGCACGAGCAGCGCCGCGACCGAGGAGTCCACGCCGCCGGACAGCCCGCAGATCACCCGGCCGTCGCCGACCTGCGCGCGGATCCGCGCGATCTGGTCCTCGACGATCGACGCCGGCGACCACGTCGGCTCGCAGTCGCAGATCTCGGTCAGAAAGCGCGTCAGGATCTGCTGGCCGTAGGGGGTGTGGACGACCTCGGGGTGGAACTGGATGCCGTAGATGTCCCGCTGCACGTCCTCCACCGCCGCGACCGGCGACGCGCTGGAGGACGCCAGCGCGGTGAAGCCGGGCGGCGCCTCGAACACGGTGTCGCGGTGGGACATCCAGCAGGTCTGCTCGCGCGGCATCCCCGCCAGCAGCACGCCGGGCGCGGAGACCGTGAGGTCGGAGCGCCCGAACTCCCCGACCTCGGCCTGCTCGACGCGTCCGCCCAGCTCGTGCACCAGCAGCTGCATCCCGTAGCAGATGCCCAGCACCGGGACCCCGAGCTCCAGCAGCCCCCGCTCCAGGCGCGGAGCGCCCGGCGCATACACCGAGGCCGGCCCGCCGGAGAGGATCACGCCGCGCGGCCGGCGCGCGGCGATCTGCTCGATCGACGTGCGATGGGGCAGCAGCTCGGAGAACACCCCACACTCGCGCACCCTGCGGGCGATCAGCTGCGAGTACTGGCCCCCGTAGTCCAGTACGACAATCTCCTCGGTCGCCGCGGACTCCCGCTCCCCCCGCTCAGGGACGGACACGGGCGCCTGGGCGACCTCAGTCATTGACTAGAACAGCGGCCTTCCCGTTGACGGCGCCCATGCCGACGCGCTGGTCGCGCTGCAGCGACTTGCCCTCGGTCTGCAGCGACGGCGCGATCACGACCTCGGCGCGGTTGAACTCGGCGAGATCCTTGTGGCCGCAGGTCGCCATCGAGGTGCGCAGGCCCCCGAACAGGTTGAAGGTCCCGTCGTTCTCGCGCGCCGGGCCGACGAGGATCTCCTCGAGCGTCCCGTTCTGGGTAGTCGCCACGCGGGCCCCGCGCGGGAGCGTGGGATGGAAGGTGGCCATGCCCCAGTGAAAGCCCCGTCCGGGCGCTTCGTAGGCGCGCGCCAGCGGGGAGCCGATCATCACGGCGTCGGCGCCCAGCGCGAACGCCTTGGCGACGTCGCCCCCGTTGCTCATGCCGCCGTCGGCGATCACCTGGCAGTAGTCGCCGGTCTCGAGCATGTGCGTCGAGCGGGCGTGGGCGACGTCGGCGATCGCGGTGGCCTGCGGTACGCCGATGCCGAGCACCCCGCGGGTCGTGCACGCCGCCCCGGGCCCGACCCCGACGAGCACGCCGGCGGCGCCGGTGCGCATCAGGTGCAGGCCGGTGTGGTAGGAGGCGCAGCCGCCGACGACGACGGGGACGTCGAGGGTGGGGATGAACTGCTTGAGGTTCAGCGGCTCCGAGACGGTCGAGACGTGCTCGCCGGAGACGACGGTGCCCTGGATGACAAGCACGTCGAGGCCGGCCTCCAGCGCGATCTCGTAGTAGCGCAGCACCCGCTGGGGGGTCAGCGAGGCGGCGACGACGACCTTCTGCTCCTTGATCTCGCGGACGCGCCGGGCGATCAGCTCGGGCTTGACGGGCTCGCGGTAGATCTCCTGCATCTCGCGCGTCGCGATCTCCTTCGGCAGCGCCGCGATCCGTTCGAGCTGGGCCTCGGCGTCCTCATAGCGGGTGTAGATGCCCTCCAGGTTGAGCACCGCCAGGCCGCCGAGGCGACCGACGATGCCGGCGGTCGCGGGCGAGACGACGCCGTCCATCGCGGATGCCATCATCGGCAGCTCGAACTGGTAGGGCCCGAGCTTCCAGGAGATGTCGATGTCGTCGGGGTCGCGCGTGCGGCGCGAGGGCACGATCGCGATGTCGTCAAAGCCGTACGCCCGGCGGGCCTGCTTGCCGCGTCCGATCTCGATCTCCATCGCTGCATCATTGCAGCCCGAGCGGATGGGCACGGCGATCAGCCCGCGGCCCCGGGACATCCCCGTTTACCAGGCACATCCCCGCGGAGCACGCCGGCGGCACGCCGGCTGGACACCCCGACGCGTATAGGCCCTATGCTCGATGGATGAGCGATGGGACGCCTCCAAAGCTTGCGAACTACGACCCCCGCGCGATCGAGGAGCGCCGCCAGCAGGCGTGGCGCGAGCGCGACGCCTTCCGCACACCGGCGGTCGACGCGGGGCGGACGGGCGTGTACATCAAGGCCTCGGCGCCGTTCACGTCGGGCAACATCCACATCGGCCATGTCCGCAGCTACGCGATCGGGGACGCCTACGCGCGCTTTCAGCGCGCCCGCGGCGAGCCGGTGCTGTTCGCGTTCGGCTACGACGCCTTCGGGCTGCCGGCGGAGCTCGGGGCGATCGCCAACGGGGAGCCGCCGAGCGCCTGGGTGGACCGCTGCGCGGCCCACATGACCGGCCAGCTGCAGCGGCTGGGGTTCTCCTTCGACTGGGAGCGCACCTTCATGAGCTCCGACGCCGTGATGTACCGCTGGTCGCAGTGGCTGTTCCTGACGCTGTTGGAGGCCGGCCTGATCTACCAGGGCAGCGGCAGCGTGGACTGGTGCGACACCTGCCAGACGACACTGGCGACGATCCAGGTCGAGGACGGGCGCTGCTGGCGCTGCCACAACCCGGTGCGGCTGATCCAGCGCCCGCAGTGGTACCTGCGCATCAGCGCCTACCTGCCGGAGAACGACCGGCGCCTGGAGGACCTGGAGAAATGGGACGAGACGTCGCTGGCGAGCCAGCGCTTCGTGCTCGGCCGCGTCGACGGAGTCGAGCTGGACGCGACGGCTGTGGACGCCGGCACGGCGGGCGCGGGTGCGAGCGCGACGGACGCGGACGGGACGGACGCAGGTGCGGCGGACGCGGGCACCGCGGCTGGCGAGAACGCCCCTGCGAGCAAGCTGACGGTCTTCACCCCATATGCCGACGCGCTGGAGCTGGCGCGCTTCGTGGCGATCTCCCCGCGGCACCCGGAGGTTGAGCGCTGGACGTCAGATCCCGACGTCCAGCGCCGCCTGGAGGAGCTGCGCTCGGGCGGCTGGGAGCGCAGCTCCCGCGGGGCCGAGGCGGTGGCGCTGGTGGACACCGGGCGCACGGTGAAGATCGCTCAGGTGGCGGAGCCGCTGCCGGTCGTGGTCTCGGCGGTCGTCGACGAGCGCTTCGGGGCGACCGCGGTGCTGGGGATCCCCGAGCGCGACCGCACCGACGCGACGATCGCCCAGCGGCTCGGCGAGCGAGCGGGGGGAGCGCCGTCCGCGGCAGTCGGACCGGCCGCCGGGCCAGATTCGGCGCCGCGCCCGGCGGTGCGCTACCGGGCCAACGACTTCTCGATCTCGCGGCAGCGCTCGTGGGGAACCCCGATCCCGATCGTCTACTGCGCGGGCTGCGGGACGGTGCCGGTGGAGCGCGAGCAGCTCCCGGTGGTGCTGCCGCGCGACCTGCGCCCCACCGGCGCGGGCAACCCGCTGGCGGAACGCGAGGACTTCGTGCAGACCGCCTGCCCGCGCTGCGGCGGGGAGGCGCGGCGCGAGACAGACACCTTGGACTGCCACTTCGACGCGCTGTGGCTGTGGGTGCCGGCGTGCGTCCCCCCGCAGGCGCGCGAGCTGCCGCTGGAGCAGATCTTCGAGCTGCCGGACCTGCGCGGCTGGCTGCCTTCCGAGCGGCTGGTGGCGGGGTCGGACAGCGGCAACTTCATGTTCGACCAGCGGATCGTGACGAAGGCGCTGCGCGACATCGGCCCGCTCGCGTTCCTGTCGGCGGGGGAGCCGTTCGCGGGGGCGCTGATGCACGAGATGGTGATCCGCGACGGGCGCAAGATGAGCAAGCACCTCGGCAACGTCGTGGACCCCGACGAGCTCGTCGAGGCCGTCGGCGCCGACACGGTGCGCCTGGCGGTGCTGTGGGCGGCGCGCCCGCAGAAGTCGCTGAACTGGAGCGACAGCGCGGTGCAGTACTGCCATCGCTTCCTGCACAACCTGTGGCAGTACTCGCGGGCGCGCTTTGCGATGGGCGTGGCCGACGCCGAGGAGCTCGACCCGGACGACACCGAGTTCCTGCGCCGGCGCCTGGAGAAGTGGTGCGACACGGCGGTCGAGAAGATCACAGAGAGCCTGGAGAGCCTGGAGATGCACAAGGCGGTCCGCGACGTCATCCGCCTGCTCGACCGGATCAAGGGCTTCGAGTCGCTGGTGCTGAAGCGCAGCGGCAGGCTGTGCCGGGAGGACCACGAGGCGCTGATGGATGCGCTGGCGCTGATGGCGAGGGTCCTGATCCCGTTCGCCCCCCACGTCGGCGAGGAGCTGTGGCTCGCGTCGGGGCGCGGCGAGCCGGGCGTCGACGCGCCGTGGCCGCGGAGAGAAACAGCCCACGCGAGCGTCGCGGCGAGCCGCGATTCTTGAGCTCTTCAAGTTTTTGACGGCGAGCCACCGAACGACACCGACCGAGCCGACGTCGCAGTCTGCGATCATTCGCCGAAGGTCAGGATGAGCACCGCACCGGACCACCCCCCGAGCACCAGCGGACGCGCTCCTGCGCGACCGAGCTGGTCTGCCGCAAATGCGACCTGCGCTCGCCGCTCGCCGACGGCGGGGCGTACTGCGCGCAGTGCGGCAAGAGCCTGGACATCGACTACGACTACGAGCTCGCCGCGCGCCGCCTGCGGGAGCTGCCGATGGACGAGCGGCCGCTGAACATCTGGTACCTGGAGGAGCTGCTGCCGATCGTCGACGCGGTCGGCGTCGAGCGGGTCGGCCAGTACGCGGGCTACACCCCGCTGATCAAAGCCGACGGGCTCGGCGCGGCGGTGGGCCTGCGCAACCTCTACGTCAAGGACGACAGCACGTCGCGCCCGAGCCTCTCCTACAAGGACCGCGTGGTGTCGATGGCGGTGGCGAGGCTGCTGGAGCTCGGCAGGCCCGAGATCGGGTGCGTGTCGACCGGCAACGTCGGCACCGCGGTGGCGTCGCTGGCGGCGAAGGCGGGGGTGGCGGCGTACGTGTTCTACCCCAACCGGCTGGAGAGCACCAAGGCCCACGCGTGCCGCGCGCTGGGCGCGAGGGTGTGCCAGGTGGAGGGCAACTACGACGAGGCCAACAAAGCGTGCCGCAAGCTCGCGGAGATGACGGGGCTGGAGTTCGCGAACATCACGCTGCGCCCGTTCTACGCCGAGGGCGCCAAGACGGTGGCCTACGAGATCGTCGAGCAGTTGAACTGGCGGGCACCGGACCACATCGTCACGGCGGCGGCCGGCGGGACGCTGTCGTCGCGCATCCACAAGGGCCTGCAGGAGCTCGAGCTGGTGGGCCTCGCGCAGACCGCGGCGACGAAGATCGACATCGCCCAGCCCGAGGGCTGCCAGCCGATCGCCGAGGCGATCCTGGCGGGTGCCTCGGAGATCAACCCGTGCCAGCCGACGACGCTGGCGCATTCGCTGGCGATCGGCGCGCCCGGCGACGGGGTCTTCGTGATCGAGGCGGTCCGCGGCCGCGGGGGGACGGCGGCGGCGGTCAGCGACCGGGAGATCTTTGCCGGCATCGACCTGCTGGCGAGCACCGAGGGCATCCTCACCGAGCCCGCGGGCGGGACGACGGTGGCGGTGGTCAAGAAGCTCGCGGCCGAGGGGCGCCTGGACCCCGACGAGGTGGTGGTGGCGATGATCACGGGCAACGGCCTGAAGACGCTGTACGACCACCCCGCCAAGCCGTGGCCGTCGAAGGTGGAGTGCGAGCCGGACACGATGCGAACCGTGCTGGAGGGCTTTCAGCGCGAGGCGGGGCTCGCGACGGGCGACGGCGCAAGCCGCGAGCACCTGCACGCGTAGGGCTTCAGGTCGTCGCCGGAGGGCGCTTGCGCTCGCGGCGCTCGGGAGCGATTCGCACGACGTTCCAGCACAGCCCCAGCCGCTCCAGCGCGCCGATCACGAGGCCCGAGATGTCGAGCTGGCGCGCGGCCATGCCGTGGCTGGCCGATGTCGGGAATGCGTGATGGTTGTTGTGCCAGGCCTCGCCAAACGTCGGGATCGCGAGCCATGCGAGGTTGCGCGAGTGGTCGCCGGTGGCGTATGGGCGACGGCCGAAGAAGTGGCAGAGGGAGTTGACGCTGTAGGTGACGTGGTGCACGACGAGCACCCGCACGGCGCCCCCCCACAGCAGTCCGGTGAGGCCGGCGCGCAGCGTGCCGCCGATCGCGAACCCCATGGCGAAGGCCGCGGCGAGGCCGCCGAGGGCCCACAGCAGAAAGGAGCGGTCGACGAACGCGACGACGGGATCGGCGAGCAGGTCCGGTGCGTAGCGTTCGCGCGAGCCGCGCTCGATGTGGACGAACAGCCACCCGAGATGGGCGTGGACGAGCCCGCGCAGCGCCCCGCGCCAGCCGCCGCCGTAGCCGACGTGGGGGCTGTGGGGGTCGCCCTCGCGGTCGGAGAAGGCGTGGTGCTTGCGATGATCGGCGACCCACGAGACGATCGGGCCCTCGATTGCGGCGGAGCCAAGCGCCGCGAAGACCCCGCGCATCGCGGGCGACGTCGCGAAGCTGCGGTGGGTGAACAGCCGGTGAAAGCCGACCGTGACGCCGAGCCCGGTGAGAACGTACATGATCGCGAACACGATCACGTCAGACGGATGCAGCAGCCCGTCCCACATCTGCCACACCGCGACTCCGAGCCCGACGACCGGGGCGATCGTGATGAACGCTGTGATCGCGCGATCACGCGCCTCGTTGGAGACCGGCTCGACGTTGTGGGGCCCCACAACGTCGCCGACGGGGCCCAGAGGGTGATCGTCGCTCATGAGGAGTGCCTGGGGGTGCCTGAGAATGCCTGACGGAGCCTGGCAGGAATGGCGGGTCGGCAAGTTATCAACGCGGGCGGCAACCTGACGTCGGCGACTTCAGGCCGACCATTCTGAGTTTCTGGCACCGAGCGCAAACAGCGGCCAGCGGCCGGGAACTCCCCTGAGCTCGTGAAAGCCCCGATCCTCAAATGTGAATGGCCCGCCCACTACCGTCCCGAAGACCGTGCCCGAGACGAGGATCTCACCAGCGCCCGCGAGCCCGTTGACGCGCGAGGCGATGTGCACCGCCATCCCGCCGACGTCGTCGCCGATCAGCTCGCACTCGCCGGTGTGCACGCCGATGCGCACCTCGACCCCGAGCTCGCGAGCCGCGCCGACGATCGCCAGGGCGCAGCGCAGCGCGCGTGACGGAGGACCAGTGAACGTCGCGAGGAAGCCGTCGCCGACCGTCTTGACCTCGCGGCCTGCGAAGCGGTGCAGCTCCCGGCGCACCTCCTCGTCGTGGCGCGCCAGCAGATCGCGCCAGCGGCCGTCGCCGAGCTCGGCGGCGCGGGCCGTCGCAGCGACGATGTCGGTGAAGATCACCGTCAGCAGCGCCCGCGCCAGCTCCCCACCGCGTCGTCCGCCAGTGAGGAACTCCTCGATCTCTTCGACGATCGCATCGCTGTCGCCGACAAACGGGAGGGAGTCGACTCCGTCCAACTCGATGTAGCGGGCTCCCGGGATGTGCTCGGCGAGATAGCGCGAGTGGCGTGGGTCCCAGGCGTTGTCATGGGACCGGTGCATGACCAGCGTCGGGACGCGGATGTGGGGCAGCGCGTCACGCACGTCGAGGTCGGCCGCGGCGGCCAGGAGGACGCGCGCGTCGCTGGGGCTCGCCGCGAGGCGCTGGAGGCGGGCGAACCACGCGGCGAGCGCCGGGTCCTCGGCCATCGAGGGCGCCATCACCGCAAGCCCCGGACCGCCGATCTCGCCCCAGGCGGCGACCGTGCGCTCGGTCCACCGGGCGCGATCCTCGACGGTCATCGCCCAGTCGTAGTCAGCAGCCCAGGACGTGCGCGCGATCGACGCATACATGATCAGCGCGCCGACCCGCTCCGGGCGATCGGCGGCGAGCAGCGCGCCGACCGGCCCACCCAGGCCGTAGGTGAACACGGCGGCCCGCTCACTGCCCACGGCATCGAGCACCGCGAGCGCGTCGCGCGCCTCCTGCTCGAGCGAGTACGACTCGCCGACGACGCTGTCGGACAATCCGGTTCCGCGTCGGTCGAACAGGATCAGGCGGCTGAACACCGCAAGACGCTCCAGCAGACGCCGCAGGGCGGGCGACTCCCAGAGCTGCTCGACCTGGGAGATCCACCCGGTCATGAACAGCAGATCGAGCACCCCGTCTCCGGTGACCTGATAGGCGATCGTCGCATCGCCACTGCGCGCGTAACGTGTCGTGGGCACCATCAGCTCAACCGCTCGATCCCGGCGCGCCCCTCATCGACGCAAGACTAGTCCCGCCCCGCCCACATACACATAGAAAGGCCCCGCCGGAGCGGGGCCTTTCCGTAGGAGGTCGATGAGCCGGATTCTGTCGTGAGCAGCCATCCATCTGAGCGGCCTACCTGGACCTCGGCGGGCAGCCTGCAGGCGGTCCTGTTTGGCCTTGCATCGGGTGGGGTTTGCCCAGCCGCCGCGTCGCCGCGGCGCTGGTGCGCTCTTACCGCACCATTTCACCCTTGCCCGCCGGCCGTTCACGTGGGACGGCCGGCGTCGGCGGTTTGTTTCTGTGGCACTTTCCCGCGGGTTTCCCCGGGTCGATCTCTCGACCACCTCGCCCTGTGATGTCCGGACTTTCCTCGAAGGCCCAGAGGCCTCCGCGGCTGCTTAACCTCCGCGTCCACGGTAGCGCTTCCGGGGCGGCTTGCCGGGCAGCCCCAGCCAAGGACCGTCCACCGACGGGAGCCTTTCAGAGGCCCCTGAGCAATCCCACGACGCGTCCGAGCACCCTGACCTCCTTGCTGCGGATCGGCTCCATCGTCTCGTTCTCCGGCTGCAGGCGAATGTGGTCGGCCTCGCGGAAGAAGCGCTTGACGGTGGCCTCCTCGCCCAGCAGCGCGACGACGATGTCGCCTTCCTGGGCGGTGTCCTGGGGCCGGACCACGACGAAGTCGCCCTCCAGGATGCCCGCGTTCTTCATCGAGTCCCCGCGGACCCGCAGGAGATACTGGCCGTCGGCGCCCCCGGCGACCTCGGGGACGGAGATGTAGTCCTCGATGTTCTCCTCGGCCAGCACGGGCTGGCCGGCGGCGACATAGCCGACGAGCGGCAGGCTGTCGGAGCGCACGATCGAGCGCACGCTGTCGACGGCGCTGCCCACGGCACGGTCGAGCAGCTCGATGGCGCGCGGCTTGGAGGGGTCGCGGCGCAGGAGGCCGATCTTCTCGAGGTTGTTCAGATGGGCATGGACCGTCGATGAGGACGCGAGGCCGACGGCCTTGCCGATGTCGCGCACCGTCGGTGGATAGCCGTACTTGGCGGAGTACTTGCGGATGAAGTCGAAGATCTCCTGCTGGCGTTTGGTCAGATCCATGGCTGCTGGGCTCCCGGTTGGACTGGAAGGTGACGAGCGACGAACGGGACGACGAACATGTGTTCGTACACTAGCGCCGCCGACGGACGAACGCAAGGACCGAGCCCCCGTGATCGCTCCAGGTCCAGCTAGCGCGATCCGCGGGAGAGGCGGACGGCCCCGGGAGCGGAGCCGTCGGGTCTATACTCGCGCATCGCTGCGCCCGTGGCGGAATTGGTAGACGCGCAAGGTTGAGGGCCTTGTGGAGAATTTTCTCCGTGGTGGTTCGAGTCCACTCGGGCGCACCAGATGTTCGCTAATCGAACCAACGCGGAAAGGTTCCCGGCCCCTGTAGGGGGCGGGACCTTCTGCGTTTTCGGGGCAGCGCTGGCGGCGCTGGCGGCGTCCTGCCAGGGTTCCGGCGCTGCTGGGCAGCGCGCGTATGGCGTCGTGTAGGGTGCGCAGCGCCGCGAACGGCTCGGCCAGCTCGGTCTCGGTGATGGTTTCGTCGCAGACGTAGAGCGCCTTGAAGATGGCCTGGTTGATGAGGCGGCGGATGCTGTCCTCGGCGCTGCGGTAGAGCTGGTGCAGGTCGTCGCTGAGGATCTCCAGCGCCAGGTCAAGGGTCGCGGCGATGTCCTCGTGGCGGACGCTAAGAGCGCCTAACAAAAGTGTTGGAGTTGTTTGAGGCATATGCGTGCGCAGGCGAGGGTGAGCATGGCTTCGTGGATGTCGGCGCGGCGGGCGTGTCGGCGCGCGAGGTAGCGGTGGGCGTGTAGCCAGGAGATGGTGCGCTCTACGACCCATCGGTCGCGTCCCAGCCCGGATCCGTGTTGGCTGTTCCGTTTGGCGATCTTGGGCGTGATTCCGCGCTCGCGCAGCTCTCGGCGGTGGTGTTTGGAGTCATACGCCCGGTCGGCATACAGGCGTCGTGGCCGGAACTTGCCGTGACGGCCGGTCGGCGGGACACGATCAACCAGCTCGGTCAGCTGCGTGATGTCGTGGCGGTGCCCACCAGTGAGTGTGAACGCGAGCGGCGTGCCTTTGCCATCGACGATCAGATGGTGCTTGCTGCCAAGGCGAGCGCGGTCGACTGGCGAGGGGCCGGTTTGCTCGCCCCCCCTTTGGCCCGCACATGCGAGCTATCAACGACTGCCCTTGACCAGTCAAGCTGGTCGGCGTCGTGAAGCTCGTCCAACAGCACTTGGTGCAGCCGGCTCCAGACGCCGGCTTCGTTCCATTCATGCAGTCGCCGCCAACACGTCATCCCTGACCCACAGCCCATCTCTTGGGGAAGATCCTCCCACGGTATCCCCGTTTTCAAAACAAAGATGATCCCTGTCATCGCCGCTCGGTCAGGCACCCGCGGACGCCCCGTGACCTGCGGCTCACGCACCGGCAAAAGCGGCTCGATACGAGCCCACAACCCATCAGGAAGCAAAGGTTTCGCCATGACGCAGGACTTCGACAGCCCCACCACGAACCCTACCTTCTGTTAGGCGCTCTAAGGCGAGCGATCAGCGTTTCGGCGTCTTGGCGGCGCTCACGGATGCGGGCCTGCTCGTCGTCGAACAGCTCGCCGCTGATGCGATCCTCGTAGTGCATGTGCAGGAGCTTGCGTTCCTGCTCTTTGACTTCCTCTAGGACGACTTGGCAGCGCTCGATCTCCTGTTGGGCGGTGGCGACCTTCTCGCCGAGGTCTTGGGTGATCGCCTGGCGGACCAGCTCGCGTTCCTCGGCGCTGAGCTGGACGGTCGCGTAGTGCGCGTCGATCTCGGCCTCAACGATGTCGACGGGCTGGTAGCTCTGCGGGCACTGCCCGCGCTGGTTCTTGGGGCAGACGAAGTACTCGTAGATGCCACCGTTGCCGTTGTTGCGGGAGTAGACGAGCTGGCTGCCGCAGGTGCCGCAGCGGATGGTGCCCTTGAGGTAGTGCTGGTGCTTGCGGTCGCGCTCCCCGGAGTGGCGGTGCGCGACGAGCACAGCCTGGACCTTGTCGAACAACTCCTGGCTGATCAGCCGCTCGTGCCGGCCCTCGTAGACATGGCCCTGGTGGGTGACGTAGCCGGCATAGTAGGGGTTGGTCAGCAGCCGGTGGACGCGCGAGAGCGTCAGCGGACGCGGACCACGCCGACGAGTCGCCCGCGTGGTCAGGCCACGCGCCTCAAGCAAAACCATGATGTCCGAAAGGCTGTAGAGGCCGGTGGCGTAGGTCTCGAATGCCCATCGGACGATCGGGGCGCGCTCCCGGTCGATGATGATCGTGCGGACCTCGCCACCGTGCGGCAACGGTTCGCGGACGTTCAGGTAGCCGATCGGGGCGAGGCCGTTGGTGCCGCCAACCTCGACCTTGCGTTTGATGCCGCGCTTGACCTCCTCGGAAATCTCAATCCGCCGTGCGGCTGCCGCAGCCGCCATCACGCCCTCCAGCAGGATGCCGTGCGAGGTCTCCTCGCCGATCGGCTCCTTGACCGAGACGAGCTTCGCCCCGGCCTTCGTGACCAGGCCACGGGCGACCCAATGATCCTCCTGGTTGCGTGCCCAGCGCGACACGCTCCAAACGATCACCAGATCGACGTCGCACTGCTCAGCGATCTCATCGATCATCCGCCGGAACGCCGCGCGCTTGAGCAGCGAGCCACCCGAGACACCCGGCTCGACATACTCACGCATCACAACCGCGCCATGCCGCTCGGCGTAGCGCTTGCACGCCTCGCGCTGCGCGGGTATCGATAGACCCTCGGGGTCATAGTCGGTGTTGACCTGCCCGGCCGAGGACACCCGCAGGTAGATCACCGCGCGCTTGACAGCAGACTCCGGCACGGGATCGGGCCGATTGGTGAGCGTGAGACTCATCGTACGCTCTCCAGCAACTCATCGACCGTGACTCGGGTATGGACATCGTTATGGACAATGATGAGGGTGACACCGGCTCGCCGTAGCCGCCGCTGAATAGCCCGGTGATCGGCGGCGTTGCGGGTCAGGCGGGTGTGGTCCCGCACAATGACGTACCTGACCGGCCGTGCTGCAACTCGTCTCAGTAGACCGAGCAGGCCGGGTCGGTTCATACGGCTGCCGGATGCGGCATCCACGTACTCGTCCATGATCACAGCACCGAGCCGCTCAGCCTCACGGACACAAACTTCGCGTTGTTCGGCGATACCGTCACGCTGATCCTGCCGGTCAGCGGATGCGACCCGCAGATACAGCACTGCCCTCCGATTATCTTTGTTGCTCTTGGTCATGGTTGTTACCTCCTTATTGTTTCGTTACCGATTGCGAACGTCTCCCGCTCGCTGTTACCTTGGTGTTCTTGGTGTGCGGCTGCCATTGGCAGTAGGAGCGGCCACGGTGTCGTGGCCTTCGTTTCAAGAGTCCGAGGGCGTGCAGGCGGTGTGCGACCGCTTCGGCGGGTACTTGGTAGCGCTCGGCCAGGGCGCTGATGCTGCGGTGTCCTGCCTGCCAGTCGGCGCGTAGCCACGGCGCGGGCATCAGCACGCTCAGCGCGAAGTCGGTGCAGAGCCCTTCGCTGCTGCTGCGGCTACCGGCTTGGCGTGGCCGGGTGGTGTGCCCGCCGTCGATGATGTGTTTCAGTTCGTGCAGGAGTGTGACGCGCCGTTCGGCGGGCGGCAGGGTGCTGTCGATGAGGATGTCACCGCCGCGGCTGCTCGGTTTGCTGACGCCCATGAGTCCTTTGACGGGTACCTGCGCCAGCGGGTAGACGGTTACGCCGTCGAGGTCGCTGACGATTCGCTCAGGTACCGGCGGGGCGGTGATGTGTGCTTCGTTGAGCAGGAGCTTGGCTTGTTGTTCGGCGACCCAGCGTGCCTCGCGGCGGGTTACTGACCATGCTGGGGTGAGGGCGCGTAAGCGCTGCACCAGCCGAGGTGTCTTTGGCCCGGTCGTCCCCACCCGTGCGTGCATCAGTCGTGGAGTTCTCCGCCTTGGTGTTCGCGGCGGTTGCGGCGAATCTGATCGAAGACCTCTTCGATCTGCCTGATCTCCTGCGGGTCGAGTTTGTACTTCGTGCGAAAGTAGGTGCGGATCGCCGGTAGGTCGCGGGAGACCTTCCCGCGGGTGATCCGGTCGATCCGCTCCGGCGGGATGTCCAGCACCTCGGCTACTTTGGTGAGCTTGCTCGGTGCTGGCGCGGTCATCTGCCCTTTCTCTAGGCGACTGAGCCAGCCGTAGGACGTGCCGGTCAGCTCGTCCAGTTTGCGCAGCGACAATCCCTGGGCGCGGCGAGTTCGCTTGACCAGCCGTCCGAGTTCTCGTGCTTGTACTTCTGTCATGTGCCATTCCCGTTTACTACCTCCATTGTATTACATAATGTGACGAATGTTAACTGTCTGATCTTAAAACCACCGTGACGCCGGATAACCATTACCATTTTCTCCCTAATTATATATTGTGACCCCGGTGAGGTGGTAAGTGTGGGTGGCCCAAATCAATTGGATTTGAGCCACCCACCCCATCTTGTCTTTCGAGTCAGCCTTGCGGCTAAGAGGACTGCTCCAGCAGCGCGATCTTCTCGGTAATGCTGGCCTTGCGCTCATCAGCGCTGGCCTGCATCGCCTCGTACTCTGCCTGAGCCTCTTTGGCTCGTTCCTTGGCGACCTCGATCTCAGCGTCGATGCTTTCGATTGCTCGCCTGAGCGTGCCGATCGCAGACTCGACTGCTGTCTCGCTGGTCGTCTCGCGCCGCCTGGTGCGACGAGTCCCGCCACCGTTGCCGGTAGGGGGATTGCCGCCATTGTCCAGCACGCGCTTGTGCTGGTAGTAGGCGCCGCGCAGGCTGTCGACCGGCTGGCCGTACTGCTCTGCGAGGGTCTTGAAGGCATCAGCCTTCTTGACCTCGCCCGAGGCAGTCATTGCCTCGACCTTCTCGTAGACTTCCTGTGCCTTGGTCATCGCCAAGTACCTCCGTTTTGTTGGATTGGATGGGGTTGCGGCGCACACGACGACGCGGCCGGTTTTCACCGTGGTCGTTATGCACGCCGTGCAGCCATCCACATCCAGGGGCGCCACGGTGAGCAAGGACGACAGCCTTGCTCACCGTGGGCGCGTTCTCCGAGGTTGGCCCGCTGAGGGTCATCACCACTCTGTCCACGGAGCTTCATAGTGCTCGTCGGTAGCGATCACCGCGATACCGTCTCTGCCGAGACGCCATGCGATCTCGAACATTGCATCACGGTCACCAGCTAGCCGTTCCTTGGAGTACACGATGAGATAGGTCACGGGCTGGCCTCTGGTTTTCAGCATCATCACCTCTCGTAACCCCGGCCGTGTCGGCACGGATGACGATTCGTCAACGTACTCGCCCACGACCTCAGCGCGCATTAGTTTCGCTGCAAGGCGGCAATGCAAACGCTGTTGGTCAATCGACGGCACGCCGCGCATCTGATCCGCGTCGCCCGGCTCTGGCCCGCACAGGTATATAGCTGCTTGGACTGCCTCCTGAGTCTCCTCATCGCATTCTTCGTTTCTGTCTCTTGGCATCGTTACTTTCTCCTTCCTTCGGACCTCCTTTCGTAGTTGGTTCGAGAGGACTGCCGGGTCTGTCATGGCAGTACCTCCTCCTGCGCCGCCGAAGCGACCCAGTGGGTAAGGCGGGCGCAGGCGACCGGCACATAGCGCTCGTCACGTTCAATCCCGACGAACCGCCGACCCTCGATCACGCACGCCGCGCCGGTCGAGCCGCTGCCGGTGAATGGGTCGAGCACCGTGCCGCCCGGCGGGCAGACCAGCCGCGCCAGCCAGCGCATGAGGGCGAGCGGTTTGACCGTCGGGTGGGTGTTGCGCACCAGTCGCACCGCGCCGCCGCCGCGTGGGTAGATCGGCACCTCAGTGAGCGGCAGCGCCTCACAGCCGGCTTCGCGCTCCCGGCGAGCAGCCTTGCTGGCGAAGAACAGACGGCTGATCTCCCGTCCGGGATGGGCACGGCGATCGATCAGCGCGACCGGACACTCCGGCTGGCAGCGTCCCGGGCGGCACGCTGAAGCGTGCGAGAGCGTGATGTTCGCCGGCCAGAAGCCGCGGCCACCCTCTGGGCGCGGTACTCGTGCTGCGTCGATCTGGAGCGCGCCCGTGCCATGTGCCGCCAGGTTCGCGTCGAGCGTGCCTTTCATCGGCTTGCGCGCGAGCAGCACGGGCTCATAGGCCGGTTTCAGTGTGCTCCCGAGCCCATCGGTGCGGGGAGGCGACTTCGGGACGCCCTGCGCGTAGAGCCAGAGCAGCTGGTCGCGGATCTCAAACCCGGCCTCCTCGACCCCGGCGACGAGCCGGTGGAAGGTGCGCGGCGTCCCGAACGCCGCCAGCCACCCACCGGGCTTGAGAACTCGCAGCGCCTCGGCCGCCCACTCCGCCGTCCAGCCTTGAAACGTCACAGGGTCGGTCAGCTTGCCGCCGTCCCACGCCTCGCCGCCGAAGCCGATGCCATACGGCGGGTCGGTGATGATGGCCTCGACCGAGTTCGCGGGTAGCTCGGGCAGCAGCTTGAGGCTATCGGCGTGCAATAACAGCCAGCGTTTCGCGTCGCCATACATCACCGGGCGCCCGGTAGTCGCTGCGCTCATGCTGCGCCTCCTGCCGCCGTGGCGTCCTGGCCGCAGAGCGCCTCAACGGCCTGCTCACTGGTAGCGATCGTGAACAGCCGCCGCGTCTGCTCAGGCAGCCCCCGGTGGATGTCGGCGAGTAGCGCCAGCCGCCCTGCGTCGGGCACGATCCACAGCACGCCGGGGAAGACCCCGGTCTTGGCCTGCTCTTCGCCGGAGCGGAAATACTCGCTGTAGGCGTGATGCTGGCGGGTCAACTGGCCGCGGTGCTCGCTGCTCAGGTCCACCTCCACGAAGAAGGAGTCCTCCCATTCCTTGCCGATGCCGAGCCGCACGAACGCATCGGGCTTGAGCACCCCCGCCGCGCCACCGAGCCGGGTATACCGCCTATGGCACGCGGGCTCTGCGTCGAAGTCCAGCAGCTCCACCCGCCCGGCCCGCTCCGCCTGCCGCAAGCCGAACGTATAGGTCGCTGACGGCAAGCGTGTGCGCTGTCCACGTCGCACCAGGCTCGTGCGCGCTGCGCGAACGCGGCAGACCCTCACCAGCCCAATACGCCACCATCCGCCGCCCCGCTGGGCCGAGCGCGTAGACCCACGCCGAGGAGCCACCGCCGATCCCTCCCTGACGGCGCTCCAAGCGATCGAGTACCCGCTGCTCAACCAGCCGGGCCAGCACCCGGCGAGCCCGACGTGCGCGAGTAGAAGGCGGAGCGGCAGTAGAAGTATTAGAAATATAAAAATAAAAAAATAAATGAGAGAGCTGCCGACCACTGACCAAGGTGAGGCGAGCGACCGTCTCCACGATCTGCCTCTCAAGGAGAGGCATCCCATCAGCCAGCGCCACCAGCCGGGGAACGCTGACCCGGCTCACGACCGGCCCCCCGCATGGGACAACAACACACACCACGCAAGGGCAAGAGCCCCTGGCGTTATTCGCCGAAAAGCCTCATGCCACAAGGGCGAACGGCGATCGTGACTCAAGGCGACCGGCGAGGCGAGCGGCGCAGCGAGCGGCACATCCCGGCGGAGTAGTCCGCAGCTCATGGTGCCTGCCTCCGACGGCGGCGCAACAGCGTCTCGCCAGCCTCGCTATCCCCGCTCGCCGGGTCGCTGTCGCTCAGGCCGTGGCGCTCCAGCAGCGCCGCGTCGACCTCCTTGGGGTCGTTGCCGTAGCGCGCGGCCGATTCCCGGCGTACGCCTCGGGGTCGCTGATCGACTCCGGTGGCGCCACGGTACGGCCGGTGACTGGCGGACTGACATCACCCGGGCCGAGCCCGATACGCGCCGCGATCTCAAAGCGCCCGAGGGCCTGTAGTTCCTCGGCGCTCACGCCCGGCAGCTCCCGCGCCAGCAGCTTCGCGTCGTCGGCGTTCTGGCGGAACGCGACGAGCGTCGCCGCGTTGGTGAGCGCTGAGCGCGCCAAGTCGGTGGGGAGCTGGCTGATCGACTGCGCGGAGAGCGTCAGGCCGACGCCGAGGCCGCGGGCCAGCTCGAACAGCGAGTCCAACGGCATCGGGATGTCGGTGAACACCTTCGGCTCATCGACATAGACATAGAACGGACGTCGTTTCGCGGCCGGAACCTGGGAGCGGGCCTGCACGGCCTGGAAGAGTTCGTGGATTACGAGCGCTGCCAGCAATCTCGAGGCGGGCGAGCCGATCACCCCCGGCGACAGCGAGACGATCACCACCTGGCCGCGATTCAACACCTGGCGCATGTCCCACTTCGGCTCAGACTGAGCCAGCACCGAGCGCACCACGCGCCGGCCGACCAGCTCGTTGACCTTCCCGAGCGGCGACCCGAGCTGCTGGGCGCGGCCTTCCGGGCTCATCGCCTCAAACTGCGCCCACGTCGCTTTCAACAATGGGTCCTGCAACCGTCCGGTCAGGCGCCTGCGGAACGAGTCCGAGGCGAACAGGAACGGCAGATCGGCGAGCGTGGCCGTGCGGTCATAGGCCAGCGTCACTAGCGCTGCCCGCAGCCACTTATCTGAGCGTACTCCCCAGGAGTCGATGAAGATCGAGCGGAACATGCCGAGCACCAGATCACCGGACAGCTCCGGGTCACCACCGCCGAACACCCGCAGCCCCGGCACCGGACCCGGACGAGCAGGATCGAGCACGATCACCTCACCCCGGCGACGCTCGGGCACCAGCCGCAGGACCTCCTCCGCGAGATCGCCCTTACCGTCGAGTACCAGGCAACCGCGACCGGCTGCCAGGTCTTGGGCCACCGCTCCCGCCAGTAGTGCGGACTTCCCGACTCCCGAAGGGCCGGCGGCAACCATGTGGCTGAGCGCACCGACGAGCGGCTGCGCCAGCGGTCGCTTCTCCATCCCCGGCCAGGTGGAGTACGCCAGCACCCGGCCACCCTTGCGCGGAAGCCGCACCGGAGGGAGCAGCTGGGGAGCGACACCGAGCACCAGGCCCGGCACCCGCGGCGCATCGATCGGCCAACCAATCAGGCCCATCAGCTCTGCCGGTGAGAACCGACTGCCTTTGCCGGGCGGCACCCGCTCCACGAAGCGCTGCACATGGGCCGATCGGCAATAGCGAATCATGGGATGCCCACGCAGCCCGGATTGCGCTCGCAGCACCGCCGCCACCCGCGTCAACAGGTTCACGCCCCGCCCCTCGCTGCCTGCGGTAACCGCCACCACCGCACGGGAGTAGAGCACCGGCCCGCTGTACTTGGAGCGCAGCGCCGGCAGATGCGCCGGGTCGATCGGCCGCTCAGAGAACAGCCGCACCAAAAGCCCCTGGTTACGGGCCTGCGAGCGAGACTGACGCTCAGGCAGATACGGGCCGCGCGCCGGGCGCAGCGTCCAACGAACCATCACCTTCTCGCCACCATGCAGATCAGACAGCGCGCCAAGGAGCGCCGCCGCCGACTCACCACTGCGATCAGTGCGCAGCAGCGGGTGACGACCACCCCACCGCACCCGCGCCGCCGCCCGCCAGGTGCTCGTCGGGGCCGGCTCTACCGGCTCCAGTCGCACACCCGGCAGCAGACCCCGCAAATGGGCGCGCAGTATCCCGAGCGTTCCCGGCTCAGCGTGCAAGTAGTGGCGAATACCATCGACGTCGCCGACCGGCTCCAACACCACCTGCGCGGCAGTTGGCAAACCAGAGATACAACCCAGCACCCCCCATACCGCATTCTCGCTGACATCCGTTCCAAAGCGCAGCTCGACGCTCTCCATAACGGGAGCCCGCCGTCTGCGATCCACGAGTAACGTAGCCAGCCCCCCGCCGAGCGCCAGCACCAGGCCGACCAGGACCGCCGCCGCCATCACGCAGCCTCCTGTGTATCGGGGCGTTCACCCTCGCCCACATCATCAGCCGGGCTATTCACCTCATCATTGGTTGGCGGGGCAGGTTGAACGCGCTGGGTGCGATCTTCGACTTTGCCACGAGCAAGCAGCCAGATAGCGACCTCCATCTTGGTCCCATCGAGCTTACTCAACCGATCCTCACGGATTTTGATACTACGTGGCTTACGCCGTCCCATCGCTCACCTCCCTTCACCTACTTAATTTGTGACGCGACGTCACATTTAGCCTGGCATACGTTGTGATGTTTGTCAACAACATTTTTTATTTTCACCTACAATGCTCAGCATAAACGGTACTTCCATAACGGTTATTACAGTTACAGTTGGGTGTACCACCATAAGAGCGCCTAACAGAAGGTAGGGTTCGTGGTGGGGCTGTCGAAGTCCTGCGTCATGGCGAAACCTTTGCTTCCTGATGGGTTGTGGGCTCGTATCGAGCCGCTTTTGCCGGTGCGTGAGCCGCAGGTCACGGGGCGTCCGCGGGTGCCTGACCGAGCGGCGATGACAGGGATCATCTTTGTTTTGAAAACGGGGATACCGTGGGAGGATCTTCCCCAAGAGATGGGCTGTGGGTCAGGGATGACGTGTTGGCGGCGACTGCATGAATGGAACGAAGCCGGCGTCTGGAGCCGGCTGCACCAAGTGCTGTTGGACGAGCTTCACGACGCCGACCAGCTTGACTGGTCAAGGGCAGTCGTTGATAGCTCGCATGTGCGGGCCAAAGGGGGGGCGAGCAAACCGGCCCCTCGCCAGTCGACCGCGCTCGCCTTGGCAGCAAGCACCATCTGATCGTCGATGGCAAAGGCACGCCGCTCGCGTTCACACTCACTGGTGGGCACCGCCACGACATCACGCAGCTGACCGAGCTGGTTGATCGTGTCCCGCCGACCGGCCGTCACGGCAAGTTCCGGCCACGACGCCTGTATGCCGACCGGGCGTATGACTCCAAACACCACCGCCGAGAGCTGCGCGAGCGCGGAATCACGCCCAAGATCGCCAAACGGAACAGCCAACACGGATCCGGGCTGGGACGCGACCGATGGGTCGTAGAGCGCACCATCTCCTGGCTACACGCCCACCGCTACCTCGCGCGCCGACACGCCCGCCGCGCCGACATCCACGAAGCCATGCTCACCCTCGCCTGCGCACGCATATGCCTCAAACAACTCCAACACTTTTGTTAGGCGCTCTAAGAGGCGGACAATGACAACAACAACCGCCAGCACCACGAGATACGGCAGGACGCGCGGCAGCTCGGTGGCAAGTACGTCGATGCTGATCGCCGTGGCTACCAGGCCGACAACGACACGCTCGATGAGCTTCTGTTTTTCGTGCATGGTCAGGCGCTCCTTCATTCATGATCCGCCGCTTGGGGCAGCTTCGAGAGAAGAGTGCCGGACACCCGAGTTATTGAGCAACCTGCAATCTTTTGGGCCTCATGCCCCGGCCACATCTACCTCCGCATCTGGTGCCCCGCCAGCCCAAGACGGTGCTCGGCTGGACGATGCAGAAGCTGCGGCTCATACACGGCTGGAGCGGCAAGCGCGTGGCCCAGGAGTTCGGCTGTAGCCCCAGCCATATCTCCCGGGTGGAGGGCGGGGCCAAACCCAGCCGAGAGCTGGTGCAGTTTTACGAGCAGACCTTCGAGGCCGACGGCCTGCTCCTCAGCCTGTTCGAGGTCGCCGAGCACGCCCCGGAGCAGGAACGGCGGCGAGCGGGCGGACGACGGCCGAGGCTCCACCACGCCATCTCCGGTGACGCCTCAACCTTCGTCGGCGACACCATCCCGCACGGCACGCTCATGGCGCCGGGCCAAGTGTTCGAGCAGACCTGGCAGGTATGCAACAGCGGCACGGTGGCGTGGCAGGAACGGCAGCTAGAACGGCAGGGGCCGCTCACCGGGCCAGGGCTCATCAGCTCCCTGCGGTTCGTGGACATACCGGACACCGAGCCAGGGCGGGTGGCCGCGATCACGGCGCTACTCAAGGCCCCGACCTACGACTGCTCGTCCATCGCCTACTTCAAGATGGTCGATGAGCAGGGGCGGCTCTGCTTCCCAGACAGCTACCAGCTCGGGCTGGACGTGCTGGTGCGGGTGGAGGGGCAGCGGCCGGACGAGCAGACGTGAACATCGAGTGACCAGGACAAGGCGGACTTGTGGTCTTGCCCAGAACGCGCTACAACAGAAGTCCAAGAGCAAGTTAGGAGGTTTGCGCAATGTCTGATGTATCGCTACTGCCCGCGCCTCGGCTAAGTACCGACATTGAGCGCAGTCTCGTCGAGCGTGCCGAGCACCGTATGCTGGCTCCAGCCCGGAAGGCTGGCTACGAGTTGCGGTTGGTCGGAGCAACCGTACTGCCGCAGCGCCAAACAATCGCCAAGACGCAATGGGGCACTTGGCTGTTTGTCAATCATCTGGACGACCCCACTGCTGACCAATATGGAGGTCGAATTCCGATACCCAAAGATCAGATGCTCCAGTTGGCAACGCTCGACTGCCACGGCGTACACCCACAACATGTCTGGATTGGACACGAGTTGCAACCCACATGGAAAGAGGGCGATCCAGCGTCGCCCTTGGTGCCGCCGCCTTCCGAGTTGCGCGAGAAGGACGAGCGCCTGCGACTGCGACTTCAGGCGCTCTCACAGCTGTATCTCAAGCTCGTCGGCGGGATTATCGGTGGAGCCGGGGCACTTCCCATCGCAGCAGGTGCCGCACTCGTCAGCGGCGCTGGGCTTGATCCAATCGTATTTGGCGGCGTGCAACATCCTGAACTGCCGCTTGTCCAGTGGGCAGTCCTAGCACAGTGGACATGGCAGTAACCAAGAAAGAGGTCGTTAGCTCAGCCGCGCCAGCCCGGCCGTCAAGTGACTACTCGGCCTTGAAGTCGCTGCTCAATCGCTCCGTGATCTATGAGAAGGCCGGAGCCGTTATCCCTCACGATCTCATGCAATTCGGCCTTTTTGGTAGCGGGCTGATCATCGCGGCCGGACTGCTGGCGTTGATCCTTCCGAGCGCCTATTCGATACAGCACGGCGGCTTCTTCCTGTTGCTGGGGAGCACTACCGCCAGCCTTGATTCCTTCATAGGCTCACTTGCTGCGCCTGCATTCATTGTGGGCGGTAGCTTGTTGGTCCTCGACGCGGGCCTGATGTGCGTTCGCACCTCGTATCCTTGGCGCGCCGTGATCGTGCTTCAGGCTGTACTGGGCGGTATCGGTGGGCTGGTCTGCGCCGTCTTCCTTGCTCTCGTGGCGTTCAATCTTGCGCTCTGGATTTTGATTGTGGCCGTTGTGCTGATGATACTCGGGGTCATCCTTGCGGCTATGGCTGGTGGCTAGACGAGCCACTCACAATTTATTCCTCACCCAGTCCTTGTGCTTCTCTCAGGCGCTTTATGTACTCTGCCATGCCTGAGCCTTTCGGAACCGCTACTCGCCCGCCAGCGTCCAAGAAGGGTTCGCCGTCAAGGTCCTCAAGCGGATCTTCGTCGTATGTCTCCCGATAATCGTGGCTCCACTCATCGAGCACGTCTACGGCGCTCGTATAGTCGCTCGGCCGGGCGCTACCAGTAAGAATAAGCTGTGGTGGTACCGTTTGATCTTCGTCCTCAATAGTAAAGGCAGTGGTATAGCGATTCATCACGTCAAACATCCGTCCGCGCAAGGCTTGCGCTTCTAGGTCTTTCGCTCTCGCTGGATCAAAGATGCCTTCACTACTGAGCAGGCCGAGTCGCCCAGGCGACACAACGTCGTCCACACTCTCCTGCCAAGCGTGCGCCCGGCGAACTTCATTAGCAATGAACTCCTTGAAAGATTCAGTGACCGGCGCTGACTCTACGAGCCTCTCGACGGCTCGACCTAGCTCTATATTCTCTTCTGATGCAAGACGGGCGTCAATCTCTTCTACACTGATCGCACGGGCTAAGAGGGCATCGAGTGCGTTATCCCCTTGCTCTGCCTTCCGTATCAGTGCTTCACGCTCTGGTGACGTAAAATCCGCTTCAAGCAGGGCGGTCAGCCGCTGCTTGGGGTCGCTATCCTGGTGTTGTTCATGTGTACTCACATAAATATGGAAACATACTTTGCTAGCAATGTCTAGTCGTAGTCAGGCATTGCTATGGGCGACGGTCGTTAGTGGTGAAAAGGCACCAAAACCGTCAACTGCACCACACGCTCAAGCGAAGGCCAAGGTCGCGCAGAATATGGCGGCACAAAAGACGGCCAAGGAACAGGCTGCCGCCCACGAGCGGATCGCACATCTACGGTTCCGCTGCATCAAGCGCTACATATGTCAGCTGGCACTTGGTGGAGAAAATAGCCTGCCCCTGTACATTGAAGGCATGGATGAACACCTCCAGCATTACCTCGCTGCACATGGTTACACCGATCTATGGACAGATAGTGCCCATACGTTCAGTATACGGTTCATTGAGCCAGGCCATACCAAAAACAATGAAAACTATGAGGTTGGCAAAGAAGAAGACATACGGCTGAGGTACGTGGCCACTATCACGGTGCCCAATGGCTGCGGGTGCGAATTCGTAGGAAGTGGACTCTTAGAGCGCCTAACAGAAGGTAGGGTTCGTGGTGGGGCTGTCGAAGTCCTGCGTCATGGCGAAACCTTTGCTTCCTGATGGGTTGTGGGCTCGTATCGAGCCGCTTTTGCCGGTGCGTGAGCCGCAGGTCACGGGGCGTCCGCGGGTGCCTGACCGAGCGGCGATGACAGGGATCATCTTTGTTTTGAAAACGGGGATACCGTGGGAGGATCTTCCCCAAGAGATGGGCTGTGGGTCAGGGATGACGTGTTGGCGGCGACTGCATGAATGGAACGAAGCCGGCGTCTGGAGCCGGCTGCACCAAGTGCTGTTGGACGAGCTTCACGACGCCGACCAGCTTGACTGGTCAAGGGCAGTCGTTGATAGCTCGCATGTGCGGGCCAAAGGGGGGGCGAGCAAACCGGCCCCTCGCCAGTCGACCGCGCTCGCCTTGGCAGCAAGCACCATCTGATCGTCGATGGCAAAGGCACGCCGCTCGCGTTCACACTCACTGGTGGGCACCGCCACGACATCACGCAGCTGACCGAGCTGGTTGATCGTGTCCCGCCGACCGGCCGTCACGGCAAGTTCCGGCCACGACGCCTGTATGCCGACCGGGCGTATGACTCCAAACACCACCGCCGAGAGCTGCGCGAGCGCGGAATCACGCCCAAGATCGCCAAACGGAACAGCCAACACGGATCCGGGCTGGGACGCGACCGATGGGTCGTAGAGCGCACCATCTCCTGGCTACACGCCCACCGCTACCTCGCGCGCCGACACGCCCGCCGCGCCGACATCCACGAAGCCATGCTCACCCTCGCCTGCGCACGCATATGCCTCAAACAACTCCAACACTTTTGTTAGGCGCTCTTACTCGAAGCTACCACACCAATAGAGCCGGAAGGGATAGGAGTATGGACAGTGTTTTGGCAGCTCAAAAACCGCTCAGGGCAGGTAGTCAAGCGGCTCCATTACACGGTCAACGTAGATAACTGTGAAACCGCTGGAAGCGGAGAACCGACGCCGTGCGGTCATTCTATAGACGCACGCTATGAAGAATGGCCCCGTTTCAAGTCCCCTCCTATCTTCCTATATGGAGGCGAGGGATAGCGATTATCTTATCATTCTGAGCCACTCAGCCAGCCATCGTATATGGGTGGTCACGCCACCCGCACACGCACGGTGGCGCTGGCAGCCGGTTCGTAAGCGTTGCCGCGGGCGATAGCCCTCAGCAGCATGTGACTGCCGCGAAGACCAGCGGGTACCGTGCATGGCACATTGGCCACACCACCAACAGCGGATGTGCTGCCGATGACATGCCAGTGCCCGTGGCTCTGGGTTTGCACGAGCACTCGCAAGCCTGAATCGCTGATTGGTTGGCCTTCTGGGGTACTGACGTGGACTGCCACCGTGCCGCGCAGCGGCAACACCCGTCGGCGTGGGATGAACAGGCGAACCTCATGCTTGACGTAGGCCGTAAAGCTGTACGGGCCGGTGGTAGCTGTAAAGCAGCCACCCGCCCCGATGACCAAAGGCATCGTGCCACCGACGGTGGCCCGGAACCACATCGCGGCCTTGCCATTGCTGGACACTGTGGAGTGTTCGACGGCCTGCGTGCCAGCCACATTGAAATCCGTGGTGCCGACGGGAAACACCATCGCATAGCTTTCGGCTGGTGCTTCCCAATCGATTGTGACCGCATCGCCAGCAACCACGGGCAGGTTCCACCAGCCATTGTTGCCAGTCTGCGAGCATTGCTGCTCAAGGCTCAGGCTGCCGGGATCGGTGCCGCCGTCAGTGGCGGTGTTGCCGAACTCCGGCTGGCCATAGGCGACGGCCGGGGCGGCAGCAATCGAAGCACCGCCACTGGCAGCGGCGGTGCCTGGCACCGCCAAGAGGCTGGCAATCCCCAGGCTGATGAGGCCAATGGCTCGTCCCATGTTGTCGCGATCCCTCCCCTTCGGTGTGGTGGTTGGCGTAGAGCTGTTCTTGCTAACCGACTAGCAGGAATAGGCTACACGATCTTTAGATCGCCCGCCCTGAACGCCAAGCTCCCGAGGCCAGAACCCGCCTAGCCGCCTTCGCCGAGAACTACACCAAGCGCGATGCCGCGCTGGAGCAAGCCGAGGAAGACCTCCGGCAGGAGCGGGACGAAGCCATCCGCACGGCCTACGGCGAGGGCCTGCCCATGAAGGCCATCGCCCAGATCATGGGCATGAGCCACCAGCGCGTCTCGCAGATCATCAGGAGCTAGACCCGTGCGTCTCCTTCCCGAAGCGCTGGGTGTGTAGCTCCTGGATACGACGCCAGGCCCGGTCATAGTTCAATGATCGACCCGCGATGCCCGGCATGGAAGGCGATATACAACGAGCGTTCGGCCGCAACCTGCGCGCCTACCGAGAAGCCCGTGGCCTCAGCCAAGAGGCGTTCGCCGACGAGCTCGGTGACGGCTTCGTGTTCGCTACCCGCGCCGCCGTCCGCTACCACGAACTCGCCGACAAGGCGCCATCGCCGCGCGAGTAGCCGACCGGCTACTGCTCCGGACCGCCCTCGATCAGCCACAGGCGAGGGAGCCGCAGCGGTGGCTCGCCCACGCCGCCGAGTGTCCGGCTGGCGACCTCGGCCACACAGAACGCGTCGGCCAGCATGGCGCGGGCGAACTCGCTGATCGCGTCATCGATGACCCGGCTCGCCCGTTCGTGCAGCCGGCCGAACAGCGCCAGCACGTCGGCGTCGCTCAGCTGCACCTCGTAGCGCTCGCGGGAGCCCACCTTCTCCCACCCGATCTGATCCAGCAGCTGCGTGGCCTGCTCGAAGTTGCGGCGCAGCCACCGGGCGCGATTGATCTCATCGGCTGCCAGCACCAACGCCAAATCCCCGGCCTCGGCCAGGTCGCTGACGACGAAGCCATACACCGCGTCGCGCTGCGCCCGATCCAACACGATCGCCATACCAGGAGCCTCCAATCCGAGGGACAGAGCGGCCCAGGCCCCCCGGAGGGGCCGGGGCCTGGGCCGCCCCCAAAGCAAACCGGGTCAGGCCGTGATATGGCAAGGTGTGGAGCCGGGCTAATCATCGTGAGCCGTGTACTGACGGCCGATGGTGGTCGCACTGTCAAAAAGCCCTTGTTAGCCGCTGTTACTCGGGTGGCTCGTCCACATTCACAGATATCTACGAGTGCCGCAAGTTCACGCGCTGCGGCGAGGACAGAAATCCTTTCGACCACAAGCCGCCCATTTACCGGAAAATCCGGCAAAACCCAGGGGGATTTTTGGCGTCCTGGCAGGCTGGTAGACCTTGCTGGTGAAAAGGTGAAAAAGTGACCCCGGCCGGATGAGAGCCAGCCGGGGCCGTACACAGGAGGACATGTCTCCCATGCCAGCCACATCATACGCCACAGAGCGACACATACCTGGAGCAGCGCGCCATCATCCACCAGCTACTCCGGCGACGACCACACCGAGCGCTGGACAGCCCAAGCAACTACAGCGCGCCCTCTCGGACATCGCACCCGAGACGATCGACGAAGCCGTCGCCGAACTGGAGGCCGCCGGCGTGGCCTGGCGCCTGGACGACTACGTCGGCGCCTCACGCTGCGCCCGCCACCTCTTCTCACTCGACCTCATCGGCATCTGAGAGGCCGCCATGCGTCTCTCCGAAATGGGCCTTGAGCCCGCCACGCTGGCCTGCCTGCACCGCGGCGGCATCAACACCACCTACTGGCTACTCGATCACACCTACCGCGAGCTGATCTGGCACTCCGAGATCACCCCCGAGGCGCTCTACGACATCCTCCGTGCGCTCCGCCGGCACGGCATGACGCTGAAACCGACCACCAAGGGGATCGAGCGGTCGGTGAACGAGCGTAATCTCGAGGTCTTCCGCCTGCGCGTCGTCGAGGGCCGCAGACTCAAGGCAACCGGCGAGCAGGTCGGCATCGGCGTCGAGCGCGTCCGGCAGATCCTCGCCACTTACTTCGGCCTGCGAGGCGCACCACCCGCCGTCAAAACCAGACCCCACCGCATCGAGCACCGAAGCTCGCCACCCGACTGCGATCAGCTCGGCCGCGCCATCCAACGCCTGCGCTCCGCCAAGGGCCTCACGGTCGATGACCTCGCCGCCACGATCGACATCAGCGCCGAGCAGCTGGCCCGGATCGAGGACGGACTGCGCGACCCCACCTGGACGACGCTCTCCAAGCTCGCCATCGCGCTCGACACCACGGCCGCGCTGCTGGCCTACGCCATCGAAGTCGAGCAACCCACGGGTAGCACCTGATGACTGGTCGCCAGCTGATCCTCGTCATCGAGGCCGACGACGACCATCGGCCACCCAATCGTTGACCAACTCGTCGCCGACGAGCACCCCGCCAAGCTCGCGCTCAGCGCCAACCACGCCGACGACGCTGGCTGGCATGGAGCCGCCGAGCGCTCGTGGTGCTCGGAGCGCTCGACACCCCACACGACGCCCTCGGACTGCTGAGGAAGATCCGCAACGGCGACCCGGACGCCTCCCCCTGGCAGCAAGACATCCCCGTCATCGTACTCAGCTCAAACACCCAGGAGCCCGACCTCCTGCGGGCCTTCGAGGCCGGTGCCGACGACTTCCTCGCCCGCCCAGCCCGATACCTGGAGCTACGAGCACGCCTGCGAGCCGTCCTGCGCCGAGCCGAAAACCCCAAGCACACACAGGTGCTCAGAGTCGGCCCGCTGGCGATCGACACCGACGCCTACACGGCGAGCCTCCACGGCAAACGCCTCAACCTGCGCCACATGGAGTACCAGCTACTCGTCCACCTCGCCAGCGATCCCCAGCGGGTCTTCCGCAAGCAGGAGCTATTGCGCGCCGTCTGGGGATACCCAGTGGTCTGCTCCACACGAACGCTCGACAGCCACGCCAGCCGCCTACGCCGCAAGCTCGCTGCCGATGGCGAACGGTGGATTATCAACCTGCACGGCGTGGGCTATAGGCTGATCTGAGCTGGAAGCCCACGAGTGCCCAATGGCACTTGTGCGACGCAAGCCGCACCACCCCCCTCGCTAGAATCGCTTCGAGCCCCGGCGCCCCGACCTGTTCGCGCCGCGAGACGTCGCAAACGTCCAGCACCGTCGGCGGTTCGTCCCATCGCCTTGACGTCGCAGTCGGTAACGCTCCCAATGCGCGCTTGTCCTCGCGTCAGCCAAACCAAGACGGTACCATTCTTTGGCATGGGACACCACTCGTGACACCGTCCGCATCACGGTCACTGCTCTGCGGGACTGACCACCGTGGCTGACGAACGACCCAACCTCGGTGAGTCGCTCGCCGCCCTTCGCTCGCGCGCGGCCGCCTCAGCGCGACGCCCACTTCGATACGAGGGGCTTGGGGCCGATTTCGCGTTTACCGCAGCTCTCTTTGTGGTTGGCCTCCTCATCCACTCAGACTCTAAAATCGCTGAGAGCACCAAGGTCGCGTTGACGATCCTCTTGGGGTGTGTCGAGCTTATCTACCTGTTTGGTCGGTTCGTGGTCCGCCGCTTGAACCACCTAGCCCGAGACTCAGAGCGCCTAACAGAAGGTAGGGTTCGTGGTGGGGCTGTCGAAGTCCTGCGTCATGGCGAAACCTTTGCTTCCTGATGGGTTGTGGGCTCGTATCGAGCCGCTTTTGCCGGTGCGTGAGCCGCAGGTCACGGGGCGTCCGCGGGTGCCTGACCGAGCGGCGATGACAGGGATCATCTTTGTTTTGAAAACGGGGATACCGTGGGAGGATCTTCCCCAAGAGATGGGCTGTGGGTCAGGGATGACGTGTTGGCGGCGACTGCATGAATGGAACGAAGCCGGCGTCTGGAGCCGGCTGCACCAAGTGCTGTTGGACGAGCTTCACGACGCCGACCAGCTTGACTGGTCAAGGGCAGTCGTTGATAGCTCGCATGTGCGGGCCAAAGGGGGGGCGAGCAAACCGGCCCCTCGCCAGTCGACCGCGCTCGCCTTGGCAGCAAGCACCATCTGATCGTCGATGGCAAAGGCACGCCGCTCGCGTTCACACTCACTGGTGGGCACCGCCACGACATCACGCAGCTGACCGAGCTGGTTGATCGTGTCCCGCCGACCGGCCGTCACGGCAAGTTCCGGCCACGACGCCTGTATGCCGACCGGGCGTATGACTCCAAACACCACCGCCGAGAGCTGCGCGAGCGCGGAATCACGCCCAAGATCGCCAAACGGAACAGCCAACACGGATCCGGGCTGGGACGCGACCGATGGGTCGTAGAGCGCACCATCTCCTGGCTACACGCCCACCGCTACCTCGCGCGCCGACACGCCCGCCGCGCCGACATCCACGAAGCCATGCTCACCCTCGCCTGCGCACGCATATGCCTCAAACAACTCCAACACTTTTGTTAGGCGCTCTTAGATACGGTCAGGCCAACCAGTCGCTCGACCGCAGCATGGACATGGGTCGACCGCATCGGCCCGCCTTCATCGGCGAGCACCCGAACGACTGCATCCATAACCCAGCCCGGACGACGATCACGTTTCCGCCGGCTCGTGATCGCTCGTGGCTGGGCATCGCTGGCCCGCAGCCGCTTGAGCCGCTTGGCCACATAGCTCAACCGGGGGCGGTCGGCAGACGCCAAGACCTTCGTAACTTCTGTCACAATGTTGCCAGGAGCGCCAGAATCCTGGTTCGATGGTACTTGCGTCGCCTGCATAGAAAAACCAGAGACGATCACGCAGGTGTGCGGCTCCGCGAGCAGGAAGGTCCGCGGAGCTTTGCTGGCCGACCGCAACGTTCAAGACTCAGCGGATGTCGGCGCCTACATGCAGATGCGGCCACGTGATCGGGTTCTCGCCGTCAGGGTGCCAGTGGTAGTCGAGGCGAAGCGGATGCGGCCCCGCGCAACTTTGCCTTGTCGGAGAGTTTCGAGCTGATGCGGAACGTCCGAAGCGTGGTAGGCGCTGACGACGACGTGTTCGCTCGTCACGCACGAGAGAAGCCGCACGGTTCGACCGCCTCGGCAAGCGTCCTACTTCGGTCCGGTATGCAGCGGGAGCATCATCGCGATGCGCGTCACGGCAGGGCTGTCGTCTATGTCGATCTCGCCCGCCTTCAAACGCCGCTCGAACCCCGAGCCGCTCATACCCAGGTACTTACGCGCGTTCTCGTCGACTCGCTGCGCCCACTGCTCGGGGTTCAGCTCGCGAATTTCGTTGTCAGTTCGGATAGCCATCGCGAGAAGCTCCCTGCCGGGGAATCGGCCGCGCCGGCTCCTTGAACGTTCATGGTAGGCGAGCACGAAGGCAAGGTCTATCAGTCCGCTTGATTGTGGTTCGGGTTGTGATCGTGTGCTGACACAAGCCTGACAAAAACCGGATATGTCCCGCGGACAGCACGCACTGGTGGCGTTTGTGGTCGGTGTGGTCGTGATCGCGGGGATGTTGGCGGTCGTGCTCAGCCGGCGGTCGTGGCAGTGTTCTGGCTATAACGACACGCCGGTGCAGCTCGTCATCGGGTTGCTGCCCGCGGGGACGGTGGGGTGCCAGCCACACGAATCACTGCCGGCGGGGACCGGCGCGGTGAGGATTCACGCGGCACCTGCCGGACCCGGGTCGGTGGGGGTGCGGGTAGCGCTGAGCGAAGCCGGCCGCTACTCAGGCGTCGGCGCTGCGGGGGCGGTCGCGCCGGCGGCGAACGTGGTCCCCCTGCGCCGGGTCGCCTGACGCCTCAACCGGGGGCGCTCCGATAGGGGCGGGCCGCATGGCTCGCCCCTCTTTTGTGGCCCGGTAAAGCGCCGGCTGGGGAGAGTTTGGGGAGAGTAGCCCGTTTTGGCGCCCCCAAGCAGCCGCGAGCGCACCCAAAAAGAGTAAGCGTTCAGTCCCTCGGGCTGCTCAGGTGAGCAGCGGAACGGGGTTTCCGTGGGCGTGGGCGGTGAGCGCGTCGGTGAGGTAGACAAACAGCGAGCGGTGTTGTAGGCGACAGGTCGTGTGTGCGGAGAGGAGCCGTGCGGTGCGTTGCTCGCCTCCTTTGGATTGGCTACCGAGGGAGAGCTTGCGGTAGATGACGGCGCTCCTGAGAGCGCGCTCGGCGTGGTTGTTGGTCGGCTGCACACCGTCGTGGGCGGCGAAGGTCCATAGCGCCGGCCACGCCTTCAGGAGGTTGCGGGCCATGCCGCGGCAGCGCTTGTTACGCGCCCTCTTCGAGGCGTAGCCGCGGATGATCGGCTTGTATTGGCGTCCTAGCCGGCGGATGGTGCGCTTCAGCTCGCGGCGATCGCCGGTGTTCTGGAAGACCTCCCAGGCCCAGAAGACGCGCTCACAGAGCTGGAGGCCGTGCTCGCCGAACTCCTTCTCGGCCGCCAACCCTTCGGCGTGCGCGGTGAAATCCCGGCGCAGGTGCGCCCAGCAGAGCTGGCGGCGCGCCAACGGCAAGTGCGCGTAAGCCCACCAGCGATCGGAAGTCACGATCGCCTTCGTATCGGCGAGCAACGCCTTTGCGTGATCCTCGTGCCGGTCAGGCGCGATATGAAGGTACGCGTAGCGCCGGTCGAAGATGCCCCACAGCGCGCGGCGTTGACCCGCGGTACGCCACCCCGTCTCGTCCATGTTCACCGCCGGGGCACCGCGCAGCTGCCCCAGCAGGTCGGCGTGCGGCTCGGTGAGCGCCTCGCTGGCGCGAGCAAGGATCGCGTCCACCGCGCCCACGCTGATCCTCGCGCAGAACAACTCTTCCGTGAGCTCCACCACATCGCGTCGGGAGATCCGGTTGCGCACCGACAGGGTCGTGATCGCGGCCTGCAGGCGTGGGCCAAACGCGCTACGGGCGACCTCCGCGGGCAGCGTCGCCCGGGTGTGAACGCCACAGTCCGGGCAGCACAGACGTTGAGCACGATGCTCTACCACGCGCACCGTCATCACCGGCAGCTCTTCTACCTGCCAGCGCGCCGGCTCGCCGACCGCGACACGCTCCCCCTCGGCGAAGGCGTGGCTGCAGCCGCAGCACTCGGGCCAGTACTCGACCACCTCATCCACCGCACACGCAGGCAGCAGATCCCTGCCGCGCCCCTCATGGCCACGCTGAGCGCCACGCTCACGCCCGGAGGAATCCTTCCCGCGTCCGCGTGGCGTGCTCGGCGAATCAGAACTCGGCGGCTGCGAGCTATTCCGTGAGCTGCGACCCAAACGCCGCTCAAGCTGCGCAATCCGCTCCTCCTGCCTAGCCACCCGCTCAGTCAACGCCTGGATCTGCGCGTCCATACGCAGAAGCACCTCGACGACCGCCTCGCGGCCAGCATCGTAGATCGCTTCCGCCTCAACCGAGGTTGTCCGAGTTCTCGTAGAAGTTTGAGTGGCGGTCCTCCTGTCCCGTCCGCTCCGGTTGGGAGCGTTCGGGGCGACCAAACCAAGTCCGATAGGGACAGGAGGAACCGCCATGAAGAAGGTATCTGGCCCGGAGGTCGTCACGGCCGCGGAAGCGTTGGAGAGTCCGCTCCCACCGCAGATTCAGGAGGCGCTTGGTGAGCTCGTCGGCGCGGCGAGAGAGGGGCTGCTCGCGCTGAGCGTGGGTGTCGGGCTCGGCGTCGTGCATGAGCTGATGGCGACCGAGGTCGAGGAGGTGGTTGGCCCGAAGGGCAAGTGGAACCGGGATCGGGCCGCTAAGCGCCACGGTCACGAGCGTGGGTCGATGACGCTTGGCGGCCGGCGCGTGAAGGTTGACCGGCCGCGTGTGCGTACTGCCGATGACGAGCGGGAGCTGCCGCTTGCGACATATGAGCACTTCGCCGACCGCGACCCGCTCACAAGAGCGGTGATGGACCGGATGCTTGCCGGCGTCTCCACACGCCGGTTCACGGACGTGGGAGAGCCGGTCGGCGAGGAGGTCGAGCAGACCAGCACATCGACGGGCAAGAGCACCGTTTCGGAGGTGTTCATCGAGCGCACCCGCACCGCGCTGGGCGAGCTGATGGGCCGGCGGCTGGAGGACGTGCGGTTGGCGGTGATGATGCTCGACGGGTTGGAGATCGCTGGGCGCACGCACATCGTCGCGCTCGGGATCAGCACCGAGGGCGTGAAGATCCCCCTCGGGCTGTGGGAGGGCTCGACCGAGAACGCCACGCTCGCCCGGACGCTGCTGGCCGATCTCGTGGACCGCGGGCTTGACCCCGAGCAGGCGATCCTGTTCGTGATCGACGGCGGCAAGGCGATCCGCCGCGCGATCAAGGACGTGTTCGGCGAGCGCGCGCTGGTAACATCGGTGTCACAGGCACAAGGAGCGCAATGTCTGCGACCTGCTTCCCGAACGCGACCGCCCCGCCGTCCTTATGAAGATCCGCGGCGCATGGGCGCTCAAGGACCCGGACCTCGCCGAACAGCGCCTCGAACTCCTCGCCTCGGAGCTCGATCGCACCTGGCCTGACGCCGCCGCCTCGCTCAGGGAGGGGATGACCGAGACGCTGACGCTGATGCGACTCGGGATCACCGGACAGCTCTCCAAGACGCTGTGCTCGACGAACCCTGCGGAGAGCATGATCGAGATCGTCCGCCGCACCCAGCGCAACGTAAAGCGCTGGCAGGACGGCGACATGCGCAAGCGTTGGACCGCCGCCGGGATGCTCCTCGCCGAGCAGCAGTTCCGGCGAATCATCGGCTACCGCGACCTCGCCGCGCTCGTGGTCGCGATCGAACGCCACGCAGCACGAGCCGCCCTTCCAACCCCCGCCGCCGCCGTTCACACCGAGGTCCCACAAACCGTTACTGTCTAACCATCAAATCCGCGGGGGGCCGCACTCAAAGTTCCACGACGATCCGGGCATCCTCCAGGTCGCAAGGACAACGGTCACGCCAATCAGACCGAACTCGCGTACGGTGCTCGTGATCTGCCCCGAGAAGGCCCATGGCGTAAGCAGGAGCAGCAGGGTGACACCAGCGCCGATCAGCAGAGCGCCGGGCATGAGGGACCGTGAAGCGATTCGCCTGGCCAGAAGGATGCGCTGACTCCACCAGTAGAAGGCCGCCGACAGCGGCGCGCAGATCGCGATAAAGGTCACTCGCTCGGAGTTCAGCCCGCCGAGCGCACGGCTGATGGCGGTGAGGGCGGCGACGTATCCGACAGCCCCTGCCACCCACCGGGCCTGGCGTAGCCACGACCCCGTCGGCGAGCGCTCGAGCCGCCAGGCAAGCTCGTAGGCACGCTGGTGCGCTTGGGCGACCCCGACCGTGAAGAGGATGAGCAGCAGCACCCCGCCGACGGTGGCGGCGCTGCGAACCTGCGCGGGCCCGGCGAACACCGCGCCGAGGTCGCGGGTGGCCTTAGCCGATAGGCCGAGGTAGTGACTGAAGCGCACGCCGAAGTTGCCCGAGGTGTCTGCTGGACGGATGGCAGACAGCACGACCAGCAGAGGGATCATGCACAACAGCTGCTGGGCGGCGAGCACAAGCGCGCACGAGCCGAGCTCGAGCTCGCGTACGCGGCGAACGCTCGTCCCCACGACCGTTTGCTCGACTGCTGCACGAACCACGGAGGCTCGCGCGCGTAGTGTCTGTGAGCGACTTAGCTGCTCGTCCATCGCCTCGCAATATCTCCCATCGACGCCTGCCGGAGAGGCCAAATGGCGCTCAGCCGCGAACGCGATGCAGGATCGGCTGGCCGCGATGGCGTCCGAACTCGCTGAAGTCTATCTTGGCGCCAATGGCCTTCCCTCGAGCGACCACCCAGAGCGTGCGCACGACGATCATCACCAAGACCCACAGCACGAACGCGTCGCCGTAGGTCGAGCCGGGGACGTGGTGTTCAAGCGAGAAGCTGCCCAGCTCAGCGCGAAACCAGTGCGTTGAGCCATAGGCGAAGCCGAGGCGGGCGACCAACGCGACTGTCCACAGCGCCGCGTAGGGCCATCCGGCGATCGTGACCAGACGATCGTTCGTCGGGTTCTTCTCGATCCGGATCAGCAGGAGCGACCCGACGCCGAAGAGGAGCCCGACGAGCACCCCACCCCACACCAAAAGCTGTGGGGTGCTCCCGCTCGGGATGCCACTCAGGTGCTTGGCGCCGACCGCCGCGACGATCACCACGGGCAGGATCAATCGCTGGGCGTTTGGTTCGCGGTGCCCCAGTTGGGTTGCCAGGATGAACACGAACAGGCCGATGTACAGGAAGTAGTCGCTGGTGCTCACAGTCGCCTCCCGAGGTCGTGTATCAGAGCAGTTGAGTCAGCTCGGAGCAATAAGAGCGCCTAACAAAAGTGTTGGAGTTGTTTGAGGCATATGCGTGCGCAGGCGAGGGTGAGCATGGCTTCGTGGATGTCGGCGCGGCGGGCGTGTCGGCGCGCGAGGTAGCGGTGGGCGTGTAGCCAGGAGATGGTGCGCTCTACGACCCATCGGTCGCGTCCCAGCCCGGATCCGTGTTGGCTGTTCCGTTTGGCGATCTTGGGCGTGATTCCGCGCTCGCGCAGCTCTCGGCGGTGGTGTTTGGAGTCATACGCCCGGTCGGCATACAGGCGTCGTGGCCGGAACTTGCCGTGACGGCCGGTCGGCGGGACACGATCAACCAGCTCGGTCAGCTGCGTGATGTCGTGGCGGTGCCCACCAGTGAGTGTGAACGCGAGCGGCGTGCCTTTGCCATCGACGATCAGATGGTGCTTGCTGCCAAGGCGAGCGCGGTCGACTGGCGAGGGGCCGGTTTGCTCGCCCCCCCTTTGGCCCGCACATGCGAGCTATCAACGACTGCCCTTGACCAGTCAAGCTGGTCGGCGTCGTGAAGCTCGTCCAACAGCACTTGGTGCAGCCGGCTCCAGACGCCGGCTTCGTTCCATTCATGCAGTCGCCGCCAACACGTCATCCCTGACCCACAGCCCATCTCTTGGGGAAGATCCTCCCACGGTATCCCCGTTTTCAAAACAAAGATGATCCCTGTCATCGCCGCTCGGTCAGGCACCCGCGGACGCCCCGTGACCTGCGGCTCACGCACCGGCAAAAGCGGCTCGATACGAGCCCACAACCCATCAGGAAGCAAAGGTTTCGCCATGACGCAGGACTTCGACAGCCCCACCACGAACCCTACCTTCTGTTAGGCGCTCTAAGATTAGGGATGATACATCAGTGCTGATCTATCTGTCAAGATTGTTATCCTCTTGGAGATGCAGACCCACCAGCTCTACCAGCTCGGGCGAACGCTGATCGACGCTGCCCAGCGCGCGCAGGGCGCTACAGACCACGGCATGACACCCAGCGAGTTCCTGGTTCTGCGCGACCTGTTCCTGAATGGCGAGAGCTCAGTCAGCGAGATCGTCTCCCGCACCGACCTCGCGCAGAGCCGCGTCTCCTTCTGCGTCAAGCGCTTGGAAGGTCGCGGCTGGGTGCGGACCAGCTCCGACCCCGCCGACGGCAGAAAGACCCTCGCCGAGGTGACCGACCGTGTCAAGACGGAGGGGATGCGACGGCGCACGCTCGACGCGCAGGACGCGCTTGCCCCGCTCCTGAGCGGCTGCTCTGCGAGGGAGCGCAAGGCCATCACCCAGGCCCTCGAGCGGCTCTACGAGCTCGTCGTCGATACCAGCAACGAGGCGCTCAAGCCAGAGCACTTGGAACGATCGAAGCGGACCGACCCGCACCGGGTTCAGACCACGCTTCACGGACATGATGCAAACGGCAGGCGGGCGCAGACGCCGAAGCCGACGGCCGCCAGGAAACCGCGCACATGAGGGTCAGCAGTCGCGCGGCTGATGCTTCCGTGCCACAGCGAGCGTCCGAGCAACGGCTGCGCTCCCCGAGCGCAAGGGACGAGTTGCAGGCGTCTTGTCTCGCTCGGCCAGCGGGGACTCCCCATCGCAAATTGCGTCCGAGCGCTTACGCGCCGCACAGACGGAGCGAGCTAGCGAGAGGCTCCCTTGAGTTGGGCGATGCCACGAACGGGGTAACGTATTCGTGATGCTGATCGCCCTGCTAAAAAAACTGGCCGTGCCGGTGCCAATCATCGGTGTGGCGGCCGCCACACTCATCCGCTTCAAGCGACAGAGACAAGAAAAGCGCGCCGCGAAAAAGGCCCAAGCCACCTGATCGACCTGCCTGTCGCCACACCGGGGCTCGGCGCGGACCCGTCAACGCCAATCGCCGCAAGCCTCACCGCACTCGTCCCTGCCTGCCGCGCATTTCAGGCTCCTCGTCGACGGCGTCGAGACGCTCGTCCTAGCGCGAAAACGAGAGCAACCTCAGCAGCCCGCTCGGCAATCAGTTCGGACGCCTACTAGGGTCTTTTTTGAGCCATATTGAAAGAGTTCGATACCCAACTTCAGAAGGGTGACAACTCGGGCGGCGCAAGCGAGTGGTCACGCCCGCCGAGGATTCCCGCTCCGACGGGATGCCCATAATCCGCCCGCACCCGGCGGCTCAGCTGGTTGGTAGCGAGGAGGTCGTGTAACCGGCCGGCGTATCGCTCCAGCTGGCGTCCCAGAGATCTCCATTGGAACCGGGGTAGAACACGTCGATGTTCGAGTAGCTGCTGTTCACGATCGCGGAGGGGTCCCCGGCGATCCCGGGCGTGATCTCCTGCGTCTGGTAGCCATGGCCGGAAGTGGCGCTCCAGCTTGCGTCCCAGAGATCGCCGTCTGAACCGGGGTAGAACACGTCGATGTTCGAGTAGCTGCTATTGACGATCGCGGAGGGGTCCCCGGCGATCCCCGGCGTGATCTCCTGCGTCTGGTAGCCATGGCCGGAAGTGGCGCTCCAGCTTGCGTCCATCAGATTGCCGTTGCTGTCACGGTAGAACACGTCGATCTGCGAGTAGCTGCCGTTCACTATCGCAGAGGGGTCCCCTGCGATCCCGCTCGCGATCTCCTGTGTCTGATACCCACGACCCGAAGCGGCGCTCCAGCTTGCGTCCATCAGATTGCCGTTGCTGTCACGGTAGAACACGTCGATCTGCGAGTAGCTGCCGTTCACTATCGCGGACGGATCGCCGACGATCCCGCTCGCGATCTCCTGCGTCTGGTAGCCATGGCCGGAAGTGGCGCTCCAGCTCGCGTCCCAGAGATCGCCGTCTGAACCTGGGTAGAACACGTCGATCTGCGAGTAGCTGCCGTTCACTATCGCAGAGGGATTGCCCACGATCCCGGGCGTGATCTCCTGCGTCTGGTAGCCATGGCCGGAAGTGGCGCTCCAGCCGTCATCCATCAGATCGCCGCTCGTGTCCCGGTAGAACACATCGATGTTCGAGTAATTGCTGTTCACGATTGCTGACGGCTTGCCAGCCGCGGCTGGGGCACCGCTGGGCGTGGTCGTTGGGCCTGTAGGGCTAATACCTGGAGACGGGGCAGTTCCTCCGCCGCCCGTCTCGGTTCCGTTTGGAACCGAGACGTACCCGTCCAAGCTTCCTCCGCCAGGCCCAGTGTTTTGCTCGTCGCTCTGCTCGTACACTTGGGCGACGTTGGGGTTGGGGTAGCTCCAGTTGCCGTTGACGACAGTCGGATCGCCTGCAGGCCCGCTGACGTAGATCCCAACATGAGAGCCGCCGCCGCTTTCCTCGAGCAGTAGCCCGTAGACGGCGACATCGCCGGGCTGGGGCTGGTAGCCGCTGGAAAGCGAATGCCAGTTGCCGGTCGCCAGCCCCCACGCGTAGAAGCTCGCCGCCCACGCGTTGATATCGGACCCCGCGTAGCCATAAGTGAAGCTAACTCCGGCTTGGCGCCATGCCCAGGCGGCGAAGTCGGCGCACCACGCATTATCGTGCCACCCGTTTGCACAGCCGGAACCGTCGCCCCAGTACTCGCTGTACGGGTTGCACTCGGAACCCGCGGGACTCGACACGCCCTCCTGTGATTGAGCGATCGAGACGATCGCTGCCCGTAGGCTCCCGCCACTGTTAGCGACGCTCGCATGGACGCCGCCTGGGACCAGAGCGGTGCCCAGGGGACCCCGACTCAGGGCGGTGCGATTACGCGCGTCCGCTCCCGACGGCACCAAAGAAGCGATGACCGGTCCCCCAGCGTCCCTCCCAGATCTGGGTTGGTATCCCAACACGACCGAGCTTCCATGATGGCTCGAGACCACCCAGACCGGCGCGATCCGCGTCTGACCACCGCATTTCGCCGAGACCGTGAGCGCCCCAGATCTATGGCCGGTCCGAAACGCGGTCTTTGTCCGGTGCGGTTTCGTCTTCCAGACGCGGACCAAACGCCGGGACCGGCTCAACGCCACCGTGCAGTCTCCTCGGCTGCCGATCACGCGTACTGTGACCTCGCGACCGGGCCCTACGATGCTTGGCGTCGCGGTCAATCGCAACGTCGGCTTCGCCGAACCCGCCTCCGCGACCCTCACGCCGGCGGTAAACATCAACAGGGCCGTGAGGGCTCCAGTCAGCCAGCGAGCAGCCGCGCCATGGTTCTGGATCGGCCTGCCGGTCAAGCAGTCGCGAATACGGCCCCTAAGCACTTCGCCAGTCTCTCATGGACCAGACCTACCGTCCACCTTGTCCGCATCGCACGTGCGGCGCCGCGGACGCGCCTTCGCGGGCTACTTTGCCACTGGAGACAGCTATCCAACCCAAGGCCGGCGCCGTCACGAAGCCGGCCAGATTCGGATGCCCGCAGCGAACACGAATGCGGGTCTTGCCCCGGGGCGTGTCGACGAACCTGCTCGTCGCCAAAAGCAGGCCTGTCGTCGGCCCGAGACGAGACGCATGCTTGGGACGACCTGCGAGCGCGCCGTCAGACAGTCAGGCCACGCTCGCTTTCGTCGGGTCTTGCGGAAGCGCTCAGTCGTCGCGCCTGATAGGGCTGCTCGCGGCGCCTCGGCACCGAGCCCGAGCTGCCTGAACAAGCCAGCGACCTCGTCAGCTCGCCCGATACCCCTCGATATCCGACGCCCTCAAGATCGCTCGCGGTATCAAGCAAGCTCGATCTTCGCTTCCTCTCCACCGCTGCCCCCTCGCCCGTCCAGCACCAGAAACGACAACGGCCCGCCCACACAAGATGCACAGGGGTGCCGGGGCTGTGCGATAGCTGTCGCATTTCGTGGCCGGTTCCGGGCGCTCGGGGTCTGTACACGGTGGATGATGAGCGCTTCGAGCATCGGTACCGGACGGGGTGGCGGCTATGCCCGCTATCTGGAGGGCAAGACGGTCGCCCCTGAGCGCGGGGACTACTACCTCACGCCCGGTGGTGAGCTGGCGGAGGCTCCGGGCAGCTGGCTGTCGGCCCCGGAGACCCTGGCCCGGCTGGGGGTCGATCCGGCGGCGCCAGTGGCTGGCGGGGATTTCATCGCGTCGATGGAGGGCCGGCATCCCGGGACCGGCCGGTGGCTGCGCAGGGCGGGCGCGGATGGTTCGCGGGGTGGCGGGATCGATGTGACGTTCAGCGCCCCGAAGTCGGTGTCGGTCGTGTGGGCGCTGGGTGACCCGTGGCAGCGCGAGCAGATCGAGGCAGCCCACGCCCGCGCAGTCGAGCGCTCGGTCGGCTACCTCCGTGAGCGGGTGCCGGTCGTTCGCCGCCGCTACGGGGCCGAGGTCATCGAGGAGCCCGCGAAGGATCTGATCGCGGCCGCCTACCGCCACACGACAGCGAGGGGCGTCTCGGGCGCTGAGGCGCCGGACCCGCAGCTGCACACGCATGTCGTGATCTCTGGTGCGGTGCGTGAGGACGATCGCATCGTGGCGGTCGCGTCGCGTCCGGTGTTCCGTTGTGCCCGTGAGGTTGGGGCGTTCTACCGCTCCGCGCTCGCCGAGGAGCTGGCGGAGGAGGGTTATCCGATCGAGCAGGGCACCGGCCGCGACGGACGGTACTTCGAGATCGCAGGTGTGCCCCGGGAGCTGCGTGATGCGTTCTCCGGCCGCCACCGAGAGATCGCAAAGGCCGCGGAGCGTTTCCGCGCCAAGCACGGCCGCGCGCCGGAACGCGGGGAGCTGCGCGACCTGGCGCTCGAGAACCGCCGCGCCAAGGAACTCACAACCCGCGGGGATCTGCAGCGGGTCTGGGCGCGGACGGGCGAGCAGCACGGGTTCGGCGCTGATCAGGCGGTCCATCTGATCGGCGGCCCCGTGCACACGCCGCCCGAGCAGGCGTTGGAAGATCGCATCGAAGCGAAGCTGACCGAACAACAGGCTGTCTTCGACGCTGGAGCGCTGCGGACGGTCGTGCTGGAGCGGACGGCGGGGGAGATGAGCCCCGATGAGGCGCTGGCGGTCGCCCGTGAAATGGTCGCGGACCGTCGTGTGCTGAGCTTGGAGGGCGGGCGGATGACGACGCTCGCTTTGCGTGCTCAGGAGGAGGCGATCGAGCGACGCTCCAGCCTGCTCGCCCAGCCGGCCGGCCGGGATGTCGGCGAGCACGCCCGGGCGAGCGCGAGCAGGGAGGTGGCGGAGCGCATCGCCGCGACGCTGTCCCGCGAGCAGGAGCAGGCGTTGCGCACCGTGACGGGCCCGGAGCGCCTGGCTGTCCTCGTCGGCCCCGCGGGCACCGGAAAGGGGGTCGTGATCGACGCCGCAGCTCGGGCTGAGCAGATCGCCGGCCGGGAGATCCTTGGGATCGCCGTGTCGGGATCCATGGCCGAGCGCCTCGGCACAGACAGCCCCGCTCTCGCGGGGCGCACGCTCACCCTCGACGCCCTGACCGCTCGGGCGGACACGGGGAGGGTCCAGATCGGGGCCGGTACGACGGTGATCCTTGATGAGGCCGGGATGGTCGACCACAAACGCATGGGCAAGCCCTCACCGAGCTGATCGAGCGCTCCGGGGCGAAGCTGATCGCGGTCGGCGACGGCAAGCAGCTCCCATCGATCGGACCCGGCGGCATGTTCGACCGGATCGCCGGCCGCGCTCCCACCGCGGAGCTGGCGGACGTCCGCCGCACCAGCGACCCAGCAGAGCGCAAGGCGTGGGCGGCGCTGCGTGCCGGGGAACCGGAGCGGGCGATGGCGCACTACCAGGCCCGCGGACAGCTGTTCTTCAACGACACCCGCGACCAGGCCGGTGAGGCCGCCGTGCAACGCTGGGCCGAGCTGACCGAGACCCGCGACATCCGCGACGTCGCGCTGATCGCCGACGCCTCAAACGTGGAGATCGACCGGCTCAACGCCCGCGCCCAGCACCTCCGCGCCGAACGCGGCGAACTCGGACAGGCCGAGAGATCCCGCTGCCGCACCAGCACTACGGGCTGCGCGAAGGAGACCTGATCGCGTTCACCAAACAGCACCGGACCCCAGGAGAGCCCAGGGTCGAGAACGGCACCCGCGGCCAGGTCACCCAGATCCACGACGGCCGCGGCGTAACTGTGACGCTCGACGGGTCCGAGCGCATGATCAGCCTCGCCGGCGAGGAGCTTGAGTCGTTGCGTCTCGGCTACGCCCAGCACGTCTATCGCCAGCAAGGCGCGACCGTAGAGCGCTCCGTCGTCGTGACCGGCGGCTGGCAGACCAGCAAGGAGTCCGCCTACGTCCAGGCCAGCCGCGCCCGGCAGGGCACCGAGTGGTTCCTCGCCCGCGACGAGCTCGGGACTCGAAGGCCAAGACGAGCGGCGAGTGACCAGCCTCGCCGGCAAGATGCGAAACAGCCGCGCCCACACACCGTCACTCGCGCACCCCGAACTACCAGACCCGGACTGGGGGAAGGGCTTCAAGCCGACGCTCGCCCCGAGCCGCAGCCGCCTGCCAGGACTCGCGCGCACCATCCACCGCATCATCCAACCCGACCGATCACCCGACCGCGGCCGATGAGGCAGCGCCTTCCCCGCGTGTGCCGAACTAGGCGGCAGTCCAGTCGTGCACCACCGGAGCCCACCGTAGGCTGTGTCGGTGCCACGGATAGCAAGCTTTCAAGGACTGGTCGTAAAGCTCTATTTCGGCGACCACCCGCCGCCACACGTCCACATCTACGCGGGACGCATCGGACACCCGGGCGTCCAGGCTGCGCGCTTCTCGATCGAGACCGGCGAACTGATCGACGGCACGCTTCCCGCTGCGAAGCTCGCGACGGCGACGAGTTGGTGCCAGCGACACGGCGAGGCACTGAGCGCCGACTGGCGGCGCGCACAGCTCGATCAGCATCCGATCGGCCGCTACGATTCATCGTGATGGAGCCCCCAATCGCACCCCAAATGGTTGCCGTGATCCCGCGGCCGGAGAACACCGTCCGTATCGTGTTTGCAGACGGCGAGGTACGGGACGTCGACATCACTCCGCTGCTCGATACCCCAGCGTTCGCCCCGCTGCGGGACCCGGCAATGTTCAGCCAGGTCAAGGTGGATGAGCAGACGGGCACGATCACATGGCCGGGCGATGTCGACCTGGACCCCGACGTGATCTACGCCGCGCTGGATCTTGGGCCGAACAAGGCCCACATCCGGGTGCTCGCCCCCAGCGTCGCCGCCTGACCTCAGACGTCCTCGGGGCACCTCAGGCGAAGTCAGTGGCCGGTTTCGCCTGCTCGGGGTCAATACCCACAATGAGCACAGAACCAGCGACGGTCCACAGCGCGGTCCGACGGCCCCCGGGCGACGCCACGAGGCTGCTCACGGCCGAGGAGGTTGCCTCCCGCCTGGGTGTTCAACCGTCATGGGTCAGCAAAGCCGCGCGCGCGAACCGCATCCCACACATCTGCGTCGGTCGCTACCGACGCTTCCGCTGGCCAGATATCGAAGCGTGGCTGGAGGGCCAACGTCGCGGATCATGACCGCGCCGTGGACTCCCATAAAATCCCGCGCCTAGATAAGGGCGCGTCCCCGGGGGTGCAACCCCGGGGACGCTCCGAACGACGGTCGAGCGGCGAGAAAGCGCCCTCGACCCCGGCATCAGGAAAAGAGGTCCCGATGCAAGCCAAGAAAACGCACGCGCTGGTCAAGGTCGAACTCTCCAAGTCGTGCAAGGGCAAACCGCGCCGCAAGCCGGTCTGGGTCATGCGCTATGTCCTTCCGTCCGGGAAGGACTCCCGCAAGGTGCTCGGTCCCGCCTGGACGCGGAAGGGCCGTCCCGCCAACGGCTACCTGACCGAAGGCGACGCGCTTGTGAAGGCGGAGACTTTTGCCGCGCAGCACTCGACGGACTCCACGAGCTCCCGCCGCACGTTCCGCGTCGCTCTGGACGCGTTCATGAGTCACTGCACCGTCGAGAAGGGGCTGCGCGGCTCCACCGTCCACGCCTACCAGAAGATCGGGGAGCGCCTGGCCGAGCGTCCGTGGCGCGGCGACGCAACGTGGGCCGACCGCGTCCTTGACACGTTCAGCGCGGATGACCTGCTCGCCGTTCGGCTTGAGCTGACGCAGGCCGAGCGCAGTGCCGACACGATCAATCACTACCGCCGCGTCGTGCGTGGCATCTTCGGAACGCATGCGTCGAGCCCAGCGCTCGCCTGGGCGTGGAAGACCCAGAAGGTCGAGAGCGAGGGCAAGCTCCACTTCTACACGCCCGAGCAGGTGCGCAAACTCATCGCGGAGGCGTATTCGAAGATGGATGAGGCCATCTACACGCTCGCCACCGAGGCCGGTCCGCGCCTCAGCGAGATCCGGGCACTGAAGGTCGGCAACGTCGACTTCGACGCCGGCGTCCTGCGCTTTGAGGATGGCTTCACGACCACCGGCGGCCACGCCGGCAACAAGGGCCGCAGGGTACGGTCGGTCCCCATGACAAGGAACGTCCGAAAGGCGCTCACGCCGTTCTGCGATGGCAAGAGCGCCCAAATGCTGGTCTTCGAGCACGACGCCAAGCCCGGCGAGCCGATCTGCGGCTCGGGACTCTACCGACGGTTCCTGAACGCGAGCAAACGGGCGGACCTTCCCGTGCTGCGACTGCACGACCTGCGCCACACGTTCGGCACGCAGGCTATCCGCGGCTTCAAGATCCATGAGGTCCAGCGGCTGATGGGCCACCGACACATCACGACGACGGAACGCTACCTGCACTACGCACCCGACGCCGATGCTGCAGACAGGCTCTCGGCACTCTGGGAGACCGCGGTGGCGGAGACCCCTCTGCCAGAGCCCGCCGAGGCTGCCAACGTGGTCCCGCTGCACCGCGCCGCCTGACGCGTCGAGGCGGTGCAGCGACGAGTGGCGAGCTGTGTGGCTCGCCCCAGCCCGGGCGCGCTCTGGGAGAGTTCTGGGAGAGTTTGCGGTTCTCGGCGTCCTGCACACCTGAGCCGATTGCCTGAAAACCGCTCTCTTGCAGGCACTTCTCATGAAGGCGACGACCGGAATCGAACCGGTGTAGACGGCTTTGCAGGCCGCTGCGTAGCCACTCCGCCACGTCGCCGTATGGGCCAACCAGGGTAGCGGGCCGCTGCTAGGCTTCGGCTTCTCCCAGGGCGATTAGCTCAGCTGGGAGAGCGCCGCCTCGACAAGGCGGAGGTCACTGGTTCGAGCCCAGTATCGCCCATCGCAGGTTTTGGCTTGAGCATTGGAGTCTCGGCGGTTTGGGCGGCGCATTTGGTATCAATTTGGTAGCAATATGCGCCGTTCCCGCGCAGGCTCCCGAACATCGGACGGACGGCATGGCGTATCGGAAGCGTGCAGCCTCGGCGCTGTCCAATCGTCGTGTGGCCCACGAATCGACATAATTTCGCTCTGTGTTCCCCGCGCTATGCCGTGCTCGTCGCCTGCGGCGGCTTGTTTTGGGTCGCCGCTTGCTCGCCTTCGCGGCTCCCTCCGTGATCGCTCTGTTGCTTCCTGCCGTGGCGTCGGCGCAAGCGCCCTCTCTGACGTCCCTACGGCTGAGCAAGTCCCTTGTGCCGCAGGCGGGAGGCTCCCTCAAAGCGCACTTTACGCTCTCTCGTGCGCGGCATTGCCGGCTAACATGGTCTGCTGGCGTCCACACACTCCGTACCGAACAGTTCGCTTGCAGCGAACCGGGACAATGGGAAACCGGACAGATCGGTGTGCCGAGCAATAAGTCCGTCTACCCCCGCACAGTCCGGTTGCGGATAGTCGCTGTAGGACGCTCCTCCACGACACGAGAAGCGTCCGTCAAACAGCTCGGCTACCGGCTGCCGGTCGCCGAAATCACAGAATGCGAACGAGGGCAAGAATGCGACTATGGGCCGGTTCTCGAAACCTACCAGTTGTTCGGGAATGCAGCACCCGTCAACTTGGGAGACTGCTCCTTTGCGGCTGTCGCCGACCTTGAGCAGATCAAGTACAGCATTGAACCTGACCCGACGCTCCTGGGGGTTCAGTTTGCCGAAGCGGGAGGCGGCGAATCGGGATTGTCTCAGGCGAAGGTCTGGAAGTTTTGGGAAGGCGAAGGGGGAATCGAGGGCTACAGGCTAGTGAAGCATCAGAGCTACAAGCTTGAATCAGAAGATGTACACGCGCTGGTTGAACAGCAGCAAGCCGTACTCGTCATGCTCCAGTTCGTGAAGGGTGACTATCTAGGCACGGAAGAAACGGAAGCCGGATATCACGATGCTGTGGTCGATGGTTTCACTCCGGGTGGTCCTCTCCTTGTGACTTGGGGTAAGACCGTGCAAATGACTTGGGAACAGTGGGATGACGAGGCTGTGGATATGTGGGCGATTGAAGCCGTCGAAATCTAATATGAGCGCTGTTGGCAATAGCTGACTTCGCCGGCCTATGCCGCGTGCCGCCCTGCCGGGTCTGGAGCTGGTTGCGCTCTCGATGGGTGGGAACGACTGACCGTGTGGCTCATCGTGTTCTTTCCTGTGAGGGTTGTGGTTGGGCGATGCGGTGGATGGCGCGGGCAATCCCCGGCAGCCGGGTTCGGCTTGGGGCGATCGTTCGATGGAAGCCTGGCCCGTACTCGGGGTTGGGCAGCTCGGGGTAGACCAGCGATGGCGTCTGCGCATGGCTGCGGCTCATGCTCTGCGCGAGCCGTTTGATCCGGTCGGTGTCGTGGCCTTCGACGCCGAGGTCTTGGCGGGAGACATACCAGTCGGTGCCCTGCCGGGCGCGGCTCGCCTCGACGTAGGCGGGCTCCTTGCTGGTCTGCCAGCCGCCGGTGACGACGAGCGTGCGGGTCACGGTCGCGCCCTGCGCGCGATGGATGTGCTGGGCGTACCCGAGGCGCAGCCGCGCGAGGTCATCGCCTGAGAGTGTTCGCCACTGGCCGGTCACGTCGAACTGCACGAGGACTTCCCCGGCGTCGTTGATGTCGAGCACTTCGCCGCGGGCGCCGTTCTCGATGCGCTCGACGCCGGGCTCGTGGTGCCGGTCGATCATCGCTATGCGGTCGCCCGCGCGGATGCCGTAGTGGACGTCCGGCACTTGGACCTCCAGCTCGCCGAGTTCGCCGCGCTGGGAGCGGAAGTGCTGCGCGCGAGCGTTCAGGCGGTGAATCTCCTTGTTGGAGGCGTCGGAGATCAGCGCGACCTCGCCGATCGTGTGCGTCTCGGTCAGGACCGCCCAGTCCTGGACGGCCTGCTCGATCGCCTCATCGCGGGTGTCGGCCATGTGCAGGCGGCCTTGGGCGTAGTAGTGTGCCATCGCCTTGTCCGAGCGTCCGGCGCGCAGGTTCGCCCACGCGCGCTGTTCGGCGGGGTCCAGCGTGCGGCGGATGTTCGACAACTCGGCGCTCGGCGCGATCATGGTGAGCCGGTCGAACATGCCGCCGGCGCCGATCGAGGGGAGCTGCGCGGGGTCGCCGATCGTGACGAGCTTCGCCCCGTGTTCGGCGACGACCTCTGTGAGTCGGTCGAAGCGATCGGTGTCGCCCATCCCCGCCTCATCGAAGTAGATCGTCGTGCGCTCGCCGATCTGCAACTGCCCGCGGTCCACGCGCGCCACGAGCGCGTCCAGGGTGAGCGTCTGTCCGGCGAGTGCCGGGCTGTCCTGGCCGAGCCGCTGCGCGGTCGAGCCGGACACGGCGATACCGAACGTGTCATGCCCGGTCATCTGCTCGGCGCGCGCCGCCACGTCGATCACCACGCCCTTGCCGGTGCCGGCGGGGCCGACAAGGACTGCGGCGCGCTCCGGGCCGGTGATGACCTGGAGCGCGTGGGCCTGCTCGTCTGAGAGACACGCGCTGATTCGCTCGGCGACCTGATCGCCCGCGCGTGAGCGCGCCTGCTCGCCCACGTCGCGCCCGGCAGGGTCGGCCAGTTCACCGAAGCGTCGCTCGATCGTTTGCTCGCGTGCCCTGACCGCGAGCGTCGTCATCAGTCCGCCCTCCAACGGCAGGATGCGCCGTTCGGCGATCATGCGTGTGGACAGCGCAAGCGCCTCTGTGGGTGCCAGCTCGCCGACGGACTGCTCCAGAAGGACCGCTCGCAGGTCGCCCGGCTCGAACGTCGCCGCGCGCTCGGTCAGGTGCTCCTCGACGCGATCCTCGAGTGCACGCTCCGGCACCGCGTCCGCCTCGCGCATGTTCGCCGCTTGCTCGCGGCCGGTGGTGTAGTCGAAGCGCGCGGCGGTTTCGTTCCAGACCCGTTGCAGATCGCGTTGGGTGACGGGCACCTTGGCCTTGCGGTTCTCCAGCTTCAGCGCCCGCAACTCCCCGCGCTCGGGCGCGCGACCCCACTGCGCGCGGAAACGCTCGGCTGCGTGTGCGACTTCGCGGCTGCGGGCTGAGAAGGCGTCGAGCAGCCCGCGCGGGACACCGGCAATCTCGAAGTAGCGGCCCTGCTTGCCGGTGCCACGCTCGATCGCGTAGCCGCGCTGGGCGAGCTCGTGCGCGAGCGCGGAGCGGTAGTACGCACCGACCTCCCTGGCGGCCCTGAAGATCGGCCGGGACGCCACCGCTACGAGGCGCCCATCCTCGCGGATTGCGCTCGTGACGACGACGTGGCTGTGCAACTGCGGGTCGGGGGCATCGCCGGTCATCACACCGCGAGCGGTCGTATGGCGGTACTCGGCGGCGATGAGATCGGCGGCGTGCTCCTCGACCACCTGGCCGTTGTAGCGGCGGCGCACGGTTGGGACCGCCTCGGTCAGGTGCGCCATCGCCTCCTTGACGGCTGCCGCGTGCGCGGCTTCCATGTCACGGCGCTGGGTCTCGTCGCCGAGCGCCCACACTGCCGAGACCGACTTCGGAGCTGAGAAGGTGAGGTCGATCCCACCGCCGCGCCCGCCGCCCGCGCCCTCGGGTCGCAGCCACCTGCCGTTCCGCGGATGGCGGCCCTCCATGAGCGCGATGAAATCGCGGCCCTCGACGGTGGTGCCCTCGATGCCGAGCCGCGCGAGGGTATCCGGCGAGGCGAGCCACCGGCCGGGGGCCTGCTTGGGCTCGCCCTCGGGACTCAGGTAGTAGTCGCCACGCTCCGGCCGGATCGTCTTCGATTCCAGGTAGCGGGCGTAACCGCCGGCTTTGGCGGCGCCAATGCTGGCTGTGGTCATCACACCCTCTACAGACCCCAAGGCCCTCAGACCGGCCAACGAGTTGCACGGTGCGGACACAGCGCACGCTTGGGCGATGCTTCTATGTTTGTCAAGGTTCGCTATTTGCGGGTTTTGGGGGGTTGGTGAGGAGGCGGTAGAGGTGCCGGGCGGTGTAGCGCTTGAGGCAGCGCTTGATCTCTCGGGTGCTGCGGCCTTCGGCTTCGCGGCGGGCGGTGTAGGCACGTGTGCGGGCGTCGTCGCGCATCCGGCAGAGCACGATCGTGTGCAGCGCCCGGTTGAGCTGGCGGTCGCCTGAGCGGTTGAGGCGATGCCGGACGGTTTGCCCGGAGGATGCCGGGACTGGGGCGACGCCTCCGAGAGCCGCGAATGCCGCCTCGGAACGGATGCGCCCGGGGTGGGAGTAGGCGCAGAGGATTTGTGCTGCGACGATCGCGCCGACTCCCATCTCGTCCATGAGCATGGGTGCGATCCGAGCGACGATCGGCTCGATCTCGCGCTGAAGCTCGCTCGCTTCATCTTCCAGGGCGAGCGCGCGGCGTGCACTCGCGCGGATTGTGATGGTCGTCGCGCGATGCTCGCTGCCGAGCGTAGGGCTGATCTGTAGACGCGCGGCCTTTGCGAGCTGCTCGCGGGTCGCCAAACCGCGTAACCCTTCACGCAGCGACGGCGGAGCGGACACGAGCAGCGCCTTCAGCAACAGGATCGCCGCGCGCTTTGAGCGCACGGCGCTATCACGTGTCGCGAGCAGCACGCGCAGCGCCTCGCGCTCGCCACGCAACCGTGGTTGCGCAAGATGCTCCCGGGAGAGCGCCTCGCGTGCCGCGCGGATCGCGTCCAGCTCGTCAGACTTCGCGCGGTCACGACGTGCCGGGCGGCGGGGACGGTCGACCTCGAGCACGAGCTCTCCCTGGCCATGGAGGAACGCGGTGAGCCCGGCGCCGTAGCTGCCGGTCCCCTCGACCGCCCACGCACGGCGCCCAGGCGCGCTTTCCCGCGCGAAGCGCAGCAGCCGCCGGTAGCCCCGCTCGTTCGCGGCGACTGTGGTCTGTCCTTGCACGACCGCAGTGTCCGCTGCGAGAACTGCAGCGCTCAGCGAGTCGCGGTGCGTATCGACGCCGAGCACATGGTCGGCTTGGTCTGCCAGCATGGGATACGACCTCCTGTTCTGGGGGTTTGACTGTCGGTACTCGGCCTGGGCAATAGGAACCGCGAAGGGCAAGACTGTGATGAGTCACGCCCCGGGGACTCCCGAGGCGGACAGGCTTCTGATCAGGCCACCAGCGGCGGCCAGGCCGGGGCCGGCAGCAACAGACGGACAAATCGGCGGTAAGGCACCCACGCCAAGACGCGAGGCCAGTGCATGTGGGAGTCACGTCCATCGCTACCGGGAGCCAGCCTGAACACCAGGCCCGACGTTCCCCCGCGGGGGAACGTCGACAACACAGCGACCACCCGCCGCCAATACCTCACACGACACAGCAATCGCTGTGCGAAAGCATCACAGCGCATCTGGTCTATCCGGGCAGTTGGAGTGACGCGACGAGCGCGGGGCAGCGTAGGCCGGGCAGGGGGCTGACAGGCGATGGCGAGACCTTGCAGGAGCGGAGCGGGGTCTGTGGTTGCAGGTGCGGATGTGGAGGCGCGCGTTCTGGGACGCGCTCTGTAAAGACGGTCGAAAAGTCGTTGGATGCTTCTATGTTGTCAAGGGCGTTTTTGTGAGTTGGTTGTAGAGGTGGCGGGAGAGGTATCGCTTGAGGGAGCGTATGGCCTCTCGCTTGGTCTTTCCTTCGTTGATTCTGCGCTGTATGTAGGCGTGGCTTGGGGGGTGGTGGACGGAGCGTGAGAGCGCGATCGTGTAGATCGCTGTGTTGATTTGGCGGTCGCCTCCGCGGCTGAGGCGGTGGCGGATGGTTTTGCCGGAGGAGGCGGGTTGTGGGGCGGTGCCGTTGGCGCGTGCGAACGCGGCCTCGCTGGTGAAGCGAGCGGGGTTGAACGCGATCAGCTTGGCCGCGCAGATCGGCCCGACGCCGGGCTCCTGGAGTAGCGCGGGAGCGAGTTCGCGTGCGAGCGCGTCGATCTGACGGTTGTAGTCCTGGGCTTGGTGATCGAGCGCGCGGGTACGGTTGGCGATGTCGCGGAGGACCTGCAGGGTGGTGTTCTCTTGCAGGCTGGCGTTTGGGCGGGTGCGCATCCCGGTGAGTCGCTGTGCGAGCTTCGCGCCGTTCTTCGCGGGTCCGATCCTTTCCCTGAGTGTGGCTGGTGCGCTGACGTGGAGGGCCTGGAGCTGGTTGTAGAGGCGTGAGCGCTCGCTGATAACGGAGCGGTAAGCGACGAGCAGCATCTGCAGCGCCAGACGCTTGCCGTGTCCTCTCGGCGTGGAGAGCCCGTCGCTTGCGAGGACCTTCTTGGCGGCCAAGAGCGCATCGAGCCGGTCGGACTTGCCGGTGCGTCGCTCGCGACGGCGGGGCCGTTCGACCTCGAACACGGTGATGCCCTCGCCCTGGAGGCATTCGCACAGGCCGGCGCCGTAGCTGCCGGCGCCCTCGATCCCGACCCGGATCTCTCCATCGAGCTCGCCGAGCCACGCGAGCAGCTCGCGGTATCCCGCGAGAGTCGCGGTGATCGTGATCTCCGTGAGGAGCTGTCCGAGAGCGTCTACGGCGACAGCGAGATGCTGGTGCTTATGGGTGTCCACGCCTACTGCGATCATCAATTCCGGTCTCCTTTGTTGCTGGTTGGCGCTGGTGATTGGAGGCCGCCAGACAAAGCCATGTCGAGCAAGCAGCACGCTTCTATGAAGTCATGGCGGCGTCCGTGGCAGGCGACGGGAGACAAATCCAACGTAGGGCACCCAGTTGGGGCCAGCCGTTTTAATCGAGTCATCCCGCCGTCTGCCACACCCTCGACGGGGCACCGGACGCCACTGCATGACCGCCGCTTCGCTGCGCCCCACGGGCTCCGCTGCGCGACCGTCAGCCCGCTTTCCACAGGGCCCCAACAGGCACTGAAGAAGTTACATGGCCGCTTTTCGCCGGTTGTGGTCATTAATGACCATGGCCACCACCAAGGTCGCGTCCCAGGTTCCGGGGGAATTGGCTGGGTGTAGCCCCCGCTGGGGTGGGATGTTATGCGGCGATCACTTCCTGGGTGCTCTCGGCTGGGGGTTGTGCGGGTTTGGCGCGTAGCTCGCGGCGTAGGCGCTCGATCTCCGCGACGGTCTTGGGGTTCATCTTCACGCCGCGCCAGCCGCGGCTTGTGAGCTCGAGTACCGCCCAGATGAGTGACAGTGCGGAGGTCTCCCCCGGGAATCGTCCGATCACCTTGGTGCGTCGGCGGACCTCCACGAACGTTCTCTCCAGCAGGTTCGTGGTCCTGATCCGCTTGCGGTGCTGGGAGGGAAACCGCAGATGGGTGATCAGCGCAGGCAGGTCGTTCTCGATGACGGCCATCGCGGAGGGGTACGCAGCCCGGTAGTCCTCGATGATGCCCTGCAGCTCGCGGCGGGCCTCGCCCGGGGAGTGGGCCTCATCGAAGGTCTTCCACCAGCGTGCTTTGATCTCTTGGTGGTGGCGCTCGGGCAGCTTGGCGGTGACGTTGCGCAGCGCGTGGACTGTGCAGCGCTGCTCAAGCGCGTCGGGCCAGGCCTCCCGCACGGCCTTCCAGATCCCGGGTGCTCCATCGGCGATCACGAGCGCCGGTGAGCGCAGGCCCCTGGCGATCATGTCCCGCGCGAACGCGAGCCAGGACTCGTAGCTCTCGCGGCTCCCCAGGGCCAGCCCGAGCAGGACCTTGCGGCCCTCAAGTGTCACGCCCCAGCACACCAGGACACCCTCCGCGGGCTGATCCTCAGGGCGCATCTTCAGGTAGATAGCGTCGAGGAACAAGTACACGATGTCGTACTCCTCCAGGCGCCGCTCGCACCAGCGGCGGTAGCGTTCCCTGGTGTCCTCACAGATCCGCGAGACCGTGCTCTTGGACGCGATCGGCTCCTCGAAGACCTCTTCCAACGCCGCCTCCACGTCCCTGGTCGACAGGCCCCGCAAGAAGCTGCTGATCACCAGCGACTCCAGGGCGTGCGTGCGGGTCACGCCCTTGCCGAGAACCCGACTCTCGAACCCTAGCTTGCCTGCGTTGCGGACCCGCGGGCGCTCCAGATCCATCGAGCCGCTCGTCGTCTTGATCGTCCTCGGTTCATGCCCGTTGCGGTGGCTGACCGTCTCCTCGGCGCGCTGATAGCGCCGGCGGCCCAGGAACTCCGTTACCTCGTCCTCCAGCGCCTGCTGCAAGATCAACCGGGCTCCCAGCCGACCGACCACCTCCACCGGGTCCTGCTCCTCGCCGACACCGGCCAGGACATCATCCAGCTCTTGGCGAAACCTCTCGCTCGGGGCTACCTTCTCCATGCGGGCGTACCTCCATCTTCGACTTGTTCAGGGTCAAAGCGGAGGCTACGCCCGCAACCTCAATTCCCCCGGCTCACGGGACGCGACCACCACCAAACCACCCGCGGACTCGGCCACACCGGTCGCGGCGTCCCTCTTGGATGCGGCGGAGGCTGGACGGCTGCTGTCCGTGCCTGCGTCGTGGGTGCTCGCGGAGGCGCGTGCCAATCGGATTCCGCACGTGCGCCTCGGGCGCTATGTGCGGTTCAGCGCCGACGAGCTGGAGGCGTGGTGGCGAGCACGGATGAGGGGTCCGTGGCGGTCGCGGGGTGCGGCATCGCGCACGGCTCGCCTCGCTGCACGCAGGATGGGAGAGCACCTTGACGCCTGAACCGGCGACCGCATCAAACGGCCGGTGCGCCCGCTAGCTTGGAGGGCCAATGTTGACACGCGACAAGGGAGGCAACGACTGATGGCGACAGCGAGGAAGGCCGCCCGGCGTCCCTACGGCGCGGGCTCGCTCTACGCGCGGGGTGACGTGTGGTACGCGCACTGGCGCGCGGATGGCGGAAGCCAGGTCAAGCGTCGTGTCGGCCCGATGCGCGTCGAGGGGTCACGGGATGGTCTGACACGTAGCCAGGCCGAGGCAGAGCTGCGCCGGCTGATCGCGGAGACGAAGCCCGCCCGGATGACCACCGGCGACGCGCTGACGATGGCCGAGCTGGGACGCCGTTACCTCACGAACCTCGAACGTCAGAGTCGCAAGAAGGCAACTACGACCGCTGTGGAGTCGATCCTGCGCGTTTGGCTTGAGCCGTTCTTTGCGGAGCGTGATCTACGCCGGATCACGGCCCAGGACGTTCAGGATTTGATGACGATGATGGAGAAGGGCAAGAGGCCCGGACCGAAGGCGAAGGGGGACCGTCGCTATGGGCGTCCCGTCGGCGCAAAGTCGGTCCGCAACTACATCGGCTACCTCTCGGCGCTGCTCGGGTTCGCCGAGCGCAAGGGCTGGCTGCCCGTGAACGTCGCCCGACATATTGAGCTTCCCGGCAAGCCCGAGAGCGCCGAGATCAGATTCCTTGAGCCGCTTGAGGTGCGTGCGCTGGCCGACGCTGCTGTCGATGGTCCTTACCGCGAGATCGACCGCACGATGTATCTCACGGCCGCGATGACTGGCCTGCGGCAGGGGGAGCTGGTGGCGCTTCGCTGGCGTGACGTGGACTGGACTGCCGGCCGGATCAGGGTCCGCCAGAACTACGTGCTGGGCGAGTTCGGCACTCCGAAGTCCCGCCGCTCGACGCGCAGCGTTCCAATGGCCGATGAGGTCGCGGGGGAGCTTGACCGGCTCAGCCGCGCGATGGAGGAGAGCAGTGGTGATGCTCTCGTATTCGCCGATCCCCATACGGCCGGGCCGCTCGACAAGGCGGCGATCCTGCGGCGCTTCCGCCGGGCGCTTACGGCCGCGCAGCTTGAGCAATCGCATCGCTTCCATGATCTGCGCCACACGTTCGGTACGGCGATGGCTGGCACCGGCGTTCCCATGCGGACCTTGCAGGAGTGGATGGGACATCGGGACATCGAGACAACCCAGCGCTACGCGGACTATTCGCCGAGCGCGCATGAGTCGGCGTTTGTGGAGGCGGCCTTTGGTCGGGTGGCACCGGCCGACCGGCTTGCAGCGCAGACGACGTGACGGCGCTCAAAGATGCCTAAGGATCGGACTCGACGCCGCTTCCTGGCCTCGGACGTGCAGCTCGTGGTAGAGCGTTCGAGCGAACACCCCGTCGAGTACGCCATCGTGCTCCTCGCGTTGCGGGATGGTCGCTGGCGCACGGTGCGCACGTTCGACAACGCGCACGGGCCGAGCGAGCATCACGAGCACGCGTACATCGGCCTGGAGAAGCAGTCTCCCAGCGTCACACATGGCCCGGTAAACGACGCGATGCACACCGCCGAGCTCAAGCTGCTACGCGAGTGGCGCGATATCCTTCACGGCTGGGAGCACCTGCAATGAGCGAGATCACCGACAAGACCGACGAGCTGTTCATGGCGGCGTCGCGAAGCGACGACGATCTCGGCTACCCGGCGGATGTCGCGTTCGTTCCCAGCGATGAGGAGTGGACCGACGACGTTCTCTGGCGCAACCTGATCGAAGGGCAGGCGACCGTGCTCGTCGGCGAGGACACCGAGCTGCTGCTGGTGCCGTTGCGCCGCGGCGTGATCGACCGGCTCAGAGGTCGTGTGCCCGTCAGCGTCGCGCCCCGAACGCATGGGCACGCCTCGTCCTACGCTACGTTGAGTCGTCTGGGGCGTCATCCGGTGCGCCAGATGCGCGCCCTCGCGCACGCCTGACCGGCTGGCAGGCCGAGTTCCCGGCATCGAACGATGCGCGGGTTCCGCCCGTGCGTTCTGGCGCGCCGTGCCCTAAGCCTTGGTAGTAGTTCGAGCGAATCCGAGCTGACGTGGGCGCACGGCTCGGTCGTCGCGCTCACTACTGCTGGGACCTACGCCTGAGCACTAGCAGACGCAGGGCTCCGAAAGTAGGTTCAGATGAACCATGGGAAGCGTCCGACCCGCCTGCTGAACTTCATCGGCTTCGGCCGATCCGAGGCGAAGGGGGAGCGATCAAGACCCCGGAAAGGCAGGCAAGGTCAAATGGCTGACAAGAAAACAGTCAAAGTATCCCGAGACTCGGGATCGGGCCAGTTCGTGACGAAAAAATACGCGGACACCCACAAGAAGACGACCGAGACTGAGACCATCAAGAAGAAATAGGCGATCCGTCGCCTAGGCCCTAACGTGACGCCGTCGAACCTCCATCCGGCGGCGTCTCGTTTGCAGATTGAGTGATCTTATTCGATCGGACCGGACGGAAACCTGCCTGTCAATCAGCGTCACGGTCGGCCACGGGTGGCCGACCGCCAAGGCGGCGGCGATCTTGTGTCGCGACCGGGGCGCGCTCAAGGCCGCGCAGCTCGGAAGTCACACTGCTTGCACGACCTGCGTCAACGGCTCCTGAAGGACTACGGCCCTGGTCTACTCAAGAGGTCACTGAGCATCTCGCGGAGTGGCGAATTGTTGCCGCGGTGGCTCTCGTGGGCGGCGGCGACGTTGCGCTCGGCGTCGAGGTGAACCCACGCAATCGGGTGGCCGGCAGCCTTGGCGATCTGGCCAAGAAATGCGCGTTGAGCGCGGCCGTTACCCTCGCGGAACGGATGGACCGCATTGATCTCGGCGTAGTAATGCGTCAGGCGCTCCATGAACTGCTCGCGCCCCAGGCCGTGGAGACGGTCCTCGCGTGAGAGGTCTGCGAAAAGCGTCGTCAGGTAGGGGCCGATGTGCTCGGGCAGCGCGAATAGGTCGCCGCCCTTGGCGATGCGCACCGTGCGCAGCTCGCCGGCCCACGGGTAGATGTCGCCGAAGATGTATCGGTGTGTTGCCTGTAGGTGGGCGAGGTCGAAATCGCCGGGGATGAAACGTCGTTCGAGCTGCGCGATGCGGATGGCGCTGAGTGCCGCCTCGCGCCCCGCTAGCTCGTCCGCCTGGCGTACGTCCAGAAGGTTGCGCAGCACGTCGGTGCCGGGATAGACGTATGGATCGACGGCCACCGCCGGAACGTATAGAGTGGCTCGAGACTACGCGCGTGCCGGCACGAGCAGCTCGCCGAGCGGCTCGCCAGCGGCTATCAGACGCGCCGCGTCGTCTAGCTGTGCGTCGGTCAGTTCCCCACGCCCCCAACGACCTAGCAGCGCGTCGGCAACGCCCGGATCAAGACCCTCGGCACGCACGGATGCCAATGCGTTCTCCGCTGCTTGGGCGCGCGTGGTCATGCTCCTATTCTACCGCCGCGACTTGACCCAAGCCTTGGTAGCAATTTTGGTAGCAATTTGAGCGAACCTGAGCTGATCTGAGGGCACCGAACCCCAGTAAAACCAGGCATCCTGGCCATACCTGAGCACCAGAGGCGAGTTCGAGCCCAGTATCGCCCATCGAAGCAACCCGCTGGAAATGGCGGTTTTTTCGTGCTCGCAGCGCCGCCGGGGGAGGGGCTTCGGTAGGGCCGCGTCCTCCTCGCGTCATCCATCCAGCGAGCCTTGCGCATACCCAAGCGGAGTCTTGGGACATCTACCCCAGAGCGTCAGCATCCTCGCTGATCGTCCGCTCGGCCCACTGCCTGACGGCGGCCACGGTGGCCAGTGCGTTGGCGCGATCGAGTGGGTTGGGTGTGAAGGATCGGCGTAGCGAAACTCGACGGCCCAGGGAGTCAGCGCGACAGCGTCCTTCAAGTCGTCGGTGAGGTCCAGTCCGTTGTCCTCGATCAAGCCGCACAGGTAGTCGATGTCGTGACTGCGCTCAAACCGAGCCCCGCACGCTGTGAGTACAGCCTTCAGGGACTTCTCGATTGCCTGCTGGGCGAGGAAGCCCGCAACGTGATCGGGGACGTCATCGCGGTCTGCGAGCGCGCGCAGTCCCGCTTCGTCGCCAGCAGCCTTAGCGAGCAGCGCGTGGGCTACATCGAGTGCGTCACGCTTCGACAAGCACCCGACCCTCGGTGAGCGCGGCATGTAGCGCCGTGCCGGGTGCATCGCCCCACTCCTCGACCTGGGCGTCGCTGTAGACGAGCACGTCGATTGGTCTGCGCAGGTCGTGTAGGGCGCTGCGTAGGCGCACCATCTCGGCGTGCCGGTCGGGTACGTGGGGCTCGATCACGAGGAAGTCGAGGTCGCTACCTGGACGCGCGTCGTCGCGGGCATGCGAGCCGAACAAGATGACCCGCACGGGCGAGCCCGCCGTTTCGGCGAGCCTGCGAGCGGCACGCTCGATGTCCTGGTCTGTGTCCACGCCTACGGACGCTAGCGGAAGGGGCCCGGCAATCGCGGATGACCAGGCTCTGAAGCCACCACACGCCCGGGAGGGTTCGAGGCCGCCGCGTCCTCCATCGTGGACGAGTTCACGGCGGAACAGCCATCGGAGCCGGAGCCCACGCAGATGGCACGTCGGTCGCCATCGGAGCCGGGGCAGGCGCCGGCGATGGTCGCTGACTACCAAGTTGTCCGTGATTCGTGCCGATCGTGCTGTGGATGCAGTTCTTCTTGTCGCCGACGATCGCGGCTTGAAGACGCGGCGCACGAACAGGCTGTGTCGACTGGTCCGCCGTCGCCACCGACGACTACAGGCGAACCTGAGCACTGGCTTTGGCCGGCGGAGCGACGAGGGTACACCGCCGTTTTGCGCGGGCGTAGAGTTCTCCGCATGGCCGCAGATGGGTTGCGCTCGCGTCTGAACGAGTTGTTGGGGTTCGCTGTCCCGCCCACGCCAGACTTGTTGGTCCGCGCTGAACGAGAGCGGGATGGGTACGTCGAGCAGGTGGTCAGCTACACCGGTCATGAGGGCAACGTGGCGGCGCTGCGGCCGGTACCCGAGCAGCCGCGCGGGGCGTGGTGGCGCTTCATCAACACAACAGCCAGTGGCATCTGGGCAAGAGCGAGGTCGCCGGGTTGGCGGGTGAACCGCTGCAGGCGTTTGGGCCCGCGCTTGCGCGCGCCGGGATCGTGGTGCTCGCGCCAGATGCCGTCGGTTCGAGGATCGCCGCCACACCGGCCCGGGTATCAGAGCGCGAGGACGACCGACTTCAGTACTTCAACGAGATGGCCTACCGGCTCCTTGCTGTTGCTCTCAGCGACCGAGGACCGCTACTCGGCTGACACTCCGGAGATCGTGCGAGCCGCCGCGCGCGCCTACCGCGAGGCGGGAGCGCCGCAAGCCCTCCAACATCACCGCGCGCAAGGCGGGCACGCCCTCACCAAGGAGCGCTTCGACACCATCATCGACTGGGTGACTGCTCAACTGAGTGAGAACTAGGAGCCACGCCGCCACACTAAGGCCATCGATGCCGGTCTGATTCCTCACTGTCGCGCCGGGAGTGACAACTTGGCGTCGGTCCGCCACGCTCAGCGGCATAGGCGGCCGGCCACGCGGGGTTGTACTCGACGATGGGGTCACATTAGAGCACCCGAGATCCCGAAAACCGCTTAGGTAAGCGGATAATAGGACTTCCGGGAGCACTGCAAAGCCGTCTACACCGGTTCGATTCCAGTCGTCGCCTTCGGCATCAGGCTACTCACCCGTTCTTGGAATGCGTTGGGGCCTTGCGCTCCCTTGGTACGAGGAGGCCATCGAACAAGGTCCCCGGCGAGACTCCCAGCGCGTCCGCGAGGATCAGCAGCATCGACAGGTGCGGGTCCCGTAACCCCAGCTCAAGCGCGCTGAGGTGGGTCCGGTGTACGTTGGCGATGTCCGCCAGTGCGTCCTGCGAGAGGTTCCGGCGCTCGCGCTCGGCGCGCAGTCTCATTCCAAATGCTTCCAGCAGCTTTGCGCGCTCGGCCATGTAGGCGTCGTTTGCGGCCTTCGGCGCACCCGGTGCCGGCTGTCCGAGGCTCATGACGGCCCGCCTGCTCGGTGAGCGCGGGCTTCTTGCAGCGTCGGAACGATAAGCGGACGCGCAGCAAGCGTCGACGCTGCAGAAGTGGTAGGCTCGGCCGATGAAGACAACACACTGCAATCCTACTGTCTGCATCCCTGTCCGTTTCACCGCTCCCGGCCACTCCGCTGCCGCCGGTCGGCGCTGGCTGCACATTCCTCAGCCGCCTGACTTGGATCGGTCGGCCGCACATGCCACACTTGGAGGCGTGGAGCCGACTCATGTCACGCTCAGCGGCGATCTGTCGGGGGACTACGTGGTCGAGGATCGTCGTCCCGACGGCCGTGTCCTGCTGCGCCCTGACCTGAGCGTGAAAGCGATGCTCGCTCGCCACGGGGAGCGCAGGTTGACCCCCGAGGAGTTCGAGCAGCACTTCGGCCGGCTCCCCACCGACGGCGAGGGCTGAGCGATGGCCGACACCCGGGCCGCGCCGATCGTGCCGGTGCAGTTCAACGAGCCCGCAATCGCCGAGGATCTCACGCACCACCCGCCCACTGCCCGCAAGACGCTCGAACTGTTCAGGCACGAAGTCGACCGCAACGGCGGGCTGCCCCTCTCCCGCCTCTTGCGCTGCGATGCGGAAGCCCGCGACAGCACCCGCCTCGCCGGCTGCGTGAAGACCTACGTCCCGTGGCCCGCGGGACGCTTCGGCCTGGTCCTGCTCCCGGTCGCCCACTCCACGAGGCCGTTCGCCTTGCGGGCCTTCGCCTACGGCGTCCGCCACCCTGCGGCGAACAAGTTGAGCGTCTATTCCGTCGCCGATCGGCGGCACAACGACGAAAGCGCGTGACCGGCCGCCCCAACTCCACTCCTCGTGTTCAGGAATCCTCAGAGCGCCTGTCAGGCGCTCTCAGCGTTCTGGAGATACACCACGCGATCCTCGAATGGCTGATCGGCAACGGCTTGTACCGCGGCCACGAGCGCCCCGATGCCTGCTCGACGACGAGAGAACCGTGACGAGAGAGCGATCAGCACCCCGGGATGATGCTGCCCGGCGGTGAGGTGCTCGGCAGAGATGTGCGTGAAGTCGGCGACGTTCTCGGTGAGCACGGAATAGCCGTCCGCGACCGCCGCCGCAAGGATCTCGGGATCCGAGCTTCCGGCCAGCCCGAGCTCGACCACGGTACGAGCGTCGACACCCGCGCCACGCAGCGCCTCCGCGAGCGCAGCCGGGTACATCTCGTCCAGCAGCAGCCTCAAGCCGCCATTTCGCGACGGTGCAGCTCGATGCGTGCCGCGATCTCCTCCGGATAGGCCGCCCGGTAGCGCATCGCGGCCTCGATCTGTGACCGCGTGAGGACCGAGTCCTCGAGGAGCGCGACGCATGGATCTGGCTCCCCCGCCAGATCCTCGAGCCACATCGCGACCTCCCAGACGTCGGGACCGCCGAGCAGCCCGGCGCGGCGACCGGTCGGACCGTCGCGGAACGTGATCTGTGGATGCTCCTCGCGACGCGTCCCCTCCTCGGCATAGCGACGCAGACGATCCGAGAGGGTCTCCCCTGCCGCCCTCGCGCGCAGACGCAGACGCCCCGCAAGGGCGTCGTCGAGCCGCACAGAAACGTTCACCGACACGTATGCACCGTAGCACGATGCTTTCGCTGCCCGGCCAAGGACCTATCCCGGTAGGGGTGTGCGACCCGAGCCAGGGCCCTGGATCCGCGCGGCCCAGGGCAGCTCGGTCACGATCCCCAGCTCCGCGCGCCCGGGCCACTAACCTGGAACTCGAGTATGAGCACCACCCAGATCGCAGCGCCGCCCCACGCCGCCGAGCCAGCCGACGGGCGCCACGACGTCGTCGAGCTCGACGTCACCGGCATGTCGTGCGGGTCCTGCGTGGCCCGCGTCCAGGGCGCGCTCGCCGCCGCGCCCGGCGTCGCCGACGCCGCCGTCAACTTCGCCACCGGCCGCGCCACCGTCGAGGTTCAGCCCGGCAGCGACGACGCCCAGGCGCTCGTCGAGGTCGTCGAGCGCATCGGCTACGGCGCCACGCCGGTCGACCGACACCCGCTCGGCCGGCCGACGCCGTCGCCGAGATCGAGGCGGACGAGGCCGAGGATCGTGCCGGTTGGCTGCGGCGGGTGCTCGTCGCGGTCCCGCTGGCCGCCGCCGTCGTCGCGCTGACCTACGCCGACGCCGCACGACGTCGCCGCCCGCTGGACCGTGGCGGCGCTTACCGTCCCGATCCAGTTCTGGTGCGGCTGGCCGTTCCTGCGCGGGGCCTGGGTGCGGGCGCGGGCGCGCACGACCAACATGGACACGCTGATCGCGCTCGCCACGCTGACCGCGTTCGTGTATGCGACGGTCGAGCTGCTCACGGCGCCCAACGTCCACATCCACGGCGGGCCCGGGCGGCGAGTTCAACGCCCATCTGCACTTCGACGACTCCGGCGGTCATCATCGCATTCCTGTGCATCGGGCGCTGGTGCGAGGCGACCGCGCGCAGCCGCGCCGGGCGCGCCGTGCGCGAGCTGACGATGCTCGGGGCGCAGCAGGCGCGGCTGCTCGACCCATCCGACCCCGCCGCCGCCGAGCGGCTCGTGCCGGTCGAGGCGGTCCACCGCGGCGATCTGTTCCTGGTGCGCCCGGGCGACAAGATCCCCGTCGACGGCATCGTCGTGTCGGGTTCCTCGGCGGTCGACGAGTCGATGCTGACAGGCGAGTCGCTGCCGGTCGAGAAGCGCGAGGGCGACCCGCTGACCGGCGCGACCGTCAACGTCGACGGCGTGCTGCGCGCCACCGCCACCGCCGTCGGCGCCGACACCGCGCTGGCCAAGCTCGTCGAGCTCGTCGAGCGCGCGCAGGCCTCGCAGCCGCAGATCCAGCGCCTCGCCGACCGGATCGCGCGCGTGTTCGTCCCCGCGGTGATCGCGCTCGCCTCGGCGACCGCGCTCGGCTGGGTGCTCGCCGGCCAGTCCGAGCGCGGGCTGTTCGCCGCGATCGCCGTGCTCGATCGTCGCCTGCCCCTGCGCGCTCGGCCTGGCGACCCCGGTCGCGATCCTCGTCGGGCACCGGGCGCGGGGCGAGCCTCGGGCTGCTCGATCAAGGGCGCCGAGATACTCGAGCGCAGCCAGGACCTCGACACGATCGTGCTCGACAAGACCGGCACGATCACCACCGGGGAGCTGTCGGTCGCCGACGTGTGGGCCGCGCTCCGGCGAGCACCCTGACGCCGTGCTCGCGCTCGCCGCCGCCGCCGAGGCCGGCTCGGAGCACCCCGTCGCGATGGCGATCGTCGCCGCCGCGCGCGAGCGCGGGTTCGAGATCGCCCCGGCCGTCGACTTCCGCGCGCTCCCCGGCCGGGGCGTCCGCGCCGCGGTCGGCGGCGCCCAGGTGTGGGTCGGGCGCCCGCAGCAGCGCGAGACGCCGAGCGGACGCCGGACACGGGACGCCCGATCGGTGTGCCGATCCGCCCGCGGTGCTCGATGAGTGGGAGGCGGGCGGCCGTACCGCGGTCGTGGTCGATGCGCGACGGGCGGATCGTCGGCGCGCTGGCGCTCGCCGACACGATCAAGCCCGAGTCCGCGGCGGCGATCGCCGGGCTGCAGCGAGATGGGGATCGACGTCGCGATGCTGACCGGCGACAACCCGCGCGCGCCGCGGGCGCCGTCGCGGCGCAGGTCGGCATCACCCACGTGCTGGCCGGCGTCAGCCCGGACGCGAAGGTCGCCGAGGTGCCCGCCTGCAGGACGCCGGGCAGCGCGTCGCGATGGTCGGCGACGGCGTCAACGACGCCGCCGCGCTCGTGCAGGCCGATCTCGGGATCGCGATGGGCACCGGCGTCGGCGCCGCGATCGAGGCGGCCGACATCAGCGTCGTCTCCGGCGACCTGCGCGGCGTCGCGCGCGCGCTGCGGCTCGCGCGCGAGACCTACGCGATCATCCTGCAGAACCTCGGCTGGGCGTTCGGCTACAACCTGATCGCGCTGCCGCTCGCGATCACGGGCTGCTCAGCCCCGACCCTCGCCGGCGCGGCGATGGGGGTCTCGAGCGTCACCGTCGTCGCCAACAGCCTGCGTCTGCGGAGCTTCGGGCGCCCGGGACGGCCGACGCCGGTCCGCTCGCGCCGCCAGCGGCTCGCCGGCATCGCCGTCGCCGACGATCGCTGCCCGCGGTGATCCTCGGCGCGCTGGTGATCGCCGACCCCAACACCTTCGTCGGCCCCTCCGAAGCGGCCCGCACGATCGCCGAGCCACACGGTGAGAGCCTCGACGTGAACGCGCTGCCGCTGCAACCCGGCAACGTCGCGGTGCACACCTACCTCGTCGGCGACAACCGGCCAGCCGACGCTCCGGTCGATCGCGATGACCGCGACCTCCAGCACGGGGGCCAGGGCCGCTGTCCGCTTCTACCGCGCCGGCCCGGCCCACTTCATCGGCCAGGTCCGCCTCACCAGCGGGGAATGGACGTTTCAGGATCTCCGGCGCCGACGGCGCCCGGCCACGCGCTCGGCGGCTCGTTCACGATCCCGATCAGCTGAACGGGCGTCGGCGAGCGCGTCCGGCTACATCATCAGCTGCATGGCGGCGAACATGTACGCCATGCCGAGCGTCATCGCGAACATCGACAGCGCGCAGGTCGCGGAAGCAGACCAGCGGCTCGGCCGCGGACATCGCGACCGCGCCGCCGGGCGTGACCGAGAAGCCGCCGCCGAACAGCGTCTTGTGGTCGACGCTCGCGCATCCGGTCGGTGACCCACAGCAGCGACTGCGCCGCGAAGTAGGCGACCAGCAGCCACGTGATCGGGGCCTGGAAGCCGCTCGGCGACCACATGTAGGCCATCGCCCGAGGTCGATCGCCATCACCAGCCACAGCACGTTGATCGCGCGGCCGGCTGAGCGCCTGCGACAGCATCCACGCGACGATCGCGATCGCGCCGTTGGCGAACACGAGCTGCCAGAAGCCGCTCGGGATGTTGAAGTGGTCGATCGAGGCCGGCGCGAACATGAACGCCATCCCGAACGCCATCAGGACGTGGCCGGAATGCCAGATCCGCCGCTGGCCGCCGCTGTCGCGCACATGGCGCGTGTGGATCACGATGATCGCGATGAACACCAGCGTCCAGATCACCGCCAGCCACTGCGGGAGGATGTTGGTCGCGCCGTGCCCGGCGCTCATCGACATGCCCCCGACCGACGTCGAGTGGCGCCCGCCGTGACTCATGCTCATGTTCATGCTGCCCATGACCGCGCCAGCGAATGTATCATTGCGTGCCGCGCGATGAGCAGCCTTCGGCTCGTCTTGGCTCTCTCCGTTCGATGGCCGCAGGCACTGTATTCGGGCCGCGGGCACGCTTCGTCTGGCGCCTGGTGTTGATCCTCGCGCTGGTCGCCCTCGCCGCGCTCGCTCTCAGCGGAACGATCGACTCGCTGCAGAGCCGGGGCGCTGACGATGCTCCCCGCGCTCGCGCTGGCGGTCGTGATGCTCACCCGCCCCTATCTGGGCGAGCGCGTGATCGCGCGGCTGCGCGCCCGCCGCGCGCGCCGCCCGGGTGCCGCGTCGTCGAAGACCGCGGCCCCGGCGTCCACGTATACGGGTGGCGCGCGGCGGGCGTCTGATCGCGGTGGCGTTGGCGGGCCGCGCTCCGCCGCTCGCCCTCGCGGGCTGCCGCTAGCTCGAGCAGCCCGCGCCTGCACCGCGAGGCTCCGCGACACGCGGGGCGAGTCGACGACACCGGCCGGCGTCTCGCTCGCCGGGTCGATCAGCGACAGAGGAGTCGCCGCAATGTCCAACCTGCACATCCGCGCGCGCACAGGCGCGCGCGCCATCGCCGATCGAGCGCTCCCGCTCGGCGGTCGCCTGCGCGTCACGACGCGCGGCATCCAGATCGCGCTCGGCGCTGATCTGGCTGCTCGACGGGCTGTTCCAGTTCAAGAGCTTCATGTACACGCACGGCATCGTCAGCGAAGTCTTCGCGCCGGCCGCCGAAAGACAGTGGTCGATCGTCGGCGGCCCGATGAAAACGTTCGACAGCTTCTACGGGCGCGACCTGACGCTGTGGAACACCCTCGCCGGCGAGATCCAGGTCGCGATCGGGCTCGGGCTGATCCTCAGCCGCAAGACCGTCAAGCCCGCGCTGCTGGTCTCCTTCGCCTGGGCGCTCGTCGTCTGGTGGTTCGGCGAGGGCTTCGGCGGGCTGACCTCGAACACCCTGCCCTCGCCGCTGATGGGGGCGCCCGGGGCGGTGATCCTGTACGCGATCGTCGGCCTGCTCGTCTAGCCCACGAGCAAGCGCGAGGGTCGCTCGCCGGCCGACATGGGGCCGCTCGGCGACCGCGGCGGCCTGTGCGCGTGGTCGGGGCTATGGGCGCTGTCGGCGGGCCTGTGGCTGGTGAACGTCAACCGCGCGAAGGACGCGACCCACGAAATGATCAAGGCGATGGCGGCGGCCTCGCCGCACTGGCTGGCCAAAATCCAGAACTCGGTCGGGAACCACACGCAGGGTCACGGCACCACGATCGCCGTCGCGCTCGCGATCGTCTCGGTGGCGGTCGCGATCGGGGTGTGGACGCCGCCGCTGCGCTGGCCCGCGCTGGCGATCGGGATCGTGCTCTCGCTCGCCTACTGGGTGCTCGGGCAGGACCTCGGCGGGCCGTTCTGGACCGAAGGCGCCACCGACTTCAACTCGGGGCCGCTGTTCGTGCTGCTCGCGTTCGCGCTGTTCCCCGTCGCGCAGGTCGCGGCCGCGACACGGCGCGCGCCGGCCGCCGAGGCGCCGGTCGAGGCGCCGGGGGTGGGCGTGGCGTGAGGGCCCGCTCGCCTGTGTCGCCGGCGCCTGCGGGCACGCCCTGCAGGCGCCCGGGCGCGCCCGGTGGACGTCAGGAGAGCACGCGGCGGCGGAAGTTGCGCAGCCCGAACCCCAGGAACACCGCGCAGAACCCGATCAGCACCGGGTAGACGACATACAGCGGCATGTGCGACGCGTTCGTCAGCCCCGCGCGCATCCCCTCGGCGACGTAGATCAGCGGGTTGACCAGCACGATGATCTGCAGCCAGTGGATGCCGCCGACCTGGACCGGCGCGAGCCTCGTCCACTGGTAGTAGGTCCCGCCGAGGAACGTCAGCGGCAGCACGACGAACCCGAACATCAGCCCGATGTTGCGCGGCTCGAACGTCGTCCCGAGCAGCAGGCCGAGCGAGGTCATCGCGACGGCCGCAAGCGGGATCAGCGTGACGACGATCCACCACGTGATCGAGAGGTGGGCTTCCACGCCGGGCGCGTGGATCACGGCGGCGATCGGGAACACCACGATCGCCGCGAGCACCCCCTGGACGGCTCCGGACAGCACCTTCGCGGCGGCCACCAGCCAGATCGGGCACGGAGCCTGAACGCGGTCCTCGATCTCGCGGGTGTAGCCGAACTCGGTCGAGAGCTGCAGCGCGACGGCCTGGATCCCCTGGAACATGATCGAGATCGCGACGACGCCCGGGACCAGCACCGTCGCGAACGCCGACTCGCGCGCCGGGCCCCCGCCACCGCCGACGCCCTGGCCGATCGTGGGAAACACGTACAGAAAGACGAACACCAGCAAAAACGGCTGGATCAGGGTGCGCACGAGGAACTCCGCGAAGTTCTTGCGCAGCACCAGCAGGTCGCGCAGGATCAGCGCGCGCAGCGCCGCGCGGCTCGCCTGCAGCGTCGAGCGCGTCGGCGCCAGCTCGACGTGGGCGCCCGTCGCGGCCGGCTGCGCGGCGACGGCCATCAGTCGCGCAGCGCCTTCCCGGTGAGACTGATGAACACGGTCTCCAGGCTCGGCTCGGAGACCGACAGGTCGGCGACCTCGAAGCCCCCGCTTTCGGCGGCGTTGACGACGCTCGGCACGAGCCGCTCACCGCCCTGGACGTGCAGCTCGACGCCGCCGTCGACGGTGCGCGTGCGGGTGACACCCGCGACCGCGCTCGCGAGGTGCCGTGCGAGCGCGTCGCTGTCGCCGGCGGCGCGCACCGTCACGATCTCCTCGGCGCCGACCGACCGCTTCAGCGCCGCCGGCGTGTCGAGCGCGAGGATCTTGCCGTGGTCCATGATCGCCACACGATCGCAGAGCTGGTCGGCCTCCTCCATGTAGTGGGTGGTCAACAGGATCGTCTGGCCCTCGCGGTTGAGCTCGCCGAGGATCTCCCACAGCGCCAGGCGGCCCTGCGGGTCAAGGCCCGCGGTCGGCTCGTCTAAGAACAGCACCGCCGGACGGTGAAAGATCGCGCGCGCCACCATCAGCCGCTGGGCCATCCCTCCCGAGAGCGCGAACACCGACGCCTTCGCCCACTTGGCCAGCTGAAACTGCTCCAGCAGCTCGTCCGCCGTGGCGCGCGAGCGCGCCGCGGAGATCCCGAACAGGCGGCCGTGGTAGTAGAGGTTCTCCCACACCGTCAGCTGGCGGTCCAGCGTGTTGGTCTGCGAGACCGTCCCCAGCAGCTGCTTGGCCAGTGCCGGGTGCGCGACGACGTCGATCGCGCCGACGTACGCCGAGCCCGAGGTCGGGACCACCCGTGTCGTGAGCATCCCCGCGGTCGTCGTCTTGCCCGCGCCGTTGGGCCCGAGCAGGCCGAAGATCTCTCCCCCGTGGACGCTCAGGTCGAGCCTGTCGACCGCGGCGAAGTCGGTGCCGGGGTAGACCTTCGTGAGCTGTACCGTGCGGATGACCTCGCGGCCCTCGTGGGCGATCCCGGGCGCGGGTCGGTCGGCCTCGCCCTCGAGACCGACGGGCAGCGCGTCGGCTGATCCGGTGGTCGCCATCTGAGGCTCACTCTACCTGCGCCTCACGGCCGACATCCGTCGGCCGACGACGTATACCCGCGCCGGGCGAGCGCCCCCAAGAGCTCGTCGAGGGCGTCACGCTCAAGCGTGCAGCCTGCGACCGTTCTGCTCCACGACGTATACGCCCTTGGTCCGCGTCTGCACCCGGCTGGCGGTGACTTCGACGATCGTGAGGTGGGCGGATAGTCGCCCGTGGGCGACGTGCAGCAGCGCGCGAGCGGCGGCATTCAACTTGATCTTCACCGTCGCCGTCTTACCGGAGGCGACCGCGAAGCTGCCGCCTCCAAGGCTCACGGTGCGCCAGCGCTGCTTCCCGTGCGTGGCCTTCGAGCTGCTCCGGGTAGACAGGTTGAGCGCTCCGTGACAACCATTGGGGTCTGTGCAACCGAGCTTGACCGATGCCACGAGGCCGCTCTGCGTGGCAATGGTGGCACTGGCGAGCAGCACACCGCCGTGTTCCAAGGTGACGCCGGCGACCTGCTGCAACGCGACGGGCGGAGGCCCTGTGGATGGCGGCACTGCCGTCGCCGGCGCCACGACAGGCGCCACAACCGGCGCCACGACTGTCACCGTCTGCGCCGGCGCGGAGGACGAGCCCGTGAAGTCGGGATCCCCGAGATATCGCGCCGTGATGCTGTGCGTGCCAGCCGCCGGGTAGCTCAGCTGACAGGTGGCTGTCGAGGACGTTCCGCTCGGTGTCAGCGGCTGCTGCGCACAGGACCCGATCGGGGCGTTGGCGTCGAGGAATTCGACGGACCCCGTCGGTGCGCTGGCACCGGTGTCGACGGGCGTGGCGGTGGCCGTGTAGGTGACGTTTTCGCCGATCGTCGGCGCGGCGTTGGATATCTGCAGCGTGGTCGCGGTGGAGCCCGGGGTCACCGTGAGATCGACAGTTTCGCTGGTGGACCCTTCCAGATTGGCTTCGGGATCAGGGACGAAGACGGCCGAGAGGCGCTCGGGCGAGGTGACGGCCGCAAACGACGTTTGGCAGGTGGCTTTGTTCGAGCTGACCGGCTGGGAGACGCAGCCAGGGATCGCGGCGCCGCCACTGCGGAATTCGACGCTCCCAACCGATGAGCCCGAGCTGGCCAGGACGGTGGCCGTGAGCTTCACGCTCTGGTTGGTCACGGCGGCGCCCGGGGACGCCGAGAGCGTGGTCGAGGAGGTCGCACCGGCGATGACCGTCGCGGTCACGGTCCGGGTCGGGCCGCCGTCGTGGTAGGCAAGGCGCAGCGTCTGTGACACCGACCCGCATTTCTTGGAGAAGAAGATCGGTATTTCGCCGCCTTCGGGGGCGTTGCCGAAGGCGCCCGAGAGCGCGCCGGTGGTGGACACGAGCGTGTAGACGCGCCCGGGCGGAAGCGTCGCGCACGATTCCGGCCCCTCGACGATCACTTCGGCGCCGTTCAGGGCGATGGGGCCCTGCGAGACCAATTGCGAGTAGTCGATCCCCGGGGTGGCGCCGGTGTTGGCGATCTCGAAGCCTATTTCGGTGGTCGGGTCCAGCGTGGCGCTGGCCGCTTCCAGTGTGCCGTGCGGCGATTTGCCGCCGACGGCGACTTCGATCTCCGCGCCCGAGGTGGTCAGCGGACCGACGCTGTTGGCGCCGTCGGTGAAAAGGAGAACGTGATCGACGCTCAACGCGTTGCGATCCGCGGAGTTCAGCTGAGCGCCGAAGAGACCTACGATGCCGTTGAAGAACCCGTACTCGCCGGCGTCGGCTCCATCGATCGCGACCGGCCCGACCTCGTTTTCGCCGCCCAGGTCCAATCCGCCTCCCTCGCTGACGTCGATCGTGAGCGCACGTCCCGAACCCGTCAGACCCCCTCCGACATAGAGCTGATCCTCGTCGATTGCGCCGTCGCCGAAGCCGGCGACGCTCCAGGTCTGCGAGGCGCCGAGTTCGATCGGTGTGATCAGCTCCGAGAGCGTGAGTTCGCGCGGTTCCGTCTCGGGTGAGGCGGAGAGCCCGCCGCTTCCGAGGGTGAACGCATTCCCGTAGATCAGATATTCGGCGCTGGCGTCCATGTGCATCGATTTGACCTTCGGGTCGTTGAGGTCGTTTTCGCTGAAGTAGCAGGCTTCATCGGGCTCGCTGGACTCGCAGGCCGCACGGGTGAGCAGCGGGAATTCCAGTTCTTCGATCGTGGACGACGACGTGGGGGCTTCATCGGCTGACCAGTTCGATTCGACCGACCATCCCGCGCTGTGTTCGGACCGACCCGCCCACGTGAACGACGTCGCAGCGGTGGCTGCGGGCGCAAACGCCAGCAACAGGCCGATGGCCAGCGCCAGCAGGCCGCCGTGGGCGCGTATACCACCAGCTCTACGCGCGCCGCGCGCGCTCGATGCCCCCCTTGCCATTGCTTCCTCCTTGAGTTCGTGTTGGCGAGACGGGAACGTACCACAAACACACTTACAAGCGCACCGAGTGTTGCGATGGCCGGAACAGATCGTATCGGTCTACAGGACTGCTCCGGGCTCAGCCGAAGAACAGCGCCGCGGTCTCATACAGCTCGGGATCGAGCAGCTTGGGCTCGCGCAGCGCCTCCGCGAGCCCGACCGCGACGATCTCGGTGCCGCGCAGCGCGACCATCGCGCCGAAGCGACCGCCGATCACGGCGTCCATCGCGGCGACGCCGAAGCGCGTCGCGAGCACGCGGTCGAAGGCGACCGGCGTGCCGCCGCGCTGGACGTGGCCGAGGATCGTGGCGCGGGTCTCAAAGCCCGTGCGAGCCTCGATCTCGCGCTCGAGCGTCACGCCGATGCCGCCCAGACGGCGGTGCCCGAAGGCATCGGTGGCGGTCCCCGCGACCGTCTGCAGCGTGCCCTCGCGCGGGGTCGCCCCCTCGGCGGCGACGACGATCGAGAAGCTGCTGCCGCGCTCGTGGCGGCGGCGCAGGTGGGCGCAGACCTGCTCGATGTCGAACGGACGCTCGGGCACAAGGATCGCGTCGGCGCCGCCGGCGATGCCGGCGTGGGTCGCGATCCAGCCGGCGTGGCGGCCCATCACCTCGACGACCATCACACGATCGTGGGACTCCGCGGTCGTGTGCAGGCGGTCGATCGCATCGCTGACGATCTGCACGGCGGTCTGAAAGCCGAACGTGACATCGGTGCCGCCGAGGTCGTTGTCGATCGTCTTCGGGATGCCCACGACCGGGATGCCCTCGCGGTCAAGGCGCAGTGCGACGCCGAGCGTGTCCTCGCCGCCGATCGCGATCAGCGCGTCGACGCCGCGCGCGGCCAGCGTGGCGCGAACCTCCGCGACGCCGTCGCGCCCATCGGCGAAGGGGTTCGTACGCGAGGTCCCGAGGATCGTGCCCCCGCGCGGCAGAATCCCACGGGTGCTCTGGAAGGTCAGCCCGATGGCCTCGTTGGCGAGCACCCCGGCCCAGCCGTGGCGAAATCCCCAGAAGGCGTGCCCGCCCCCGCCGTGGCCGCTCCCTCGCTCGCCCTCGACAAGCCCACGCCTGACGGCGGCCCGGATGACGGCGTTCAGCCCCGGGCAGTCGCCGCCGCCGGTGAGCAGGCCCACACATGCCATGGGCCTCATTCTCCACGATGGCGCGCCGATCTGCCGGAAGGCGTCTCGCCGACTCTGGTTGGCCAGGGCGCGCGCCACCGCGACGCGCTGGCGCTCGCCGCCGGAGAGCTCGGAGGGCAGGTGATCGGCGCGGTTTGCGAGCCCCACCTCCGCCAGCAGCTCGAGCGCGCGGCGGTGTCACTCGGCGCGGTGCACGCCCGCGCCGATCAGCGGGACCTCGACGTTGGCCCGCGCCGACAGCGTCCCCAGCAGCAGATGGCGCTGGAAGATGAAGCCGACGATCTCACGGCGCGCGCGGGATGGGGCTCGTGCCAGAGCGGCCGCCCGTCGATCAGGACACGCCCCTCGTCGGGCTGCTCCAGGCCGCCGATCAGACTCAGCAACGTGCTCTTGCGTCTGCCGCATACCAATCGCCGGAAAAATACGGATGCGGAGAGGTCGGCTATGCCCATAGGCTACCCGCCGGATGGTGTGGTCGATCACAGGAGGCCGATCTTGAATCCGATGGGCATCGGCGTGCTGGGCGCCGTCTTCAACCTGAATCACCCGGCGCACGTCGTGGAATGGCACTTCTTTCAGATGTCGGTCGCGAACATCGTCGTGATCGTATTGATGCTGGTCGTCTTCGCCCTGGCGATCGTGCTGCCGTTCCCCGGCGCCGCACGCCGGCGGGAGCACCGCTGATGAGCGTCGCCGCCCCGCCCTCCAAGACCTCCTGGACCGTGCGCACCCGCGAACGCGCGGTGCAGGCGCTGCCGCCCGAGAAGCTGCTGCCCGACGGCCAGCCGACCTACGTCGCCTCCTGGATCTACATGTTCGGCGTCGCCAGCATCGCCTCGCTGATCGTGATCGTCGGCTCGGGGACGATCCTCGCGCTGAAGGGTCCGGCCTGGTGGCACTACACCGGCGTCGGGCACTTCTTCAACTCGGTCCACATGTGGTCGGTGGAGCTGTTCTTCTTCGTGATGGTCGTCCACCTGTGGGGCAAGTACTGGATGGCCGCCTGGCGCGGCGGGCGCACGCGCGTGTGGATCACCGGCGCGGTCACGTTCCTGGTCGCGGTCCCGTGCGCGCTGACCGGCTACGTCTCCCAGCAGAACTTCGACGCGCAGTGGATCTCCACGCAGGCCAAGGACGCGATGAACTCGGTCGGCGTCGGCGCGTTCTTCAACCTCACCAACTTCGGGCAGATGTACAGCTACCACATGCTGCTGCTGCCGGCCGCGGTGATCGCGCTGGTCGGCGCGCACGTCCTGCTGGTGCGCCGCCACGGCGTCGTCCCGCCGTTCGTGCTGGAGGTTGACCGCGACTCCTCGCGGCCCCCGCGACCCTCCTCCCCCACCGCCCCACCCACCGAGCGGCCGCCCGCGCTCTCCATGGTGGACGGACCTCCCAGCGCCAACGGACCGTCGGGCGCCGGCGGAGCGCCGTCATGAGCCGCCTGCGCGCACGCGACGACACGCGGCCCCTGGAAGGGCGCCTACTACCCCTATGACCTCGTCAAAGAGCTGTGCATCGCGGTCGGCGCGATCACGCTGCTGGCGATCCTGCTGACCGTGCTGTTCTCCTCGCCCGACGAGAAGCCGAGCACGATCGCGCAGTGGTCGCGCCAGCTGCCGGTGAACTTCGTCGACGACGGCCACCGAAGAGCTCGACGGGACAAGCGGGACGGCCACCTACGGCCCGCCCTACAACCACGAAAGCGGGAGCCTGCAGCACGCCGCCTTCCTCGAACCCGCAGAAATGGCTGGGCGTGAGCCATCCGATCAACACGGCGCAGGACTTCGTGATCGGGCCGCTGAAGACGATCCCCGACGACCCCGCGCTGGCGAGCGCCGTGGCCCAGTACCAGGCTGCGCCCGAGACGACGAAAAAGGCCTGGGGAGAAGCCTACGCCAAGCCGTTGGAAGAATACAAGACGGCCGTCGAAGAAAAGAAGGCGCTCCCGAAGACGGTGATCCTCAATCCGACGACCAGCGCCGTGACGGTCCTGGCCAGCGGCGCCGGCCCGATCCCGACGATGATGACCAGCCTGCTGGCCCTCGCCAAGAGCGGCGGCGTCGACGGCAGCCTGCTGACGGGCAACCAGTTCTTCCAGACCGACTACACCAAGCCGCTGCTGTTCATGGCCGACGGCGGGCTGTTGGAAGAACGCGCCGAAAATGACCACCTGCTCGGCGAGCAGTGGGGGATGATGAACGAGACCGGCAGCTACCCGGGCCAGGTGTGGCTGTGGCTTTACACGTTCTGGTACCAGATCGAACCGTTCAAGGCCTCTGCCAACGGGGACCTGCTCGTGATGCTCATGATGGGCGTGCTCAGCCTCGCGTTCATCTGCATCCCGTTCATCCCGGGGATCCGCAGCCTCCCCCGCCACATCCCGATATACAGGGCGATCTGGAAAGAGCATTACCAGGCACAGCAGAGCACGCGAGAGTGACGCTGGATGCGGGCCGACGGCCTTCGCGAGGCTTTGTCCTCGGGCTCGACTTGGGCCCGCCAACATTCGCCCTTGCGTCCGCGCCTCGCTCGACCGTCGACCGTCCCAGCGATCGACACCGAGACCGGGACCCTTAGCCGCCGGTGTCGATCAGCCCGCGCTCCAGCGCGTAGCCGACGAGCTCGGCGCGTGTGGAGAGCCTGAGCTTCTGCTGGATGTGCGAGCGGTGGGTCTCGACGGTGCGCACCGACAGGAATAGCTGCTCGGCGATCTCGGTGTTGGTGTGGCCCAACGCGATCAGCCGCAGCACGTCGACCTCGCGCTCTGAGAGGTCGTCCGGCGGGCCGGGGGGCGGCTCGGACGCGATGCGCGCGCCGAGCCTCGGGTTCAGGTAGCTCTCCCCCGCCGCGGCGCGGCGCACCGCTTCGACGAGCTCGTCGTCGGCGGCCTCCTTGAGGACGTAGCCCAGCGCCCCCGCGCCGAGCGCCTCGCGGGCGAACGCCGGCTCCTGCTGCATCGTCAGCACCACGATCTGCGTCGCCGGCGACTCCGCGCGGATCGTCGGGATCGCCGCCAGGCTCGATCCGCCCGGCATGTTGAGGTCGAGCACCAGCACCCCGGGATGGTGGCCGCGCACGTAGCGCCGCGCGCTCTCGACGTCGCTGGCCTCCGCGACCACCTCAAAGCCGCGCTCGCTGTCGAGCAGCATCCGCAGGCCGGTGCGCACGACCGCATGATCGTCCGCGAGGACGATCCGAATCGTCTCCGAGGATGGGACCTCGGCCGCAGACGCGACCTCGAGCGGCGCGGTGTCCTCACCGGACATCGTATGAAGGTATCGGCTTCAACGGTCGACGGCGAGGCGGGGCAGCACCAGCAGCGAGCAGCGCGCGTGGCGCTCGAGGTAGTTGGAGGTGCTGCCGACCACCAGGCGCCGCATCGGGCCGTAGCCGCGCGAGCCGACCACGAGGATGTCGACCTGGTCGCCGAACGCGGCGAGCTCCTCGCCGGTGAGGCCGCAGACGGCGTGGCCCTCGACCTCGGGCAGCTCCTGCAGGCGGCCGTTGGCCTCCTGCAGCGCGTCGTTGATGGTCTCGCCGATCGCGGTGGGGACGAGCCCGGTGTAGGCGTAGGTCGCGATCGGGACGACCTCCAGCGCGTGAACCGTAGCCCGGGTCGGTGCCGCCAGCTCCCGCGCCGCCGCGAGTGCCGTCCCGCTCTCGGGCGACCCGTCGTAGCCGACGCCGACCTTGGCGATAGGCTTTGGGTACTCGGCGTAGCCGCGGGAGGCGATCGCGACCGCGCAGGAAGCGCCGTTCAGCGCAGCGCGCGTGTCGTCGCCAAGCATCGCCCGGCCGAGGGCGCCATGGCTGGTGGAGCCGACGACGAGCAGGTCGGCGCCCTGCTCCTCGGCCTGCTGGTGCAGGCCGCGACCGGGGCTCGCCGACACGACGCTCAGCAGCCGCGCCTCGACGTCGGCCGCGACGCGCTCGCGCTCGAGCAGCCCGTGGGAGTCCTCGCGCTCCTCGTCCACCAGGCCGGGCGTGACGGCGTGCGTCGGGCGCAGCACGCCGCTGTGGACATGGGCGAGCGTCAGCTTGCCATCGGGGTCTGTGAGGCTGCGCGCAAGTGTGATCGCGTCGCGGCCGTTGGGCCTGCCGTCCACTCCCACCAGCACGTTCTTGAACATCGCGGTCTCCTTGTCGGGGTCGATGACAGGCTAGATCGTGACGGACCCCGGCGGCATCCGGACGGGTCCCCGGACCGACTGCGGGGTTTTACTGAGGGCCTGGCCCCTAGCATCTACCAGGTGCCAGACCAACCACCGAGCAAACCCGGCCCTCTGAGCGCCGCTCGCGCCAACGCTCACCCGCCGATGCCGCGCGACAAGCGGGGCTGGCACGTGTCGCCGGCCCCCGACGGCCGCGGGATGCCCGAGCAGGCACCGAAGGGCCCGCCCGCACACCGCCGGCCGGGCTTTCTGTGGTTCGTGCTGTTCCTGATCGCGCTCAACTGGGTGTCGGTGCTGCTGTTCGCGCCGTCCTCCGGCGAACAGCGGGTGACGGTGCCGTTCAGCCCGTACTTCTTAGAACAGGTCAAGGAGGGCACGGTCGGCTCGATCTCCTCCAAGGGCGACACGATCCAGGGGAAGTTCAAGACCAAGCTGCGCTACCCGGCGACCGACAAGCAGGCGACACCGACGAAGCTGTTCGCCACCCAGGTGCCGAGCTTCTGGAACGGCAGCCAGCTATCCGCGCTGCTGCAGGAAAAGGGGGTGAGGATCAACGCCGAATCCACGACCACGAGCGAGTCGCTGCTGGAGGAGCTGCTGCTCGGGTTCGGTCCAACGCTGCTGATCGTGGGCCTGTTCATCTTCATCGCCAAACGCGCCGCGAAAGCCGGCGGGGCGATGGGCGCGCTGGGCAACTTCGGGCGCTCGCAGGCGCGGCGGGTGGACCCGGCGAAGATCCGCGTGACCTTCAAGGACGTCGCCGGCATCGACGAGGCCAAGGCCGAGCTGTCGGAGATCGTCGACTTCCTGCGCAGTCCCGAGCGCTACGGGCGTCTGGGCGGGCGGATGCCCCACGGGGTGCTGCTGTCGGGGGCGCCCGGCACCGGCAAGACGCTGCTCGCGCGGGCGGTCGCCGGCGAGGCGCACGCCGCGTTCTTCTCGATCTCGGCGTCGGAGTTCATCGAGGCGATCGTCGGCGTCGGCGCCTCGCGGGTGCGCGACCTGTTCGCCAAGGCCAAGGAGGCCGCGCCGGCGATCATCTTCATCGACGAGCTCGACGCGATCGGGCGTTCGCGCCAGGGATCGGTGTCGGTCACGGGCGCCAACGACGAGCGCGAGCAGACGCTCGACCAGATCCTCACCGAACTCGACGGCTTCGAGAGCTCCGAGGCGGTGGTGGTGCTGGCGGCGACCAACCGGCCCGACGTGCTGGACTCGGCGCTGCTGCGGCCCGGCCGCTTCGACCGCCGCGTGGCGGTGCAGGCCCCCGACCGCAGCGGCCGGCGCGAGATCCTGGAAGTGCACACGCGCTCGATCCCGCTCGCCGTCAGCGTCGACCTCGACGCGCTGGCCGCCAGCACCCCGGGGATGGTCGGCGCCGACCTCGCGAACCTCGCCAACGAGGCCGCCCTGCTCGCCGCCCGCCGCAGCCACGACAAGGTCGAGATGGCCGACTTCACCGACTCGCTGGAGAAGATCATGCTCGGCTCGCCGCGCGGCATCCTGCTGTCCCCCGCCGACCGCGAGCGCACCGCCTACCACGAGTCCGGCCACGCGCTCGTCGGGATGCTGACCCCCGGGGCGGACCCGGTGCGCAAGGTCTCGATCATCCCGCGCGGCATGGCCCTCGGCGTGACGCTCTCCACACCCGACACCGACCGCGTCTCCTACTCGCTGGAGGACCTGCGTGCCAAGATCCGCGTCGCCCTCGGCGGGCGCGTGGCCGAGGAGGTCGTCTACGGCACGATCACCACCGGCGCGGAGTCCGACATCCAGCAGCTCACCCAGATCGCGCGTCAGATGGTCGGCCGCTGGGGGATGAGCGAGGCGATCGGCCCGATCGCGGTGCTCCCCGCCGACGGCGAGGGGCCGTTCCTGCCCGGGGCGAGCGCCACCTCGGAGTCCACCCAGCGCCTCGTCGACGAGGAGGTCAGGCGGATGATCGACGCTGCCCACCAGGAGGTCACTCAGCTGCTCACCGACCACCGCGACCAGCTGGAGAGCCTCGCCCAGGCGCTGCTCGCCGCGGAGACGCTCGACGCGCTCGACGCGTACGCGGCGGCCGGGGTGCCCGGGCACGACGCCCAGCCGCCGGCGGATGCCCAGCCGGCCCCGGCCGCTCCGACCCCAGACGCCCGGCCGGCCCCGGTCTCGTAATCGCTCGCGGTAACTGGCCATCCTCCCGAGCCTTGCTACGCTGTGACGGCAGATGTGCGATATGACGGCATGAGAGGATCTGCCATGGATCAGAGCACCGCTAAAGGAGCCACTAAGTTCACGCTGCGATTTCACCGCCCGCAGACCCACGAGATGCTGGGAGTCGTAGCCAAGGAGTTGGGCGTGTCGATGAACCAGCTTGCCGAGCAGATGCTCGAGCGCGAGCTCCAGGCTGCCGCGCTCTCGCTGGAACGTGACCTGGCCGGGACCTTGGCGCTCTTGCGCAGCTACAACCGCGAGACGGACGTAGAGGGCCACATTCAGGCATTCGCCGATGGCGAGGCACACGGCGACGATCCCCTTCGCAGTCGCGCCAGGGACACCGTGGGGTTCCGCCAGGATATCTTCGGGCTCGCCGACGCCTTCTCCCGCTGAGAATCGGTGCCCGTTCCGTGGAACGAGGATCCTCCCGGCTACGAGGGGCGGCTGCTCGATAACGCCATTGCGGTCCTGCGCTCGATCGTGGCGGCATCTGACGAACGCGACCCGCCGGCGGTCGCGATGGCGCAGGACTGGCACCGACGCCTCTACGACGAGATCCCGCTCCCCGTCCCGTACTACGCGGGCGAGGTCCGGGACTCCGACGCCCGATTCCCTGAGCTTGTCGGCTACGAGGTCTCGGTGGGTCATCTTCCCGGCGTCCCCTCCGCAGATGTCTGGCCAGAGCTGGCCAACTTCGAGCGCCAGGCACGGCTCGCGGTCAGCCGGATCGACGACGCAATCCCCGTGGGCGCCAAGCCCGCGACGCCTGCGGAGCTCGGCGGGGTCATCACCCTCTGCGCGATGATGCACGGCGAATGGGTGAGGATTCATCCATTCGCCAACGGCAACGGTCGAACGGCGAGGCTCTGGGCCAACTGGACAGCCGTCCGCTACGGGCTGCCCCCCTTCGTCGCGATCAGGCCCAGGCCGGGATCGGCGGCATATCAGCAGGCGGCTGTCGCCTCCATGACCGGCGACCATGCCGTTGCGGCAGCCGTGTTCGGCGCACTGTTCCGCAGCGCCCTCACGTAGCAGTCGCCGTGGTGCGCCGTCGCTGGCGACGGCCGTGCTCGCGCTGGAGCCGGCGCGGTCGAGCTCAGGGTCCTTCGAGCTCAGGGTCCTATCAGGTCGCGCCGCTGAAAGCGCCACAGCGCGGCGAGCGCGGCGAGCGCCCCGATCGCGACCATCGCCGCGGCGTCGCCGGCGCGGAAGGCCTGCGCCGGGACGAGGCCGACGTGCGCGAACGGCGTCGCTTCGATCAGCCACTGCGGCGCGCTCAGCGCGCTGCCGAACAGCTGCCACAGGAACGCGACCACGACCAGGCCGTAGGCGATCCCGCTGCTCGCGCGGGGCGCCAGCGCGTAGGCCAGCGCGCCGAGGCCCAAAAACAGCAGCGCCACGGGCAGGCAGTTGGCGCCCGCCTGCAGCATCTGCGAGAGCGAGACGCCCGCGTTCTGCGTGGCCGCGCCCGCCCACGCGCACAGGCCCGCGAACAGGCCGATCGCGGCAGCGCCCGCGCCCGCCAGCGCCAGGCGGCCCCCCAGCCAGCCGCGGCGGCCGACGGGCAGGGCGAACAGCGTTTCCAGCTGCTGATCGGACTCCGCGCTGCGCGCCGCCGCCACCTGGGCGCACGCGAACAGGCTGAGGACGACCACGAAGAACAGGAACGTGAGGCCCAGGTAGCCCGCGGGCGTCACGATCGAGACCCCGGAGACCTGGCGCAGCTGGCGCTGCAGCGAGCCCGACAGTCCCGCCGAGGCGATGCTCGTCGAGATCGCCCCGACGACGAACGCGAAGAAGCCGCTGCTGACCAGCCAGATCGCGAAGCTGGCGCGCTCTGCGCGCAGCGTCTGCGCCAGCGGCGAGCTCAGCAGACGCCGGTTCGGCGGGGCGCTGTCGCGCGCCGGCAGCACGCCGGTGCCGACGTCGCGCCGCAGCGCGATCGTGCCGGCGACCACGAGCAGGGCCGCGCTCGCCGCGGCCGGCAGCGCCAGCACCCACGGCCGCGCGCCGGTGAACGGCCGCAGTTCCTCGGCCCAGCCCAGCGGCGTCGCCCAGCGCAGCCATTCCAGCGAGGTCGTGGTGTCCGCCACCACGCGCGCCAGGAAGGCCACCAGCAGCGCCGCGCTTGCGAGCTCGATTGCGAGGCGCCGCGATGGCGCGAGCTGGCTGGCGAGCGCGCCGACCCCCACGAACACCGCCGCGACCGACACGATCGCCAGCGCCATGTAGGCCGAGCCGCCGGTCGGCAGCCGCGCGGCCACGAGCCCGACGGCGCCCGCCAGCCACAGCAGCACAGCGCCGGCGGTGATCGCCGCGAGCGCGGCGAGGTAGACGCCGCGGCGCGCCACGATGCCCGCGAGCACCAACTCGGCGCGGCCGGCGTCCTCCTCGGCGCGCAGCGCGCGGGTCGCCGCCAGCATCCCCCACACCGCCGCGAGCAGCGTCAGCACGCCGCCGATCCGCCACGCCGCGTAGCCGCCCACCGTCAGCAGATCGTAGGGCCTGCCGTAGAACAGGCGCACCGCGTCGTTGACGCCGAGGCTGCGCGCCAGCGCCAGGCGATCGGACAGTTTCGGATAGGCCGAGCGGTAGGCGACGACGTTGGCGTAGCCGGTGATGAGGAACAGGAACGCAAAGGAGTACGTGCGGACGCGCCCGTCGGCGAACGCCCGGCGCGCAATAGCGCCGGCGCCACGCCGCGTCGCGCCAGCCGGCATCGTCGTCGTCGCGCCCGCCGTGGCCATGGCCGTCGCAGCCGCGGGCATCCCCGTTCCGCTAGTGGCCGGCATTGCCGTCGGAGTCGTCGTAGTGGTGCAGGAAGATCTCCTCCAACGACGGCTCGCGGCTGCTCAGCGCGAGCACGGGGTGGCCGGCCAGCGCCTCGATCACCGGCGCGACGCTGCCGCTCACCTCGAAGTGCAGCGAGTTCGCGCCCCCGTCTGCGACGCTCACGCCCGGTAGATCCGGCAGCCGCGGCGGCTCGCCCGCGAAGGTCACGTCGATCGTCTGCGCGCTCAGGTGGCGCAGCTCTCCGAGCGTGCCCTCGTCGATCAGCCGCCCCTCGCGCAGGATGCCGACGCGGTCGCACAGCGCCTCCACCTCGCTGAGGATGTGCGAGGAGAGAAAGACCGTCTGGCCGCGCTCCTTCGCCTCCCTGACGGCCTCGCGGAAGACCACCTCCATCAGCGGGTCGAGGCCGCTCGTGGGCTCGTCGAGGATCAGCAGGTCCGCGCGGCTGGCGAGCGCCGCGACGAGCTGAACCTTCTGGCGGTTGCCCTTCGACAGCGCCCTGACCTTCCTGTCGGCGTCGAGCTGGAAGCGCTCGATCAGCTCCGTGCGATAGGCCACGTCGGTGCCGCCGTGGAGATGGGCGAGGAACTCGAACGTCTCCGCGCCCGTCAGCGCCGGCCACAGGAACGGCTCGCCCGCGACATACGCGACGCGGCGGTGCGCGCTGACCGCCTCGCCCCAGGCGTCGACGCCGAACAGCCGCGCCTCCCCGGAGCTCGGCCGGTGCAGGCCGAGCAGCAGGCGGATCGTCGTCGTCTTGCCCGACCCGTTGGGCCCCAGATAGCCGTACACCTCGCCCGGCGCGATCTCCAGGTGAAGCGAGTCCAGCGCGAGCGTCGCGCCGTAGCGCTTGGTCAGACCGTGCGCCTCGACCGCGGGCTTCGCCGCGTCTCCCCCGCCCTGCGCGGAGCCCGCTCGTCTCCCTGTCGACGCTGGCATATCGTCAGACTATGGCGAGCGCCGGCCGGCGTTCATCGGCGCTCGGCCGCATCGCATGTCAGGGAAAAGCCGCAATTGGATCCCCTGGCGCGGCATCCGTGCTTTGCCGCAGCCGATCGAGGTGTAATCCCGGTGGACGGCGCCCAGAACGAGGGCTAGCTTTCAGACGATGCCCCCCCATCTGCGCCTGGCGCCCAGCCCGCCCGCGACCAGGCCGGTCGCCGGCGCCACGTCGACGATCCGCGTCCTCCTGGCCGACGACCACGGCTTCATGCGGCGCAGCCTGCGCCAGCTGCTCGACGGCGAGCGCGACGTCGAGGTGATCGCCGAGGCCGACGACCTCGCATCGGTCGCGCGCCACGTCGACGGCCAGCGGCCGCACGTGCTGGTGCTCGATCTCAGTATGCCCGACGGCTCCAGCGTCGAGGCGGTCGGACGGCTGCGCGAGCGCCAGCCGGAGACCCAGATCGTGGTGCTGACGATGCAGGACAACCCGGTGTTCGCGCAGCGCGCGCTCGCCGCGGGGGCGCTCGGGTTCGTGGTCAAGCAGCTCGCCGACAGCGAGCTGCCGCAGGCGATCCGCGCGGCGGCGCGCGGCGAGGAGTACGTCAGCCCGCGCGTGGCGGCCCGCCTGGACGTGCTCCAGCGCGCGCTCACCGAGGGCCTGCTGACCTCGCGCGAGGTCGAGATCCTGCGGCTGATCGCGCTGGGCCACACGAGCGTCGAGATGGCGCGCAAGCTGCACCTGTCGCCGCGCACCGTCGAGACGCACCGCGCGCACGTCCACAGCAAGCTCGGGCTCGCCACCCGCGCCGAAGTGGTCCGCTACGCGCTGCGACGCGGCCTGTTGCGCGCCTGATCGCCGCGACGCGGCACACGCGAGCCTGGTCGCTATGACACAACGCGCTCGCCGGATCAGGCCGCCGCGTTGCCGCCGGTCGCGTCTGCGGCCGCACCGCTGCCGGCCGCGTCGCGGCGGCGCACCGGCAACGACGCCCTGACCAGCGTGCCCGACGCATCGGACTCGATGCTGAGCGCGCCGCCGGCGAGGCTCACCCGCTCCTGCATCCCCGCCAGCCCGAAGCCGCGAGTCGCGGTCTCGGGATCGAAGCCGGTGCCGTCGTCGCGGATCTCGACCAGCAGCTCGCCGCCGGACTCGCTGACGGCCACCCGCACGTGGTCGGCGCGCGCGTGCTTGGCGACATTCGTCAGCGCCTCCTGCACCAGCCGGTAGACCGCGGTCTCGAGGTCTTCGGCGAGGCGATCGTCCCCCGCGGTGGGACCGGGCAGCACCAGCTCGGCTTCGACCTGAAAGCCGCTCTGCTCGCGGTGGCGGTCCAGCAGCGCCTCGATCGCGGTCCGCAGCCCCAGCTCGTCCAGCGCCGCGGGCCGCAGCTCGGTGATGATCGCCCGCAGGTTCTCGATCTCGCGCTCGATGTGCCCCACCGCCTCGCGCATCGCCTCGCGGGTGGGCTCCAGCCGATCCAGGCGCAGCGCCGAGGAGAGCAGCAGCCGCAGACCGCCCAGGCCCTGCAGCGTCTCGTCGTGCAGCTCCCGCGCCCAGCGCCGCCGCTCGGCGTCCGCCGCCGCCAGCGAGCTGCGCAGCCGGTCGGCCTGCACGCTCTGCGCCAGCGCCACCGCGGTCGCGGCGCTCGCGGCGAACGTACGCAGCATCTGCTCGTCATCCTCCCCGAACGCACTCCCATCCTCGCCGCGGTCGAACGCCGCCAGCACGCCCATCGCCTCCCCGCGGTAGACCATCGGCACCAGCAGCGCGGTGTGCGCGTCGGGCACCCCGAACTCGCTGGGGGCGATCCGCAGCCGCGCGGCGACGTCGGCGATCCGTTCCGGTCGCCGATGCTCCAGGACCTGGCCGGACGTCGAGTCGGCGATCGGCAGGCGCGCGCCCGTCTCCTGGACGTGGCCGGCGCTCGCATGCACCACCAGCTCCTGCCCGTCGCGCAGCATGATCACGAGGCTCCTGGCGCTCACGAGCGCGCGCCCGCGCTTGGCGATCAGCTCCAGCACGTGCTCCAGCGCGACCTCGCGACCGATCGCGACTGCGACGTCGCGGGTCGCGTCGAGGCCGCGGAAGGCCTTCTCCAGCTCCTCGCGGCGGCGCTCGCTGGACTCGTACAGCCTGGCGTTGTCGATCGCGATCGCCGCCCACTCCGCGAGGATCACCGCGGCCTCCTCGTCGGTCTCGGTGAACTCGCCCCCCTGCTTCTCGGTCAGGTACAGGTCGCCCCACGCCTGCCCGCGGATCACGATCGGGACCCCCAGGAAGCTGCGCATCACCGGGTGCCCCGCCGGGAACCCATAGCTGCTGGGGTGCTGGCCGACGTCGGCGAGGCGCAGCGGCTGCGGGTGCTCGATCAGCGCGCCCAGCACCCCCCGCCCGCGCGGCAGGTCCCCGATCGCCCGGTGGGTGGCCTCGTCGACGCCCGCCGTCAGGAACCGCTCCAGGCCGCTGTGGCGGTCGTTGAGGATCCCCAGCGCCGCGTAGCGCGCCCCCGTGACCTCCCGCGCGGTCTCCAGGACGCGGTCCAGCACGACGCGCTGGTCGAGCTCCTTGGTGAGCGTCCGCCCTACATCCAGCAGACGACGAATCGACGACTCTTCGGAATCCATGCTCATCGACCAGGGGGGATGTTAGCGGCAGGCCGCATCCCCGGACCATCGCATCTCAGTAGTTTTCCGCTGGCGACGGCGGCTTTCCGCGGCTCACAGCAGCGGTGCGGTGAGCGTAATCTCATGCAGGCCATGACCACCGATACCCACCATCGATGACCGCCGAGACCCCACATTCCGAGCGGCTGCGCGTGCTCGTCGCCGGCGGCGGCGTCGCCGCCCTTGAGACGGTGCTGGCCCTCAGCGAGCTCGCCCCCGACCGCACCGACGTCACCGTGATCGCACCCAACGCCGAGTTCGTCTACCGCCCGATGGCCGTCCGCGAGCCGTTCGCCTACGGGCCCGCCCAGCGCTACCCGCTCGCGCCGATCGTCGGCGACGCCGGCGCGCAGCTGCTGACCGGGGCGCTGGCCTGGGTGGACCCCGACGGCCGGATCGTGCACACCGAGGCCGGCGAGCAGCTCGCCTACGACGCGCTCGTGCTGGCGCTCGGAGCGAAGGCGCACCCGCGCTATCCGCACGCCCTGACGATCGACGACCGACGCCTGGACGAGACGATGCACGGGCTGCTGCAGGACATCGAGGGCGGCTACATCCACAGCGTCGCGTTCGTGGCACCCGGCCGGATGCCGTGGCAGCTGCCGATCTACGAGCTCGCGCTGATGACCGCGGGGCGTGCGTACGACATGGGCGTCGAGCTCGCCGTGACGATCGTCACCCCCGAGGACGCGCCGCTGGCGCTGTTCGGCGCCGACGCCAGCCGCGCCGTCGGCGAGCTGCTGGCACGGGCGCGGATCGAGACGATCGCCTCCGCCTACGCCGAGGTTCCCGGCGCGGGCGAGGTGACGATCAACCCCGGCGACCGCCGCCTGCGGGTGGACCGCGTGATCGCGCTCCCCGAGCTCTACGGGCCGGCGATCCGCGGCATCCCGCTCGCCGAGCACGGCTTCATCCGCGTGGGCCCCTACGGGCAGGTCCCCGACGTCGGCCCGATCTACGCTGCCGGCGACGCGGTCGACTTCCCTGTCAAGCATGGCGGCATCTCCTCCCAGCAGGCCGACGTCGCCGCGCAGTCGATCGCCGCGCTCGCCGGAGCGCCGGTCACGCCCGAGCCGTTTCACCCGGTGATACACGGGATGCTGCTCACCGACGGCAAGCCCGTCTACCTCACCGCGCGGATCACCGGCGGCCAGGGGTTCAGCTCGGAGATCACCGACACCCCGACCTGGTCGCCGCCCACGAAGATCGCCGCGAAGTACCTCGCGCCGTACCTCGACGCGCACGACCGCCAGCAAGTCCGTTAGGCCGGCCGCCGGTAGCGGTACCCGAAGCCGCGCGCGGTCTCGATCGGGGTCGACTCCGGCGCCGCGGGGTCGAGCTTGTGGCGCAGGTATCCGACGTACAGCTTGACCTGCTCGGGCGAGACGCCGTAGGCGTCGCCCCACACCAGCTCCAGCAGCTGCTCGCGGCTGAGCACCTGGTTGGGGTTACGCACGAACGCCGCGAGCAGCTTGAACTCCAGCGGCGTCAGCCCGACCCCGCGGCCGTCGTAGGCGACCTCGCGCTGGGCGAAGTCGATCCGCACGAGCGCGTCGGCGTAGGTCTGCTGCTCATCTGCTCCTCCGCTGGAACGGCGCAGCAGCGCCTGCACGCGCGCGGCGAGCTCCTGGTGGCCGAACGGCTTGACGACGTAGTCGTCGGCCCCGGCCTGCAGGCCGCGCACGCGCTCCAGCTCGGCCTCGCGCGCGGTCAGCATCAGCACCGGGACGTCTGAGAGGTCGCGGATGCGCTCCAGCGTCGCCCACCCGTCCAGCTCGGGCATCTCGACGTCGAGGATCACGAGGTCCGGCGCTGAGGCGTACAGCGCGCGCAGCCCCGCGCGCCCGTCCACCGCCTCGCTCACCTCGTGCCCAGCGCGCTCGAGCATGCCGCGCACGAGCTCGCGCATCACGGCGTCGTCGTCGACCACCAGGATCCGCGAGCGGCTCATACCCCGTTCATACCACCTGGCCCACCGAAATCCAGCCTGCGGGGGCGATCATCGCCACATGGCACGAATCCTGATCTGCGAGTCCCACGACGACGTCCGGCGGATGCTGGAGCAGATGGTGGCCCGCCTCGGCCACGAGCCGGTCGTCGTCAGGGTGCCGGGTCCCCAGGACCTGACGAGCGCCGACGTGTTCGTGGTCGAGCCGGCGGGACCGACCGGCGCCGTGTTCGCGCTGGCGGCATCCGTCGCCAACCCGCTGCTGCCGATCGTCTGTGCCAGCGTAGCCGGCCCCCCGCCCGCGCTGGCGGAGCTCGGCGTCGTGTTCGCGGCGTCGCTGGTCAAGCCGTTCACGAGCGAGCAGCTCGGCGCCGCGATCGAGCAGGCGCTGCGCGCTCGCCCGGCTCACCCGGGCCACCGGCTCGACGAGGACCTGGGCCGGGATGACAGGAGTCACGAAGACCGCGCCGCATGATCCGCGCCACCGAAGGGCCGCGTCACGAAGGCCGTCGCCCGCACCGGTGTCCCTCGGGACACCGGCCCAGGGTCCACAGGGCACGGCCCCCAGGTCCGATCCCTGGCGGCCGTCGCCCCGACCGCCTCACACAGGCCATCCCAGCAGTGCAGCCATTTCTCGGGAAAGACCGGATATATCGAATGGCTTCTCGATGACGCCGACGACCGGGGCATTCTGGAAGGACTCGCTGTCGCGCAGGCTGTCGTGCGCCGTCAGCAGGATGACCGGGGGCGAGCCCGCCGCCGGAATCGCATGCAGGCGCTCGGCGACGGCGACGCCGTCCATGCCGGGCATCACCACGTCGAGCAGGATCGCGTCGAACCGCTCTGACAACGCCAATTCGATCCCCTCCTCGCCGGAGACGGCCGTGACGACCCCCCATCCCTCGATCGTACCCAGCGCGATCTTCGCCGCCTCGCGGATCAGCGCCGAGTCGTCGATCACGAGGATCCTGCGACTGTAAGCCACCGCCAGGGGCTCGGCGAGGGAGGTGTCGGCAGGGAAGGACATGGCTTTCCAAGTTAAGTCTTCGACAGCAACCGACGTCTTGATGAGCGGGATCGTCTGCTGTTGTGGATATCAGTGTAAAATACCCACAAAACGACAGTAGGCAAATATGCGAGCTTGCGGAAAACTCGCAGAGCCCAGATTTGAGAAATCCTCACAGTGCCCGTGGCGCTACAGGTGTGCTGCGCTGCAACCGATAGAGCCATATGCCTTCGACCCTCGCTGAGCGGCTGGGCGGTCCCACGCGGCGGATCGCAATCGCCGGCGTGCTGATCGTCGTCCTGGTCGGCGCGGCGATCGGCGTAACGCTGTGGCGCTTCGGGGCCAGCACGGCGAAGTACGAAGCGACGGTCAAGAACACTGCCACCGTCGCCGGAACGGGCGAAGCCCGAACGGCGGTGTACGACATCCTCAACGGCGCACGACCGCTCACGACCAGCGCGAGCGCGGCGGACGTCGCCACGCTGCGCGAAGACTACGCCGAGCTGGACCCCACGCTGGTCTCGCTCCAGCGCGCCACGGCCGGCACGCCGCTCGAGCAGACGGTGTTGAGCCGCGTCCAGGGGATCGACGCCGCGTTGGGCACCACCGTCGCCGCACTGGCGCAGAATGCCGGGACACCCGCCGCCGCCGCGGAGGTCAACCGCATCGCGAAGCTGCTCGACGGCGTCGACCGCCAGCTCGACGTGGTGGTCGCCCAGGAGACCGCCCAGAATCGCAGCGACCAACGCTCGGCACAGGCCACCGCGCACTCCGCACTGCTGCTCTCGCTGCTCGTCGGCGGGCTCGCCGTGCTGTGCGCCGCGCTGCTCACCGTCTATACCGCGCGCCTGACCCGCCGTCTGCTCGCGCAGATCCGGACGACGTCGAGCACCCTCGCCGAGGCCACCAACGAGATGCGCGCCGCGACGCTCGAGGCGGCGGCCGCCACCAGCCAGCAGTCCGCGGCGATCTCGCAGGTCGCCGCCACCCTGGAGGAGCTCAGCGCGAGCGCCGCCGCGATCGCCGACAACGCCCAGATCACCGCAACCGAGGCGCTGGAGACCGGCGAGCGCAGCCAGCAGATCGGTCAGGTGCTGGAGCTGATCAACGGCGTCGCCGAGCAGACCAACCTGCTCGCGCTCAACGCCGCGATCGAGGCCGCGCGGGCCGGCGACGCCGGCCGCGGATTCGCCGTCGTCGCCGGCGAGGTGCGCAAGCTCGCCGAGCGCACAGTGCACTCGACGGAGTCGATCAGTCAGATCGCGACCGGCATCCAGGAGAAGAGCAACTCGACGATCCTCGCCACCGAGCAGAGCATGGCGGCGACCGACAACCAGAAGGACGCCGCCGCCCAGGCGGCGACCACGATGGTCGAGATCCGCCGGGCAGCCGAGCAGCTCGCGGCCGAGCAGCAGCTGCGGGCGGGCACCTCCGAGCGCGTCGAGGAGCTCGTGCGAGAGCTGGAGCGGATGCTTGATCGCTATGGGCTGCGGGCCGCGGACGGCCGGGCGGACACGAACGGCCGGGCGGACACGGCGGTCCGCTAGCGGGCGGTGTCCGGTGAGCGGAACACAGGTGCGCGTGCGGGTGGGTGGCGAGCAGTATGCGCTGCCCGTCGAGCACGTCCATGAGGTCGTCGACCTCGGCGAGCCGACACCCGTCCCGGGGTCGGCCGACAGCTTGCTGGGACTGCGCAACCTCAACGGCGAGATCGTCCCGGCGTTCGATCTCGCGAGGGTCCTCCTGATCGACGGCGACGGCGACCGATCGAAGATCGGCCGGCGGCGTCTGCTCGTCACCGAATGCGACGGGCAGCGCGCGGCGTTCGCGGTCGACGAGGTGATCGACGTGGGCCCGTTCGCCGGCACGCTGCAGGACTCCGATTCCCAGCACCTGCTTGGGAGCACGGTCCTCGACGGAGCGATGGTCGGCGTGCTCGCCGTGGATGCCCTGTTCGACTCGATCGCGCCCGAGGCGCGGCGATGACCTCCCCGGGGATCGGCGACGACCTCCCCGGCGGAACGGCGATCACCGGCGCCGAGGTCCCGGCGGATCTCGTTCAGATCTTCCGCGAGGAGGCCGCCGAGCACCTGGACGGGATCGTCGCCTGCCTGCTCGCCGTCGAGTCCGGACGGGCGTCGGCGCAGACCACCGACGCGCTGTTTCGCCACGCGCACTCGATCAAGGGCAATGCCGGCATGGTCGGCCTGCAGGAGGCCGGCGTGATCGCCAACGCGATCGAGGATGTGCTGGAGGCGGCGCGCGCGGCCGGTGCCCTCTCGCCTCTGCTGACCGAGCCGCTGCTGCACGCGACCGATGCGCTGCGCCGTGCGGTCGCCGGCGAGCGCGGGGTCGCACCGGCGGCCGTCAGGGCACTCGCCGCCGGGAGACCCGAGGACGGGCCGGCGGCTGAGAACGGGATTCCGGCCGAGCACGGGGCCCCGGACGTGGCGACGCCCCGCTCGATCAGAGTCGCGGCGCACACCGTCGACCGGATGCTCGACGCGGTCGGCGAGACGGTCCTGCATCACCGGCGCCTGGAACACATGCTCAACGACGCTCCCAGACAGGCCGACGAAGTGATCGCACAGGAGGTCGACCGCGGAGAGCGCCTGCTCGACGAGCTGCAGGAGACGGTGCTCGAGCTGCGGATGGTGCCGCTGAGCTCGATCGCCAACCCGTTCCCACGCGCCGTGCGCGACCTCGCCGCGGCCGAAGGCAAGCAGGTCGACCTGCAGATCACCGGCGCCGAGACGCAGCTCGACCGGGTGCTGCTCGACGGCATGTCCGGGGCGATCAACCATCTGCTGCGCAACGCGGTCGCGCATGGCATCGAGCCGCCCGACGCGCGCGAGCGCGCCGGCAAGCCGCGCCGCGGAGCGATCGAGCTGCACGCGCAGCCGCGCGGCGGACAGGTCGCGATCCAGGTGCGCGACGATGGCGGCGGCGTCCCCGCCGCCGCGGTCGCCGAGGGCGCCCGCCGGGGATCGCTCGTCGACGTGCTCGCCGAGGCCGGGTTCTCCACGGCCGAGGAGGTCAGCGAGATCGCCGGTCGCGGCGTCGGGCTCGATGCCGTCAAGCGCCAGGTCGAGTCGGTCGGCGGCAGCCTCGCGATCGAGACAGAGCCCGGCATCGGCACCACCACGACGCTGCTGCTGCCGGTGACGCTCGCGCTGCTGCGCGTGCTGATCGTCAGGCGCGGCGGTCAGCGGTTCGGGCTGCCGCTGGCGAGCGTCGCCGAGGTGGTCGCGGTCGAGCATGTGATGACGCTCGGTGGACGGCCGTCGATCCTGGTGGGAGAGCGGTCGCTGGCGCTCTGCGATCTGGCGGGCGTGCTGGGCATCGTCGCGCCGGATCTGCCGAGGGTCTCGCGGGCGCTCGTGGTGGACGCGGCCAATGGGCGCCTCGCCGTCGGCTGCGAGGAGGTGATCGGCGAGCAGGAGATCGTCGTCAAGCCGCTCGGCCGCTCGCTCGCCGGGGTGTCGGGCTACCTCGGTGCCGCGATCCTCGGCGATGGGGCGGTGGTGCTGGTGCTCGACCCGGCCCACCTGGTTCGCCAGGCGCCGCACGTCTCGGCTGCGGTCGTCGGCGCCACCGCCGCGCCGCCGCAGGAGCAGGCGTCGAAGGTGCTCGTCGTCGACGACCAGTTCACGGTGCGCGAGCTGCAGCGCAGCATTCTCCGCGCGTCCGGGTATCGCGTCGAGGTCGCCTGCGACGGCCGCGAGGCACTCGACGCACTGGGCGCCGCCGACGACTTCGACCTCGTCGTCACCGACCTGCAGATGCCCGAGATGGACGGGCTGGAGCTGCTGGCGGCGATTCGCGCCGACCCCGACCGCTCGTCGCTGCCGGTCGTCGTCGTCACCTCGCGCGGCAGCGAGGAGGACCGCCGGCGCGGCGCGCAGGCCGGCGCGGACGCCTACATCGTCAAGGACGAGTTCGACCAGCAGGCGCTGCTGGAGACCGTCAGGCGCCTCGTGGGAACGCGATGAGCAGGCCCGCCCGCGGCGATCTGCGAGCCCCCGATCGCCATCCGCCGAGCTCGGGAAGGATTTCTGGATCGCCGCGCAGCGAGGTGATCGGCATCTGCGCCTCGACCGGTGGACCGCGGGCGCTGACAGAAGTGGTCGGCCGCCTCCCGGCCGATTACTCAATCCCGATCCTGGTGGTCCAGCACATGACCCCCGGCTTCATCTCCGGGCTGGTGGCCTGGCTGGACAGGGAGCTCGCGCTCCCGGTGGCACTGGCCAGCGACGGCCAGCAGCTCGCGCCGGGCGTCTGGATCGCACCCGACGGGGCGCACCTGAAGCTCGAGGCGACCCGCCGCCTGAGACTCGACACCGACTCCGCCGCCGGCAGTCACCGCCCGTCGGGCGACGTGCTGCTCGCAAGCCTCGCCCGCGTCGCGGGGGACCGGGCGGTGGCCGTGGTGCTGACCGGGATGGGACGCGACGGCGCCGAGGGCCTCGCGGCCGTGGCCGCCGGCGGCGGACGGACGATCGCCCAGGACGAGCAGAGCTCGGGCATCTACGGGATGCCGCGGGTCGCCGCGGAGCGCGGAGCTGAGAGCGTGCTCGCCCCGGCGGCGATCGGCGACGCGCTCGAGGCCCTTGACCGGATTGGAGCGCAGCGATGAGCGGCGCGGTGAGGGCCCAGGCCCTGACCGAGGTCGCGCGCATGATCCAGCACGAGAGCGGGATCGACCTCGGGCCATCGCAGCTGCCCTCCCTGCAGGCCGCGATCACCAGGGTCGATCGCGGCCTCACGGCCGAGGCGCTGCTCGACCGGGCGGTCTCGACCGAGACCCTGCAGCGGCTGATCGACGAGGTCACGATCCGCGAGACCTTCTTCTTTCGCCATCGATCCGAGCTCGACGCGATCGACTGGCACTCGCTGCTGGACGCCGCCCGCACCCGTGGGTCGAGCGTCGTGCGCGTCTGGGTCGCCGGGTGCGCCTCCGGCGAGGAGGCCTACACGGTGGCGATCCTCGCGTGCGAGGCGTTCGCGTGCGCCTCCCCTCCGGTGCGCGTGCTCGCGACCGACATCGCGCCCACCGCCCTGGAACAGGCCGCCGCGGGCAGCTACGGCGAGCGCGCCGTGCGCACCCTGCCGGCCGGCGTCCGTGAGCGCTACTTCTCAAGCGCTCACGGGCTGACGAGCGTCGGCGAGCGGCTGCGCGCACTCGTCGAGCTGCGCCGGCACAACCTCGTGCGCGACCCGATCCCCCCCGCGGGCGAGCAGCGGTTCGACGTCATCCTGTGCCGCAACGTCCTGATCTACTTCGACCGACCGACGGTCGAGCGCGTCTTGAACGGGCTCGAGGGCGCACTCGCCCCGGACGGCCTGCTCCTGCTTGGCGCCGCCGATCGGCTCTCCGGTCAGAGCCTCCCCGCCCCGCGGATTCGACCCCGCGTCCTCAGCCCGCGGCGCTCGACGCCGGCCGTCAGCCAACCGCGGCAGACGCGACACTCCCAGCCGACGCTCGCCGACGCCACGCAGGCCGCCGATCGCGGCGAGCTCGACCTCGCGGTGAGGATCGCCGAGGACGTGCTCGCAGCGGACCCGCTGAACTCCCAGGCGCACTTCATCCGCGGCGTCGCCGAGCTCGCGCGCGACGACCCCCGAGCCGCCGTGGAGCCGCTGCGGCGCGCGCTGTACATCGACCCCAGCCTCGCCCTCGCCGCCTTCAAGCTGGCGTGCGCGCACGACGCGCTCGGCGAGCTCGGACCGGCACTACGCGCCTATCGACGCACCCTGCGCACACTGGACCACTGCGCGGCAGAGCAGCCGGCAGGCTCAGATCAGCTCGACCTGCTCGACATCGCCGCCGCCTGTCACACCCGCCTACGGGCGCTCTCGGGTCAGCCGCCCACCCGCTGACGCGACTGGCCGGACCGGCTCGTCTCTCCGTGAGCGCAGCTGGAGGTGCCCGATGCCATACCGGACCTCGACGTCCGCGTCGGTGCTGCCCGGATGCAAGTCGAGCAGCGTGCTCAGCAGCAGCAGCGGCGTTCCCGCAGCCCAGGCCTGGGGACGCGAGGCCGTTGGGAACGCCACGGGGACCGTCGTCACCGACGCGGGGTAGCCGGCGAAGACCTCGGGCAGGCGGTGCTCGAAGTACGGCGCCGCGCGCAGCATCGCCGAGGCGATCGTGCACGCCGCCTCGCGGTAGCCGTAGCGCGCCAGACCTGCCGCGATCAGCGAGTTCTCATGAGGCCACACGGTCCCGGTGTGATAGCCGAGCGGGTTGTAGCCCGCCTCGCGGGCGCCGAGAGTCCGCACTCCCCAGCCGGAGTAGAGCTGCTCGTCGAGCAGCCGCTCGGCGGTGGTGGCCGCCTCGCCCTCGTCGAGCAGGCCCGACCACAGCAGATGGCCGATGTTGGAGCTCAGGCTGTCGACCTGGCGCTTCTCGCCGTCCAGCGCGAGCGCGTGGCAGCCGCGCTCGGGCATCCAGAAGTCGCGGCGGAAGCGCTCGCGCAGCTCCGCGGCCTGGCGCTCCAGGCGGGCAGCGAGAACCTCGTCGCACCACACCTCGTGGGCCAGGCGGGCGCAGCGGCGCCGCGCGTCGTACACGTAGCCCTGGATCTCGCAGGTCGCGATCGGCCCCCGGGCCAGGGTGCCGTCGGCGAACTGGATCGCGTCCCAGCTGTCCTTCCAGCACTGGTTGACCAGCCCGGTGGCCGGGTTGCGGCAGGCGTACTCGACGTACCCGTCGCCGTCGGCATCCCCGCTGTCCTCGATCCAGGCCAGCGCGGCGCGGGCATTGGGCTCCAGGGCCCGGACGAGCTCGTCGTCGCCCGACCAGCGGTGGTACTCGTCCAGCAGGACGAGGAACAGGGGCGTGGCGTCGGCGGTCCCGAAGTACGGGGAGTGCGGGCGCTCTCCGCGCGCGGTGAGCTCGCCGAAGCGCAGCTCGTGCAGGATCTTGCCAGGCTCCTGCTCGTGGAAGTCGTCGCGCTCGCAGGCCTGGCGGGCGGCGAGCACGCGCAGGGTGGTGGCGGCCAGCCCGGGCAGGTAGGGCAGTGCCTGGAAGCTCGTGATCAGGCTGTCGCGGCCGAACAGCGCCATGAACCACGGCAGCCCGGCCGCGGGGAGGGTCGCGCCCCCCAGCAGATCGGGTGCCAGCCGCAGCGCGCCGAGGTCGCTGAGGCTGGCGCGGTAGGTGCGCGTCAGCGCCGTGTCCTGCGCCTGCAGCACCGGCGCCCGGGTCAGCCACCGCTCGAGCTCGGCCGACTTGGAGGCGCTCAGCTGGGCCAGGGCTCCCCGTGGCTCGCGCCGCGCAAATGCGATCCCGGGCTGTGCGGCGTGGGGCGTGATCGTGAAGGTCGTCGACCACTGCTCGCCCGGCGCGAGCTCCAGCAGGTAGGCGAAGCCCTGGCGGGTGACAGCCGCCGGGCGGCTCGCGGAGATCGCGACCGAGCGCTGGAAGCCCGCGCGCTCGTAGGCCAACGTGAGGGTCCGATCGTCGTGGCGGCAGGTCAGCGCCCGCTCGGCCACCACGCCGTCCTTGACCTCGAACAGGTCGGCGAAGTCGGCGTCGAGAGCCAGCGCCAGGCGCACCTCGCTGCGCTCGTGGCGGTGGTTGGTCACCGTGACCTCCTCCATCCACACGCGGTCGATCAGCCGCCGGCGCATGATCGAGCACGATGCCTCCTCGTCCAGCTCGACACGGGGAGTCAGGAAGAACTGGGCGGCGAAGTGCGCGCTCTGGTCGAGTCCGAGCAACTCCAGCGGCGCCTCGCCGACATTCAGGACCCAGCGCGAGAGGAAGCGGGTGTCGTCGCAGAAGAAGCCGTGCTCGCGCCCCTCGTCGGCCCGCACGTCGCCGAGGCGATCACCGACGACGAAGGTGCTGCCGTCCAGGACGCTCAGGGTGCGCTCAGACAAGCGCGACGGCCCCTGCGCGACGGCGCGCCACCGACCGGTAGGTCGACTCGTAGGCCGCGGCGACCACGTCCACGTCGCAGTGCTCGGCGACCCACGCCCGGCAGTCCCGCGCGGCGATGCCGGGCAGCCGGCCCACGGCCGCGGCCATCGCCGGCTCGTCGTCCACGAGGAAGCCGGTCTGCCCGTCGCGGACGAGCTCGCGGGCCGCGCCTTCGGGGAAGGCGATCACCGGGGTTCCGCAGGCCAGCGCCTCGATCATGACCATCCCGAAGGGCTCCTCCCAGCGGATCGGCATCAGCAGCGCGCGGGCGCCCGCGAACAGCGAGCGCTTGGCCGAGCCACCGACCTCGCCGATGAAGCGGACGCGCTCGCCGTCGAGGTGGGGGGCGACCTCGCGGTCGAAGAACGCCTGCTGGCCGGGCTGGATGACTCCCGCCAAGACGAGTGGCACGCCCGCGGCACGGGCGGCGGCGATCGCGCGGTGGGGCCCCTTCTCGGCGGTCATCCTCCCGATCCACAGCAGGTAGTCGTCCTTGTGCTCGCGCAGCGGCCAGACCCGCACGTCGATCGGGTTAGGGATCGCGCCCACCGGGTGAAGCCCCGCCGGCGCCGAGGAGAGCTGCGCCTGACTGATGCCCACGAGCGCCGCCTTGTGGCCATGGCGAGCGTAGAAGGCCGCGGTGTCAGCGGTGAACTGCCCGTGCAGGGTGTGCACGAGCGGCGTGTCGAGCCGGTCGGCCATCGCGAGCGCCGTGAAGCCGCAGTGGTCGTGAACCACGTCAAAGCGACGGTCGTAGGCGGCGAGGTCCACCATCTCAAACGCCCGCGCGACGTGGTCGACCTCGTACAGCGAACGCTCGATCTCCTCGGGGTGGGGCTGCTCGAGCAGGGGCACCACCCGCGCGCTCGACCGAGAGCCGGGCGCGCAGAAGATCGTCACCGCGTGTCCTCGCTGGACGAGGGCCTCCGTGAGCACGTCCACCACCGACTCCACGCCTCCGTACCCCGGCGGGGGAACCGAGATCCAGGGCGGGGCGAGCATCGCGACACGCAGCGGCGACCCGGTCATCCGAGCGGACCCGCCGGCCGCGGAGCGCTTGGGTGGATGCCCAGACCATCGACGCAACCTGCCCTCAGACACTGCGGCCACGACGTTCACAGGCGCTCCTCACGGCCTCTCAGGGGCGGCGTCGCGGGGCAGAGAGGTCAGGAAGGACCGGGCGAACGCACAATCGCCGACCCTTGGGTGGGGCGCGATGGACCCCTCCACCGTACCAGCGGGCGGGCCGCGCTCCGGGGCACGCTCAACAGATGCTGGACGGGTGGTGGGCGAGCTCGTGGTCTGTCCCGGCCGCCAGCACGCGGGCGCGCCCGGCCGCCTTGGCGCGATACAGCGCCTCGTCGGCCGCGCGCGAAACCGCGCCGAGGTCGCGCCCGTCGCGCGGGTACTCGGCGACGCCGGCGCTGAAGCTCACCCGCAACGTCCCCCGGCTGCCCGCGAACTGCTCCTCGCCGAACCGCCGCAGCGTGTCGGCGACGCGCTTGACGCCGTTGTCGCGCGTCATCCCGTACATCCCAACGATGAACTCCTCGCCGCCCCAGCGGCCGACGACGTCGTTGCCGCGAAAGTCGCGGCGCAGGTGTTCCCCGAGGCGTCGCAGCACACTGTCGCCGACGGCGTGACCGTGTTGGTCGTTGACGAGCTTGAAGCCGTCGACGTCCAGCATCGCCACCGATAAGGGCTCGGAGAAGCGATCGGCGAGCGCGGCGAGTCCCACCAGACCCTCGTCTGACTTGGACCGGTTGGCCAGGCCGGTGAGGTAGTCGGTCTCGGCCTGCGCGCGGTACAGGCGGACACGCTCCAGGCGGTTGGCGACGCGGCTGACGAGCTCGGGCCCGACGATCGGCTTGGCGACGTAGTCGTCGGCGCCGGCCGCGAACACATCTTCCACGGTCGCGGTGTCGGTGCGGGCGGTCGCGAAGATCACGGCGAGGCCGCTCCAACGGCGATCGTTGCGCACGGTGCGGCACAGCTCGATGCCGTTGACGCCCGGCATGTCGACGTCGAGGATCAGCAGCTCGGGCTCAACCTCCTGGAGCGTCTCCCAGAAGCGCAGCGGATCGGCGAGCGTCGATACCTCCAGGTCGTGCGAGCGCAGCAGCGCGCGCATCGCGTCGAGCATCGCGGGGTCGTCGTCGACGACCAGCACCCGCGTGGTCGCGAGTCGGTCGCGCGCGAGGAACTGCTCGACGGCGTCCAGCACCTCGGCCGGCAGCAGCGACTTGGGCAGGAACGCGCGGCTGCCGCGCCGCGCGGCCTCGACGCGGTCGGTGAAGGTGCCGGTGCCGGTCAGCACGAGCACCGGGATCGGCGGCGTCGCCGCGCTGCACTGCGACAGCAGCGTGTAGGCATCGGCCATGCCGTCGGGCGGGAACGTGAGATCGAGCAGCACGATCGCCGGGGGGCGCTCGGCGCACAGCGCCCGTGCCTGCTGCGGGCTGGCGGCCACGTCGCAGCGCATCTCGCGCAGGGTCGCCTCGGCGGCGATCCGCTCACACAGCCGGCGGTCGTCGTCGACGACCAGGAGCTGCAACCGATCGTCGTCGGACACGGGGCGCGGTGCGCGGCGCGGCACGAGCACCTCGCCCGGGACCTCGCCCTGCAGCTCGGCGTACACCTCGGCGATCAGCGTCGACAGCGCCGGCGCGCGCGCCGGGACGGGGGCGACGAGCTCGAGCTCGAGCTTGCGGGCCGCGTCGGAGGCCGCGATGAACCCGAACGTCCCCACCGATCCGATCAGCGAGTGCGCGGCGCGTTGCGCCTCGACGCGCAGCTGCTCGTCGAGCTCGCCCGCGGCGAGCGCCGCCACGGCGCGCTCGATCAGGCCCACACGCTCCAGCACCGCGGCGCGATGCTCGCGCCAGATCGCGCGCAGGGCATCCCCGGGCGACCTTGTGGTGTCGACTGGAAAAGACATGTCTTTAGAGAGTCATCGACAACGGCCGACATCTTGATCATAGGAATCTGGCCGGGCGCGGCGGTCGCGCGCAAGTGGGGCCCCCTTACAGACTGGAGCCGAGACGCTCGAGCACCTCGTGGCGGTCGGTGCCGTGTGCGCGCAGCACGCGATCGAAGTCCTCGCCGTAGACGCGCATCACGGCCAGCAGCACGTCGATCGTCGCGACCCCGGCGGCACCCCGCCGGCTGGCGATCTGGACGGCCTGTTCGACAACCTGGGCGACGGCGTCACGGCGATCGACGTCGGCGCCGACCCGTTCGCCGCTGGGCGCCCGCAGCGACCCCTCGCTCACGCCGAGCGACCGCAGCGCGACCCCGACGTCGCCGTGCAGGCGCAGAACCCTCAGCCAGCGCTCGGCCTCGGCCTCGCGCGTGCGGGCGAACGGCATCGCCGTCGACGCGATGCCCAGCACGATCTCCGCGTCGGGGGCAAGCGCCGGCCCGGGGTTCATCGCCAGACTCCAAGGCTCGACCGCCGTCCTCGCTGGGGTGCATGAAGAAATGCGACATTGTCGTGTTGCAACGCGACCTCCGGCGATCCTTCGGCAAGGTTCAGCTCAAGCAGGACAGTACCCGCACGCTCCGTGGCGAAACATGCGGAGCGCATGAGCTCGCCGATCTTGGGACGCGCGACCCCGCAGGCGAGGAGGAACCGCTCGGTCCGCTCGCTGGCGGCCTCGTCGCGGTCGAGCTCGAGCTCCTCGACGAGCGCCACCGGCGCACCGGAGCCTCCCTCGACGCACAGCAGGCACGCCGCCATGTCGTCGGGACGCGCGTCGGTCTCTGCGGTCACCCGCTCCAGGAGGGCCGACGCCGTCGCCTGGGGCCCGAGCTGGGCGAGCGCGCCGGCGAGGCGCTCGACGCCGAACAGCTCCGATCCCACCCTCGCCTCGGTGACGCCGTCGGTGTGAAAGCAGACCTGCGACCCGCCCGGCACCGACACGACGGTCTGGCGAGTCCCGGTCCGCATGCCCACCCCGATCGGCGGCGACGAGCAGACGGTGATCGGGGCGATCGGCCGTGCGCCGAGCACGATCGGCGGCGGATGGCCGGCGCACGCGTAGACCAGGATGCGGTCGCGAGGTTGATAGGTGGCCACCACGACGGTGGCGAACGAGCCCCCCAGCTGGCGCTCGAGCACAGCTCCCGCGGTCCGCACCGCGGCTCGCGGCGAGAGACCGGCCTCCAGGTATGCCCGCAGCGTGAAGCGCACAAGCGCCGTATGCGGCAACGCCTGCCGTCCGTGTCCGGAGAGGTCGCCGACGATCACCGCCAGCTTGCCGTCCTCGAGCGCGAACACGTCGTAGAAATCCCCGCCGGCTCCGGGACCGGCCGCCGGCAGGTATGCCGCGGAGGTAGCCACCGGACCGAGTCGAGCAGGCGGCGTCGGCAGCAGCGCCGTCTGCAGCAGGCCCACGTCCTCGAGCAGCTGTCCGCGTTGGCGCTCCAGTCGCCGGGCGCGCACGGCGGCCAGGCGCGAGCGTACCGCCAGCGCGAGCGCGAGCGCGAGCAGGACGCCGATCAGAATCCGCACCGGCGCGGGGACCACGCCGACGATCCGGGTGATCGTCGTCACCAGCGGTGACGGACGGCCCCGCGCCGGCGGGCCGTGCGCGACGCCCCGCGCATGTCCGGCCCGCGCCACGCGCACAGGCCTCGCCGAGGCCGCCGCCGCGGGCGCCACTCCGATCGCCGACGACACGGCCGGGCCTCGTCGCACGACGCGCCCGCGCACACGCCCGGGGCGCCGTGCCGGGCGGCGCGGGTGGCGCGCGACCGCCGGTCGCGACACGCCGGCGACCCGCGAAGGCGTCCTCGCCGCGGACGTCGTCGGGGGCGCTTGCGACAGTGTGGTCCCCGCGGTCGCTTGCGACGGTGTGGTCGCCGTGATCGGCGAGCCGCGCGGGGGGGTGCCGGGAGCTGTGACCGCGATCGCCGGCGACGCGCTCGAGTCCGCACTGGACCGGCCGGTCTGCCGCGGGCTCGGGGCCTGTCCCGCTCCCGACCGCTGCCGTTCGACCGGTGGGCTGCCGGCGTGCGGGGGGTCCTGTTCGGGGCGGCTTCCACGGCCGCGTTCCCGGCTGCTCTCGGAGCCCTGTTCGGGGCGGCTCCCGGGATCCTGCTGCCGGCCGTCGCCGGGGCCACGTTCCCCACGGCTCTGGGAGCCCTGCTGCCCCGGGTCGGCGGGGCCACGGCCCTTACGATTCCCGGCGTCGGGCTGCCCGCGGTTCGGCCCGCCATCCGGGGATTCGCTCGCCGGCGCCCGTTCGGGCTGCCCGTTCGGCGTCGTGGAGCCTGCCGCGTCGCCTCGTTGGGAACGCGCACTGGGGGCCGTTTCTGGCGGGGCAGCTCCCGGGGGAGCGACCGCCGCCCCAGCGCCGGAGGTCGCCCTCGCATGGTCCGATCTGGCTGTGGCGGCGGGGACGCACACCGAGTCAAGCGCACAGCAGCAGATGACGACGGCCACCGCCAGACGCCGATGCGAGCGGATGGCTGGCGGGTATCGGCGCGTGTCGCTGGCCATCGGCAGGCTGCACCGATCAGCCGGCCCGAGCGGCGTTCCCCGGGACGTGTGCGAGCGCCTCATCGAGTGTCGAGAAGATCGCAAACGCTCCATCCATTCCCGAGAGCTCGAAGATCTTCAGCACGGCGGTCCGCGTGCAGACGATCGCCAACCCCGCACCGGCGTCGAGGCTCCGCTTGACGCCGACGAGCACACCCAGCGCCGTGGAGTCCATGAAGGTGGTACGCGAGAGGTCGAGGACCAGCTGGCTGTGACCGGCCGCGAGCGCGTCGATCAGCATCCACTTCAGGCGCGGAGCCGTGGACAGATCGAGCTCTCCTTCGACAGAGATCACGCTCGTTCGCCGGTCGAGCTCGCGTTGAGTGATCGCGAACGGCGGCGGGTCCGGCTGTGAACGGTTGGCTGTGTCGCCTCGGCTGAGCAAATCGCGATCCTCACTCCACGCTGACGGCGGTCCGCCGAAGCTCGGCGTTCCCGAACGATACTGCGCGCGATGCGCCCGAACGCCCGCGGGCGCGCTCGCGCGTACAGCGTGACCTTCGGCAGCGGCGACCCCGCCTTGACGCCCGCGGCGGAAGATCGAACGTGCGTCCAGTGAGCGGCCCCGCCCACAACCCAGGCGGCGCGCGCCGGGCTCCCCGGGCCTACCCCTGCGTCGATCTGGCGCGGGCGCGCTTGGCGGTGTGCATCGCGCGCTCGGCCTCGATCAGCGCGGCTTCGCCGCTGGGGGTGTCGCGATCCACCGCCGCGAAGCCGATGCTGGCGGTGGTCGCGATGCGCCCGCCGTCGACATCGATCGCGCAGCCGGCGACGGCCTCGCGCAGGTTCATGGCGACCTTCGCGGCCGCCTCGACGGCGGTGCCGGGGAGCAGCACCGCGAACTGGTCGTCCGCGGGGCGCGCCACGAGGTCGGTGCCGCGCAGGCGTCGCTGCAGCTCGCCGGCGACGGCCTTCAGCAGCTCGTCGGCGGCACGGTGGCCGTAGGTGTCGTTGATGTGCCCGAAGCCGTCGAGGTCCAGCACCAGCAGCACCGCCTCGTCGCCCTGGCGCCGGCAGCGGGCGACCTGCATCGCCAGTTCGCGCTCCAGCAGCCTGCGGTTGTGCAGGCCGGTCAGCGGGTCCTGCTCGGCGAGCCGGCGCAGGCGCTCCTCCATCAGGCGGCGTTCGGTGACGTCCTGGATCTGGGCGATCAGGTGCTGCGGGCGGCCCTGGCGGTCGCGTACCAGCGACATCGACAGCGTCGTGCAGATCACGTGCCCGCGGGCGTGGAAGTAGCGCTTCTCGAGCTGATAGTCGCGGATCTCGCCGGCGAGCAGCCGGCGCAGGCACTCCAGGTCGGCCGACAGGTCGTCGGGGTGCGTGACCTCCTCGTTGGTCTTGCTCAACAGCTCCTCGGAGGTGTAGCCGGTGATCGCCAACAGCGCCTGGTTGACCCGCACCCAGCGGCCCTCGGGGGTCAGCAGCGCCATCCCGATCGGGGCCTGGTCGAACACCAGCTCAAAGCGCTCCTGCGCGTGGCGGCGGGCCTCCTCGGCGTGCTTGCGCGAGGTGACGTCGCGCGACACCGCGACCCCGCCGACGACCTCGCCGTCGGGCGTCCGCAGCGGCCCGACCTCGACGTGGTAGCAGCGGGTATCGTCGGGCGACCACACCTCCAGTCCGCGGCTCTCGCCGTTGAGCGCGGCGCGGTACAGCGGCTCGTAGGTCTCCCAGCGCCTGTCCACCAGGATCTCCACCGCCGGCGTCCCCTCCAGGTCGGCCGGCGCGAGCCCCTCGTCGGCGAGCGCCTGCCCACCGGCGACGACGTAGCGGAGCTCCTGGTCGAACACCAGCACCGAGGCTCCGGGGAGGGTGCGCAGCACCGACAGCGCGACCTCCCCCGCGCTGAGGCCATCGAGCAGCTTGCGCGCCGACGTGGACACACGGTTCTATCGGCCGCAACCCGGTGCGGCTTGACGGCCGCGAGGCCATGCAACGCCGTGGCCCCAGGGCGACGCGCCCGCTGCAAGGCCACGCGCCCCAGTGATGGTACGCGCCCTGCCCTACGAGGCCCGGCCCGAAGGGGCCGGCTCCCCTACAGCCCCAGCCGCGACCCGCCCGCCGCCGCGCAGGATGCACGGGCGGCGGCGCCGGCGAAGACCTGGACGCGGTCGTTCTGAGTGTCCGCCACCAGCACGTCCCCGCGGCAGTCCGTCGCGAGGCCCGTCGGGTCGCTGAACTGGCCGAGGGCAGTCCCCGGAGCGCCCCACGCCGCCAGCAGGCGGCCGTCGGGGGCGAACTTCTGCACGCGGTCGTTGCCGCGGTCGGACACGAACACGTCCCCAGCGGCGTCCACCGCGATCCCCGCGGGGTCGGAGAGGCGCCCGGGGGCGCGGCCGGGCCCGCCCCACGTCGCCAGCAGCGCCCCGGCGGGACTGAGCTTCACGACGCGGTCGTCCCCGGCGTCGGCGACGTAGATCGCGCCGCCCGGCCCCACCGCGACGGCGACGGGCCGGACGAGCGCCGCGGCGCCGGCCGCTCCCGCGGCGCCCACGCCCGACCCACCCGCGGCCGACCCACCACCGCCCGACCCGGACGGGTCTGCGGCACCTGCGCCCCCGATCGCCCCCAGCGGCTGCCCGTCGGCGGCAAAGCGCGCGATGCGACCGTGGCCGGTGTCGGCGACGTACACCTCCCCGGAATGCCCGACCGCGACCCCGTTTGGGCTCAGCAGGCTCGCGGGCGCCACCGCGGCGCCCGGGCCGGTGGGACCGCCCGCGCCCACGCCTTCGCCTGCGACCGCGCCGGGATCGCCGAGCGCCCCGAGGAACACCCCGCCGCGGCCGAGGTGGCGGACGAGGTCGTTGGCGGGGTCGGTGATCCAGACGGTCCCGTCGGGGGCGACGGCGGCGGCGGCGGGCCCGAACCAGTGGCTGCCGAGGATCGCCCCGCCGCCGCGTCCCAGCGGGTGCGGTAGGCCAGCGCGGAGTCGAACAGGTACACCGGGCTGCGGCTGCCGTAGGTCTCGACGACGAGCGCGTCGCCGACGGCGTCGGTGGCGACGTCCAGCGGCGCGACGAACTGGCCGGGGGCGGTCCCCGGGAGCCCCAGGCGTCCAGGCCCCGCCCGTCGCGGTCGAACACGACGATCCGTTCGTGGCCGGTGTCCGCGACGTACACCCGGCCCGCGGCGTCGGTCGCGGCGGCGCGGATGTAGCTGAGCCTGTAGCGGCCGCTGCCGCTCCACTCGCCGACGTACCCCAGGCTGCGGGTGAGCGCGACGATGCGGTTGTTGTTGTCGTCGACCACGTACACCCGGTCGCCGTGAACGGCGACGTCGAACGGGTTGACGAACTGGCCGGGCCCTCCCGAAGCTGCCCTCCCGGTGCAGCGGACGGCCCTGGAGGTCCAGCGCCTGGACGCGGTGGTTGCCCTCGTCGGCGACGTACACCTCGCCGCCGACGACCGCGAGGCCGCGGGGACTGGAGAAAGCCCCGGCGCGCTGCCGGGCAGGCCCCAGACCACGGCGCCGGAGCCGTCGAGGTCGAAGCGCTCGATGCGGTTGTTGGCGCTGTCGGCGACGTACACGTACCCCCCGCCCACCGCGATCCCCCCGCCGGGCGGCTTGTCGGGCCCCTGGCCGGCGCCGAAGTCGAATTGGCCGACGCCGCTGCCGCGCGTGCCCCACATGCCGAGCAGGCGCCCACCGGCGCTGAAGCGCTCGATGCGGTCGCCGGTGCTGTCGAGCACGTAGACGTCCCCGCGCGCGTCCACCGCGAGCCCGTCGACCGCCCCGAACTGCCCGGGACCCGAGCCGTAGGAGCCCCACTGGCCGAGGAAGCGCCCCGACGGGGAGAAGCGCTGCACGACGTGGCTGAACTGGTCCGCCACGTACAGGTCGCCGTCGGGGGCGAAAGCGAGCGCCTCGGGGCAGCGCAGCACCCCTTCCCCGCGACGGCCGATCGCGCTGACGGAGGTGTACGGGCAGGTCGCGCCCAGCGCGCCCGGGCAGGCCGCGCGGGCGTCGGCCGCCGAGGAGGCTCCCTGCGTGCCGGGCGTCTGCGACCCGCAGCCGCCGGCGAGCACCGCGAACAGGATCGCCGCTGTCGCGGCCGCGGCGTGCGCGCGGAGTGGCCCCGGCATCCGGCGGGTCAGGCGGCGTGTCATGGCCCGTATGGTGGTAGAGACCGGTCGAACATGCGCCGTTCCCCTCCCATCGGACGTACGCCGTGACGCGCGGCCCCGACAGCGGCCGCCGTTACCCCGGCTCGGGCATTCGCGCTCGCCGGTATCGGTCCCGCTCACCCCGGATCGCCGTGGCGGTGGCCGTCGTGCTGGCGGCCGGGGCGGCCGCCATGATCGCGTCGCCGTCGAACAGGGGTCCCGCGAGGGTCGCCGCCGGGACGGGCCGGCGCGGAGGCGATGGCTTATCTCGGAAGCCGGCCGGGGCATCCGGCCCGTCGGGGCGCCCCGCGCTGCTGCCGGCAGCGCCGCCCACCGGCACGCCGGTCAGCGTGACCGTCACCGGCCGCCCGGCCGGGCGGCCGGTGACGGCGGACTTCCTGGGCCTGTCCTTCGAGGTGAGCAGCCTCCCGGCGCTGGTCGCGGGATTGGCCGCCCACCAGCCGGACGCTCCCCCGCCCGGTCCCCCTTCACCTGCGAACCTCGTGGCGCTGCTGCGCTCGCTCGGGCCCGGGGTGCTGCGCTTCGGGGGGGTCAGCGCCGATCTGCAGTCAGCCTGGGTCCCAGCCGGCGGCGCCCTGCCCCACTGGGCGAGCACCGCGATCACGAACACAGACCTCGAAGGCGTCGCGGCGCTCGCCCGCGCGACCGGCTGGCGGGTGCTGCTGACGGTGAACCTCGGCCACTACGACCCCGCCGCCGCCGCGCAGGAGGCCGCGGCGGCCCAGTCGCTGCTGGGCGACCGCCTCGCGGGGATCGAGCTCGGCAACGAGCCCGACGCCTACGTCCGCAAGGGCCTGCGCCCGCGGGGCTGGGACTTCGCGGCCTACCGCCGCCAGGCCGCCGCGTACCTCGCCGCGATCCGCACCGCCGCCCCGGGCGTCCCGATCGCCGGCCCCGACGCCTCCAGCGGCCTGCCCGGCCTCGCCTGGGTGCGCGCCGCCGCCGCGACCCTGCACCCGCGGCTGCTGACCGACCACTACTACCCCCTCAGCAGCTGCGGCTCGGAGCCGACCGTCGAAGAACTGCTGAGCTCCGCGACCCGCGCCCACGAGAGCGCGATGCTCGCGCGGCTCGCCGCGATCGAACACGCCACCGCCACGCCGCTGTCGCTGGACGAGGCCAACAACGTCTCGTGCGAAGGGCAGCCCGGCGTCAGCGACACCTTCGCCGCGGCCCTCTGGGCGCTGGACTTCACCGCCCGCGCGATCACCGCCGGGGTCGCCGGGGTGAACTTCCACGACCTCATCGACCGCCCCTCCGCCTACAGTCCGCTGATTCTCGCCCGTACGCCGAGACAGGCGCGTAACCCGGGACGGACGGGCACCGGGCGGGCGGGCGCCCAATCGAAGACTCTGCACGCGAACCCCGAGTGGTACGCCCTGCTCGCCGGCCGCCCGCCGGCCGGGAGTCGCCCGCTGGGGGTGCGCGTCGCCGGGGGGATCGGTCCCGGGGTCGCGGGAGCCGGTGTGCCAGGCGCGGGCGTCCCAAGCGCGGGCGTCGCTGAAACCGCCGCCGGAGAGCTGACCGCGAGCGCCCTGCGCGCCCCCGACGGCAGCGTGCGGCTCGTGCTCGTCGACTACAGCCCCCCCGGCTCACGTCCGCTCGCGGTGGGCCTGCGGGTCCCGGGCCGGTTCGCCGGCGGGAGCGTCCTGCGCCTCACCGGCCCCTCCCCCGACTCCACCGGCGGGGTGCGGCTCGGCGGCCGCGCCGTCGCCCCCGACGGCTCCTGGAGCCCGCCCGCCGCGCTGCCCGGCGTCTACCGGCGGGCCGGGACGCTGGCGGTCCAGATGCCCGCGAGCAGCGCCGCCGTCGTCACGCTCTACTCCCGGTAGCGCGACCGCCGGTTGCCCGGCTTTGCGATCCCCGTCTACGCCGTCTGCCGCGATTGAGCCGGCATCGCCCGAGCGAAGTCGGCAATTGGAGAGCCATCTATCTCCGAGGCGTCCTCGGATAGCTGCCACGATGTCCTCGCGTGTGCTCTCATCGGCGCTGCCGAGAGCCCGGCGAAGCTCGGCAACCCCTATCTTGCGAGCCTCCTCGATCCCGCACATCTGTCGCCCGGACTTCCCCAGCGTCAGGAGGTCCTCACGCTGCTCCTTCTCGTGTGGGGCGTCGAATCTTAGATGTCGCTCACGACGCCCTCGGATGCCCTCTACTGACCTGTGCGCATCGCGACGCCGGGCACGGAGGCCCGGCGCCCCCGCGCTCAGGGCGCAGCCGCGCCGCGCGGACGATCTCCCAAAGACGACCTCATCGATCACCCGCCCGCCGCCGACAGCGCCCGTTGCAGCGTCGCGGTCGTCTGCGGGCCGCGCAGCGCCCCCCGAATCCGCCCGTCGGCGCCGATCACGAACGTCGTCGGCAGCCCCGTCAGGCCGTAGGCATCGCCAACCGTCCCTTCGGCGTCGCGCAGCGTCGGGAAGGTCCAGTGGTAGCGCTCTACGAACGCCCGCGCCCCCGAGCGTTCGTCGACCGAATCCACCCCCACCAGCCGCCCGCGGCCCGCCGCGCTGCGCGCGAAGCGCTCAAGCGCCGGGGCCTCGGCCGCGCACGGCGCGCAGTAGCTCGCCCAGAACGTCACCAGCGCCGGGCCCCCGTGCGCTCCGACCAGCAGCGACACCAGCGTCGCCGGCGGGCCCGCCAAGCGTTCGCGCGGCAACGCCGGGGCCGGTTTCCCGCTGGCGCTCCTGCCCGACAGACCGAACACCGCCAGCGCCACGAGGATCGCGACCCCAGCCGCCCACGCCAGCAGCCGTCTGGGTCCCATCAGCGGCCCGCTCCCCGCGCCCGGGCCACCGTCAGTGCCAGCAGCCGCCGGGATCGCATCAGCGGCCCGCTCCCCGCACCCAAGCCACCGCCGACGCCGTCCACACCCAACCGCCGCCTGCCCGCACCCCCGGCACGACCGGCCCTACTGCGACGCCAGCAGCGGCACGTCGTGGGCGATTTCGCTCGGCTTCCAGTCGTTGCTGATGTACACCGTCCGCATCACCCCCGCCGCGTCCACCCCGTACACCACCGCCGAGTGGTTGACGAAGTTCGGCTGCTGCGCGTCGACTTCCGAGCCCACCCCCCACGCCTTCCACACCCGCGCCAGTTCGTGCGCCGAGCCGATCAGGTACTTCATCCGCCCCGTCATCCCGTGCAGCTTCAGGAACGCCGCCACCGTCTTGGGGGTGTCCCCGCGCGGGTCCACCGACACCGCGACGATCTGCACCTTCCCCGCCGTCTTCGGGCCCATCAGGTTCTGCGCCACCCGCAGGTCCGACGTGATCAGCGGGCACACGTCCGGGCAGTGCGTGTACAGGAACGTCACCAGCACCGCCCTGCCGCGGTAGGAGTCGATGTTGACCGGTTCCCCGAGGTAGTTGCGCAGCGCCAGCGGCGGCGCCGGCTTCGGGGGGCTCAGTTCGTTGCCCTGAAAGCTCGCCGACTTCAGGCTGTGGACCCCCGCTGCCAGCGGCTGGGTGTTGTGGCTGGTGCCCGCCACCAACAGCGCCGTCCCGCCCACGATCGCGAGGATCACCAGCAGCGGCAGCACGATCCGCCGGTCCGGGCGCCTGGAACCGATCGGCCCGCTCTCCGCCGACATCTCGACCGCCGGTCGATCCTCCAGATCCGGGGTGCCCATCTCACCGCGAACTTAGCACCCTCCCCCCTCCCTCGCGCCGGTCGTCGGGATCGTTCGCGCCGTCACCGCATCCGGACGCAGACCTCTGGCTGACCGAGGCGCAGACCCCCAGCCAACCGGCACGGGCGACCGCCATTCGGGGGGGCCGACGGACGTCCGCCTCCTCTCGACCGTCGGCAATAGCCCTTGCAGTCCTTCCCCCGCGATGCATCTTGCAGCCAGACGTGGTACGGTGCCGCCCGTTCGTGCCGAGTCTTCCTTCCCACGGGGAGGAGGAGCGGGGGACCCAAAGCAGCCGCCCATCGGCTGCGGGGGCGAATCGTCACACAGTGTGGCGTAGCGCATTGCGCGAGCCCGACAGCTAACCCCGTAGGCGCCCAGCAACGTCGAAAGGATGATGCCCAGCCATGTCGGGATACCCGCGTGACCTCGCCGCTGTCGATATTTGGGACGCTTCGCTTGAACGCTCGCGCGCTCGCCGCAAGCGCTCCGGGCGCTCGCCCGTCGGTCGCCCCGCCCACCCCCCCGCGTCGCTGTTCGCCCCGATCGACGCCCGCGACCGCTTGAGCATCGCCCGCGACCTCGCCGACGGCGAGCTGTGGGAGCTGTCGCTCGGATGCTCCCGCGCCCGCCGCCGCGCCGCGCAGCTGCGCTTCGTCCCCGCCTCCTCGCGCGCCAAGCGCATCTCGCTCGGCACCCTCGTCGCGCTCACCGCCGCGCCCGCCGGCGGACTCGCCGAAGCCCCCGCTGCACAGTACAGCGGCCCGTCCCCCGTCCCCGAGCCACCGACCACCACCCAGCACTTCATCCTGCTCACCACCGGCAGCGAAGGCCGCCACGTCCGTCTGCTCCAGAAGTCCCTCGGGATCAAAGCCGACGGCGTCTACGGCCCCGAAACCGAAGCCGCCGTCATGCAGTTCCAGGCCAGCCGCGGACTTGCCGTCGACAACGTCGTCGGACCCATCACCAGCCGCGCCCTCGCCCAGCACTCCCCGCCCGCCGTCTCCGCCGGCGCCGTCATCGCCGACATCTCCACCACCGTCGCCGACGCCACCCAGAGCAGCAACGGTGGGCCCGCCTACCTCTACACCACCACCTCCGCCCCCGCGCCTCCGCGGCCGCCGCATCCGCGTCCGCCGCATCCGTCGGGTCCGCCGCAACCGCCGCCGCCACCCCCGGGACCGAATCGCCCGCGATCGAGACCACCACCGCCGAAGCCACCTCCACCGCCGGCGAAGCCGGCTCCGCCTCGGGCACCGGCGGGACCTCCGCCCCCAGTGAAGCCCAAGCCTCCGGCGGGACCCAGACGCCGGGTGAAACGCAGGCCTCCGGCGGGACCCAGAACCCGGCAGGCACGACCCAGGCCCAGGGCGGGATCGAAACCCCGGGCGGGGTACAGACCACCACCGCCTCCGGCGAACCCGCCACCGTCGTCGAAACCGAAGCCGACGTCGCCCTCAACGCCGTCAAGCGCCTCCAGGCCGCGCTGCACGTCGCCGTCGACGGCGAATTCGGCCCCGAAACCGAGACCGCCATCCGCCGCCTCCAGGCCCGCAACGGACTCACCGTCGATGGCGCCGTCGGCCCCGCCACGTGGAATCTCATCGGCCAGCACGAACAGCCCGAGCTCGTCCCTCCCCCCTCCGCGCTGCCCCATCCTCCCGCGCCCCACCACGCCGCGGCCGGCGCACCGTCGGATGGGGGCACCGCCGCCCAGGTCGACGACCTCACCGGCCCCACGCCTGCCTCGCCGGTCCCCGCCGGAACCGGCCGGCCCCAGACCCGCGCCGACGCCGTCCGACGCCTCCAGGAAGCCCTCCACGTATCGGTCGACGGCGAATTCGGCCCCGAAACCGAGGCCGCCATCCGCCACTTCCAGGAAACCCGCGGGCTCGCCGTCGACGGCGTCGCCGGCCCCGCCACCTGGGGCGCCCTCGGGATCACCGGCGAGCGCACCCTCAGCCCGCCCCCCAGTGCCCTGCCCCACAGACCACCGCCACCGGGGCCGGTGGATCGGGTGCGGGTGGGACCTCCAATTCAACCGGCGGCGGCGAAGCCGAAGGCGTCGTCGCCCGCGTGATCGCCGCCGCCAACGAAATCGCCACCCGGCCCTACGTCTACGGCGGCGGCCACGGCTCCTTCCAGTCCACCGGCTATGACTGCTCGGGCTCGGTCTCCTATGCCCTGCACGGCGGCGGCCTGCTCAGCTCGCCCGAGGACTCCACCGGGCTTGAGTCCTACGGCGAACCCGGTCCCGGCCGCTACATCACGATCTACGCCGACGCCGAACACGCCTGGATGACGATCGACGGCCGCCGCTTCGACACCGTCGCCCTCGCCGAAGACGGCACCCGCTGGTCGGGCTCGATGGCCTCCACCGCCGGCTTCGTCGTCCGGCACCCCACAGGGTTCTAGCGGGAGGGGCGCTCCCCACCACGCAACCGCCGGTGCGCCCCTCGGGCGGTCGGTGCTTTTGATCGAGGCACGCCGGCGCGTCCGGGTGCCGGAGCATGTGCGATGGGGGGTGTGGCGATGGGGGGGGTGTGGAGGTGTATATGCAGGCCGCCACCCGCCGAGCCGAGGATTGAGGTCGGAGGGTGTGGAGATGTATATGTATTTTTTTGGGTCGCGTATAGCAATTGCTATACGCGGTCTGGATTTTTGTACACGACATACAGCTCCCTCATCGCGATCGTCAGCTTCGAGGCTCGGCCAGGTCCGGCCGATCCGCGGCGGCACTCATCTCCGTCGCCGGGCAATCCATCCTCGCCGTCATCGCGTCCCCGTGGACGTGGCGCCACCATCCCGTCCCAAGCTCGCCCTAGCGTGATGACACTTGTCAGATCGCGACCACACCGAGGAGGGCCATGCTTGCGCGGGCACACACGTTCACCATCGAGGGCCTCCAAACGCGCCCCGTCACCGTCGAGGTCGACATCCGCACCGGGCTCCCCGCGTTTACGATCGTCGGCCTCGCCGACGCCGCGGTCCGCGAGGCCCGCGACCGGGTGCGGGCCGCGATCCTCAACTCCGGCTACGAGTTCCCCGCGCAGCGGATCACCGCCAACCTCGCCCCCGGCGACGTGCCGAAGGTCGGCCCCGGGCTCGACCTCGCGCTGGCGTGCGCCGTGCTCGCCGCCTGCGGCCAGCTCCCCGCGGAGCGGCTGACAACCACGCGCTGTTCGGCGAGCTCGCGCTCGACGGCGAGGTGCGCCCCTGCCACGGCACCCTCGCCGTCGCGCAGGCCACGCGCGAGGGCGGCCTGCGCGCGCTGATCCTGGCGCCCGGGCGCGCCCGCGAGGCGGCGCTGATCGAGGAGCTCGACGTCGTCGTGGCTCGAGCGCCTGGACAGCGCCGCGCGGATCCTGGGCGGCGGCCGCGGCGACCCGCTGCCCAGGCCGACCCCGCTACCCGGCGGGCCGCGCCGCGCCGGCGAGGGCCCCCGGGCCCCGACCTCGGCGACATCCGCGGCCAGCGGCAGGCCGTCGAAGCGCTGATGCTGGCCGCGGCCGGCGGCCACAACCTGCTGCTGAGCGGCCCGCCGGGAACCGGCAAGACGATGCTCGCCCAGCGCCTGCCCACGATCCTGCCCCCGCTGACTCGCGCCGAGGCGATCGAGGTCACACGCATCCACAGCATCACCGGCCGGCTGGAGGGCGGCGAGCTGATCCGCCGCCGGCCGTTCCGCGCGCCGCACCACTCGATCACCACCGCCGGGCTCGTCGGGGGCGCGCGGCGGGGATGGGTCGGCGAGGTCGTCCTCGCCCACCACGGGGTGCTGTTCCTCGACGAGCTCTCGGAGTTCGCGCGCCCCGTCCTGGAGGCTCTGCGCCAGCCGCTGGAGGACGGACGGGTCGCGATCGTCAGGGCGCAGCACTCCGCGGTGTACCCCGCGCGCTTCATGCTGGTCGCCGCGACCAACCCGTGCCCCTGCGGCTACCTCGGCGACGGCGACCGCTGCGAATGCGGCGAAGCCGACCTCGCGCGCCACCGCCGGCGGCTGAGCGGCCCGCTGCTGGACCGCGTCGACCTGATCGCCCACCTGCAGCGACCGACCAGGCGCGAGCTGCAACGGAGCGCCGGCGAGCGACTCGCGCGGGGCGCGCGATCGGGTGATGACCGCGCGCGAACGCCAGACGGCGCGGCTGCGCGAGGACGGGATCGGCGTCAACGCGCACATGGACGCCCGGATGCTGCGCCGCCACGTCGCGCTGAGCGACGGCGCCGAGCGGATGCTGCTGGGCGTACAGGAGCAGCGCACGTTGAGCGCCCGCGGCCTGCACCGCCTGCTGCGCGTCGCCCGCACCGCGGCCGACCTGCAGGGCAGCGGACCCACGTGCGAGCGCCACGTCGCGATCGCGCTGTCGCTGCGCACCGAGGCCAACGTCGCGAGCAGGCGGGCCGCGTGAGTGCCGAGCACGACGCGGGCTCCGGGGCGGCGTGGGCCCAGAGGACGACGTGAGCGCCGAGTACCACGTACCCGCCGCGAGCGCCGCGGACGGCGTGAGCGCCTGCCCGCGGTGCCTGCGCCGCAGCTGGCTGCTGGGAGCCCTGAACGGGCGGATGGAGTACCGCGGACGCGACCCCGAGCGGCTGGTGAGCCTGCTGGAGCTCTCCGACGACGAGCTCATGCAGGCGGCGGGCGGCGACGAGGCGCAGGGCCTGCGGGCGCAGTACGCGGAGCTCGACCCCGCGCGGACGCCGACGCCGGCGCCGGCGGGGGTAACACGGATCTGCCGCCACGACCCCCGCTATCCCCCGGCGCTGACAGAGGCCGCGGGGGCGCCGTGGATGCTGCACGTCGTGGGCGACGCCGCGCGCCTGCTGGAGCCCTCGGCGCAGCCGGCGGTCGCGATCGTCGGCGCGCGGGCGGCGAGCGACTACGGCATGGAGATGGCCCACGGCCTCGCGCGAGGGCTCGCGGCGGCGGGCGTCACCGTGGTGAGCGGCCTCGCCGAGGGCATCGCCGCGGCGGCGCACGCCGGGGCGCTGGAGGTACACGGACCGACGGTGACGGTGATGCCCGGCGGCGTCGACGTCTGCCACCCGGTCTCCAAGCGCGCGCTGCACCGGCGCCTGCGAACCGCGGGCTGCGCGCTCGCGGAGCTGCCGTGTGGCTGCCGGCCGCGCAGCTGGTGCCACACCGCGCGCAGCCGCATCGTGGTCGCGCTGGCGCGCATGACGATCGTCGTCGAGGCCGGGGAGCGGCCCGGCGAACTGGTCCACGCGCGCATTGCCCGCGCGACCGACAGGATCGTGGCGGCCGTCCCCGGCCGCGCGACGTCCCCGCTGTCGCGGGGCCCCCACGAGCTGCTGAGGGAAGGCGCGCAGATGGTGCGCGGCCCGCAGGATGCGCTGGACGCGCTCTACGGCGTCGGCGTGCGCCGCGCGTCGCAGGAACGCACCACCCTGGAGCCGCGTCTGCGCAGGGTGCTGGAGCAGGTCGGCGCCGGGCGGGACACCGTCGCGAAGCTCACTGCCGAGAAGGCCGACGCCCAGGACACGCTCCTGGCGCTCGCCGAGCTGGAGCTGCGCGGGGCGCTGGCGCGCGGCGACGGCGGGCGTTACGTGGCCTGCCTTTGAGAGCGGACCGGGCGGGAGCGCCTTGCTGGGATCGCAGCCGCGGCGCGTTGGATCGAGCAGTCGGCGGAGGTCGCGGCCTTCGCTAGAAAGGGCCGGCCCGTCTATAGTCTGGGCTCGCGCGGATGTAGCTCAGTTGGCTAGAGCGTCTGCTTGCCATGCAGAAGGTCGTGGGTTCGAGTCCCATCATCCGCTTTTGAGAAAGCCCTGCTAATTGCGGGGTTTTCGTAGGCGTTCAGTCGTCCGGGCTCTGGTGGTTCTGGGTCAGAGGAGGGCGGGGAGCGCGCCGCCGGTTTGGTGGGCGGCGAGGAGATCGCGGAGGTAGGCCAGCAGGGAGCGGTGTTGTAGGCGGCAGGTGACCGAGGCTGATAGGGAGCGCTCGGTGAATCGTTCGCCGTCATCGGATTGGTTGCCGTGGGATAGCTTGCGGTGGATGACTGGTCCGCGGAGAGCGCGCTCGGCGGCGTTGTTCGTGGGCGTCACACCGGGGACGGTGATGAATGTCCAGAGCGCGGGCCAGAGCTTGATGAGGTTGTTCGCGAACCGGCCGAACAGTCGGTGGCGCTTGCTTTTGTTGGCGGCGTGCTCGAGTAGCTGGCGCAGCTCGTTCTGGACGGGTGTCATCGTCTCGGCGAGACGGTCGCGGTCCAGGTGCTCCGCGTAGGCATGCCAGACCTCAAACAGCCGGTGAGTGAGCGCCAGGCCGGCCGCTCCGAAGGTCTGCTGGGCGGCCAAGCCTTCGCTGTGGAAGCGGAAGTCGCGCTGCAAGTGCGACCAGCATGCTTGTCGTTGCTCGGGGTCCAGCAGGTCATACGCCCACCAGCGATCGGAGGTCACGATCCCCTCAAACCCGGCACCGAGCAGCTCGCAGAGCCGGTCGCGGTGACGATCCTCGACGATCCGGAAGATCGCCGCTTGCCCGGTTGCGGCGGTCCACATCGTGCGGTTCTCCCCGGCAAGGAACCAGCCAGTCTCATCGACGTTGACCGCCCCGGATCCCAGCACCTGACTGCACAGACGCTCGTGCGGGCCAGCGAGCAACCCCGAGGTGCGCTGGCAGATCTGGTCGATCGCGCCGACCGAGACCTGGACCCCGAACAGCTCTAAGAGCAGCTCGCTCATATCTCGCCGTGAGATCCGGTTGCGGGCCGTCAACGCCACCACCGCGGCCTGCAGGCCCGGCCCGAACGCCGACTCGCCGAGGACCCCGAGAACCGCTCGGGTTCGCTTGCGGCATCCCGGACACCGCAACCGGTGAGTGCGATGCTCGACATAGAACACCGCGGTCGGCGGCAGCTCGGCAACTTGATGACGCCCCGGGCCGTGACGCGGGACCTTCTCCACCTCGGTGAACTGGCGAGCGCACCCTGAACACTCATCAGGGTAATGGTCAACGATCGCACTCATCCGATCTTCAGCCAGCAGCTCCCGCCCGGCACCCAGGTGACCGGGCTGACCGCCCGCCTTGCGCTGCCTGACATCCTTGCGGGCCAGTTCCTTGGCCCTCTCCCGTGCCTCCGCGCGACGCTGCTGACGCGTCTTGGAAGCATCCCCCGACGGCGGCTGAGAACTATTACGCGAACTCACGGAAGCCTTCTGCTCCAACGCCCGCAACCGCTCCTCCAACCGCAACTGCCGATCCATCAACCCCATCAAGAACTCAACGCACGCCTCGCGCCCCGAGTCATAGACCGCCTCAGCCTCAGACCGCTCCACGCCAACAAGGTTCGCCACCCACCCGCACACACCTCGCTACGGACAGCCCGGAGGACTGAACGCCTACGGGTTTTCTGTTTGTAGTGGCGGCGTGAGGCTAGCGCGGAGGATCGTGGGTACCACTTGCGGGTACCAAATGGGTGTCGTTCGTGCACGCATTGGAGGCGGTTGCGGCCAGTTAGATCGAGATCAGCTCCAGCTCGTCCAGATGCTTCGTGCAACGGGACGCCTGGATCGTTCCGCCGGCGACGAGGATGACCTCCGCGTCGCTGAGGCTGCCGATCGCCATCTGGAAGGCCGACTCGGCGTCGCCGATCTCGGACGCCAGCTCCGCCTCCGACCACCGTGTGGCGTGGTCGTCGCGGACGATCGCCCGTTCGAGGATCGGGTCGTCGTCAGACGAGAACTTAGGTTCTCCGGGCATGGGAGCTGATACCTCCTGTGTCGGGCCCTGGGCGGTTGCCGTCGCGCCAGGGCCATTTGTGTTAATGAGCGAGGGAGCGTAGCGAGGAGAGAGGATAGGTCTGGTTGTGTCCGGGCCGGGCGCGATCCTGGAGGACCACAGAGAGCCATGAGGCGCGTGAACATCACGATCGGGTCGCTGCACTTCGACCACGCCGACTACGACGCCGAGAACGACGTGCTCTACCTGCACATCGGCGAGCCTGAGGCTGGCGAGGGCGACGAGACGCCAGAGGGCCACGTGGTCCGCTACGCGCCCGGAACGAGCCACGTCGTCGGTCTCACAGTGCTCGGTGCCCGCCGCGTGCTGGAGCGCGATGGCCGACTCGTAGTCACGATCCCGAAGAAAGCCGAGATCAACGCCCATGATCTGGCGCCGGCGCTGGCGGCGGAGGCCCCTTGAGACCTGCCCTCCGACTCAAGCGGTCCGGGGTCAGGCGGCGGCGAGGACGGCCGCGAGCTCGTCGGCGTCGGGCTCGATCAGGCTGGGCACCGTGATCGTGATCTTTCCCTCGCGCCCGAGCAGCCACTTGGCGTTGACGATCGTGATGCCAATGACCTCGCCCTGCTCGTCCAGCCGCACCGCGTGGCCCTCGGGGGTGCCGAACGTATCCGCCGCCTCGCGCCGCTCGCCGCGGCGCAGATAGAGGACGTCCCCGTCGCTGTCGTAGGAGACGTGATCGAACTCGTATGGGCCAACGTGCACGCTCATCGCTTCCAGACTACCGTCTTGGGATCGTTGGACTGCGGAAACGCCGTCACAACGCGGTCCTTGCCGGCGTCGGCCAGCTCGGTCACGACTCGCAGCCACCGCAACGGCCCACCGCGACGAAAGTAGCGTTCGCGACCCACCCGGGCATCCGGCTCGCGATGATCCGGCGCCCGAACAGCAGCCATCGTCTCCTCCAAGTAGTCGCGCATTTCGACGTGCTGCTCAAGCACGTGCCTCCAGGCTTCCTCGTCCAGCTGGATCAGATGACCCTCTGGGTTGCGAGCCTCAGCGATGACATTGCGCTGCACCACTCGTCCAAGGCTAGACTCCCATAAGGACGAGGCTCGCGTTGGTCGGGTGGATCGCTAATGCCCGTGATGTGATGCTCACCCTGAATCATCTAGTCTGAATCGCCGGCTGGCTCGGGGACCCGCGTTGCGCGGACCCGCGCACGTGCGTGTCAGGTCACTGCGACTATGCGGATCCTTCACATTTCAGACCTCCACGCTCCAGCCGAGGTCGGCCAAGACCAACAGCGGATCGCGCAGGCGCTGCTTGCCGACATCGCCGAACAGGATCGCGCACAGCGCGTCGACCTGGTGGTGGAAGCCTACGCCATGGTCCTGGCATGCGGCCCTGGCGGCGGCAAACTGACGATGGGGGGAGAAGCCGCGAGGCTCTACTCCACGCTGGGTGTCACCAGCGCCAAAGGAGGGAAGCTCTCCTCCAACTAGAGCGGAAACTGAGTTACCCCCGGCCGGCCTCAACGGGCCGGCCGGGGGCCTCTATGCCTCCTCCGGGTGATGTACCCGTACGATCGCCGGGGGCTGGTCTGAACCTGGTGTGACGATCACGGCCTGCCCGGTTGGTAGGCGCTTGATGCGCGATGGGTGGATCTCGTACTCGTAGCCGCGGCGCCGGGAGCCGCGGCCGCTGGGGCCGGTTGCGATCAGGCCGTCCTCGCCCACACGGCCTTGGTGCCGGCCATCGTAGCGACCAGCTCGGCGGACTCCGGGACGCTCTGGCGTCGGCGACCAGGGCTGAGATGCTGGCGAGCACCTGCTCGCGCAGCATCCCGTCGCGGGCGCCTTTGAGGTCTGCGAGCTCCTGGGTGGCGAGGACCAGGCTGATCCCTGCTGTTCGGCCGCTGCGTCGGCCCCCCGGCGTCATCGTCCATACCCGCCCCGACAACGAAGACATCGCAACGGTCTGGCGTGACGGCCTGCCGCTGACCGCCCCCGCCCGCGCGCTGCTCGATGTCGCCGACGGCATACAGCCTGAGCAGCTTTCGATGGCCGTGAGACAGGCTCTGCGCCGCGCGCTGCTAACAGCCGATCAGCTACGGGAGGAAGCCGAGCGGCGCCACAAACAGCACGCGATCGAAACCATCCTCTCCACCGAGACGAGCGCGTGAAGCACACGAGCGCCGCAGCGTTCCGCCAAGCGCTTGAGCAGCGCCTCAAGAACGAAGCCGCCGCCACCGGCCTCGGACTGGCCCGCCTGCGCAAGCGCGCCTTCAGGGCTCGCCTCCGAACTGCCCCTGGCTACTCCAAAACAATCGCGCGCATCGTGTGCTCGTCTGGAAGCTTGCCGAGGATGCTGCGCAGCGTCTCGCGCTCGGCGGCCTGTCCGCGCTGGAGATCGTCGAGCAGCAGCCTCACGGCGCTGTGCGTGATCTTCATCTGCTCGGGGCTCAGCGAGACGGTGAGCGTCCCCTGCTCGCCCGGCGTTCCCTGCAGGCCGGCGATGACCTCGCGTGCAAGCTGGCGGATCTGAGGCTCGTGCGCCTCGTCGGAGATCAGCAGGCGCATCGCGGTGACGGCCGACGACACCTCGTCCGCATCGAGGAAGAGGTGATAGGCCGGCTCGGGCGCGTTCGCTGTCTCGCTCATGTATCGATCTCCGTTGGTTCTCGCAAAGCCCGATCGCCGGGCGTCGGTCAGGACCCTGGCAGCCTACCCTCGTTGCTCAGCCCGATGGGCGCCGATCCCCACGCCACGGCCGACAGCCGGGTCGCGGGCGTGTTCGGCGTAAGGCTGCCCGGACACCTCGACGGCTGCGCGGCCGCTGCCGCGCGACCAATGTCGAAAGCCGGTCGACGCGACCGGTATCAGGGTCGATCGAGCATTGACCCGGCCACCGAAGTCAGCGACGAGGACCTGAATGGACGACACCGATCGGCACCTTTGGGACGACACGATCGGCACCGCCCGACCGACAGACAAACCGCCCTCGAGGGCGCATCATGCCGTGTTGGGACGATCTCTAACGACGACCTCCCACCCGGGCCCGCAGCGGTCGGGCCGAACCGACACCAGAGAAGACGAGGACCGACATGCAGACCACGCGGGCAGAGACATCGAACTGGGGTGGGACCCGATGAGCGTCATGGGGATCGTGCTCATGTGCTGGCTGGCCCTGGCCACGATCGCCTTCCTCGCGCTGTCGGCGCTCGGACGGCGGGCCGCGCGCAGGGACGTCGAGGCCGGCCTCGGGATCGTCGGGGACGCCGAGCTGCGGATGCTGGTCGGCGAGGACGACTTCACCGTCCTCGACACGCGGCTTTACGACGTGAGCCTGACATGAGCCTGCCCGCATCCCATAAGAACCGCCATCCGGCCAAGCCGAGGCCGTTGGGTGGACTGCGTGCGGTCAACGCCCCCGGCGCCGTCCGGGCCTCGAGGGAACGGCAGCGAGGGCGCGACACCAGCGATGACCGCACCCGCGAGCGTCCCTGCATCCTGGTCGCCGGGGCAGACCCCGGCAAGCGCGCGGCGGTGGTCCGCGACCTGCGCGAGACACTGCCCTCCGACACGCGGCTCGGGGAGGCCGGCGCGGTATGGGAGGTGCTCGAGCAGGCTCCGTCGTGCGGCGTCGTGATGCTCGCCGACGACCTCGGCGACGTGTCGGCGCGGTCGCTGATGCGCCTGCTCGGGCGGCGGCATCCGCGTCTTCCTGTGGTCGCCCTCGACGCCTCCCCAGATGCGCCCGCGCGAGACGTGGCCTCGGCGGCGGCGTCGCGGTAAACGCGAGACGACGGCTCCGATCGACGGCCGTCGCCACGACGATGCCTCGGGCACGAGCCGTCGGCGGGGCCGCGCGCATCGAAGAGCCTGCACGAGGGTCCTGCGACATGCCCTTCCGGCCAATCTCGACGGATGGGCATTTGGACCCCGTCCCATGCAGACGTTAGCGTGGCGACATGCGCTCGCTGCCCAAGTCCCCCCGGCTGCGGAGGATCCTGTTTGCCTACACGGTCAACCAGCTCGGCACCTGGTTCGGTTACTTCGCGCTGTCGCTGGGCGTCTACGAACACACCCACAGCGCGCTCGCAGTCGCCGCGATGTTCGTCGCGTGGCGCGGGTTGCCCGCACTGCTCGCGCCGGCGCTGGTGGCCTCGACGGAGTTCTCCGAGCGTCGCGGCGGCCTCAGCGGGCTGTATCTCGCGGAGGCCGTCGCCGCGCTGGCGATGGCGGCGCTGCTGTGGCACTTCTGGCTGCCGGGCCTGCTCGCGCTGCTCGTGGTCGACGGCACCGCGGCGCTGGCGGCGAGCGCGCTGCTGCGGGCCTCCGCGGCGCACGTCGCGGTCGAGGAGATCGACACGGCCAACCACCCGGAGACGTTGGAACCCAAGAGCGAAGACGACGCCGTCGAGGTGGCGCAGCGCGAGATCAACGCGGCGCTGAACTTCTCATACACCGGCACCCTCGCCGTGATCCCGTTCATCGCCGGCGTCGTCGTGGCGGCCGTGGGCAGCCCGACGGCGCTGCTGATCGACGCCGCGACGTTCGTGGTCTGCGCGGCGCTGCTGCGCGGCCTGCGCCCACACGTCGAGGACGCCGCCGGGGCGTCGGTGCGCACGCGACTGCTCGCGGCGTGGCGCTATCTCAACGAAGTGCCGCAATTGCGCAGCCTGCTGTTGATCGAGGCGCTGGCGGTCGTGTTCTTCGCGTCGGTGGAGCCGGTGGAGGTGCTGTATGCCCGCCAGACGCTCGCGGTCGGCGACCGCGGCTTTGGCGTGCTGGTGGGCGTGTGGGGCGTCGGCATGGTGCTCGGCGGCGTGGTGTTCGCGCGCGCGGTGCGCCGTCCGCTGGGGCCGATGCTCGTGGTGGGCACGCTGCTCGTCGGGGTCGCCTATATCGGTTTCGCGGCGGCCCCGACGTTGACCGTCGCCTGCATGGGTGCCGTCGTAGGCGGCATCGGCAACGGCCTGCAATGGCCGTCGTTCATCAGCGCGGTGCAGCAACTCACGCCCAGAGCCCTGCACGGTCGCCTGATGAGCGCCGTCGAATCGATCGGCGCCCTCTGCCCTGCGATCGGCTTCCTGCTCGGCGGCGCGATCTCGACGCTCAGCTCTCCGCGCGGCGCGTTCCTGGCGGCGGGCGTGGCGGCGACGACGATCACGGTCCTGTTCGTGAGGATCGCCCGCCTGAGCTTCCGGCTGGACCGCGACGGCGAGGCGGCGGTGGCCGTCGACGCCGGTGGCGCCACCGGCGGCTGATCGCTGCCAGGGGTCGATCGCCCACGGCCCCCGCGGCTCCTCAAGTGCGACGGCGTGTGGGCCGTTAAGTACTACACAGCGTCGCCCTGGCAGCCCACATGATCGATATTCGTCGGCATCACCTCTACACCGCCTTGGAGTGCGCGCTGCTCGCGGGGGCGCTCGCGGTGGCGGTGGGATTCGCGCGTCCCGGGGAATGGCATCCGATCGGGCTGTTCGCGCTACTCCTGACGCTGAGCATCATCGGCGACCGGCTGTCGATCACCCTGCGCAACCAGAACCTGTCGGCCGATTTCGTGACGCTGGTGCTCGCGATGACGCTGCTCGGACCGCTGCCGGCGACGGCGATCGGGGTGGTGGTGGTGATCGTGGACGCGAGGGTCCGCCGGCTGCCGTTCGAGCGCTGGATCAACCTCCTGGCGACGTTCTCGGTGTTCCTCGTCGCGGGAGGGATGCTGGCACGGACGTTGCTGGACGTGCACGACCCGGGCAACGCCCAGGCCAGCCAAGAAGTGACGTTCGCGCTGATCGTGTTCGGCGTGTTCATCGCCACGAACCTGCTCAACTTCGCGCTGATCGCCCTTCATCAGCGGGTCTTCAGCGGTCGCGGCATCGCGAATCAGGTGCGCGACCTGCTGATGCCGATGCTGCCGGGCCAGGTGGCTGCGGGGGCGCTGACGGCGCTGATGGCGGTGGCCTACACCAACCTCGGCTACCCCGCGCTGCTGGGGTTGGTGCTGGTGATCGTGATCTTCCAGTACCTCGCGGTCGCGCTGCTGCGCTCGGAGGACCGCGCGGACCAGTTGGAGGCGCGCTCGATGCACCTCGCGTCGCTGCAGCTCGGGGTGCTGGTGACGCTGGTCGAGACGCTCGCGCTGCGCGACCGCATGACGGCGCGCCACGCCGCGGCGGTCGCCCGCTACGCGCGCGCGCTGGCCCGGGAGGTCGGGTGCAGCGAGGCCGAGCAGGACGTCGCGCACACCGCGGGGCTGCTGCACGACATCGGCAAGTTCGCGCTGCCCGACCGCGTCCTGCGCGCCGAGGTGCTCTCTGACGAGGATTGGGCGCTGATCCGCCGCCACCCCCAGGACGGGGCGACGCTGGTGGGGCGCCTGGACGGCTACGGGCCGGTGGCGGACGCGATCCTCTACCACCACGAGCGGATCGACGGCGGCGGCTACCCGGCGGGCCTGATCGGCAACGAGATCCCGCAGCTATCGCGGATCCTCGCGATCTGCAGCGCCTACGACACGATGACGTCGCGCGACTCCTACCGCTCGCCGATGACCCCGCAGGACGCGCTCGCCGAGCTGCGGCGGATGGCGGGGCGCCAGTTCGACGGCGAGCTCGTCAACCACTTCGTCGCGCTGATCGAGCGCGAGGGGCCGACTATGTTCGGGCAGGGCGACGACGTGGACTTCGAGTCCGAGCTCGCGTTCGAGCGCCGCGCGCGCGCCATCGCGCAGCCGGTCTGAACGACCGAGGGCGCCGCATACGCGACGCCCAAGGTACGGGGTCAGGGGGCGACCCCTCAAACAAACAATCTTCGATAGCCGGTCTATTTCCAGCTCATCGTCTGCTCCTTCGCTCAAGGCTCGGGGGCCGGGACGTGGACGGCGGCTCCTGGTTCCAGCCGTCCCAGGACACCGCACCTTTGATGAGGTTTGCGCAGGATACTAGCGAGACACGGCGAATTATGCAGGTTGGACAAGATTTTTGCACGAATGTTTGCAGATGGCTGCCCGAAAGCGTCGATTTGCAGGGATTTTCGATAGTCGGCAGCAGCCCATATGGCCGCTCGGTCAAACGTCCACAAAGGTGGGTCTCGCTGGACTTCGTTGCTCATCGAGCCGAATCTCAACGGGAAACCACGCCGCGCCCGGGCCCGACGAGATCCGTCATCCGGGCCCCTCTGACCATCCGGACATCCCCTAGGAGAGCGACGACCATGCCCTTCACGCCCACCCTCGCCCACAACGACCGCCAGCTGGTCTTCACGAGCTCACAGGCCGCGCGCTACCTCGGGGTGTCGCTGGCGACGATCCGCCGCTGGGCGGACGCCGGCCACCTGAGCTGCTACCGCACCCCCGGCGGCCAGCGGCGCTTCTCGCGCGAACAGCTCGACAGCTTCGTGGAGTCGCTGCCTCGCACGAGCGACCTCGGCGTGCACAGCGCCGCGCGGTCCGCGGCCTGAGACGCTCTACGGGAGCGCACGTCGACGGGCAGCCGCCCTGGGCACGGACTCCCGCGCGCTGTCCCGCGGCTCAGCGCGCGAGGCGCCCGAACTTCTCGCGCAGCCTGCGGTAGAAGGAGGAGCCGGGGAGCTGGGCGATCGTGCCGACGGCGTCGACGAAGCGCGCCTGGATCGTGCCGTCGCCCTCGATCTCGCCGACGAGCCGGCCGTCGACCGAGACGTCCAGCGCCTCGGAGGAGCGGTTGTGGACGGTGATCCTGTCCGTCGGCGCCGCGACGAGGGCGCGCGCGGTGATCGAGTGCGGGGCGATGAACGACACCACGAATCCCTTGACCCCCCAGGCCATCACGGGGCCGCCGTTGGCGAGGTTGTAGCCAGTCGAGCCCGCCGGGGTCGAGACGACGAGGCCGTCGCAGCGGACGTTGCCGACCTCCTCGCCGTCGAGGGCGTAGGCGAGCTCGGCGACGCGCTCGCCGACGCGCCGATGGATCGCGACGTCGTTGAACGCGTTCTGCATGCCTGCGGGGGTGTCGAGGGTGATCGCCGGCAGCCGCAGCAGCTCGAACTCGCCGGCGAGCGCGCGCCGGATGCCGTCGTGAAGCTCGTCGGGCTCGACCGTCGCGAGGAACCCGATCGCGCCGAAGTTGACCGCGAAGACCGGTACCGGGGTGCGAGCGTAGCGACGCAGAGCGCGCAGGATCGTGCCGTCTCCGCCGAGCACCACGCACAGCTGGACGTCCGCGCCGATCGGCGCGTCGACCTCGACCCCGGGCTCGGCGACCAGGCCGTGCTTGCGGGTCTCCTCGGCGTCGAACCGCAGCGTCATCCCGGCCGCGCGGGCCTGCTCGATCAGCGCGTCCAGCGCCGCCGAGGTGTCCGAGTTGCGCCGGTGGGTGAGGACCGTGATCGCAGATCCAGAGCCGGCCGGCGGCCGGCTCTGCGTCGACGAGCTCTGAACGGCGCCCGGTACTCTGGTGTCAGAGCTCACGGCTCGACCTCCCGCGCCATTCCCTCGATGTCATCGGGGTCGCCGGCGCCACCGGCGCCCGGGCGAGTGGGCTCGGCGAGCCAGACGAAGCTCTCGCGGTTGCCCTTCGGTCCGGGGAGCCCCGACGAGCAGAAGCCCAGCACCGACGCCCCGAGCCGGCGGGCGGCGAGCCCGACGGCGATCAGCGCCTCGCGGCGGTCGTCGGGGTCGCGGACGACCCCGCCCTTGCCGACCCGCCCGCGGCCGACCTCGAACTGGGGCTTGACGAGGGCCAGGACGTCGCGGCGCGGCGCCAGGCATCCCAGCACCGCCGGGAGGACCTTGGCGAGCGAGATGAACGACACGTCCACCACCGCCAGGCCCGGCAGCTCGCTGGCGGCGGCGGGCGCGCCGTCGGCCCCCACGGACCGGTCGTCGCCGTCGTCGTCGATCGGGGCGCCGTCGCCGCCTTTGGCGCGAGCGCCGGGGCGATGAGACGGGACGGCGAGCAGTTCGGGCCGCAGGCCGCGGGCGTTGGTGCGCTCCAGGACACGCACCCGCGGGTCGCTGCGCAGCCGGTGGTGGAGGTCGCCGTAGCCGACGTCGACGGCGGTGACGTGGACGGCGCCGTACTGGAGCAGGCAGTCGGTGAACCCTCCCGTCGAGCAGCCGACGTCCAGGGCGCGGCGTCCGCGCACCGCGACCCCGGTGGCGAGGAGGGCGTTGTCGAGCTTGATCCCCCCGCGCGACACGAACCGCGGGGGCTCGGCGACGTCGATCTCGACGTCGGCGGCGACCATCTCCCCCGGCTTGCACGCGGGCCGGCGATCGGATCCGACGCGCACCTCACCCGCCATCACCGACGCGGCGGCGCGGCTGCGCGACGGAAACAGGCCGCGCTCGGCGAGGAGGGTATCGAGACGCTGCTTGGAGCTCATCTTCAAAAAGTTCGATCTGTGTGACCAACATCACACACAGACGGTCGCCGGGCGGGCATTATCTGTGCGGACCCGAAGTACAGCAGCATCCCTCCTCCCCCGAAGCGGCCCGCTCCCCAAGCGGGCCGCTTCTTTTTTGTGGCCCGCACTCCCACGGCCATCCGGAGGCCCATTCTCCGCGCTCTCCCGGCCAGCCAAAGCCAACGCCCTACAGGGGCCACGTCGCAGGCCTAAGACTCGACCGCGGCGTGGGGGCGCTTCAGGACGGCGTCGCGGACGCGCTGCGCGATCCGCGCGCCGGTGTAGCCGACCTCCTCGTGCAGCAGCGCCGGCTTGCCGTGCGTCACGTAGCGGTCCGGCAGGCCAACCCGGATGATGGGAATCGCACCGGGATGCGAGGGGGCGCCGGGGCCCGCGGGGACGCCAGGGCGGGCGGGGACGCCATTCCCGGTGGGAACATCGATCTCGTTCAGCGTCTCCCACACCGCCGAGCCGAAGCCGCCGGCGAGGACGCCCTCCTCGACGGTCACCAGCAGGTCGTGCTCGGCTGCCAGCCGGGCCATCAGGGCCGCGTCGATCGGCTTCGCGAAGCGGGCGTCGGCGACCGTCACCGCGAGCTCGTCGTGCTCCAGCAGGTCGGCCGCCTGCAGCGCCTTGCCGACACCGCTGCCGTAGCCGATCAGCGCGACCCGGTGCCCGTCGGGCGCGGTGGCGGCGCCCTCGCGCAGGATCTCCCCAACGCCGATCGGGATCGCGCGGGGCGCGCGGGGCAGCGCCGCGCCCATCCCCTCTCCGCGCGGATAGCGCAGCGCGACCGGGCCGTCGTCGTAGGTGAGGGCGGTGCGCAGCATGTGCACCAGCATCGCCTCGTCGCGGGGGGCCATCAGCACGATGTTCGGCAGGCAGCGCAGGTAGGCGATGTCGAACGCCCCGTGGTGCGTCGGGCCGTCGTCGCCGACCAGCCCGGCGCGGTCCAGCGCGAACACGACGTTGAGTCGCTGCAGGCACACGTCGTGCACGATCTGGTCGTACGCCCGCTGCAGGAACGTCGAGTAGATCGCAGCCACCGGCTTGGCCCCCTCGAGCGCGAGCCCCGCCGCGAACAGGATCGCCTGCTGCTCGGCGATCCCGACGTCGAAATAGCGCTCCGGGAAGGCCTTCTGGAGGATGTTCAGCCCGGTGCCCGAGTTCATCGCCGCCGTGATCCCCACCACCCGGGAGTCGCGTTCGCACTCGCGCACCAGCGCCTCCCCGAACACCTGGGTGTACTGCGGCGCCGGTGCCTTCGCCGCGGCGCCCTGCTTGAGACTCGTGTACCCGCCCGCCCCATTGGGAATGGCGTCCCCGGGAATGGCGTTCCCGCCCACCCCGGCGTTCCCGCCCGCCCCTGCGTCCCCGCCCACCGCGATGGGGACCGACTGCGTGGGGACGCCGTTCAAGATCGAGTGCGGCTTGGCGGCGTGCCACTTCTCCATGCCCTCCAGGCCGCCGTCCTCGGCCGGCGCGAAGCCCTTGCCCTTGACGGTCGCGATGTGCACCACCACCGGCCTCTGCGCCGCCAGCGCCTCGCGCAGCGCCTCGCGCAGCGCGCGGACGTCGTGGCCGTCGATCACGCCCATGTAGGCCCAGTCGAGCTCCTCCCACCACAGTCCCGGGGCCCAGAACGCCTTCAGCGACTCCTTCAGCTGGGGGCCGAGCCGCTCGAACGCCGCCCCGATGCTGCCCGGCAGGCGCGCCAGGCCGCCCTCGACGCCCTCGCGGGCGTGCCACAGCTTCGGGTTCAGGCGCACGCGGTTGAAGTAGCGCGACAGCGCCCCGACGTTGGGGGCGATCGACATGCCGTTGTCGTTGAGCACCACCACGATCGGGGTCCCCAGCCCGCCGGCCTGCCCGATCGCCTCGAACGCCACGCCGCCGGTCATCGCGCCGTCGCCGATCACCGCCACGACCTTGCCGTCGAGATCGGAGCCGCGACCCACCCGAGCGAGGTGTCGCATCCCCTCCCTGATTCCCACCGCGTACCCCACCGACGTCGAGGCGTGCCCCGCGCCCATGATGTCGTGCGGGGACTCCCCGATCGAGCAGAACGGCGCCAGTCCGCCGTATTGGCGGATCGTGTGCAGCTGGTCGCGACGGCCCGTGAGGACCTTGTGGGGGTAGGCCTGGTGGCCGACGTCCCACAGGATCTTGTCGCGCGGGGAGTCCAGCAGCGAGTGCAGCGCCACCGCCAGCTCGCAGGTCCCGAGGTTGGCCCCGAAGTGCCCCCCGATCTCGCCGACGGTGTCGATGATGTGCTCGCGCACCTCCTGCGCCAGCCGCGCGAGCTCCTCCTCGGAGAGGGTGTGCAGATCCCCCGGACCCTCGATCCGTGGGAGGATCGGACCGGGGACGATCGGAGCGTCGCTCATGAGGTGCGGGTGCTGTCGGGGGTGCCGTCGTTCATGAGGTGCGGGTGTAGATGAAGTCGGCCACCTGCTCCAGCTCGGTCGTGTCGTGCGGGGCGCCCGCGCCCGCGCCGGCGGCCTGCGCCAGCGCGTCGCGCGCCATCCGGTGGGACTCCGCGGCCAGGGATTTCGCTTGGTCGATTCCGAACTCGCTCACGTAGGTGCGCTTGCCGTGACGCTCATCGCTGCCGCGCGGCTTGCCGAGCGCCGCCTCGGTCCCGGTCACGTCGAGGATGTCGTCGACGATCTGGAACAGCACTCCGAGCTCGGCCGCGAAGCGGCTGAATGCCATTGTCGCAGGTCCGTCGACCTCTCCCAGGGTCAGCACGCACAGCACCGACGCCCCGATCAGGCGGCCGGTCTTCAGCTCGTGCAGGCGCCGCAGGCCCGTCGGCCCCTGCGGGGCGGTGTCGCGCATGTCGGCGTACTGACCGCCGACCATCCCCCCCGCGCCGGTCGCGGCCGCGAGCTCCGCCGCGGCCGCCAGCACCAGCTCGGGGGCCGAGCGCTGGTGTGCGAGCAGGTGATGAAACGCCTCCGCGTAGAGCCCGTCTCCCGCGAGGATCGCGACGGCCTCGCCGAACGCGACGTGGCACGTCGGCTGACCGCGGCGCAGAGCGTCGTCATCCATCGCCGGGAGGTCGTCGTGGATCAGCGAGTACGTGTGGATCAGCTCGATCGCCGCCGCCAGCGGCAGCACCTCGCGCTGCTCCAACCCCGCCGCGCGGGCCGTCGCCAGCGCGAGCACCGGGCGGATGCGCTTGCCGCCGGCCAGCAGCGAGTAGCGCATCGCCTCGTCCAGACCCGCCGTGACATCCTCCTCGGAGAAGCGCATCCGCTCCAGGTAGCGCTCGACCTCCACGCGCAGGTGCTCGGGATAGGCGGCGCCGGCAGCCGTCGAGCCGCCCACTACAGCAGCGAGCCCTGGCCGGGGACCGGGGTGTCCTGGCCGAGCTCGGACTGGGCGAGCGGCGAGCGGTCGAGTCCCGATCGGTCGTCGCCCGGCAGACCGGCCCGCGTGCGCCGCTCCAGCTCGACCCCCGCGCGGTTGGCGAGCACCGCGCACTCCTCCACCAATGTCGCCGCCCCGTCGGCCGACAGCTCGCCGGAGCGCAGCTGCTCGGCGGCCGTCTGGAGCTGTGCGATCAGCTCGTCGAGGGGGTCGGCGTGGAGGGGATGCGCGGCGTCGTCGCTCATGTGATCGGCGAATTCTCCCGCACCTCGCGCAACACCGCGGCGAGCACCCCGTTGACGAACGCCGGGGCCCCGGCGCCGCAGAACGTCTTCGCGCTCTGGACCGCCTCCTCGATCGCCCCCTCCGGGGGGATCGAGCTCTCCCCCGGAGCCGCGTCGGGGTGCAGGATCTCGATCAGCGCCACCCGCAGGATGCTGCGCTCCAGCGGCTGGATCCGCTGCACAGCCCAGCCGTGGGCGTGGCGGTCGACGACCGCGTCCAGCTCCTGGGACCGGTCCGCGGCGGCGTGCGCGAGCGCGCGGGCGAACAGCGAGGCCCCCGGTGGCAGCGTCTGCGCCAGCGGCCGTCCGGTGAGGTCGTGCTGGTAGAGCGCGACCACCGCCGCCCGGCGCTGCTCGGAGCGGCGCACCTACCGGCCCTGGAGCTCGAGGGCCCCGGACACCATGCCCTCGACCTCGATGTGGTTGCGGTACTTGAACTGGTTGGTGGTGAGGATCTCGATCAGCTCCTTGTAGGCCACCTCCTACGGCGATTGGGTAATCGCCCAGCGCCCGTGGCCGACGATCACGATAGCTGTCATCGACAACGTCGGGAGCATCGGGGAGGCCTGAAGGCGAGCGGGCCTCCGCCGCCGGATGCGCGATCGGTCCGCACCGGGTTCGCCGGCCGGGATCTCAAGCCGGAGGCGAGGCCGGTCGATGTGAACATGTGCACCGCAGCTTGGCGTGGTTGACCGACGGGCGGGTTCGCCTGATGCTGCTGCTGACGATCCTGGCGGCGCTCGTCGTGTATGTCTTCGCGACGCGACCGGGTGGCCTCGGCACCGCTGTGGGCGCCGCCGAAGTCGGCGTGGGCATCGCGGCGGCCTGCCCCGCCGAAGCCACGCCGTCTGTCGAGAGCGTGAGCCGCGCGACGCTGCGGGGGCTCCGTGAAGATCTGCGCGGCGTGATGTTCGACAGAAGCCGTCGTCTCTACGAACAGGGCCTCGTGGGCTCGGGCAATGCGTGGTCCGACGACGAACCGGGCACGCGCATGTCGCTGCCGCGAAGCCCCCGCGATCCCGGGGGCTATGAGCTGCGCTGGTGGGCCGCGGACGGCGACGACGTGGTCGCCGACGTCTTCGTGTTCGCCGGGGCCAATCGGGCGCGCGACTTCTTCGAGCGCGCCTCCAGCCCCCGATGCCGGCCGGCGAGCGCCGCGCTCGGGACAACCTCTCCGCCGGGTGGACGAGACCTCGTGTGGCGCAACCCCGATGGCGTCGCCCAGGAGGACGTGTATCTGCTGCGCGGCCAACGCGTCTATCGCGTCAGCGTCGTGCGCGCCGGTCCGGGCGATGGCATCGCCCCCGCCGACAGGAGCGCGGGCTTCTCGCTGGTGAACGGCCTCGCCTGCGTCCTGCCCGGCGCCGCCTGCCATCCGCAGGGCGATCCGGCGCTCGCACAGCTGACGCTCGCCGAACAGCTGGCGCTGCTGCGAGGCCGGCTGCCAGACGGCGAGTCGGGCGACGAGGGCGAAGACTCCGCCGCGTGCGCGAACGCGAGCGGGGCGTACCGCGGCGAGACGGGCTCGGCGATCTCCGAATCGCTCTACTACCGCTACTACGAGCTGACGCTGCGAGTCGGGGTTCACGTCTATGCCAGCGAAGCCCTGGCCCGGCAGGCCTTGGCGCGGTACGCGACGCCGGCGGCACTGAGGTGCCCGGCGCGCGTTCTCATGTCGGCCGTGCGCGAGCGCCGCGCTCACCCCGGCCTGCCCCGGGATCGCCTCGCCTCGGCGCCCGTCGGGCAGGGTGCGTTCGTCGGCGAGGTGGAGGTTCCCTTCAGCTACGGCGGCCGGTCATACACGTGGGTGCTCGACAGCACGATCGTCAGACAGGGCCGTATCGTCGACGACCTGACCTCGCTCACCCACGCCACGAACGTGCGGTTCGACGAGCGTCTTGCCGCGTCGCTGGCGCAGATCGCCGCGGGCAGACAGCGATAGCCGGGATGGGACCCGATCTGGTTCGGCCGGGCCGGGCTGCCGCAAACTCAGCTGCGCCTCGCGCCTTGAACGCCTGCATACCGCCTGTTGCCCCAGGGCGGCCCCATGACCTCGTCGGCGAGCGATCGGACGCCTACGCCGCGGCCGCCGCGAGGCTCGCGAGGTCGATCCCGATCACCTTCAGGCGCCGGTTCAGCGCGTTGAACGCGAACGTGTTGGTTTCGTCCATCGAGTAGTCCAGGATCGCGTAGCTGCTCGGGTTCGCTCCCGGCGGTACCAGCACCCGGGTCGCCAGCGGCAGCAGCTCGGCAACGCGCTCGGTGATGCGCCGCTTGAGCGCCGCGTCCCTGGCCTTCTCGCGCAGAAACCACGTCCCGTAGGCCACGTGGCGGTGCTCGTCCTGGGAGATCAGCTTGAAGCCCTCGACCCAGCCCGGCAGGATCTCGTGGCGCTCCATGTAGTCGGTCAAGAACCACTGGCCCGTCAGCGCGAGGGTCCCCTCGATGATCATGTGGTAGAGCGTCACGAAGTCGACCTTCGCCTCGATGTCGCGGGGGCTCTCGATCAGGCGCCGCCCCCAGTCCACGAGCACCCCGTCGAACATCTCGACGAACGCCGGGTTGAGGTCGTCGCGCGCCTGGTGCAGGCGATCCTCGAAGCTGCCGTCGATGCCCAGGACCTGCTCGTAGAAGCGGTTGAAGTGCTGCGCGTGGCGGGCCTCGTCGACCTGCTGGGTCGCCAGGAACGCCTCCTCGCTCTGGCTCTCGTAGGCCATCACGAGACCCGAGAACTCCGTCGTCACGCGCTCCTCGCCGACGAAGAACGACGACAGGTTCCACGAAAGGTGCTCGCGCAGATCGTCGTCCATCGCCGCCCAGTCGCACCGGTCCTGCGTGAAGTCGATCGTGTGCGACTGCCAGTTCTGGCGCTCCCACAGCTCGTAGAGCTGCTGCGGGGTCATGAGCGTCACAGAGGACAGCTTGGACTCGTCGGAGATGGTCCCGACATCTCCCTGGCTGGTGAGATCGAGCAGCGACGGCATCGTTCAAACCTCCTCCCGGACCGCAGTCGTAAGCGGACGTGCACGGCGCGGCCCACCGCCATGCACCGGATGGCCCACCGACGATACTCCTTTCCCACCATCGATCTCGCTGTCTCAGAAAATCGGGATCGTCGTGAGCCCGCCCGGCATGCGATCGACCACACGCCGATCCACGCACGGGCCGGCTACGCCGGCCCCCCGACCAACTCCAGCAGCGGCTCGCAGAGGGCCGGCGGGGCCACCAGGATCCCCCAGGGGAGGTCCTCGTGGACCGGCAGCTGCACCACGCGCAGCCCGGCGGCTTCGCACAGCAGCGTCCCCGCGGCGATATCCCATGGCTTGACGGTGCGCTCGAAGTACGCGTCGAAGCGCCCCGCCGCCGTCCACGCCAGGTCAAGGGCGGCGCTGCCGAAGCGGCGGACGTCGCGCACCCGGGGGACCGTCCGCTCCAGCACCCGCGCCTGGGCCGCACGCACGCGGGCGTCATAGGCCAGGCCGGTCGCGACCATCGCCGTCGACAGGTCCGTCCGTCCCGAGGCCGTTAGCGTCCGCGGCTCGGCGCCTCCCAGCGACCCGCCCCCGCCGGCCAACCCGTACGACCCGACGCCGTGGACCGGCCTCGAGGGCCCGCCGCCGTGGGCCAGCCCAGACGTCCCGCTGCCCTGGACCGGTTGCTCGCCGACGCGCAACTGCACCGTCGGCGGGCCGCCGCGCACCGCCGCGAACAGGTCCCCGCGCAGCGGGTCGTAGATCGCACCCGCCAGCGACCCCGCGTCGTCCTGGACGGCGATGCTCACGCACCACTGCGGGATCCCGAACAGAAAGTTCACGGTGCCGTCCAGCGGATCGACCACCCAGCGCAGACCGCTCTCCCCGGCGCTGTCACCCCCCTCCTCCCCCAGGAAGCCGTCCTGCGGACGCTCGCGGGCCAGCCTGTCGCGGATCGCCCGTTCGGCCGCGCGATCGGCCTCGCTGACGAGGTCGGTGGGGGTGCTCTTGCTGGTGACGTCGTGGCCGGCCGCGTCCTGCCCGAAGCTCTCCAACAGCAGCAGGCCCGCCATCACCGCGGCGTCGGCCGCGAGCTGCAGCAGCTCTCCCCGTTGGGGCCCGCTCACGAGAACCGCGCGGGGCGCAGCTGCGCCCACGGGCGCTGCGCCTCGATCTGAGCCGCCAGCGCCATGATCGTCGCCTCGCCGTCGGGGCGCGCCACCAGCTGGACCGCCCGCGGCAGCCCGTCGGCGGAGAGGCCCGCGGGCACCGAGCACGCCGGCTGGCCGGTCACGTTCCAGCAGGCCGCGTAGGGCACCGTCGCCGAGGCGAACGTCGCGGTCCACAACCAGCCGCGCCCCTCGCACGCCCCGATCCGCGGCGGCGGCGCCGGGGTCACGGGGGTCAGCAGCACGTCGTTGTCGACCAGCGCCCGGTTCAGCCGCGCCGCGTAGAGCGTCTCGCGGGTCCGCATCCAGCTCACCAGCGCCCCCGGCAGCAGCCCGCCGACGCGGGCCACCGCGCGCATCTTCCGTTCCAGACGCTCGGGGTGGGGGAGCGTCGCGGCCTCGTCGTGCATCCCGTGCAGGAAGCGCACCATGAACTCCGGCGCCGGCGCCAGCCGCCCGTGGTCGAGCTCGTGCTCGACCACCTCGTGGCCGAGCGACCGCAGCAGCTCCGCGGTCTCGCGCACCGCCGCCGCGTTGTCGGGGTGCAGACGCGTCAGCGGCGACGGCGGCAGACCGGTCGACACGGCGATCCGCAGCGGCGTCCGCGTCGCCTGCGCGTCGATCGCGTCCAGGAACGACATGCGCGGGGGGACCGGCGCTCCGGGATCGGGGGATCCCTCCGCGATCGCGTCGTGAAAGAGCGCCGTGTCGCGCACCGAGCGCGTCAGCACCCCGTTGACCGACAGCCCGTGCACCGCGTCCACATGCGGCGCCAGCGGCACGCGTCCGCGCTCGGTCTTCAGGCCGAACAGGCCGCAGTACGCCGACGGGAAGCGGATCGAGCCGCCACCGTCGGAGCCCAGGCCCGCGCCGACGAGGCCCGCGGAGACCGCGGCCGCCGTGCCCCCGCTGGAGCCCCCAGAGGTGTGCTGCAGGGTCCACGGGTTGCGCGTCACCCCCCACGTCGCCGACTCCGTCCACGGGAACGCGCACAGCTCGGGGACGTTGGTCTTGCCCACGATCACCGCCCCCGCCGCGCGCAGGCGGCGCACGACCTCGGCGTCCTCGCGCGCGGGGTCGCCATAGGCGTTGGTGCCCAGCGCCGTCACCTCGCCCGCGACGTCGATGTCGTCCTTGACCGCGAACGGGACCCCCAGCAGCGGGCGCCCCTCCACGCCGGCGTCGCCCCCGGCCGAGCGGCGCGCGTCGGCCTGCTCGGCCTCCATCCGCGCGCGCTCTCTGAACACCACGCGGAAGGCATTCAGCTCCGGGTCCAGGCGCTGGATGCGCTCCAGGTAGACCTCCACGAGGTCGCGCGACGACAGCTCGCCCGAGGCGATCAGCTCGGCCTGGCGGGCGATGCCCACGAAGGCCAGGTCGGCGGCGTCCATGGACGGGAATCTAGCCCATCGACGGCACCGTCCGGCAAACTGCTGCTGCTCAGCGTGCCGAGGCCCGGGCAGAATATTGACTGTTGGGAGTACGATGTCCGCCGCAAGCTACCGAGGAGGAGCAATGGCTCAAGAGGTCGAAATCGGGAACAACGGCGAGGGCAAGATCCGCAGCTTCTGGGTGGGCTTTGGCCTGAGCGCGATTACGCTCAGCCTCTACGGCCTGTGTTGGTACTACTTCGTCAACGACGAGTTGAAGGACGTCGGGCAGGCCAGGGACGATCAGAACCTCGCGCAGTCCAGCCCCGCGATGTCCGTGACCGCGCTCCTGGTGGGCGGATACTTCATCATCCCGCCACTTCTCTCCGTCTACAACTACGGGCAGCGCATCAAGCGCGCGCAGCGCCTCGGCGGCATCCCACGAGGCGACCAGATCAACCCCGTGACGAGCTTCCTGCTGTTCTTCCCCGGGGCACTCCTGATCCTCCCGTACTTCATTCACTTCTGGTACGTGACCAAGCACCAGAACATGGCCGTGCGCGCAGCGGGCGGGTTGCCCTACCGCGGCGACGTGGCAACGCTGACACCACCTGAGACTGAGATTGAGACGCAGTCCCTTGCGGCACCCCCGAGCGAGCCTCCGGCGACGCCTGCTCCAGCTCCCGCCGACTAGGTCTCTCCCGGCTTAAACGGGCGTCACGGGGTTGTGCCGCGCCGGCCACTCGCGCCGCCGGCCGGCGGCGAGGGCGAAGCGGCGGATCAGCTCGCCGCGCAGGTCGTCGGGCTCGATCACCGCGTCGATCACCAGCTCGGAGGCGAGGTGCAGGATGTCGATGTCCCGCGCGTACTCCTCGCGCAGCCGCGCGGTCTCGGCGGCGCGCTGGGTCTCGTCGTCGATCGCCTGGAGCTGGTTGTAGTAGACGGCGTTGATCGCGGCCTGCGGGCCCATCACCGCGATCGACGCCCCCGGCAGCGCCAGGCAGCAGTCGGGCTCAAACGCCGGGCCGGCCATCGCGTACAGCCCGGCGCCGTAGGCCTTGCGCACGATCACCGAGATCTTCGGGACCGTGGCCTGCGAGACGGCGCTGATCATCTTCGCGCCGTGGCGGATGATCCCCTGGCGCTCGACCTGGGTCCCGATCATGAAGCCGGGGACGTCGGCGAGGAACAGCAGCGGGACGTTGAACGCGTTGCACGTCCAGATGAAGCGCGCGGCCTTGTCGGCGGAGTCGCCGAACAGCACCCCGCCCTTGACCTTGGGCTGGTTGGCGACGATCCCCACCGCGCGCCCGTCCAGGCGCGCGAAGCCGACGATCAGCTCCTTGGCCCAGCGCGCGTGGATCTCCATCAGGGAGTCCGCGTCGAGCAGCGCGTCGAGCAGCAGCCGCATGTCGAACGGCTTGTTCTCGTCCGCCGGGATCAGCTCGCCGATCGAGGGAGAGGCGGGCGGGCCTGCCGGCCCGGTGTCCGCTGCCGCGGGCCTTGCGCGAACCGATGGGTCCTCGACGGGCGGGCCGTCTGCGGGCGGGTGGGCCGAGGGGGATTTGGCCGGGGGGAATTTGGCCGCGGGTGGCGGGGTCGGGGGGGGTTGGGTCTCCCAATCATTCGGCAGGTAGGAGAGGTAGCGCTTGGCGGCGTCGACGCCGTCCTCGTCGCTGGCGACCAGCACGTGGCCGCAGCCGCTGACGGCGGTGTGCATCCGCGCGCCCCCCATCTCCTCCAGCGTGACGTCCTCGCCGATCACCATCTGGGCCATCCGCGGCGAGCCGAGGTACATCGAGGCGTTGCCGTCGCGCATGATCACGATGTCGCAGAACGCCGGGATGTAGGCGCCGCCGGCGGCGGAGGGACCGAACAGCACGCACACCTGGGGGACCAGCCCGGAGAGCTTGACCTGGTTGTGAAAGATCCGCCCGGCGCCGCGGCGGCCGGGGAACATCTGGACCTGGTCGGTGATCCGCGCGCCGGCGGAGTCCACGAGGTAGACCATCGGGACGCGCAGCTCCAGCGCGCGCTCCTGGACGCGCAGGATCTTCTCTACCGTCTTCGGCCCCCACGAGCCGGCCTTGACGGTGGGGTCGTTGGCCATCAGCGCCACCGCGCGCCCGCCGATCCGCCCGAGGCCGATGACGACGCCGTCGGCGCCGAGGCCGTCCTCGTGCCAGTTGGCCAGCAGCGCCTCCTCGGCGAACGACTCGGGGTCCAGCAGCCTGGCGATGCGCTCGCGCACCGGCAGCTTGCCCTGCCCGCGCGCCTTCTCGCGGTGGCGTTCGGGGCCGCCGGCGAGCGCGCGCTCGGTGGCGCCGCGCAGGTCGCTCACAGGCCGGTGGCGCTCGCGCCGACGCCAGTGCTCACAGCGCCGGGCACGGTCCCGAAGGGCTCGCCAAGACCGCCCCACGCTTGGCCGTGAGGGCCCGCTGAAACGCCGCCATGACCGCCCTCCGCAGCCTTCACCACGGCAGCCCGCGGTACCTGGCGCGGCGGCGCGCGCGGGCCAGATGACGTTCGCGGCGGGCCTGCATGCGGGCCTCGACGACCTCGACGTCAGAGCCCGGTCCCAGCAGGCGCCAGGCATCGCGTACGACCGGAAGCATCGTGAAGCCGATCACCCAGCCCGGCCAGAACTGGCCGGTGGGATCAGCGGCGAGCCAGACGCCGACGCTGAGCGCCGATAGGCTCAGCGACCCGCCGGCCTCCTGGGCCAGACGCCGGCGCAGACCCGACTTGCGCTTGCTCAGCACAAGCTCGACCGACTTCCGGCTGATCGGCAGATCATCGCGCAGCGCGTCGATGTCGGCGACGGTGGACGCCCGGTAGGCGCCCCCGATGCGCTCCTCGAGCTCCTCCGCGGTGAGCCTCCCGGCGACGGTGTGCTCGTGCAGTTCCTCGATCAGCTGCTCGCGATCGGCGTCCGCGACACGCAGGCTGGATGCGTCGCTCATGCCTGAAGGGTAGTCGGTCGCGCGCGCCCCCGACGCGCGCGCCTTGATCACGCCCAAGCGGTTCGTTCGCCGCGAGTTCACCGGCCGCGGGCCAGGCGCCCACGGCACTCCACGACGTCGGGTCTGTCGGCCCCTACAGCGCCTGGTTCGGGCGAGGCTCATCGGCGGAGTAGTCGTAGAAGCCCATCCCCGACTTGCGCCCGTACCAACCGGCGGCGAGCATCTTGCGCAGGATCGGCGGCTGGGCGAAGCGGCGCTCGCGGAACTCCTCGAACAGGACGTAGCAGATCGAGCCCAGCGTGTCCAGCCCGACGAAGTCCGACAGCGTCAGCGGCCCCATCGGGTGGCCGGCGCCGGCCTTCATCGCCTCGTCGATCTCGTGCACCGAGCCGACCTGCTCTTCGTAGGCGCGCATCGCGTCGAGCAGGTAGGGGACGAGCAGGCGATTGACGATGAACCCGGCTTTGTCGCGCGTCGGGATCGCGAGCTTGCCCTCGGAGCGGACGAACTGCAGCGCCGTTTCCAGCGTCGCTGCCGACGTGGTGATGCCGCGCACGACCTCGACGAGCTTCATGACCTGGGCGGGGTTGAAGTAGTGCAGCCCCACGAACTGCGCCGGGCGGCTGGTCGCGGCGGCCTGGTCGATGACCGACAGCGACGAGGTGTTGGTCGCGAACACCGCGTCGGGTTTGACGAGCTCGTCGAGCTCGCGCCACATCTGGAGCTTGAGCTGCAGATCCTCGGTGATCGCCTCGATCACCAGATCGCAGTCGGCGAGGTCGCGGTAGTCGATCGTCCCCTGGATGCGCCCGCGCACCGCGTCGGCATCCTGGAGGCTTGACTTGCCCTTCTCGACCGCCCGCGCGAGCTGCTTGTCGATTTTGCCGATCCCCTTTGCGAGGGTCTGCTCGTCGACCTCGCGCAGCACCACCGAGTAGCCCGACTGGGCCGCGACCTGCGCGATGCCGTGGCCCATCAGTCCCGCTCCAAGCACGCCCACCCTCTCGATCTGCTGCGCCATCGCAAAACCTCCGCTCGATTTTCTTCTCCCTCAGCGACAGGAGCCTATTACGATGGCCTCGCGGGGACCGACGGCGAATCATCGCCAAGACACTGCCATCTGAGCGTTGGACACAGCCACTCTGACGAGACACCGCAATCCCCGGCCTGTATGTCGATATGAAAATTTCGAGTCGCGTATAGCAATTGCTATACGCGACCCAGAAAAATACATCACACCCACAACCCTCTCCGCGCCCGGCCGCGGACGGCGAGTACCCTTGCGCCATGCCGATCGAGCAGGACTTCGACCTCTCCGCGGCGGGGCTGCGCGCCGACGGCGCCGACCTGCGGATCTCGCTGGAGGTGCTGGCGTCCAAGCTGGAGCAGTCGCTACCGGAGCAGACCCACGTCGAGCGCCACGGCGGCGGCCTGCTGGGCCGCGGCGAGAAGCATGTCAAGCGGGTGCGCGTGGAGCTCGGCGGCAACTGCTACCAGCTCGACGTCGACGGGGATCGCGTCGCGGGCTTCCGCGAGCGCCAGGTCGGCGGGATCGCAATCAAGCGCGAGCCGCTCGATCCCCAGGCGTGGGTGACGGCGCTGGCGGGCGACCTGCGCGCCGAGGCGCAGCGCAGCGCGCAGGCGCGCGCGGCGCTGGACGGGCTGCTGAGCTGAGATGGCCAAGCGGCGCGACAGCGAGCCGCAGGGCGGGCGGGACACCGAATCCAGGCGGGCCACGGAATCCGGGGAGGCCACGGAATCCGGGCAGGCCGCGGAATCGAGAGAGGCCGAATCCGGGGCGACCGCCGAGGAGATGCTGGACCCCGGGGCGACGGCCGCCGAGCAGGCGGAGTCGCTGCAGCGAATCGAACGAGGCGGGATCACCGTCGCAGCCGAGCGGCGCCTGAGCGAGTTGCGCGAGCGCGGCGGGCTGTTCACCTCCGACCTCTCGGTCGCCGGCTGGGCGATCTCCCACCAGCTCGGGCTGCGCCCGCTCGCGCAGGTGATGGGCAGCTCTATCTACCAGATGGGCTACCAGAGCTCGTGGGGCCGGATCGAAGGTGGTTATGACGCCTTCGGCACATACATGTTCGAGCTGGACACGCTCTCGCAGGCGCTCAACGAGGTGCGCTCGCGGGCGCTGGGGCGGCTCGCCGAGGAGGCCGCGCACGTCGGTGCCGACGCCGTGGTGGAAGTGCGCACCCGCGCCGGCGAAAGCAGCCTGGATACCGGGACCGTGACGCTCGAACACACCGTCTTCGGCACCGCGGTCAGCGATGGCGGAGCGCCATCGTCGGGCGGCGGCCGGCACGAGGGTCGCCGGCCGGTGCTCACCGAGCTGTCGGCGGCCGACTTCTCCAAGCTGGCGCGCGCGGGCTTTCAGCCGCTCGGGATCGTCGCGTGGAGCTCTGTGTTCTTCGCCGGCTACTCCGCCTCCGGGCTTGGCGGTGGCGGGCGGCTGTCGGTGGGGATGACCGAAAACTACGAGCAGCGCGACTTCACCAAGGCGTTCTACAACGCGCGCGAGACCGTGATGGCCCAGCTCAACGCACAGGCCAACGCGCTCGGCGCCGCGGGAGTCGTCGGCATGCGGATCGACCACCGCGCGGTGCGTCACACGCTGCAGGGCGGGGTGGGCGCCGCTTCGCGCGAGGGCCTGATGGTGACGTTCAACGCGATCGGCACCGCGATCGGCCAGACCGGAGAGGCCACGCTGTATCCCCCCGAGGCGACGATCGACCTCACGACCTGAGCAGACCCAACCCGTCCCGAGACAACTGCGCCTCACGACCTGAGCAACCCGCCCAGACAACCGCGCCTCAGCCCAGAGCAGACCCAACCCCCCAAGACAACGCGACCGCCACCCCAACGAAGGAGCCCAACACCGATGAGCAGCGACAGCGAGCAGGAGACCAGCTACGACCCGACCTCCCTGGAGGGGGTGCCCGAGGCGGGCCGCGCGCGCCTGCAGCAGAACCGCGCGGGCCTGTTCACGTCGGACCTGAGCGTCAACGAGTTCCTGCTGATCAAGCAGGCGGGCTTCGACCCGGTGGGGCTGGTGGTGGGCAGCTCGATCTACCACATCGGCATCCAGATGGCGGGATGGAAGAAAAGCCAGGAGCTGCGGGTGCTCTCCGAAGCGATGTACGGGGCGCGCCAGCTCGCGATGACGCGGATGGAGGAGGAGGCCGACCAGCTCGGCGCGGACGGCGTCGTCGGGGTGCGCCTGGACATCGGGCGCTACGAATGGGGCCAGGACATGGCGGAGTTCATCGCGATCGGCACCGCGGTCAAGCATCGCGAAGGCGAGCTGCACCGCGCCCCCAACGGCCGTCCGTTCACGAGCGACCTGTCGGGCCAGGACTTCTGGACGCTGCTGCGCACCGGCCACCGGCCGGTGGGGATGGTGATGGGCAGCTGCGTCTACCACGTCGCGCACCGCGGGATGCTCCAGTCGATGGCCCAGACCGGGCGCAACGTGGAGCTGCCGAACTTCACCCAGGCGCTGTATGACGCGCGCGAGCTCGCGATGGAGCGGATGCAGAGCGAGGCCCAGGCGCTGTCGGCCGAGGGGATCGTCGGGGTGGACCTCCAGGAGAAGAGCCACGGCTGGGGCAGCCACACGATCGAGTTCTTCGCCGTCGGCACCGCGATCGTGCCGCGCGAGGGCCACGACGAGGCGATCGAGCCGCCGACCCCGGTGCTGGACCTGTCCAACTGACGGTCGCCGTCGCGGCTCGACGGCCGCCATCGGGACCGGGGACCTCGCAGGATTCGGGACCGGCGGGCTCGACGCCGGCTGAGCCTCCATCGGATCGGCGCGACCGCGGGAAGATCTGCCGATCGGCGGAGTCTGCTGGTTATAAGAGCCCGCCCCCGTCCCAAGGAGCGCGCCGGCCGAGCTGCGATCGGGACGGTCGCGGCATGGACGGGCGGGGGCGGGGCGGGCTCTTTCAATCCCCGACGAAGGAGACGCTGCCATGCCCAATCGCAGACGCCTGTCTGTCATCATCGCCGCCGCGCTTTCGTGCGTGGCGTTCACCCCGGGGACGGCCCCGGCGTTCGACCACCCGTTCATCGGGCAGTTCCACACGATCGCGTCGCTCGGCACCACGGTGCCGACCAACGGCGACCTGAACCCCTACGGGCTGGTGACGGTGCCGCAGAGCGTCGGCGCGCTCGTCCGCGGGGACGCTCTGATCAGCAACTTCAACGACGGCGAAAACCTGCAGGGCACGGGCACGACGATCGTGCAGGTGAGCCCCGGGGGTGGCCTCTCGCTGTTCGCTCAGATCGATCCCTCCTCGCTCCCCGGGCCGTGCCCGGGAGGCGTGGGGCTGACGACGGCGCTGGCGGTGCTGCCGGGCGGCTTCGTGGTCGTGGGGAGCCTGCCGACGGCCAACGGCATGGCCGCGACCGCCCAGGCGGGATGCCTGATCGTGCTGGACAGCGCCGGGCACGTGGTGCAGACGATCTCGGGGCCGCCGATCGACGGCCCGTGGGACATGACGTCGGTGGATCAGGGCGACGGCGCGACGCTGTTCGTGACCAATGCGCTGAACGGCACGGTGGCAGCGGGCGAAACGCCGACCGACGGCGGCACCGTCGTACGCATCCGCCTGCACGTCGGGGATCGCTTCGGCAACCGCTTCTTCGGAGGCCACCCGCATGACGGCCTGCAGGTGACGAGCATCGAAACGATCGCGAGCGGCTTCCCCGAGCGCACCGATCCGGCGGCGCTCGTGGTCGGCCCCACAGGGGTCGGCCTCGGCGAGGAAGGCACGCTGTTCGTGGCCGACACCCAGGGCAACCGGATCGCGGAAGTCCCCGATGCGCTGTTCCGCCAGACGGCGCTGGGCGAAGGCGCGACGACGGTCGCGGCGGGCGGCTATCTCGACAATCCGCTCGGGCTGACGGTCGCCCCGAACGGAGACATCCTCACGACCAACGGCGGCAACGGCGACATCGTCGAGACGACCCCGGTGGGTGCGGAGTTCCAGCCGTTTGACACCGGCGCCGGCGAAGGCGGCCTGTTCGGGATCGCGCCGGCGCCCTACGGCCAGGGGGTGCTGTTCGTGGACGACGCGAACAACACGCTGGGGCTGCTGCACTGAGGGTCCGGGCCCGCACGGCAGGGCGGGGTGGGCTGCGGTGCCACCCCGCCTGACCGAGCTCCCGCGCGAAACCGGTCGACGCCGGCGGCAGCTCGGGCGCAGACGGCTCCGGGTGGCGTACCCTGGACGGCCTTGCCCGACACAGCCGCCCACACAGGAGGAGAACCATGAGCATCGTCGTCACCGAGGACCGCGGAGCGGTCCGCCACATCGTGATGAACCGCCCGGAGAAGCGCAATGCGATGAACGACGAGCTGATCTCAGGTCTCGCGGGGGCGCTGCACGCGGCGGCGCACGACCCGGAGGTGCTGTGCGTGGTGGTGCGCGGCGAGGGGGCGATGTTCTCCTCGGGCATGGACTTCAACACGCTGGGTGCCCTCGCCGGCCAGCCCAAGCGCCTGCGCGAGTTCCGCTCGGGGGTGCTGGCGACGTGGAACCTGTGCGAGGAGATGACCAAGCCGACGATCGCCCAGATCCACGGGGGCTGCATCGGCGGGGCGATGGAGCTGGCGCTGGCGTGCGACCTGCGCACGATGGCGTCCGACGCGGTGATCGGCCTGGTGGAGACGCGGGTGGGGCTGATCCCCGACGTCGGCGGCTGCTCGCGGCTGCCGAGCGTCGTGGGCGTGGGTCGCGCGAAGGAGATGGTGATGACCTCCAAGATGGTCGACGGCACGGAGGCCGAGCGCATCGGCCTGGTCAACCGCGTGGCACCCCCCGAGGAGCTGGACGCCGCGACCGACAGGCTCGTGGACGAGCTGCTGCAGTGCTCGCCGTTCGCGATCGGCCTCGCCAAGCGCGTGATCGACGCCGCCGCCAAGCCGGCGCTCGCGGCGACGCTCGAGCAGGAGGTCACGATCCAGCAGCTGTGCGCCGCCGGCGAGGACTTCGCCGAGGGCGCCCGCGCGCTGGCGGAGAAGCGCCAGCCGCAGTTCAGCGGGGGCTGAAAGACGACATCATTGCTGCTCGAGCACGCGAGCCATCGCATCCGCCGTAGCCGTCTCAAGCGCCCGCCACGCACTCAACTGCCGTACCGGCCCCAACCGATCCATGCGTTCGAGGAGCTGACGTCGATGAGCTGGGAAATCTCTCTTGAACTTTCTGAGTCGGCGTCCCGACAGCCCGCATGCGATCTCGAGAGCGGCGCCCAGCCGCGCCTTGGGATCGGGCACCGTCTCAACCTGCGACACCTTTGGAAGATCGAGTGGCTCGACGCCGGAAGGACGCCCCGCGATCACCCGAATCGACTTCTCGTCGAGTAAGAGCCAAGCCTCGGTCATACGTATCGGCACAATCGGCACCACAGGCCATTCGATGTCACAGTGCTCGACGCCTGAAACAATCTCGGCCTCTCTCAAGTCGCGCGCATCATTCTCGCAATCGCGATGAACCAGGAGAACATCGAAATCAGGGTCGATTTTCAGCATGCGCTCAAGTCTTTGTCGAACTGTCCGTCCAGGAGGGTCGCTCATGCGATCAAATTCCGGTGCCACGACATCGAGCGCCACTCCGTGCGATCGCGCGAGAGCCGCAACGTGGACTCCCAAGGGCTCGTCAGATGAGCCATCGGCCAGCAGCAGTGCCCGCGCTCTGATCACTCTTCGAGCTTGATCTGAGAGCCGGCAGGGGCAGTCAGGTATGGGATCAAATCTGCCTTTCCAATTGATTCCGCCCCGGGAAACCTCGCCCGCCACGAGCCCTTCATCGGGCGCAGCTTCAGTGCCGCACGCTCAACGCCGTCACACTCTACCGCCTCCGTGGAAGCCATTAGCAGATCTTCCTCGCCCACAAGCTGCACGACAGCAGGAGAGTGGGTGTTGACGATAATCTGGCGCAGTGGGTTGTCGATTCCGGGCTCTTCCATCGGGTCAACCGCGAGATCGCGCACGAGATCGACCATCGGGCCGACGTTCGCGGGATGTATGCCGTTCTCGGGCTCCTCCATACAGATCAGTCCTCCAACCGAGGAATCCTCGTGTATAACGCAGAGCGCAAGGAAGCGCAGGGTTCCCTCGGAAAGCGACCTGGCAGGGAACTCTCTGCCGGATCGCTCGCGAAGACGAAGTGTCAGAAGCTCTCGTGTATCATCGGCATCGACAAAAATCCTGTCAACGTCGATACCGTTTAGCTGTCGGAGCCGACTTGCGACCCGCGCATAGGTATCTGGCTCCAAGACTTCATGCCCATTTGCAGTAGTCGCGATACGATATAGAGTTGCGGCAAGGTGTCGACCATCGGCCGATATGGAGCGCTGATCGGTGTACCGATCCTCCGTGCGCAGCGCACTGGGCTCCAGGCTCAGCCTTCGCCAGTTCTGCATCTCTCGACGTGCTGCAAGAATAGTCGGCTCGTCGTTGACTGAAGTGGTACGTACCACTGTCGCGGCAGCCCTGGTCGCCGACCCACGTCGTGGTCGCCCCCCACTACCCATGTCCTGATGAACAGTGATTACCGACTCTCCGCCGGAGACATCGGTTGAGATATACGCTCCCCCACTGCGCCTACCCATTACAACTTCTCGCCGAAATCGGCTCGCAGAATGTGGGAAGCGCACATGCTGAGCAGCTTCACGCTGCTTGATGTGCTCAAGAGACTCACGGAGAAGCACAAGGCGACCATAACGCTCGAGCCCCGTGGATGGCTCATAGCCAATCTCGAGCTCGTAGCGCAGGAATGTTGTGGTAGCCGTCGCTTCCTGGCCAAAGTCGTCGTCAATATTCGGCGGGACGATCATCTCAGCTGCAAACGACATCGTCCTCGACCCGCTCTGGCCAATATCCCAAAACAGGTCACGCGGGTCGGCGGAACGGCTGCCGGTACTTCCACGCACAACCTCGACGGCCTCCATCAACGGCTGATCGGCGAGTGCACTGAGAAGTTGTATGGCGTCAAAGATATTTGACTTCCCAGTCCCATTAGGGCCGGCAATACAGGTAAAGGGGCCGAAGTCAATCGCTATATCCCGAAGGTTCTTAAAGCCGCGGACCTCAAGCCTTGTGAGCATCCTGCCACTCTACGGGACCCGCCACCAGCGTGTGGCTTCCCAGCGGCCGCCCCAGGATCTCCTGGGCGCGGCGAGCGCAGGCGATCAGCGCGGGCAGGTCGACGCCGGTCTCGATCCCCATCTCGTGCAGCATCGAGACGAGATCCTCGGTGGCGATGTTGCCGGTGGCCCCGGGCGGCACGGGGCAGCCGCCCAGCTCGCCGAAGCTCGACTCGAAGGAGTCGATCCCCGCCTCCAGCGCGGCGAGCACGTTGGCGAGGCCCTGCCCGCGGGTGTTGTGAAAATGGGCGGTGAGCTGCACCCCCGGCAGCCCCTCCTTCCAGCGAGCGAACAGCTCACGAACCTGGCGGGGGTTGGCCATGCCGGTGGTGTCCCCGAAGCCGATCTCCTGCGCCCCGGAGTCGCGCAGCGCGGCGGCGATCTCGAGCACCCGCTCCGGGGGCACGCGGCCCTCGTAGGGACAGCCGAAGCAGGTGGAGAGGACGGCCTCGCAGCGCAGCCCCTCCGCGCGGGCGCGCGCGAGCACCCGCTCCAGGCCGGCGAGAGTCCGCGCGATCGAGCGGTTGACGTTCTTGCGATTGTGGGTCTCCGAGGCGGAGACGATCACGTTGATCTCTGAAAAGCGCTCGCGCTGGCGCAGCGCATTCTCCAGGCCGCGCTCGTTGGGAATCAACACGCTCACCGAGACCCCGTCGGGGATGTCGACCCCCTCCAGCACCGCGGCGGCGTCGGCGAGCTGGGGGATCACGTCCGGACGCACGAAGCTCGTCACCTCGATGCGCCGCAGGCCCGTGCGCACGAGCGCGTCGATCAGCTCGATCTTGCGCTCGGTCGGGATCGTCTCGGGCTCGTTCTGAAAGCCGTCGCGCGGGCCCACCTCCCTGATGTTCACCACATCGACAGCCCGCCGCTGACGCCGAGCGTCTGGCCGGTGACGTAGGAGGCATCGTCGCTCGCGAGGAACGCGATCGCGGCCGCGACCTCCTCGGGCTCGCCGATGCGGCGCAGGAGGGTCGCGTCGACCATCCCCTGCTTCAGGCGCTCGCCGATCTCGCCGTAGACCTGCGGGGCGGCGTTCAGCAGCGGCGTCTCGATCGGCCCCGGGGCGACGGCGTTGACGCGCACGCGGTAGCGCGCCGCCTCGCGCGCGATCGCCTTGGTGAACCCGATCACCCCGGCCTTCGCCGCGGAGTAGACCGCCGAGCCCTGCGAGCCCACGCGCCCGGCCTCGGAGGCCACGTTGACGATCGCCCCCGCCCTGCGCTCCTGCATCCCGGGCAGCACCGCGTGGGTCACCGCCAGCACCCCGCGCAGGTTCACGGCGAGCACGAAGTCCCACAGCCCGGGGTCGGTCTTGACGAAGAACGAGAACAGGTCGGTCCCGGCGTTGTTGACGAGCACGTCGATCGCGCCCAGCCGCCCCTCGACGGCGCCGACGGCCGCCGCGATCGAGTCGACGTCGGTCACGTCCATCGCCAGGCCCACCCCGTCGAGCTCGCCCGCGACCTCCTTCGCGCCCTCCTCGTTGACGTCGCCAACGGCCACACGCGCGCCCTCCGCCGCCAGTCGCCGCGCGGTCGCAGCCCCGATCCCGGAGGCCCCGCCGGTGACCAGTGCGATCCTGCCCTCGAGCCTCATGTCGGGCACAGCCTAGAGCGCCGGCGCCGAGAGAGGCCGCAGGTCGAGTCGCACATGCCAGACGGACGCTTGCGGGCCTGGGTCCGATCAGCGCTCATATACTCAGCCGCCGTGCCGCCGGATGCCAGCAGCCCCTCCAGCCCCGCTGGCCCCCCGGCCCCGGTCGCGATCATCGGCGCCTCCGGCGCACTGGGCTTCGGGCTCGCGCTGCGGCTCGGGCAGGCCGGGGTCCCGATTGTGATCGGCTCGCGCAGCCCCGAGCGCGCCGCCGAGGCCGTGGCGCGCGCACAGGCCGCCGTCCCCGAGTGCTCGTTCTCCGGCTGCGACAACGCCGAGGCCGTCGCGCGCGCCGAGACCGTGATCCTGAGCGTGCCGTTCCGCAGCCAGTCCGAGACCCTCACCAACCTCAAGGGGGCGCTGCGCCCCGGGCAGCTCTTGATCGACGCCAGCGTCCCGCTGGCCGCCGCGGTCAGCGGCAAGGCGACGCGGATGCTCGGGGTCTGGCAGGGGTCGGCCGCGCAGCAGGCCCGGGAGATGGTGCCCGACGGGGTCCGCGTCGTGTCGGCGCTGCATACCGTCAGCGCCGCCTCGCTCGCCGACCTCGCCCACGAGCTCGCCCAGGACGTGCTCGTCTGCGGCGACGACCGCGCCGACAAGCGCGCCGCCGCCGCGCTGATCGAGCAGATCGACGGGCTGCGCTGCGTGGACTGCGGGCGCCTTGAGATGGCGCGCGTCACCGAGTCGCTGACCGCGATGCTGATCGCCGTCAACACCCGCTACAAGGCCCACGCCGGCATCCGCCTCACCGGCCTGCCCGACGCGCTGTGGGAGTAGCGGGCAGCCACGAACCCCCGCCGCGCCCCCGCGGCCGGTCGGATCGTCCGCCCGACCGTCCCGCAACCGACACGGGCGCCGATATCAACGCCGGCCCGGACGCCGGCGCCGACGTCGTGATCCTCGCCGGGGGCACCGGCGGGGCCAAGCTGGCCCGCGGGATGCTCGACGTCGTCGGTCCCGAGCGCCTCGCGGTGATCGCCAACACCGGCGACGACATCGAGATCTACGGCGCCCACGTCTCCCCCGACCCCGACCTCGTGTCGTTCTGGCTCGCCGACCTGATCGACGACCGCGGCTGGGGCCTGCGCGACGACACCTTCAACGTGATGGACGGCCTGCGCGCGCTCGGGCGCGACGTGTGGTTCAACCTCGGCGACCGCGACCTCGCATGGTGCCTGGAGCGCCGCCGGATGCAGGACGAGGGGCTGCGCCCCACCGAGGCGCTGCGCGCGCTCAACGAGCGCATCGGCGTGCACGCGCGGGTGCTGCCGATGTCCGACGGGATCCTGCGCACGTTCGTCAACGGCCTCCCGCTGCAGGAGTTCCTGATCCGCGAGCGCGGCGCGGGCCCGATCATGGACGTCGCCTTCACAGAGGACGACGCCGAGGATGGGATCCGCCCCACTCCCGAGGTGCTCGCCGTGATCGCCGGGGCGCGGGCGGTGATCGTCGGCCCGAGCAACCCCGTGATCTCGATCTGGCCGATCCTCTCGGTGATCGGCGAGGCGCTGACGAACGCCTCGGCGCCGGTCGTGTGCGTGAGCCCGATCGTGGGCGGGGAGGTCCTCAAGGGACCGACAGCGGCGTTCCTCGCCGCCATGATGCTTCCGACGAGCGCCGCCGGAGTGGCGGCCTTCTATCACTCCACCGCCGCCGGCGCGATCGACGGGATCGTGGCCGACGAGCCCGTCCCCGCGGGACCGGTGTCGCTGCCCCCGAATCCGCACACCGGATCGTCGCGCCTGGGATCCTCGCTGAGCGTGCCCGAGGGGCTGGCGACGCTTGAACTCGACACCCGCATGTCAGACGCGGCCTCCCGCGTGCGCGTCGCCGAGCAGGTGCTGACCTTCGCGGATTCGCTCGCCGCCGACCGTAGAGCGTGACGCCCGCGGCAGGTGTCCCAGACAGAATGGCTACTGGACCTCCACGCCGGCTGGGGCGGTCTCCTGCAGTCCGATGCGGTCGTGGAGGTGTCGCAGTGGCCTTGGCGCCCACCAGTTCCACTTGCCCATCAATGCCATCAGGGAGGGCACCAGGAGCGCTCTGACGATGCTCGCATCGACCGCGACCGCGAGCGCGGCGCCGAGGCCGAGCTGTTTGGTGAAGAACAGGGCTGAGGTGGTCAGGGCGCCGATCGCCACGCAGAACAGCAGCGCGGCGGCGGTGACGATCCGGCCGGTGCGCTCGATGCCGAGCGCGATCGCCTCGCGGTTGGGCAGGCCGTGGTCGTGGGCCTCCTTGATGCGGGCTATCACGAACACCTCGTAGTCGGTCGCCAGCGCGAAGGCGACCACGAGCATCAGCACGAGGCTCGACTCTTCCAAGCCCGCCGATCGGCGTGAACCCGAGCAGACCGGACAGGTGGCCGTCCTGGAAGATCAGCACCTGCAGCCCGACGGCGGCGCTCACGCTCAGCATGTTCATCGCCAGCGCCTTGATCGGGATCGTCACCGAGCCGGTCATCACGAACAGGAAGCCCGCGGTGAGCGTCAGCAGGATCGCCAGCGCGAGCGGCATGCGCGAGGCGATCGCCGACTTCTGGTCGGCGAAGAACGCGCTCGCGCCGCCCACCAGCGCCTGGAATCCCGCACGTGCGAGCGCGCGCAGTCTGCCGAGCAGCCGCCGCTGGACGTCGGAGTACGGGGAGCCGTGGGGCAGCAGCACGATCTCCCATGTGCCGCGGCCCAGGTAGGCCGGGGCCGAGACGCTCCCCAGCCGACCCGCGACACCGGCTGCCGCCGTCGCGAGGCGCTGAGCCGAGGAGTGTGAGCCTTTGAAGACGATTTCGGTTGCTTCCCCGGCGTTGGCCGAGAAGCTCCGGGCGAGCGCCGTTTCGACCTGGTGGCTTTCCGCGCCCGCCGGCAGCAGGTTCGCGCCGGGGGAGGTGAACTGCAGGTGCAGCGCGGGGATCGCCGCCGCGAGCAGGACGAGCGAGCTGATCAGCGCGACGGGTGCGGGCCGGCGCACCACGCCGTGCGCCAGTCTCCACCAGCCGCCGTCCGTCGGTCGCCCTCGCCGTGCGCGCCGCGCGGCGCTGCAGCCACGCCGGGGAGAGCGCGTTGATGCGCGGCCCGAGGACGATCAGCACGGCGGGCAGCACGAGCAGCGACACCGCGCCGCCGCACAGCACGACGAGCGCTCCGCCGATCCCCATCGAGGAGAGAAAGCGGATCGGGAACACGAGCAGGCTCATCATCGCCGCCGCGACCGTCAGGCAGCTGAACAGCACCGTTCGGCCGACCGTCCGCAGCGTCCGCTCGATCGCCTCGTGGGCGCCGGCGCCGCCGGCGAGCTCCTCGCGGTAGCGGTAGAGCACGAACAGGCTGTAGTCGATCCCGAGCCCGAGGCCCATGCCGCTGACGAGGTTCAGCGCGAACACCGAGATCGGCGTGAACTGGTCGATCAGCCGCAGCCCCAGGAACGCGAGCACGATCGCAAAGCCGCCGACCAGCAGCGGCAGCAGCGCCGCGACCAGACCCCGGAAGAACCAGAACGACAACAGCAGCAGAAGCGGGAACGCGAGCAGCTCGGCGCGAGCGAGGTCGCTGGTCGTGCGTTCGTTGAGTTCCTGGTTGATGAGCGCGTAGCCGCCGAAGCGCACGCTCATCCCCGCGAGCTTCGCATCCGCGGGGGCTCCGAGAGGGCGGCGCGGACACGCGTGATCGCCGTGGTCGCGTCGGTCGTGGTGGCGAACGCCGCGAGCACGACCGTTTCGCGGCCGTCGCGCGAGAGCAGCGTGCGCGACCGGGTCGCTGCGTAGTCCAGAACGCGCTGGAACCCGTGCTGGCGTGCGAGCAGCGCCGCGAGCGTCCCGGCGGCGCCCTGAGCCGCCGCGTCGGTCCTCAGCGTCGCGGCCGGCCCGCAGCAGCGCGGCCACGTTGTAGTTCGGGCTCTGCCCGGTCGCGGCCTGAATCGCGGCGTTCGTGCGTTCGTACTGGGAGGCCGGATCCTCGAAATCCTGCGCCGAGCTGCCGAGCATCCCAGTCACCGGCTGTGCCCAGCGCAGCCGCGATCACGAACAGCACAGCGGCCCCGGCCAGCACGCGCCGCGGGCGAGCGACAGCGAGCGTCGTGAACCATCTGATCACGGCCTACTCCTCGACCAGCCGCCGGTGCACCGCCCAGCGGGTCAGCTCGTGGCGGCTGGAGAGCTGGAGCTTGCGCAGCACCGCGGAGACGTGCGCCTCGACGGTCTTCGCCGAGATGCCGAGCTGGGCGGCGATCTCCTTGTACATGTATCCGCGCGCGATGTGCTGGAGCACCTCGCGCTCGCGCGGCGTCAGCAGATCGAGCTCCGGGTCGACCTGCGCCGCCGGGATCTCGCCGGCGAAGGCGTCGAGCACGAAGCCCGCCAGGCGGGGCGAGAAGACGGCGTCGCCCTCGCGCACGCGGCACACCGCGTCGGTCAGCTCGGGGCCGGAGATCGTCTTGGTCACGTAGCCGCGCGCGCCCGCGCGGATCAGCGCGATCACGTCCTCGGCCGCGTCGCTGACCGACAGCGCGAGAAAGCGCACGGCCGGGCGGCTCTCGCCGACGCGCCGGATCACCTCCACCCCACCGCCCCCCGGCATGTGGACGTCGAGCAGGACGACGTCGGGCTCGAGCTCCTCGATCGCGCGCACGGCGCCCTCCACGTCGCCGCTCTCGGCCACGACCTCGACCCGCGGGCCGAGACTCGCGCGCACCCCGGCGCGAAACAGGTCGTGATCGTCGACGATCGCCACCCGCGCGATCGGTCCCGATGCGTCGCTCATCGGGCATCCTTGGGTTGCCTCGGCCGATCCCCGGGTGATCGCCGACCCTGACCTGCGGCCGGTCGGGCACTCACCCTCACCGCCGATCCCCGCGACCGATCGCGATCTCGACCTCTGTGCCCCCGCCCGGCAGGGCGCGCACCGTCGCGCCGCCGCCGGCACGGCGCATTCGTCCGACGATCGACTCGCGCACGCCGCGCCTGGCCGGCGGCACCGCCGCCGGGTCAAAGCCGGCGCCACGATCGCGGACGAACACCTCGATGCGCTCGTCGGAGAGCTCGGCGTAGACGGAGACCGGCGCCTGCCCGGCGAACTTCGCGGCGTTGAGCATCGCCTCGCGAGCGGCGCCGACCACGGCGCCGGCGCGCTCGTCCAGCGAGCAGTCACCGACGGCCACGACCTCGACCGTGGCGCCTGCCGCCGCCTCCACTTCGGCGGCGGCCGCCTCCAGGGCGCCGGCGAGCCGCTCGCCGCGCTCGCGCGAGTCCCCGCCGGCCAGCCAGCCGCGCAGCTCGCGCTCCTGCCGGCGGGCAAGCGCCGTCACCCGCTTGGGGTCCTCGGCGCTGCGCTGGATCAGCGCCAGCGTCTGCAGCACCGAGTCGTGCAGGTGCGCCCCGACGTCGGCGCGCTCCTGGGAGCGAATCCGCTCGGTCCGCTCGGCCGCGAGGCTGCGCGCCAGACGACGCCAGGAGGGGGCGAAGATCAAGGCGAGCGCGATCAGCACCGCGAGGCCCGCAAGCACCGTTTCGCCCGCCGGCCGCAACGCGCCGTTGGCCCACAGAAACGCAAATCCACCGGCGAGCACGAGCGTGACGCCGAGCCCGCGGCGGCTCACCTCGGGCCGGCCGAGCGCGCGCACCCGCGCGGAGCGGCTCAGCCGCGACGCGCGCGGGAGCTCGGCGAGCACGGCAGGCGGTCTCGGACGGGCGGTGGGCCGCCCAGCCGCGACGGCGCGCAGGCACGGCGCCGGGCGCCCGCCAGATCAGGAGCGCGCCCAGCGCGGCGACGGCGGCCGGCCAGACGATCGCGTCTCCCGGCCAGGGCCCGGCCGCGCGCACGAACAGCAGGCCGCTGGCGACCAGCAGGCCCGCGCCGATCGCGATTCTGATACCGCCGCGCGGCCGGTTCGCCGGGTGGGAGGACATCGCCGCTCATGATCTCAGCCGCGGCCGCGGCGACGTCCGGCCAGGCCACTGGCGAGCAGGATCGCCCCCAGCGCGCCGACGAGCACGGGCGCCATGTAGGCAAAGCGGAGGTCGATCGCGCCGTCCGCGTCGAGCACGAGCAGCACGCCCAGCACGAAGACGGCGACGCCCGTCAGCAGGACGGTGACGTTCGGCGAGCGCATCAGCGACTCGCCCCCGCCGGGAGAACGCAGGCTTCGTTGGTGCCGAGCGCGACGCGGGTGGGATGGCGGCGAACCAGCCGCCCCCACCGCCCCAGCCGTTCCAGCCGCGTTCGATCGGGTGGTCGGCCACGAGCAGCGCGCCGAGCCCGACGTCCCCGTCCAGCACCAGGCGCGGCGTGCGCGGCGGGGGCGAGGGACGTTCGGACCAGTCCACGTCGAGGCCGCCGGACCGCTGTTCGAGCGCCCCGACATAGCCGCCGCCGATCTGCGCGCTGGTCGCGACGCAGACGCCGCGGGGCACCAGCACGACGAGCTCTCCGATGCCCAGCCGCACGTGCAGCTGGGTGTCGCCCGGTGGGAACGCGACCCCGCGCAGGTCGATTTCCAGGCGGCCCGGCGCCGAGCCGGTAGTCGTGGCGCACTTCGCTCAGGGCGTGCGGGCGATAGGTGCGTTCGCCCATGCCGCCGTGCAGGTCGACGTGGGCGGCGGCGATCACCGCCACCGACACCGCAAACGCGACGGCCGGCACGCACCAGCCAGCGAGCCCGGCCGCGTGAACGCGCTGAGCACGAAGCGCCGCGCCGATCGCGACCACCACCCAGGCGGCGAGGCGTCCGTCGATGCCCGCAAGCCACGCGCCCGCCACCGCGAACAGGATCGCCCAGACGACGACGGCCGCCACGAGCGCGAGACAGCCGAGCAGCCGGCGATCGGCGCTCGCGGGCGCCCTGCTCCCGCAGACGGGCCGGCGCAGCCGCAACCAGACCAGCGCGGCGACGCCCCCCACCAGCGCGAGCGATCCGATGCCACACACCGAGCCTCCACGCGCCGCGATGTCCGGCGTGGCCGGCCGCGAGGAGCGCTGATCGCCGCCGCCGCGACCACCGCGACGACGCCGAGCACGCTCAGCCAGGACGAGCGGCTGAGCCAGATCGGCGCCCGGCTCGACCCCTCCTCCGGTACCAGCAGCAGGATCGCCAGGTACAGCGCGATCCCGACCCCCGAGAAGATCGCGAGCCCCACGAACGCGATCCGAAACAGGATCGGATCGACGTCGAAGTGCGCCCCCAGCCCGCTGCACACGCCGCCGATCAGGCGCCCGCGTCGTGTGCGGACGAGCCGCGGGCGGCGGGGGCGCTGCTCGCGCTCGCCTTCAGCGCCGGACATCGACTGCGCCGCGGGCGACTGCGCGGAGATCGGTGGTCGTCTGGAGCATGGTCGACAGTCTCGCCTCGCGGCGGTGCCCGCGCAATTGGGAATGTCCCTACCCGTGCCTGGGGGTTGGCGGCGCCTCCCGTCGCTGCTGCTGGCCAGAGATTCGTTATCGACGTGGCTATCGATACGTTTAGAGCGTGGTATCTGCCACGTTGTCAGCGTGGCTTTTCGAGCTTGGATTGTACGCAACGCATTGTGTTGCGTTACCATTTGAGGATGCCCGTCAGCACTGCCGAGAAGGTCGTGGCGTTGAGCCACGACTTCCACTCCCAGCGTCGCCTCGCCGAGCTGCTGGACGTGAGCCCCGCACAGGTCACGCGCTGGCGGCGCGGACAGGGGATCGACGCGACGAACGCCGAGCGGGTCGACCTGCTCGAGCTCGTCATGTCGAGCCTGCTGCGACTGCACCCGCCCGAGGCGGCCGAGCTGTGGCTGTTGGGTGTCAACCCCCACCTCGCGGGACGCCGGCCGATCGACCTTGTGCGGGCCGGGCGTTCGCGCGAGCTGCTGGACGCGATCACCCAGGAGCGCGCCGGCAGCTTCGCGTGATCCTCCGCCGCTCACGTCAGTCGGTGTCCCACGCGCTCCCGCGGCCGTGATCCTCTGGCGGCTGCTGCCATCGCGGCCTGACGCAGCTCCCGACGAGCCCGGCGGGCCGCTGTGGTTTCCGCGCGAGCTACAGGGAGCCGGACGCCACGACAACCCCGAGCGCTATGGGTGCCTGTACGTGTCCCAAGCACCCGTCTCAGCGGTCGCCGAGGCGCTGGCGCCGTTCCGCGGCACCGGGACGCTCGCGCCGGCGATGCTGGTGCGCTCGGGGCTGGGCCTCGCGCTCGTCGAACTCGACCTCGACCTCGACGACGATGGCGGCCTGCTCGATTTGGACGACCCGCGCGTCCTGGTTCGCACCGAGCTTCGCCCCTCTCAGGTCGCCACCAACGTGCGCTCCGTCACCCAGATCTACGCCGCGCGCCTGTTCGACGAACATCCACACGCGATCGGCCTGCGCTGGTGGTCCACGCTGGAGGCCGACCTCGCCAACGTCACCCTCTACGACCGCGCCGCATCGAGGTTGAAGGTCCTCGCGGTGGACCGGCTCACGCTCACACATCCAGCCGTGCGCGACGCGGCCGAGCTGCTCGGTCTGGCGCTGCGCGACACGGGACATTAGGCTCCTACAGGCCATGCGCACCGCCGCGATCCTGCCCGTCAAGCGGTTCCCCCACGCCAAGCAGCGGCTCGCGGCCAGCGTCGCGGACCCGCTGCGGCTCGACCTCGCGCGGGCGATGGTCGGCGACGTCCTGACCGCGCTGCGCGCCTGCCCTGCGATCGAGCGCACGATCGTCGTCACCCGCGAGCAGTCCGTGATCGACGCCGCCCGCCTGCAGGGGGCGATCGTCGTCGACGATGCCACCGCCGACGGCCAGAGCGCCGCGGCGGCGCTCGGCATCGCCCGCGCGCGCACCGACGGGATGCAGCGAGCGCTGTGCGTCCCCGGGGACTGCCCCGCGCTCGACCCGGCCGAGCTCGACGCGCTGCTGAGCCCTCAGCCCACCGGATCGCCCGCCGAGGTCGTGATCGTCCCGGACCGCCACGGGACCGGCACCAACGGCCTGCTGCTCACACCGCCGGACGCCATCTCCCCCAGCTTCGGGCCCGGAAGCTGCAAACGCCACCGCGAGCTGGCGGAAGCCGCGGGGATCGCCTCCAGAGTGCAGCGCCTCCCCTCGCTGCTGCTGGACATCGACACCGGCGACGACCTCGCCGTCCTGCGCCGGCGGCTGGCCGCGGAGCACACCCGGGCCCCATGCACCAGAGCCGTGCTCGAGCTGCCCGTGAGCCCTTCGCGTGCCGCCTGAACGACAGTGGTGCCGGGGACCGAGGAAATGACCCCCGGCACCCGTTGCCCGAATGGAGGGCCATGGCCGGCCTGTCCGCCCGCAGCCTGACCGGCATCCCCGAGGTCCGCGCCGGGGACGACCTCGCGGCGCTGATCGTCGATGCCCTCGGCGCCGAGGCGACTCTGGACGAGCAGGCGCCCGCGGATGCCCGGATCCCAGCCGACGCCGTGTGGCCCACCGACCGAGGATCGGCCGGAAGACTGCGCGACGGGCAGATCGTCGCGATCGCGCACAAGGTCGTCTCCAAGGCCGAGGGCGCCGTCGTCGCGCTCGCCGACGTCGCGCCCTCCGCGCACGCCCGCGCGCTGGCCGTAGAGCAGGGCCGCGACCCGCGCGCCGTGCAGGTCATTCTCGACCAGTCCCGCGAGGTCCTGCGGGCCACCCACGGGGTGCTCGTCTGCCGCACCCACCACGGCTACGTCTGCGCCAACGCCGGCGTCGACGCCTCCAACGTCGGGGGGGCCGGGACCGACACCCGCGGGGCCGAGACCGGGGAGAGCGAGGCCGATACCCGTGGGGCCGAGACCGCGGAGGGCGGGAGCGGCGCCGGGGCTGACACGGCGAGCGGGGCGAGCGAGACCGGCGAGACGCTGGTCGTCCTCCCCCGCGACCCCGACGCCTCGGCGCGGCGGCTGCGCGCGCGGCTGCGCGAGCTGACCGGCGCCACCGTCGCCGTGCTGATCACCGACAGCTTCGGCCGCGCCTGGCGCCACGGGCAGTGCGACGTCGCCCTCGGCTGCGCCGGCATGGCGCCGCTGGACGACTGGCGCGGGCGCCGCGACGGGGCCGGACGCGAGCTGAGCGCCACCTGGCTCGCCGTCGCCGACGCCGTCGCCGCCGCCGCCGACCTCGTCCGCGCCAAGGACTCCCGCGAGCCCGTCGCGATCGTCGACGGGTTGCAGCGCTTCGTCACCGCCGACGACGGTCCCGGCGCCGCCGCGCTGCTGCGCCCGCTCGGAGAGGACCTGTTTCGCTGAAAATCTCGCTCAATACGCGACCGACGCCGGTGGACGCCGCCCACCAACCCCGCCGGACCCCGGAGGGGTCCCCATCCAAAAAGACTCCGACTCCGTCCGACCGACGCTCAGGTGATGGCCGCGCGGCTGTCGCGCCACTGCTCCAGCGCCCCGATCGCCCCGTCGCTGACGCGTTCCAGGAACGTCCCGCGGTCGTTCGCGTGGGGCAGCGGCTCGGTCGGAACCTCGACCTGCAGGAACTCGCACAGCGGCTCCCAGCCCTCTGTCACCTCCCACACCAGCAGCCGCTCCGCCGGGACCGTGCGCTTGACCCGCTCGTTGTGGGCCTCCATCTGCTCGATCAGCCCCTCCGGGGTGCGGCCCGCCGCGAACGTCCCCTGCGCGCCCCAGAACATCCGGTCCACCAGCGCCAGGTAGCGCCCCCAGCGCGGGTCCACCTCCGCGCGGGCCCGCGACAGCAGCGGCATCAGCGACTCGCCGTAGCACATCGCCCAGATCGTCTCGCGGAAGCTCGGCTCCCACGCCCGGCCCTCGCGCACGCTCAGCAGCACCTTCGCCTCCGGGTACGCCTCGCTCAGCTCGCCGTAGAAGTAGCCCCCGGGCCAGTCCACCGTCGAGTCGTAGCCGTCGAACACCTCCGCCCACGGCGCCCCGCCGTCCAGCGCCCGGTTCCACAGCGGGACCTCGCGGTCGAGGTCCGCCAGCACGTCGACCCAGTGGTAGCACGGTCCCACCCCGAGCTGCTCCAGCGCCAGCTTCTGCGTCAGCGTCCCCGTGCGGGGCAGGCCGGCTCCTATCACCTTCATGCTCAGCTCCTTTGCTCGGCCCTCTGCCGCATCGATTGCAGGTCTGGCCGGTTCTCTCGGTATTGTTGTTCTTGCTAACCCGCCGTAACGCAAGCCTAACGTCCACTCCAACCCAAGGGATCCGCAGGTGAAAGCTACAGGTACCGGCAACGGCCTCGTCGCCGCCGCCGCCCTCGACGTCGCGTCGCCGCCGCTCGCGCCGACCCTCGCCGCGGGCCTCACGATCCCCGCGCCCGCGCCCCAGACCGCCGCCGTCGCGGTCGCGCCGGCCCCCGCGCCGCACACCGGCCCGCGGATCTCGGGGCTCGCGGTCTCCGACACCGAGACCATCTTCTCCCAGGACGAGGTCCTCGACCGACTCGGCCTGCGCGGCGACGAGTTCGCCGAGGGCATCTTCAGCCGCTGCGGAGTCACGCGGCGCCACCTGAACCTCAACGGCGACTTCCTCGCCCGCAGCTCTCAGGGCCGCAGCGCCGAGATCGAGCGCGAGCTCATGCGCCACGCCATCCGCGCCGTCGACCGGCTCGGCGTCGACCCCGCCGAGATCGGCACCGTCGTCACCTCCAGCCTCTACTCGCTCGGCTGCCCCAGCCTCGCCCACCGGCTGGTGGAGCACTACGGCATGGACCCCTCCACCGACAAGTACCACGTCGTCGGCGTCGGCTGCGCCAGCGCCGTGCCCCTGATGCGGCTCACCGCCCAGGCGCTGCGCGACCATCCCGGCAAGCACGGGCTCGTCGTGGCCGCCGAGAGCATGAGCGGCATCCAGATGCAGGCCGCCGACGACGACCCCCGCGCCAAGGTCATCGGCTCGGCGATCTTCGGCGACGGCTGCGCCGCCGCGCTGCTGTCCGGCGAGCCCGACGCCGAGGGGCCCGCGATCCTCGCCACCCAGGTCCACCAGATCGGCGGCACCCTCGGCGCCGTCAGCCTGCAACTGGCCCCCCACGACAGCTACCTGCACCTCGCCCGCGACCTTCCCGACCTCGCCGGCGCCGGCCTCGGCGAGCTCGTCGACGAGTTTCTGCGTCGCAACCGCTCAGACCGCGCCGACGTCGACCACTGGCTCGTCCACCCCGGCGGCCGGCGGATCATCGAAAGCGTCCAGGACGCCCTCGGCCTGTCCGACGACGACGTCGCCGTCAGCCGCGACGTGCTCGCCGACCACGGCAACGTCGGCACCCCCTCGATCTTCTACGTCCTGCAGGGCACCGTCGAGCAGCGCCGGCCTCGCGCCGGCGAGCGCGGGCTCGCCGTCACCGTCGGCCCCGGGGTCACGGTCGGGCTGATGCTGCTGCAGTGGTGAGGGCCGCACCCGGGGCCACACCCGCACATCCTGACGACTCGCCCGCCCCGCCGTGACCCTCACGGATCGTGACGGTTGGGGTGGTCGGGCCGTGGATGGGATGCGCCGCACGCGAGCGCAGACGTGCTACCGATCGGAGATCGGCCAGCACGGCGAGCATCGTGGGTGGCGCAGACCGCCGCGGAACGGCCGCACCAACCGTCACGACGAGTCGCGACCGACCTGCGACCAAAAGCGCACGAACTGGCGCTCGTGGCCGATACCCGCCTCCAGCGCCAGCCGCCAGCCGCGCGGCCAGTTCACGGCAGTAGCGCGCAGCTGCTCGTAGGTCCGCAGCTTGCCCCGGTGGGCCTCCAGCTGGGCCGCCGCGAGCTTCGCGGGGTCGCCGCCGAAGAACAGCTTCAGCGTCCCCGCGTCGCGAACCTCCTCCAGCTCGCCCGTCGGCTCCGAGCGCCACGCCTGCAGCTCACGGCGCCCGCGCTTGGTGAGGCGGTAGATCCGCCGGCGCCGCCCGCCGGATTCGCGCTGCTCGTCGAGCAGGCCCTCCTGCGCGAGCCGCGCGCACTCGCTGTAGAGCTGGGTGTGGGGCACCGACCAGAAGTTGATCGTGCTCGCCTGCGCCATCTGCTTGAGGTCGTATGGGGTCGCCGGTTCGGCCTGCTCGAGCAGGCCCAGCACGATGTAGGACGTCTCGGTCAGCCGCGGACTTGACACCGCCGCCAGCGTAGCGTACGGTACGTATCGTACGGTCCGAACGATACAGGAGGCATCATCATGGCGATTGACACCGCTCCCACGACGGTCCCCGCATTGGGCTTCTCGACGCTCGAACGGGAGGTCGCGGTCGACGAGCTGCCGCTGACCGGCGAGCTGCCCGATTGGCTGGGCGGCTCGCTGCTGCGCACCGGCCCTGCCAAATTCGAGGTCGGGGGCACCGCCGCCGAAGGCGGTGGTCAGCGCATGCGCCACTGGTTCGACGGGCTCGCGATGCTGCACCGCTTCACGATCGACGCCGGACGGGTCTCCTACGGCAACCGCTTCTTGGAGAGCCGCTCCTATCGGAGCGCGCGCGATCGGGGCCGGATCGTCTACGGGGAGTTCGCCACCGACCCGTGCCGCTCGCTGTTCAAGCGCGTTCAGACGCTGTTCTCACAGAGCGCCCTGCCCGACAACGCCAACGTGAACCTGACCAGGCTCGGCGAGCGCTTCGTCGCCATGACCGAGACCCCGCTGCCGGTGCAGTTCGACCCGCACACCCTGCGGGCAGCCGGCGTGCACCCTTTCAAGGCCCCCGGACAGCTCACCACCGCCCATCCGCACGCCGACCGCGCGACCGGCGGGATGCTCAACTACGCCGCCAAGCTCGGGGTCCGCAGCAGCTACCGCTTCTTCGCGGTCGACCCCTCAGAGCGCGGCCCGCATCCGAGCAGGGTCCGCGTGATCGCCTCGCTGCCCGTGAAGGAGCCCGCCTACATGCACTCATTCGGGCTCACCGAGCGGTGGCTGGTGCTCGCCGAGTTCCCGTTCGTCGTCAACCCGCTCGCGCTGGCCCTGTCGGGACGCCCCTACATCGAGAACTACCGGTGGAAGCCCGAGCTCGGTACGCGCTTCACGCTCGTCGACCGCGCCACCGGCAGGGCCACCGCCGGCTTTCAGACCGATCCCTGCTTCGCCTTCCACCACGTAAACGCCTATGAGGACGGCGATGACGTGGTCGTCGATCTGTGCATCACCCCGGACGCCGGCATCGTCCAGGATCTCTACCTCGACCGCCTGCGCGCCGGCAAGCCGGTGACACCCGCCACGCTGACCCGCTTCCGGCTCGGGCTCGCCGACCGGTCGGTGCGCCGCGAGCAGCTCGCCGACGAGGCGATCGAGCTGCCGCGCATCAACTACGAGCGCTGCAACGAGCGCCCCTACCGCTACGTCTGGGGCGTCGGCTCGATCTCCGACCGGTGGCTCGGGCGGATCCTCAAGATGGACACCGCCGGCGACGCCACGCGCTGCTGGTCACACCCCGGCTGCTACCCCGGCGAGCCCGTGTTCGTCGCGCGCCCCGACGCCGAGCACGAGGACGACGGGGTCCTGCTCTCCGTGGTCCTCGACGCCGACGCCGGCGCCTCGTTCCTGCTTGTGCTCGACGCCGCCGACCTCAGCGAGCTCGCGCGCGCCCAGGCGCCCCACCACATCCCGTTCGGCTTTCACGGCCAGTTCGCACGGGCGTAGCGCTCCCTGGGCAGACCCATCGGGCCCGGCACGGCCCCGAGGTCGGGCCGCGCTGAGAAGCCACGGACCTCCAGGGTCGTCGAGGTCGGGCCGGGCCTATACCGCGACCGGCAGCTCGTAGCGGCGCCTGATCCCGTACAGCGTCGTGCGCTCCGCCGCCGGGCGCCCCGCCGCGTGGGCCGCCGCCACGAGCTGCTCGGGGTCCAGGCGGGTGCCGTGATAGGAGCCGGCGAGGCGGCTGATCGACTCCTCCATCAGCGTCCCCCCCAGGTCGTTGACGCCCCAGCGCAGCGACTCCGTCGCCGCGTCGAGCCCCATCTTCACCCACGACGCCTGTACGCTCGCGACGGTGCGCCCGAGCGCCAGGCGGAAGACCGCGGTGTGCTTGAGGTTCTCCTCGCGCGATATCTCCTCCACGCCGTGCGTGCGACCCAGGAGCGTCTGGAAGGGGATGAACGACAGCGGCACGAACTCCGTGATTCCGCCGGTGCGCTCCTGCAGCTCGCGCACCACCCGCATGTGCTCGGCCAGCTCCCACGGCTCCTCGATGTGGCCGAACATCACCGTCGCAGTCGAGCGCAGGCCCGCCGCGTGGGAGGCCTCGATGATCTGCACCCAGCGCGCCACCGGCAGCTTGTTCGGGCTGATCCGTTCGCGCACCCCGTCGTCCAGCACCTCCGCCGCCGTCCCCGGCGTCGAGCCGAGACCGGCGTCGCGCAGGCGCGCGAACACCTCGCTCGGCGGCTGCCCCGAGATGTCGCACATGTGCGCGATCTCCATCGGGCTGTACGCGTGCAGGTGAATGTCCACCCCCTCCGCGGCGGCCGTGCGCTTGGCGAACCGCAGCCACCCCAGATAGTCCTCCAGGCTCCAGTCGGGGTGGATGCCCGACTGGATGCACAGCTCCGTGGCGCCGTACGCCACCGCCTCGCGCACCCGGCGCGCGAACTCCAGCTCGTCGTGCTCGTAGGCGTCGGGGGAGCGCTTGCCCTGGCCGAAGCCGCAGAACGCGCAGCCCACCGTGCAGACGTTCGAGACGTTGATGTTGCGGTTGACCACGAACGTCACCGTCTCCCCCGCGAGCTCTGAGCGCAGCTCGTCGGCGGCCTCACGCAGCTCCTCGATCGCATCCGGCCTCGTCTCGGCGAACATCGCCGTCAGTTCCTCGCTGCTCAGCGCCAGCCCGTCGCGAGCGCGTTCGGTCGCCCCGGCGACCAGATCCGGGCGGATCGGCGGGGCGCCGCTTGCGGCTGGGTCGGTCCGGCCGGAGCCCCGCCGCGGGATGAAGCTCCAGTACTTGACCTTGATCGTGTCCATCACACCCCGGGAGATCCACTCGTGGTCGATGTACTGCGGGTAGACGCACAGGCGCTCGGTGAGCGCCACGCCGTCCCGCTGAAGCTGCTTGCGCACCTGGTGGGGCGAGGGGAAGGGGTGCTCCGGGGAGATGTGGTCCCCGTTCGCCGACAGCCCTCCGAGGTCGGTGGCCCCCGCGGCGACAAGCTCCGGCCACCAGTCCGCGAGATTCGGGGGGACCTGGATGCCAACATCCGGCAGCAGCCGGCGGGCCTCGGCGATCAGCCGCTTCATGTCCTCGATCGAGATCGGACACGCCCAGTCGGGCAGCGGCAGTCGCGGATGCAGACCCGCGCCGACGGGGTCGGCGTCGGCATCGGAGCGGTCAGGGTCGCCGCCATCCGGAGCGTCGGCGTTGGGAGCGTCGAGGCTCGTCGAGCCGTCATCCGCGCGCGAACCCCCCACTCCCGTGCGCCAGTACTCGCGCGCGGCTTCGTCGGCGATCTGCGCCGGCTCGCGGCCGTAGTAGCGCTGGTGGGGCACGAAGTTCTGCAGGATCACCTCCTGGATGTGCCCGTACTCGGCCTGGACCTCCGCCAGCGCCTGCAGCGATTCGATCCGCTCCCGCTCGCTCTCGCCGATCCCGACGAGGATGCCCGACGTGAACGGGATCCTCAGCTCGCCCGCCGCCCGGATCGTCTCCAGGCGGCGCTGGGGGTGCTTGGTCGGCGAGCCCGCGTGCACCGTCTGCATCAGCCGCTCGGAGACCGACTCCAGCATCAGCCCCTGCGAGGCCGTCACCTCGCGCAGGCGCGCCAGGTCATCGCGGGAGAGCACCCCGAGGTTCGTGTGCGGGAGCAGCCCGCGCTCCAGCGCCCGCTCGCAGGCCCACGCCACGTAGGAGGTGAAGTCCTCGTGGCCGTACTCCCGCAGCCGCGCCGCGACGTCCGCGTTGACCTCGGGCCGCTCGCCGGTCAGCACCAGCAGCTCCTTGACCCCCCGCCGCGCCGCGCCGTCGACGATCTTCAGAACCTCGTCGGGCGTGTGCAGGTGCGCCGTGTGCGTCGCGAACGCGCAGTACTTGCAGTAGCACCTGCACGTCCGCGACAGCGACAGCGTCAGGTTGCGCGAGAACGTGACCCGGCGGCGCACGCCGTCAGTGTAGGCGCTGGCCAATCCGTCCGACGCGGCTCATAGCTTTCTGGCATGTCTGAAGACACCCTGCGTCGCGCCGTGGCCGAGCTGGTCGGCGCGTTCACGCTTACCTTCATCGGCGCCGGCGCCGCGGCGGCCTCCGGCGTCGTCGCCGACCCGACCCTGATCGGCGTCGCGATCGCCAACGGCCTCGCGATCGGCGTGATGGTCTGCGCGCTGGGGCACATCTCCGGCGGGCACTTCAACCCGGCGATCACCTTCGGCTTCTTGATCACGCGCAAAATCAAGCCCGCGCTGGCCGGCGTCTACTGGGTGGCGCAGTTCGGCGGCGCGGCGCTCGCGGCGCTGCTGGTCAAGCAGCTGCTGCCGCGGGCGACCACCGAAGCGGTCAAGCTCGGCGTGCCCGCGCTCGGCCACGGCGTCGACGCGAGCTCGGGCTTCCTGCTCGAGGCGATCTTCACCTTCTTCCTCGCGTTCGTCGTGTTCGGCGCGGCGGTCGACACGCGCGGCCCGTTCAACGCCGTCGCCGGGCTGGCGATCGGCCTGACGATCGCGATCGACGTGCTTTTCGGCGGGCCGTTCACCGGCGCCGCGATGAACCCCTCGCGCGCGTTCGGCCCGCAGCTCGTCGGCGACCACTGGGCCAACGGCTGGGTGTGGTACGTCGGGCCGGTCCTCGGCGCGTCGGTCGCGGCGCTGCTGTACCAATTCCTGTATCTACGCGGCCGCGAGCCAGAGCCGGCGAATTCGGCGTAGGCGGGCCGCACCGTCGCGCGGCGCGTCCTATCCTGAGCGGCCGTGTCCGAGTCCCCGCGCGTGTACCTGGCCCGCCACGGCCAGACGGCCTACAACCTCGCACGGCGCTTTCAGGGCCAGCAGGCGATCCCGCTCGACGAGACCGGCCGCGCCCAGGCAGTGGAGCTGGCCGATCACGCGAGCACGTACGGCTTCGCGGCGCTGTGGTCGAGCCCGCTGCTGCGCGCCCGCGAAACCGCCGACGTGGTGGCCCGCCGCATCGGCCTGCAGCCGCGCGAAGACGCCCGTCTGATGGAGACCGACGCGGGCGACTGGACCGATCGCACCTTCGCCGACGTGCAGGCGCAGGCGCCCGAGGCGTTCGCCGCGTTCGCCGCCGGCGACCCCGGCTTCGCGTTCCCCGGCGGGGAGTCCTTCGCCCAGCAGGAGGTCCGCGTGGCCGCGGCGCTGGCCGACGTCGAACTGGGCGCGCTGCCGGCGCTGGTCGTCTGCCACGGGATGGTCATCCGCGCCGCCCTCTCCGGGCGCGCCGGGCACTGGATCACGCACGCCGAGCGGGTCCCCAACGGCGCGCTGGTCCCGCTGGACCCGGCGCAGGCCCAGTACGCCGACCCCGCGGACGAGGCCTTCGCTGCACCGAGCTGAGACTCGGGGCCTACCAGATCACGCCAGCCGGCGCGCGCGAGCCTCGGGCCGGCGCGCGCGGACCTGATAGACGGCCGTGTGGCAGGTGTCGAAGCCGTGTCGCGCGGCGCGCAGGTACAGCCGCCAGATGCGCGTGCGCTCGGCGCCGGCGAGCTCCTGCGCCCGGTCGAGGTGCTCGTCCAGCCGCTGGGCCCAGTGGCGCAGGGTGACGGAGTAGTCCTCGCGAAAGCCCTCGACGTGCTCGGTGTGAAAGCCGGCGCGTTCGAGCGCGAGCTGGACGCGCGACAGCGGCAGCGGCTCGCCGTCGGGGAACACGTAGCGCGTCGAGAACAGATCCTCCAGCGGCTCGTCCTCGGGGTCCAGCGCGGCGATCGCATGGTTGAGCAGCAGCCCGCCGGGGCGCAGCAGCGCGAACAGCGACTGCGCGTAGAGATCGATCCGGTTTTCGCCGACGTGCTCGGCCATGCCGATGCTCGCGATCACCTCGAAGGACGACGGCGGGAGCTGGCGGTAGTCCGCGACGCGGATCTCGATCCGCTCGGCGAGGCCGGCCCGGGCGACCCGCTCGCGCGCGAGCTCGGCCTGGGGCGGGGAGAGCGTGATGCCGGTGACGGTCACGCCGTGGTGTTCGGCGGCGTGGATCGCGAAGCTGCCCCACCCGCAGCCGACATCAAGAACTCGCATCCCGGGCTTCAGGTCGAGCTTGCTCGCGACGAGCTCGAGCTTCGTACGCTGCGCCTCCCGCAGCGTCTGCGCCCCGCGCGAGAAGATCGCGCAGCTGTAGGTCATCGACTCGTCGAGGAACAGCGCAAAGAAATCGTTGCCGACGTCGTAGTGGTAGCGGACGGCGGCGGCGTCGCGTTGGATCGTGTGGCGCTCGCCGCGGAGGATCAGCTCGAGGTCGGGACGCCGCGGCAGCCCCCCAGGCGCCGCGGCGGCGACGAGAGCCAATCCCAGACGCACGCGATCCGCGCCGCTGAGGGCCGGCGGCTCCCACTCGTCGACGACGACGAACGCGGCGTCGAGATCGTCGACGGCGAGCGAGCCGTCGGTGTAGGCGCGGCCGAGACCCAGGGTACCGGGAGCCCGCAGGAAGTGCGACAGGGCCGAGGGGCGCCGCACGGTGAACGTCGGGGCGCCGGCGACCGTCGCAGCGACGGCGCCGCCGTCCCAGAAACGCACGTGGAAGGGCCGCGACGGGAACAGCCGCCGCAATTCATGGCCGAGGGGAGCGCTCGCGCGAAGCAGTGCCACGGCTCTACTGGGCGCGTATACGGCGAAACTCGTCGCGCACCGAGTACGGGCGTCCCCACATCTGCGTGACCTCGACGCGGCCGGAGCGCAGCTCGCGGACCGCCAACTCGCCCTCGATGCCAGCGTCGTCGAGCAGGCCCAGGGCGCCGTGGACCGCGGGCGCGGCGGCGGCATGGCCGAAGCGATGGGCCACCGGCAGCCGCCAATGCCAGTCGTGGTGGGAGTACGGGCGGGCGTTGCAAGTCGCGAGGTACACCGCGGCGTCGACGTAGCGCGACTCGTCGGCGATCCGCAGGTCGAGCTCGAGGTCGGTCCAATCGTCGGGCAGCGAATCGACGATCGCTTGGAAGGTCTCAGCCAGGGGCATCGCCGGAAAGCCTAGAGCACCGGCTCCCGGCAAGGGCCTATCCCGGGAGGGGTGTGCGGCTGGGGTGGCATCCAGACGTGCAGACCTACCGGGATAGGCCCTAAGTTGGGGAGCCCGCCAGATGGCGGGCTCCCACAGCGGCCTCGGTCAGATCGTCGATCGTCAGATCGACTCGCCGTCAGACCGGCGGCCAAGCACCTATTCTTCGCTTTTCAACGTCGCTTCCGTAGAGGCGAGGTACAGCGTGCCGATCAGCAGCGATCTGTTGTGCCCGGCGGGCGACGGCAGACCCTGCTTGTAGTCGATTTCTCGATCGACGATCAGCGACTGCGGCCCGCCGCAGCCTTCCGCGCCAGGCACCGAGAACGCATTCTCGACCTGTTCGTTTTCCAGATCGACGAGGATCTCGCCTTCTTCGATGCCTTCGAGGTGACCAAATTTTCCCTTGACTTCCGGCTCCACCCCCAGCGGCGCCATGCTCCCGGTGGTGTATTTGAGCGTCACCGGATCCGACGCCGACCCGATGTAGCATTTGTAGCCCAGGAACGGGTTGTTCAGATGCAGCCTGAGCAGCATTTCGACAGCGGTGCCCTGTTCTCCGATCAGATTACCCACGCTGACGGCGACCGGGCCGACGAGTTCTGGCGTAGCCGTCACCCGGCACTCGAAGTTACTGGGGAAGTTTTTGCAAAAATTCCGCAGGTACCCCGGATAGTGACCTCCTTTGACAAGTCCAAAGAGGCCGCCGGTGACGACCTGGGGAGACCTCACCAGCGATTCGCCATCCGCGGCGGGAACGAATTCGTTATTGCCGGTCGCTTCGTTGAATTCACCGATCGCGCCTTGCAAAACAAGCTTGGTGATCGGTATATTGATATTGCCGACCTGGAGCTCCCCGCCGGTGGCTTCCGCCACGTTGCACAAGATCGACTTGGGATTTTCTGTCTGACACTGCTCGAATCTGGCAAAATTCCCCGTCGGATGGTGTTCTTTTTCCGCCGCCGACGCGGAGCTCGCCATCCCGAGCACGGCAGTCGCAGCAGCCAGCGCGATACACGCCAACCACCTGATGGTCCCTTTGGTTTTGGTCACAACATCCTCCTTGCGTTTGGATCGACGATGAAGGAGTCGCGCGGGCATAACCCAAACCAAGTTCACATGACGCGAACACCCCCCGTTTGGACGATAAGACACCTCGATATCTGTTGTATATCAGAACAATCCCGACTCTGCAAGGACGAAAAACGTATGAACAGAACCTGGACCTTGCCTGCCCGAAGCGTCGACTATCGCCCCAGAGGATGGCTGGCGCTTCTCAGGCCCAGACGGCACTCAGCGAGCCCCAAGCGAGCGGATCGCTCGCAGCCAGATCGCATAGCCCACGGCGTTGAACGCCAAAGCGATGCCCAGTGTCCGGTCGAGTGTGCGACGCTCGCGAAGCTCCTCGACGGGCGCGATCGAGTCGGTGATCTCGCAGATCAGGTTCGCCGTCCCGGCCGCGCTCGGCGCCGCGCCTGACGGCGGCGATTCGTGGCACCTGCCACAAGGAGATCGCGTCCGCCGAAGAGACGATTGAAGTAGCGAGCATCTTCGCCGAGTCCCCCCTTGCCGACACCGCCGGGCAGCACAGCGCGGGTGGGGCCGCGCTCTCGCGCGGCCCCACCCGACCGGTCAATGGTGGTACTGCAATGATGGTATTGGCCAGCGACCTATTTAGCCCTTATGCCTTTGGTTGTGGCCACGAGGGTGCCTTCGACCGTACCGGTTACGGCTTTGCTCTGGGTGCATGTTGCTTTCGGGGATTTGGGATCGAATTTGACTTCCTGAAGACCGTTTGTCAGGCTGTACGAGAGGCCTGCGTTCGTTTCGGCTTCACATGTATCTGTGATTTTGATGATCACGGTGCAGGTTGACTTGTAACCTGGCAGTCCCGTCCCACCGCTTTTGAGCGTGTCCCTAGGTTCGCCGCCGATTTCTGTGAGTTCGGTCTTCCACGGCAGATGAACGGCTTCCACGGTGGGGGAGCCGCAGGTGCCTTTGACCAATTTGCACCCCGATGTGGTCACTTTTTCGATCGAGTCTTCGCTGCCGGGACCGACCTTGCCGACGCTCACGACTTTACATTTGAGCCTCACCGCACCAATGGCGGTTTTGGAGTCTTCGAATTCGAGTTCTCCTTCCTCCGTTGCCGCGGTCGCCGATGTGATTTCTTCCCATTCAAATGTGCCGCCTGACGAGACTTCTTTCGTGCAAGCGCTGTCTTCGAATTTGCCTCCGGTTTTTGCCACGCATTTGTACCACTTTGGCGCCGCGAGGGCGGGAGCCGCCACGACAGCCAGCAGGCAGGCTGCCGCCGCGAGTCCGATTACCAACTTGATCCTTCGCATTTCAACTGCTCCTTGTCATTTATGGTTGATCGGCCGTGCCGGGGCACACCGCATCGAGGCGGAGACGCCCGGCTCCGGCCATGTTGATGTTCTGCATCCACTTCACAGCCACGCACCGGACGCTCGATGAGCAAGGCCCGGTTTCGAGGCTGGGCGCGAACGCTATCCGATGGCATCACCGAAATGAACCCCCGTTTCCGATTATTTTGTCTCCCACTAAAGTTGTAAAATGCCCCTGTGACTACCGCGGTGCCAACGATAAAGTTCAGTTGACAGGATCAGCCCCGCGCGGGGACGGCACTGGGAGAGATGCGTGCCGGGATGCTCGAGGGCCTGTCCGGGCCTTTGGCGCCGGGCGGCGGCTACTCCGCCGCGAGCAGCCACCAGTAGGCCGGCTGGCCGCCGTGGCGGATTTCCAGCTCGGCGCGACCGCGGAGGCCGTCCCCGTCGAGCAGGCCCGCGACGATCTCCGGCGCCAGCGGGGCGTCTTCCCCGGAGAGGACGCTGACGAGCTCGGCCCCATCGGCGAGCGCCGCGAGCACGTCGCGCAGGGTCGCGGCGGGCTCGCCCCAGGCGATCACCCGCTCGCCGAGGAAGCCGACGGCGTCGCCGCGACCGAAACGCCCCTGGGGGTCGGCGCGGGCGGCGGGCGCGACGGCGCCGGTGCGCAGGCGCGCCAGCGCCCGATTCAGAGCGCCGGCGTTCTCCTCGACGGCGCGGTCGGGCAGCAGCGCGACCGCGGCGATCAGGCCGGCCTGCTGGCTGGTGGTGGGGACCACCAGCACCTGCTTGTCCGACAGCTCGGCGGCGCGCTCGGCGGCCATCACGACATTGGCGCCGTTGGGCAGCACCACGACCTCCTCTGCCGGGACGTGATGGATCGCCGCGAGCAGCTCGTAGGTGGAGGGGTTGAGCGTGGGGCCGCCGTCGAGCGTGTCGACCCCGAGCTCCGCGAACAGCGCCCGCAGCCCATCGCCGCTGACGACGGCGACCGCGCCACAGCGCACCGGCGCCTGGGCGGAGCCGGTCGGAGCGGGGTGAGCCAGGGCGGTCTGCAGACCGCCGCGGGCGGGCGGCGGAGCGGGCGAGCCGGAGTGGACGAGCGAGCCGGGGGCGGAGGGGCCAGCGGCGGGCGGGCCTCCATTCATCTCAATCCGCTGCTCGCGCTCGGCGACCTGGGCGCGCATGTCGGCGACGTCCAGGTGCGATACCTCGCCGGCGTCGGCGAACACCGCGGTGGCGCGTTCGGGCTCGTCGGTGTGGACGTGGACCTTCAGCGTGGTGGAATCCCCGACGACGAGCACCGAGTCGCCGAGGGCCTCCAGCGGGGCGACGAAATGCTCGGCCTCCAGGTCGGAGCCGGTGACGGCGAAGTTGGTGCAGTAGCGGCGGGTGCTGGAGCGGTGCTCGGGATGGTGGATGCGCGCGGGCTGATGGTGGTCGAGCTGGGGGGGCTCGTCGTCGCCGCGCAGCGCGGCGACGACGCCGGCGAAGATGATCGTGAGGCCGTAGCCGCCGGCGTCGACGACGCCGGCGTCGCGCAGCGCGTCCAGCAGCTCGGGGCCGCGCCTGACGGACTCCTGGCCGGCGGCGACGGCGCGGGTGAGCGTGTCGGCGATTGCGCGATCCTGGGCCTCGGCGACGGTCTCGGGGTGCAGGCGGGCGCCGTCGGGGTCGCGTTCGACGTCGGCGGCGATCCTGCGGGCCATCGCGCGGGCCACCGTGAGGATCGTGCCCTCGGCGGGGTCGCGCACCGAGGCGTAGGCGCGCTCGGCGGCGTTGGTCAGCGCGGCGGCGATCAGCGGCGCGTCGATCAGCTCGCCGGGGCGCGACACGAGATCCTCGGCGGCGCCGCGGATCAGCTGGGAGAGGATCACACCGGAGTTGCCGCGCGCTCCGAGCAGCGCGGCGCGGGCGACCGACTGGACGATCTCCTCGCGGCCGATCTCGTCGATGGTGCGCGTCGCGTCGGCCCCCTGCAGGCGGTCGAGCTCGTCGAGCACGGCGCGCAGTGTCAGCAGCATGTTGTCGCCGGTGTCGCCGTCGGCGACGGGGAAGACGTTGAGGTCGTTGACCTCCTGGCGGCGGGACTCCAGGTGCGCGAGTGCGCCGGCGACGGCGGCGCGGAAGCGAAGGAGGTTGGTGTCGGTCACGGTGGTCTGCGTCATCCCTGTCCGCCCGGTCTCACCGCGGGTGCTCGCCCAGTCGTACGCGAGGGTCCCCTCAAACGGCCTTGGTGACCTTGCCGGCCTTCAGGCAGCGCGTGCATACGTATACCCGGCGCGGGGCCTTGCCGACGATGATCCGGACCTTCTGCAGGTTGGGGTCGAAGCGTCGCTTGGTGGCAACCATCGAATGGCTGCGGCTCTGGCCGAACGCCGGCCCCTTGCCGCAGCTGTGACATACCTTGGCCATGGGGGCGCAGTCTAGCCGCCCCGGAGCTCGTTGCGCAGTTCGGCCATGCGCAACACGGCCTGCGCGGCGTTGCGGCCCTGGTCGCGCCGGTCGCCGCCGGCGCGCGCAAGCGCCTGCTCCATGGTGTGGCAGGTGAGCACGCCGAAGGCGCAGGGGACGCCGGTGTCGAGCTGCACCTGCTGGATGCCGCGGGCGGCCTCGGCGCAGACGAAGTCGTAGTGGTCGGTCTCGCCGCGGATCACCGCGCCGAGGCACGCGACCCCGGCGTAGCGCCCGGAGTCCGCGATGTAGCGCGCGGCGAGCGGCAGCTCGAAGGCGCCGGGGACCTCGAAGACGTCCACCTCGCCGATCCCGCCGTCGGCGAACTCCATCTGAGCGCCGGCCACCAGGCGCTGCGCCAGATCCTCGTAGAAGCGCCCGACGGCGATCACGTACCGAGCCTCGCGACTCTGCACGCGGGCGGCGACCGTCTCACGGGCTCCTCGCCCGACGGCCTGGGCCTCGGGGCGTCGCGCGGTCAACTCCCGCGGCGCTCCTGCTCGCGATCGTGCTCGCGCTCGGCGTGCAGCAGCTCGGCGTCGAGGTTGAGCCCCTGGTGGTGGAGGGTGTGGCCCATGCGCTGGGCCTTGGTGCGCAGGTAGCCGGCGTTGTGCTCGTTGGGGGCCTGCTCGATCGGGACCTGCGCGGCGACCGACAGCCCATAGCCCTCCAGGCCGCGGATCTTCTTGGGGTTGTTGGTGAGGATCCGGATCGAGCTGAGGCCGAGGTCGACGAGGATCTGGGCGCCGATCCCGTAGTCGCGCAGGTCGGCCGGCAGCCCGAGGCGCTCGTTGGCTTCGATCGTGTCCAGGCCATCCTCCTGCAGGCGGTAGGCGCGCAGCTTGTTCAGCAGGCCGATCCCGCGGCCCTCCTGCGACAGATACAGCAGCACCCCCTGGCCCTCGCGCTCGATCATCGACAGCGCCGCGGCGAGCTGTTCGCCGCAGTCGCAGCGCAGCGAGTGAAAGACGTCGCCGGTGAGGCACTCCGAGTGGACCCGCACGAGCACGTCGGACTGGCCGGCGACGTCGCCCTTGACGAGCGCGACGTGGTGCTTGCCGTCGACCAGCGAGCGGTAGCCGATCGCGGTGAAGTCGCCGTATTCGGTCGGCAGCGACGCGGTGGCGCCGTCGACTCGCTCGACGAGCTTGTCGTGGCGGCGACGGTGGGCGATCAGGTCCTTGATCGTGACCATCTTCAGCCGGTGGCGCTCGCAGTAGTCGGCGAGGTCGGGGACGCGCGCCATCGAGCCGTCCTCGTTCATGATCTCGCAGATCACCCCGGCCGGCGTGAGCCCGGCGAGGCGGGCGAGGTCGACGCTGGCCTCGGTGTGCCCGGTGCGCTCCAGCACCCCCCCGGCCTTGGCCTTCAGCGGGTTGACGTGCCCGGGCTGCACGAGGTCGTCGGGCTCCGACGCGCGGTCGATCGCGACCTGCATGGTGTGCGCGCGGTCGTGCGCGGAGACCCCGGTGGTGACGCCGTGGCGGGCCTCGATGGTGACGGTGAACGGCGTCTGCAGGGCGGACTCGTTCTTGGCGGTCATCAGCTCCAGACCGAGCTCGTCGCAGCGCTCGGGGGTCAGTGCGAGGCAGATCCAGCCGCGGGCCTCCTTGGCCATGAAGTTGATCGCCTCGGGGGTCACGAACTGGGCGGCCATCACGAGGTCGCCCTCGTTCTCGCGGTCCTCGTCGTCGCAGACGACGACCATCCTGCCCTGGCGGATCTCCTCGATCGCCTGCTCGATCGTGGCGAACGGGCTCGCCTCGGCGGTGGCCGTGGTCGGTGTGGCCGGATCGGTGGTGGTCGTGGATGCGGTGTGGGTGGATTCACTCATGCGCGGGCCTCCAGCAGTCGCTGCACGTGCTTGGCGAGGATGTCGGCCTCCAGGTTAACGAGGTCGCCGACCGCGACCCGGCCGAGCGTGGTGCGCTTCAGCGTCTCGGGTATCAGCGAGACCTCGAAGACGCCGCCGCGCAGGGCGCTGACGGTGAGGCTGACGCCGTCGATGGCAACCGAGCCCTTCTCGACCAGCAGGCCCAGCAGGGCGGGATCGTCGGGCTCGATCGCGAGCACCTGCGAGAAGCCTTCGTCGCGGATCTCCCCGATGGTCCCGACGCCATCGACATGCCCCTGGACGACGTGCCCGCCGAGGCGCCCGTCGGCGCGCAGCGCGAGCTCCAGGTTGATCGGGTCGCCGGGAGCGAGCGCGCCGAGCGTCGAGCGTCGCAGGGTCTCGTGCATGGCCTGCGCCAGGAAGCCCTCGCGACTGACGGCGGTCGCGGTGAGACAGACGCCGTCGACGGCGACCGAGTCGCCCTCGCGCAGCTCGCCGGCGAGACCGGTGCTCACCTCGATCGTGGCGCCGGCATCCTCGCTGCGCAGGCTGCCGACACGGCCGACGTCGGCGATCAGGCCGGTGAACATCTCGCCCTCGACGTTATCCGCTCGCGACCGAGGTCCACGGTCTGGCCGCTGTCGCGGCCCATCGGCGGCGACGGTCGGGCGCTCACCACTCGCGCAGGCGCGCCGACACCAGCAGGTCCTCGCCGACGCGCGCGCAGTCGAAGGACAGCGCGCGCAGGGCCTCGGAGATGCGCTCGACCCCTTCGCCCTCCAGGGGATCGCGGGCGGTGCGCCCGCCGAGCAGCAGCGGCGCGAGGAACAGGCGGATCTCGTCGATCTCGCCGGCATCGAGGAACGCGCCGGCGAGGTGCGGGCCACCCTCCAGCAGCAGCGAGGCGACGCCGATCTGGGCGAGCTGGTCCAGCGCGGAACGCACGCGGGCAGGCTCGTTCTCGCCGGTCGCGACGAGCACCTGGACCCCGGCGGCCTCCAGCGCGTCGGTGTCGGCGCGGGCGGCGGCGCGCGAGACGACGAGCGTCAGCGGGATCTCGGCGGCGGCGGCGACCAGCTGCGACCCGGGAGGCAGCCGGGCGAGCGAGTCGAACACGACGCGCCGCGGCTGCTCGGCGGGCTCGGCGGGGGTTCCGTCGGGCCGCGCCGTCAGTTGGGGGTCGTCGGCGAGCGCGGTGCCGATCCCGACGACGACGGCGTCGACGGAGGCGCGCCAGCGGTGGGCGAGCGCGCGGGAGGACTCGCCGCTGATCCATTGCGAGTCCCCGGCGCGGGTGGCGACCTTGCCGTCGAGGGTCATCGCGGACTTGAACAGCACCCACGGGCGCCCGGCGCGGGCGTGCTTGCGAAACGCCTGGTTGAGCAGCCGCGCGCAGGTGGCGAGCTCGCCGTCGGCGAGCACGACCTCGACGCCCTCGTCGCGCAGGATCCCGAGGCCGCGGCCGGAGGCCTTCTCGGTGGGGTCGTCGGAGCCGATCACGACGCGGGCGATCCCGGCCTGGACGATCGCGTCGGTGCACGGCGGCGTCTTGCCCTCGTGGCAGCAGGGCTCCAGCGAGACGTACAGCGTGGCCCCGGTCAGATCGGCCAGCCCGCAGGCCTCGATCGCGTTGACCTCGGCGTGGGCGCCGCCGAAGCGTTCGTGCCAGCCCTCCCCGAGGACCTCGCCGTCGCGCGCGATCACGGCGCCGACGGCCGGGTTGGGCTTGACCGTCCCGACGCCCCTGCCGGCGAGCTCGATGGCGCGCGCGAGGTGCGCGCGGTCTGTGTCGGTGCCGACGGCCATGCCCATATTCAGGATAGACCCCCGATCGCAACACCGGCCCGGCAGGCGCCCAGAGCTCACCCGCCCCGAGCGCTCCCTGGCAAGCGGTGGCAGGTAGCGCAAGCACTGTGCTACGGTGTATACATGTCGGTGAATGTCTCTGTGCGTCTCGACGACGCTCTTGCCGGGAATTTGCGCCTGCGCGCGCGGGCTGCGGGGGAGACCCTTTCGGATCGCCTGCGTCGCTATGCCGAGGAGGGGACGCGTCGCGAGGAGCATCCGCAGATCACGTTTCGCGACGGACCGACCGGTCGCCGCGCGGGGTTGCTCGGTGGTCCCGACGTCTGGGAGGTCGCGATGTGGCTGGAGGATCTGGCGGGGGAGCGCGATCCACTGGCCGCGCTGCTCGAGGACTCGACGCTCACGCGGTCCCAGGTCGAGGCCGTGACGCGCTATCGGGCGGCCTATCCGGAGGAGATCGCGGCACGCATCGAGTTGCACCGACGCGCGACGGCGGCCGCCGAGACGCATTGAGGCTGCTGCTGGACGAGATGTACCCGGCTGCGCTCGCGGAGGCGCTGCGTGGCGCGGGTGTAGACGCTCGTACCGTGGTCGAGCTTGGGCTGGCCGGAGGGTCGGATCCCGAGATCCTTGCGGCGGCGGTCGCGGACGGCTATGCGGTGCTCACCGAGAACGTCGCCGACTTCGCGCACATCTCTGCCGAGCACCTCACCGCCGGGCAGCATCATCCCGGGGTGCTGATCGCTCTCTCGTCACGGTTCTCTCGTCGCCGAGCGGGCATCGGCGCGATCGTGGCCGCGGTACACGCCGTCGCCGATCAGAAGCTCGAGGATCGCGTGGTGTATCTCCAGAAGCCGGGATAGACGGCATGGAGCTTTCAGGGATGATGACCTCGGTGCCATGGGATAGACGCAATCAGAAACAAAGGGCGCCATCTCAGCGACCGCCACGAGGTGGCGATCTCGCCACAACAGGCCAGCTTTCCCCCGTGCCAAGGACGAAGCATATGGACGACTTGACGCAGGGTGCTGGCCGTCGAAGACTGGATGAGCGAAGGACCCATATATATAGCCATGCATGTGTAAAGGAAGGTTGATGATGTACGAACACGGATCGCTACCACGAGCACGTAAAGACGGTCTTCTTGAAGAGACGATCGGCGAGGAGCTCCTCCTCTACGACCGAGACAGCCACACCGCTCATTGCCTGAGCCCGATCGCAGCCTATATCTGGCGGCATTGCGACGGCGAGCGCGACGTGACCAAGCTCGCCGAGCTCGCCGGGGCAAGCGAGAGCCTGGTCGCCGACGCGCTGCATGAGCTGCGCGAGAAGGATCTGCTCGCCGTCGAGCCCGAACTCATGCAGAGCACCATCCCAGGTATCTCTCGCCGGGAAGCGATCGGCCGGGTCGCGCGTTACGGTGCCGCCGCTGCCGGCGCGTCGCTGATCGTCTCCGCGACCGCCGCGACGCCAGCGATGGCCAGCTCGGGCGAAACAATGTTCTGTGTGGAACAGCAGCTACAGACATGCTGCAAATGCATGAACGGGAACTGTCAGTCCGGATATGCCCAGCAGCAGTGCTACAACTACTGTGGCGGACAGACAATGACACAGGACTTTCTCAAAAACTATGCGTGCCCATAGGATGCCAGCTGGGCTCTGCGGCGTAACTCGGCTGGATATGGTGCCTGGGTGTGGGGCGGCGGTGTACGTGTCGCCTACAGGATTGCTGTCATAGAGCCAACCTCTTGGGCTCGCCTTCAACCATTCCGTTGCGTTGTGCTTCTCGCGCCGCGAGCTTTTCATTAGCGCTATTCGATGTTGTGGATGATCTCGGTGGATCTGCGATGAACGCGGAGTGTCTCGAGCGTTATTCCCAGCTGGCGCGTAACTTTGCGGTCGATGTGCTCACGACCGAGGTCGCAGGTGCGTTCGGCCGTGAGGGTATCGAGACGCTTGTGCTCAAGGGCCCGGTGCTAGCCAAGTGGCTGTATCCGGGTGAGGTGCGTCCCTACGTTGACTGTGATCTGATGGTGGCGCCCAAGAGCCGTGCACGGGCGGTCGGCGTGCTTGAGCGGCTGGGCTTCGCAGAGCATTGCCCGTGGATGCCAACGCCGCTGTCCCTGGATCCAGGGGGCACGGCCTTTAACCGCCCCGGCGAGGGGATGGTGGACCTTCACTGTCAGCTACCGGGGCTCGACGGCGACCCGGAGACAATCTGGGGTCGCCTCGCAGCGAGCGCTGACCGGCAGGTGATCGCTGGAGTCGAGTTGCGTGTGCCCGATCGCGACGCCGTGCTGCTGCACGTGGTCCTGCACGCCGCGCACCACGCGAACCAGGTGGACGGCAAGCCACTTAAGGATCTGCGGCGAGCGCTCGCTCTCATCGACGAGTCGGAGTGGTTGAGAGCGCTGGAGCTCGCGCGTGCGTATCGGGGCGTCCCGGCGTTCGCAGCCGGCCTGCGGCTCCTGCCCGATGGCCGGGATCTGGCCCGCAGACTCAACCTCGGTGAGATGCGGTCGCTCCAGCACGAGATCCGGCGCGAGGACAACGTGATCGCCGAGGAGCTCTACGCACTGCTCTGCGCCGACGCGGGGATCAGGCAGAAGCTGGTGATCGCTGCAAGCGACATCTTTCCCCGACCCGACTACATGCAGTGGTGGTCACCGCTGGCCCGGCGCGGCAAGCTCGGGCTGGCCGGCGCCTACCTCTGGCGCGCGATCTGGGTGATCGGCCAGGCACCCCGCGCGATCCACACGTTGTGGCGCGTCCAGCAAGCGAAGGGCGGGAAGTAGCACTACGGCCGTGGACGGGCGCGGCAAACGCCGACAATGGCGCTGGTCGGAAACATCCCGCGTGGGCGAGCCCCAGTCAGCCGGTGTGCCGACCTGACGCGCTTTGTCAACTAGCTGCCTGCCGTGACAACAGCGCACCGGCGGCTCCGTCGGCGTCTCCCCGGTCTCCCTCGAGAACCACGGCGTCGGTCGCGGCGCGTCGCACGGCTGCGAGCACCTGCTCCGGACGTGAGCGCGCGGCAACGGAGTGCTCCAGCAGTTTGACGGCACCCTCTCCGGCGGTGCAGGAGCGCAGCGCCCAGGCAACTCCGGGACGGTAGCTCGTGAACGCGATCACAGCGACAGGTAGAGGTCGATCGCCGGCCAGGCCACCGAGACTCTCGACCGGCCGCTCGTCCGTCGCGCGGGTGGCGTCGATGCGCACCGACAAAGGCTTGGGATAGGGGTGAACGAGGCCGTCGGCATCGAGCACGGCGTACTCGTCGGACCAGTATTCTGCGCCCGCCTGCACGAGCATGGCCACGAGCGTGGTCTTCCCCGCGAAGCTCCTCCCCGGAAGGACGATCGCGCGCTCCCCCACCCCAACAACTCCGGCGTGGACGAAGACATGGTCGGGAGCATGCAGCGCGATGTGCATGCGCAGATGAGCGTCGAGGATGCCGAGCGCGAGTCGCAGGTCAACCGGGCCTGCGATCCAGTGTTCGTCGCACATGACGTTCAGAAGCCCGTCATCCGTGTCCTTGACGAGCGCGAAGCAGCCACGCTCAGGCGGGTGCCTCACCGGACGGGCACGCGGAGGTAGGAAATCGGAAACGGCCGCGAGGTGCTGAGGATCGGCGGTGACCGCCACGGTCACACCGAACGCCTCGACTGCCACCGACTCTGCCGCGCTTTCACCTACCACACACCGGACAGTAGCTGTTGTACATTTGGATGATGAACGATGTGCTGGTGGCTGCTCGGCTCGGTCTCGCCGTGGTGTTCTTCGTCGCGGGGGTCGCGAAGCTCGCCGATCGCTCGGGCACGCGGCAGGCACTGGCCGATTTCGACGTGCCGCCCCGCCTTGCCCGTCCGCTGCTGCTACTCCTGCCCGCCGCCGAGCTCGCGGCGGCGACGGCGCTTTTGTTTCCGACAACGGCGCGCTGGGGGGCCGCAGGCTGCCTGGTGCTCCTCGCATTGTTCGTCGTGGCGCTCACGCGAGTCCTGCGGCGCGGCGAGGCCCCGGATTGCCATTGCTTCGGCCAGGTGCACTCCAAGCCGGCGAGCTGGGAGACGGTAGCCCGCAATCTCGCGCTGGCACTACCGGCCGCATTCGTAGCGCTCGCGGGCCCCGGCCCCTCGCTAGCCTCATGGGTGGCCAGCACCGACACGACTGACCTCTGGCTGATCGCGACCAGCGCACTGGCAGCTCTCACAACAACGACATCCGTCCTTCTATGGCGCGAGAACCACCGGCTGCGCTCCACGAACGACCGGGCGGCTGCGGTGCCCCGGCAGATCGGAGCGCTAGCACCGCAGTTCACATTGCACTCCGCCGCGGGGGGCGTTGTGAGCCTTCAGGACATCTTGGCCGATCACCGGGCCTGCGTACTCACATTCGTGCACCCGAGGTGCGGGGGCTGCGGGCCGCTCCTGCCCGAACTTGCACGTTGGCAGGACACGATCACCGAACGCCTAACCCTGACCCTGGTAACCCCCGTGGAGGCCACGGAAGCCGAGAAGCTCGCACGTGAGCACTCACTGACCAACGTGCTCATCGACGAGCAGTCAACCGTCAGTCACGCATACGGAGCTACGGCAGTTCCCTCCGCTGTCCTCGTCGCGTCGGACGGCACGGTGAGGAGCGCGCCCGTCGTCGGCCGCGTCGCGATCGAGTCCCTCATACGTCTCGCGCTTCAGGGCTAATGTCGGGACACTAGACGCGGCCGGCTCCAGCTTTGCGGGCCGGATGCCGGTCACACCCGTCGGGAGCATGGATGTTGCATATATTGTTTCGCCCGGTGTATAACAATCGCTATACGCGGCTCGATTTTTTATACACCACCCACAGACCTCCCGTTCGATGTTCCCGCCGGAGGAACATGCCCCGGAGACCGCCTGCGCGTCGTCACTCCCGACCCGAGCACTTCCCACCGTGCAGCCGGTAAACGGTCATTTCGGGCCCCGGCCGCTGGTAGGCGAGCGGGTAGTAGTCGAAGGTCCAGTCGAAGTTGAACGCGACGGGCGCGGCCCCGGGGGCGTAGGGGGAGATGTGGTAGACGACCTGCCCCTGGCGTGCGAGGGCGCGGTAGTAGGCGACGGCGTGCGGGACCTGAGCGGGGTCGGCGAAGGCGCGGCCGGACTGGGTGAAGCCGCTGACGACCCAGCAGTACCCGTTGCGCTCGTACCAGCCGATCAGGGCGGGGCTGAGGGTGCGCTCGTAGTCCTCGATCGTGACGACGTGCGGTTCGCTCAACCGCAGCGCCCCGGCGGAGTCGATCAACGAGACCAGCGAGTCGTACTTGACCCAGCGCCCGCCGTCGGACGTGCCGGGGGTTGGGTGGCCGACGTCGCGGACCCACTCGTCGGGGACCACCGGCTCGACCACGACCTGGGAGCCGGGCGGCACGTGGGCGACCATCCAGGCGCGCGTCAGGTTGCGGGTGTCGGCGCGCGAGAGCACGAGGTCGGAGTGGACGGTGTAGACGATCCCCTGGGCGCACAGCACGAGCGCCGCGAGGACGGCGAAGACGACGGTCAGACCACGCGTCGCACGCGGTCCGGGCGCGCCCGGGGAACCGGCGGCCGAGGGCGACAGCGCAATCGCGACGACTGGCGGCGCCGGCGAGGCCGATCGCGCGGTTGAGCCGATTGGCTGCGCCGGCGAGGCCGGCTCCGCGGGTGCCCGACGCGCTGCCAACGCCCGCCGGGACCAGCGGGCCAACGCGTGGGCGAGCGACAGCGCGAAGCAGGCGGCGAGCAGGCAGAGGATCGGGAAGATCGGCAGCAGCCAGCGCCCGAAGTAGCGCCCCTGAGCGCCCATGAACGCGAGATAGACCAGCGGCGCCGGCACCAGCATCCAGCCCAGGCGGCGCTCGCGCCACCAGATCGCGACGGCGCCGCCGAGCGACGCCAGCGCCGGGACCCAGCCCAGCCCCCACGTCAGCGACCACAGGTAGTAGGCGACGCCGCCGGTCGGCGGCGCCCCGAGCTTGCCCTGAGCTTCGTCGGACTGTGCGGACTGGTGCGCGATCCCCTCGTAGAAGCTGTGCGGTGCCAGCACCGAATAGGGGTCGGCGATCACGAACGCCACCAGCGCTGCCGCCCCCGCGAGCGCCAGGCCAACGAGCACCCGTCGCTCCGCCCGCCAGCCCGCCGGCCGTTCTCCAGCCGCCACCTGTCGCCCCGCCGGCCCGCTCACCGCCAGCCCGCCCATCGCCGACCGGCCCTCCTTCGGCAGATCGCCGACCGGTGCCGGCTTCGGATCCTGGGCGGCTGCCGGCTTTCCCGCCGGCGTCAGGTACTGAGCGGCGGCGGCCGCCAGCAGCGGCAGCACCACGATGCCGGCGGTGTACTTGGTCGCGCACCCCAGCCCCAGGCCGACCCCGGCGAGCAGGTAGTCGCGCCGGCGGCCTTTGCGCAGGACCCCCGCGGTGCCCAGCAGCGACAGCGTCAGCGGCGCCAGCGTCGGGACGTCGTTGAGCGCGAGGTGAGCGTAGAACACCGGCAGGAACGCCACCGCCTCCAGCGCCGCGGCGAGCAGCGCGGTGGCGCGGTCGAATAGGCGAGCCCCCGCGAGATACAGCAGCCACACCGCCACCGTCCCCAGCAGCGCGGCGACGGCGCGCGACACGACGAACACCGCGGTGGGGTTCGTCGCGAACGCGTGCGAGACCCCCGCGCGCCCGCCGAACCAGACGGCGAAGACGAGGTGCAGCAGGTACGTGTACGCTGGCGGGTTGGCGAAGTAGTGCGGGTTGTAGCCCAGCACGAACATCCCGATCGCGCGCGGCACGAAGTGGGCGTCCTCGTCGGAGTTGTACGCGTACGGCAGCCCCTGCTTGATGCCCCACACGCGCAGCGCGAAAGCCCCCGCGAGCACCAGGGCGAGCACCGCCCACGCAGCCCGGCGGCCGCCAGGCCGGCCCTCAGCAGTTGTCATAGACGGCGTAGTAGCGGCTCGTGTAGATCCGCACGAAGCCCGGCGCGGGGACCTGATCGCGGGGATCGTCGCCGACGTCGACGATCGCCTCCTGGAAGACCGCCGCGCCCAGCGGGTAGACAGCGACGCTGCCGCGGTGCAGCCGTTCCTGCAGCGCCGGGGCACCGCTCTGGGCGTCGTCGCTGGCCTGGCTGCGCGCGACGATCGCGCCCTGGCCGGTCGTGTTCAGGATCCAGCGCGCGTCGGGGATCAGCTTGTTGTCGGGCAGCGACAGCAGCGGACAGCGCTTCAGCGCCGCGTGCACCGCCGGGGCGTGCAGCGCTGCCGCGAGGCCTTCGTGGAAGTCGTCGTGATAGGCCAGCGTTGTGCGCGCGCTGGTCAGGCTCGTCACCGAGACCGCCGCGAACGCGCCGTAGAGCACCAGCGCCGCCCCGGCGGCCATCCAGGCGCGGCGCAGCGCCGACCCCTCGCGCAGCAGCGACCAGCCGCCGATCGCCAGCGCACAGAACGGCAGCAGCAGCGTCGCCGAGCCCAGCAGGTAGCGGTCGATCACCGACGCCCCCACCGCGCCCTCGGCGACGTACACCGCCAGCAGCGTCGCCAGCACCGCCAGCGGGACCAGCGCGCGGCGCGGCGTCAGCCACACCGCCAGCGCGACCCCCATGAGGCCGCCGAGCACCACCGGCAGCTTGTCGATCCGCACCCCGTAGCGCCACAGCGACGCGAGCACGCTGCCGAAGCCCTGGGTGCGTTCCAGTTCGGCCGCGAGCACCGCGGTCGAGTGCAGCGAGTACAGCGGGTCCCCCGTGACGATCGCATCCAGCGCCGCCCACAGCAGCGGCGCGACCGCCGCGAGCGCGAGGTACGCAAGGCGCCGGCGGGCGCCGACGTCGGCGGGCCAGGCGCACCACAGCCAGTAGAGCCCGCTCAGCACCCACGCGTCGGGGCGCAGCAGCCCGGCGGCGGCGAGCAGCGCGAAGACCGCCGTGCCCCGCCGGCGCCGCCCCACCTCCAGCGCCGCGGCCCACACGATCAGCGCGAGGTAGGTGATGTCCAGGTAGCCCTCCGCCGCGAGGTTCGCGTCGAACAGGCGCGTGAGCATCAGCAGCGCCGCGAGCACCGCCACCACCGTCCCGAAGCACAGCCGCGTCAGGCGGTAGATGCCGGCGGTGAGCGCCACGAACGACACGATCGAGCCCAGCACCATCAGCCGCGCGCCGCCCTGGCCGAACAGCGCGCACAGCATCCCGAACGCGATCGCCAGCGGGTGCTCGGTCGGGCCGCGGTACACACGGAAGTCCGGGAGGTGCAGGTGCAGCAGGTCGCGCCCCCACAGCAGCGCGTAGAACGAGTCGTAGGTCGGGTAGGTCGGGAAGGCGAAGTACCCGACCAGCGCCGCCACGCAGAGCCCCACGAAGCCCCACTTGGCCCACGTCGAGGACGGCACGGCGCGCAGTCGCGCCGGCTTTGATTGGGGCGGGCGAGACCTGATCTTCCGCCGGGCGAGCGTCGCGCTCTGCATCGGCGCAGAGCCTATCTCGGCGCACGGCCCGCCTCGCCGGGAGCGGCGCCGACTCGGCGGGGACGCCAACCGTTCGGCGTGGACGCCCAACCATCTCTGCGGAAACGCCCAACCGACGGGATAGGCTTCCCTTGGTGAAGCTCATCATCCAGATCCCGTGCTTCGACGAGGAGCAGACGCTGCCGGTGACGCTCGCCGAGCTGCCGCGCGAGCTGGAGGGCTTCGACACCGTCGAGTGGCTGGTGATCGACGACGGCTGCACCGACGACACCGTCGAGGTCGCGCGCCGCCACGGCGTCGACCACCTGGTGCGCCTCACCAGCCACAAGGGCCTCGCCAGCGGCTTCCAGGCGGGCCTGGACACCTGCCTGAAGCTCGGGGCCGACGTGATCGTCAACACCGACGCCGACAACCAGTACCACGGACCCGACGTCGCCCGGCTGGTGGCCCCGATCCTGCAGGGCCGCGCCGACATGGTCGTCGGCGACCGCGAGGTCTCCACGATCGCACACTTCTCGCCGCTCAAGCGCGCCCTGCAGCGGCTGGGGTCGTGGGTCGTGCGCCAGGCCTCCTCGACCTCGGTGCCCGACACGACCTCGGGCTTTCGCGCCTACAACCGCGAGGCCGCCCTGCAGATCCTGGTCGTCTCGAAATTCACCTACACCCTGGAGACGATCATCCAGGCCGGCAAGCTGCTGGTCGCCGTCGACCACGTCCCCGTCCGCACCAACCCCGCGATGCGCGAGTCGCGGCTGTTCCCCTCGATGGGCTCCTATGTGCGCCGCAACGCCCTGTCGATCTTCCGTATCTACGCCCAGTACGAGCCGCTGCGGGTCTTCTGGAGCCTCGCCGCCGTGATCGGCATCGCCGCGCTGGCGGTCTGGATCCGCTTCATCGTCGCCTACGCCGAAGGCGACGGCAAGGGCCACGTCCAGTCGCTGATCCTCGGCGCCGTGCTGTTCATCGCCGCCGTCGTCCTGTGGGCGCTGGGGGTGATCGGCGACCTGCTGGCCGCCCAGCGCCTGATGACCCAGCGGACCTTCGAGCGGGTCCGGCGGATCGAGCTGCAACTGGGTGTAGCGCCATCGCACTACGAACCCGGCGGCGGGGAGAGCGGGGACCCAATCACATCCGATCCGGCCGCGGCACAGGCCCCCGGGCGACCCGGCGGCGATGACGCACATTCAGGCCCTCCCGGGAACGGCCGTAGGACCGAGGAGAGCGGTCAGACAGGGGAGCGCGAGGCGGTGCGAGCGTGAGCGGGGCCGCCGTCACGACCTCCGTCGACGGTGTCGTGACGGGCAACACCTACGACAAGTACGGCTCGACCAATCCGCTCGTGCGCCGCCTGATGGCCGGCTTCGAAGCGAACCTGGACGAGCTGCTGATGCGGGCCGACCCGGGCTCGCTGCTGGACGTGGGCTGCGGCGAGGGGGTGCTGGTCCACCGCTGGGCGCAGCGCCTGAGCGACCGGCGGATGGTGGGGATCGACCTCGAGGAGCAGTCGATCCAGGCCGGCTGGTCCCAGCGCACGGCGCCGAACCTCGAATATCGGACGATGCCGGCCGAGAACCTGCCATTTGCCGACGACGAGTTCGACACGGCCAGCGCGATCGAGGTGCTCGAGCACGTCCCCGATCCCGCGCACACGCTCGCCGAGATGGCGCGCTGCGCGCAGCGCCACCTGCTGGTGTCGGTCCCGCGCGAGCCGCTGTGGCGGATGCTCAACATGGCCCGCGGCGCGTACTGGCGCGACCTCGGCAACACCCCCGGGCACCTGCACCACTGGTCCCGCGGGTCGTTCGTGCGCCTGCTCTCGCGCTACGGGACCGTCGCCGAGGCGCGCTCGCCATTCCCGTGGACGATGCTGCTCGTCCGCCTCTAGCTGGTGTCCCGAGTCGGCTCCGGCTCCGGCGCACCCACGGCTTCCTCGGGCCGGCTCCACCCACCCGACTCCGCCGATCCCGCCGACTCTGCCCACCCCGCCGCGACGGGCGAGCACAAAGATGAGCCTGCGCAGGCGGATGGGCGCCGCTCGTATGGCAGCGGCGCTCGCATCCTCTCGATCGGGATCGCGGCGACCGGCCTGCTGACGTTCGCGTTCTTCTCGATCGCCAGCCACGTACTCGGGGAAGTGGCGGCCAAGCGGGTGGACGTGCTGTGGTCGGTGATGTTCGTCGTGATCTCGGTGATCTACCGGCCGGTCGAACAGCTGCTGTCGCGCACGATCGCCGAGCGCCGAGCACATGGCCATGTGGAGCACCCGTTGCGCGTCCCGATCGCGATCCAGGCCGGCTCCGCGTTGGCCTTCCTGGTCGTGGCGCTGGCGCTGCACGAAGAGCTGGTGGATCACGTGTTCGACGGCTACGCGGCGCTGTACTGGGTGCTCGTCGTCGGCACGGTGGCGTACGCCGGCAGCTACTTCGCGCGCGGCTGGCTGGCGGGGCACGAGTACTTCGCGCTGTACGGCGGGCTGGTGCTGATGGAGTCCACGTCGCGGGTCTGCTTCGCGCTGGCGGTCGCGCTGGGCATCGCCAGCGGGCAGACCGCTGTCGCGCTCGGGATCGCTGTGGCGCCGCTGATCTCGCTGGTCGTGGTGCCGGCGGCGTTTGCCCGCAACAAGAAGGAACGCCACGAGGGCGAGCAGCAGCCCACCTCCAGCGCCACGCAGGAATTAGCGTCCGCCGCTGTCGAGCGGGCGCCGATCGCGGTCGGGCAAGCGCCCACCGCCGCCGAGCGAGCACCCGCCGCATCCGTGCAGGCCGCGCCGAATCCTGACGGGGACGCAGCGCCGATCACGGCCGACGAGGCCGATGCTGCTCTGGCCGGGCCGGGAACGGAGGGCGTGCAGGAGGTCGCGGCGCACGAAGAGCTGTCGCTGTCGCGGGGCGGACGCTTCGCGCTGTGGGTGTCGGGGATCATGCTCTCCGAGCAGACCCTGCTGAACGCGGCGGTGCTGACCGTGGACGCGACCTCCCCCAACCGGGCGCTCGCGGGGATCGTGTTCAACGTGATGCTGATCGCGCGCGCCCCGCTGCAGCTCTTCCAGGCGATCCAGACCACGCTGCTGCCGCACCTGACAGGCCTGGAGGCGAAGGAGGGCCACGCCGCGTTCGCCCGCGCGATCCGCATCACCGTGCGCGCAATTGCCGCGTTTGCGGCGGCGGTGGCGCTCGGGCTGCTGCTGATCGGCCCGTTCGTGATGGGCCACGTGCTGTTCGGTCAGCACTACGCCTACGGCCGCTTCGGCCTCGCCCTGATCGGTTTGGGGATGGGGATGCACCTCGCGTCGGGGACGCTCAACCAGGCCGCGCTGGCGCGCAACCGCGCCCGCGCCGCCGCCGCCTGCTGGCTGGCGGCGGCCGTCGTGTTCCTGGGCTGGATGCTGACCCCGCTGGTCGGCGAACAGGTGCTGCGTGCCGAGATCGGCTATCTCGGCGCCACGAGCCTGCTCGCGCTGCTGCTCGCGCTGCTCTATCGACGCGGGACGCCAACTGCTCCTCGGGCGCATCCACCGGATCGAAGATCGGCAACTCAGCGAAGTAGCTCCGGTACAACCCCCGGTCGCCCTTGAGCCGTCAGTGGTAGTCCTCTGCCAGCCTTACAATATGATTCGAACTGTTGACAACAGCTCCGACTGCTGTACACGCTGTAGACGACTTACACGACACACCTTCCAGGCGGCTTGCCTTCGCCCCTTTCAGGCTGGGGAGCGCCTGAGTAGACCACGCCGTGCCATTCCAACTCTCAGCCAGCTGCCCATATTCTCCCGAACTGTTAATGAAATACCCGACAGCGATACACGCCGTGGACGACGCACACGACACACCCCTTAGAGCACTTGCCTTCACCCCGACCAGGTTCGGTGTTGCCTGAACCGACCATACCGTGCCATTCCAACTCTCGGCCAACTGCACATCTTCTCCCGAACTGTTAATGAAATACCCGACAGCGATACACGTCGTGGACGACGCACACGACACACCATCCAGGAGACCGAATGTCGCCCCGGTCGGGCTCGGGGGGATCTGAGCCGACCATTTCACGCCATTCCGGGTCTCAGCCAACGGCGCATACTCTCCCGAGCCGTTGGCGAAGCTCCCAACGGCGATACACGCCGTAGTCAAGGTACACGACACACCTTCCAGATTGCCTTCTTTCGCGCCGGTCGGGCTGGGGAGAGCCTGAGCCAACCATCTCGTGCCATTCCAACTCTCAGCCAACGGCAGGGTCTGTTTTATTGCGCTGTCGATATAGCCCCCAACAGCCGTACAGGCTACAGCCCACACACACGACACACTTTCCAGATAGCCTTCTTTCGCGCTCACTCCGGTTGGGCTGGGGGTTTCCTGGACCGCCCATGACGTGCCATTCCAATTCTCAGCCAGCTGAACATCTTCTCCCGACCTGCTAATGAAATAGCCAACAGCCATACACGCCGTAGAAGAAAGCGGCGCACACGACACGCCACCAAGCAGGCTATCTTTCGCTCCGGTTGGGCTGGGGGTTTCCTGGACCGCCCATGACGTGCCATTCCATCTCTCACCCAACGACGCATATTCTCCAGACCCTTCCCCGAAGAGCCCAACGGCGGTACACGCTGCAGACGACGTACACGACACGCCTTTCAGATAGCCGTTCGTCGGGCCGGTCGGGCTGGGGGTCTCCTGGACCGCCCATTCTTTGCCGTTCCACTGCTCGACGAGCGCCACTTCCCTATCCGAGCTATTGACGTAACGCCCCACTCCAGTACACGCTTCACTGGATCTGCACAACACACCCGACAGGCTGCCGCCTTCGGCTTCTGGCGGGCTGGGGGTATCCTGAACCGCCCATTCTTTGCCGTTCCACCGCTCAACGAGCGCCACTTCCCTACCCAAGCTGCTGACGTAACGCCCCACCGCAGCACAGCTAAGGCTGGACGTACACGACACACTCGACAGGCTGCTGCTTTTAGCTTCTTTTGAGCTGGGAGGTTCCTGGATCCTGGGAATCTCCTGGATCGACCATCCTTTACCGTTCCACTGCTCGACGAGCGTCACTTCCCTACCCGAGCTGTTGACGTAACGCCCCACCGCGCCGCAGTGAAGACTGGACGTACACGACACACTCGACAGGCTGCTGCCTTTCGCTCCGGTCGGAGGTAGCGCTTCCTGGATCGACCATTCTTTACCGTTCCACTGCTCGACGAGCGTCACTTCCACGCTCGAACCGTTGACATAATGCCCCACCGCAGTACACACTTCACTGGACGTACACGACACACTCGACAGGCTGCTGCCTTTCGCTCCGGTCGGAGGTAGCGCTTCCTGGATCGACCATTCTTTACCGTTCCACTGCTCGACGAGCGTCACTTCCACGCTCGAACCGTTGACATAATGCCCCACCGCAGTACACACTTCACTGGACGTACACGACACACTCGACAGGCTGCTGGCTTTCGCGCCAGTCGGACTCGGTGGTTCCTGGATCGACCATTCCCCGCCGGTCAAGCGCTCGACCAGCATCACTTCCACGCTCGAACTATTGACATAATGCCCCACCGCAGTACACACTTCACTGGACGTACACGACACACTCGACAGGCTGCTGGCTTTCGCGCCAGTCGGGCCCGGTGGTTCCTGGATCGACCATTCCCCGCCGGTCAAGCGCTCGACCAGCATCACTTCCACGCTCGAACCGTTGACATAATGCCCCACCGCAGTACACACCTTGCTGTACGTGCACCACACACTCGACAGGCTGCTGCCTTTCGGTTGCGTTTCCTGGATCGACCATTCGGCGCCCACCGCACCCGCGGGCTCGACAAGCCCCGACAATCCCGCCAAGACCAGGACGGCCGCCATGCACGCCACGATCCGTCCACCCCGATCAGCTCCCAACGTCCTGCTCATGATGTCCTCCTCGTGTGGGGATAGAGCAAAAGGCCGATTCCCATATATCAGATCATTTTAGATATCGCTACCAATCCTCTGAATGGCATTATCGCAGGCTACCAGAGAGCCGCGGCACCGACCCGCAATGTGCCTACTCTGGTATAATCCTGGTCAAGCGAATATAGTTCCCCGGCGGGCCTGTCGATCGTGATCGGCCGGCACGAAGTGCCCGCCCTTAACGAAGTGCCCGCCATCACCTCCACGTGGATCACCCCCTCCCGCGTCCAGGACCTCGCGTATCTGCACGCGCTTCGACCGACGTGCAAGCGGCGTTGCCGCCCGGCTGAGCCGGCGCAGCGCTTTTAGTATGCTGGCGTGAGCCAGATGGAGCCCTGGCGGGGGCGTCACCGCTCCCCAACCGCCCGCAGAGAAGGGGCTGATGGCTCCTTTCGCGCAACCACCTCACGCGAGAGGAGCAGGCAGGCGTCGTGCCAACCCTTCCCGATTGGGCCGTTCAGGTTCTGCAGGTCGTCACGATCCTGGCGCTGGCGCCGCTGATCGGCGGCCTGATCGCACGCGCCGAGGCGCGCGTCCAGCAGCGCCGAGGCCCGCGCGTCCTGCAGCCGTACTACGACATCCTCAAGCTGCTGCGCAAGGAGACGGTGCTGCCGGCGCCGGCGGGGCCCGTGTTCCGGGCGGCGCCGTACGTGAGCTTCGCGGGCTACGCGACGGTGCCGCTGCTGATCCCGGTGCTGACGAGCTTCGGCCTGCCGCTCGGCTACATGGGCGACATCCTCGCCGGCGGGCTGATCCTCGGGATGGCCGGCTTCGTCGTGTCGCTCGCGGCGATCGACAGCGGCAGCCCCTACGCGCAGCTGGGCTCCAGCCGGCTGCGCTCGTTCGGCGCGTTCAACGAGCCGACCGTGATCTTCGTGATCTTCGTCGTCGCGCTGACGACCCACACCGACCTGCCCTACGTGCTCGGCGCGACGCTGCGCGCCTCCACCGTCGAGGTCGTGCGCCCCAGCCATCTGCTGATCGTCGCCGCGTTCTTCATGCTCGTGCTGAGCGAGACCGGGCGGATCCCGGTGGCCAGCCACGGCGGGACGCTTGAGTTTGGGCAGATCGAGGAGGGCCGCGTCGCCGAGCACTCCGGTCCGGGCCTGGCGTTCCTGCGCTGGGGCTCGTCGGTGAAGCAGCTCGTGCTCTACACGATCTTCGCCAACGTCCTGCTCGCGCCCTGGGGCCTGGCGGCCGACGGGCGCCTGGACCACGTCGCGGCGGCGATTGCGCTGCTGCTCCTCAAGGCGCTGGCGATCGGCCTCGCCGTCGTGGTCGTCGAGTCGAGCTTCGCGAAGCTGCGCCTCTACAAGATCCCGGAGTTCACCGTCGCGAGCTTCATGCTCGCGGTGCTCGCCGTCGTGATCTTCCTGTTCGGGCCCTCCTTCGGCGCGGTCCGCCTGAGCGTGTTCGGCGCCGCCGCCATGATCGCGGCCGTCGTCGTACTGCTGGCCGAGCTGTTGATGCTGCGCTCGCAGGAGGTCTCAGAGCAGCTACGCATCTACGCGCTCTCCTCGACGGTCGTCGCGGCGCTGGCGTTCGCGACCGCGGCGAGCGGGCACGGGGGGAGCTCGCTATATGTGCTCGCGGCCGTCACGATCGGCCTGAAGGCGCTGCTATTCCCGGTCGGGATCCGCTTCGTGCTGGGAAACCTCGAGACCGACCCGCGCGTGCCGTCGAGCATCGGCGTGCCGTCCTCGATCCTGCTCGCCGTCGTGCTCTGCGCGTTCGCGTTCGTCGTCCTGCGCCCCGTGCACATCGGCGGCGAGGCGGCGCTGCCGCTGGAGGCGCTGCCGATCGCCGTTGGCGGCGTGCTCGTCGCGCTGCTGCTGATGGTCCTGCGACCGTACGCGCCGTCGCAGCTACTCGGCTTCCTCGTGCTCGAGAACGCGGTCTCGGTCGCGAGCCTTGTGATCGCCGCCGGGCTGCCGATCATCCTCGCGCTGCTGCTGCTGTTCGACGTGCTGATCGCCGTGCTGGTGTTCGTGGTGCTCGTCCAGTACCTCGCGGTCGCGCAGACCGCCGTGCGCACCGACGTCCTCAACCGGTTGCGCGGATGAGCTGGGCGACGATCGCGATCCTGGTGGTGCCGCTGCTCGCGGTCGCCGTCAGCGTCGCCGGCGGCTGGCGCGCCGCGCGCGCGGCGACGCTCGCGGCGGGCCTTGCGAGCCTCGGCCTGGCGGTCGCGCTGGCGGCGGCCGTCGAGCACGGCGGCTCGCTGCGCGCCGCGGGCGGCTGGCTGGCGCTGGACTCCCTCGGCGCCGTGTTCCTTGTGACCACCGGGATGCTCTACGCGGTCGCCGGCGTGTTCTCGATCGGCTACCTGCGCGCCGACGAGCGCCAGGCCGACTTCCCGCGCTTCGCGCGCCGCTACTTCGCGCTGCTGAACCTGTTCGGCTGGAGCATGTTGCTGGTTCCGCTGGCGGCCGACTTCGGCACCCTGTGGGTCGCCGTCGAGCTGACGACGATCGTCTCGGCGCTGCTGGTCGCGATCGACCGCACCGACGCGGCGCTGGAGGCCTCGTGGAAGTACATCCTGATCGCCTCCAGCGGCCTCGGGATCGCGCTGCTGGCGATCGTCGTGCTCTACGCCGCCGGCACGCACGCGCTCGGCGACGCCTACCTGCCGCGCTTTGCGCGCCTGTTCGCGCACGGCCCGTCGCTGTCGCGCGACGCGGTGCGGCTGTCGTTCGTGCTCGCCGTCGTCGGGTTCGGGACGAAGGTCGGCTTCGTGCCGACCCACACCTGGCTGCCCGACGCGCACAGCGAGGCGCCGGCCCCTGTGTCGGCGCTGCTCTCCGGCGCGCTGCTGGCGAGCGCGTTCTACGCGATCCTGCGCTTCTTCCAGGTCGCCGTCGCCGCCGGCCAGCGCCCGTTCGCCGCGCACGTGCTGATCGTGTTCGGCGTGCTCTCGCTGATCGCCGCGAGCCTGTTCGTGCTGCGCCAGCGCAACTACAAGCGCCTGCTGGCGTACTCCTCGATCGAGCACATGGGCGTGATCGCGCTCGGGATCGGCTTCGGCGCGCCGCTCGCGGTCGCGGGGGCGCTGCTGCACGTCATCACCCACGCCTCCGCGAAGGGCCTGGCCTTCTTCGGGACCGGCTCGCTGCTGCGCGGCTATGACTCCAAGGATGTCGACGACGTCACCGGCGCGGGGCGCGCGATGCCGTGGAGCGGGCCGATGTTCCTCGCCGCCGCGCTCGCGCTCTCGGGGCTGCCGCTGTCGGGCGTGTTCCGCAGCGAGTTTCAGATCGTCGCCGGCGGCTTCGCGGCGCCGCAGTACGTCGGCGTGGCGCTGCTGCTCGTGTTCGTCAACCTCGCGTTCTTCGGCGTCGTCTGGCACGCCGGGCGGATGGTCCTGACGCCGGCGCGAACGCCGGCACGCGACGGGGCCGACGCACCAGGGACCGCCGCGCCAGAGGCGGGCGCGTCGGGGGCCGTCGCGCCCCACGGCGAGCAGAGCGCGTGGATGGTCGCCGGGATGCTCGGCTGCCTGTTCGTCGTGGTCGCGCTCGGGGTGCACCTGCCCAGCGCACTGTCAACGCTGATCGCCCATGCCAGCCACCTGCTGTCCTACCCCACGCCCACGCGATGATCTCGGTCGAGAACCCGGTGCACTCCCCCATCGCGACGAGCGCCGCCGAAAACCAAGTGAGCTCCCCACCACAATGAGCGCCGCCGAGCACCGAGTCAAGCCGCCCGACCGCCTGCCCGAGCACCTCGGCGGCGTCGCCGAGCCGGCGCCGCCCAACGAGCTGCGCCTGCGCCTGACGCCGCTGGCGTTCGGTCGCGCCAGCCAGCTGCTGCACCGCGCCGGCGCGCGCTTCGTCACGCTGCTGCGCGCCGAGCTGCCCCAACCGGCGCTCGTCGGCGCCTTCGCGCTACACGGCGACCTGGTGGTGCTGCGCGCGCCGATAGAGGGCGCCGATCCGCCGACCTACACCGCGCTCGGGCCGTGGTGGCCGGCGGCGCGCTGGGCCGAGCAGGAGCTCGCCGACCGCCACGGGGTGCGCCCGACCGGGCTGGTCGAGCTGCCGGCGCTGACGCGCCCCGACGCCGACGCGCTCGACCGCGCCGTCGGCGGCCTGGACGTGTTCGCGATCCCCCACGGGCCCGTGCGCTCGGGGATCTTCGAGGCGATCCAGTTTCAGATCGAGACCGGCGGCGAGGACGTGCCGCGGATCGCCACGCGGCCGTTCTTCAAGCACCGCGGGCTGGAGCGGCGCTGCGCGGGCCTCGCGCCCGCACAGGCGGTCCACGTCGCCGAGCGGATCGCCGGGATCTCCAGCGTCGCCCACGCGCTCGCGTTCTCGCAGGCCGTCGAGCGGGCGCTGGGCGTCGCGGTGCCGCCGCGCGCGGAGTGCTGGCGCGCGGTGCACGCCGAGCTGGAGCGGATCGCCAACCACCTCGACGTGATCGCCAAGCAGGCCGAGACCGCCGCGCTGTCGGTCGGCACGGCGCGATTTCAGATCCTCAAGGAGCAGACGATGCGCCTGCGCGCGCAGCTCACCGGCAGCCGCTTCGCGCGCGGCGCGATCGTCCCCGGCGGCGTGCGCTGCGAGGGTCGGATCGGACCGGCCGAGCTGCTGCGCGCACTGGACGCGCTGGAGCGCGAGCTCGTGCGCGACCGCCGCCTGTTCCTGGGGACCGCCTCGATGACCGACCGGCTGGTCGGCTCCGGGCGCCTGCCGCGGGAGCTGGTCGAGCAGTACGGCGCGGTCGGGCCGCTCGCGCGCGGCTCCGGCCTGTCGGTCGACGCGCGCCACGAGCGCCCCTACGGCGACTATCGCCGCCTAGGCCTGCAGGTCGTCACCCACCGCGACACCGACGCGCTGGCCCGGGTGCTGGTCCGCTTCGGGGAGCTCGGCGAGTCGCTGCGGATCCTGCGCCAGTCGATCGACCGCCTGCGCCGCCGCGACGGCGAGCTCGCCGTCCCGCTGCCGGCCGGTGCGGACGGCTGCGCGTTCGGCTGGGCCGAGGCCGCGCAGGGCGAGCTGGTCGTGTGGGTCGAGCTGCGCGACGGGTTGCTCGGCGGCGTGCACGTCGCGTCGCCGTCGCTGCGCAACTGGGCGCTGTTCGACCACGCCTTCCCGAACGACGTCCTCACCGACCTCGCGTTCATCGAGCACAGCTTTGGGCTGACGCCCGCGGGAGCCGACCGCTGATGCTCGAGTGGATCGCCAGGGGCCTCGGGCGGGGCACCGTCACCAGCCGCTACCCACACGGCCCCGAGCCGCCGCCCGCGGGCTGGTGCGGCGCGGTCGAGGTGCTCGACTCCCAGCGCGCCGAGCCGCAGCTCGCGCGGGTCTGCCCGACCGGCGCGATCGAGGTCGACGAGCGCGGCCGCGTGAGCCTCGACCGCGGGCGCTGCATCCACTGCGGCGAGTGCGTCCGCGCCGCGCCGCGGCGATTCGCGTTCGGCGAGCGCTACGAGACCGCGGCGCGCACGCGCGCGGGGCTGATCGTCGGCGCCGGCGGTGGCCGGGATGGTGGTGGTCGTAGCGGCGCAGGCGGTGGTCGAGACAGCACAGGCGGTACGGACGGGACCGACGAAGACGCCGGCGGCACGGGCGGGACCGCGACCGAGCCGCTGCGGCGCGCGCTCGCCGAACAGGCGCGGGCGCTCGGGCGCTCGATCCACGTCCGCCACGTCGACACCGGCTCCGACGGCGCCGAGGAGTGGGAGATCCAGGCGCTGTGGAACCCCCACTACGACATCCAGCGGCTGGGCTTCTTCCTCACCTCCGCGCCGCGCCACGCCGACGTGCTGCTCGTCACCGGCGGGGTGACGGCGCCGCTGCGCGCGCCGCTGCTGCGCGCCTGGGAGGCGATGCCGGCGCCCAAGGCGCTCGTCGCCGCCGGCACCGACGCGTGCTCCGGCGGCCTCGCGGCTGCCACGGGGCTGGTCGCCGGCGGGGTCGACGCGGTGCTGCCGGTCGACGTCTACGTCCCCGGCTCGCCGCCGGCGCCGATCGCGCTGCTGCACGGCCTGCTGCTCGCCGTCGGGCTGCTCCGCGAAGGCGAGCTGGCCGCAGGGGCGCCGTCGTCTCGGCAGGCGGCGTCGGACGTCCCCGCGGAGACGGCCCGATGACCAGCCCGACGGAGACGATCGGATGACCAGCCCCACGGAGGTGATCGGATGACCGCGACCTTTGCGCTGGCGATGGCCGCCCTGGCGCTCGCGCCGCTGCTCGCGATCCGCTTCGGCCGCCTCGCGGCCGCCGTCTGCGCGGCCGGCTGCGCGCTGCTCGTTGTCGTCGGGCTGACGGCGGCTCTCGGCGGCGCGCACCCTGTCCTGCACCTGGGCACGTGGCTTGGTTTCGGCGCCTCGGCGCTGCGCGCGGACGGCCTCGCAGGCATCTTCCTCGCGCTCGCCGGCATCGCCGGGGCGGCCACGGCGCTCGCGTCGGTCGAGCTGCCGCCGGGCCGCTGGCTCACGGGCCTGGGCTGCGTGCTAATGCTCGCGGTCGCAGCCGCGATCGGCGCCGACAACGCCTTCCTATTCCTGCTCGCGTGGGAGACGCTGACCGTCTGTGTCTACCTGATCGCAAGCGCCGACCGCGCCCGTCCGGGGGAGCTGGTCGCGGGCTATCTCGCCGGCGGCCTGACCAAGGTCGGCGGGGCCGCGCTGCTGGCGGCGTTCGCGCTGCTGTACGGGCACACGCACAGCTTCTCGCTGGCGGTCTGGGCGCACGCACCGCTGTCGGGCACCACACGCGGCATCCTGTTCGCGCTGTTCGTGACCGTGTTCGGAACGAAGATCGGGGTGCTGCCGGTGCAGGGTGCGCTGCCCGCCGGCTACGGCGCCGCGCCGCGGCTCGGCGCGGCGTGGCTGTCGGTCGCGCTCGCCGGCGGATTCTACGGCCTGTGGCGCTTCGAGTTCGCGACGCTCGGCCCGCTGCCGACGTGGTGCGGCGACACGCTGCTGATCCTCGGCGCGCTCACCGCGGTCGCCGGGATCGCCTACGCGATCACACAGGACGACATGCGGCGCTTCCTGGGCTGGTCGACAGTCGAGAACGCCGGCATCGTGCTGCTCGGCCTCGGCGTCGCGCTGCTCGGCCAGGCCGCGCACAACGACGCCCTCGCCGCGGCGGGGCTGCTCGCGGCGACGCTGCAGGTCTGCGCGAGCTGCCTGGCCAAGACGCTCGCGCTGATCGGCGTCGACCGCGTCGAGCAGGCGACGGGACAGCGCACGCTCGATCCGCTCGGCGGGCTTGCAGGCCGGCTGCCGCTGAGCGCGGCGGCTGTCGGCGTGGCGTCGCTGACGCTCGCGGCGATCCCCCCGCTGGGAGGCTTCGTCAGCGAGTGGTTCACCTTCGAGGCACTGCTGCAGGGGTTCAGGATGCCGACGCTGCTGGCGCAGCTATTGTGCGCACTCGCCGCGGCCGCGCTCGCGCTGACCGCGGGGCTCGGGCTGCTGGCGTTCGCCAAGCTCTTCGGGTTCGCCTTCCTCGGGCCGGCGCGCAGTCCCTCCAAGGGTCCTGGGCGACCGGTCGAGCCGGGGAGGCTCCCGCTCGCGGTCGCGGGGCTCGGCGCGATCGTCCTGTTGCTCGGAGCCGCCGCCCCGTGGGAGATCCACGTGCTCGGGTCCGGCCTGCGGCCGCTGCTGGGCTTCGACGCGTCCGGCGCAGTGCTCAGCCATCCGCTGGTGCTCGGGCCGGTGTTCGCGAAGTTCTCGGTGCTCGCGCCGACGTGGCTGGCGCTCGTGCTGCCGGCATACGCGCTGTTGGCGGCGCTGGTCGCCGGACGCCCGCCCCGCCCGCCGCGCGCACGCCGCGCGCCTGTCTGGGTTACTGGCAGCGGCGCCGAGCTCGGCGCCGTCCAGTACCGCCCGTCGGCCTACTCCAACCCGATGCGCGTGATCCTCCGCGGACCGCTCGGGTATCGCACGCGCCTCACCCATGCAGACGGCGCCGCGGAGCCTCGCCTGGTGCTGCAGACCGGCGTGGTGCTCGCGGTCGACCGCTTCCTCTACCGTCCGCTCACCGGCCTGGCGCTGGCCGCGGCCGCGCATGTGCGCCGGTTGCAGTCGGGGCACCTGTCGGTCTATCTGCTCTACGTGCTCGTCTCACTGCTTTTGGCCCTCGCCCTGATCCCGATCCTCCATTGAGATGTTCCAACGCCTGCTACTCGCATGGGACGGCTCGCAGGTCGCACTGCGGGCGTTCGACGTCGCGATCGATCTCGCCCGCCGCTACGACGGCGAGCTCGTCGCCGTCTCGATCGCCCATAGCCCCGCCCACGCCGAGACCAGCCCCGACCGTGCGGAGTCCGCCGCGGCGGCGCGGCGCTACCTGCAGCAGAGCTTCGCCGAGGTCCGCGACCGCGCCGACCGCGCCGGCGTCGGCGTCGAGCACGCGATCGTCGCCGGCGACCGGCCCGCGCGGGCGCTGCTGGACCACGCGCACGAGCACGGCTTCGACCTGATCGTCTGCGGCCAGCACCACAGCCGCCGCGCGGGCAGGATGCTGCTGCGCGGCGTCGCCGAGGACCTCGTCGGGGCCGCCGCCGTCCCGGTGCTGGTCGTCGGCGACGAGCCGTTGTGAGCCACAACGGACGTCACCCGTCGCGGGCCCGCTTCCGCACAAGCCGAAGACCCTGACCGAGCCACGGATGGCTGTCTTTAGACGGCGTCGATCGAGTCGGCGATCGCCCGGTATGCCGCGCCGGGGTCCCGCGCGCCGAAGATCGCCGAGCCCGCGACGAACAGCGTCGCGCCCGCCTCGCGGCAGCGGGGAGCCGTCGCCTGGTCGACCCCTCCGTCGACCTCCAGCGCCACCCTGACTCCCCCGCTTGCGGCCGCGCCCTCCTCCCCTGGGAATTCGCCGACGGCCGCGCCGCTTCCACGGCCCGCCGCCCCGGGCCCGCCGCCAGATGGGCCGGGCACACCGTCGAGCAGCGCCCGCAGCCGCGCGATCTTCCCCGGGGAGCGCGCGATGAACGGCTGTCCCCCCAGCCGGGGCTGACGGTCATGCACAGCGCGAGGTCCACCATCCCCGCGAGCTCGGCAAGCGCCTGCACGGGAGTGCCGGGGTTGATCGCTACACCGACGCCCGCGCCGCTCTCGCGGATCGTGTTGGCGGCGTACGCCGCGTGCGGTGTCGCCTCCGCATGGAATGTCACCGAGTGGGCGCCGGCCCGCACGAACTCTCCGGCGTGGCGCTCGGGCCGCTCGATCATCAGGTGCACGTCGAGCATCGCCCCAGCCTCCTGCGCCTGCTCGCGCAGCGCCGCCACCACCAGCGGGCCGATCGTGATCGGCGGCACGAAATGCCCGTCCATCACGTCCACGTGAATCACCCGCGCCCCCGCGTCCAGCACCTCGCGCACCTGCGCCCCCAGCCGCCCGAAGTCCGCCGACAGGATCGACGGCGCCACCCGCACCTCTCTGAGCAGATCCAGCGCAGCCATGCGAGCTCAGATGGCCATCAACATACTGTCGCCGCAGTTGTTGCACTTGAGGATCGCCGTCGAGGACATCCGCACGATCGTCGAGTGCTCGCCGCAGTTGGGGCACACCGAGGCCAGCTCGAAGCGGTGCAGGCAGTACACGCAGCGGTAGCGGCCCGGGAGGTTGGTCGGACGCAGCCACGGCTCCGAGCAGTGCGGGCACACCGGACCGAGCTCCGAGCGCGACGGCGGTGGGGTGCGCTCGCCGTCCATCCATTCAGCCTCGCCGCAGCCGCGCGATGAAGAAGCCGGCGGTGCCGTCGCGGTGGGGCAGCGTCAGCGCGCAGCGCGGCGCGCGCGGATGCGCGTAGCGGGTCAGCTCGGCCCCCAGGTCATCGAGGGCGAAGTCGGGGTGGGCGTCCAGGAAGGCCACGATCTGGCGCTCGTTCTCGGTCGGAGAGATCGTGCACGTAGAGTAGACCAGCACGCCGCCCGGACAGACCGCCGCGGCCCCCGCCGCGAGGATCGCGGCCTGGGTTCGCGCCAGCTCGCGTACGTGCTCCGGCGTCACCCGCCAGCGCAGATCCGGGCGCGCCTGCAGGGTCCCGAGCCCCGAGCACGGCGGGTCGACGAGCACGCGTTCAAACGGCGCCTCGCCGGCGCCGGTCGGCCCGCGATCGGTCGATCCTCGACCGACCGACCCTCGACCGGGCGCGCTCCTGTCGATCGACCGCGCACGCGCGGCGTCGGCGACCTCCACCCGCACGTTGTCGGCCCGCAGGCGTCTGGCCGTCCGCTCCAGCGCCGCCGCGCGCTGCGGGTTGCGCTCGACCGCGACCACCTCCCCGCGACCCTCCATCAGCGCGGCCAGATGGGTGCTCTTGCCGCCCGGCGCCGCGCACAGGTCCAACACCCGCTCGCCCGGGCGGGGCGCAAGCACGCGGGACACCAGCATCGCCGCGCGCGACTGCGCCACGAACGCCCCCTCGCGCCACAGCTTCGAGGCGTGCGCGTCGAACGGGCCCTCCAGCACGAGCGCCTCGGGGATCTCCGGGTCGGTTCGCGTCCTCACCGGTCCCACGCCCGTCGATCCAGTGTCTGCCGGCACCTCCCGCGCCGCTCCGGTCGGAGTGTCACCCACCGCCTCGGCCGGCGAGCCGCCCGCCGCCAGCTCGTGCGCGAGCCGGCGAGCGTCGATCACGAGCGTGTTCGCGCGCAGCGCCACCTCGCCGGGCTCGTTGTCGCGGGCCATCAGCGCGCGCGCGTCGCTCGCGCCGAGCGAGTCCCACAGCAGACGCGCGATCCACTCCGGATGGGAATGCATGACGGCCGCCCGCTCGGGCGTCTCATCCGTCAGAGCGCCCAACAGCGCCGTGCCCTCGCGCGTGGCGCGTCGCAGCACCGCGTTGACCAGCCCGTGGCCGGCGCCGCGGCCGTTGGCCTTCGCGAGCCCCACCGCGTCGTCCACCACCGCCCGGTCGGGGGCCCCGTCGAGGTACAGCAGCTCGTACAGCCCCAGCCGCAGAGCTGCCAGCAGCGGGGCGTCGAGCCGCTCCGGCGAGCGCCCCGCCAGAGCCCCGATCAGGTGGTCGAGCGTGCCGCGGCGCTGCACCGCACCGTAGGACAGCCGCATCGCCAGCGCCCGATCGCGCGCGTCCAGCCCCAGCGCCTGGGAGTGCAGCACGCGGTCGGCCTACGCGCCGTCCTCGAACACGCGGCGCAGCACCGTGTACGCGCAGACCCGCGACGGGGCCGCGCCGGACCGCCGCCCGCCGGGCGGGGCGCCGACCGAGGCGCCTGCCGCGCGCTTCGCCGTCGGGCTCACCGGCCGTCACCTCGAGGTCTCACGATCCAGGCCCTCGCGATCAGCCGCGCTTCAGCCGGTGGCCGCGCAGGTAGGACGAAGCGTCCATCGCCCGCCCCCCGGGCGGCTGGACCTCCAGCAACTCCAGGGCACCGGTCGCGCAGACCAGCAGCAGACGCCCGTCGCGCACCGTCACCCCCCGCTCGATCACGCCTCGCTCGACCGCAGCCGCACCCTGTACCCCCGGCGTGTCATCCGACGCGAGCGCCGCGCGACACACGCCGAGCAGCCTCCCGTCCGCCAGCGCCACCCGCGCGCCGATGTGGGGGTGCAGCGCGCGCACCGTGCGCTCCAGCTGCACCGCCGGCCGCGCCGGGTCAAGCAGGCGGTCGGCGGGGCCGATCTTCTCGGCGTACGTCGCCAGCGCCTCGTCCTGCGCGTCGAACCGCGGCGGCTCCCCGCGGTCCCAACCGTCCAGTGTCCGCGTCAGCAGCTCGCCGCCGAGCTCCTGCAGGCGTCCCGCCAGCGACCCGTAGTCGTCGCGCGGGCCGATCGCCTCCGCGTCCGCCAGACACACCGGCCCGCTGTCCAGGCCGGCCTTCAGGCGCATGATCGACACGCCGGTCTGCCCGTCCCCCGCCATGATCGCCCGCTCGATCGGGGCCGCCCCGCGCCAGCGCGGCAGCAGCGACGGGTGGACGTTCAGGATCGGATACGCCGACAGCAGCGGCTCGGCGATCAGCGCCCCGAACGCGCACACCACCACCGCCCCCGGCTCGGCCCGTCCGACCAGGCGCAGCGTCTCGGGGTCGTTGACACGGGCGGGCTGCTCCAGCGCGAGGTCCAGCGCCCCTGCCGTCGCCGCGACCGGCGGGGCCGCGAGCCGGCGCCCGCGCCCGCGGGGTCGGTCGGGGCGGGTCAGCACCAGCGCCGGGCGGTGCCGGCCGCCGGCGAGCCGCTCCAGCACGGCCGCCGCGAAGGACGAGGTGCCGAGGAAGACGGTGCGCAAGATCGCGGGCGCTACGCCGTGGCGGCGTCCCTGGAGGCCTCGTGCGCAGCGCGCTCGGGCTCGCCGGTATCCCGCACGGGCCGCACCGTCGCCGCGGCAGACGCAGCCGCCTGCCCCGAGGCGGCCCCCCCCTCCCCTTCTCGCGCCTCGCGCAGCGCGCGCATCGCCTCCCGGCGCGCCTCGCGCGAGATGCGGTCGAGGATCAGGACGCCGTTGAGATGGTCGATCTCGTGCTGGATCACCCGCGCCTCCAGGCCCTCCGCCTCGACCACCAGCTCCTCGCCGTGCCCGTCGCGCCCACGGACCCGCACCTGCGCCGGCCGCTCCACCTCGACGTGCACCCCCGGCAGGCTCAGGCAGCCCTCCTCCGCGGCCTGGAGCTCCTCGCTGGCCCACTCCAGCACCGGGTTCACCAGCGCCGAGATCGGGTCATCGGAGTAGGCGCGGTAGACAAGCACGCGGTGCAGCACCCCGACCTGGGTCGCCGCCAGGCCGACGCCGAGCGCGTCGTCCATCAGCTCACCCATCCGCTCGATCTCCGCGCGCAGCGTCTCGTCGAAGCGTTCGACCGGCACCGCCGTCGCCCTCAGCACCGGGTCGCCGAGCTTGCGCACCCGGCGCAGCGCCGCGTCGCGGCGCGCGCGAGTTTCAGGATCGAGTTCCTCGGCCCGCCCGCCCTCGAGCTCCTCGACCTGCTCGCCCTCGAGCTCCTCGGTGAGGAGGGATCCCGGGGCGGGCGGGCCGAGGAACTCCCCGTCCTCGGACTCGATCGGCTTGTCTGTCTCGGCCATGGCGATTGAGTGTAGGAGCCCCGAGCCCATTCCGGGCCCGCGCCCTCATTGCGGGTCCACGTCCACGCTGAAGCTCACACCCCGGTGCGCGCGGTCTGCGGCCACGTCCCGGACCGCCGCGCCGACCGCGCGGACCGCCGCCGCTCGCTCGGCGGCCTTCACCACCAGCACCTGGCGCTCCTGGCCGCGCAGGCGAAAGAGCGCCGCCGGACCGAGGACGGCCGTCCTGGCAGCGTGGTCAGGGCAAGCACCCAACAGCGATGTGTCGAGGCGCTCGCGCGCCGCGTTCGCGGCCGCCCGCACCGGGCCGGATTCGGGGGCGGCGCAGACGATCCTGATGAGGTGCGAGAACGGCGGGTAGCGCAGCGCCTCGCGGCGCTCCAGCTCGCCCGCGAGAAAGCCGTCGCTGTCGTGCCGCGCGCGTATGTGATCGCGCGCGCCTCGGGGGCGATCGTCTGCACCAGCACGCGGCCGTCGCCGCCGCGGCCGACGCGGCCGGCGAGCTGGGCGATCAGCGCGAACGTGCGCTCCTCGGCGCGGAAGTCCGGGAAGCGCAGGGTCGCGTCGGCGTCGAGCACGACGCCGAGCGTCACGTCGGGGAAGTCGTGGCCCTTGGCGACCATCTGCGTGCCGATCAGCACCCCCGCCGGGGCCGCCTCGAAGCGGCGCAGCAGCGCCGCGACCCCGCCCGCGGCCGTCGCCTCGCCGTCTGGTGCGGCGATCTCGCCGGGCCCCGTGGCGAGGCCCGAAGCGCTGGCGGCGAGCGTGTCGGCGTCGAGGCGGAAGACCGGAAAGCGCTCCCCGTCGCCGAGCGCGGCCGCGAGGTCGTGCTGCAGGCGCTCGGTGCCCGCGCCGTGGCGTGCGACCGATCCCGAGCCGCACCCGCAGCGCGCCGGCGCCGGCTCGCGGTGGCCGCAGTGGTGGCAGGCCAGATGCCCCTCGGCGCGGTGCAGCACGAGCGCGACGTCGCACTGCGGGCAGCTCCACACCCGCCCGCAGGAGCGGCAGGAGAGGAAGTTCGACCAGCCGCGGCGGTTGAGCAGCACGATCGCCTTGCCCCGCGCCCGGCGCACCTCCGCGAGCGCCTGCGCGGTCAGCGGATGCAGACCCGGCGCCTCGCCGCGCATGTCGAGCACCTGCACGTCCGGCAGCGGACGGCCGTCCACGCGCTGCGGCAGGCGCAGCCGGGGCAGCGCCGTGCACGCTCTCCGGGCGCGGGGTGGCGCTGCCCAGCAGCAGCAGCGCGCCGCTCTGGCTGCGCGCTACGCCGCCACGTCGCGGGCGTCGTAGCGCGGGTCGCCCTCGTGCTTGTAGGAGGCGTCGTGCTCCTCGTCGACGACGATCAGGCCGAGCTCCTCGATCGGCGCGAACACGGCCGAGCGCGGGCCGACGCAGACGCGCGCCTCGCCGGTGCGCAGCCGCCGCCACTCCTCGTAGCGCTCGGCCGGACGCAGCCGCGAGTGCAGCACCGCGACGGTGTCGCCGAAGCGCTCGACGAAGCGCCCCACGATCTGCGGCGTCAGCGCGATCTCCGGCACGAGCACGATCGCGCCGCGCCCCTGCTCCAGCGCGGTCGCCGCGGCGCGCAGGTAGACCTCGGTCTTGCCCGACCCGGTGACCCCCTGCAGCAGCTGCGGCGTCGAGTTCAGGCGCTCGGCAGCGCGGCAGGTCAGCGACTCGAGCACCTGCTCCTGCTCCGCTGTCAAGCTGCGGCGGCCCCGGACGTGCGCGCGCCGACCGGCAGATGCGCGCGGGCGGGCGACCGCGCGGCGCTTGCGTCCGCTGCAGGCGCCGCGCCGCGCCGGGCGGCAGTACGAGCGTCAGCGCGCGGGCGAGCGTCGAGCAGTACTCGGCCGCGATCCATGCGGCCAGCGCGACCAGCTCGACCGGCAGGGCGGGTGGGCCTTCTCGAGCGCGCGCAGCGGCGCCAGCAGCTTCTCCTCGGCGACCTCGCTGTGCTCGGCCAGGCCGACGACGACGCCGAGCACCTGCGCGGCGGCCGAACGGCACGACCAGCATCGAGCCGACGTCCACCATGCCGCCGCGCAGCTCCTCGGGCAGCGGTAGTCGAACGGCCCGCGCAGCGCGCGCGCGGTCGTCAGCGGCTCCACCTGGGCGATCGGCGGACACTCCGCCGACACTAGATCGGGCTGTCGGTCAGAGCCCGGCGGCGGAGCGCAGCGCGGCGGCCCTGTCGGTGCGCTCCCAGGTGAAGTCGTGGTCGTCGCGGCCGAAGTGGCCGTAGGCGGCGGTCTTCTGGTAGATCGGCCGGTGCAGTTTGAGCTCCTCGCGGAAGGCGCCCGGGCGCAGGTCGAAGTGCTCGCTCGACCAGCCCCGCGATCTGCGCGCGGCCGATCTTCTCGGTGCCGAACGTCTCGACCATCACCGACACCGGGTGCGCGACGCCGATCGCGTAGGCGACCTGCACCTCGGCGCGGTCGGCGAGGCCGGCGGCGACGATGTTCTTGGCGACCCAGCGCGCGGCGTAGGCGGCCGAGCGGTCGACCTTGGAGGGGTCCTTGCCGGAGAACGCGCCGCCGCCGTGGCGGGCCATGCCGCCGTAGGTGTCGACGATGATCTTGCGGCCGGTCAGGCCGCAGTCGCCCATCGGACCGCCGATCACGAAGCGCCCGGTCGGGTTGACGAGGAAGTTCTTCAGCAGCTTGCTTCTCGTCGTAGAGCTCGCGCGGGCAGCACCGGGCGCAGCACGTGCTCGAGCAGGTCGGGCTTGATCAGCGCCTCGGCGTCGATGCCGTCGGCGTGCTGGGTGGAGATCAGGATCTTCTCGATCTCGACCGGCCGGCCGTCCTGGTAGCGGACCGTCACCTGGGTCTTGCCGTCGGGGCGCAGGTAGGGCAGCACCTCGCCCTTGCGCACCTCCGCCAGGCGCTTGGCGAGCTTGTGCGCGAGCGAGATCGGCAGCGGCATCAGCTCGTCGGTCTCGTCGCGTGGCGTAGCCGAACATCATGCCCTGGTCGCCCGCGCCGGCGACGTCGAGCTCGTCCTCGTCGGCGGGTCGTGGCGCGTCTCATACGCCGCGTCGACGCCCTGGGCGATGTCCGGGCGACTGCTTGTCGATCGCGTTGATCACCGCGCAGGTGTCGCAGTCGAAGCCGTAGGCCGGCGTCGTCGTAGCCGATCCGGCGCACCGTCTCGCGCGCGATCTCCTGGATGTCGACGTAGGTGTCGGTCGAGATCTCGCCGGAGACGACGATCAGGCCGGTGTTGACGAGCGTCTCGCAGGCGACGCGGCCGTAGGGGTCGTCGGTCAGGACGGCGTCGAGCACGCCGTCGGAGATCTGGTCGGCGATCTTGTCGGGGTGCCCCTCGGTGACCGACTCGGAGGTGAACAGGAACTCGTTGTCGGGAAGCTGGCTCATGCGCGCGGCTCGGCTCCAGTGGTCGCTCTGAAGGGTCGCCGAGAGTCCAGGGAGTCTACGCCGCGCCGGCGGCCGCCCGCCGGCCGTGCCGGCGCGCTGCCCGCGCTCGACGAAGTCGATGACCAGCGGCACGCCGTCCATGCCGTAGCGGGCGCGCAGGCGGTTCTCCAGGAAGTAGGCGTAGTCGCGGGTCACGCGCGCGCGCGAGTTGACCTGGATCGCAAAGCGCGGCGGGCGCTCGCCGATCTGGGCCATGTAGATCAGCTTCAGGCGGTGCTGGCCGGAGCCCCGGCGCGTGCCCACCGGCGGCTGGCGCGCCTGCACGGCCTCCGCGAGGAAGCGGTTGAGCTCGGGCGTGGGGATGCGCCCGGCCATGCGATCGCCGAGCGCGAGCGCCTCGGTCAGCAGGCGCCGCACGTGGCGGCCGGTCTTCGCGCTGGCCGTCAGCACGCGCGGGCGCAGCCGCAGCTTTTCGGCGACCCGCGCGCGCTCGTGCTCGAGGTCGCTCCTCGTCGCGCCGTCGTCAGACAGTCCCACTTGTTCAGCACGAGCGCGGTCGCGCAGCCGGCCTTCATCGCCAGCTCGGCGATGCGCAGGTCCTGGGCGGTGACGCCGTCGCGGGCGTCGCACACGACCAGCGCGACGTCGGCGCGCTCGGCGGCGCGGCGCGAGCGCAGCGCGGTGTAGTACTCGACCGAGTCCGCGACCTTCGACTGGCGGCGGATGCCGGCGGTGTCGATCAGGATCAGCTCGCGCCCGCTCCACCATCAGCGGCGTGTCGATCGCGTCGCGCGTGGTGCCGGCCGCCGTCGGAGACGATCACGCGCTGCTCGCCGAGGAAGCGGTTGACGAGCGAGGACTTGCCGACGTTCGGCCGTCCGATCACCGCCAGGCGGATCGCGTCGTCCTCGGACTGCTCCTCGTCGACTCGGGAGCAGCGCGACGATCCGGTCGAGCAGGTCGCCCGAGCCGAGGCCCTGGGCGGCCGACACCGCCAGCGGCTCGCCCAGGCCGAGGCGGTGAAACTCGGCCGCGAGCGGCAGGTCGGCGACGCCGTCGCACTTGTTGGCCGCGACGATCGTCGGCACGCGGCGAGCGGCGCAGCAGGTCGGCGAGCTCCTCGTCGCCCGGCCGCACCCCGGCGCGCGCGTCGACGACGAGCACCGCCGACCTGCGCGTCGGCCAGCCCGGCGCGCGCCTGGTCGCGGATCGAGCCGGCCAGCGGATCCTCGTCGCGAAGTCGACGCCGCCGGTGTCGATCAGCGTGAACGCGCGGCCGTTCCACTCGCAGTCGATCTCGTTGCGGTCGCGCGTGACGCCCGGGCGCTCGTGCACGACCGCCTCGCGCGTGCCGCTGAGGCGGTTGACCAGCGAGGACTTGCCGACGTTGGGATAGCCGACGACGGCGACCTTCAGCATGGGGTCAGTATGGCGATCGGACAAATGCTCCCGTGGAAAGGCCCGCCGCGGGGGCCGCCGCTGCCTCGTGGGGGTGTGGAGGTGTGTGTTTTTTCTGGGTCGCGTATAGCGATCGTTATACGCGAGTCGGATTTTATATACCCACCCCTACACCCCTTTAGGCTGGGATAGCTACTATGGTTATACATCACTCAATCGGAGGATCCAACAAGGTGGAGCCCTCCGCAGATCGAATCCCCGCCGCCGCGGCAAGCGCGGCGATCCGCTCCACGACCTCCTCGGCGCTCAGCCCGGTCGTGTCGAGCGTCACCGCGTCCGGGGCCGGCCGCAGCGGGACTGTGCTCGCGCGTGCGAGTCGCGCTCGTCGCGCAGCGCCTGCTCGGCGAGCACCGTCCTCGGGACTGCGCCGAGCTCGCGCGCCGCCGGCGCGCGCGCTCGGCGGCGCTGGCGGTGAGGAAGACCTTCAGCTCGGCGTCGGGCGCGACGACGGTGCCGATGTCGCGGCCCTCGGCGACCCAGTCGCCGCGGGCGATCAGCTCGCGCTGCGGCGCACCAGCGCCTCGCGCACGCCCGGGTCGGCGGCCACGCGCGAGGCGGCCTCGGAGACCTCCGGCGAGCGGATCGCGTCGGTGACGTCGCGGCCGTCGAGCAGACACGCCCACCGCTCCCAGGCGCCGCCGCGGGTCCAGCCGCCGCCACGGGTCCAGCCGCCACCACAGGTCCAGCCGCACCACAGGTCCAGGCGCGGCCACGGGTCCAGCCGCCGCGACCGCCGATGCGACCGACGGGCCGGGTCCCCGCCCAGCTCGATCGCGCCGCGCGCGCGAGCGCCGCGGGCGGCTCCTCCGGCGACGCCAGCGCCAGCAGCGCGACGCAGCGGTACATCGCGCCGCTGTCGAGATAGGTGAAGCCGAGCTCGCGCGCCAGCGCGCGCGCGACGGTCGACTTGCCGGCGCCGGCGGGCCCGTCGATCGCGATCAGCATCGAGCCCGGGCCCGCCCGGCGAGAGTCCCGACCGCATCCAGACACGCCGACCAATCGGCGTCGCACCCACGCCTCAGCCCACCAGCGCGGCCAGGTCCTCGACGAAGCCCGGGTAGGAGACCGCGGCGGCCTCGATGCCGCGCACCTCGACGCCCTCGCGCGAGGCCAGGCCGGCGACGGCGCCCAGCATCGCCAGGCGATGGTCGCCGTGGGCGTCGAGCACGCCGCCGCGCAGGCCGCCGGTGCCGACGCACGGCGAAGCCGTCCTCGGTGGCCTCGATGTCGGCGCCGAGGCCGCGCAGGCCCTCGACGACGGTGGCGATGCGGTCGGACTCCTTCACGCGCAGCTCCTGGGCGCCGCGCACGACCGTCTCGCCCTCGGCGAAGCAGCCGAGCAGCGCCACGAGCGGCAGCTCGTCGATCGCCAGCGGCACCTCCTCGGGCTCGACGACGGTGCCCTCCAGCGCGCCGTGGGCGACGTCGAGGTCGCTGACGGGCTCGTCCGCGGTCAGCTCTCCGGCTCGCTCCTCGAGGTCGCCGAGCACGATCCCGCGCATGCGGCGCAGGATGCGCAGGAAGCCGGTGCGGGTCCAGTTGACGCCGACGTCGCGGATCAGCAGGCGCGAGCCGGGCACGAGCACGCCGGCGGCGACCAGGAAGGCCGCCGAGCTCGGGTCGCCGGGGACCGCGACGCTGCTCGAGCACCAGCTCGTCGGCGTTGGCGACCGTGACGTGGCGGCCGTTGCGGTGGATCGCTGACGCCGGCGCGCAGCAGCATCCGCTCGGTGTGGTCGCGGCTGCGCTCGGGCTCGCCACGGTGGTCGCGCCGTCGGCGGCGAGCGCCGCCAGCAGCACGCACGACTTGACCTGGGCGCTGGCGACCGGCAGCTCGTAGGAGATCGAGCGCAGCCGCGCGCCGCGCACCGTCAGCGGCGGGAAGCGCCCGTCGCGTGGCCTGCAGCTCGGCGCCCATCAGCGCAGCGGCTCGGCGATCCGGTCGACCGGCCGGCGGCGGATCGACTCGTCGCCGTCGAGCGTGAACGCGCGCCCCTCCTGCGCGGCCAGCCAGCCCGGCAGCAGGCGCAGCAGCGTGCCCGCGTTGCCGACGTCGATCGGCCCGTCGGGCTCGCGCGCCTCGCGCAGGCCGGTGCCGCGCACCACGACCTCGTCGCGTCGCGCACCTCCACGAGCGCGCCGAGCGCGCGCACGGCGTCGAGCGTCGAGGTGGTGTCGGCGGCGTGCAGGTAGTTCTCGATGCGCACCGGCTCGGAGGCCATCGCGCCCGAGCAGCGCGGCGCGATGGGAGATCGACTTGTCGGCCGGCGCGCGCAGCTCCCCGGCGAGCGGCCGCCGCGCTGGCTCGAAGCGCATGTTCATTGCACCGTCACTGCGCCACAGCCTACGCGAGTCCCCGGCATGACAATCGCCATCGGACCCGCGGTCGTCGCCGAGCCCAGCGCCGTCGGCGGTCGGCGCGGGCGCGCTCGTTCCAGGCCGCGATCGCCCGCGCGTCGCCCGCCTGCCAGCGATCGCGCGCGCACCTCGTGCGAGCCGCCGCGCGACCTCGTCGATGGCGGCGATCAGCGCAGTCGCGGTTGGACAGGTAGATGTCGGTCCAGATCGCGCTGTTGGCGCCCGCGACGCGGGTCGCGTCGCGAAAGCTCGGGCCGTGGCGAGCACGCGGCCAGCCGGCGTCGCGTCGCGCCGAGCGTGCGCGGCGGCCTGCGCGACGAGCACGTTGGCGAGCACGTGCGGCAGGTGCGAGACGCACGCCATCAGGCGATCGTGCGTCTCGGCGTCGATCGCGGTCGGCTGCGCGCCGAAGCGCTCGCAGCAGACGTGCAGGCGCTCGTACAGCGCCGCGCGGTGCCCGTGCGTCGGGCGTCAGGTACCAGTCGGCCCCCTCGAACAGGTCCTCGCGCGCGTGCTCGACGCCCGCGGTCTCGGCGCCGGCGAGCGGGTGTCCGCCGATGAAGCGCGGATCGCGACCGGCGTCGGCGACCGCGCGCTTGGTCGAGCCGACGTCGCTGACCACGCAGTCCGGACCCGCGCGCCGCGAGCGCGTCGCGCGACGGTCTCCGCGAGCGCGCCGACGGGGCGGCGACGAACACGACGTCCGCGCCCGCGACCGCGCCGGCGACGTCCGCGGCCTGCGCGTCGATCGCGCCCAGCTCCAGGGCGCCTGCGCAGCACCGCGGGATCGGGGTCATAGCCGCTGCACGCTGCGCCGCTGCGCGCGCGCGGGCGGCCAGGCCGATCGAGCCGCCGATCAGCCCGACGCCCGAGGACGGCGACCTTCACGCCGGCGCTGAGCGCCTTGCCGGCGAGCGCCGCCGCGCGCTCGACCGCGGCGGCGTACTCGGCGAAGTGTCGGCGCGCAGCGCCTGCGGCCCGTCGCAGACGGCCTCGTCGGGGTTCGGGTGCACCTCGACGATGATGCCGTCCGCACCGGCCGCGGCCGCGGCCAGCGACAGCGGCAGCACCAGCTCGCGCCGGCCGGCGGCGTGGCTGGGGTCGACGATCACCGGCAGGTGCGAGAGCTCCTTGAGGATCGGCACCGCCATCAGGTCGAGCGTCGTGCGCGGTGGTCGGTCTCGAACGTGCGGATGCCGCGCTCGCAGAGCATCACGTTGGGGTTGCCTTCCTTGAGGATGTACTCGGCGGCCATCAGCAGCTCGTCCAGCGTCGCGGACAGCCCGCGCTTGAGCAGCGCCGGGCGGCCGGAGCGACCGATCTCGGCGAGCAGCGGGTAGTTCTGCATGTTGCGCGCGCCGATCTGGATCACGTCGGCGACCTCCAGCACCGCGTCGAGGTCGCGCATGTCCATCAGCTCGGTGACGATCGGCAGGCCCGTCTCGGCCTTGGCCTCGGCGAGCAGCCGCAGGCCCTCCTGCCCGAGTCCCTGGAAGGCGTAGGGGGAGGTGCGCGGCTTGTAGGCGCCGCCGCGGAGCAGCGTGGCGCCGCGCGTCGCGCACGACGCGCGCGGTCTGCAGCGTCTGCTCGCGCGATTCGACCGTGCACGGGCCGGCGATCAGCGCGAAGTGCTCGCCGCCGATCTTGCGCCCGTCGATGTCGAGCACCGTGCGCTCGCCGTGGCGGATCTGCGCGGAGGCGAGCTTGTAGGGCTTGAGGATCGGCACCACCCGATCGACGCCGGGCTGGCCCTCGAGGCCGAGGCTCTCGACGTTGGCGTCCTGCTCGACGTCGCCGATCGCGCCGATCACGGTCACGCGCGCGCCCCGGCTGCGGTGGGCGCGCGCGCCGGCTCGCTCGATCTTCTCGACGACCGCCTCGACCTCCTCGTCGGTCGCGGTCTCCTTCATCACGATCATCATCGATTCATCCTTTCCAAAACGGCCTTCGGATCGTAGGTGCTCGGCAGCGGTGGCGTCTCGCCGTGAGCAGCCGCGCCGGTGAGCGCGGATCTCTGCTCGGAGCGCCACGCGGTGCGTGAGGCTGGGCGCTCGGTCGCCGCTGGAGCGGCGCTCGGCTCCCACCGGGGGCCCTGGCGGTCCGTGAGCCCGCTCACGGACGGGCGCAGGCCGAAGCGCCTAGCTAAATCGCCAGGCGCAGGCGTAGGTGAACGACCAGCGCGTGGCGCAGGCGCAACCGGCAGCGGATGCCCGGCGGGCCTGGGAGTTGATGCGGTCGCGGCAGTCATGATCGTCTGCCACTGTTTGTAGCAGACGACGCCGCGCCCGTCGAGCGCTGCTACAGCACTTCGGCGAGCGCCGTCCAGGAAGCGCGCGTTCTCCTGCGGGGTGCCGTAGGTGACCCGCAGCGCGCCCTCGCTGGCCGAGCGCGCCGCCGCCGCGCACGAGCACGCCGCGCTCCAGCAGGCCGTCCATCACCTCCTGCTCGTCGCGCTCCTCGCCCAGCTCGAACCAGCAGAAGTTGGCCTGCGAGTCGGCCGGCGTCAGGCCCAGCGCGCGCAGCCGCTCGTCCACCGAGATGCGCTCGGCGATCGTCGCGCGTCGACGCGGTCGGTGACCGCGTCCTGGTGCGCCAGCGCCTCGACCGCCGCGGCCTGGGCGAGCGGCGTTGCAGAAGAACGGCTGGCGCACCTGGTCGAGCGCCCGCGGCAGCTCCTCGCGAGCCGCACAGCGCGAAGCCGACGCGCAGCCCGCACAGGCCGTAGACCTTCGAGAAGGTGCGCAGCAGCACGAGGTTCGGGTGGCGCTCGAGCAGCTCGACCGAGGCGTCGGGGTCGTCGAGCAGGTTGAACTCGCAGTAGGCCTCGTCGACGATCACGCACACGTGCGGCGGCACCTCGGCGAGGAACTCGGCGATCTGCGTCGAGCGGCAGCGCGGTGCTCGTCGGGTTGTTCGGGTTGCAGACGATCACCAGCCGCGTCGCGACGGTGATCTCGCGCAGCATCGCCGGCAGGTCGTGGCGCTCGCGCGCGTCGAGCGCGCACCGTGATCGCGCGCGCGCCCGAGGCCGCGGCGAGGTGCGGGTAGACCGAGAACGACGGCCACGCGTAGACGAGCTCGGCGCCGGGCTCCAGCAGCGCCTCGCCGGCGGCGAGCAGGATGTCGCAGGAGCCGTTGCCGATCGCGATCCGCGCCGGCGGCACGCCGTAGCGGTCGGACAGGCGCTGGCGCAGCGGCGAGTTGGTCGGGTCGGGGTAGCGGTTGAGCGTCCCGAGCGCGCCGCTCGATCGCCTCCCGCACCGCCGGCAGCGGCGGGTACGGCGACTCGTTGCTGGCCAGCCGCACCAGCGGGCGCGCGCTCGCGCGTAGCCGCCGGCGGCCGGATAGATCGGGATGCGGCGGATGCGCTCGGAGAACTCGAGCGTCACCGGCCTATTGTGACGAACTGCCGGCCGACGCGGCCTCAGCGACGCGCTATTCCAGGGCGCTCGAGTGCGGCCTACAGGTCGCGCGCGACTCAGGTCGGCGCGCAGCGCGGCGGCCTCGCCCAGGTAGACGTGCCTGGGCTCGTGGCCGTCCTCGGCGTAGTAGTGGATCAGCACCCGGATCACGCGCGGCAGCGAGCCGCGGCACCGGGATCTCGCGCGCGCACAGCAGCGGCACGCGCTCGAAGCCGAGCGCCGCGCGGCGACCGCGCGGGAACTCGGCGTCGAGGTCGTCGGTGGCGGTGAAGATGCAGCTGACGACGTGCTCGGGGCGCAGCGCGTTGCGCTCCATGATCGTCGCCATCAGCTCGGTGGTCGCGTCGAGGATCTCCGGGCGTCGTTGCGCTCGACGCTGATCGCGCCGCGCAGGGCGAACAGGCGCATGGCGCGCGATTCTGTCAGACCGCCGCGCCGGCCGGCGAGGCGTCGCAGGCCGTCGACGCGCCGCGCAGCTCGGCCTCGCCGCAGCGCCGGTGGGCGCCGGGCGCGCAGGTCGCCGAGCCGCAGCGGGCCGAAGCGCGACGCGCCGCAGCGCGAGCACGGGATGGCCGACCGCCTCGCACATCCGCCGCACCTGGCGGTTGCGGCCTTCGCGGATCGTGAGCTCGAGCTGCTCGCCGGCCGCTCCGGGATCGGCCGCCAGGCGGCGCACCCGCGCGGGCGCGGTCGGGCCGTCCTCCAGCTGCACGCCGGCGCGCAGCGCCCGCAGCGCGCGCTCGGCGACCGGGCCGCCGGCGAGCCGGACGCGGTAGGTCTTGGGGACCTCGTAGCGCGGGTGGGTGAGCCGGTTGCGCGAGCTCGCCGTCGTTGGTGAGCAGGATCAGGCCGCTGCTGTCGGCGTCCAGGCGCCCGACCGGGTACAGGCGACGCTGCTCGGGGCGACCAGCTCCACGACCGTCGGGCGGCCGTGGGTGTCGCGCGCCGTGGAGAGCGACGCCGACCGGCTTGTGCAGCGCGTAGACGACCCGCTGCTCGGGGCCCGCGAGCGGCTGCCCGTCGACCTCGACGCGATCGCCCTCGTCGACGTCGCGCGCCGGGTCGCGCACGAGCTCGCCGTCGACGCGCACGCGCCCGGCGACGATCAGCGTCTCGGCGGCGCGCCGCGAGGCGACGCCGGCATGGGCGAGGTGCTTGGCGAGGCGCATCGGCTGCCACCATAGGAGCCCGCGGCGGCGCATCCGGAGCGACAGGCGCACCGCCTCCTCGAAGCCATGGACCTCCAGCTGCTCGACCAGACGCTCGCCGCCCACGGCGAGCCGCGCTTCCGCGCCCGCCAGGTGTGGGAGTGGGCGGCGCGGGGCGCGGCGGGCTACGAGGAGATGACCAACCTGCCGGCCGCGCTGCGCGAGACGCTGCGCCGAGAGGTGCCGTTCTCGAGCCTCGCCGTCTGCAGAGCAGCGCGCACTCGAGCGACGGCACCGTCAAGGCGCTGTTCGCGACCGCCGACGGGCGGCCGCTGGAGGCGGTGCTGATGCGCTATCGAAGCCCTCCGGGAGTGGAAGCCCTCCGGGAGGTGGAACCCTGGTGGAGCTCCCGGGAGGGGAAGCCCTCCGGGAAGTGGCCCGGGCGGCGCTCGATCTGCCTCTCCTCGCAGTCGGGCTGCCCGCTGACGTGCACCTTCTGCGCGACCGGCCAGATGCGCTTCGCGCGCAACCTCACGGCCTCGGAGATCCTCGACCAGGCGCTGCACTTCCGCCGGCTGGAGCGGGTGGACCACTGCGTGTTCATGGGCATGGGCGAGCCGCTGCTGAACCTCGACGCGGTGCTGGCGGCCTGCGAGCGGCTGCCCGACCTCGGCATCACCCACCGCCGCACCGCGATCTCGACGGTCGGCTGGATCCCCGGGATCGAACGCCTCGCCGAGTGCGAGATGCCGCTGCGCCTGGCGCTCTCGCTGCACGCCGCCGACGAAGCGCTGCGCTCGGAGCTGATGCCGGTCAACGAGCGCTATCCGCTGCGCGACGTGATCGAGGCGTGCCGCGCCTTCTACGCGCGCAAGCGCCGGCGGGTGTTCGTCGAGTACGTGATGCTGGCGGGCGTCAACGACCGCTACGAGCAGGCGCTCGCGCTGGCCGCGCTGCTCGCGCCGGCGACGTCGAGCTCCGCGCCGGCGGACAGCCAGGGGATCGCGCAGCGGCCTCGCCACCGATCGCGACCCGCGGATCTTCAAGGTCAACCTGATCCCCTACAACCCCACCGTCTCCGCCCCAGACGGGCAGGCCACCTACCGCGGCTCCGGCCGCGAGGCGATCGCGGCCTTCCGCACGGCGCTGCAGGAGCGCGGCGTCGAGGCCACGGTGCGCCTCACGCGCGGCCGCGACATCGACGCCGCCTGCGGCCAGCTCGCAGCGCGGACCGGCGCGCCGGTCGCATGACACCTGTTTGAGCACGAACCGGCCGCCACGCACAGGCGGGCGAGTCGGCCTCTACTCCTCGACCGCGAGCGGGGTGGGCGGGCTCAGATCTCCCCCGCGGGCCTCGCCGGCGCGCAGCAGCCGCTCGCGCAGCTCGGCCTGCTCCTCGGGGGTGGGGTCCCACTGGGCGACGTCGGGCAGCTCCTCCAGCGAGCGCAGGCCGAACAGCTTCAGGAACTGCGGTGCCGGTGCGGTACAGCACGGCGCCGAACTGCGAGCGGCCGGCCTCCTCGATCAGGCCGCGCTCGAGCAGCGTGGCGGCCGCCGAGTCGGCGCTGACGCCGCGGATGCGGGTGATCTCGGGGCGCGAGATCGGCTGCAGGTAGGCGACGATCGCGAGCGTCTCGGCCTGGGCGGGGGTGAGCGTGGCGGCGCGCGGGCCGGCTGAACAGCCGCCGCGCGGCGTCCTCGGCGGCGGGGTCGCTGGCGAGCGTGTAGCCGCCGGCGAGCTCGCGCAGCTGGATGCCGCGGCGCCCGGGGGCGTACTGCTCGGCGAGCAGCTCCAGCGCCGCGGCGAGCGCCTGCTCGTCGGCGCCGGTGGCGTCGGCCAGCTCGCGGACGCTGAGCGGGTCGCTGCAGAGGAACAGCAGGGCCTCGACGATGCGGGCGAGCTCGGCCGGGGTGTCCGATTGGGGTGCAGGGGTCCCCGCTCACACCCTCGACGTGCTGTGACACGTCGCCGTCGGGCTCCAGAGCGTCGGCGGCGTCGCTCACTCAGCCCCTCCGGCGCCCGCGGACGGCGGCGGGCACAGCGGCGGCGGGCATTGGGTCCGACAGCGCCTGGACATGGATCTCGCCGAAGCACTCGCGCTGCTCCCAGGCCGCTTCGCCGCGTTTGTAGAGCTCCAGCAGCGCGAACACGGTGATCGCGACGGTCATGCGGTCGGCGCCGCCGACGGCCTCCTCGAAGCTGAAGCGCCCGCGGCGCAGCAGCGCGCGCAGGTGCGCGAGGCGCTCGGCGAGACTGACGCGCGGGGACGCTGATGTGGCGCAGGCTGATCGTGGGCGGCATCGCAGCAGCCGGCCGAGCGCCTGCGCCGAGCGCGGCGGGGTCCTGGAGCCGCCGTCCTGGCGATCGACGGTCGCGCTGGAGCAGGTGCGCGGGCGGCGGGGCGCTGCGGAAGCGCACGCCGTCGCTCGCGCGGCGAGCAGCTCGCGCAGGTGCGTGGCGGCGGCGCGGTAGCGGCGCGCGTCGAGCATCCGCGCGAGCAGCTCCTCGGCGGCCTCGCCGGGCTCGATGTCGAGCAGCTGCTCGTCCTCCTCGCCGGCGAGCATCAGCCGCGACTTCAGCTCCAGCAGGGCGGCGACGAGCACGATGAACTCGGTGGCGGTCTCCAGGTCGAGCTCGCCGCGGGCCTCGAGGTGGTCGAGGTAGGCGAGCACGACCTCGGCGAGCTGCAGCTCGAGCAGGTCGATCTCCTCGCGCAGGACAGCGTCAGCAGCAGGTCGAACGGGCCGCTGAAGACGTCGAGGTCGAGCTCGAGCGACGGCGACGCTCACGCCGCTCACCGTAGCGGCCTCGACCGACGACGCGGGCGCGCCGACGCCCATGCACTCGCGCACGTCGGCGAGCGTCGCCGCGGCGATCGCCCGCGCCCGCGCGGCGCCGTCGGCGAGCATCCCTCGAGCGCGGCCTCGTCGGCGCGCAGCTGCGCGTAGCGCTCGCGCACCGGCGCGAGATAGTCGATCACCGCCTCGGCGACCGCCGCCTTCAGGTCGCCGTAGCCGCGGGCGTCCGCCAGCTCCGCTTCGACCGCCTCGCGGCGCGTGCGCGCGCGCGACCGCGAGGATCTCGATCAGGTTGCGACACGCCCGGCTTCTCGGGCGCGCGGCGGATCTCGCTGCCGGAGTCGGTGACGGCGCTCTTGACCTTCTTCTCGATCGCCGCCGGCTCGTCGAGCACGTACACGGTCCCCTCCTCGCTGCCGCCGGTGGTCGACATCTTGCGGGTGGGGTCCTGCAGGTCCATGATCCGCGCGCCGACGTCGGGGATGCGGTGCTCGGGCACGACCAGCACCTCGCGGCCGCCGCCGAAGCGCGCGTTGAAGCGCCGCGCGACGTCGCGCATCAGCTCCAGGTGCTCGCGCTGGTCCTCGCCGACGGGCACCTCGTGCGCGCGGTAGGCGAGCACGTCGGCGGCCTGCAGCACCGGGTAGACGAGCAGCCCGGCCGACACCAGCTCGCGCTGGACGACCGACTTGTCGCGGAACTGGTGCATCCGCTGCAGGCGGCCGAGCTCGGTGACGCTGCACAGCAGCCAGCACAGCTCGGTGTGCTCGTGGACGTCGCTCTGGCGGAACAGGATGCAGCGCTCGGGGTCCAGGCCGGCGGCGAGCAGCAGCGCGGTCAGGTCGTACAGACTGCGCCGCAGCTCGGCCGGCTCGTAGGCGACGGTGGTGGCGTGCAGGTCGACGATGCAGTACAGCGCCTCGCCGCGGTCCTGCCCGGCGACGTACTGGCGGATCGCGCCGATGTAGTTGCCGAGGTGCTTGCTGCCGGTGGGCTGGATGCCGGAGAAGATGCGCATGGTCGAGGAGGCTGGGGGTGATGTATAAAAAATCGAGTCGCGTATAGCAATAGTTATACGCGGCCTGGAAATTATATATTCACCTCAACGTCCGTCCACCCCGGCCGGCACAGTCCACCACGTCCGGGGCACCCGTCCACCCCTCCGCCGGCCACCATCCACCGCCACCCAGCGACCGGCCACCGCCCGTCCCCATCAGACAAGCCTGGCGAATGACCGGCCGCTTGGCCGCGGCGACCTCGTCCAGGCGCCGCACCGGCGTGGTGTGGGGGGCGCCTGCGCGCGATCTCGGGGTCCTCGGCCGCCTCGCGCAGGATCTCGGCGATGGCGTCGGCGAAGGCGTCGAGCGTCTCCCGGGTCTCGGTCTCGGTGGGCTCGACCATCAGCGCCTCCTCGACGAGCAGCGGGAAGTAGACGGTCGGCGGGTGAAAGCCGAAGTCGAGCAGGCGCTTGGCGAGGTCGAGCGTCTTGATCTGCAAGCTCGCGCTTCATCGGGCCGCCGGAGAGCACGAACTCGTGCATGCACAGCTCGCCGTAGGCCAGCGGCAGATAATCGCCGATTCGTCGCGAGCGGCGACCGCTTGGCCGCATCCCAGTGGGTCGGTACTCGCCACGACGCCGTGCTCGCGCAGCCGGGCGAGCAGGTAGTTGGCGTTGAGCACCGCGTTCTCGGAGACGTCGCGCAGGCCCTCGGCGCCGAGCGAGCAGATGTAGGCGTAGGCGCGCACGAAGCAGCCGTAGTTGCCCTGGAAGCCGCGCAGCCGCCCGATCGACTTCGGCACGGTCGTAGTCCAGGTCGAACGCCGCGAGGTGCGACCCTGAGTCACCGTTGCCCTCGCCGCCGCGCGCCGACGACCACGCGGCACCGGCAGGAACGGCGCGATCCGCTCGGACACCGCGATCGGCCCCGAGCCGGGCCCGCCGCCGCCGTGGGGCTGGGTGAAGGACTTGTGCAGGTTGAAGTGCACGATGTCGAAGCCCATGTCGCCCGGCCGCGAGAGGCCCATCACCGCGTTGAGGTTGGCGCCGTCGTAGTAGAGCGTGGCGCCGACCTCGTGCACGATCGCGCGCGATCTCCTCGATGTTGGGGTCGAAGAGGCCGAGCGTGTTGGGGTTGGTCAGCATCAGGCACGCCACGTCGCGGTCGGCCTTGGCGCGCAGGTCGTCGAGATCGACGCCGCCGTCGGGGTTGGTCGCGAGCTTGACGACCTCCAGGCCGGCCATCGTCACGGTCGCGGGGTTGGTGCCGTGGGCGGTGTCGGGGGTGAGCACCTTGCTGGCGGGTCTCCCCGCGCGACCTCGTGGTAGGCGCGCGTCAGCAGCACGCCCGCGAGCTCGCCGTGGGAGCCCGCGGAGGGCTGCAGGCAGACGTGCGGCAGGCCCGCGATCTCGGCCAGCGCGCGCTGCAGGCTCCACATCAGCTCCAGCGCCCCCTGTGCGCGCGCGGGGTCCTGCAGCGGGTGCAGCCGGGCGTGGCCGGGCAGCGCCGCGACGCGCTCGTGCAGGCGCGGGTTGTGCTTCATCGTGCACGACCCCAGCGGGTAGAAGCCGGAGTCCAGGTCGAAGTTGCGCTTGGAGAGGCGCACGTAGTGGCGCACGATCTCGGGCTCGGAGACCTCCGGCAGCCGCGGCGGCTGCGCGCGGCGCAGGTCGCCGGCAGCAGCTCCTCGGGGTCGACCGCGGGCACGTCGAGCTCGGGGCACTGGAAGGCGCGCCGCCCGGGGGCGCCCCGCTCGAAGATCGTGAGCGTGTCGGTCATCGGCTCGTTGCGGGATCGTCCGCGCGGCGATGTTGGGCGACGCGCATGGGCGCACCTCGTCTCGCGTCGCGGCGCGCGCTCGAAGATCGCAGCACCGGCTCCCGTGTACGAGGCGGGTTCATCGGACCGCCTGCCCTTGGCCGGCGGCCACGGCCGCCCCGAGCACGTCGGCGAGCCGGTCGATGTCGGCGCGCGTGCGCCGCTCGGTGAGCGCGACGAGCAGCCCGCCGCGGTCCTGCCTCGCGCCCGGTGAGCGCGTGCAGGTCGGCGCCGGGGTTGACGCCCTGCGCGGCGCAGCGGCGTCCGCACGGCGGCGACGTCGGCGTCGAGGCGCAGCGCGAACTCGCGCACGACCGGCTGGGCGTGCAGCGGCGCGCACGCCGTCCAGCGCCGCTGAGCGTCTGGCGCGCGTAGTGGGTGCGGGCGAGCAGCAGCTCGCCCAGCTCGACCAGCCCGCGCCGCCCCAGCCAGGCTCAGGTAGACGACCCCGCCAGCGCGTTCAGCGCCTGGGCGGTGCAGATGTTCGAGGTGGCTTTCTCGCGGCGGATGTGCTGCTCGCGCGTCTGCAGCGTGAGCACGAAGCCGCGCCGCCCGTCGACGTCGCGGGTTTCCCCCGCGATGCGCCCGGGCATCCGCCGCAGGTACTGCTCGCGCGCGGCGAAGAAGCCGAACGAGGGGCCGCCGAAGTCCAGGCGGTTGCCCAGCGACTGGCCCTCGCCGACGGCGACGTCGACGCCGCATTCGCCCGGCGGGGCGAGGACCCCGAGCACGATCGGGTCGACCTGCGAGATCACGACCGGCGCGACGGGCCCGCCCACCCGCGGAGGCCGATCCCGCCAAGCCGCCCGGGCCGCCGCCTTCGCGGCGGCGCTCAGCGCGCGGCGTCCTCGACGGCGCCGTAGAAGTTGGGCTGGGCGAAGATCGCCGCGCACGTCTCCCCGTCGATCGCGCGCGGCCCACGCCTCGGCGTCGGTGCGGCCGTCGCGCAGCGGCACCTCGACCACCTCGGCGCCGAAGCCGTGCGCGTAGGTGCGCAGCGTCTGCGAGCGTATGCGGGTGCAGGCCCGCGCAGACGACGAAGCGCGCGCGGCCGTTGTGCAGCTTGGCCATGTAGCGCGGCCGAGGCGACCGCGCGACGGGCCCTCGTACACCGAGGCGTTGGCGACGGGCAGGCCGGTGAGCTCGCAGATGGCCGTCTGGTACTCGAACATCACCTGCAGCCCCCCCTGGGAGACCTCGGGCTGGTAGGGGGTGTAGGGGGTGAGGAACTCCGAGCGCTCCATCAGCATGTCGACCAGCGCCGGCACGTAGTGGTCGTACATCCCCGCCCCGAGGAAGCAGAGCTCGTCCTCGGCGCTGACGTTGCGCGCGGCCAGCTCGCGCAGGTGCGCGTAGACCTCCTGCTCGGGCAGCCCGGCCGGCAGATCGAGAGCACGGCGCAGCCGCACGGCCTCGGGGATCTGGCGCGTCGAACAGCTCCTCGACCGAGCCGACGCCGATCGCCGCGAGCATCGCGGTGCGGTCCTCGGGGGTGGTGGAGGTGTAGCGGGTCACAGCCTCCAGCCTAGCCGAGCCGTCCGATCGAGACCGCGTCCAACCGGGCCCAGCCGACCGTCGAGCCCAGCCGTCCCGGGCCGAGCCGCCCAACCGCGCCGAACCCTCCGCCGAGCCGAGCGACCCAGACGAGCGTCCAGTGAAGCCGCGACATCCGTGTCGGCCATTGCACTCGGCTAACCGCCCACGCCGGCGGCGTAGGCCTCGGCGTCCATCAGCCCGTCGACCTCGGTGGGGTCGCTGAGGCGCACCCGCACCAGCCAGCCCGCGCCGTAGGGATCCTCGTTGATCGCCCCCGGGTCGTCGGCGAGCGCCTCGTTGACCTCGACGATCTCGCCGGACAGCGGGGCGACCACGTCCGAGACAGCCTTGACGGACTCGACCTCGGCGTAGGGCTCGTCCTGCGTCAGCGTCGTGCCCACGGCGGGCGGCTCGAAGAACACGACCTCCCCGAGGGCGTCCTGGGCGTACCACGTGACGCCGAGCGTCGCGTGGGGGTCGAGCCGGTTCCAAACGCGCCCAGTCGTGCTCGGGGTGGTACAGCAGGTCGTCGGGGTAGCTCGCGTCGGCCATCGCGGCGCAGGCTAGCGAAGCGGACGGTTTGCGGAATCGCGAAGCCCAGGAACCTCCTCGGGGTTTGTGTATGAGGCGTCACACTCCAGCCACAGTATTGGCACGAATTGTGCTCGCAGGACACAGTCGCCGGTCTAGCCTTTGCCGATCGTGCAGGCGGCCTCTCCCAGCCCATCCCCACCGTCCCCCCAGGCGCCCCACGCGAGGATCCCCGCCGCGCGCTCGGCCGCCTCGGCGAGCAGTTGGCCGCGGCGCATCTGGAGCGGCTCGGCTACGCCATCGTCGCGCGCAACGCCCGTACCCGCTATGGCGAGATCGACCTGATCGCCTTCAACGGGGAGGCGCTCGTGTTCGCCGAGGTCAAGACCCGCCGCTCGCGCCAGCGCTGGCGGCTGGCCCCCGAGGAGCAGCCGCTCGGCGTGGCTGCGGCGAAGTCAGCGCGCGCGCCTGCGCCGCCTCGCCGCGGCCTGGCTGCACAAGGAGCCCGCAATCGTCCGGCTGCGCACGCGATCCGCTTCGACGCGATCGGCGTCATCGTCGACGAGGCCGACAGGCTCGTCTGTCTCGACCATCTCGAAGGAGCGTGGTAGCGGGTCCAGCCGCTACAGCGCCAGCTGCTGGTAGGCGAGCGACTGGAAGGACAGTCCGGTGCAGCGGGGAGACGCCCTGGCGCAGGATCGCCTCGCGGTGCGCCGGGCGTCGAGTAGCCGACGTGCTCGGCGAAGCTCCAGCCGGGGTGCAGCGTCGTCGGCGTGGCGCATGTAGCGGTCGCGGGTGACCTTCGCGACGATCGAGGCGGCCGCGATCGCCGCGCTGGTGGCGTCGCCGTCGACGATCGCGCGCTGCGGACGCCCGAAGTCGGGCACCGAGAAGCCGTCCACCAGGCACAGCGACCTCGCCCGCGAACGCCGCGCGTGACCCGCACAGCGCGTCGCGCAGGGCGGCGAGGTTCGTCTTGTGCAGGCCCCGGGCGTCGATCCCGCGCACGCAGCGCGAGACGACCACGACGCGCGCGGCGCTGCCGCAGGACGAGCGGGTAGAGCTCCTCGCGCGCCTCGGGCGTGTGCTGCTTGGAGTCGTTGAGCGCCGCTCAGGAGCGCAGCTCTCGCGCGTGGTCAGCGTCTCGTAGTCGAACAGCACGCCGGCCGCCACCAGCGGGCCCGCGAGGCAGCCGCGGCCGGCCTCGTCGGCGCCCGCCACCAGGCGGACCCCCAGCGCCGGTCGAAAGCGAACAGCCGCCGGCCGCTGGTGGCCGCGACGCGGCGCGGCGCCGCGCGCCCTGGCGTTGCCGGCGCGCCCCGGGGCCAGCGGCTAGAGAGATCCGATGCGGTCGGGCGGCCAGTAGGTGGCGAAGGCCTCGCCGATGATCCACCCTGTGGGGACCGGTCCCCAGAACCTGCTGTCGTCGGACTCGCCACGGTTGTCGCCCATCATGAACCAGTGACCGGCCGGAATCTTGATCGGGCGTCGGGAAGTTGCACTCCTGGACGCCCCCGCAGGGCGCGGATGTAGGAGTCCTGCTCGCGGACGAACTGGCTCGTGCCGGCGCCTTGCGGTAGACGTGGCCTTCCTTGACGTAGATCGCGTCGCCCGGGCCCGGCGACGATGCGCTTGATGAAGTTTACGCTGGCCTCTTCGGGCACCGGCTGCGACGCAGGCGCGCCGCCGAAGGTGACGGTGTGGGGCACCGGTCCGCAGAGCTCGTGCTCGGCGCCCTTCGGCGGGTGGAAGACCACGATCTCGCCGACGTGCGGTCCGCTGAAGTCCATGCCGATGCGGTCGACGAGCACGCGCTGGCCGATCGTCAGCGTCGGCTCCATCGAGCCGCTGGGAATCTTGTAGGGCTTGACGATGAACGCCTGGATCCGAGCGCGAGGATCACCGCGATCGCGACGATCACGACCAGCTCGAGCGAGCGAGTTCGCGTCGGCGCGAGCCTCGAGGCTCGCGCCTGTGCGTCGGCGGCGGCCGCGTCCTGGCTCGTCGGCGGCAGTGACCTGCCCGAGCGGCTCCGGCCGCCGTCCTCGAGCGCAGGTGCTCCAGCGCCGTCTGCGTCGCCTGCGGCTGCGCTGCTCGCCGCCGTCTCCTCGCGCGCCACGGCGCCTCGGCCGGATCGCGCCTCCGCAGCCGCTCGGCATCCGGTCGACCGCGATCCCGGCGTCCTCACGCTCATCGCCGTCGCATCGGTCGCCTCCTGGCCCGGCTGCGTGCAGCAGCCCCGGCTCGACGCATCTCCTCGGGCCCGGTGTAGCGGCGCTCGCGCACCCGCGCGCGCTTGCCGACGCGGTCGCGCAGGTAGTAGAGCTTCGCGCGGCGCACGTCGCCGCGGGCCGCCAGCTCGATGCGCTCGATCTTGGGGGAGTGCACCGGGAACATGCGCTCGACGCCGACCCCGAAGGACTGCTTGCGCACCGTGAACGTCTCGCGCGCGCCGTGTCCCTGGCGCTTGATCACGACGCCCTCGAAGACCTGGGTGCGGCGGCGGGTGCCCTCGATCACCTGGAAGTGGACCTTGACGCGGTCGCCCGGCGCGAAGTCCGGGACGCGGCGCAGCTGCGCGCGTTCGAGGTTGTCGATGACGCTGCTCATGGCATGGAAAGGAAGGGACGGGCGCACCGGCGCATCCCGCCGACCGGGACAGCGCGGCAGCAATGGTAGCGACGGCGCAGCGGTCAGCCGCGGTCAGCGTCCCACCCTCGCCCGCGTCCCGTCCGGCCGCGTCCCGCTGGTTTGGCGTCCCCGCCCGGCCCGGCGTCCTCCGCGTTCGCGGCTGCGCTGCCGTCGCCAGCGGCGGATGCGCTCGTGGTGGCCGGAGAGCAGGACCTCCGGCACGCGCCAGCCCGCGGTACTCGGCGGGGCGGGTGTAGTGCGGGTACTCGGGGTCGCCCCCGAGCGCCTCGCTGAAGGACTCCTCGACCGCCGACTCGGCGTGGCCGAGCGCGCCGGGCAGCTTGCGCAGCACGGCGTCGCAGACGACCATCGCCGCCAGCTCGCCGCCGGAGAGCACGTAGCGCCCGATCGAGAGCGTCTCGCTGGCGAAGTGCTCGACGATCCGCTCGTCGAAGCCCTCGTAGCGCCCGCACAGCAGCGTCAGCGGCCGGCTCGGCGGCGAGCTCGCGCGACGTAGCGGTCGTCGAGCAGCCGCCCGCCCGGCGTCAGCGCGATCACGCGCCGCGGGTGGCGCAGCTGCGACCGGATCGACGCCGTAGCGGGCGCGCAGGGCGCTGTCCATCACGTCGACCCGCAGCACCATCCCGGCGCCGCCGCCGAACGGGGTGTCGTCGACCTGCCCGCCGCTGAGGGGCGTGTGCTCGCGGATGTCGACGCACTCCAGCCGGCTGCCCGCCGCCAGGGCGTTGCGGACGTGGCGCTGGGTGCGAGAACCACTCAAACCAGGCGGGGAACAGCGTGAAGATGTCGATCTTCACGTCGCTGTCCCGTCCCAGGAAGTCGAGGTCACGTCGATGCGCCCGGCGGACGACGTCGACCGCTGCGGACCGCGTCGGCGACCATCGGCACCAGCAGCCTCGCCGCCGCCGTCGCGCTCGGACCTCGAGCACCTCGCAGGAGGGCAGCTGCGACAGGCGCGCGCACCGTGCCGACGCGGCGCTCGCCGTCGAGCACCGCGCAGCCCTCGAGCTCGTGCGCCCACCACTCGCCGTCGGCCAAGCGCCGGCGCCTGCGATCGGGGCTCACGGTCAGCGGCAGGCCGCGCAGCGCCTCGCGCGGCGGAGCGATCCTCGACGCCCTCCAGGCGCACGATCGGCCGCTGCGCCGGCGCCGGCGCGGCGCACGATCGTCGGTGCGTCCGGCGACCGTCACCTCGTTCCACCGCGAGCAGCGGTGACCTGCGGGTGCCGAACGCGAGCGGACGGGCTGGCGCGGCATGGCGCCGATCACGTAGAAGCTGCCGTCCAGGCCGTGCGCCCGTCCGACGCGGCCGGCCGACAGCGGCGCCGGCGGCGTGTTGGGCGCGGCCACAGCCTCCGGTCGACTCCTGCTCGGTCGGCATCCCACCCGGCATGGAATCAACGGCGTCAATCGACGATGTCCACGACCACGCGGCGGCCGCTCGCTGGCGGCCGCCGCCTTCAGCACCGTGCGCAGCGCCTGCGCGGTGCGCCCGCCGCGGCCGATGACCTTGCCGTAGTCGTCGGCCGCCACTGCGAGCTCCAGCACGATCGTGCCGTCATCCTCGTCGAACTGCTCGACCGAGACCTCCTCGGGCCGATCGACGAGGCCCCGGCGAGATAGTCAGCAGACTCGTGACTCGCTCACGGGCCGCCGGATGCGCTCCGCGCGCTCGCCCTACCTGGTCGGCCCGCGTCGATGCCCTGGATGCGCAGCAGCTTGCGCACCGTGTCCGAGGGCTGGGCGCCGCGCGCGAGCCAGCTGCGCGCGCGCTCCTCGTCGATCACGATCGTCGACGGGTTGGTCTGGGCGTTGTAGTGGCCGATCGTCTCGATCACGCGACCGTCGCGCGGGGAGCGCTGGTCGGCGACGACGACCCGCCAGATCGGGTCCTTCCTGCCGCCCACTCGCGTGAGCCTCAGCCTTACCGACACGTCGTTACCTCTCTTATGTCCGTTGCGCATGCGGTGCAGAGCTTAGAGGGTTCGGAGCGCCCAGCGGGGTTCAGCACGCCACGGCAGGGCGCATCGAGACTCGCAGGGGCTCAGCGGGCCTGGCGCATCAGCGCGCCGATGTCGGGCGTCTTGCCGCGGCCGACCTGGCGCATCACCTTGCGCATCTGGGCGAACTGCTTGACGAGCTGGCTGACCTGCTGGACGCTGGTGCCCGAGCCGCGCGCGATGCGCAGCCGGCGCGAGCCCTTGATCAGCTCGGGCCGGCGGCGCTCCTCGGGGGTCATCGAGAGGATGATCGCCTGGAGGCGGTCGAGCTCGCGCTCGTCGACCTTCATGCCGCTGCAGCTGCGCCCCGCCGAGGCCCGGGATCATCCCCAGCAGGCTGCTGCAGCGGACCCATCTTCCGGATCGCCTGCAGCTGTCCGAGGAAGTCGTCGAGGCCGAACTCGTTGCGGGCGCAGCTTGCGCTGCAGCTCCCGCGCCTCGCGCTCGTCGAACTGCGCGCTCGGCCTGCTCGATCAGGCTCATCACGTCGCCCATCCCGAGGATCCGCTGGGCCATGCGATCGGGGTGGAAGCGCTCGAACTGGTCGAGCTTCTCGCCGGTGGAGGCGAACAGGATCGGCCTGCCCGTGACGGCCTTGACCGACAGCGCGGCGCCGCCGCGGGCATCGCCGTCGAGCTTGCTCATCACGACGCCGTCGAACGGCGACCGCCGCGGCGAACTGCTCGGCGACGTTGACCGCGTCCTGGCCGGTCATCGCGTCGACGACCAGCAGCGTGTCCTGCGGCTGCGACCGTCGGCGTGGATCCGCACGAGCTCGGCCATCAGCGCCTCGTCGATGTGCAGGCGGCCGCTGGTGTCGACGATCAGGACGTCCTTGCCCTCCTCGCGGGCGCGCTCCAGCGCCCAGCGCGGCGATCTCGACGGGATCGGGGTCGGTGCCCTGCTCGTAGAACCGTCGCGCCGGCCCGCGCGCCCATCTTGACGAGCTGCTCGACCGCGGCCGGACGGTAGATGTCGCAGGCCGCGAGCGCGACCGAGGAGCCGTGCTGCTCGCGCAGATAGCGCGCAAGCTTGGCGGCGGCGGTCGTCTTGCCCGAGCCCTGCAGGCCCGCCAGCAGGATCACGGTCGGCGGGCTGCGGGGAGAAGCTCAGCTCGCTGGCGCGTCGCCGCCCATCAGCTCGGTGAGCTGCTCGGCGACGATCTTGACGACCTGCTGGCCGGGGTTCAGCGCGCCGACGATCTCGGCCCCCAGGCAGCGCTCCTTCACCTCGGCGGTGAACTGCTGGACGACCTTGAAGTTGACGTCGGCCTCCAGCAGCGCGAGGCGGATCTCGCGCATCGCGCGGTCGATGTCCTGCTCGGTCAGCGTCGCCGTGCCGGCGGACCTCCGCGAGCGTCGCCTGGAGCTTCTCGGCGAGCGAGTCGAACATGCTGGCGGGCTCCGCCGGTCTGTCAGCCCTTGTCGCCGGAGGAGCGCTCGTCGACGCGGCGCGCCAGCGCCTCGCCGATGCCGCCGAACGCCTGCGCGAACTCGGACGGGATGACGAACACCTTGTTGGCGTCGCCTTCGGCGAGCTGGGGCAGCATCTGGAGGTATTCGTAGCTGAGCAGCTCCCTGGTGGGACGGCCCTCGTGGATCGCGTTGAAGACGGTGTCGATCGCCTTCGCTTCGCCCTCGGCGCGCAGGATCGCCGCCTGGCGCTCGCCCTCGGCGTTCAGCACCGCCGCCTGCTTGGCGCCCTCGGCGGTGAGGATCTGGGCCTGCTTCTCGCCTTCGGCGGTGAGGATCGCCGCGCGGCGGTCGCGCTCGGCGCGCATCTGCTTCTCCATCGCCGCCCTGATGTCCGCGGGCGGGTCGACCGACTTGATCTCGACGCGGTTGATGCGGATGCCCCACTTGCCGGTCGCCTCGTCGAGCACGACGCGCAGCTCGGTGTTGACGTTCTCGCGGGCGGTCAGCGTCGCCTCGAGCGTGAGCCCGCCGATCACGTTGCGCAGCGTCGTCACCGTGAGCTGCTCGATCGCCTGCAGCGGGTTGGCGATCTCATAGGTCGCCGAGCGCGGGTCGGTGATCGTGAAGTACAGGACCGTCTCGATCCCGACGACGACGTTGTCCTCGGTGATCACCGACTGCGGCGCGAAGTTGACGACCTGCTCGCGCAGGTCGACCAGCGGCTTGACGCGGTCGATGAACGGCGTGACGATCGCCAGGCCGGGCTCCAGCGTGCGGCTGTAGCGGCCGAGGCGCTCGACGACGCCGGCGCGGGCCTGCGGGATGATGCGGATCGTGCGCGACGCGACCACGAGCAGGAACAGGACGATGACGACGGCGATGATGATTGCGACCATGAGGGGTGGTTCCCTGCCTTTCTTCGGGTGCCTATTGAGATCTCAGTGTGACGGTCAGATACTGATTCGTAGGCCTCAATGCATCACAAGCGCGGTGGCCCCCCGGATCTCGACGACCTGAACGCGCTCGCCGGCGTCGATCACCTCGTCCTCGTCGTAGCTGCGCGCAGTCCACACCTCGCCGTCGATCCGCACGCAGCCGACGCCCTCGCGGTTGGCGATCCGCTCGAGCACGAGCGCGTCGCGGCCGACCAGCGCGGCGGCGCCGGTGCGGATCGCCGGCGGCAGGCGCCGGTGGCGCTGGGCGAGCGGGCGCAGCGTCGCCAGCACCAGCAGCGAGGCCAGCAGGAACACGATCGCCGCCAGCGGCGCCCCGACGCCGGCGAGGCTCACGACCGCGGCCGACCAGCGCCCCGACGGCGAACGGCGCGAGGAAGAACCCGCCGGTGTGCATCTCGCCCACGCCCAGCACGCAGGCCGCGACCACCCATATGACCCATGCACCCATATTCCTAATTATCGCACCGGCGCCCGCGCTTCACCCGGGGCGATCAGCGCCCGGGCGAAGTCCTCGGGGTCGAACGGGCCGCAGATCCTCGAGCGACTCGCCGACCCCGATCAGCTTCACCGGCAGCGCCGAGCTCGCGGGCGATCGCCAGCGCGATCCCGCCGCGGGCGGTGCCGTCGAGCTTGGTCAGCACGACGCCCGTCGACCTGCGACGGCCTCGGCGAACATGCTGCGCCTGGCGCAGCCCGTTCTGGCCGGTGGTCGCGTCGACGGTCAGCAGCGTCTCGTGCGGGGCGCCCGTCGAGCTGGCGCGCGATCACGCGGCGCACCTTGCCGAGCTCGGCCATCAGGTCGTCCTGGGTGTGCAGGCGCCCGGCGGTGTCGACGATCACGACGTCCGACCCGCCGCCGCGCGCCTGGGCGAGAGCCTCGAAGGCGACGGCCCCGGGGTCCGAGCCTTCGGCGCCCGGTGACGATCTCGCAGCCGGCCCGCTGCGCCCAGCCCTCGAGCTGCTCGGTGGCGGCAGCGCGGAAGGTGTCGGCGGCGGCGAGCAGCACCACGCGCCCGAGCTCCTGGCGCAGATGCCAGGCGAGCTTGCCGATCGTCGTCGTCTTGCCGGTGCCGTTGACGCCGACCGTCGAGGATCACGGTCGGGCCGCGCGCGGATGTCGATGCGTCCGTCCCCGGTGCGCGCGGTCTGCGGCGAGCAGCTCGATCAGCCGCTCCGACAGCGCCTCGCCGCCGTGCAGCCGCCCCTCGGCGGCGTCGGCCTCGAGCGTCGCGACCACCGACGCGGTGGTCGCGGCGCCGACGTCGGCCATGATCAGCGCCTCCTCCAGGCGCTCCCAGGTGTGCTCGTCGAGGGTCTGAAAGAGCGTCGCCTGGATCTCGCCGCCGAGCGCCTGGCGGGTCTTTGCGAGGTTCTGGCGCAGCCGCCGAAAGAGGCCGCCGCGACGCTCGGGGGTCTCGCCCGACCGCTCCGAGGCCGGCTCGCCGGCACCCGACCGATCGGCACCCGACCGATCGGCGCCCGAGCCATCGGCCTCGGCGGCCTGCTCGTCGGTGATGAACAGCTCGCTCCAGTCGCGCGGCACGGGGGCGCGACGTTACCAGGACCCCGGTCCACCGCTCCGAAGACCCGGTCCACCGCCCCGAAGACCCCCGGTCCACCGCTCCCTGCACGGAGATCGCTCGGGCTCGCCCGACGCTCGCTACATCAGATCAGGTCAAGCAGACCAGGTCAACCTGGTCTGATACGATGTCCGGCATGTCCGAGGCTGTCACTGTCACCGAGGCCAAAACCCAGCTCTCGCGCCTGATCGAGCGCGCCTGCGAGGGCGAGGAGATCGTGATCCGCAGGGGCCCGCGGCCGGTGGCGAAGCTGGTCGCCTACGCCCCGCGCGCGAGCCGCGCGTTCCGGGCGACCTCCACGGGAAGATCTGGATGAGCGACGACTTCGACGAGCCCGACGAGGAGCTCGAGCGTCTGTTCGGCACCCGCGATTGACCCCGCTGCTCCTCGATACACACGCGCTTCTGTGGTGGCGAGACGAACACCGGCGTCTCAGCGCTCGCGCACACGACGCGATCGAGAACCCCGACACCTCGGTGATCTTCAGCGCGGCCTCTATCTGGGAGATCGCGATCAAGCGCGCGCAGGGCAAGCTCGACGCTCCGGCGAACCTGCTCGACACGATGGAGCAGCGTGGATTCGTGGAACTGCCCGTGCTTTCCCGCCACGCGCTTCTCGCGGGCGCGCTGCCGCCACATCACGGCGACCCGTTCGACCGGATGATCGTCGCCCAAGCGCAGAGCGAAGGCCTCACGGTGGTCACTCGCGACGAGCGGATCGCCGCCTACGGCGTGCCGGTCCTCTGGTAGGCCGGCGCGAGCAACCTGGACTGCATCGCGGTGCGCGGCCCTCGTCGGCGTCGCCTGCCCGATGGTTTACTCTGAGGCGATCTATTGAATGGCCGCGAGGATGAGCGGCCGCCGAGAACGGGAGCCGAGATGCCCAAAGGACCTGGACGCACGGCAGTGGCAGGTGGACCGACGGCAGCAGTAAGCGGTCCAGCCGGGACGACGCTGACGGTTGGCGCCACCCACAACCTCGGACCCTGGCGCGCCCTGGCGCTGCTGGCAGGGATGACAGCCGCCTGTGCCGCCGCGCTGGCGCTGGGGGCGCTGCCCGCGCCATCTGTGCCGAGCGGCCATCCGCTTGGGCTCAGCTCACGCGCCGGCCTGCACAGCGATGTCGCCACCCGCCTGCCGGTCGGTCTCGCGGCCGCTGCCTCGGCGAGCATCGGCGAGGCCGACCGCGGCTTCTGGCCCATTCGCGACGGCGCCTCGCTGCTCACCCAGGGTGGAGGCATCCACGGCGCCTTCACCGCCACCGGGGCTTCCCTGCGGGTGGCGCAGGGCACGCTCGGCCTGTCCCTCGCGGCCATCGGATACGGCCAGCACGCTGAGCGCATCGGAGCGCTGGCGCCCTCGCCGGCAGCGAGCCAGGTCCTCTACCGCCACGGGCCGATCGGCGAGTTCTACCGCAACGGACCCTACGGGCTGGAGCAGGGCTTCACCCTGTCCCACCGCCCACAGGCAGGCACGGGACCACTCATACTCACGCTAAGGGTCGGGGGATCGCTGATCCCAAAGCAGGTCGGGTCGCAGATCCTGTTCAAGACGCACGCCGGCGCCACGGCGCTGCGCTACGGACAACTCAGCGCGCAGGACGCCACAGGCCGACGGCTGCCCGCCGTCATGCACCTCCGCAACGGCACCCTCCAGCTGCGTGTCGATGACAGCCATGCGCGCTATCCGCTGCGGATCGACCCGTTCATCCAGCAGGGCGCAAAGCTCACCGGCACCGGCGAGAGTCGGCCGCAGGCGTATTTCGGCTACAGCGTGGCGCTGTCCGCCGACGGCAACACCGCGCTGATCGGCGGCCCCGACGACAACGCCCCACGGGGGCGCTCCGGCGCGGCGGTATGGGTGTTCACGCGCTCGGGCACGACCTGGACCCAGCAGGGCGCAAAGCTCACCGGCGCCGGCGGAGAGCCGGCGGCGGCGGCTTCGGCGACAGCGTGGCGCTGTCCGCCGACGGCAACACCGCGCTGATCGGCGGCCCCGACGACAACGCACAGCGTGGGGGCGGCGTGGGTGTTCACGCGCTCGGGCTCGACCTGGACCCAGCAGGGCTCAAAGCTCACCGGCGCCGGCGAGATCGGCCTACGGCCACTTCGGCTACAGCGTGGCGCTGTCCGCCGACGGCAACACCGCGCTGATCGGCGGCTGCGGCGACAACGACGGCGTCGGGGCGGCGTGGGTGTTCACGCGCTCGGGCTCGACCTGGACCCAGCAGGGCCCCAAGCTCACCGGCAGCGGCGAGACCGGCGAAGGCGGCGACTTCGGCGTCAGCGTGGCGCTGTCCGCCGACGGCAACACCGCGCTGATCGGCGGCACCGACGACAACGCACGGCGTCGGGGCGGCGTGGGTGTTCACGCGCTCGGGCTCGACCTGGACCCAGCAGGGCCCAAAGCTCACCGGCGGCGGCGAGACCGGCGACAGGCTACTTCGGCTCGAGCGTGGCGCTGTCGGCCGACGGCAACACCGCGCTGATCGGCGGCTACGACGACAACGGCTGCGTCGGGGCGGCGTGGGTGTTCACGCGCTCGGGCTCGACCTGGACCCAGCAGGGCGCAAAGCTCACCGGCAGCGGCGAGACCGGCGACAGGCAGCTTCGGCTACAGCGTGGCGCTGTCCGCCGACGGCAACACCGCGCTGATCGGCGGCCCGACGACAACGGCAGGCGTCGGGGCGGCGTGGGTGTTCACGCGCTCGGGCTCGACCTGGACCCAGCAGGGCCCGAAGCTCACCGGCAGCCGGCGAGAGCGGCGACAGGCGAGTTCGGCTACAAGCGTGGCGCTGTCCTCCGACGGCAACACCGCGCTTGATCGGCGGCCCCTGCGACGAGGGCACTGGGGCGGCGTGGGTGTTTGTGGCGCCTCCATCGCCCGGGTGCACAGACTCGTGGACGAACACCGCGGGCGGCAGCTGGTTCACCGCCGGCGATTGGAGCAAGGGTGCGCCTCCGGGCCCCGAAGAAGGAGCCTGCATCACGGCCCCCGGCAGCTATACGGTCACGATGGACCAGACGAGCACCACCGGGACGGTCAGCGTGGATTCGCTGACGATCGGAGGGGGACCGACGCTGGTGGTTGCCAGCACGTGCTCTGAGAACGCGATCCTGGCCACGACCTACGGGATCATCAATCGTGGGCTGAGCACGATCACGATGACAAACGGCGATGAATGCGCCAACAACGTCACGCTGGCCGGCCCCGTCAGCAACGTCGGCAAGCTCTACGTCGAAGACTCCCACGGAGGGGTTCGCTCGATCGAAGGCGACCTGACGAACAACGGGATCGTGGCGCTGGGCGCCGGCGTGGCGCTGCGGGTCGCCGGAGACTATCTGCAGACGTCCACGGGGAGGCTGCGGACATTCATCGCGGGCGCCTCTGACTACGGGTCGCTGTCGGTCTCCGGGCAGGCGACGCTCGCCGGGACGCTGGCCGTGCGCCAGACATCGCCGTTCAAAGCGTCGCTTGAACAGGCGTTCGCGATCCTGCAAAGCGCCTCGCTGACGGGGACGTTCGCCGCCGAGACCGGAGATCAGGTCAACTACTACACCTACACCCGCCTGTATTACAAGCCGACCTACTCTGCCGCCGCGGTCACGCTGGTCGCGACACGGGCCAAAGTGTCACTGTCGGCGACAAGCGGGCTACCCGGCTCGACCGTGACGATAACCGGCAGCGGCGACCTGGTCGGCGACACCGTCACGCCGACGTTCACCGATCACGAAGGCGTCGAGACGGTCTTCCCCAGCGTTACAACCAAAGCCAGCGGCAAATTCGGGGGAACATTCTCGACCGAAATCACGATTCCCGCGGTGGCCGCGATCGGCGCGGGGACCATCACCGTGACGAGCACCCAGACCGGCGTGGCAGTCAATCGGACATTCACCGTCACCTAGTGGTCACCCTTCAAGTTCGTTGCGATTTAGAGGTTCCTGCGTATGGCTTGGTTCCGTGGAGTCGTGGTTCTGGAGTCAGGCGGTGATCGTGATTGGCGAGCTGGATTTGGAGCGCTCACGGCGCGATCCTTGTGTGTGCGCGCTCCATGCGAGCGCCGCCAAGCTACGGGCCGAGCTGGAGGCCGAAGGTGCTGACTGCTGCTGAAGGCCGAGCCACTGCCGGCGCAGCCGGCGGTTGCCGTACCGACGGATCCCGCACGTATGGTACGATATTTGGTACCAGTGAAAGGAGATGGCGGTGGCGATCACAGCTAGCGAGGCACGCCGAGGGCTGTTCCCGCTGATCGAGAAGGTCAACGACGATCGGGCGGCGATCGAGATCACGTCCAAACGCGGTAATGCCGTGCTCATGTCGGCAGACGAGTATGCGGCGTGGCACGAGACGGCGTACCTGTTCCGCTCGCCGGCCAACGCGCGGCGCCTGCTCGATGCCGCTGAGGCGGCCGAGCGCGGCGAGACGGTCGAGCACCCACTCGACCGCGCGTGAGGCTGGTCTTCACCCCACAGGCCTGGGAGGACTACACCTACTGGCAGCGGGCAGATCGCGCGATCGTGAGACGCATCAACCGCCTGCTCGACGACGCTCTACGCGATCCGACGGGCGGGATCGGTAAGCCTGAGCCGCTCAAGTACGGGATCGCCGGGGCCTGGTCGCGGCGGATCACCGAGGAGCACCGACTGGTGTATCAGGTGCTCGACGCCGACCTCGTGGTCCTGCAGGCCCGCTACCACTATGTGAAGTGAGAGGTCCAGGCGGGCTCGATAGCATCTTCCCCGCGATGCTCCGGTCCAACCTCGCAACCGCAGCAACAACACGCCGAATCGCGCCGGTGCTCGCCGTGGCGCTGCTCGCCGTACCGCCGGCCCTCGCCTCGAGCACCGGCACCGCCGCCTCCCTGCACGTGTCCCCCAACCCGGTCGCCCCCGGCGCCAGCGTGCGACTGACGGGCAGCGTGGGCCTCTATCGCGGCGGGCCCCAATGCCCCGCGGGCGACCAGGTGGACCTGCTCTCAGAGGCATTCGCCCCCCACCACAACCGAGCGCTCGACTTCGCCGGCGTACCGACGGTCCTGGCGACAGTTCGCCGCAACGGAACCTTCACCGCCAGAGGGAGCATCCGGCGGATCAAACATCCCGGGACCTACACGATCAGCGGGCGCTGCGGCGGCGGCAACCTCGGCTTCGACGTCCACCTGCGGGTGCGCTGACAGCGGAATGGGCCGCCGTTTGGCGCCGTAGAAGAACGTCGATGCAGAGTCGGCACACAGCTCGTTCTCTATTCGTAGCCACCGGATCGGCGCCAGCGGCCCAGCGGGGGGTTCGGCAAAAGGGCATCGGCGGTGTCGCCCGATCCGATCGACCGGCCTGCCGGGCGCTCCACAGACCATCGGCGCCTCACGACCACGGCGCTCGCCGGTCGAGCGGATCGGGCGACACCGACGAGGCCCGCGCCCGGAGGGCCCACATATTGGGCCCCCTGATGAGATCCACCAGCGGAGGATCTACGCGACCTCGGCCATGTCCGGCCGCGGCAGCTCCGCCAGAGCCACCTCTTGCGCAAAGGCCGACTTCGGCGCCGCGGGCGCCGTCGGCTCCTGCACCGTCGCCTCCTGCCCCGTGTGCTCCTGCGCGTCCTGCGCCACCGCCGCCGACCCGTTCTGCTCCGGCGTCTGCTGCTCTGGGGACCGCTCGGCCGGGGGCAGGCGCCTGGAGAGGACCTTCGACACGCCGTTGCCCGCCATCGACACCCCATACAGCCAGTCCGCGGCCTCCATCGTGCGCTTCTGGTGGGTGATCACGATGAACTGCGCGCGATCCGCGTAGCGACGCAGCAGCGCCAGGAAGCGGTCGAGATTCAGATCGTCCAGCGCCGCCTCCACCTCGTCGAGGATGTAGAACGGGCAGGGGCGCGCGAGGAACACCGCGAACAGGAACGCCAGCGCCGTCATCGACTTCTCCCCGCCCGACAGCAGCGACAGGCGCTTGGTCGACTTGCCCGCCGGGGTGATCTCGATCTCGACGCCCAGCAGCTCCTCCTCGTCCTCGCGCCGGTCGCGCTCGGCCTCAGCCTCCGCCGCGGCCTCGGCCGCGGCCTCAGCCTCCCCGACGGCCGACGCGTCGTCAGGCACCCGTTGGCCGCCGAGCACCGGGCGGGGCGCGAGCTCGTCCTTGACCAGCCGCAGCCGCCCGCTGCCTCCTGGGAAGACATCGCCCACGAGCTCCTCGAAGTTGTGCGCCGCCGCCTGGAACGTCGCCTGGAACGTCTCGTGGATCTGACGGTCCGTGTCGCGGATCACCGTGCGCAGCTCGCGCAGCGCCGCCTCCAGGTCGGCGCGGCGCGCCTCCAGCTCCTCCACGTGGGCCATTGCTTCGGCGTACTCATCCTGGGCCAGCGGGTTCACCGGGCCGAGCTGCTCGCGCCGGCGGCGCAGACGCTCCAGGCGCGCGGCCAGCGCCTGCGTCTGCTCCTCCGTGAGCGGCTCAGCCTCCGATCCCTCCTCCTTCCCCGACTCGCCGTCGAGCTCCGCCGCCGTCCGGCCCTCGTCCCCGGACACGCCTTCAGCGGGCGACCCGGCCTCGTCCTCGAGCGCTCCGTCGGGCTCGTCCCGTCGCGCGTCCAGGTCCGCAGCGCCGCCCGCGCCTGGGACCGGCATCGCGACGCCCAGCCGCTCGGCGACGGTGCGCAGCTCCAGCTCGGCCTCGGCCGCCTGGTCGCGCAGGCGCTGGGCCGTGACCTCCGCGGCCGTCACCGCCTCCCCCGCCGCCCGCAGGCGCGCCTGGATCTCGGCCTCTTGCGCGGCGCACGCCCGCAGCTCCGCCGTCATCTCCTCGCCCGCCGCACGGTCGCCCGCGAGCTCTCGCTCCAGCTCCGCGACCCGCTCCGCGACCGCCTCCCCGGCACCGCGCAACGCTGCCGCCAGGCGCTCCGCGAGCGGCCGCAGCGCGCTGTCGGCCGTGTGCCGCGCGCGCAGGTCCTCGATCCGGCGCAGCCGTTCGGCCCGTTCGCGCGCGACCCGCTCGGCCTGGCGGCGCTCCGCCGCGAGCTCGCCCTCCAGCTGGGCGCGGCGCACCGCCAGCGGGCCCTGCTCCGGCGCCGCGCGGCGCTGCTCGATCAGCCACGCCGTGTGCCGCTCGCGCTCGACCGCCTGCGCGTAGCGGCGCTCGGCCTCGCGCAGCTCGCCGTCGGCTCGCTGGCGCGCCGCGTCCGCCGCCTGGGCCTCCTGGAGCGCACCGTCGGCCCCGGCCCGCGCCGCGTGCTCGGCGGTGGCGGCGCGCTCGGCCGCGACGATCAACTGCTCGCGCTCGTTGCGACGCGCCAGGACGCGCTCGGAGCCGCCCTCCGTCACCTGGCGCACCTCACCCCACGCCGCGAACCACACCCGCCCCGCGCGCGTCACCGCGATGCCGTCGAAGTCCCGCGGCAGATCCTCCAGGCGCTCCACCACCCACGCGTCGGCCAGCAGCCTCGCCGCGACCGCCAGCACCGCGCCCGACCCCCCCACCAGCTCCAGCAGCGCCCGCGCGCCCGGCGCCGGCGGCTCACCCGGGGCAGAGACGATGCCGGGATCGGACTTCAGCAGCGCCCGCGCGCTTGACAGCGGCAGCCCACCCCTGGCGGGCACGTCAATCTCGTCCGAAGCGGGGGCGACGTCGGGGTTGCCGCCCGGGTCGGGCTCGGGGCCGGGATCGGCCCCCTCGCCGTCCGCCACCAGCGCCGCCTCGCCGGCCAGCAGCGCCGTCGCCCCGTCCGGCCCCGCGTCGTCCAGCAGCGCCGCCGCGCCGGCCATGTCCGCCACCAGCGCCGCGTCGAGGCGGCCCCCGAGCGCCGCCGCGAGCGCGAGCTCATAGCCCGGCTGCACCCGCAGCGCCTCGCTCAGCGCCCGCGGAGCGCGGGCGTCGTGTGCCGCCGCGCCGGACGCCGAGTGGCTGCGCAGGAACTGGTTGACGACCGCCAGCTCCGCGCCCACCCGCGCCGCCTCGCGCCGCGCCGCCTCGACCTCGCGCTCGGCCTCGCGCAGCGCCGTCCGCGCCGCTTCGGCTCCCGTGTCCGCCGTCTCACGGGCCGCGCGCGCCGCCGCGAGCTCCCGTTGCAGCTCAGCCACCTGCCCCGCCGCCCGCTCGCGGTCGCCGTTCAGCTCCGCGAGCTCGCGTTCGAGCTCGCGCTCGCGCTCGCGCTCCAGCTCGGCCAGCTGGCTCTCGAGGACTCCCATCCGCGACTCGTCGACCTCCGCCGCCGCTTCCGGCCGGCCGTCCTGCGGATGGTCAAGCTCGTCACCGCTCTCCGCTCCCGGGGATCGTTCGGAGAGCAACCTGCTCAGCGTCTCCAGCTCCTGCTGCCCACGGGCGATGCGGTCCTCCAGGCTCTCCACCGCGCCCGCCGCCTGCTCGCGGCGCAGCTCCAGGCGCTCCTGCGCCGCCCGCGCCCGAAAGGCGCGGCCCGCGAGGGCGTCGTGGCGCTCGGCGCGCTCCGCCAGCGCCCGCTCGGCCAGGCCGCGGCGCTCGACCACCGTCCGCAGGCCCCCTTCGACCTGCTCGCGCTCCGCGCGCGTTGCCACGACGCCGCCCTCGGCCCGCTGCAGCTCGACGCCACGGACGCGCAGGGCCTCGCGCGCCAGCTGCAGCCGCGCTTCGAGCATCTGGCGCTCCAGGCGCTCGTGCAGCTCCGCCGCTTCGGCCTGGCGCTTGAGCGGGCGCAGACGGGTCCGCGCCTCGCGCTCCACGTCCAGCGCGCGATCCAGGTTCTCCTGGGTGCGCTCCAGCTTCAGCTGCGCGCGGCGCCGGCGCTTGCGGTGCTTGCCCAGGCCCGCCGCCTCCTCGATCAGCAGCCGCCGGTCGCGCGGCTTGGACGTCACGATCGCCTCCACCCGACCCTGGGAGATCACCGAGTGCGTCTCCTTGCCCAGGCCCGTGTCCGACAGCACCTCGACCACGTCCCCCAGCCGGCAGCGCGCCCCGTTGAGCCGGTATTCGCCCTCCCCCGCGCGGTCCAGGCGCCGCAGGATCGAGACCTCCGCGAACGGCAGATCCACCGCGCCGTCGGAGTTGTCCAACACGATCTCCACCTCCGCCGAGCTGCGCGCCTGCACGCCGTGGCCGCCGCCGAAGATCACGTCCTGCATCGACTGGCCGCGGATCGCCAGCGGCGACTGCTCGCCCATCGCCCACAGCACCGCGTCGGTCACGTTGGACTTGCCCGACCCGTTGGGGCCCACCACCACGCTCACCCCCGGCCCAAAGTCCAGGCGGGTCCGGTCCGGGAAGGACTTGAAGCCCTTCAAAGTCAGCGACCTCAGATACATCTCGCCGTCCTTCGGAGTCGACTCATGCCTGCAAGCGTTCCACGGCCTCGCGCGCCGCGTGCTGCTCGGCGTGCTTCTTGCTGCGCCCCCGCCCGCTGCCCAGCCGCCGGTCCTCCACCGTCGCCACCACCTCGAAGGTCCGTTCGTGGGGCGGGCCGTGCTCGGCCGTCACCTCGTAGTCGACCGTCTCCCCGCGCCGCGCCAGCAGCTCCTGGAGCGCCGACTTGAAGTCCACCGGGTTCTCCAGCGCCTGCTCGATCTCCGGGAGAAACGCCTCCACCACCGCCTCCGCCGTCCGCTCGTAGCCGGCGTGCAGGTAGCACGCGCCGATCACCGCCTCGATCACCGATGCCAGCACGCGCTCGGTCTCGCCGAGCACCTCCGCGCTCTCCTGCACGCCCGCCGGCGCCGCCGCCCGCAGACGCCGGGGCACCGCCAGGCGTTCGGCGACCGCCCGGCACGACGGGCCCGACACCGCCTGCGCGCGGATCTTCGTCAGCCGTCCCGCCCCGAACCGTTCGGCCTCCAGGCGCGGATACAGATGCGTCGTCACCGCCAGCGCCAGCACGCTGTCGCCGAGGAACGCCAGCCGCGCATAGGAGTCGCTGGGCCGCTCGCTCCACGACGCGTGCGTGAAGACCTGACGCGCCAGCTCCTCGGGCAGCTCGTCCAGCAGAGCGTCCAACCTCATTGGCTGCTCGGTCATCTTTATCCATCACGCCCCGATGCGTCCGCAATTCCAGCGCCGCCATGCCGGCTCATTCGGCGGCCTGGGCGAGAACGAAGTCCACCGCCTGGCCCACCGTGAGGATCTCGGCCGCCTGCTCGTCGGGCACGCGCACCCCGTAGCTGTCCTCGAGCTCCTGCACCAGCGTGTACAGATCGAGGGAATTCGCCGCCAGATCCTCCTTGAAGCGCGTCTCCTCGTCGATCTCCGCCGGGTCGACGTCCAGCTCGTCGGCCAGATGGGCCTGAATCGATGCGAATACCTCCTCCCGAGTCATGCCCGCCGCAGGCTAGCGCTCAGCGCGGACAGGGGCGCTCCGCAGCGCCCCCGCCCGCGCCAGCGCCTCGTGGGTGCGTCCCACCACGTCCGCGCGCGCCCCGCGCTCGGCGCGCACGATCGCCTGCTCGAAGCCCCGCCGCGTGAAGCGCCCGTGGGGCACCACCCCCAGGCCGCGCAGCCCCAGCAGGTACGCCCCGCCCTGCCCCTCGGGGTCGATCTGCGCCCGGAACCCCCGCAGCGACGGCATCAGCAGCGCCCCGCCCAGCTTCCCGCGCCACGACGACATCGCGGCGTCGCGGACCGCGCCGAGCACCGTCTGTGACACGCCCTCCATCAGCTTCAGCGCCACGTTCCCCGTGAAGCCGTCGGTAACAATCACGTCGGCCGCACCCCCCACCACGTCCCCCCCCTCGACGTTGCCGACGAACTCAAACGCCCCGCCCGCCACCGCCCGCTCGACCAGCTCGGCATGCGCCTCCGCCACCGGCGGGCTCCCGCGTCCGGGCTCCTCGCCGTTGGACAGCAGCCCCACCCGCGGGCGCCCCACCCCGAGCACCACCTGCGCCAGCGCCGCCCCCATGAACGCGAACTGGACCAGCTGCTCGCGCCGCGCCTCCGCGCTCGCGCCGACGTCGAGCAGGACGATTGGATGCCCGCCCGCCTGCCCGCCGCCCGTCCGCCCACCCGCCCGGCCGGGGACCGGAATGGGCAGGGCCAGCGCCGGGCGGTAGATGCCCGGTGCCCGTTTGATGTTGAACAGCCCCGCCGCCAGCGCCGCCCCGGTGCCGCCCGCGCACACCAGCGCCTGCGCCGTGCCGTCCGCGACCGCACGCGCCGCCTGCACGATCGACGCCTGCGGCGTCGCCCGTGCCGCGCGCGCCGGGTCCGGGCTCTTGGCGATCGACAGCGGCGCGTCGACCACCTCCACGCCCTCCGGTAGAGCGGGTCCGGCGACCATCTCCGCGGCCGGCCCGAACAGCAGCACCCGCACCCCCCCGCGCGCCGCCAGCGCCGCCCCGGCCGCCACCTCCGCCGGGCCGAGATCCGCGCCGTTGGCGTCGACCGCTACGACGACCTGGCTAGTCCTCGTGGGAGTGCTCCGCGTGCCCGCCCGGCGTCACGATCTCGCGCCCGGCGTAGGTCCCGCACACCGCGCACACCCGGTGGGGCCGGCGCGGGCTGTGACAGCGCGGGCACACGCTCAGCGCCGGCGCCGAGATCTTGTGCTGGGCGCGACGCTTGCTCGTGCGGCTGTGCGACTGCTTCTGCTTGGGGACCGCCATCGGTCCAGAAGGCTAGCGCAACCGCCGCCCCACCAGGTCACACCGGCGTCGCCTGGGCGTGATCGCGCCCAGGGCCGTGTCCGCCTCACTCCAGCCGCAGCTCGCGCAGCTTCGCCCACCGCGGGTCCGGCTCGCGCTCATGATGGTGCTCCGGGCCGGCCGGGTCAAAATCGTTGAGGTCCGCCGCGCACACCGGGCACAGGCCCGCGCAGTCGGACCGGCACACCACCTGCACCGGCGCTTCCAACACCAACGCGTCGCGTGCCCACGCCGCCAGGTCAAGCGTCTCCCCATGCACATACGGGCTGCACAGCTCCTCCCCTTCGCCCGGTCGATCCACCTCGCGGGCGTCAACCCGCACCGTCGGAGCCGCCTCGCCCAGGCAGCGCATACACGGGCCTGCCAGGGCCGCCTGCAAACACAGCCGCAGCGCGTAGCCATGGCCGACCATCCGCGACACCTCCAGCACCGCCGTCGGGCTCGCCGGTCGCGCCGCATAGCGCTCGCCGCCCAGCATCAGCGGCTCGATCGCCACCGCCACCTGTAGCCGCCGCCCCTCCCCCGGGCTCAGCCGCAGGCTCGCCAGATCGAGCTTGTCCACCTGCACCGGCATACGCCAAGAGTAGAACGCGCCCCATCCAAACCAGCACGCAACCCCGCGGGCCGGCTCCGCCGGCCACTCAAAAGGTCAATCCGCCTGCGCGCTCAGCTCGCGCTTGAGGATCTTGCCCGTCGAGTTGCGCGGCAGCGCGTCCAGGAACACCACTTCGCGGGGCACCTTGTAGCGCGCCAGGTTGCGCTTGACGTACTCCTTGATCGCCTCCTCGCTGAGCCCCGCGTCTCCGCGCCTCACCACGAACGCCTTCAGCCGCTGCCCGAACTCGCGGTCCTCCACGCCGATCACCGCCGCCTCCTCGATCTGCTCGTGGCTGGCCAGCAGATCCTCCACCTCCCGCGGGAACACGTTCTCGCCGCCCGACACGATCATCTCGTCGTCGCGCCCGTCCACGAACAGGCGCCCGCCCCCGTCGAAGTGGCCCATGTCGCCGGTGCTCATCAGGCCCTCCACGATCTCCTTGCCGCCGCCGCCCGTGTAGCCCTCGAACACCATCTCGTTGCCCACGAAGATCCGCCCGCGCTCCCCGCGCCGGACCTCGCGGCCCTCGGCGTCCAGCAGCTTCACCACCGTCCCCATCGGCGGACGCCCCGCCGTCCCCGGCGCCGCCCGCAGATCCTGCGGCGTCGCGATCGTCGCCCACGCCACCTCCGTCGAGCCGTACAGGTTGTAGAGCACGTCCCCCAGCAGATCCATCGCCCGCGTCGCCAGCTCCCCCGGCAGCACCGAGCCCGACGCCGCCACCACCCGCAGCGCCCGCAGGTCGTAGCGCGCGATCGTCTCCGCCGGCAGCTCGAGGATCCGCTGCAGCATCACCGGCACCACCGCCAGCGCCGTCGCCCGGTGCCGCGCCACCGCCGCCAACGTCTCCTCGGGGTCGAACTTGCAGCGCAGCACCAGCGTCGACGCCAGCGGCAGCCCCAGCGTGAAGTGCGCGTACCCCCACGAGTGGAACATCGGCGCCGCGATCACCGTCGTCTCGCGCGCCTTCAGCGGGATCTTCGACAGCAGCGCCGCCGCCGGCTCCAGCGACTCCGGCTGTTTGCGGTTCGCGCCCTTCGGCGCCCCCGTCGTCCCCGACGTCAGGATCACCACCCGGCCTTTCTCCGGCGGCGGCAGCAGCGGCGTCGGGTCGCCGCCGTCGATCAGCTCCTCCAGCGACCGATCCTCCGCCCACCCCTCCGCCGCCCGCCCGCCGTCAGCGCGATCGGTCGAGCTCGAATCGGGGGTGCCTGAACCGGACGGGTCGGTCGGGGCGGGATGGCTCGGGACCGTCGGGGCGGGCGGGCTCGGATTGGATCGGCTCCGATCCCCCGGCTCGCGCCACGCCACGAAGCGGCGCAGGCCCTCCCCGCCCGCGCGCACCAGCTCCGCGAACTCCTCGTCGTAGATCAGCGCCGTCGGCGCCTCGCGCCGCAGCACCTCGGCGATCTGCGGACCCGCGAACGCCGTGTTCAGATACAGCACGCTCGCCCCCAGCTTCGAGCACGCCACCGTCGCCTCGATGAAGTAGCGGTGGTTGCGGCACATGATCGCCACCCCGTCGCCGCCGCCCGCGGTCGCGCCCCTCACGCCCGCCGCCGCCAGCGCGTGCGCCAGCGCGTTCGTGCGGCACTCCACCTCCGCGAACGTCAGCGTCCCGCGCTCGTCCACGATCGCCAGGCGATCTGGATAGCGGATCGCCGAGACCGTGTACGCCGCCGCCGAGCTCGACCCCCAGCGGCGCAGCGTGCCCAACGCCCGCACCGTCCGGTCCGGGCGTTCCGGTCGGATCATCCCGGTCCCCAGCAGCGTGCGGGCCACCTCCATGTGGTGGCGCATAGGAGACGTCATCGGCGGGGATTATCCCACGGCGAATCGCAAGGCGTGAGGAGGCCGGGTACGCGCAGCATCGTGCTGGTCGAAACGGGGACTCGCACCGAAGGCGCGTGTCTCCCGGCTTCGGTCAGCAGCCGCCCTAAGAGACCTCAGCGGGCTCATCCTTGCCCTGCAACCGCTCGCGGCCGCGCCCCACGGCGCTGATGATCTTCGAGAGATTGACCTCCAGCGTGCTGAGGATCTCGTCCGCATAGTCCTCCGCCCCGAGCCGAATCTCGCGCTCGCGCGCCCGGGCGTCCTCGACGATGTCCTCCGCCGCGCGCTCCGCCTGCTTGGTGACCTCCTCCTCGCCCACCAGCCGCTCCTGGCGCTCGCGCGCCTCCTTGACGATTTTCTCAGCCTCGCGCTTGGCCTCCGCCAGCATCTCCTGACGCTCCTTGACGATCCAGCGCGCCTGCTTGATCTCCTCCGGGATCGTCGCGCGCATCTGGTCGAGGATGTCGTAGATCTCCTCCTTGTCCACCCGCACCTGGTCGGTCAGCGGCACCGGCTTGGCGTTGTGCACCAGGTCGTCGAGTTTGTCTATCAAGACCAGTACGTCCATCTTCTAACGCTCACCTCCGCGGTCTCCGCGACCCGGCGATTTGTCGGCAACGGTGCTTGGAGCCCTCGACATCGCGTCTCGCATTGTTCGTCAGCGCCTCAGCTCTTCCTGCAACCGCGCCGCCACTTCGTCGGGGACCAGATCCTCGATCTTGCCCCCAAACGTCGCCAGCTCCTTGACGCCGCTCGACGACAGGAAACTGTACTCCGAGCTGGCCATCAGGTAAACCGACTCGATCTCCGGGTCCTGGCGGCTGTTGAGCTGATGCAGCTCCAGCTCGTACTCGAAGTCCGAGATCGCCCGCAGACCCTTCACGATCGCCTTCGCCCCCACGCTTCTGGCGAACTCCACCACGAGGTTGCTGAACGGCTGCACCCGCACTCCCGGCAGGTCCGCGGTGGCCCGCTCGATGAAGCCCACCCGCTCCTCGATCTCAAACAGCGTCGTGCTCTTGCGCACCGAGCGTCTCACGACCGCCACCACCACCTCCTCATACAGCGCCGCCGCCCGGCGGATCACGTCGAGGTGGCCGTTGGTCACCGGGTCGTAGGAGCCCGGCAGCACCGCGATCGATCTGCTTGGCGTGGTCATCGTGGCTTCAACCGAGGGTCCGGCCGAGGGGGATCTGGGAGGGCCCACCGGGCCGGGTCGGTGGGGTGGGTGGGGTGGGTGGGGTGGGTGGGGTGGGTGGGGTGGGTGGGCCCCAATCAGAATGGATTTGTTGGCTGGTCACTGCTGACGGTGGATTGTGATGCAAGTGTCGCCGTAACGCCGCTCCAGCTCGATCTCGATCGCGAGGTCCAGCGGCGCCCGCCGGTCGCTCTCCACGACCACACGCGCCCGCCGCGCCAGCAGCGGGGGCAGCGCCGCCTGCAGCCGGCGCTCCCAGTCGCGCGCCTCCCCGTAGGGCGGATCGACGAAGACCAGATCGTATGCCTCGCGGCGCTCGCGTGCCTCGTCGAGGGCCCGCGGCGCGGCGCGGCCGCGGATCTCCGCCCGCGGCGACCGCAGCTCCAGCGCGGCGAGGTTGGCCCGGAGCGCCGCCAGCGCCCGCGGGTCGCGCTCCACGAACACCGCCCGCTCCGCGCCCCGCGACAGCGCCTCGATCCCCAGCGCCCCCGTGCCCGCGAACAGGTCGAGCGCCACCGCCCCGTCCAGCTCGCCGAGCATCGCGAACAGCGCCTCGCGCACCCGGTCCGACGTCGGGCGCGTCGCCCGTCCCCGTGGGGCCCGCAGCCGCCGCCCGCCGTACGTGCCCGCGATCACACGCACAGCGCGATCCATCGCTTGGCTGGTTGGCAGGCCCCGGGCGGCGAACGATGAGCGCGGAGAGGGTGTCGATTGTGTCGATCGGTGCGGAGAGGGTATCGATCAGCGTCGAGATGGTGTCGATGGAAGTGGAGAGGGTGTGGGGGCATATATAAAAAAACGAGTCGCGTATAGCGATGGTTATACGCGGGTCGAAAAAGAGATATACATGTCTACGCCGAGATCGACTCGCAGGACCGTGCCGGGATCGGCTCGCGGGAACTCATGCTCGGTTCGGCTCGCGGAGGGTCACGCCGGGATCGGCTCGGCGGCCTCCGCGCCGAATGCCCGCTCCAACGCCTCGGCGAGCAGCACGTGCTCGGGGGCCGACAGCTCGGGGTCCGCCGCGAGTAGCCGCTTGGCCCAGCGGCGCGCGCGCTCCAACAGCTCGGCGTCCTCGGGCAGGCTCGCTACGCACAATTCTCCCTCGCCGTGCTGGCGCACCCCCGCGATCTCGCCCTCACCGCGCAGCCGCAGGTCGATCTCTGCCAGCTCGAAGCCGTCGCGGTGCTCGGCCACCGCCCGCAGCCGGCGCGAGCCGCGCGGGCCGAACAAAAGGCACAACGACGGGTGCTCGCCGCGGCCGATCCGTCCCCGTAGCTGGTGCAGCTGGGAGATCCCGTAGCGCTCCGCGTCCTCCACCAGCATCACCGTTGCGTTCGGCACGTCGATCCCCACCTCGATCACCGTCGTCGCCACCAGCACGTCGGCCTCCCCCGACGCGAACCGCGCCATCGCCCGCTGCTTCTCGCGCGGGCGTAGCTGCCCATGCAGCAGCGCCACCCGAAAGTCGCGCAGCTCGCCCTCGCGGAGGCGCTCGAACTCCGCCGTCGCCGCGCGCGCCCGCAGCTGCTCGGACTCCTCCACCAGCGGGCACACCACATACGCCTGGCGCCCCGCCCGCAGCTCCTCGCGCAGCCGCTCGTACGCCCGCGCCCGCTGCGCCTCGGTGCCCGCCACGTGCGTCGCGATCGGCCGCCGGCCGCGCGGCAGCTCGCGCAGGCGGGTCACGTCGAGGTCGCCGTACGCCGTCAGCGCCAGCGTCCGCGGGATCGGGGTCGCGGTCATGTGCAGCACGTGCGGCGCCCGCCGCGCAGCCCCCGCCCGGGGGCCCTTGCGATCCAGCGCCGCACGCTGGCGCACCCCGAAGCGGTGCTGCTCGTCGACCACCGCCGCCCCGAGGCTGTGAAACTCGACGTCGGGCTCGATCAGCGCGTGCGTCCCCACCACCAGCTTCAGCTCGCCCGACGCCAGCCGCGCCAGCGTGTCCGCGCGGCGTCCCGGCGCAGTCGAGCCCGTCAGCAGCTCCGCCGAGACCGTCGTCGACGGCAGCAACAGCTCCGGGACCAGCGCCTGCAGCGTCGCGAAATGCTGCTCGGCGAGCGTCTCCGTCGGCGCCATCAACGCCCCCTGCATCCCGTGCTCAACCGCCCGCAGCAGCGTGTACAGCGCCACCACCGTCTTGCCCGAGCCCACCTCGCCCATCAGCAGCCGCTGCATCGGACGCCCCCGCGCCAGGTCGGTGTCGATCGCCGCCATCGCCGCCCGCTGGTCCTCAGTCGGCGCGAACGGCAGCGACCGCGCCAGCCAGCGATCGGTCAGCTCGCGCTCGCCCGCAAGCGCCGCCGCCGTCCCGCGGCCGCGCAGCGCGCGGCGGCGCAGCACCGTCAGCTGGGTCAGCAGCAGCTCCTCGAACGCCAGCCGCTCGCGGCCCGCCGCGGCCTCCTCGGGGCTGCTCGGGAAGTGCATCGCCGCCAGCGCCGCCGCCCGCTCGGGCAGCCGCTCCGCCGTCCGCACCGCCGCCGGCAGCGGCTCGCACACGTCCGCCAGCGCACCGCGCCGCTCGCGCACCAGCGTCAGGATCTGCGTCGAGCTGACCCCCTCGGCCGCCGCGTAGTGCGCGATCTCCCTCGTCGGCCGCGCGCTCGGAGGGCCGCTCGGCGGGGGCTGCGGGCCGCCCATTCGGGTCTGCGGGCCGCTCGGCGCGTCCGCGCTCGGCAGGGGCTGCGGGCCGCTTGGGGCGTCCGGGTCGCCGGCGCCGATGTGCGGGCCGCCGGTCCCGACCGCCCGACCGTCGGGCTGCGCGTCGACGGCGTGGTGCGCCACGCCGAAGCCCCCGTCGCGGCCGGTCTTCCCGTGCAGCAGCAGACGCGTCCCGCGGGTGTAGCGCTCGACCAGCCACGGCTGGTTGAAGAACGTCGCCCGCATCGCCCCCGTCTCGTCGCGCACCGTCGCCTGCACCAGCGGGCGCATCCCCCGGCGGCGCACCGGCCGCCTCGCGATCGACTCCACCTCGACCGCCACCGTCGCCTGCTCGCCCGGGCTCAGCGTCGCGATCGTCCGCGCCTCGCGGCGGTCGCGCGGGAGGTGCTCCAGCAGCGCCCCCACCGTCTCCAGCCCCAGTGTTCGCAGGCCCTCGGCCAGCTTCCCCGGAGGCACCCCCAGCCCCTGCTCCAGCCGCGACGGCCGTGGCCAGTGCACCGGCGCGCCGAGCAGCTCCTCGCGCTTCAGATCACGAACGCCCGCGAACGCCCGCACGCTCGCCGCCGCGTCCTCGCAGCGCCGCGAGCGCACCGGCTGCGAGGACGCGAGCTTCGCTGTCGCGGCGGGCATCTCCGCCGATCATGATGAACGGCTCAGACGGTCGCCCCCGACCGGGCCGACTCGGCCGGGCCGGGGATAGGCGAGGTCGGGGCCGACTCGACCGGACGGGCCGTCGGCGAAGTCGGGGGCGACTCGACCGGGCGAGGCGTCGGCGAGATCGGGGCCGACACCGCCGCGCCGGGCGCCACCGCCGTCGCCGGCGCCACCCGGGGGGCGCGGGCCACTGCGACCAGCGCCACCCCCGCGAGCAGGCTCGCCGCCATCATGAACTTCCACGCATCCGTGAAGTCCCCCGCCGTGTCCGGTGTCCCCAGCACCGCCACCAGGATCGCGAAGCCCAGCGCCGAGCCGATCTGGCGGCCCGTCATCTGCACCGCAATGCCCGTCGCCAGCCGTTCCGGCGGCAGCGTCGCCGCGACCGCCGCCGTCAGCGACGGGATCACCAGGCCCACCCCGATCCCGCCGATCAACATCCCCGGCAGGAAATCCGCCGCGTAGTTCGCCTCCGCGCCGAGGTGCGCGATCCACCACACCCCGCCCAGCGCGAACAGCACCGTCCCCACCGCCCCCACCCGGCCCGGGCCGAAGCGCCGGCCCAGCCGCGCCCCCGGCACCGAGCTCGCCGCCGCCATCGCCGGGCCCGGGGCGATCATCAGCCCCGCCGCCAGCGTCGACTCGTGCCACACGCCGGTCAGGAACAGCACGCTCGCCAGCAGCATCGCCGCGAACGCCCCGAAGAACAGCAGCGACCCCACCACCGCGAGGCTGAACGAGCGCACCCGCAGCAGCGCCGGCTCGACCACCGGCGACGGGTGGCGCACGATCCGGCGCGCCACCACGAACGCCAGCAGCGCCGCCAGCGCGAACAGCCCGATGACCCCCGCGCTGCCCCAGCCCCAGTCGGGGCCCTTCACGATCGCCACCACCAGCGTCGCGATCGCCGCCGTCAGCACGCCCGCGCCGAGCACGTCCGGGCGCGCCGCGTCGGGATGGCGAATCTCGCGCAGCACCCGCTGGCCCGCCACCAGCGCCGCGAGGCCCACCGGGACGTTGACGAGGAACACCCAGCGCCAGCTCGCCTGCACCAGCAGCCCTCCCAGCGGCGGGCCCGCCGCCGCCGCGACCCCGCCGACCGCCGCCCACGCCCCGATCGCCACGTGCCGGCGCTCCGGCGGGAACTCCGGCAGCAGCAGCCCCAGCGACGCCGGCGTCAACAGCGCCGCCCCCAGCCCCTGCACCGCGCGCGCCCCCACCAGGAACGCCACCGAGGGCGCCGCCGCGCACGCCGCCGACGCCGCCACGAACAGCCCCACCCCCAGCTGGAACGAGCGCTTGCGCCCGAACGCGTCCGACCAGCGCCCCGCCACCACCAGGAACGCCGCGAACACGATCGTGTATGCGTTCAGCACCCACGACAGCGAGCCCAGGTCCGTGCCCGCAAATTCGCGCTGGATCTGGGGAAACGCGATGTTCACGATGAACAGGTCCAGGCCCGCCATGAAGACCCCCGCCACCACCACCATCAGCACCTGCCATCTGCGCTCCATTCGAGATCGCTCCTCAGCTCGCGAGTTGCATGACGAGACGCACTTATAACAGATCGAGTTGCTTCACGCAACTTGGGTGCTAGACTTGGCTGGTGTCCCGAGGGACACTGAAGATGCTGCGCAACGACTACCGGGATCAGAACTGCTCGATCGCCCGTACCCTGGAGCTCGTCGGCGAGCGCTGGACGATCCTCGTGCTGCGCGACGTCTTCCTCGGCGTCCGCCGCTTCGACGAGCTCCAGCGCGACCTCGGCGTCGCCCGCAACGTGCTCGCCGCGCGCCTCGAGCGGCTCGTCGCCGAGGGCATCCTCGAGAAGGTCCCCTACCAGGAGCGCCCCCCGCGCCACGAGTACCGCCTCACCGACAGGGGCCTCGACCTGTGGCCCATGATCGTCGAGCTGATGCGCTGGGGCGACCGCCACGCCGCCCCGCCGCGGGCCCGCCCGTCGTGCATCCGCCATCGCGACTGCGGCGGCGTCATGGGCGAGCGGCGCATCTGCGAACGCTGCGGCGCGCCGCTCGGGGTGCGCGACGTCCGCGCCGAGCTCGGCCCCGGCGCCACCCCCGAGGCCGCCGCCCGCGTCGCGCCCGTCTCAGCCGAGCGTCTCACGCGGGGTATGCAGCCGAGCGCCTGACGCGGGGCACGACGCCCCGCGCCCGCGGGCACCGGAACACACCCGCCCGCGCGGACGATCCCCCCAGATCGCCGGCCGGATCGCGCCTCGCCGCCGGGCTATCCTCGAACGCGTGGCCGCCACCGACGCCGACCGCCTGAGCGCCGAGCACCGCACGCTCGTCGCGGGCTGCGGGCTCGTCGACCGCTCCCAGCGAGGCAAGCTCGCCCTCACCGGCCCCGGCGCCGTCGAGTTCCTCAACGGGCAGGTCACCAACGAGCTCGCCGACCTGCGCCCCGGGGAGGGCCGCTACGCCGCGTTTCTCACGCACAAGGGCAAGATGCTCGGCGACCTGCGCATCCTTGTCGTCGGGGACGCCGCGAGGGTGGACCGCGGGCCGACGGGACCGCGGGCGACGCGCCCGGAGACAGCGAGCGACTCGGACGGGCCGCCGCGCGAACTGCTGCTCGACACCGAGCGCGTCGCGCTGCAGGCGCTGTTCGACATGATCCGCCGCTACAAGATCGGCTACGACGTCGCGCTGCACAAGCGCACCCTCGAGTGCGCCCTGCTGTCCCTGATCGGCCCCGCCGCCCGCGAGGTCGCCGCCACGCGCTCGATCCGGCCGATGTCGGCAGCGCCAACGCCGATGCACCGCGCTCCGACACGATCGCCGTGAAGGCCCGCGACACCGCCATGTCGCATACCCGCGACGGCACGACGGCCGACGACGACCTCCCCGCCCTCCCGCCGACCGAGCACGCCCACCTCGCCGGGGAGATCGCCGCGCGTGCGGTGCGACTCGTGAGCACCGACGACGGCGTCGACGTCCTGTGCGCCGCCGCCGACGCCGAGGCCGTCCGGGCCGCCCTGCTCGACGCCGGCGCCCTGGTGGTGGGCGAGCAGGCCGCCGAGGTTCTGCGCGTGCAGCGCGGGCGGCCCCGCTACGGGATCGACCTCGACGACAGCACCATCCCCCAGGAGGCCGGCCTCAACGAGCACGCCGTCAGCTTCACCAAGGGCTGCTACGTCGGCCAGGAGACCGTCGCGCGGCTCTTTTACAAGGGCAAGCCCAACCGCCATCTCCGCGGCCTGCGGCTCTCCGCGCACGCCGCCGCCGGCGACGAGCTGCGCCTCGGCCAGCGCCCCGTCGGGCGTCTCGGCAGCGCCGTCCTCTCCCCCGACCTCGGGCCGATCGGCCTCGCGCTCGTCCGCCGCGAGGCGCAGCCCGGAGACACCGTCGCCGTCGGCGCCCACGGCGTCACCGCCGCCGTCGTCGAGCTGCCGTTCGCGTCCTGACGCCTTACGCGCCGCCCGCCCCCGCACCCCACGGCCACGCTCTCGGCAGTCGCCCACGATCCAGCCGCGAGCGCCGCTCAGAGCCCGGCCCCGCTCAGGGCCCGCCCGGGTGATCTCCGCGCCGCGAGCGCCGCTCGAGCAGGTGCTTGCGGATCGCCGCCTTCTGCACCTCCATCGCCCCCGGGCGCAGCGGCGTGTCGAGCGTGTTGTTCACGTTCGGGCCACGAAGTTGGACCTTGCACTCCACCTCCGCCTTGCCGCGCGCGTCCTCGAATGGGTCGCTTTCAGTCATCGCTCTCGCCTTCGGGGGGAACTCCCGATTCTTCAGTGTACGCCTGCCACTGCTCGTTGAGCAGGTCTACAAGCTGGCTTGCAAGCAGCGGCGAGAACGACACCCGCGACACCACGATCCCCTGCTGCCCCTGCGGGCCGATCCGCAGGAAGTCCAGCGTGAACTCGTGCGGAGTCCGCGCGATCGATGCCGCGTTCGCCCACCTGCCCGCGAACTCCTCCGGGGGCATGATGATGTTCGGGCCCTGCTGGGGCTCCTCCTCGGGCGGCTGCGGCTCGGGCACGTGGCCTCCTATTCGAAGTATTCACGGCGTTTTATGGTCCGTGGGACAGGTCCCAGCGTAGCGCGATGCGCACGCCACATGCCGATGCGCATGTGTGACCCACGCCACTGAAGCGGGGGCCCGCACCTCCTCTATGCTGGCAGAAGTCGATGATCCGGCCCGCCTCCTCAGCCCAGCCCTCCGGCAATCGCGCCCGCCGGCTGAGGATCCCGAGGATCACCGAGGACAACCGCCGCTGGTGGACGCTCGGAGCGATGTGCTTCGCGCTGTTCATGATCATGCTCGACAACACCGTCGTCAACGTCGCGCTGCCGTCGATCCAGCGCAGCCTGCACGCGACGACCTCGGCGCTGGAGTGGACGGTCAACGCCTACACGCTCACGTTCGCCGTGCTGCTCGTCACCGGCGGGCGACTCGGCGACCTCTTCGGGCGCCGGCGCATGTTCCTGTTCGGCGTCGCCGTCTTCGGCGACCTCCAGCTTTCTGATCGGCCTCGCTCAGAGCGACACCTGGCTGATCGTCTTCCGCGCCGTCCAGGGCGTCGGCGTCGGGCTTCATGATGCCGGCGACGCTGTCGATCATCACCAACACCTTCGCCGCCCACGAGCGCGGGCGCGCGATCGGCACCTGGGCCGGGGTCTCGGCGATGGCGCTCGCGATCGGCCCCGTCGTCGGCGGCCTGCTCGTCCAGGACGTCAGCTGGCAGTCGATCTTCTTCCTCAACGTCCCCGTCGCGGCGCTCGCGATCGTCGTGACGCTGTTCGCCGCCCGCGAGTCGCGCGACGAGACCGCGGGGCGCACGGTCGACCTGCCGGGGGTCGCCACGCTCACGATCGGGCTCGCCTCGCTCGTGCTGGGGCTCGTGCAGAGCAACACTGGGGATTGGGGCTCGGCGCGGGTGATCGCCCTGTTCGCGGTCGCCGTCGTCGCGCTCGCAGCCTTCGCCGCGATCGAGCTGCGCCGCCGCGCGCCGATGGTCGACTTCGGCTTCTTCCGCTCCCGCTCGTTCCTCGGCGCGAACATCGTCGCGTTCATCGTCTCCTTCGCGATGCTCGCGATGTTCTTCTTCCTGGCCCTCTACATGCAGGACATCCTCGGCTACTCCCCGCTGCAGGCCGGCCTGCGCTTCCTGCCGTCGACCGGCCTGATCATGGTCGTCGCCCCGATCGCCGGCCGGCTGGCCGACCGCGTCGGCCCGCGGCCGCTGATGACCGGCGGGCTGGTCTCGGTGGCGGCCGCGATGTTCCTGCTGACCCGGATCACCGTCCACGCCGACTACGGCATGCTGCGCCGTCAGCCTCGTGCTGATGGGCGTCGGGATCGGCTTCGTGATGTCCCCGATGAGCACCGCCGCGATGAACTCCGTCGACCGCACCAAGGCCGGCGTGGCCTCGGGCATCCTCTCGATGACCCGCAGGTCGGCGGCACCTTCGGGGTGGCCGTGATGGGCGCGATCATCGCGACGCTCGGCCGCAGCAGGCTCGCGACGCTGCTGCCCCACGCGAGCGCCGCCCAGCGCACGGGGTACGTCGACGCGCTCGGGGCCGGATCGAGCCCCAGCGGCGGCGCGGGGCATCCGGCATACGTCCAGGCGGCGCTGAGCCACACCTACGTCTACGCGCTCTCCAACGCCGTCTACGTCGCCGGCGGCCTGGCGCTGCTCGGGGCGCTGGTGGCGTGGACGCTGGTCTCCCCGCACGTCCGCGCCACCGCGCCGGACGGGCGGGCTGCGGACATGCGACAGCAGCCCGAGCGCTCCGCCGAGCCCGCCCCGGTCGAGGCGATCCACGCCTGAGCCGCACACGACATGCGGCCCCGGGTAGGATTGGTGGCCCGTTGCGGGCGGGCACTTCAATCTGCGGGCACTTCAATCGAGACGGAGGTCAGGATCACCGTGGCAATCGACATCAAAGGAGTCTCCGAGGTCGACGTCGAGCCCGGAGAGCTGCCCAAGACGATGGCCGCGTGGGTGATCCGCGAGGAGCGCTTCGGCGAACCGAAGGACGCCTTCCAGGTCGAGGAGATCGAGGTCCCCGAGCCCGGCGCGTTCGAGGTGATCGTGCGCGTGATGGCCGCCGGGGTCAACTACAACAACGTGTGGGCCGCGCTGGGCAAGCCGGTGTCGGTGATGAAGTACGGCGACCACCCCGAGTTCGGCCACCACATCGGCGGGTCCGACGCGTCGGGGGTCGTCTGGAAGGTCGGCGCCGGCGTGACCCGCTGGAAGCCCGGCGACGAGGTCGTCGTGCACTGCAACCAGGCCTCCTACGAGGACCCCGAGGTCCACGGCCTCGACCCGATGGCGGCGCCTTCGCAGAAGATCTGGGGCTATGAGACGACGTGGGGCTCGTTCGCGCAGTTCACCAAGGTCCAGGCCCAGCAGCTGCTGCCCAAGCCGGCCGCGCTGACGCTGGGAGGAGGCGGCCTCCTATGGCCTCGTGTACTTCACCGCCTACCGGATGCTGATCACCCGCTGCAAGCTCCAGGCCGGCCAGAAGGTGCTGATCTGGGGCGCCGCCGGCGGCCTCGGCGTGTTCGCCACACAGATCTGCGCCGCCGCCGGAGCGCACTCGCGTCGGCGTCGTGTCCTCGGCCGAGAAGGGCGAGCTCGTCAAGCGCCTCGGCGCCGTCGACTACATCGACCGCGCCGAGTTCGCCGGGATGATGCGCAAGGGCGGCGAGACCCCCGAGGAGGAGAAGGCCCGCTTCGCCGTCTCGCGGGCGTTCGCCAAGCGCGTCAAGGAGGTCCTCGGCGACGCCCCCGACATCGTCTTCGAGCACGTCGGCAAAGCGACCTTCCCGACCTCGGTGTTCACCGTCAAGACGTTCGGCAAAGTCGTCATCTGCGCCGGCACCACGGGTCTTCGACCTCGACTTCAACGTCGCCTACCTGTGGATGCGCCAGAAGGAGATCCTCGGCTCGCACTTCGCCAACGCGTACGAGTGCATGAAGGCCAACGAGCTGATCGAGAGCGGCCAGATCCGCCCGGTCCTGTGGCGCACGCTCGGCTTCGACGGCGTCGCCGAAGCCCACCAGCTGATGCTCGAAAACAAGCACCTCGGCAAGATCTCGATCCTCGTCGGCGCCGAGTCCGAGGGGCTCGGCAAGACCGCCGACGGCCCCGGAGCGATACATGCGGAGGTCGGAGCCTAATGGCCGGCCAGGGTCAGGGTACCGTGATCATGCCGTGGTACGCCACGGGCTTTCGCGCCGATGACTTCGAGACCGCGCTGAACGAGGTCGCGGCCGTCGCGCTGCGCTACGGCGCGAGCACCTACGCCGTCTACCGCGCAGCGCGACGACCGCTACAGGTTCCAGCAGCTCGCCGCGTTCGCCGAGTACAACGGCTGGGAGCGCTACTGGGAAGGCCCCGAGATGATCGACTTCCGCGCGCGCCACTCCAGCTGGTATCAGGTCCCCGTGCTCTACGGCTGGTGGGACCTCGTCACCGCCGGCGGCGTCGAGGCCCAGCGCAACGGCGGGTCGTGGCCCGGCGCGACGGCGGGCAACGGGCACGCCGGCAACGGCACGCCGGTCGAGAGCGCCTAATCAACCTCAGTCGCTCAGTGCGAGCGACGGCATCGAAAGGGGTTAGGAAGCCGGCGGCCAGTTAGACTGTGCGCAGCGCTGAGAGGCTCGGCTAGAAGGTCGCAACTTCTAGCCGAACCGTGTTCTCAGCGTGCCCCCGTAGCTCAAGGGACAGAGCGTCCTTGCCGCAAGCTTTGAGGAAGATCCAGGTTCGAGTCCTGGCGGGGGACTCCGGAGGATCTACGTTACAGAGCGTAACGTAGCGATCTTATCCGTCCGTGCCCAATTGGGCATTGTTCTATGCCTCAGCAGCGCTCAAGCGGCGCCATCGTCAGCCCAGCGCCCTTCAGCTGCTCCCAGTAGTGCTCGGCGGGCTCGCGCTGGCCGCTGTAGACGGTCGCCTGCCCGCTGTTGTGGATCAGGTTCGCGTATTGGTGGCCCTGCTCGAGCGAGACCCCCGGGATGAAGCGAGCCAGTGTGCGGGCGACGTGATCGAAGGTGTTGTGGTCGTCGTTGCGCACGATCACCCGCCAGGAGCCCCCCAACCGGCTCCCCGGCCCGCCCGTGCGCGGCAGCTCGATCGTCTCGCTCATCGGACTCAGAGGATAAAGGTCGGGGGCTCTGCGGTGGCTCTGGAGTAAATTGTCCGTATGAGCAGTGAGCAGCCTCCGCGCCTGCCCGAGCGCGACCGGCCGTGGATGATGCGGACCTACGCCGGGCACTCCACCGCGCAGGCCTCCAACGAGCTGTACCGCCGCAACCTCGCCAAGGGCCAGACGGGGCTGTCGGTCGCGTTCGACCTGCCGACGCAGACCGGCTATGACCCCGACGACGAGCTCGCGCGCGGCGAGGTCGGCAAGGTCGGGGTCCCGGTCTCCCACCGCGGCGACATGGCGACGCTGATGGACGGCATCCCGCTCGGCGAGATGAACACGTCGATGACGATCAACGCGACCGCGATGTGGTTGCTGGCGCTGTACATCGTCGCCGCCGAAAATCAGGGGGTGCCGGCGCAGCGCCTGCAGGGGACGACGCAGAACGACATCATCAAGGAGTTCCTGGCGCGCGGGACCTACGCGTTCCCGCCGGGGCCGTCGATGCGGCTGATCGCGGACATGATCGCCTACACGGTCGAGCACGTCCCGAAGTGGAACCCGATCAACGTCTGCTCGTATCACCTCCAGGAGGCCGGGGCGACCCCGGTGCAGGAGATCGCCTACGCGATGAGCAACGCGATCGCGGTGCTCGACGCGGTGCGCGCGCGAATCGACGAGGCGTCCGAGGGAGATGGGTCCGCGCCCGGGGGGCGCGGCGGGCTGCTCGGGGAGGTGTTCGGGCGCATCTCGTTCTTCGTCAACGCCGGCGTGCGCTTCGTCGAGGAGCACGCGAAGCTGCGCGCGATGGGGATCCTGTGGGAGCAGCTCGGCCGCGAGCGCTACGGCGTCACCGATCCCGAGACAGTTGCGCTTCCGCTACGGGGTGCAGGTCAACTCGCTGGGGCTCACCGAGGCGCAGCCGGAGAACAACGTCCAGCGGATCGTGCTGGAGGCGCTGGCCGTGACGATCGGGCGCGACGCCCGCGCGCGGGCGATCCAGCTCCCGGCGTGGAACGAGGCGCTGGGCCTCCCGCGCCCGTGGGACCAGCAGTGGTCGCTGCGGATCCAGCAGGTGCTGGCGTACGAGACCGACATCCTGGAATACCCCGACATCTTCGAGGGCTCGAAGGTGATGGACGGCCTGGTCGCCGAGCTGGCGGAGGGGGCGCGGGCGGAGATGGCGGTCGTCGCCGAGCACGGCGGCGCGGTCGAGGCGGTCCCGTACATGAAGGCCGCGCTGGTCGACTCCCACCGCGAGCGCCTGCGCCGGATCGAGGCCGGCGAGCAGGTCGTGGTCGGGCAGAACCGCTTCTCAGAGAGCGAGGAATCGCCCCTCACCGCGGACGCGGAGGGCGGGATCCTTGTCGTCGACCCCGCCGTCGAGCAGGAGCGGATCGAAGCCGTGCGCCGCTGGCGCGCCGCGCGCGACCAGGGGGCCGTCGATGCGGCGCTGGCCGAGCTGGCGCGGGCGGCGGCCGACGAGACGCAGAGCCTGATGGAGCCGACGATCGCGGCGGCGCGCGCGGGCGCGACGACGGGCGAGTGGGCGGCGACGCTGCGCGCGGTCTTCGGCAGCTACCGCGCCCCCACCGGCGTCGGCGAGGCCAGCGCCGCGGTGGCCGGCGACGGCAGCGCGGCGGCGGTCGAGCTGGCGCAGCTGCGCGAGCAGGTCGCGGCGCTGACGGAGCGGCTGGGGCGCCGCCCGAAGATCCTCGTCGGCAAGCCCGGCCTCGACGGCCATTCAAACGGCGCCGAGCAGATCGCGGTGCGCGCGCGCGACGCCGGGATGGACGTGGTCTACGAGGGCATCCGCCTGACCCCCGCCCAGATCGCGGCGTCGGCCCTGCAGGAGGGGGTGCACGTGATCGGGCTGTCGATCCTGTCGGGCTCGCACCGCGAGCTGATCCCCGCCGTGATCGAGGCGTTGCGCGACGCCGGGGTCGCGGCGCCGGTGGTCGTCGGGGGGATCATCCCCGAGCAGGACGTCGCCGCGCTGACGCAGGCCGGGGTCGCGGCGGTGTACACGCCGAAGGACTTCGACATCACGCGCATCGTGCGCGACATCGTCGAGCTGGTCGGCGAACGCGACGGCGCCGTCGCGTCGGTGTAAGCGTTTCATCCACAAAACGTCTATACTTCATCACATGGCCGTCTCCGAGAAGCGCGAGAAGATTCAGAAGACCTACAGCTTCCGGGCGTCGAGTGAGCTCGGCGAGCAGTTGCAGGAGGCACGAGAGGGCTTCCACATGGCGGCGCGCGACACTGAACTGGGAGACCACTTCGGCAACGAGTTCACGTTGGCGCTGCTGCGCCGCCTGCGTGTGCTCGACGAGAACCTGCCCGACGGTGTGTTCATACGTGAGATCGTCGAGGCGTTCGTCAGCGCCGGCCGGCGAGTGCGCTGGGAGCAGGATCACATGGAGGAATTCGCCACATTCGACCGCGAAGACACCGAGGGCGAAGCGTGGCGCAAAGGAGCCATGCGCCTGGTGGCAAAACGGATAGCCGCCGAAGGCGACTGAAGGATCCAGGTGTACCGTCGCGGCGCCGTCTGGACGGCGGAGCTTCCCGACATCGGCCGCAAGCCGGCGGTAATCGTCTCCTCACGGCTGGTGACGCTGCGCCTGCACCCGATCGTGGCCCGTATCACCAGCGTCGATCGCGAGCGCAGCCTGGCGACCGTGGTGGCCCTCGATCCGGGCGAGGGCGATGGCCTTCCGGAGACCAGCTTCGTGCTCGGCCACGATCTCTACACGCTGCCGGCGAGCGGCCTCGTCACGCATCTGGGCTGGTTGCAGCGAGAACGTATGCTCGACGTCGACAACGCGGTGCTCCAAGCGCTCGGAATCGGTTCACAATGACCGGAGCCACACTCGGTAAGCGCCTGCGCGAGCGTGACCTGAGCGCGGCGCCGGCGACGCTCAACCTGCTGGAGAGCACCGCCCCGGCCGACCGCGAGCAGGCGGCGGCGCTGCTACGCGAGGTATCGCCGGCCGCGCTCGGCGGCGAGGCGCCGGGGCAGATCGTCGGCGTCACCGGCCCGCCGGGCGCGGGGAAGTCGACGCTGCTGTCCGCCCTGCTGCACGAATGGCGGGGCACTGCCCCCGACGGGGGCGGTCAGGGCCGCACCGTGGCGATGCTCGCCGTGGACCCCAGCTCGCGCCGCTCGGGCGGCTCGCTGCTCGGCGACCGAGCGCGGATCGAGTTCGACCCGGCCGACCGCGGGGTGTTCATCCGCTCGACCGCCGCCGGCGAGCGGCTGGGCGGGCTCGCATGGGGCACCCGCGCCGCGGCGCAGGCGCTGGCGGCGGCGTTCGACGTCGTGGTGATCGAGACCGTCGGCGTCGGCCAGGCCGAGACCGACGTCGCCGACGTCGCCGACACCGTCGTCGTGGTCGTGCAGCCCGGTGGCGGCGACGCGCTGCAGTTCCTGAAGTCCGGGATCATGGAGATCCCCGACGTGCTCGTCGTGACCAAGGCCGACCTCGGACAGATCGCGATCACGGCCCGCCGCGACCTCAGCGCGGCGCTGCGCTCGCTGGGCACGCGCCAGGGCCCCGGCGCCACACGGGTGATCGCGGTCTCCTCGCTACCCCCCCGAGCGGGATCGACGAGCTGACGGAAGCCCTGGCCGAGCACCGCGCGCAGCTGGACGTCGCCACGCGGCGCCTGCGCGCGCGGCGCGCCGGGGCGCTGACGGACTTCGTCGTCGAGCACGGCGAGCACGGGCTGCGCGGGCTCGGCGGACGGCGCGCCGCGGAGCGGTGGCTCGCCGAGCAGGACCCCGCGCTGGACGAGGCCGCGCTCGTCGAGAGCCTGGAGCGGAGAATGTACGAGCCCCCGAGCCCGGAGCCGACGGCCGGCACCGCCGAGAGGGCCTGACGATGGCGCGCGACCTGCTGCTGATGCTCGGAGCGTTCGTCGCCGCCAGCGCGCTGGCCGGGGCGCTCGGCGCGGTCAACCTCGGCACCGCCCTCGCGTTCGGGCAGATCGGCTTCGCGATCAGCCTCGTGTATGTGCTGCTCAAGCGCTGAAGAGGCCCGTGGTCGGGCGCTGCGGAGCAGGTCTGCGACTACTTCGGCAGGCCGCTGGTGGCGGCGCGCAGGCAAGCTGCTGTAGCCGCTCGGCGTCCTCATCCTCAACGCCGACGACGAACCGACCGGTGCTTGCCCCGGCGGTTGACGGGCGCATGCCGGCGGCCCCGCCCGGCGACGATCCTGATTGCGCGTATTCGCAGGATTTGCTCGCATTCGGTGTACTGCATCTGCATCGTGGTTAGGTGACTGGCGGCGTACTGCAGCGCGGCGACTCGCAGCCGCCGATCCAGATGACGGCCGTTCTCGCACTCGGCCGTGGCGCGCCGCGCTTCGTGGTGCAGCCGGGCTGTCGGGGAGCGCCTGGCCTGTGGCGCAGGGGTCCCGCCCGCGCCGGGCCGGTGATGGGGGCCGGCATGCGCGCTCGCGGCCTGTTGGTGTGAGGCAGCGATCACGACCGAATGGCTCGCCTGGCCGGCGAGGAGCAGGCTGGACGTCAGCGTCGCGGTGCCGAGGGCGGCCAGGAGCATCCCGGCGATCCCGTTCGCGGACAGTTTGCCGGCGAGCGCCCGGTGGGCCGCGAACCCCGCCAGGCGTCGTGAGATGAACAGGAACGGGACGGCAAGCGCGTGCAGCGGTAAACCTTCGGCCAGACCGCTGCGGGCGCGATGAATCAGCGTCTTGATCGCCGAGACGGTGGTCTGCTCGCGGCTGGCGAGCTCACGGTAGCTGCGACCTTCAAGGGCGTGGCCGACCAGCGCGTCGCGCTGACGCGCGGGCAGAGCCCAATCGCTCCCATCAGCCACTCGAGCCACTCGCGCTGTTCGATCGCCTCCGGCGGTGTCGGTCCGCTCACGACGGAGTGGTTCGCCTCCAGAGAGACCAGGGGCTGCGGTACACGGACGGCGTTGATCGCCGCGTTGCGCACGATCGCGAACAGCCATGCTCTCGTGTTCTGAGGTCGGGTGCCCGCCGCGAAATGGCGGTAGGCGTTCAGGAACGCGTCTTGGAGCACGTCCTCGGCGAGCTCAGCGCGGCTGCCGAGCTCGCGGCGCGCGTAGCGCAGCAGCTCGGGACCGTGCGCATCCACGAGCCCACGAAACGCATCGCGCTCGCCGGCGGCGGCGGGCAGCGTCTGCCCCGAGCCGAGCCCGCTCGCGCCCACGGCGGGAGTGCTCTGCGGGTCTGGTGTCAGCGGCTGCTGGCGTTTGTCTATTCGATCTACGGCTCATAAGACGCGGTCGGCGTGCGAATGTTGCGCGACCCGGGGTCAGCGATTGTCACAGAATCTCGCTTCGGCCCCTCGCCTGGCGCCCGGGATCATCACCGGCAGCGTGACCCTCGACTACGCCACCGGACCACCTATACAGGCCGAAGAGACACCGCCAAGATCCCCGGTGGGGACCTTCAAGATCAGAGTCCCGTAGGGAGACGCGACCTTCAAGAATCGCTACAAGGCATGACTGGCAGCCCACTGGCCCAGTTCGACCCGCGGCGGCGTCGACGCCGAGGAGACGATCACCGGATCATTCACCCGGCAGGACGCCTGGATGGGCGTGTATGTAGGCGATGCGCGCTTGCTCGGTCGCGACGATCGCCTGTATGTCGCGCAGGCCCCGCACGATCTGCGCGAAGCGGTGCGCCGCCGAGGATCTTCGCGCGCTGCCGGGGGCCGGCGCGCTCGGCTCTCGCAACCCGGCTGCGCATGCCCTCGAGCGTGACCTCATCCGATCGCAGTCGCTTTGCAAGCGACGGTGTCGGCGGCGCGGATGGGAGGTGCCCGCCGGGGCCGTTGGGCACGGGCTCGGTGACTGTGCGACCGTCGCGCAGCTCGACGGTCGCGGTGAGGGCGCCGCGGAAAAACTGCCCGTCGTAGACGACGATGAACGTGTGCTCGGGTCCGCTCGGACGCAGCGTGCGCACGTCGCGCGGGGTGGCCAGCGTGACGGAGACGACATCGGCTTCGGCCGTGCCGGTGACGATCGTGCGGCCGGGCAGCGTGCGCCGCTCGATCTCGGGCGCGCGGCACCGCGGTCGCGAGCTCCCCCGACAGGCCGTATTCAGGACCGCCCTGGGTTTCGAAGCGAACGGGTGCGGAGCTTGCGCTTGAGTCGGCCCGTTCCCGCCGCTGCTCCATCCCTGCAGCCCGTAGCGCAGGGCGCCGCTCTGCGCTTCGATCGTCGCGAACCGTCCGTCGACGATGCGCCCGTAGGCGCTCGAACCGTCGCTGCCGGCGGCGAACCCCCACGGCGCGCCACCGTCGGGGTCGGGCGCGCGCGACTGCGGCGTGGTCGGCACCCCCGGCCCGGGCCGGCCTTCCTGCCCGGCGCGGGCGACGACGGTCCGCCCGTCGATCGTGGCCGAGATCCGCAGCGGCGCGTCCCAGTAGCGCCCGGGCAGCACCGCGAGGAACGCGTGGTTGGCGTCGAGCGCGAGCGGGCGCGGTGCGCCGGCGCCGAGCAGGACCGGGTGCGTCGCGTCGAGACGCAGCAGGCCGCTGACCACCGTGCGCAGCGGTCGCGGCGCGTAGGCGTATGGGTCATCGACGTAGCTGACGGTTTCAGCCAACGGCCCGAAGCGGGCCAGGGCGCTCGGCTGGGTACAGCCGCCGCCGACACCGTATTCCTGCCCGACGTTCAACGACAGCGGCGTCGAGCCCGGCCGCGGCTCGACCAGCCGGCCGCGATCGAGGACTCCCGCCTGCAGGCACAACATGCGCTTCGGGTGAAAGCCGCCACCGAAGTTCGCGCGGGGATTCGGCAGGCCCTGCCAGCTACGCAGCGCCCACTCCGGTCCGCCCGCTGGGTCCTTGGCCCGCAGCGTCTCGCGCACCGTGCTCGGCAGCGGGATGTCGGGTGGGGCGGGCCGGGTCTGCCTTCGCGGGAAGCGGGTTGCGGTAGGGGGGACCGGCGGTTCGCGCAGTGGTCGACTGGTCGTGCTCGCCGCGGCCTTCGACGGGCGTGAACGAGGGTTCGAGCAGGTTGGCCGAGCGGCGGTAGATGACCGAGCGCCCGTCACGCAGGCGTGCGGTCAGCGTCAGCGAGCGTGGATCCACGTGCCCGTCGAGCACCGCCAGGAACACGCCGCCGTGCGGGTCGATCGCGAGCCGCTGCGGCACGCCGGCGCCGGTCAGGGTGAGCGAGGCCACCCGCCGCGCAGCCGCTCCGTACACGAGCGTGCGCGCGGGGTTGTTTCCCCACGGGGTCCCCGGTGTGTTCCCCCGATTCCGGGACGAAGCGACGCATCAGCACGAACAGCGGATGCGCCCCGAGGCGACCGCACACCTGTGGCGTCATCGGCGAGCCGAAGCGGCTCGGGTTGGCGCGCCCGAGCTCCTGCGAGGCCTGCGCGCAGCTCTCATCCGGGTACGCGCCCGGTCCGAGGTCCGCTTCGCCGCTGATTTCCCACGGCGAGCCGCCGTCGGGGTCGGCGACTTCGAACGCCGAGGAGTTGGCGAACGCGATCGTGTGGGTAGCGCCGTCGCGCGTGACCACGACCACCCGCGGGCGCACTTCTTCGACGTAGCCGGGGTACACCGTGATGAAGCTCCCCTGCGGGCCGAGCCGCAGCGCCCGCGCGCCGCCGGGGCCGTACACGGTCACCGATCGCGCGCCGGGGCCCGCGACGCCGTTGACGACCGTGCGCGCGCCCTGCGAGCTGGAGCCCACGAATACCCTCGCTCCCGCCAGCACCGGGCCGTCGGGAGCGTCCACGCCACACGCATCGACGCCGCCGAGCGGCAGCGCGCGGAACACGTGGTCGAGGCCGACGATGCCGAACTGGCCGCCCAATACCTGCCCGACCGCGGTGCAGGTCTCGCCCGCGCGCGTGCGCGAAAGACGGATGTCCCACGGGGGTTCGGAGGGGTCCGGGTCGGGCGCCTCGAGGCCGGCGAGCCGGACCGTCGCGGGCAGCGGCACCCCGCTCGACTGCAGATCCACCGCGGGGGGAGCCGGCAGCGGTGCGCCCCGCGTGATCAGGATCGCCGCCGCGGCCACGCCCGCCAGCAGCAGCACGAGCACGCCCGCGAGCAGCAGCGTCCGCGGCGTGAGCCCGGCGCGGCGTCGCGGTGGCTCGCCCAGCCGCCGGAGCTCCCCGCCGAGCGCGTCGAGCACGGCGAGTGGGCGCTCGCTCACGCCTGCTCCCCGGTGGCGAGCCCCACGTCCAGCGCGCGGCCGAGCGCGCGCAGCCCGCGCGACACCCGCGCGCGGGCGGCGAGCTCGGAGATCCCGAGATCGTGCGCGACCTCGGCGTAGGGCCGCTCCTGCACGATCCGCAGCTCCAGCGCCCGCCGCTGCTCGGCGCTCAGGCGCACGAGCTCGCCGCTCAGCGTCGCGCGCAGCTGCGCTAGCCCCGCTCGCTGCTCGATCAGCGCCAGGTCGTCCTCGTCCGCGACCGGCGTCTGGATCCCGAGGCGCCGCAGCGCGCGCCGCTCGACGCGGCCACGACGCATGTAACGCGACAGGCAACGACGCGCGATCGTGTACAGCCACGCCTGGCGCTCCTCGCGCGAGTCGCCGCGCACCCCCCGCCACCCACAGTACGCCTGGGCAAACGTCTCGGCCGTCAAGTCCAACGCCACCTCGGAGTCGAGCGTCCGGCGGGCAAAGAACACGAGCACACCCTCGCTCTCTCGGCGGTAGAGGTCATCGAACTCTCCAGCATCGGCCATCACCCTCAATGTGTCACCGGCCGGTGAAACGTGACGCACCTTCGCCCGCCACCCTGTGGCGGCGGGACCTATCGCCGTCGCGCCTCGGGTTGGAGGGCCGGGCTGCCCAAGCGGTCCCCTCGCCTTCGGGCAGATCGGCTTCGCGATCGGCCTCGTGTATGTGCTGCTCAAGCGCCAAGCCACCTGTACATACAGACCTGGCACTGCGAGCTATACTCTGCATATGCACCGAACCACATTGGAACTCGATGAGGATGTGCTTGCACGCGCCCGGGCAGTATTGGGCACCAATGGGATCAAGGACACAGTCGACGAGGCGCTCCGCGAGGTTCTGCGTCGTGACGCGTGGATCGGATTGCGCGAGTGGGCGATCGACAACGACGATCTGCGCAGCCCGAAGATCATGGCCGAGGCATGGCCTCGCAATCGGTAGCGACATATCTGCTCGACACCAGCGCGTTCACGCGCTGGTCGCACCCCGATGTGGGACAACGGCTGGATGAGCTCCATTCCGCGGGCGTCCTGGCAACATGCTCGGTAGTCGATCTCGAGGTGCTGTTCAGCGCGCGATCGGGTGAGGAGCATAGCTTGACCAGAGAACGCCGCAGCGCAGCGTACGACCTCGTCCCGCTTGAGCAGCCGATCTTCGACCGGGCCGTGGAGGTCCAGGGGCTGCTTGCCGATCGTGGTAGTCACCGCGGCGCAAGCCTGCCCGATCTGATCGTCGCCGCCGCGGCCGAGCGCGCGAGCCTGACGGTCTTGCACTACGACTCCGACTTCGACCTGATCGCCGCAGTTACAGGGCAGCAGGTCGAGTGGGTAGCGCCGCGCGGCTTGGTCGACTGATACGGCCCACCCAGCGCCCTTGTCTGATAGCCCGCCCACCCGGAGGCCCCGCGCCCTCACGCCAGGCGACCGCACCGACCCGCGCGGACGATCCCCAAATGAAGTCCACGAGTATGCTGCGCGCGTGGCCACCGGCTGCTTCATCTCCCCCGGCCGCTCGCTGCCCAGCGCGGTCGAGCGGGTCCAGCTCGCCGAGTCGCTTGGGTACGAGGCCGTTTACACGACTCATATCGCGGGACGCGAGTCGCTGACGGTGCTGACCGCCTACGCGCTGCAGACAAGCCACATTCGCGTCGGCACCGGGGTCGTCCCGATCTACACCCGCACCCCCGCCACGATGGCCCAGACCGCCGCCACGATCGACGAGCTCTCCGACGGGCGCCTCACGCTCGGCCTCGGGGTCTCGCACCGCCCCGTCGTCGAGGGCTGGCACGGGCAGACGATCGACCGGCCCGTCGCCGAGATGCGCGAGTACGCCGCGATCGTGCGCGCGATCCTGCGCGGCGAGGACCCGCCCGCCGGCGAGAAGTGGCACACCGGCTTTCATCTGTTCGGCCTCGACCCGCGGCCGGCGCTGCCGATCTACATCGCCGCGCTGTCCCCCGCGATGCTGCGCCTCGCCGGCGAGATCGCCGACGGCGTGATGCTGTGGCTGTGCTGCCCCGCCTACATCCGCGACGTCGTGATCCCCGAGGTCGCCGCCGGACGCGAGCGCGCCGGGCGCACCCTGGAGGACTTCGACGTCGTCGCCGCCGTCCCCAGCGCCGTCGTCGAGGACCCCACGGAGGCCCACGCCGCGATGCGCAAAGACCTGATCCCCTACTTCGGCCTGCCCTTCTACCGCGCGATGCTCGAGCGCTCCGGGTTCGCCGCCGAGATCGAGGCGTTTGACGCCGCCGCCGGCGATTTCGACGCGATGCAGGCCGCGATCTCCGACGGCTTCCTCGAACAGCTCGCCGCCGTCGGCGACGCCGCCGCCGTGCGCGCCGGGATCGGCCGCTACCGCGACGCCGGGACCCGTTCGCCCTGCGTCGGGCCGATCCCCGGGACCGACTTCGAGGCCACACTGCGGGCCGGCGCCGCGTAGCGCCGGGGCCTCGCACGTAGCGTCGCCTCGTTCACGTAGCGCGGGGCCTCGCACGTAGCGCCGGGACCGCGCCCATGTAGCTTGGCGCCTCATTCACCGCGGCCCGCGTGGGCCCCTTCGCCGCCAGAGGCAGAGCGCTTCGCCATACCGGGCGCGGTCGTCGGCAATCTGTCCGCGCACCGGCGCCGGGCGCCGCCCCGCCAGCTACACTCGGCCGCTGAGAGCGCCGGTCGAAGGCGGCGGGTGGACACGACCAGATCGGAGCAGCATGATGCGCATCCATTTGCAGGCCTCGACGGTTGGAAACGGATTGGTACGCCCCGCGCTTCGTCGCGCCACGCTGCTCGGTGCGCTTGCGGTTGGGCTCACCGGCGGCGCCCTCGCCGGGACCGCGGTGCTCGCGGCTTCGGCGTCGGCGGCCGCGCCGATCGCGCTTGACGCCCCCGACAACGGAAGCGCGCCGCTGGTCGCCTATGACTCGTCGACGCAGACGACGTACGTCGTCTGGGAAGATCCGGTCAAGCCCGCCGTCGACCTGTGCATCCTGCCGGTGGGCGCCGGCGCCTGCTCAGGTGGCGCGCCCGTGCTGCTCGAAGACGCAGTTCCCGGCACCAACCTCCATGGCCCCGGCGGGGTCGTGGTCCTGCCGGGCGGCAAGGTCGCGGTCATCGGAAATACTGGGAATATCGGCAGCATCGCGTGGGTCTCGCCGCCGGGCGGCGCCGCCTTCCTGTCGAGCGGACACGGCCTGCAGAACAAAGGCGAGCCGATCAGCCCCGTCGACCTCTACTACGTCGCCGGCAACGCCGTCGCGCTCAACAGCACCGATGTCGCCCTGCTGGACGACTACGGCGACTACTTCGGCGACACCTCGCTCACCTCCCCGTCTCCCGCGATCTCGAAACCCAACAGCAACCAGACCGTTCCGGAAGGTGAGTTCCCCAGGAAGGCGCTCGAGACCGCCGGACCGGAGATCGCCGCCGTGCCGGCGCCCGTGCCGGCGCCCGCGGGCAGCGACATCGTGGTCGGCGTCGGGGACAACTACGGCGGCCCGAACGAATCCCTCCCGGGATGCCTCAACAAGGAAGGCACCGGCTACGGTGTCTCCGCCGGCAAGGTGGACGGAACCTCAAATGAACCGGGCACGCTCAACGCCGAGGGCCTGCCGGGATATGGGGTGCTCGCCTGCTCCGCCGGGACGCCAGTCGTTGCCAGCGGCGGCGCCGATGGGATCGGTCTGGTCCAGGAGGAAGGAGACGGCATCGACGGGGCCGGCTCGCTCATTACCATCGACTACCGACCGTTTGACGTGAACGCTGCGGCAACCGGGGGCGCGTTCGGTGCCCCGACGGAACTGGCCGACGTCACCCACGTGTCCCTCGGCGGCGTCATCAACCTGGACCTCTCCGAGGATTCCAGCACGGGCGTATACGCCACATGGGAGGACTTTCAGGGTCTCGTGCTCGACTACAGCGGCGACGGGGGCACTGCCTGGGGAGGGCCGACAGTCGTCCCCGAACCGGCGAGCGGCCCACAGGGCAACCCGGTGATCGTCGGCACCGGCGGCGGCAATGCGGAGATCGCATACGTCGGCAACCCCGGCACCGGATCGCAGGTCTTCCTGCAGTCCGTCAACTATGCGGCGCTCGTCGCCGCGAACACGCCGTCGCCCACCCCGGCGCCCGCGCCTGCGCCCGCCCCTGCGCCGGCCCCCACCCCTTACAGCGGCTACACGATCCAGAGCATCGTGGGGAACTCCAACGGCACGGTCACGATCACGTTCGTCCCGACCCAGTCCGGCGAGGCGACCCTGACGGTGACGGTACCCACGGCGTCGATCGCCAGCACCACGGCCTCGGCCGCGAAGGCCAAGAAATGCAAGCACGGCCAGGTCAAGGTCAAGGGCAGGTGCCTTCCGTCCACGACCACGGCCGGCAAGGTCTCCGCCAGCGGGACCGCGGGCGTGCCGCTGAAACTGACCGTCTACCTGCCCGGCAAGATCAAGGCGCTGCTGAAGAAGGGCAAGACAGTCCATCTGACCGCGACCCTGACCTATACCTCGTCGCTCGGCGGAACCCCCACCGTGAAGACCTACCAGGTCACGGTCAAGGGCAAGCGGGCCCATCGTCGCAAGTAGCGCTACCGGCGTATCCGTGTGATCGACCGTATAGCCTTCTCAAACCCCAACGGCAACCAGAGCGTCCCCGGCCATCCCTGCCAGCCCGGAGACGCAAGGAGGTATGGCATATGAGCAGCGCGATCGACGGCGAGCGACACTCGCCAAAGCAGACGGACCGACACGCGCGCAGACGCTCGGTCTGGGCACGCACCGGCGCCGCCATGGCAGCCGCGGTGCTCCTTGGGCTCCTGGCGCTCGCGCCGAGCGCAGCGGCGTCGGGCTCCGCCCAGGGCCCCCCGGTGGGCCCCACAACCCCGCCGTTCACGCAGTGCCCGGCGATCGGAGCGGACACCAGCTGCCAGTTCCTGGTCGTCGTCACCAACACCAACCCCAAGAGTGCTCCGGAGATCCTCGAGGACAGCTCCCAGCCATACTACGACGAAATTGACGACACGACGGTGGCGGTGCAGAACGAATCGAGCTCGCCGTTGAGTTCCATCCATCTGGGCGTAAAGGGATCGGGAGACGACCCGTTCGGATTCGACGGAGATGGGTTGTGCCAGCCGTTGATCGGATCGCCTGCCGAAGGCTGCCCGTTCGGCGTACCCTCGAGCGAAAATGAATCGTGGAGCTATCAGGGTCCAGACACAGAATTCGTCAGCGACCCCGAAACCGATGAAGCAGGCACCGTCGTCTTCCCGACTCCGCTGCAGCCTGGTCAGTACACCTATTTCACACTCGAGGCGGAACTCGGGAGCCCTTACCTGGTCGGAGGAGAAGTCAATGACGCCATCGCTTCGGCGCTCACCGACACCGCCAGCAGCGAAGTTGTGCCGAGCCCGGTGATCGCGATCCCCGCGCCCGCGAACGTCACTGATCAGGCGACGATCAAGGGTGTCAATGCCGCATTCGCGACAGGGAAAGTCACCTACAGGTTGTACTCCGACTCGAGCTGCAAAACCGAAGTGTTCAACAGCCCGGTGGAAATCAAAACGGCCGGTGAAGTCCCTCCATCAGCGCCGGTAGGGGCCGAATTGCCGACCAACGCGAAGTACTATTGGGTGGTCGAATACTCAGGCAACGCCACGCCAAATGAAAACAGCAAGACCACCAGCTACTGCGGCAGCGAGGTCATGACGTTCGGAACCCCCCCGACGCCTACGATCGCCACGGTTCTCAGCGGCGGAGGGAAGACGGGCGCCAGCATCACCGTCCCGCCGGGTACCGCGGTAACGGACACCGCGGCAGTCATCGCCCCCGGCGGCCAGCCGGTCAACGGCCGGTTGATCTATGGGATCTACACCGAATCCGGCTGCTCCTCGTTCTCGCGGATCAAGGGCGGCGGGGAAGTGACGACGGCCGGATCGGGGCCGGCGTCCAGCCCCGTGACTCTACCGACCGGCACGTACTACTTCCAGGTGAGCTACTCCGGCAACGGGACGCTCAGCCGGGCGGTGAGTCCGTGCGGCAGCGAGGTTCTGACGGTCGCGACACCACCCCCGCCCCCGCCGCCACCGGCGTCCAACAGCAGCTTCACGATCCGAAGCATCGTGGGGAGCGCCAACGGGACGGTCTCGATCACGTTCGTCCCGACCCAGTCGGGCGAGGCGACCCTGGATGTGACGGTGCCGACGGCCTCGATCGCCAGCGTCTCCGCCACGGACGCCAGGGCCAGGAGGTGCAGGCACGGCCAGGTCAAGATCAGACGCAGGTGCCTTCCGTCCACGACCACGGCCGGCAAGGCCTCCGCCAGCGGAACCGCCGGTGTCCCGGTGACGCTGACGGTCTACCTGTCCGGCAGGATCAAAGCGCAGCTGAAGCGAGGCAGGACCGTCCATCTCACCGCGACCCTGACCTACAAATCGTCGCTCGGCGGGACCGCCGACGTGGCGATCTACGACATCACGGTCAAGGGCAAGCGGACTCGTCATCGCCACGGCAGGCGCTAGACCCACTCAGACGGCAACCAGATGCTCACGACGGGGCGCCCACGGGCGCCCCGTCGTCGTTGTGGCCGGCCCTCGCCGAGCAGTCCACCCCCCGCGCTCGCCGAATCTGGCTCCGTCTGCATGACCCACTCCGGAGCGCCATCCACCCGGGCCCATCCACGGGCCTGCATACAATGGCCCCATGGAGGGCTCTACCCCGGAGACGACCGCGCGCAGCTGGCTGCGCTGCTACCGCTGCTGGTCGCAGGATCTGGAGGTCCAGGTCCACTACGAGGGGATCCACAAGATCGACCCCGACACCGGCGAGCGCTCGGAGGTCGTCGACGAGCTGCAGGAGGCCGTGGTGCAGTGCCTTGACTGCATGCACGACCAGCCGCACCTCGGCTTCAACAACGGCCGCGTCGAACCGATCGAGGACCGCTGGGAACGGATGATCGCCGGCACCCCGTGGGTCGCCTCGTGCACCGTCACCGTCGACTCCGAAGACGTCGAGACCTGCTCCGGGCCGGACGCCGGCGACGCGCTCTCCTACGCCTCCTTCGGCGACCATGGGGTCCGGGAGTTCTTCACCCACGTCCGCTTCCACAAGCACGAGGACGACGCCCGGATCGTCGTGCACCTGCTCGTCGAGCTGTACGCCCGCTCGCTGGAGGAGGCCACCGACGTGCTCGAGCAGGCCGCCCGCGGGGCGCTCACGATCACATCGCTGGCCGAGGAGTCACGCCCGCCCGCGGCGACCGGCGGCGAGGCGCATAGTCACGAGTAACGCTCAGGAGAGGCGCTGCTCCAGGGCCTTCAGCTGCGCGTGCAGCTCCTCCGGGAGCTTCTCGAATTTGCCGTAGTGCTCGTGGAAATGGGGTAGCTGGGTACGCCATTCCTCGATGTCCACCCGCAGCAGCTCGGCGATGTCGGCTTCGGAGACCTCGACGCCCCTCGTGTCGATGCCCTCCACGCCCACCGGCGGGACCAGGCCGATCGGCGTCTCCCGCGCCGCGCCGTGACCCGCGCAGCGCGCGAACACCCAGGCCAGGACGCGCGAGTTGTCCCCGAAGCCCGGCCACAGAAAGCGCCCGTCGGCGTCCTTGCGAAACCAGTTGACGTAGAAGATCTTCGGCAGCTTCGCGCCCGGGGTCGCGCCGATCTGCAGCCAGTGCGCGAAGTAGTCCGCCATGTTGTAGCCGCAGAACGGCAGCATCGCGAACGGGTCGAAGCGCAGCTCCCCGACGGTCCCCGCGGCCGCCGCGGTCTTCTCGGAGCTCATGATCGAGCCGAGGAACACCCCGTGCTCCCAGTCCAGCGCCTCCGTCACCAGCGGCACCACCGTCGAGCGCCGGCCCCCGAACAGCATCGCGTCGATCGGCACGCCCGCCGGGTCCTCCCACTCCGGCGCGATCGCCGGGTCCTGCGCCGCCGGCGTCGTGAAGCGCGCGTTGGGGTGCGCCGCCGGCGGGGCGGGCGGGTCCGTATCGGGCGTCCAGTCGTTGCCGTGCCAGTCGGTGAGATGAGCCGGGGGCTCCTTGGTCATCCCCTCCCACCACACGTCGCCGTCGTCGGTCAGCGCGCAGTTCGTGAAGATCGTGTTGCGCTCGATCGTCCGGATCGCATTGGGGTTGGTGTTCTCGCCGGTCCCCGGCGCCACGCCGAAGAAGCCCGCCTCGGGGTTGATCGCATACAGGCGCCCGTCTTCGCCGAACTTCATCCACGCGATGTCGTCGCCGATCGTCTCGACCGTCCAGCCCTCCAGTGTCGGGATCAGCATCGCCAGGTTGGTCTTCCCGCACGCCGTCGGAAACGCGCCCGTGATGTACTTCACGTCGCCCTCCGGCGACGTCAGCTTGAGGATCAGCATGTGCTCGGCCATCCAGCCCTCGTCGCGCGCCATCGCCGACGCGATCCGCAGCGCGAAGCACTTCTTGCCCAGCAGCGCGTTGCCGCCATAGCCCGACCCGTAGGACCAGATCTCGCGGGTCTCGGGGAAGTGCACGATGTACTTGTTCTCCGCGTTGCACGGCCACGGCACGTCTGTCGAGCCTTCCCCGAGGGGCATGCCCACGGAGTGCAGGCACGGGACGAACTCGCCTTCGTCGCCCAGCACCTCCAGCGCGCCGCGGCCCATGCGGGTCATGATCCGCATATTCACCGCCACGTACGTCGAGTCCGTCAGCTGCACCCCGATGTGGCTCTTGTCCGAGCCCAGCGGCCCCATCGAGAACGGCACCACGTACATCGTGCGCCCCCGCATCGAGCCCGCGAACAGCTCGCCCAGCGTCTCGCGCATCTCGGCTGGGTCGCGCCAGTTGTTGGTCGGGCCCGCATCCGCCTCGGTCGCCGAGCAGATGAAGGTCCGATCCTCCACCCGCGCCACGTCCCCCGAGTCCGAGAACGCCAGGTAGGAGCTTGGGCGCTTGGCGTCGGAGAGCCGGCGGAAGGTGCCAGCCTCGACGAGGCTCGCGCAGAGGCGGTCGTACTCCTCGGCCGAGCCGTCGCACCAGTGGATGTCGCGCGGTTCGGTCAACGCCGCCATCTCCTCGACCCACTCCAGCAGGCGTTTGTTCTCGGTCGGGGCGGTGGCAGGGATGGCTGTGGTCTCCATGACGGTTGGCTGCTCCTCGGGTCTCGCGATGGGGTTTGGCGCCGGGAACGCGTCGGGACTATCCATGCCCACGACGCACGCGATGCACAGCGCATCGCACGACAGGCGACCCTGGGAGGGTACCGGGTCAGGCTGGGCTCTGGCCGGCCGGCCTGCGCGGCACCAGCACCAGGCGCTTGAACTCGGCCACCAGCACCCCCACTGTATGCGGGAGGGGGGCAGGCCCCCCTCCCGACCGCCCCCCGATCATCGGCTCTTTCGGGGAACCAGCACCAGGCGCTTGAACTCGGCCACCAGCACCCCCACTGTATGCGGGAGGGGGGCAGGCCCCCCTCCCGACCGCCCCCCGATCATCGGCTCTTTCGGGGAACCAGCACCAGGCGCTTGAACTCGGCCACCAGCACCCCCACTGTATGCGGGAGGGGGGCAGGCCCCCCTCCCGACCGCCCCCCGATCATCGGCTCTTTCGGGGAACCAGCACCAGGCGCTTGAACTCGGCCACCAGCACCCCCACTGTATGCGGGAGGGGGGCAGGCCCCCCTCCCGACCGCCCCCCGATCATCGGCTCTTTCGGGGAACCAGCACCAGGCGCTTGAACTCGGCCACCAGCACCCCGTCCTGGTTGAGCACGCGGGTGTGCACCTTGACGGTGCCGCGGTCGGGCTTGGACTGCGACTCGCGCTTCTCCAGCACCTCGGACTCGCAGAACAGCGTGTCGCCGTGGAACACCGGCGCCGGGTGCTTGAGCTCTTCGGTCGCCAGGTTCGCGATCGCCTTGCCGCTGACGTCGCTGACCGACATCCCGAGCGCCAGCGAGTACACCAGCGGGCCCACCACCACGTTGCGGCCCTGCTGGGACTTGCTCGCGTACACGTCGTTGATGTGCAGCGGGTGGTGGTTCATCGTGATCAGGCAGAACAGGTGGTCGTCGGCCTCGGTCACCGTCTTGGCGGGCCAGTGCTTGTAGACGTCGCCGACCTCGAACTCCTCCAGGTAGCGGCCGTAGGGGTGGGCGCCGCTCGCCTCGCGGGCGGCCTGGTCGGTCTCGAAGGTAGAGGTCTCGCTGGGTGCGGTAGCGGTCTCGCTCATGGGTGTCGGTGGTCTCCCTTGCGTTCTCGATTGACCCAGAACTCTATTGGAGCCCGCCCACCGGGCTCTCTTGGAGCCCGCCCACCCGGCTGCGCCGCTACCGTTCAGTGTTGCGCTCGGCCTTGGAGAGTTCCAAAAGGCCTTGGAGAGTTCCAAAACATGGCGGCGCCCGGTGAGCCGGCGTGAGGATGTATATCGTTTTTTCTCAGACCTCGTATAACTATCGCTATACGCGACTCGGATTTTCATACACAGCATACACCCTCCTTTAGAATTGAGTAGATACGATAGATATACGCTCAGGTGGAGGGCCTGCTCCGATCCAAACTGACCCCACTGCAAACTGACACCTCACACGACCCTTCTGCCCTTCCCCACCCTCCAGGAGATAAGACTTGCGCAACCCCCGCGACTTCTTCAAGCCCCTCGCGATCGACGCGCCCGAGCCGGCGCGCGAGATCCCCTTCAAGCCCTCCCGGATGATCCACTTCCTGGACTTCTCCAACGAGAAGATGGTCGCGAAGGTCCCCGACATCGCGCCCACGGTCGACATCCTGCTCGGCAACCTCGAGGACGCCGTGCCGCTCGAACGCAAGGAGGCCGCGCGCGCGGGCCTGATCAAGGTCGGTCGGGAGATGGACCTCGGCGACACGGCGCTGTGGACGCGCGTCAACGAGCTCGCCTCGCCGTACGTGCTCGACGACCTCACCCAGATCGTCGGCGAGATCGGCGACAAGATCGAGGTGATCATGATCCCCAAGGTCGAGGGCCCGTGGGACATCCACTACGTCGACCGCCTGCTCGCCCAGCTGGAGGCCAAGGCCGGCCTGCGAGCGCCCGATCCTCGTGCACGCGTGCTCGAGACCCACCTCGGCGTCGCCAACCTCGAGGAGATCGCGGCCGCCAGCCCGCGCATCCAGGGCATGAGCTTCGGCCCCGCCGACCTGGCGGCCTCGCGGCGCATGAAGACCACGCGCGTCGGCGGCGGGCACCCCGGCTACCGCACGATCGCCGACCCCGACCCCGAGAATCCGGACGCGCCGCGCCCCAGCTACCAGCAGGACCCCTGGCACTACTCGATCGCGCGCATGGTCGACGCCTGCACCGCCGTCGGCGCCCTGCCCTTCTACGGCCCCTACGGCGACATCAAGGACGTCAGAGGGCTGCGAAACGCAGTTCCGCGCCGCGTTCCTGCTGGGGTGCGTCGGCGCGTGGTCGCTGCACCCCGTGCAGATCGCGATCGCCAAGCGCGTCTTCTCGCCCGACCCCGACGAGGTCGCGTTCGCCAAAAAGGTGATCGCGGCGATCCCCGACGGCCGCGGCGTGCACATGATCGACGGCAAGATGCAGGACGACGCCACCTGGAAGCAGTGCCAGGTGATGGTCAAGCTCGCCGAGATGCTCGCCCGCAAGGACCCCGAGCTGGCCGAGGCCTACGGGTTCTCCGACAAGGACGACGACGAGGGCGACGGCGCGGCGGTCGCGGCGTAGGCAGCCACGGTAGGCATCCGCGGCGTGGGCAGCCGCGCCGGTCGGCGTGCAGCGAACCGGCCCCCGCGACCGTATAGGCTTCCGCGCCGCATGAGATTCTTCGAGTACGAGGCGCGCGAGGTCGTCAAGCGCGCCGGCATCCCCGTCACCGACTACGGCTTCACCACCGACCCCGGCAGAGGCCGGCGAGATCGCGCGGCGGATCGGCGGGCCCGACGGTGATCAAGTCGCAGGTCCTCACCGGCGGGCGGATGAAGGCCGGCGGCGTCAAGTTCGCCGACACGCCCGAGCAGGCCGAAGCAGCACGCGCGCGAGATCCTCGCGCTGGAGATCGGCGGGCACATGCCGCGCGGCGTGCTCGTCGACCCGAAGGCCGAGGTCGAGCAGGAGTACTACGCGGGCGTCGTCTGGGACGGCACCCGCAAGCAGCCGGTGATGATCTTCTCGCCCGTCGGCGGCATCGACATCGAGCAGGTCGCCGACGAGCAGCCCGACAAGGTCGGGCGCCGGCACTTCTCCAACATCCTGCCGTTCAGCGACTTCCAGGCCAAGGAGGTGATCGCCGGCACCGGCGTCACCGGCTCCGCCCTGAACAGGCTCGTCCCGATCGTCACGCGCCTGGCGCGGCTGTTCGTCGAGAACGACATGACGCTCGCCGAGATCAACCCGCTCGGGCGCCTCGCCGACGGCTCGTTCGTCGCGCTCGACGCCCACATGGAGATGGAGAACGAGGCCCGCGGACGCCACAAGAAGCTGCTCGCCGAGCTCGGCGTCGGCGAGGAGGAGACCCGCCAGGCGCGCGAGGCGACGCCGTTCGAGCTCGCCGGCGAGCAGGTCGACGCCCAGGACCACCGCGGCGTGGCCGGCAACGTGACCGAGTTCGACGGCAACCTCGGCCTCGTGATCGGCGCCGGCGGCGGCTCGCTGACGCTGTTCGACGCCGTCCGCGCCCACGGCGGCAAACCCGCCAACTACTGCGAGATCGGCGGCAACCCCTCGGTCGCCAAGACCTGCGGCCTGGCCAAGCTCGTGCTGCAGAAGCCCGGCGTCGACAAGATCGCGGTGATGATGTCGATCGTCTCCAACACGCGCGTGGACATCGTCGCGCGCGGCGTCATCAAAGCCTGCCTGGAGCTCGGCCACGACCCGGCCGAGAAGATCGCGATCTTCCGCATCCCCGGCGCCTGGGAGGAGGAGGGCTTCAAGATCCTCGAGCGCTACGGCGTCGAGTACGCCGACCGCTCCGTGTCGCTCAACGAGGCCGCCCGACGCGCCGTCGAGAAGATCAAGGAGTGCGCGGCGCTGCATGAGCATCCTGATCGACGCCGACACGACCTTCATCGTCCAGGGGATCACCGGGCGCGAGGCCGTCAACCTCACGCGCGAGTGCCTGGACTACGGCGCCGGCGCGAAGGTCGTCGGCGGCGTCACGCCCGGGCGCCTCGGGCGCGAGGTGCACGGTGTGCCGGTGTTCGACACCGTCGCCCAGGCGGTCGCCCACCACGGCGGCGCCGATCGACGGCTCGGTCGTGACCGTCCCACCCGCGTTCACCAAGGATGCGGTGTTCGAGGCGATCGAGAACGGCGTCAAGCTGATCGTGATCGTCACCGAGCGCATCCCCCGCCGCGACGTCGCCCAGATGGTCGAGCTCGCGACGCTGCGCGGCGCGCGCATCATCGGCCCCAACTGCCTCGGGATCATCGTCCCCGACGTCGATCAAGATGGGCGGCATCGGCGGCCCCGCGCAAAAACGCCGCCCAGGCCTACACGCCGGGCCCGATCGGCGTGATCTCGCGCTCGGGCGGGCATGACCACCGAGATGTCCTCCACGCTCTCCGCCGCCGGCCTCGGCCAGTCAACCGCCGTCTCGATCGGCGGCGACGCGATCATCGGCTCGACCTACGCCGAGCTGATGCCGCTGTTCGAGGCCGACGAGCAGACCCAGGGGATCGTCATCTACACCGAGCCCGGCGGGCGCATGGAGGCCGAGCTCGCGCGGTGGGTGACCGACAACAACTCGCGCCTGCCGATCGTCGCGTTCATGGCCGGGCGCTTCATGGACGAGATGCCCGGCATGAGCTTCGGTCACGCCGGCACGATCGTCGAAGGCAAGGAGGACACCGCCGTCGGAGAAGATCGCGCGCCTCGCCCAGGCGGGGATCGCCGTCGCCGAGCGCATCGAGGACATCCCGGAGATGATCGGCGCGAAGATGGCGCAGCACGGCGGGGTTCCCGCGGCAGCCGCGAAGACGGGGTCCGCCGAAGGGAGCCCGGCATGAGGGCCGACGGGACGTTCATCGCCGTCGAGGTCGACGACGCCGCCGCGGCCGACGCCGAGCTGGCGCGCCAGCTCGACCGAGGCCTGCCCCGTCGACATCTTCGCCCAGCGGACGACGGGCGGGGAGGCGGCGGGCTGGAAATCGTCGAGGGCAACCTCGACGAGTGCGTGCTCTGCCGCCTGTGCCTCGACGCCGCGAGCGGGTGGGGCTCGGACCCGGTGGTCAAGGTGATCAAGCTCTACGACAACGACGCCCTGCTGGTCTGAGCCGGCCAGCCGACTCGCCGAGACAGACCCAATCGGCTGATACCGACGTGCCCGCGCCGCGGTTTGCACTATCGTGTGATGGCCGTCACGCAACGTTTGCGCGGAGGCACCAAACAAGCGAGGGTGGGCCAGCCATGAACGAAAACTTCTCTCTGATCGTGATGTGCTTCTTCCTGATCGCCTCGCTGGCGTTCTTGGCCGACCAGATCCTCTCCTACCACTAGACGTCCGCTGACCGGCGCGGGCCGGCGTCCTCAGTCGCTCGCGTGCCGAGCACGCCACGCTTCCTGCGTCCTCGCCTCGCTTGGTCAGCGAACGTCTATCGTCAGATCAGTGCTGGCGGGCGCTGCGGGCGCGCTGCCTCTCCTGCTGGCGTTCGACGACGTTGACGATCAGCTTCAGGAACTGCTCGGGCCCGGAGGCCTTGGCCTGGCCGTAGGTGAAGGCCTCGATCCAGTCGGGGACCTTGGCTTCGCGGGCCATGACGTTGAAGAACTCCCGGCGCATGTCCACGCGCATGCGGGCGTCGGCCGCGGGGCCCTTGGTCACCTTGATCTCGGGCATCTCCAGGCGAAAGTGCTGCACGTCGCCGCGGCCCCGCAGTTCCACGCCGACGACCAGCTTGACCGGCTCGAGCGCCGGCACTTCGGTGATGAACCTCCGCACCGCGTAGCTCGATCAGCGCCTTGGCGTCGTCCGCCATCTCCCCTCCTCCTCAGTCCGCCCTACATAGCAGCCCCTGAATATCACCACGATTGCGTTTTGGACGTCGTGGTCCCTCAGAGTCAGATGCTCTCAGATGTTGTGGCGCTGGAGCAGCTTGCGCCCGATCACCATGCGCTGGATCTCCGAGGTGCCCTCGCCGATCAGCAGCAGCGGGGCGTCGCGGTAGAGGCGCTCGATCTCGTACTCCTTGGAGTAGCCGTAGCCGCCGTGGATGCGCAGCGACTCCTCCACGCAGAAGCGTCCCGCCTCGGAGGCGAACAGCTTCGCCATGCCGGCCTCCAGGTCCGAGCGCTCGCCGGCGTCCTTCAGGCGCGCGGCGCGCAGCGTCAGCAGCCGCGCGGCGTCGACCTGGGTGGCCATGTCGGCGAGCTTGAACTGGATCGCCTGGTGCTCGGCGATCGGCTTGCCGAACGTCTTGCGCTCCTGCGAGTAGCGCAGCGCGAGCTCCAGCGCGCGCTGCGCGATGCCGACGCCGCGCGCGGCGACGTTGACGCGCCCGACCTCCAGCGCGTCCATCATCTGCGCGAAGCCCCTGTTCAGGCCCGCGTCCTCGCCGCCGAGGATGTTCTCGGCCGGGCAGCGGTAGCCGTCGAACACCAGCTCGGTGGACTCGACGCCCTTGTAGCCCATCTTCTTGATCTTCGGCGGCACGTTCAGGCCGGCGTACGCGCCCGTGTTCTCGTGCGACGCCCGGCTCTTTCTCGGCGATGAAGCAGGTGAAGCCGCGGTGGCGCGGCTCGGCCTCGGGGTCGGTCTTGACGAGCACGAACACCAGCGCTCGACAGCAGCCCGTTGGTGACCCACATCTTCTGGCCGTTGATCTCGTAGGAGCCGTCGTCGCCCTTCTTCGCGGACGTTTTGATCGCCTGCACGTCGGAGCCCAGCTCGGGCTCGGACAGCGAGAACGCCGCGCGGATCTCCCCCGTGGCCATGCGCGGCAGGTACTTGGGCGCTGCTCGTCGTTGCCGAACTTCATCAGCAGGTAGGAGCCGATGAAGTGGGTGTTGACGACCCCCGAGATCGAGATCCAGCCGCGCGAGAGCTCCTCGACGATCATCGCGTAGGTCGTCAGGTCCAGGCCCATCCCGCCGTACTCCTCGGGGATCGTCACCCCGAACAGGCCCAGCTCCTTCATCTGCTCGACGATCGGCTCCGGGAAGGAATCCTCGTGGTCGTAGTGCTCGGCATTCGGGATGATCTGCTCGTCGGCGAACTGGCGCACCATCTCGGTGATCGCGCGCTGCTCGTCGGTCATGTCGCTGGGGTGGTCGGCGGCTACGGCCATGTCTCGGGCGCTCCAGGGTCGGGGGCAGTTCGGGGCCTCGGGTCCGGGCCGACGTTCGACGGGCGGCGGGCCGCGGCTATAGGGAGAATACCGGCGTGAACTTCACACGCGATCTATTTGATGGCACGCCCTCGCGACTCCCCCGCGACGGCCGCGCGCTGGTCGAGCTGGCCCGCGACGGCGCGCGGCGCGAGTGGACCTTCGGCGAGGTCGCGCAGCGCAGCGCCCGCCTCGCCGGGACCCTCGCCGCGCGCGGGGTGCGCCGCGGCGACGTCGTGATGACCGTGATCGGCAACCGCCCCGAGTGGGTGCTGACGATGCTCGCCTGCTTTCGCATCGGCGCCGTCGTGCTGCCGTGCACCGAGCAGCTGCGCGCCAAGGACCTGCGCCTGCGCCTCGCCGTCGCGCGGCCGCGGCTGGTGATCGCCGACGAGCGCAACCGCTCAGAGCTGCAGGCCGCACTGGCGCCGGGGAGCACTGCGCCGGGCGGCGACGACGCGGACGTGATCCTGGTGCCCGACGAGTCGCTGTTCGACGCCCCGCCCGCTCCCGCCGCGGAGCTGGCGGCCGAGGACCCGTGCCTGATCACGTTCACCAGCGGCACCTCGGGGGAGCCCAAGGCGGTGCTGCACGGCCAGCGCTACCTCGCGGGCCAGCGCCTGCAGGCCGACAACTGGCTGGGGGCGCGCGCGGGGGAGCTGGTGTGGTGCACGGCCTCCTCGGGCTGGTCGAAGTCGGCGCGCAACGTGTTCGTCGCGCCGTGGCTGTCCGGCGCGGCGGCGCTGCTGCACGACGCGCGCTTCGATCCGGCCCAACGCCTGGAGCTGCTGGAGCGCGAGCGGGTCAACGTGCTGTGCATGGCCCCCACCGAGTACCGTGTGATCGCCAAGCGCGCCACGCTGCGCCCGCTGGCGGACCTGCGCGGGATGGTGGCGGCCGGGGAGGCGCTGAACCCCGCGGTGCTGCACGCCTGGCACGAGGCCACCGGCCTGTACATCCGCGACGGCTACGGGCAGACCGAGACCGGCCAGCTCACGGGGATGCCGCTGGACGAAACGGGGACTCGCGCCGGAGGCGCGTGTTGGCCGAAACGGGGATTCGCGCCAAAGGCGCGTGTCTCCCGGCTTCGGTCGGCTTCGGTCGAGAAGCCCCGCCCCGGCTCGATGGGCCGCGCGCTGCCGGGAATCGCGCTGGCGGTGGTCGACGGCGAGCTCATCGTCGATCCTGCCAGCGTGCCGACGTTCTTCCTGGGCTACCTCGGCGAGGAGGTCCGGCGCGGCGGCGATGCGCCACCCGGCGATTCCAAGGAACGCGGTGACGCGGCGGGGAGCGGCGGGCGGGCGGGCCCGTGGCGCATCGCCGACCGCCGCGCGGGCGCGACCTGGCGCACGGGGGACCGGGTGCGCCGCGACGACGACGGCTATCTGTACTTCGAGGGTCGCTCCGACGATGTGATCGTCTCCGCGGGCTATCGCATCGGCCCGTTCGAGGTCGAGTCGGCCCTGGTGGCCCATCCGGCGGTCGCCGAGGCCGCGGCGGTCGCGGCGGCCGACGACGAGCGCGGGGCGGTGGTGCGCGCGGTGGTGGTGCTGCGCGACGGCTGCCAGCCCTCGGCCGCGTTGGCGCGCGAGCTGCAGGAGCACGTCAAGCGCGAGACCGCCCCCTACAAGTACCCGCGGATCGTCGACTTCGCGGCGGAGCTGCCCAAGACCGCCAGCGGCAAGGTCAGGCGCGCCGCGCTGCGACAGGCCGGCTGAGGCCCACGCCGGCGCCTTGATCTGAGCCGCGGGCCGCTCCCGCGATCCCCCTGAACTGAGCCGCGGGCCGCTCCCGGGGTCCGCTTGAACCGAGCGGCGGGTGGCCCCTATGATGGACGGCGACGAGGAGGGCCATGAACGGAGGGAGCGAGCGATGTACGACTACGTGATCGTCGGTGCCGGCTCGGCGGGCTGCGTGCTGGCGGCGCGGCTCAGCGGAGGACCCCGACGTCGAGGTGCTGCTGCTCGAGGCGGGGCCGCCGGACGTCAGCCAGAACATCCACGTCCCGCTCGGCTACCTCAAGCTCGCCGCGGACTGAGATCGACTGGGACTACTGCACCGCGCCCGAGCCGCGCTGCGGCGGCCGGCGCATCTCGCTGCCGCGCGGCAAGGTCCTCGGCGGCTCCTCGTCGATGAACGCGATGGTCTATATCCGCGGCAACCCGCGCGACTACGACTACTGGGGCGCGCCGGGCTGGTCGTGGCGGGACCTCTTTCCGTACTTCCTGCGCGCCGAGGACAACGAGCGCGGAGCGTCGCCGTGGCACGCCGTCGGCGGGCCGCTGCCGGTCGGCGACCAGCGCTCCGGGAACCTGATCACGCCGGCGTTCGTCGAGGCCGGCGCTCCAGGCGGGGCTGGCGCGCAACGAGGACTTCAACGGCGCCGCGCAGGACGGCGTGGGGATGTACCAGGTCACCCAGCGCGGCGGGCTGCGGGCGAGCGCCGCCGTCGCCTACCTGCACCCGGCGATGGAGCGCGCGAACCTCACGGTGATGCCCTACATGCAGGTCCACCGCGTGCATCTTCGAGGGAACGCGCGCGGTCGGCGTGCAGGCCTCCCAGCTCGGCCAGCCCCAGGAGCTGCGCGCCGAGTGCGAGGTGATCCTGTGCGGCGGCACGTACAACTCGCCGCAGCTGCTGATGCTCTCCGGCGTCGGCCCCGCCGAGCACCTCGCGCTGCGCGAAGTCGAGGTGCTGCTCGACCAGCCGGCCGTCGGCGAGAACCTCTCAGACCACCCGTCCAGCTATGCGTGTGGACGACGCCCGAGCCCCAGAGCCTGCTGCTCGCGCTCGAGCCCGCGGCGCTGCAGGAGTACGAAGCGACCCAGACCGGTCCATTCGCCTCGAATCTCGCCGAGAGCGGCGGGTTCGCCCGCGTCGCCGCCGACGCTCCGGCGCCGGACGTCCAGTTTCACGTCGCCCCCGTCCAGGTCGTCGATGAGGGCATGGGCGATCCGGACGGGCCACGGCATGTGGGTCTCGCCCTGCCTGCTGACCCCGGAGAGCCGCGGCTCGGTGCGCCTGGCATCCAGCGACCCGACCGCCAAGCCGATCGTTCGCAAGGATTTCTACTCGACCGAGGCAGATCAGGAGCGGATGCTCGCAGCGCTGGCGCTGACCCTGGAGATCTGCGCCCAGCCGGCATTGGCGCCCTACTGCGCCGAGCCGCTCACGGTGCCCGCCGACGACTCCGAGGAGGCACTGCGCGCGCACGTCGCGCGCACCACGTACGCCGTCTACCACCCCGTCGGCACCTGCGCGATCGGCTCCGTCGTCGACGAGCTGCTGCACGTCAACGGCCTGGAGGGCATCCGCGTGGTCGACGCCTCGGTGATGCCGATGGTCCCGCGCGGGAACACCAACGCGCCGACGATCGCGATCGCCGAGCGCGCCGCCGACCTGATCCGCCACGGCGCGACCGTCCTGCCGCAGAGCACCGCCGTGAGCGCCGACTCCCCCGCGGGCGTCGTCGCGACCCACGGCATCTAGCAGACACTAGCCGGGGTCGGGGGCGGCGACGAGCGCCGGCTGCAGCGCCCGGTCGATGTAGGGACCGAGCAGCTCGGCGATCGACACGGCCGTCTCGCCGGCCGTGCCGGCGGGCAGCGTGGCGTAGCTGATCGCCAGGCGCACCAGGCACTCGGACAGCAGCGCGACGTCGTGGGCCGCGACCTGCGGCCAGCGCGCGGTGATCGCGGCGTGCAGGCGCTCGGCGGAGCGCTGCACCAGCGGCTGGCCCTGGGTGGTGACGAGCAGCAGCATCTCGTCGGCCCCGCCGATCGCAGCGCGGATCAGGGGATCCTCGGCTGCCACCGCGAGGAACAGCTCGAAGGCGGCCGCCAGCGCGGCCCGGGGATCGTCGAGGTGGGCGTCCAGCGCCCCTTCGACGGCCTGCACGAAGCGGCCGGCTTCGCGCAGGACCAGCGCCCGGGCGAAGTCGTCGCGCGAGCCGAACTCCTTGTAGAGGGTCTGGCGGCTGACACCGGCGGCAGCGGCGATGCCGGCCATTGTGACCTCGTTCCAGCGCCGCCGGGCGAGCTCGTGGCGGGCGGCGTCGAACAGCGTGTCGCGCAGCAGCTCGCGCGCGGCGACCGCGTAGGGCGCGATCATCGGGCCGCGCTGTGGCGGGCCAGCGCAGGGGCGCGACCGCGGGGGGCGATGTTGGTGCGGGCGACGTCCCCTTCGTAGTGCGCCAGCAGCCGCGGGTCCATCACGCGCCGCCACAGCGGCGGGACGGCGGCGAGCAGGATCATCCCGGCGTAGCCGGTCGGTAGCTGCGGGGCCTCCTCGAAGTGGCGCAGCGCCTGGTAGCGGCGCAGTGGGTTGGCGTGGTGGTCGGAATGGCGCTGCAGGTGGTAGAGCAGCACGTTGGAGGCGACGTTGTTGCTGTTCCAACTGTGCTCCGGGCGGGTGCGCTCGTAGCGACCGTCCTCGCGGCGCTGGCGCAGCAGGCCGTAGTGCTCCAGGTAGTTGACGACCTCCAGCAGCGAGAAGCCGACGACGGCCTGGATCAGCAGGTACGGCAGCACCACCGGCCCGAACGCGATGGCGAGGCCGGCGAACAGCACGACGGTCATCGCCCACGCGCCGAGGATGTCGTTGCGCAGCGTCCACGGTGAGCGGCCCGTGCGCTCCAGGCGGGTGCGCTCCAGGTCCCAGGCGGAGCGCAGGCTGCCGGCGACGGTGCGGGGCCAGAAGGCGTAGTAGCTCTCGCCCAGCCGCGCGCTGGCGGGGTCCTCGGGCGTGGCCACGCGCACGTGGTGGCCGCGGTTGTGCTCGATGTAGAAGTGCCCGTAGCCGCTCTGAGCGAGCGCGATCCGGCTCAGCCAGCGCTCGGTGCTGTCGCGCTTGTGGCCGAGCTCGTGGGCGGTGTTGATCGCGATCCCGCTGACCATCCCCACCGTCAGCGCCAGCCCGACGCTGTCGAAGGTCGACAGTTTGCCGCTGGACCACAGCCAGCACGCGAACACGAGGCCGGCGTACTGGATCGGGATGTACAGGTAGGTGCACCAGCGGTAGTAGCGATCCTGCTCCAGCCACTTGATGACGCTGTCGGGCGGGTTGGTGGCGTCCATCCCGATCAGCAGGTCCAGCAGCGGGAAGATCGCGAACACCAGGACCGGCCCGTAGAACCACAGGACCCCCAGCCCGGTGAGCTGCACCAGGCCGTAGGCGAGGAACGGCAACGTCGGCACGATCAGGCCGAGCAGCCACGCGTAGCGCTTGGGGTCGCGCCACGTCGCCAGCTCCTCCTGAGCCTGTCCTCCCTGACCGGCGGACTGGGACTCCCCGCGAATCAGCTCGCGGCCGTCGCTCAACGCCGATGCCGGTACAGGTCCCTCTACAGATGCCATCGATCTGTCCCCCTTGCGGTCGATCTGGTCAAGATTGTCGCTTTAGTTTACAGCGAACCCCTAGTGTGTCTACACAGTGCAGGTCCGACCGGCCGCCGCGGCCCATATCTTCCCGGCATGGACACCGCGGCAGATCGCGAGAAGCGGCTGGCCGCCGAGGCGGCGGCCGAGGTCGTGCAGAACGGCATGACGGTCGGCCTCGGCACCGGCTCGACGGTCGCCTACCTGCTGCCGGCGCTCGCCAGACGGGAATTGGAGCTGTACTGCGTCGCGACCTCCCCGGCGACCGCGAAGGCCGCGCGCGCACTGGGTCTGCGCGTGGGCACCTTCGACGGCGACCACGCCCCGGTGCGGCTGGACGTCGCGATCGACGGTGCCGATCAGGTCGCGCGGTCGGGGTGGCTGATCAAGGGCGGCGGCGGCGCCCACACCCGCGAGAAGGCCGTGGCGGCGGCGGCCGACCGCTTCGTCGTGATCATCTCCTCGGACAAGCTGGTGGGGCGGCTGTCGCCGCCGGTCCCGCTGGAGCTGCTGGAGTTCGGCCTCGCGGCGACGCTGCGCCGGCTCGGCCAGGTGCGCCTGCGCGGCGTCCCGCGCAGCCCCGACGGCGGCGTCATCGTCGACTACCTGGAGCAGTTCGACGACCCCGAGGCGCTCGCGGCGCGGCTGTCGGCGACGGTCGGCGTCGTCGAGCACGGGCTGTTCGCGCCGGCGCTGGTCTCCGACGTGTATGTCGCGTTCGGGGACCGGGTACAGCGCATCGGGCACGCGTAGCCGTAGATCAACTCGACATACATCAAAAAGAAAGATCCTCAAGAGATCCACGAACTAGTCGATCTTTTTAGTTGTAGCTTTTGTTTGTCTTGGTACGATCAGATCGTCATGAAGCTTTTTGATGCGCTACTCCGCAACAAGCATGAGTTGCCCCCCCTAGCCGGGGGAGCCCCCGAACCTGGAGAGCGGCTGCGTTCGGACGCCCAATACATGGATTCCCGTGAGGCTGCGACCGCGACCAAATGGGTCGAGACTTGGCGCAAGATGCCGCGCGATGAGTTCGAAGCGGCTGCTCGTAATCTCTAGGGACACCATCGCAAGTAGCGTTTGCCCCGGCGCAGGCTATGGCGCCTGCGGGTTGGGCTGAAGTCGCCGAACAGGCGGCTGATGTCGCTGATCTTACGGCTGTCGAGCTGCCATTCCAGGCACCCATCCCCCACTCCCAGATCCTGGTGGAGCTGGACTGCAATCGCCTGGGCACACAGAGCCATCCGACCCAGAACTTCTGGTCGTTCCCCCGTGATCAGTGTGTCAACGAGACTGTGATTCGCGATCAAGAGCGACCTACGGCTGTCCACATGAAGCTCAAGATGCCCGACGGCGCCTTCCGGGGCAAAGTTATGCCAGCCGAAAACCTCCAGTCGACGACCGCGGTCATCGACTGTTCGCACCCTCCACGCAGCAGCTGAGTCCGGCCAGTCACGGACTACGACGCGCGTCCTACTTGCCGACGTCCCAGAGACCTCTATCCGCTGCGACGTAGCCTGATCACCCGCGCTTCTCGTCGTGCCCGCCGAACTGCTTGCGCATCGCCGACTGCACCTTGCCGGCGAAGTCGTCCAGGCCGCGCGAGGCGAAGCGCGAGTACAGCGCCGCCGTCAGCACCGGCGTCGGGACGCCCTCCTCGATCGCCGCGATCGACGTCCAGCGGCCCTCGCCGGAGTCCGACACGCGGCCGGTGAACTCCTCCAGCGCCGGCGAGGCGAGCAGCGCCTGGGCGGTGAGGTCCAGCAGCCACGACCCCACGACGCTGCCGCGCCGCCAGACCTCGGCGACCTCGGTGGTGTCGATCGCATAGCGGTAGTGCTCCGGATGCTCCAGCGGGCTCGTCTCGGCGTCCTGGGCGTGCTCGCGGGTGCCGGCATCGGCGCCGTGGATGATGCTCAGGCCCTCGGCGTAGGCGGCCATCAGGCCGTACTCGATGCCGTTGTGGACCATCTTCACGAAGTGCCCCGCGCCGTTGGGGCCGCAGTGCAGGTATCCGTGCTCGGCGGTGCTCGGGGGGCCGCTGCGCCCGGGCGTGCGCTCGGCGGAGTCGACGCCGGGGGCGATCGTGGCGAACAGCGGGCCCAGCCGACCAACGACGTCGGGCTCGCCGCCGAGCATCAGGCAGTAGCCACGCTCCAGGCCCCAGACGCCGCCACTGGTGCCACAGTCGACATGGTGGATGCCGCGCTCGCGCAGTTCGGCCGCGTGGCGGATGTCGTCGTGGTAGTGGGTGTTGCCGCCGTCGATGATGACGTCGCCGGGCTCCATCGCCGCGGCCAGCTCGCCGATCGTGCGGTCGGTGATCTCGCCCGCCGGCACCATCACCCAGGCCGCGCGCGGCCTCTCCAACTTGGCCACGAAGTCCGCAAGCGTGGACGCGCCCACGGCCCCGTCCGCGGCGAGCGCCTGCACCGCGTCCTGGCTGACGTCGTAGCCGACGCAGCTGTGGCCGTCGCGCAGCAGCCGCCGCACGATGTTGGCGCCCATCCGGCCGAGTCCCACCATTCCAAGCTGCATCGGGGTGTCAGTGGCCATCGTCTGCTCCTTTGTCGATTGGGGCCCTCATGTGTGCATCAGGCCGGCGGTCCCGGCAGATTGAGAAGCTGAACCACCGAGAAGATCAGCAGCATCCCACCGACCGCGACCAGCGCGTAGCGCCCGCCGCGCAGCGGGAAGTGACCGCTGACGCCGACGAGGAACAGCACGGTCGCGAGGAACACCGTGTCGCGCACGTACTTGTCCCCCGTCGCCCCGGCCGCCTCGCCCTTGGCGAAGGCGGCGTTGGCCGTCGCGGCGTAGGTGTGTGCGGAGGCTTCCTGGGGGATCACGTACTGCGGCATGTATGAGGGCCCGGGCGGCGCGTTGGGGTTGTGCGCCGGGTCGGTCGCCAGCCACGCGTAGAAGGCGGGGCGGTAGCCCGGCCGCAGGCGCTTGAGCGCGAGCTCCTGCGCGCGCTGGTTGCCTGCCGCGAACCCCGCGAACCAGGCGTTGAACGAGACCGAGTCCAGCGTACGGATCTGGGTCGCCTGGATCTCGTCGCGGCCTTCCCTGGTGCGGGCCGCCGAGGCCTTCGCCAGCGACACCGAGGACTCCGTGGACCACTTCGCCGCGGCATAGCCCGACCACGCGGCGAGCACGGCCACCAGCGACAGCAGGATCGCCTCGACGATCGACAGCGTCCGATCCCGGCGGCTGTCGGAGTCGTGCTGCTCGTGCTCGGCGGCGTGCCTGTTGTGCTCGCCGATCTCCTTGCCGACCTCGCTGGCCGACAGGCCCTCAGCCAACGTTCACCACCCGATCTCGAAGGAACATTCCAACCGGGCCCGGGCGCTCGGCCCAGCCGGCGAGGGCGCCAGCATACCCTCAACTGCCATCAAGGGCGAGGGCGGATCGGCCCGAGGCTCAAGGGCGTGGGACGGACCGGGGCACGAGCGCGCGGACAGGCCACGGGGTGCCGCGGCCGCGCCGACCGCGGATCACCCCAGGCGGGTGATGCGTCATCATCCCCCGCGCACGAAGCATGTGCCCGGACTCCGGCGACCGCGACCGACAGGGACGGGAGGGCATGAGCACAGCGCCACCAGCCAGCACACCAGCCGCCGGACACGCGGGCAGCGGCGGCCCGCGGGCCGCGGACGTGTTCGTGGTGTTCGGCATCACCGGCGACCTCGCCAAGGTGATGACGTTCCACTCGCTGTACCGCCTGGAGGCGCGCGGCCTGCTGGACTGCCCGATCGTGGGGGTGGCGGTCGACGACTGGACGGTCGAGCAGTTGCGCGAACGGGCGCGCACGTCGATCGAAGGGTGCGGGGAGACGATCGACGAGCAGGTCTTCGCGCGCTTCGCCGCGCGGCTGTCCTACCTGTCGGGCGACTTCACCGACGCCGCCACCTATGAGCGCCTCGCCACCGCGGTCGGCGACGCGAGCAGCCCCGTCTTCTACCTGGAGATCCCCCCCTTCCTGTTCGGGCCCGTGATCAAGCAGCTCGCCGCCGCCGGCCTCACCAAGGGCGGGCGCGTCGTCGTCGAGAAGCCCTTCGGCCACGACCTCGCCTCCGCGCGCGAGCTCGCCGCCGAAATCCACCAGTCGATCGACGAGTCCCAGCTGTACCGGATCGACCACTTCCTCGGCAAGATGGGCACCGACGAGCTGCTGTACCTGCGCTTCGGCAACACCATGATCGAGCCGATCTGGAACCGCCACCACGTGGCGTGCGTGCAGATCACGATGGCCGAGGACTTCGGGGTCGAGGATCGCGGGCACTTCTATGACCCCGTCGGCGCCGTCCGCGACGTCGTCGTCAACCACCTCATGCAGGTCGTCGCCGTCGCCGCGATGGAGGCCCCCGCCGGCGACGACGCCGAAACGCTCAAGGATGCGAAGTTCGCGGTGTTCCGCTCCACCGAGGAGGCCGACCCCGCGCACTACGTGCGCGGCCAGTACGGCGGCTACCTGGAGATCGACGGCGTCGCCAAGGACTCCACCACCGAGACCTACGCCGCGATGCGCCTGCAGATCGACAACTGGCGCTGGGCGGGGGTGCCGTGGTTCATCCGCACCGGCAAGCTGCTGCCCGTCACCCAGACCGAGCTGCGCGTCGTGTTCCACCGCCCGCCGCGCCTGGGCTTCATGGAAAGCGGGCACCGCCGGCCCGAGCCCGACCAGCTCGTGATCAAGCTCGACCCCTCGACCGGCACGCGGCTGATCCTCGACGCCCACCGCGCCGACGCCGGCGGCCCGCAGGCGATCACGCTCGACATGGAGTTCTCCGAGGAGGGCGGCGAGGCCCCGACGCCCTACGAGGTCCTGCTGCTCGACGCGATGCGCGGCGACTCCACGCGCTTCACGCGCCAGGACTGCATCGAGCAGACCTGGCGGATCTTTGAACCGCTGCTCAATGCCCCCCCGGCGGTCAATCCATACGCGAAGGGCTCGTGGGGCCCCGCGGCGGCCGACGCGCTGGTGGCAGGGTACGGCGGCTGGCACGGCCCGTGGGTGGCCACGTGAGCCCGCTCCCGTCCGCCCCCGCACCGGAGACGCGGGGCACGAGGCCCCGCGCCCACCGCCTCGGGGCCGAGCCCGCACGCGCGGACGATCCCCAAAGCGACACCATCGGAGTCGATCGCTGGGCACCGGTCTCATGAGTGACGCCCCCCAGAGCGCCGCCGCGCCCTCCCCGTTCCCGCCGATCGCCGACTACGCGTTCCTGTCGGACTGCCACACCGGCGCGCTGGTCGCGCCCGACGGCGCGATCGACTGGCTGTGCGTGCCGCGCTTCGACGCGCCCTCGGTGTTCGGCACGCTGCTGGACCGCGAGGCCGGCGCGTTTCGCTTCGGGCCGTTCGGGATCAACGTCCCGACCGCGCGCGTCTACGAGCCCGGCACCAACACGCTGCTGACGACCTGGACGACGTCGAGCGGCTGGGTCGCGGTGCGTGACGCCCTCACCCTCGGGCCCCGCCGCGGCGTGGACATCGTCACCCCCCACACCCGGCCCCCGACCGACGAAGACGCCGAGCACCTGCTGGTGCGGGTTGCGTTCTGCATCGAGGGCGAAGTCGAGGTCGAGCTCACCTGCGAACCGGTCTTCGACTACGGGCGCGTCCCCGCCGAGTGGACCGTCGCCGAGGACGGCCACCAGGCCGATGCCTGCGGCGCCGGGCTCACGATCCGCCTGCACACCGACATGGCCCTCGGCGTCGAGGGCGACTGGGTCAGGGCCCGCCACGTGCTCAAACAGGGCGAGCAGATCTTCTGCTCGCTCTCCTGGGGCGGGCACCTGGAAGGGCCTGCCGACGTCGACGACGCCAACGCCCGCCTCGCCACCACCGGGCGCTACTGGCGCGACTGGCTCGGCCGCGCCCGGCTGCCCGACCACCGCTGGCGCGAGCCGATCCAGCGCTCCGCGCTGGCGATCAAGGGCCTCACCTACATGCCCACCGGCGCGACCGTCGCCGCGCTCACCACCTCGCTGCCCGAGACCCCGGGCGGCGAGCGCAACTGGGACTACCGCTACACCTGGCTGCGCGACTCCACCTTCACGCTACAGGCGCTGCACTACCTCAATCTCGACTGGGAGGCCCAGGAGTTCATGCAGTTCGTCGCCGACTTGGAGTGCAACGAGGACGGGGCGCTGCAGATCATGTACGGGATCGACGGGCGGCGCGATTTGACGGAGTCCACCCGCGACGATCTCTCCGGGTACGCCGGCGCCAGTCCCGTGCGGATCGGCAACGGTGCCTTCGACCAGCGCCAGAACGACGTCTTCGGGTCCGCCCTGGATTCGATCTTCCTGCATAGCCGTCGCTCCCAGCGCCTGCCCCGGCGCCTGTGGCCGATCGTCGAGGCCCAGGCCGAATGCGCCACCCGCGTCTGGGGCGAACCCGACCAGGGCATCTGGGAGGCCCGCGGCGCGCCCCAGCACTACGTCTCCTCCAAGCTCATGTGCTGGGTCGCGATGGATCGCGCCGCCAAGCTCGCCGCGATGCGCGGCGACACCAAGCGCCAGGAGTCCTGGGGCGCCACCGCCGAGGAGATCCGCGCCGACATCCTCGCCCACGGGCTCACCAAGGACGGCGTCCTGCGCCAGCACTACGACACCGACGCGCTCGACGCCTCCACGCTGCTCGCCGCGATCTTCGGCTTCCTGCCCCCCGGCGACGAGCGCCTGCGCGCCTCCGTGCTCGCGATCGCCGACGATCTGACCGAGGACGGCTTCGTGCTGCGCTACCGCACCGGCGAGACCGACGACGGCATGTCCGGCAAGGAGGGCTCGTTTTTGATCTGCTCCTTCTGGCTGGTCTCGGCGCTCGCGATCGTCGGCGAGGAGCAGCGCGCCCGCGACCTGATGGAACGGCTGCTGCGCGTCGCCTCCCCGCTCGGGCTGTACGCCGAGGAGTTCGACACCTCCACCGGGCGGCACCTCGGCAACTTCCCCCAGGCCTTCTCCCACCTCGCCCTGATCGAGGCCGCCTCGCGCATCATCCTCGCTGAGCGCCTCGCGGAGATCTCGTGATGGACGCCTACGACGTCATCATCATCGGCTCCGGCGCCGGCGGGGGCACGCTCGCGCGCCACCTCGCGCCGTCGGGCAAGCGCATCCTGCTGCTCGAGCGCGGCGACTGGCTCGCGCGCGAGCCGCAGAACTGGTCGGCGGCCGACGTGTTCGTCGACAACCGCTACATCTCGCCCGACACCTGGTACGACGGCGACGGCAAGCCCTTCCAGCCGCAGGTCCACTACTTCGTCGGCGGCGCCACCAAGCTCTACGGCGCCGCGCTGTATCGGATGCGCAAAGAGGACTTCGGCGAGCTGCGCCACCACGGCGGCGTCTCCCCCGCGTGGCCGATCTCCTACGAGGAGATGGAGCCCTACTACACCAAGGCCGAGCAGCTCTACGAGGTGCACGGCGCCCGCGGCGAGGACCCCACCGAACCGCCGGCCAGCGCGCCCTACCCCCATCCCGCGGTCTCACACGAGCCGCGCATCGCGCAGCTCGCCGACGACTTCGCAGCGGCGGGCCTGCACCCGTTCCACGCCCCCTGCGGGGTGCTGCTGCGCGAGGACGACATGCCCCACAGCGCGTGCGTGCGCTGCTCGACCTGCGACGGCTTCCCCTGCCTGGTGCACGCCAAGTCCGACGCCGAGGTGCTGGGGGTGCGCCCGGCGCTGGAGCACCCCAACGTCACGCTGTTGCGCAACGCCACGGCGGTGGCGCTGAGCACCAACCCGGCCGGGACCGCCGTGACCGAGGTCGTGGTGGAGCGCGACGGCGCGCGCGAGACCTACGCCGGCGAGATCGTCGTCGTCTCCTGCGGCGCGGCGAACACCGCCAAGCTGCTGCTCTCCTCCGCCACCGACAGGCACCCCAACGGCCTCGCCAACGGCTCTGACCAGGTCGGGCGCAACTACATGTTCCACAACAGCCAGGCCGTGCTCGCGATCTCCAAAGAGCCCAACCCGACGGTCTTCCAGAAGACGCTCGGCGTCAACGACTACTACTTCGCCTCCGACGCGTGGGAGTTCCCGATGGGCAACATCCAGATGGTCGGCAAGTCGGTGGCGGAGATGTACCGCGGCGAGAAGCCGCTGATGACCAAGCTCGCCCCCAATTTCACGCTGGAGGAGGTCGCGACCCACGCGATCGACTTCTGGCTGTCCACCGAGGACCTGCCGCTGGCCGAGAACCGCGTGACCGTGAACGGCAAGGGCAATCTGACGTTGAGCTACAGGTCCACCAACGACGGCGCCAGGGACCGCCTGTTCGAGCAGCTGCGCTCGCTGCTCGGCCACCTGGGGATGCACGAGCACCACCTGCTGCCACGCTGGGCCTACCTCGAGAACAAGATCCCCGTCGCCGGTGTCGCCCACCAGGCCGGGACCTGCCGCTTCGGCTCAGACCCCGCGTCCTCGGCGCTGAACGCCGACTGCCGCGCGCACGAGCTCGACAACCTCTACGTGGTCGACACGAGCTTCTTCCCGAGCATCTCCGCGGTCAACCCCGCGCTCACCGCGATGGCCAATGCGGTGCGCGTCGGCGACCACCTGCTCGCGCGCCTGGGGGCCAATGCCGGGTGACGCGGACGTGGCCCGGGCGAACGCCGCAGGAGGGCGAACGTGGCCGAGGTGAGCGTGGCCGAGACTGACACGGCAGTGACGGGCGGCGAGCAGCGCTCACGGCGCCGCGTGGTGATCGTCGGCGGCGGGTTCGGCGGCCTGACGGCCGCGCGCGAGCTGCGGCGCGCCGACGTCGACGTGACGCTGGTCGACCGCACCAGCCACCACCTGTTCCAGCCGCTGCTCTACCAGCTTGCGTGCGGCGGCCTGTCAACCGGCGAGTGCGCCACGCCGATCCGCGCGGCGGTCAAGCGCGCCTCCAACACCACCGTCCTGATGGCACAGGCCACCGACCTGGACGTCGAGCACCGCCAGGTCGTGCTGGACCGCGGCGAGCGCCTGAACTACGACAGCCTGATCGTCGCGTGCGGCGCCGAGACCTCCTACTTCGGCAAAGACGAGTGGCGCGAGGTCTCCTACGGCCTGAAGACGCTGCCCGACGCCGTCGAGCTGCGCAACCAGATCTACACCGCCTTCGAGGAAGCCGAGCGCTGCGAGGACCCCTCCGAGCGCGAGCAGTGGCTGACGTTCGTCGTGATCGGCGGCGGGCCGACCGGCGTCGAGCTCGCCGGCGAGCTCGCGATCGTCGCCAGACACACGATGCATGGCTATTTCACTCAGATCAGCCCGCGCGACGCGCGGGTGATCCTGCTCGACGCCGGCGAGCGCGTCACCGCGGCGTTCAGCAAGCGGCTCTCGGGCAAGGTCGCCGGGTATCTGGCCGCGCTCGGCGTCACGGTCCGCGAGGGGGCCCGCGTCACCGCGATCGACCCCCACGGCGTCACCGTCCAGATCGGGGACGGCGTCGCGGCCGCCAAACCCGCGGGCGGGGAAGCGGCCGCCAACGCCGGAGGCGGAGGTAGCCCAGGCGGGGGAGCGGACGAGCGGATCGCCGCCAGGACCGTGGTCTGGGCCGCCGGCGTGCAGGCCGCCGACTTCTCCAAGACGCTCGCCGCGGCGACCGGGGCCAGCGCCGACCGCGCGGGGCGCGTGCAGCTCGAACCCGACCTCACCGTCCCCGGCCACCGCGAGATCTCCGCGATCGGCGACGCCACCCAGGTCGCGGGGCCCGGCGACAGGCCGCTGCCGGGGCTGGCGACGGTCGCGATCCAGCAGGCGCGCCACGTCGCCAAGGCGATCGGCGGCGGCGCCCCGAGCGCCACCACGCCGTTTCGCTACTTCGACAAGGGCGCGCTGGCCGTCGTCGGCCGCGGCAAGGCCGTCTGCGAAATCCGGGGCCACGGCCTCTCCGGGCGCCCGGCGTTCTTCACCTACCTGACGGTGCACATGTACTACCTCACAGGCGGCGGCCCCGGCCACCGTCTGAAGGTGCTGATCGACTGGATCAGCACGCGCGTCGGCGAGCCGCAGAACCAGGTGATCGACGGCGAGCTGACGACGCCCACTCTGTGATGCAGCGGTAGGCCCTACGGCCAGTCGATCCGCTCGGCCAGCTCGCTCAGGCCGAGGTCGATCACGGTGCTGTGCTCGATCGGCTCATACTCTCCCTCCCGAAGCCCCAGCCAGTGAACGACCCGCTCTCGGGGATCGACGATCAGCACCTCGTCGACGGCACGGGCGGCGTAGAAGGGGAGCTTCTGCCAGGTCTCGTCGTCGGGCGAGACGATCTCGACGACGAGCGGCGCGGTGTGCTCCCATGTGCCCCAGCGCCGTGCTCGGTGCAGGCCGCCGTCGGGCACGCGGAAGTCGTCCTTGGAGTCGCCGAGGTTGAACTCGTGCATGGTTGGGAACAGTCCCGCGGCTCGCGCGGGGGCGTCCAGCAGGATCGCCAACTGCTGGGCGACGTCGGCGTGGGCGTCGTTGGGAGCCGGGACCATGTGCAGGACACCCTCCCACACCTCGTCGAGGCGATCCAGCCCCGAGCGGCGCCGGCGCTCGAGCAGCTCCTCGAGCCCTGCCGTGGGTGGGTCCAGAACCACTGCGCGCATACGCTGAGCGTAGCGCGGATGGCCTGTTCGACGGTGGTCCGAGCCCACGCGACGGCCCGCACCGAGCCGAGCCTGAATCGCTGACTCGGTAATGATTGCGCCGTGAGGGCACTGGACCCGAGGCTGCTGCGATACGCGCGCGCGACCCGCACATTCCTGTTCCTCTCGGTCGGCCTCGGCGCTTTCAGCGCGCTGCTGATCGTCGCGCAGGCGTGGCTGTTGGCGGACGTCGTCGCGGGCGCGTTTCGGCATGGCAAGGACCTGGCAGAGCTGCGGACGCCGCTGATCGCACTGCTGTGCGTCGTGCTGGCCCGCGCCGCCGTCGCCTGGGGGGCCGAGCTGGCGGCCAGCCGCTCGTCGGCCCGCGCCAAGTCCCAGCTGCGCGCCGCGCTACTGGAGCGCGTCGCGGGGCTCGGGCTCGACGGCTCCCGCGAACGGGATACCGGCGCGCAGGGCACCAGCGTGCAGGGCACCAACGACACCGGCGAGCGGGGCACAGGCGAGCTGGCGATTCTCGCGACCCGCGGGATCGACGCGCTCGACGGCTACTTCTCGCTGTACCTGCCGCAGCTGCTGCTCGCCGCGATCGTGCCGCTCGTGGTGCTCGCCGCCGTCCTGTCCCAGGACTGGGTCTCGGCGGCGATCGTCGCGGTAACAATCCCGCTGATCCCGCTGTTCATGGCGCTGGTCGGCGCCACCACGCGCGAGCGCATGGACCGCCAGCTGCGCACGCTGGAGCGGCTCGCGGGCCACTTCCTCGACGTCGTCGCCGGCCTGCCGACGCTGAAGATCTTCGGACGGGCCAGGGCCCAGGCCGCAGCGATCCGCGAGATCACCGAGCGCTATCGCAGGACCGCGCTCGCGACGCTGCGCGTCACGTTTCTGTCGTCGTTGATCCTCGAGCTCGTCGCCACGATCTCGGTCGCGCTCGTCGCGGTCGCGATCGGACTGCGGCTGCTGAGCGGCAGCCTCGACCTGCAGACCGCCCTGTTCGTGCTCGTGCTCGCGCCCGAGGCCTACCTGCCGCTGCGCCAGCTCGGCGCCAACTACCACGCAAGCGCCGAGGGCATGGCCGCGGCGGAGCAGATCTTCGCGGTGCTGGAGGCGCCCGCCGCGCCCCGCGGCAGCCGCACCGACGTCCCCGACCCCGCGGTCGCCGACCTCGTCGTCCAGGGCCTGCGGGTCGCCTATCCCGGCCGCAGCGAGCCCGCCCTCGACGACGTCTCGCTGACGGTGCAGGCCGGCGAGGTGCTCGCACTCGCCGGCCCCAGCGGATGCGGCAAGTCGACGCTGCTGGCCGTGCTGCTCGGGCTCGTCGCGCCCCAACGGGGATCCGTCTGCGTCGGGGATGTCGAGCTTGCCGAGCTGCATCCCGACGCATGGCGCAAACGGCTCGCGTGGGTACCCCAGCGGCCGCACCTATTCGCGGCGTCGATCGCCGACAACATCCGCCTCGGACGCGCCGACGCATCGATCGAGGAGGTCCGCGCGGCGATCACCGCCGCCGGGCTCGCCGACGTGGTCGACGGCCTGCCGTGCGGCCCGGACACGATGCTCGGCGACCGCGGCGTCGGCCTCTCCGCCGGCGAGCGCCAGCGGGTCGCGCTGGCCCGCGCCTTCCTGCGCGACGCGCCACTGCTGCTGCTCGACGAGCCCACCGCCAACCTCGACGGCCGCACCGAGGATGAGGTGCTGCAGGCCGTCCGGCGCCTCGCCCGCGGGCGCACCGTCGTGCTGGTGGCCCACCGCCCCGCGCTGCTCGCCATAGCCGACCGCGTGGTACAGCTCGGCCCGGTCCAGGTCGCCGCATGACCGGCTCGGACCACACACCGCAGGCTCCGCCGGTACGGACGCTCCCGATCGCCACACCCGCCGACGCAGACCACGAACCGCAGGGCCCGCCCGTACGGACGCCCACGATCGCCACGCCCGCCGACGAGGATCACGGGCCGCAGGCCCCGCTGGTACGGACGCTCGTGATCGCCCGGCCGGCCGCCGCGCGGCTGGCGCTGGCCACGCTGCTCGGCGCCGGGGCCGTCGGCGCCGCGATCGGGCTGATCGCCACGTCGGCGTGGCTGATCTCGCGCTCCTCGGAGCGCCCCCAGGAGTCCGCCGTCGCGATCGCGATCGTCGGCGTGCAGTTCTTCGCGCTCGCCCGCGGCCTCTGCCGCTACGGGGAGCGGCTCGTCGGCCACGACGCCGCCTTCCGGGTGCTGTCCGACCTGCGGGTCGGCGTCTACGAGCGGCTCGAGCGGCTGGCCCCCCTGGGCCTGCCGGCATTCCGAAGCGGCGACCTGCTGGCGCGCCTGACCCACGACGTCGACTCGCTGCAGGACCTGCTGCTGCGGGTCGTGCCCCCGTTCGCAATCGCGCTCGCCGTCGGCGCCGCGACCGTCGCCGTGGTCTGGTGGATGCTCCCCGCCGCCGGCCTCATCCTGCTGGTCGCGCTGCTGCTCGCCGGGACCCTCGCGCCGTGGCTCACCGGGGTCCTCGCCGCCCGCGCCGAGGCCAGGCAGGCGGCGGTCCGCGGGGAGCTCACCGCGTCGGTCGTCGACCTGCTCGAGGGCGCCCCCGAGCTCGCCGTCAACGGCGCCACCGCAGCCCAGCTCGCCCGCGCCTCGGCCGCCGACGCGCAGCTCACGCAGGTTGCCCACGCCACCGCGCGCACCGCCGGGATCGGCCAGGGCCTCACGAGCCTCTGCTCGGGACTCGCAATGTGGGGCGCCCTGCTCGTCGGCGTCGCCGCCGTGCGCGCCGGACGGCTCGACGGCGTCCTGCTCGCCGGGATCGCGTTGATCCCGCTCGTCGCGTTCGAGCTCGTCGCAGGCCTGCCGGCCGCGACCCAGACCCTCCAGCGCGTCCGCCGCGCCGCCGCGCGCGTGTTCGAGGTGATCGACACCCCGCCGCCCGTCGTCGAGCCGGCTCACCCAGTCGCCCTCACGGTCCCACAACGCGTCCCCCCCAGCTCCCCGCCTGATGCCCCGCCGCCCGTCGTCGAGCCGGCTCACCCGGCCGCGCTCAACGCACAGCCCCACGTCCTGCGGGTGCGGGGCCTGCGCTGCAAATACCCAGGCGATGCACGGTGGGCGCTCGACGGGGTGGACCTCGACCTCGCCCCCGGGCGGCGCGTCGCCGTCGTCGGCCCCAGCGGCGCCGGCAAGTCGACGCTCGCCGCGGTCCTGCTGAGGTTCCTCGACTACGAGAGCCCGCCCGCCTCCGTCACGCTCGACGGGGTCCCGCTCGCCGAGCTCGACGGCGACGACTGCCGGCGCGTCGTCGGGCTCGTCGCGCAGGACGCCCACATCTTCGACAGCACGCTCGAGGAGAACCTGCGCCTCGCGCGGCGCGACGCCACCCCCGAGCAGCTCCAGCGGGTCCTCGCCCAGGTCCGGCTGCTGCACTGGGTGCAGCAGCTGCCCGACGGCCTCGCCACCGAGGTCGGCGAGCGCGGCGCCCGCCTGTCCGGCGGGCAGCGCCAGCGACTCGCGATCGCCCGCGCGCTGCTCGCCGATTTCCCGATCCTGATCCTCGACGAGCCCGGCGAGCACCTCGACACGCCCACCGCCGACGCGATCCTTGCCGACCTCCTCGCGCTTACCCGCGACCGCGCGACGCTGCTGATAACCCACCGGCTCACCGATCTGCGGGAGATGGACGACGTGATCGCGATCACTGCCGGGCGGGGGAGTAAGGTTCCAAAAGAATGACCAACGACCTGGCACGTTGGCAGTTCGCGACCACGAGCATCTACCACTTCCTGTTCGTGCCGGTGACGATCGGGCTGGCGTTCCTCGTGGCCCTCCTGCAGACCGCCTGGCACCGCAACGACAAGCCGGAGTACAGACGCCTGACGCGTTTCTTCGGGACGCTGCTGCTGATCAACGTCGCCGTCGGCGTCGTCACCGGTCTCGTCCAGGAGTTCGAGTTCGGCATGAACTGGTCGGCCTACTCGCGCTTCGTCGGCGACGTCTTCGGCGCCCCGCTCGCGATGGAGGGCCTCGCGGCGTTCTTCCTGGAGTCCACGTTCCTGGGGCTGTGGATCTTCGGCTGGGGCCGGCTCCCCAAGCGGGTCCACCTCGCGTGCATCTGGCTCGTCGCCGCCGGGACGATGCTCTCGGCGATGTTCATCCTCGCCGCCAACTCGTGGATGCAGCACCCCGTCGGCTACGCCCTCAACAGCCACGGCCAGCCCGAACTGAACAACATCGCGGCCCTGTTCACCAACCCGACGTTCCTGTGGGGGTACGTCCACGTGATCCTCGCCTCGCTGGTGACAGGCTCGCTGGTGATGCTCGCCGTGTCGGCGTGGCAGATCAGACAGCAGCGCGAGGTCGCCTCCTTCGTCCATGCCGCGCGAATCTCGGTGATCGTGCTGCTGCCGGTGATCCTCGTGCAGATGTTCGTCGGCAACAAGCTCGGCGAGATCGAGGCCAAGTACCAGCCGGTCAAGATCGCCGCCGCCGAGGCCCAGTGGGAAAACTGCCAGCCGTGCTCGTTCTCGGCGTTCCAGGTCGGCGGCGGCAAAAACGACAAGACCCCGTCGCAGATCATCGAAATCCCGCACCTCCTGTCGGTGCTCGCGACCGGGACCTTCAACGGCGCCGTCGTCGGCCTCAACCAGCTACAGAAGGAAGACGAACAGAAATACGGGCCCGGCAACTACATACCCGACGTGTTCATCCAGTACTGGTCGATGCGCGTGATGGCCTATCTCGGGTCGCTGATCGCGCTGTTCGCGCTGTGGGGCGGCTGGCTCGTCCATAAGGGCACCCTCGACCGCTCCAAGTGGTTTCTGCGCCTCTCGCTCTGGGCCGTGGTCACGCCCTTCGTGATGAACACCGCGGGCTGGTTGCTCACCGAGAACGGGCGCCAGCCGTGGATCGTGCAGGGGCTGATGAAGACGATCAACGCCAACTCGCCCTCGGTCAGCTCGACCGACATTTGGATCAGCCTCGTCGTGTTCGTCGCGATCTACGCCGCGCTCGGCGCCGCCGATCTGGTCCTGATGCTGCGCTACGCCCGCAAAGGGCTCGGCGAGGACGACGATGGCGACCAGCCCGGCGCCGCCGGCGCCGGCGCGACCGCGACCCCGGCGATGAGCTACTAGACCATGCTGCGCCTCGACACCCTCTGGTCAGTCGTCATCGCGATCCTGTGGGTCGGGTTCTTCGTGCTCGAGGGCTTTGACTTCGGCGTCGGCGTCCTGCATACGATCGTCGGCCGCACCGACGCCGAGCGGCGCGTCGCGCTGAGCACGATCGGCCCCTGGTGGGACGGCAACGAGGTCTGGCTGATCGTCGCCGGCGCCGGCATGTTCGCCGCGTTCCCCGCCTGGTACGCCACGATGTTCTCCGCGCTGTACCTCGCGCTGCTGCTCGTGCTCGCCGCGCTGATGGCGCGCGGCGTCGCCTTCGAGTTCACGCGCAAAAGCGAGGACCCGCGCTGGCGCACGACGTGGACCTGGTGCATGACGCTCGGCAGCCTCCTGATCCCGCTGCTGCTCGGCGTCGGGCTGGGCGATCTGCTGGTCGGCCTGCCGATCGACTCAAGCCACGAGTTCACCGGCGACTTCTTCGACCTCCTGACCCCCTACGGCCTGTGGACCGGTGTCACGCTGCTCGGGCTCTGCCTCCTGCACGGCGCGACGTTCCTGAAGCTCAGAACCACCGACCAGGTTCGCGAGCGCGCCCGCGCGCTCGCGCGGCCGCTGGGATGGGTCGCGATCACACTGGTCGTCGGCTTCGTGATCTGGACCCGCAACGTCGCCGGCGGCCCCGACGTGCCCGACCCCGTCCAGATCACCGCGGTCATCGCCGTCATCTTCGCCGCGCGCCTGGCGATCACCGACCACGACGGCTGGGCCTTCACCGCGTCCGCAATCGCGATCACCGCGTGCGTCGGCTCGATCTTCATCGACCTCTATCCCAACGTGATGGTCTCCAGCACCAACGCCGCCTACAACCTCACCGTCGGGAACTCCGCCTCCGGGCACTACGCCCTCGCGGTCATGACGATCGTCACCGTGATCTTCTTCCCGATCGTCCTGATCTACCAGGGCTGGTCCTTCCACGTCTTCCGCGCGCGCGTGAAGGCTCCGTCGCAGCCGGCCGAGCGACCGTCCGCGGTCGGGGGCGCCGCACCGGGCGCCGCACCGCAGACCTGAGCGAGCCGGACCGCAGACCTGAGTCGCCACCCGCAGCCCCGGACGGGCAGGGTCGACCCGTGCCGGTCAAGCCTCGCGCAGCGACCGGTAGCGGCGGATCAGGGCGTTGGTGGAGCTGTCGTGGCCCAGCTCCGGCTCGGCCTCGCTGCGCAGCTCGGGGACGATCCGCTTGGCCAGCGCCTTCCCCAGCTCCACGCCCCACTGGTCGAAGGCGTCGATCCCCCAGATCGCGGCCTGGGTGAAGACGCTGTGCTCATACAGCGCCACCAGCGTCCCCAGCGCGTGCGGCGTCAGCCGCTCGGCGAGGATCGTGTTCGTGGGGCGGTTGCCCGGCATCACGCGGTGGGGCACGATCGCCTCGGCGGTCCCCTCCGCGCGGACCTCCTCCGCGGTCTTGCCGAACGCCAGCGCCTCGGCCTGCGCGAAGACATTGGACATCAGGATGTCGTGGTGCTCGCCCAGGGCAAGAGGGTGGCGCAGCCGGCCGGAGGACGGCGAGACGGGGCGGGCGGGATCGACTCCTTCAATCGGGCTGTGGGCGAAGCCGATCAGATCGACGGGGATCAGCTTCGTGCCCTGGTGGATCAGCTGGTAGAAGCTGTGCTGCCCGTTGGTGCCCGGCTCGCCCCAGTACACCGCGCCCGTCTGGCAGCCCACCTCGGCGCCCGCGAGCGTCACGCGCTTGCCGTTGGACTCCATCGTCAGCTGCTGCAGATATGCAGGGAAGCGCTTCAGATACTGCTCGTAGGGCATCACCCCGTGCGTCTCCGCGCCGAAGAAGTCGCCGTACCAAATGGCGAGCAGCCCCATCAGCACGGGCAGGTTGCGCGCGAACGGCGTGTGGCGGAAGTGCTCGTCGATCGCGTGAAAGCCCGCCAGCAGCTCCTCGAAGCGCCCCGGCCCGATCGCCAGCATCGTCGACAGGCCGATCGCGGAGTCCATCGAGTAGCGCCCGCCGACCCAGTCCCAGAAGCCGAACATGTTGGCGGTGTCGATCCCGAACTCCGCGACCTCCCGCGCGTTGGTCGAGACCGCGACGAAGTGCTTGGCTATGGCCTCCTCGTCACGACTGCGACCCGGTACCGACCCCGCTTGTGACCCCGCTGCCGGTCCCGTCCCCGCTTGCGATCCCAATCCCGCCAGCAGCCACGCGCGCGCCGAGCGCGCGTTGGTCATCGTCTCCAACGTCGTGAACGTCTTAGAGGCCACGATGAACAGCGTCTCGGCAGGGTCGAGGTCGCGCGTCGCCTCGACTAAGTCGCTCGCATCGACGTTCGAGACGAAGCGGAACGCCATCCCCCTGTGCGAGTAGTGGCGCAGCGCCTCGTAGGCCATCACCGGGCCGAGGTCCGAGCCGCCAATGCCGATGTTGACCACGTTGCGGATCGGGCGGCCGGTGTGTCCCAGCCACTCCCCCGCGCGGACCCGCTCGCAGAAGGCGGCCATCCGCTCCAGCACCTCGTGCACCTGCTTGACGACGTCGACGCCGTCCACCACCAGGGACGCGCTCTTGGGCATCCGCAGCGCGACGTGCAGCACCGAGCGGTCCTCCGAGACGTTGATCGGCTCCCCCGCGAACATCGCCTCGATCCGCCCCGCCAGCCCCGACTGCTCGGCCAGCTCCACCAGCAGGCGCAGCGTCTCGTCGGTGATCCGGTTCTTCGAGTAGTCCAGGTACAGGCCCGCGCCCTCAGCCGTCAGCCGCTCGCCGCGGCCAGGGTCCTGCGCAAACAGGTCGCGCAGGTGGCGCTCGCCGATCGCGGCGTGGTGCCGTTCGAGCGCCGCCCACGCCGGGCGCTCGCGCAGCCGCGTAGCGCCTGTCGCCGTGGGGGTGCTCATCGCGATTGCATCCGGATCTTTTCCATGCGCCGCCTCCTGTCTCTGGCGGCCTGCCAACACGGCCGCCCGTCCTGACCGGCAGAGAACCCCGCCACCCATCCGACCGGCTGCCGCGGGTATCCTACAGCCGCGTGCCAGACGAAAGACGGTCGACGATGACGGTCGGCGTGGACCTCGGTGGGACCAAGATCCAGACCGTCGCGCTGCGCGACCAGCAGGTCGTGGGCAGCGCCCGCGCGCCGACGCCCCAGGCGGCCGGCGCCGACGGCGTGATCGCGGCGATCGTCGAGACGATCCGCGCGTCGCTGCAGCAGGCCGAGGCCGATCCGGCGCAGCTCGGCGGCGTCGGCATCGGCACTCCCGGCGCGATCGACGCCGCGAGCGGGACGGTCTCCCTGGCGGCCAACGTGCCCGGCTTCTCCGAGCGCGTCAGGCTGGGACCGCTGGTCTCGGACGCGCTCGGCGGGGTCCGGGTGACGATCGACAACGACGTCCGCGTCGGTGTCCTCGGAGAGCACCGCGCGGGGGCCGGCCGACCCTACCGGGACATGCTCGGAGTGTGGGTCGGGACCGGTGTCGGCGGCGGGCTGATCCTGGACGGGGAGCTGCACGACGGCCGGGGCGCCGCCGGCGAGATCGGCCATGTCGTGGTCAAGCCCGGCGGCCGTCTGTGCTCATGCGGGCGGCGCGGCTGCCTGGAGGCGTACGCCGGGCGCGGGCGGATGGAGCGCCGTGCCCGCGCGTTGGTGGAGCGCGGCCAGAAGACGTCCCTGTTCGACATCATGGAGCGGCGCGACCGGCAGCGGCTGACCTCCGGCATCTACGCGAGTGCGCTCAAGCACGGCGACAAGATGGCCAGGCGGCTGATCGCCGACGCCGTCTGGGCGCTCGGCGTCGCGCTGGCGTCAGCCCAGAACCTGCTCGATCTGCAGGCGATCGTCGTCGGCGGCGGCCTCGGCGACAAGCTCGGCCGGCCGTTCGTCGAAGCGATCGTCGACCAGATGGAGCCGCACGTGTTCGACGCCGACCGGCCCCCGACGGTGCTCGGCACCGAGCTCGGGGATCTGTCAGGGGCGGTCGGTGCTGCGATGATCGCTGTCGCCGCCGAGGCATAGAGCCCACCTGGGCCACATAGAGCCCACCTCCCACCTCCCACCACCTGGGCCCACCCCAACGGCGCCACCCCCGGTAGACGACGATAGGGCCCACCCCTGCGGAGGAGTTCGCACCCCTCTGCAGAGATAGGCCCCTGAGTACTCCCAGACTAGGCTTCTTCGCTTGCCTTCACAGCGGCGGCCGAGGCGATGGACAGTTCCCCGGTGAGTTCAATTGAGCTTTTCCCGGGCGCTTCTGGCAGTTCGTTGATTTCGTTGAATTCTTTGTCGACGACGATCGCCTGCGGCCCACCACACCCGTGCACGACGGGCAGCGCGAACGCGTTGTCGACGAGCGTGGCGCCTTTTGTGGTGATTATGCTGCTTTCTTCGAGGAGTTCGAGGTGTCCGGCCACTCCATGGATCGGCAGGTTCGGCGGCGGCGGGTCAGTCACTCCGGTCGTGAACTTGAACAAGATCGGTTCTGACGCGGAGCCCAGGTAGCATTTGCTCCCCAAAAATGGGTTTTTCAGATGAAACGCAGCCGGCACTTCGAGAGCGACGCCCGTTTCAGAGAGCAGATTTGTCGTGTTGAGATCGGGTTCGCCGACGACTTCCGCCGCGGCGGTCAGCTTGCAGACGGAGTTGAGAGGGAAGTTCTTGCAGAACGCCCGGAGGTACCCCGGATAACGACCCGCCCTGACGTTGGCCAGAAGACCCGCGGGCACGATCTGCGGGACCCTGATCAGCTCTTCGCCGTTGAGGGGGGCGACAAAGGTCTCCTTGCCGGTTTCCGGATTGATGCTGTACCCGCCCTCGAAGATCTCTGGCTTGATGACTGGAATTGCGTCTCCCCCAAAGCTGAAATTGCCTTTGGTTTCCGCGTCCACGCAGATTTCGACCGCGGGATTTTCCCACGGGCACTGCGAGAACTTCGCATAGTCTCCGGTTGGATGATGCACCACGGCCGAGGCCGATGCTGCCGACGCCAGCATGGCGATCGGCACAACCAGCGTCACCCCCAGGAACTGCATAACACGACTCATGATCACAATACCCCCCTTTGTATCTTGGTATCAAAAGGAGGAACCGCGCAAGCGTCATGCAAGAACGATCCTGACATCACGCGAACTCGACCCCTCTAGCCTAAGCATATGCGCAGGCCCCGAAACTGTATTTGGCGCGCGCCGGCTTCGCAAGGAGTAAAAAAGTACGAGCATCGGCCCGCCCAACCCCGACCGCGTCTTCGGGAGGTCACGCGAGCCGCCGCAGAGCCACGGTAGGAGTAGCCGGGCGATTGGTGGCGACGGACCCGGGCGGCCGACGCCCGCGGGCCGTTGTAGAGTCCCTGCGGACAGGATCAGGTCTTCCCCCCAAGGAGACGAGCAGCCGATGGCCGAGACAGACGACGGCCCGCCCAGCGAGACGGGCAGGACAGAAGGGCACGCGGACCCCGGACGGGCGGATCGAGGACGGGCCGATGGGCAACCGGGGACCGGAGCGGAAAAGTTCACACTGCGCCTGCGCCGCTATGACCCGGAGTCGGGAGAAGCCCCCTACTGGGACGAGCACACCGTCGAGCTGGAGCCCCATCGCTCGGTGCTGGAGGGCATCCTGCAGGCCCGCGCGCGCTTCGACGGCTCGATCGGGATCCGCTGCTCCTGCCGCGCCGCGATCTGCGGCTCGTGCGGGGTGCGCGTCAACGGCGAACCGGGACTGGCCTGCCACACGCACCTCGACCACGCCCGGGCCTCCGGCAAAGACGGCGCGATCGAGGTCGAGCCGATGGGCAACATGCCGGTGATCAAGGACCTGATCGTCGACATGGACGCGGTGCACTGGAAGAAGATCCAGCGTGTTACCCCGTGGCTGATCAACCGCCAGCCGGTCCCCGAGCGCGAGTACGTGGTGCCGCGCGAGAGCATGGTCGACGTCACCCAGTCGATGGCCTGCATCCAGTGCGGGGCGTGCGTGTCGGACTGCCTGGCGATGGAGGTAGATCCCGGCTTCGTCGGCCCGGCGGCCCTGGCGAAGGCCTACCGCTTCGTGGGCGACCCCCGCGACGACCAGCAGCGCGAGCGGCTGGTGGACCTCGCGCAGGACCCGCAGGGGATCTACGACTGCACCCACTGCTTCAAGTGCGTGGAGGCCTGCCCGAAGGACGTCAACCCGATGGGGCAGATCATGCGCCTGCGCCGCATCGCGACCGCCGACCAGCACATCGTGGACGTCAACAACGGCGAGCGCCACGAGGCGGCGCTGACGACGCTGGTGCGCGACTACGGGCTGCTGCACGAGGCCGAGATGCTGCCCCGCTCCTACGGCGGGAACTCGTGGTTCGGCAAGTTCCACCCGGCCGCCGGCAAACAGCTGCTGAGCTCGCTGCCGTCAATCCTCAAGGCGGTGCTGCGCGGGAAGGTGAGCCTCAAGCAGGCCGCGCTCGGCCACAAGCTCGGGGCGGCCGACCTCAAGGCGGTGCAGCGGATCTACCAGACGGTCGAGGGCCGGTCGGAGCGCTATGAGCTGAACCTGTACGTGGCCGGCGAGGACGAGGAGGACGCGGCATGAAGGTCGCCTACTGGCCCGGCTGCGTGAGCCGCGGCTTCACCCCCGAGCTGCACGGCTCGATGGCCAGGGTCGCGCCGCTGCTGGACATCGAGCTGGTCGAGCTCGACCGCGGCTCGTGCACCGGCTGCGGCGTGATCGCCGAGCACAACCAGGAGCTGGCGGACACGCTGAACGCGCGCACCTTCGCGCTGGCCCAGCAGGTGGACGGGGCGGAGCTGATGATGAACATCTGCTCGACCTGCCAGGGCGCCCAGAGCGAGTGCCAGGAGCGCCTGGACGCCAGCGCGGAGTACCGCGCGCGCGTCAACCAGACGCTCTCCGCCGAGGGCCTGTCCTATGAGAAGGATCCGGATCGGGCGGGCGGGTCCGGGTCCTTTACGAACAAGAACTTCCTGTGGCTGCTGGTCGAGGAGATCGGCCTGGACGAGCTGCGCGGGCGCGTCAAGCGCCCGCTGACCAACCTGCGGGTCGGCCCGTTCTACGGCTGCTACATCGTGCGCCCCCGCGCCCGCCTGGGCATCGACGCAGAGCACCCCCGCGACCGCTACCTCGAGCAGGTGATCGATGCGCTGGGCGGCACCGTGATCGAGTACGCCGGGATGCGCAAGTGCTGCGGCTGGCCGATCGTCACGATGAACAAGGAGGCCTCGCTGAAGCAGGCCGGCCGCCATCTCGGCGACGCGGTGGACGCCGAGGCCGACTGCCTGGTGACTCCATGCCCGCTGTGCCACCTGAACCTGGACCTCCAGCAGCCGCTGGCCGAAGGCGTCGTGGGACGCGAGCTGGAAATGCCGGTCCTGCACCTCCCCCAGCTCGTGGGTCTCGCGCTCGGGCTGGAGCCCAAGGAGCTGGGCCTCAACCGCCACGTCGTGCGGCCGACCTCGGTGATCGACTGGTCGACCGCCGTGGTGGGCGCCGCGGCGTAGGCGCGCCGGCTGGATGCCCCCGGCCCGATTCGAACGGGCGACCCTCGGATTAGAAGTCGCTCGATAGGCGGCCAGATTGGCTCTGTTGAGCCATATCCGGGGCCTTTAGATGCCCTGAGACGACCTCAGATTTGGGCAGTTCGGGACACGGTTTGGGACATGATCGCCTTGTCAGCCGGCCGCGATCAGCCCAGGGCCAATCGCGGACATGGAGGCCCGGGGATCAGCGATATCCACGGCTCGGCCTATGGCCCAGTTTCAGTGGACGCCCGATACGGCGCGAGCGAAGATCGGATCGCCGACGGGCATCCCATCCTCGCCGTGGACGAACAGAGCGACGTGCTCGGCGGCTTCGGGCTCGGCGTCCACGATGCGATCCAGGGCCTCACGCGCTGCCTGCTCGTCCTCAAAGGACTCGACCAAGTTGCCGGTGCTGTCGAAGATCGCGTAGTTCATAACTCACGCCTCTACATGAACGATATCGGCAATCGAGCCGAGCAGCTGCAGGGGACGGCCCCACAGGGTCCAGTGCCCTGGCTGGCCCGTATCGGCAAGGCAGAAGCCGTTCCCCGGCTTCAGGTCCAGCTCAGCGACGAACATCCCGATCACCGGCCACTTCAATGCCATGGCTTTGGCCGCCGCCGGGGTTGAGAAGACAGACAGGCCCATGTGGATCGCGGCAAGGCGCCGCTCGTAGCCGCGGGGCGGGGCTCCGCGCTCATAGTGGGAGCGCAGAGAGTCCAGCACGGCCGGAGCGCTGCGGTCGGCGCCCCGGACGATTCGATAGACGGCCGTGGCCTCGCGCACAGGCGCCACAAGGAGATCGCCGGCGGCCATCAGGGCAGCCTGCCATACCCGCCGGTCTGAGTCCGGCTGTCGCCGACGCGCGTGTCCTGAAGCCTCTGCTTGAGGTCCTCGGCGCTGAAGCGCACGTAGTGGCCGAGCCGGTGGTGTGGGATGCGCCCGGCGCGGGCCTGCGCAAGCAGCCAGGTGTGGGGCACGCCGAGCAGCCGCCCAGCGGCTGTCGCGTCGATCAGCGGCGTGAACGCCCCGGCATGCTCCTCGACGAAGCGGGCGCGGCGCCAGGGGCGGAGCGATGCCATCCGTCTGCGGGCGTGGTGGTGCCTCGTGGAGATCGTCGTGAGGGACTGCATCGGAACCTCCAGTAGGTCAGATCGGGATGCTGTAGACGTTGGCGGGGAAGTGGCGCTGGCATCGATGGGCTGGCTCGGCCGACCAGTTCGGCAGGGCTTGGCCTGCCGAAGTGAGTGCGCCTTCAGCGGAGGGCGCGGGTTCTGTCAAGGCCGGGCCGTCAGGCCCCGCCGTAGGCGGCCCCGCAGGGGCGGCCTTGACAGGTTCCGCGCCCGCAGCTACCCGCCCCGGTGCCCGCGGCACGCTTTCGATGCCGGGGCAGACGGCTGGTCCAGTCGTCCTCGCCCCGTCTCCCTGGCCGGCTCGGGTAGTCGTCGACGGCGCGGGTGCTGGATGCTCTGTGACGCTTGCCGGTGTTGTGACCGGCGCCACTACGGCTGATCGAAACACCACGCGAATGTGTCTCCCCCAACGACCAGCCGTCCTGTACCCACCCCGCGTCTTATGTTCCAGCGCGATCGAGCTCACCCTGACCGCCCCCGGTTCCTGGTAGCGCCGGGCTTCTTTGGCCGCAGATGCCAGCCGTCTTCGCGGCTGACGAATCTTGTGTGCTTGCCGCGGTACAGGTGCGAGGAAACCCGCGGCAACGGCACCCCCAACGCCTGCGCGATCTCCCCAGCCCGCGTCCCCGGATGCTCAGCCAGATAGGCCGCCACGTCATCCTGGGAGATCCGCGGCGCGGTAGTTCCTTCCCCGAGCAGCGCCGCGCGTGCGGAACGCAGACGCTCACGCTCGCCGGCCAGCTCCTCGTAGCGCGCGAGCTCTCCGTCCAACGCGGCGAGCTTGCGGTCGATCTCAGCGACCACGCCACGAGACGCGACGCCAAGCTCACGAGAGCGATCAGCCACAGCAAACCTCCCTTGATCGAACAATGCGCTTATCACGGCCACAGCATAACGTTACATGCTTATCACGTCGCTGTCAAGCAACACAGTAGGCGGAGGCCGACGAGCCAAGCGAAGTCGGCCGCAGCCCCCGACACGACAACCGATCCAGCACGCTCCCACCAGCCCGCTGACACCCCAACCATCTATCCCATCGATCCATCCTCTGGTCCTCTCCATCCCACCATTCCCCTCACCATCCGGTCCCGGTCCCGCATCCCCCAACCCATGTCCCACACCACCATCCAGGGTCCCGGTACTTGACCACCCGAACTCGAAGTTGTGGGCGGGTGGTCAAGGACGCCAAGCGCAGCGAAGGCGAGGGACCCTTATCGCCACAAACCCAATTGCAGAGCCAAACCACGTTGGCGGGACCGGGACCTGAGCTGTCACAAACCATGGCGTCCCGCGCGACAAGCACCGCGACAGGTCTGAGACGCGATCTTCAGCTTCACCACTGAGCTTGCACGCTCGAATCACCCGGCCTCTGCACCCGGAAAGCCTCCGCCACCAGCCGCGCGTCCTCCTCGCGCGGCGCGTAGTGCAGGTAGCGCATCGTCGTCTGGACATCCGCATGGCCCATCCACTCCTGCACCCGGCGGATGTCCGCCATCGCGATCATCCGCGTCCCGAACGTATGGCGCAGGTCATGGAAGCGCAGCGGGCGCAGCTGCGCCCGCTTCAGCGCCGCGCTATAGCGCCTGCGCAGCGCCGAGCCATCCAGGAACCCGCCGGCCTCACCCGGGAACACCAGGTCGTCCTCACCGGTGAAGCGCTCGCGCTGGGACAGCCTCGCCAGCGCCTGCGCCACGTCCGGGGCCAGCGGCACCGAGCGCACCTTGCCCGACTTCGGCGCCGTCAGCACCCCCACGGCGTAGCTCGCCCGAACCCGCAGCACCGAGCCCGCGAAGTCCACGTCGCGCCAGCGCAGCGCGATCAGCTCCCCGCGGCGCAACCCCGTGAAGGCCGCCGTCAGGTAGATCGCCCCGTCCTGCTCCGACACCGCCGCGCGCACCAGCGACCAGACCTCTTCCGGGCTGAAGACCTCGATGTCGCCGCTGAGCTTCACCGGGTGGCGCTCCACCCCCGCCACCGGGTTCACGGGCAGCCCATAGACCTTGCGCGCACGGACGAACACGCAGTGCAGCAGCGTCACGATGCGGTTCTTGGAGTTGTTGGACAGCGCCCGCGCAGCTCCCCGCCGGCGGCTCGCGGCCTCCTCGGGCTCGGCCTCCCCGTGCTCTGGCTCCTCGTGCTCCGAGCCGCCGCGCCTGCGCCACGCACCGCTCACGCCCGTCAGCTGCGAGCGCCAGCACTCGATGTCGGCCGTCGTGATGTCCTCCAGGCGCCGCTCGGCGAAGGCCGGCAGCAGGTACGCGTTAATGATCGAGCGGTAACCGCGCAGCGTCGATGGCTTCAGGCCGCGGTCGTGCTCGGCGTAGCGCAGGAACTCCGCCGCCGCGTCGGAGAACGTCGCCCCGGTGCGCACCATCCCCGCCAGCGTGCCGCGGCGTGCCTCGTCGAGCACGCCGCGCAGCCACTCCTCGGCCTGGCGCCTGGTGACGTAGCCCGTCGGCGGGCGCCCGCGCTCGCTCCACGCCGGCCCGATCCGCTTCTGGACCTGGCGGCCGTCGGGGAGGCGGAACTTGGCATACCAGACCGCGCCACGCTTGCGCTCGACGCGGAACACGTGGCCGCTGGGCGGCCTGATCGCGGCCTCTGCCATACTCAGAGACTACCTCGTCTTGGGATAGATTTGGGACATATTCACCAAACCTGGCGTGATCGCGCTCACATGAAACCCATGATTTGCAGGGCTTTTTCGATGCCCCCGGCAGGATTCGAACCTGCGACCCTCGGATTAGAAGTCCGACGCTCTATCCAGCTGAGCTACGGGGGCATGTGCGCTAGACAGGCGCAACGATCTTAGGCAAACTTGATCCAGAAGCTGTAAAAGTAGATCCCATGAGCTCAACATCAGGCACCGATCCCGACCTCACCCGCAAGGGGCGCCGCGAGCAGGCTCGCGCCGAGCGCAAAGCCATGGAGGCCTCCGCGGCCGCCCAGGCGGCGCGGCGCAGACGCATGATCCAGCTCGGCGGGGTGATCGGCGCGGCGGTGGCGATCATCGTCGTGATCGTCGTCGCCACCAGCGGCGGCGGCGGCAAATCGGGGGGTCTCGCCAAAGGCAAGCAGGCCAACAGCACCGTCTCGGAAGTGACCTCGCTGGTCGGAGGCATCCCTCAGTCGGGGAACACGCTCGGCAACCCCAACGCCCCCGTGACGATCCAGTACTTCGGCGATCTGGAGTGCCCGATCTGCAAGGAGTTCACGCTCGGCGCCCTGCCGGGAGTGATCGAAAAATACGTACGCGCCGGGAAGGTCAAGATCGAATACCACTCGATGGAGACCGCCACCCGCGAACCGGAAACGTTCCGCACCCAGCAGACCGCCGCCTACGCCGCCGGCAAGCAGGACAAGGCGTGGTACTTCATCGAGCTCTTCTACCACGAGCAGGGCCAGGAGGACAGCGGCTACGTAACCGAAAGCTATATCCAGGGTCTGGCCCAGCAGGTGCCCGGTCTGAGCCTTCCGGCATGGACCGCCGCCCGCAGCGACCCGGCCATCTCCGAAGAGCTCACCGACGACGAACAGGCCGTTCACCAGCAGGGCTTCACCGGCACCCCGTCCTTCCTGATCGGCAGGACCGGCGGCCACCTCAGCAAGCTCGAAAACCCGTCGCTGGAAAGCCCGTCGTCGTTCGAAGCCGAAATCAACAAGCTGCTGGCCCAGTGATCGGCGATGAGCGATCGAGCCCTGCGCACCACGATGATCGTGCTCTCCACGATCGGCTTGGGCGTCGCGAGCTACCTGACCTATGTGCACTATTCCGGCATCCAGCCCGTGTGTACCGCGGGCGGCAGCTGCCTTGAGGTCCAGACCTCGATCTACTCAAAGCTCGCCGGCGTCCCGGTCGCACTGATCGGCCTGATCGGCTATGTGCTGATCCTGACGTCCCTGCTCGCGCCGGTCAGCGAGACGACGCGGCTGGCGACGATGGTCCTCACGGTCGGCGGCTTTGGCTTCTCGGCCTATCTCACCTCGCGCGAGCTCTTCTCGATCCATGCGATCTGCGAGTGGTGCGCGTCGAGCGCAGTGATCATGACGGTGCTCGTCTGCCTCGCCGTCTGGCGCTTCCTGCGCGGGGAGCCACTGCCACCGGGCACGTTCACGGCGTCCGCCGAGCCCGACCCCGCCTCGCCGCTCACAGCCGCGGGCTCCTGACACGGACTCCAGAGGGACCTTGCCCCACACCGCGGTGCCCCCGGGTCGCCTCAGATGCTGATGAGCTCCAGCTCGTCCAGGCGCCGCGACGCCCGCGAGGCCCAGATCTGCTCGCCCTCGCGACGGACGACGCCGTCCCGCTCCAGTCGCACCAGTGCCTCGTCGAGCACCGCCGGCTGAAAATCAGAGATCTCACCGACCAGCTCCTCGCGCGACCAACGCTCCTCGTGATCGTCCCTGAGGACCTGCAGGACGATCGCGCGTTCGACCATTCGGGTGTCCCTGCTCCGTTTACGCTCGGGTTGTCCCTGCATGGGATCTTCTCCTGTGCCGCATTCCGACGGCCCACCAATGCCGGGCCGCCCGCCTTCAGATCGCCGTCCAAGGTACCCGCCGCCTGGGACGGGAGCCGCGCCCGTCTGCTAGCTTTGTCGGTGCGGTCGGCGTTGTCGGCCGCGAGGCAGCTCGCTTGGGTCCCGCGTCAACGCAGCGGTTTCGGGTCAGCCAGAGCCTCCCGAACCGTCCGCGGTCCACGGCCGCCGAACAGGAGTCATCGATGTCAACGCAGCCCCTCGCCGATCTCGGCGTTCAGTCATTTGCCGAGCTCGGCGTATCGCGCGCCGTTGCGGACGCTCTCGTCCGCAACGGCATCACCCATCCGTTCCCCGTCCAGCATCTGGTGATCGGCGACGTCCTCGCCGGCCGCGATGTGCTTGTGCGCTCACCCACCGGATCGGGCAAGACCCTCGCCTTCGCGGTGCCGCTGGTCGATCGGATCGAGGCCACCGACGAGCGGCCCGCCGCGCTGGTGCTCGCGCCGACGCGCGAGCTCGTCTCCCAGATCACCCAGGAGATCCATGCGCTCGCCCACGCCCGCGCGCTGCGTGTCAGCGCGGTATACGGCGGGGTCGGCCTGCACCGCCAGTCCATCGAGGCCGCGCGCTCGCACGTGCTGGTCGCGACCCCCGGGCGCCTGGAGGACCTGATCGCACGCGGGGTCCTCACCCTCGAGCACATCCGGCTGCTGGTGCTCGACGAGGCCGATCGTATGCTCGACATGGGCTTTCGCCCGGCCGTCGACCGCATCGTACGCCGCTGCCCAACGACGCGCCAGACGCTGTTCTTCTCCGCGACTCTCGCCGGCGATAGCGGCCGGGTGGCCGCGATCTACACCCGCGATGCCGTGCGCCACGAGCACATCCCGGCACCGGCCGCCCCCGCCGCGGCGGTCGAGCACCGCTTCGTCGAGGTCGAGCACGCTGTCCGCGTGCCGGCCCTGGTGTCCGAGCTGAGTGCCGAGCGCGACCTGGCGCTCGTTTTCGTCCGCACCAAGCGCTCCGCGGACCGCCTGGTCAAGCACCTGGGCCACCACGGCGTCGCGGCGGTCGCGATGCACGGCAACAAGTCCCAGGGCCAGCGCGAGCGCGCGCTGGCGAGCTTTCAGGATGGGCGCGTGAGCACGCTGGTCGCGACCGACGTCGCGGCCCGCGGGATCGACGTGGACGGCATCTCGCACGTCATCAACTACGACGCCCCCGACGGCCGCGATGCCTACGTGCACCGCGTCGGGCGCACCGGCCGCGCCGGACGCGGCGGGATCGGCATCACCTTCCATTCCGCCCAGGAGCGCGGCGCGATCACGCGGCTGACGCGCGAGCTCGGAATTGCACAGGCACTTCCCGCAGGCCGCCCCGCCGCGGCGCGCCACGCCACCGAGACGGCCCCGCGGACCGCGCGCCGGCGCCCCACGCGAGCAGAGGAGCGGCACCCGGCCGGCAACCGGCGCTCGGGCCGCCGTCGCCGAGCAGCAGGGCCTGCCGGCGCTCGCTGACTGAACGCCACGAGCGGGACCACTGGCGAGGCGGGGGACCGAGGAATCGAACCTCGAGCAAGGGTTTTGGAGACCCCCATGTTACCGTTACACCAGTCCCCCGGGGACAGGGATTGTAGGAGCTGAGCGGGACCCGGGTGGGCTCATGGGAACCGAACGCCCCCGAAGGTCCGTCGGGTAGCTGAGCGCGCCGCCCATCGGCGCGGAGCGCGAGCGGGATCATCGGGTGCGCAGGCGCCGCACCGAGCGCGCGACCCTCCGCACGACGACCCTTGCAGCTCGTGCAAGAAGCCGCGCATCGCTGCGGGGGCGACACGGACCGGACGATAACGCGGGGGCCGCTGCGGGCTCTCGGACGCGCCACCGCTGCGATCCGTTGGGGACCTATCGGTGTGAGCCTAAAGCTTCGGGCCCACCCTGCCGACAGGGAGGGTAGACGAACGCACGGTCCTTTGTGATGATCCTCACATCTTCCTCTCGCTGGCGGCGGGCAGCCAAGTGGCTGTCCCGGCAAAGCCGTGTCGGCGAGGAGGCGGGCCCAGCGCTTGGACGCGAACGCACCGGCGACCAGGCGGGCTCGGCATCCCGGTGGGGCAGCGCGGGCGACCAGGCGGGCTTTGCGCTGATCGAAGTGATGATCAGCGCGCTGCTGGTGGGGTTCATCGCGATCGCGACCTTCAACGGCTTCGACGCCGTCAATCGCGTGACCGCCGACCAGCGCTTCCACGATCAGGCGGCGGTGCTGGCGGCGCAGGCCCAGGAGCTGCTGCGCAGCGACCCGGCGAGCGTGCTGGACGAATTGCAGAACACCCCCCACACCTACACCCAGACGCTGGGCAAGGAGACGTTCACGATCACGCAGGAGGCAGTCCCGATCAACGAAGCAAAGAAGAGCACCGGCTGCAGCGCGACCAGCAGCGAACCGAGCGTCAACCAGGACGGCGACTACATCCGCATCACCTCGCAGGTCCGCTGGCCGCAGCTCGGCGCCACCCGGCCCGCGGTGAGCCAGTCGAGCCTGATCACCCCCCCCGACGGCTCGGGCCTGGAAGTGGACGTGACCAACGGCGGTGTCCCCGAGCAGCCGGTGCCGGGCGTGACGGCCTCCGTGGCCCGCGTCCAGTCCGAAAGCGAAGGCCTGCCGAAATCCGAAGCCGAAGCGGTCACCGGCGAAAACGGCTGCGTGGTGTTCGGCGCGATTCCCGCCACCAAGGTCAACGTCGAAGCCTACAAGATCGGCGACGTGACGCCCGCCGGGGCCTTCACCGCGAAGGCAAACGAAATCCTGATCACGCCCAACCGCACCACCCGCGACGAAGTCACGCTCGCGCACGCGGGAGAGATCACGGCCGAATTCACCTACAACGGCAAACCGGTCGAAGGCGACACGTTCGTGGTCGAAAACGAACTGATGCGCCTCCCGCCCGAGTTCGAGCTCGGCAGCACGCAGATCACCTACAACGGCGAAGGCCTCTACGACGCCCAGACCGGCACCTACAAACCGGAAGCCACGACCCCAGTCGACAACACGGACTACCCGTCCGGCGACCTGTTTCCCTTCACGTCCTCCTGGACGGTGTACGCGGGCGACTGCTCCGCTGACAACCCCGTCAAAGTGACTGAAAAAGAACCGGAAAAAGTGTCGAGCGCGAGCGCCCTTGTCGAATCCGGCGTGATCACGAAGGTCAAGGTCCCGATGTCCTACGTGAACCTCGCCGTCCACGAAGGGACCTTTGCCGTCCCGAGAGGCCTCTCGACAAAAGAATTCGAAGTCAAGATCACGAACATCGGCTGCGCCTCCAGCCCGACCCCGAACAACGCGTCGGCCCTGAACGTCGCCCACCTACAGAAATTCAAAGAAGGACTGCAAGCGCCCTTCCAGCCATTCGGCGAATACAAGCTCTGCCTGGCGAACAGTGCAGCGGAAAAGACCTACACGATCAACTACACCAACAAGACAACCGCCGGATCGAGCCTGGCGATCTACCTCGAACAGAAATCGTCCGAACATGAAGTCACGGTCGCCAAGGGGAAAATATGCTGACCCCGCGTCCCCCGAGACGCTTCCCGCCGATCGCCGACGAGCGCGGCTTCACCCTGGTCGAACTGCTCGTCGCGATGGCCAGCGGCCTGGTGGTCTGCCTGGCGCTGTTTGGGATCCTCTCGGTCTCCACGCGCGAGGAGACGCGGCTGACCGACGTGACCCAGTCCGACCAGCTCGGGCGGATCGCGATGACGAAGATCATCGACGAGCTGCACTCCGCGTGCCTGGCTCCCGGGTTCGCCCCGGTCCTGTACGGCAGCGGCGAAAGCGAACTGGTGTTCATCAACGCCTACAGCGAAGAAGCAGTGATCCCCAAAGCCAACAAGCACAAGATCGTCTGGACCGAAAAAACCGGGACGCTGACCGACTACACCTACCCCAGCAACGGCGGTTACTGGCCCAATTTCACATTTGCCGAAGCCCCCAGCAGCAGCGTGATTCTGGCCTACAATGTCGCACATGCCAAATCCGGTGAAAAGGTGCTCCCGATCTTCCGCTATTACAACTACTCCCCCGAATCCTCCAGCTCCAGCACCTCGGCGCTGGGCAACCTCAGCACCGAACCGCTGTCGGTCGCCAAAGAAGGCAAGCTCGAAGAAAAAACCGCACCGACCGTGGCCTCGGTGCTGGTGAGCTTCGACGCCGGGCCCAACGAGAAAAAGACCGAACAGCTCAGCAAAGAAGAAGAAGCGCACCGCACGATCGAACTCAGCGACCAGGTCACCCTCTCGTTCAGCGTCCCGAAGTCCGAAACCCCTCTGATCGACTCCCCCTGCCAGTAAACCCACCGATCGGCTTCCACCATGAGACCATCGCCCACAATCCGCACCGCATCGCCGACAGTGCGTGTCGCATCGCGCCCAGTCCGTGCCGCACTCGCCGCTCAGGAAGGTTTCACGATGCTCGTCACGCTCGGCGTGATGAGCGTGGCCTCGCTGCTGATGGTGGCGGCGTTCGCGGCCGCCAACGGCGACATCCAGCTCTCCCATGAGGACGCGACGCAGAAGCAGGCCTACTACGCCGCGCTCGCGGGCATCCAGGAGTACGAGTACCACCTCCAGGAAAATCCCGACTACTGGGAGACATGCGTGGGCCCCGCCAGCACGGTGCCCGAAGAAGCCAACGAGCACTACGAAGTCAAGCCGCTCCCGGCGAGCACGGCTCCGCTGGGGACCAAAACGTGCAGCACGGCCAACCCGTTCGGAACGATGATCCAGTCCTCCGGCGCGGAGACCAACACGTTCCGCGTCCTGTCCATCGGCACCTCCGGCAAAGCCGGGACCGCGGGCTACGAGAGCCGCTCGCTGGTGGCGACCTTCCACGTGGTGGGCTTTCTGAACTTCATCTACTTCACCCAGTACGAGGTCGAGGACCCGGCGCTCTACGGCGGACCGGCGCAGTGCGAAAACTACTACGCGACCCGCCAGAAACTGAAAGTGGAATGCCAAACGATCGTGTTCGCAAACAGCGACACCGTCGCGGGACCGATGCACACCGACGACGCGATCGACGTGTGCGGCAAAGCCTACTTCGGGCGCTCCGGCCACAATCCCCCCGATGAAATCCAGGTCAACGGCGGCGTCTACAGCACCTGCGGGAGCCCCGAACCGACCTTCTACACGGCCAACGGCAAATCGTCGGTGGGCCTGGAACTGCGGACCCCCGAAGGCGACGTCAGCCTGGCGACGTATGTCAAAGAAGGCGGATATCAATTCTATGGAACAACGCACATCGTGCTCAACGGCGCGGAAAACACGATGACTGTCACGAAGTCGACGGGCGTCAAAGAAACGCTCAAATGGCCGGAAAACGGATTGGTCTACGTGAGCGCCAACAAAGAAGCCTGTAACTACAAATTCTCTCCGGACGACTCCGACAACTCCAGCGAGACCAAAAACGAGACCAACTGCGGCAACGTGTATGTGAGCGGCTCCTACAGCAGCCCACTTACGATCGGCGGCGAAGGCGACGTGATCATCAACGGCAACATCTACCCGACCAGCGTGGCCGGTAAACTGGGCAGCGAACCGACGGGCACCGACACGCTCGGACTGATCGCGGGCGACTACGTCCGTATCTACCACCCGATGAAGGGACCCACCAGCGGAGGATGCCCCGACGGCACCGAAAACGGGGAAGGCTCGCTGACCAACCCGTGGATCTACGCGGCGATCCTCTCGACCAACCACTCGTTCACGGTCGACAACTTCAACTGCGGCGAAGAACTTGGCAACCTCAACGTCTATGGAGCGATCGCGCAGCGCCTCCGCGGGCCCGTGGGGCTCACCAGCGGCCAGGGCTACATCAAGGACTACAAATACGACGAACGGCTCGCCGTCGACGAGCCACCGTACTTCCTGAACCCGCTGAACGCTGGCTGGGAGGTCGATCGCGAGACGGCCCCCACCGGGGGATAACGCAGACGCGACGGCCCACGCGGGTCGAATGCCCCACCGGGGGATGGTGTAGTTTTGATATGTGGCTCACTCACAAGAGGAGGGTGATGGAGCGGCGAGCGCGGGACCGCCCCGCGACTCCGATCGAGTCGCGGCGGTGGTGGTGCACGTGCTGGTGGCAGCCGGCCCGCAAGCGCTGACGGTGGCGCAGATCGCCCGGGAGTGCGAGCGCGACCCGCAGCGCAGGGCAGATCAACAGGAGATCGAACGGGCGCTGAGCGGACTCGTCGAGGACGGCCTGGCCTACCGGCGGGGCGCGCGCTTCGGGGCCACGCGCGCGGCGCTGCGGGCCTTCGAATTGAGCTTCTGAGAGCCATCGGCGCTGGGCACGACACCCTCGACCCCACGCAGCAGGAGGCCCGGCGGCAGCTCGAGCGCCCGCGCCAGCCGCAGGACTGTCCGCAGGTTGGGGTTGCGCCGTCCCCGCTCGAACACGCTGATCGCGGCGCGGTCGACGCCGGCCTCGTTGGCGAGCGTTTCCTGGGACACCCCGGCGCGCTGGCGCGCCCACCTCAGGTTGATGCCGAAGCGGGCCGCAGCGGTGTCGGAGGTGTCGACCTGGCGCGGTCCCCGCACGGCCGTCCGGGGACCGATACCCCGCAGCAGCGCGGACGGCTTGACGCCGACGGCTCCGGCGACGCGCACGATCGTGGAGAGATCCGGCGAGCGCTCGGCGCGCTCCAGGAAGCTGACCGCGGCGCGGTCCAGCTCAGACCTGAGGCTCAGGTCGATCTGCGAGAGGCCGGCCTGCCGGCGAGCCTGGCGCATGTTGTCGCCGAACTGGGCCAGCTGTCGGTCCAGCTCGGGGTCGCCGGTGCTTCGCATGACGGCATATTCTTGGTTCGCCTACAAAAGGACCACTGCACAAACACGAGAAACGTCAAGCGCGCCGGTCGTCATAAGACGCAAGCCCAAATGACAGCAGGATTGCGGACGGTGGCCCGGAGCGGTCGCTCAGCCTATTTGCGCTGGACGCGTAATTGAAACAGACTCCCGGGAACGGGACGTTCGAACTCGGCCGGATGGTGCGGCGGGTGGGATTCGAACCCACACGCCCTTGCGGACAGGGCCTTTTGAGGGCCCCGCGTCTACCGTTCCGCCACCGCCGCACGCGACGGTCCCAATATAGGGGCCTACCGCGACGGGCCCCACCCGGCTTCAGGCCGGATGGGGGGCGATGTCGCCGTAGCCCCCGACGTCAGCGTGGGAATCGCGCACCTCCAGCTCGACGTTCCAGCCCTGCGAGAAGCCCCTCATGGCGAACGCGATCAGCAGGATCTGCACAGGGATCACCAGCAGCGTCAGCACACCGAGCAGTCCGGCGTTGAGGTTCGGCTGGGCGTAGTCGACCTTGTCGCGCAAGAACCACGCCGGTGCGGCGACCATCGCGAAGATCGCCAGCAGCACCGCCAGCGCGGCCGAGATCGGCAGCACCCCGCGGTTCCAGCGTGCCGCGTAGAAGGCGAGCACAAGGTAGATCAGGACGTAGCCGCACTGCACGGTCACGGGCTGAAACCCTTCCAGGGCCTGCAGACCGCCCACGGTGATCGCCAGCACGAGCGCAGCGCTGACCAGCAGCAGCGCGATCACGGCGGTCCGCGTGGCCTGCACCACGGGCTTGTCGCGGTTGGGGTGGGTGACGACCAGGCCCGTCTGCGCCGGAGACGATGGGGACATCGTGCCCATGACCATACAATCTCAGGCGGTCTCGTGTTCCGCGCCGGCTCGCCGACGCGGACCGCAGATCTCTCGCGTGGCGTGCGGGCGTGGTGGAACTGGCAGACACGCCGGCCTTAGGAGCCGGTGGGCTCAGGCCCTTGGGGGTTCGAATCCCTCCGCCCGCATTTCGCTTTATCACTGGCTTTTCTCGGGATCGAGGGCTGGGTTGGGAGAGGTCATTTTGGTCCCGTGTTCCCAAGCCGTGTTCCCCAGGTGCCCACAAGTGTGCCGTGCGCCCGGGCGGGGGTTCCGGTGCGGCGCCGCGCCCTCCAGGCAGCAGGGATGCACTTCTTACCGTGTATATCAGTTCTGTTATGCTGGCATGGTGCGTGCGCGCGACATCATCGTCATTGCCCGCCGACGAGCGGGCCTCACCCAGCAAGAGCTGGGCGGGCGTCTCGGCACCTCACAGGTGACGGTGGCGAGGTGGGAGAGCGGCGCCACCGAGCCCAAGTTCCAAACGGTGCAGGACGTGGTGGCAGCGTGCAAGCTCGATCTGACATTTGGGCTCGCAACGGCAGATGAGGGCTCGTGGACATCCTTGATCTACGAACAGCTCGGGCGCGAACCGACGGAGCGGGTCAGGCACCTGACCCTCGATCGCTTCGATCGCGTGGCCGCGCTGGGACTCCTCGGGGCCGTTGGCCTGCGCGCGATCGTGGTGGGAGAGACAGCCGGGGCGCTCCACGGCTGGCCGTTGATCCTCAGCGATGAGGGAACACTCGATCTCGTCGTGCACCCCCAGGATCGCAGGCTCGCCGATGAGACGGTCCTCGCCGCGGCAACGGCACCCGAGCGTGTACGCCTCATTGACGCACCCCCCGGCACCTACGGCTTCGCCGACCTCGCGCGCGCCGCAATCGAGGTCGCGGTCGATGGAACAACCATAGAGGTGGCAGGACTCGTCGATCTGTTGCGCATCGCGCTCACCGACCCATCGCCATACGGCCGACGATTCGCACTCGCGATCGATGCAACGCTGCAGCTCATAGCCCGCGTCCCGAGTTCTACACAGAGCAAGCCCCCAAGCCTTCGGGCGCGGCGCGCTCGCGCTGAGGAATGGCTGACCAAGCAGACCCGATAGATCGCGGGCGCGAGACCCAGCTCCGCGCGCTGCACGACGGGGGCGTGCGGTTCGTGGTCATCGGCGGCGCCGCACTGCAGAGCCACGGACAGCGTTACGAGACCGAGGACATCGACGTCACGCCCGATCGAGCACAGCAGAACCTCAAGCGGCTCGCTGACGTGCTCAACCATCTGGAGTGCCGCCTGGAGGTCGATCCCGCGCATCCCGAGAAGGCAGTTTCGCTGCCACCCGATTACTTCACCGCGGGCGTGCTCGCACAGGCCACCGTATGGAACCTGCGCACCGCCCACGGCAAGCTCGACCTGACGCTCGCGCCCAGCGGCTTCCCCGAGGGCTACACACAGCTGATCGCCGGTGCTGAGCAGCGCCGCGTCGCCGCCACGACGGTCACGGTGGCCGTCGCCAGCCTCGTCGACGTGGAGCACTCCAAGCGCACCGCCGACCGCGCCAAGGACCGCGCGTACCTCGAGCAGGTCGGCCGGCTCGGTCCACCACAGCCGACAGCCAACCAGCCGGCGAGCGCACCGTCGGTTGCACACAGCCTGGTGCGAGCCTACGCACGCCGCGAGGAGCTGCGCGCTGCGAGGGCCCAGGTCGCAGATCCACAGACCACACGACGCGACCGCGCACGCGCCCTCGCCTACGACCTCGGCCTCAAGGCGATCGACGAGGAGATCGAGGCACTTGAGCAGAGCAACGGCGGTCCACTCACCGCGCAGCAGCGCGCCGAGCTCGAACATCCCAACCAGACTTCCTGAGCCTTGCCTGCCAGCCGCTACGATGACCAAATGAACACAACAAGCAGCACCAGCGGCGAGGAGCGTGTGCTCAGCGACTTCAGGGACGCGCTCGATGGCTGGCGTAAGGCGCTTGAGGCGCATCGGATGGCGCCCCCCGACCACGGCTTCAGCGCGCGCCTGGCCGATCTCGCCCAGGCCGCGAGCGAGGAGGCCCGCGCCTGTCGGGCCGCTGACGCTGCCGGCTTTGACTGGCCGCCCCATCGCGCCGCCGACCCGAGGCCGCCGTATGAGCTGCAGCCCGGCACCGGGCGCCGCGGACCCGAGGGCCTCTGGCGGCGCTTCGACGAAGCCGTCCGCCAGTTGAACACCACCGCGACCGGACAGAACATGCTCGATGTCGCCCGCGCCTACGACGAGCTCGCCGCCGCCGCCGCAGAGCTTGCAGAGGCGGTCGAGCGCGAAGACGGGGCGAGCGGCCGGCGGCCACGCGCACGCGCACGCCGCTCAGCCTGAGCCCAGCCGACAAGGGCTCCTGTCGCAGGCACGTGTCCGGGTTGCTCAGGAGCGCTTGGACGGCAGTGTCGGGGCGCGCGTGTCGTCCCACACCGAGGCTGGACGCTCGTCTCCGCGCCGACGGTGGGGCAACCCCAGGGTCTCCGGCGCCCAGAGGTCGCGGCGTGTCGCCAGCGAGCTGCTGTCGGCCTGGGCGCGCGCGAGCAGCGCGTCGACGTGCTCGCGCCGTATCCGGAAGGCGCGGCCGATCTTCGCCGCGGGCAGCGCGCCGCTGTCGATCCAGTTGCGGATCGTCTGAGCGGTCACCTGGAGCTCCTCGGCAACCTGGGGGACGGTCAGGATCTGCTGCTCAGCCGTAGACAACTCAGAGCAAAATAGCAAAGCAAACACCCTTTGGTGCAACTGTGTGGCGTGAGGCGGAGCGCAGCGACGCTGAGCGGCGGGGGTGGCCTTTGTCGTGGGGGCACGACGGGCGACGGGAGGGTTGCTGGGGCGCCGTTGGATACGTCGTGGGATGCGTGGGCGAGAGCCGGGTGGAGCCTGGATGAAGGGCGGGTGGAGCTGGTGGGCGCACCGTGTCGCGGGGCGCGCGGGTCGAGCGCTCGGGTGCAGCGCGGGTCAGTGGCGCCAGCGCGGGAGGATCACGACGGCGGGGGTTCGATCGGGTGAGCGGGCTGCGACTGCCGAGCAGGCGCGCGAACAGCCGCGGGACCCCCTCCGTCGATCGAGCAGTCGGCCGGCCCCCGGCCCGGCTCCCGCTGCACACCCTGTCACACCCCTTGTGGGTTGACAGGGTGTGCCACGCTACCCCGCAGACGGGGGCCGGGGGACTGCGCTCCGCCGCGGTCGGGGCCCCCGACCAGGCGAAGCCTGGTCGGGGAGCGGCGGACGATCGACCGTGACTTGCTGTTTGCCTTGGACGGCGCGCTTCGCGTTGACGCGGGGCCATGGAGGGACCGCGCCCACGCGCTTGGTTGCGGCACTTCGTCGCGCGGATGATCTCAAGGTAGTAGAGGCATCCACGCCACGGCGAGCGGGCGCTTCGAGGGCCCGCCGTCCTCACCGGGGGAGGCTCCCAGCTGGCGAGCGGTAATGATCTGCCGGATGGCCGATCACGACGCTGTGCTGTTCGACCTCGATGGCGTTCTGGTTGACTCGCGCGTGCCATTCGCGCGCGGCGTCAACAGCGCGCTCACCTCACACGGGCTGGCGGCGAGGCCCGAGCATGAGCTGCACCAGTACCTCGGCCCTCCCCTTCACCGAACGTTTCGTGCGCTGGTGGGCGAGGAGTCGCTCGTTCAGCCGTGCGTCGATTTGTATCGCGCGCGCTATCGCGAGCTGGCCGCCCGCGAGACGACCATCTTCCCCGGCATCCGCGCGATCCTCGACGCGCTCGCAGAGAGCCTGCCGTTGGTCGTCGCCACCTCCAAGCCGCGTGCGCTGGCCGAGCCGTTGCTTGACGCTCTGGACCTGCGTGGATTCTTCGCCGCGGTGATCGGCCCCGAGCTCGACAGCGAGAACGAGCACAAGGCCGTGACCATCGGACGCGCGATGCGGGCGCTCCCGCCCGACGCGCGGCCGGTGATGGTCGGCGATCGAAAGCACGACATCGCAGCCGCCCACGAGCACGACATCCGCGCCATCGGCGTTCTCTGGGGCATCGGCTCAGAGCTGGAGCTGCTCACTGCCGGAGCCGACGCGCTCGCCCACACCCCCGCCGAGCTCGCGACCCTCCTCGCCCCGTCGGGCTGAGGCCCTTGCAACTGCCGGCACCGCTCTTCGCGGTCGCATCTGGCCGTCGGGTTCCTACTCGCAGGCGAGCAGCTCGATTCGGTTTCCCCAGGGGTCCTCGCAGAAGAACCGGCGCGTGCCCGTCAGCGTGTCGTCCCACCGAACCGTGTGCCCCGCTCCAGACAGACGCTCAGCGATCTCATCCAACCTCCCTGGCTGGACGCGGAGCGCCGGGTGAGCCTTGCGCGCTGGCGCGAACGCATCCTCGACTCCGATATGAAGCTGCTGGGCGCCCACCGTGAACCACACGCCCCCTCGCACACGCAGCGGCTCTGGCTTCTCGATCTCGATGAGCCCTAGCAACTCGCCAAAGAACCTGCGGGCCGCAGGCTCACAACCGGCTGGAGCGGCAATTTGCACGTGGTCGATGCCGATGACGCTCATCAGATTCCCACGCTATATCAGCGGTCAGTCGGGCTTCGTCCACGCCAGCAGCGACGCCAGCCCCGGCCTTCTCGGCGCATCCCCGGCTCCAAGCAGCTCCGCGAGACGTTGCAGGCCGGCGCTCAGCTCGTCTGGGTTCTCGCGCTGCAGGCGCTCGAAGTAGCTCGTCTGCGCGCGCCAGCGCTCGTCGAGGAGCTTCTCCGGGTGAGCCGCCAGCGCCGCGAGCGAGGCGTCAGCGAGGTCGCCCAGGGCGAACTGGTGCCACCGTGCGCCGGGGAGCAGCCGGAGCAGTTCCACGCGGGCTGGGTGGGTGCTCTGCATCCACTCCCGCGTCGATGGGAAGAGATCGAGCAGCCACAGATCCTCGATGTCCTCGCGCGTGTACACCATGATCGCCAGCCGCCCCCTGGGGCGCAGCACGCGCCGGGCCTCCGCCAGCGCCGCCGCCGGGTCCTCGACGTGGTGGAGCATCGACACGAGCATCGCGGCGTCGAAGCTCGCGTGGGACACGGCAGGTTCTGCGCGTCCGCGCCCAGTATCGCGAGACCCTTGTCGCGCGCGTGGGCGAGCATTTGCGGCGAGCGGTCGATCACGATGGTGTCCTCCCAGCCGTGCTCTTTAAGTGCGAGGGCATAGTTGCCGGTGCCTCCGCCGATGTCCACGAGGCGCCCGCCCTGCGTTCCCGTGAGCGCCTCGCGCAGCTGCAGCACCACCACCGGGCTCGCCGCGCGCGTACGGTCATACGTTCTCGCCTGACGCGAATAGTCGGGCAACAGGCTCATGCCGACCAGGATCTCACGATCCCCGGCTGCGCCTACCGTCGCCGTCTGGACGCCGGGCGCATGCGCGCCTCACCGCGTGCGCCTGTAGTGCTGCCTTTGACGGCAGCGCGAATCGTCGTAAAGACCAAGCAGGTGCACAATCAGTCAAGTGGACGAGCGCTCAGGTGGTCGCGCAGCCAGGCCCCCATCTGATCCTGGCCCCAATCGCCGGAGGCTACGGCGAGGACGGCACGCTCGGCGTCGTCGATGCTGGGAGACGGGCTCCACGACCAGCCGTTGATCTCAACGAACAGCCGCAGCGTCACCCAGGCGGAGCGCTTGTTGCCATCGGGCAGCGGGTGGTTCTTGGCGAGCCGCACGACGAGCACTGCTGCCTTGTCGACGAAGTCGGGGTAGAGGTCGGTGTCGCCGAATCCCGCCGCCGGAGCGTGTAGTGCCGAGTCGGCGAGATTCACCTTCGCCACTCTCGCGACCGTGTCGGTATCGAGGCCGGTTACCTCGGCGGCGATGGCGAGGTAGTCGACAAGGCCGACGTACTCGACGGTCACTTGGCCAGCCGCTCGAGCAGCTCCCGGTCTTCCTCGATGATGCGATGTACGCGAGCCTTGAACTTCGGATCGCGGCGGCGGCGCTCCACCGCTTCCGCGAGCGCCTGCTTGACGGTCTCGTTCAAGCTTATGCCCTCCGCTCGCGCGAGCGCCTCGGTGTCGGCCGCGAGCTCCTCATCGAGTCGCACGGTCAGGTTCTTCGTCATCGCACCATGGTAGCATACCGTCACAATGCGGAGTGCTGACACGGCTGAACTGGCCCGTGCGAATGGTGCTGACCTTGGGCATATACTTTGCGTCTTGGCTGGGTGGCTCGGCGTTGATGTGGGCGGAAAGCGAAAGGGCTTCGATGTCGCCCTTATCGACGATCGTAGGGTTCTCGTGCTCGTGGGCAAATTGGACCGCGATGCGGTGATCGAGCTTGTCGAGACTCACCGGCCGACGCTCGTCGCGATCGACAGTCCGCGGTGCTGTGCAGCCGAGGGACAAACCACACGCGATGGGGAGCGTCAACTCGCCAAGGCGATCTGCGGCATCCGCTGGACACCCGACGCCAAACAGGTCCACGGGAGGCCCTACTACGCCTGGATCGTCGAGGGACTCGCCCTCTTCGACGCACTCACCACACGCGATGTCGAGGTAATCGAGGTCTTCCCGACCGCCTCATGGACCCGCTGGCACGGCAAGCGAGGCGGCCGAACCCGATCGACCTGGAGCAAGCAGGGCCTGGCGACCCTCGGCCTGGAGGGCGTACCGACCCGCACCAACCAGGACCAGCGAGACGCCATCGCCGCCGCGATGACAGCCCGCCAGCACACGCTTGGCATGACCGAGGCGATGGGAGAGATCGTGGTGCCCGCCGGTCGCTGGTGATCACGTGCTGCTTGTTGTCCCTCGCGGGAGTGACGGTGGTCTCACATAAGACTCCTGCATCCACGAAGGGCTATGCCGCGTCTCCTCAGCTACGAGAGCAGCGTTCGCTCGCCGAGAGGTCACGGGCGTCGGGCGAGCCTGCTAGCTTCGACAGCGTGGAACCGACGGAAGCGATCAACAATCTTGAGGTGGTGTTACGCGACCTGATCACCCAGGTTCTTTCTAAGAGCGCCTAACAAAAGTGTTGGAGTTGTTTGAGGCATATGCGTGCGCAGGCGAGGGTGAGCATGGCTTCGTGGATGTCGGCGCGGCGGGCGTGTCGGCGCGCGAGGTAGCGGTGGGCGTGTAGCCAGGAGATGGTGCGCTCTACGACCCATCGGTCGCGTCCCAGCCCGGATCCGTGTTGGCTGTTCCGTTTGGCGATCTTGGGCGTGATTCCGCGCTCGCGCAGCTCTCGGCGGTGGTGTTTGGAGTCATACGCCCGGTCGGCATACAGGCGTCGTGGCCGGAACTTGCCGTGACGGCCGGTCGGCGGGACACGATCAACCAGCTCGGTCAGCTGCGTGATGTCGTGGCGGTGCCCACCAGTGAGTGTGAACGCGAGCGGCGTGCCTTTGCCATCGACGATCAGATGGTGCTTGCTGCCAAGGCGAGCGCGGTCGACTGGCGAGGGGCCGGTTTGCTCGCCCCCCCTTTGGCCCGCACATGCGAGCTATCAACGACTGCCCTTGACCAGTCAAGCTGGTCGGCGTCGTGAAGCTCGTCCAACAGCACTTGGTGCAGCCGGCTCCAGACGCCGGCTTCGTTCCATTCATGCAGTCGCCGCCAACACGTCATCCCTGACCCACAGCCCATCTCTTGGGGAAGATCCTCCCACGGTATCCCCGTTTTCAAAACAAAGATGATCCCTGTCATCGCCGCTCGGTCAGGCACCCGCGGACGCCCCGTGACCTGCGGCTCACGCACCGGCAAAAGCGGCTCGATACGAGCCCACAACCCATCAGGAAGCAAAGGTTTCGCCATGACGCAGGACTTCGACAGCCCCACCACGAACCCTACCTTCTGTTAGGCGCTCTAAGGAGTTCGGTCCTGAGTGGATCAACGAGTGCGGCACGCCCGGGCGAATCCAGAAATGGCGTGAGCGCCAAGGCGAGGAGGCCAAGAAGCGCGACGGCGCCATTGTCGATCAGCGGCTCATCTACTTCGCCGATTTCACCGACCTTGCCCCGATCATCAAGAAACACTGGGCGCTCTTCCAGCCTTGCTTGGGAGACAAGAAAAACTTCGAGACCTACATGAATCGTCTGGAGGATTTTCGCAACGCTCCGATGCATTCCCGCGCCCTCGTAGATTTCGAGCAGCGGCTCATCCAAGGCATGACAGGCGAAATAAGGAACAAGGTCACTCTCTTCGGGACGGAGGCTAACGCTGCGGACAAGCACTTCCCACGAATCGAGTTTGTGCGCGACTCGTTCGGGCGTGTCACAAGAGATGGGACTCTCCCACCAGATATCACCGTTCATCCGGGCGATGAGGTCACCTTTGAGTGTTCCGGCTGGGACCCGGAGGATCTTCCCCTCACATGGATTTTGGTCGTAAACGGGCTCCGTCTTCCATTCAAACAAGACGGCCCTACGTGCCTCGTTACGTGGCGAATAGGCGAAGAGCACATCGGTGAGGGAACCTTCGTTGAGATACAGCTTTTCGGGGACCGACGGTGGCATCGCACCGGTGCTGGCCACGACGGCAACGTGCATTTCAGATACGCCGTTCTCCCGCGTTGAGTCGTTGTGGCACCCGCATGTGTTGACAAGAATTGGGGCACCAAGAGAAGTTAGTCTGGTCGAGTGGCTGCAGCACCCGACAGCGCCGCCTGCAAGCGGAGGTCAGAGCGAAGTTCTCGGCACCACGCGGCCCGATTCGTCCAGGATCCACGTGACGAGCTGCCGGTTCGTGAACATCCTATGGATCTCGCCGTCAAGAGTCCTGAGGACAAGCTCGGCAGCCAAGCCACCGATTCCGTCTCCAATGCTGAAGCTGTGTTGAGCGGTCGTCCAGGGACGACTCCACGTGAACCCTGTGATCCGCAGGTCAGGCCAGCCTTCGAACCGAACTAGGACCGGTTCGTCGAATGTCACCTCTCCGCTTGCGTATCCAATCTCCCCGGCGGGCGGCACGTTTACGTGTTGATTGAGCAATTCTCGTGCGGTCTCAGTTCTGCCGTCGGGGTAAGCGAGCTGAACGTCATCGACATGAGCGCTCCCTTGCTTGGGCGAGGCCGCGACCGCCTCGGCATCCTCAGGCACGACGTTCCAATCGACAGTCGGGTCCGCCGCGGGGACATGCACCACCATGTTGAAGTTGATTCGCTGTACGAGGTTGCCCCAATCATCGTTTCCCTCTGGGGGTCGAAGGACCGCGAGTCGTATGCCCTCCGCTTCCGCGTATACGCACGCGGGTTTGGTGTATCCGACCGTCGTGACCATGAACGCCTGATCGGGTTTGAGATCCTCGACAGCACCAAAGAAGTTGCGAACCAGCGGCAGCCCTATCTTCCTGTCGTAGTCCTTGCACTCGATGAGCACTCGCCGCTCCTTACTTCCGGCGCGGACGACGGCGTCAATCTGATGGCGGACTCCGCTCGCTCCAAGCAGTCTCATGTCGTGGACGGTCGCTCGGTCTTCGAGGATCGAGAAGACCACAGCGGCAAGCACCTCGTACTTGTCGCTGCTCTTGATCTTGTCGCCTGCGAGCAGGCGGTCGTAGACTAGATCCACACTCTTGGCCATGCTGGAAACCATCGCACATCGGGCAACCACGCCGTCTTCTGTGGCGAAGATGTCGTTCACCTCCAGTAGACTCCAGTCAGACTGCGCACGGTGACCCCCCGGTAGGTGCGCCGTGGCGCTCATTCTGCAACGCGGAGTCAAGAGTCAAGCTTTGCCACGACAAGCGAGCATGCGGCGCTGCCTTCTCCGCGTTGCCCGCCGACGGACTGCAGGTGCCAGCCCCATATTGCCACGCTCGGCGTCTGGCTCGCCTGGACCGCTGGCGGGATCGGCCACGCCACGAGCGTCAAGAAGTGGGCATGATAGGCTCGCCGCCGGCTCAGGCCTCGGGCAAACCGTATGAACAGTTCGATCAGCATCAGGAGAGTCCTTCGCCGTACCGCGAACACCTATGCCGGCCAAGCCACCGTGCTGCTGTCGGTGTCGGCGATCACGGTCGCGGTCGTTGCTGTTATCGATACCTTGCTGACCAAAGGCTCACTCGCACCGGCGATTGTTGCTTTGATCGTCGACCTCGCCACGATCACGCTGTTCACCGGCGCGGTCGTGCAGTTGGCCGCCGACGCCCTGGAGAACGGGCCCGTCAAGAGCGCCGGTCAGCTCCTGCGGGTCATCAGGCCGGTGTTCGGCCAGCTAATCCTTGTCGGGATCGTCGCCGGCATTGCGATCAGCTTCCTCTTCACCGCTGCCTCCCTCCTCTTCCTCGCCTTCACCATCAGTGCCATCCTGAGCGGCGGCTCCAGCGTCGGAGGCATCATTGTGGTCGCCGTCGTTGGGACGATCCTGTTGCTCGCGCCAGGTGCGCTGCTCCTCACGATCTGGTCGGTGATCGTGCCAGTAGTCGTGCTCGAGCGCCCTGGCCGCCTGCGCGCGCTCGGGCGCAGCCGCGCGCTCGTACGCAGCAACCGCTGGCGAGTGTTCGCGATGATCGCGCTCCTTGCGATCCCGCTCGGGTATCGCCAGCCACGCGCTTGAACTGGTGGGCAGCGCAGCCGGACACGGGCCTGCGCTGGCCGCCAAGATGCTCGTCGCGATCCTCGTCGCGCCTATCCCACTGCTTGCCGCAACCGCGCTCTACTTCGAGCTGCGCGGAGTTGCCGCAAGCAACGCGCCTGCGACGGCGACCCCGCCATATTCCCCTGCGACGGACCCTCTACCGCCGAGCACGATCCCGCCCAGCCCCGCTTGATCCCCTGCCGAGCTCAAATCGTGAGCGTGGTGGCCTCCGGCGCAAGCCATTGGAGGGTGAGGTTGGATTTTCTTTGCAATCCATTGCTTATTTTGCTAATTTGTGCAAGATAGTCATGAGCCCGCCCCAGCCAGCCGCCGAAATCCTCCGAGAGCCCCTGCTCGACGCGGAGCAGGCCGCGACCCTGCTGGGGATCCCGCGGTCGTCGGTCTATGCCTACGCCAAGCGCGGAGAGCTGCCGCACGTCAAGATCGGACGACACCTGAAGTTCATCCGCGGCGATCTGGAGCGCGCGTTGGGCGAGCGACGGGTCGGCTTCTAGCCGCCGACCCCCGCGAGCTGCACGCCCGGCTCCTCCGCAAACGCCGCCGAGATCCTGGCCGCGTCGGCGTCCTGCGGATAGAACGCCGTGTAGATCTCGGTCGTTGCCAGGTCGGAGTGGCCCATCCACTCCTTGATCGTCGTCTGCGGGATGCCCTTCGCGGCGCAGACCGTTCCGAAGGTATGCCTCAGATCGTGGATCCTGATGCGCCTCAGCCCCGCGCGCTCCAGCGCCACGTAGTAGCGCTTGCGCAGCGCGTTGCCGTCGACGTGGCGACCCTGGCCGCCGGCGAACACCAGGTCCGCCTCCGACCTCGCGAGCCCCGCATGCAGGAGCTCGGTGAGCGCCTGCGCGACCTCCGCGGCCATCGGCACCGTGCGCCCCGCTCCCGACTTCGGGGTGCCCTTCGCGTTGCGCACGTAGCTGGACTCGACGTGGATCGCAGAGCCCGTGAAGTCGATCGCGCGCCAGCGCAGCTCGAGCAGCTCGCCAAGGCGCAGGCCGCAGAACGCCGCCACCATGAACATCGCCGCGTCCTGCCTGTTGCTCTCGGCCGCGGCTCGCACGAGCGCGTGGACCTCGGCGGGGCGCAGGAACTGGGTGGTCGCCAGCGTCCGGTGCTTGCGCACCCGGCCCGGGCGGTCCACAAGCGTGACCGGGTTGCTCGTGATCGCTCCGAGCTTCATCGCTCGCTTCATCACCCCGTTGAGGTTGACCAGATACTTGCGCTTGGTGCGCGAGCTTGCGGGCGTGAGCTGGACGTGCGTGCCGTCGGCCAGACGCCCGACCTCGACCCCTGCCGCGCGGCGCTTCCTGGCCTCGGCCGCGGAGATCCGCCGCTCCGCCTGAAAGCCCTCGATCCACTCCTCCAGCCGCTCCGTCGTGATCGCCGACACCCGTGTCTGCCCTCCGAGGTCGCGACAGATCCGATCGCACACGTTGCCGTAGTCGCCCAGCGTCGAGCGCTTCACCTCGCTGTCGCTCTCGGCCCAGCGCAGCCAGTGGTCGCACGCCTCGCGCAGCGTCATCGCCGCAGTGGACGACCTCGCGCGCTTGGCCGGGCGTCTCGGGGCGGCGGTGAGCATGTCGCGCAGCATGTCCTCCGCCTCAGTGGGCGTCAGGTGGCCGTCGGGCTTGGTGCCGTCACGTGCCACCCATCTGACGGCGCCCCGCGCGGTGCGTTTGCCCGAGTCCTTGACCCACGCCGGGCCGAGCCTCCGCTGCCGGCGCCCCTCCGCGTCGCGCACGAGCGCATAGAAGGCTCGATTGCCGCGCCTGCCCTTGACCTGTAGGTGACCCGTCGGGCGGATCGTGTCCTGCGAGCTCATTCGACCCCTCTTCGCCGGGCGCCGGACCCCTGGCGATGTCGTCTGTGGGAGCTCCGTAGGGGGCCGTCGTGTTCCCTACGTGTTCCCAAATCGCATAAAGCAACTGGACGAGCGGCGTCAAAACCGCTTGAACAAGCCTTATTCTACAGGGGTCGGCGGCGGAATGGCAGAACTTAGGAGCCGGTGGGCTCAGGCCCTTGGGGGTTCGAATCCCTCCGCCCGCACTGTGGCGGTCGCGTTTGTCGTGCGGCCGCATGGAGGCCGATAGAATGGCGGGCGCCAGCGACCACAGGGAGGACGGCGCCTCGATGACTCGCAGAACACGAGTGGCGGGCGCCGGGACCTTCGCGGCGCTGGCGGTCCCCAACTATCGCCGCTATGTCGCCGGCCAGGCGATCTCGCTGACGGGGACCTGGATGCAGATGGCGGCCCAGTCGTGGCTGGTGCTCACGATCGGCCACTCTGCCACCGAGCTCGGCTTGGTGGTGGCGTTGCAGACGCTGCCGGTGCTGCTGCTTGGCCCCTACGGCGGCGTGGTGGCCGACCGCGTGGACAAGCGCAGGCTGATGGTGTGCCTGCAGACGGCGATGGGCCTGCAGGCGCTGGTGCTGGGCGTGCTGACCGTGACGGGAACGGTGCGCCTGTGGCAGATCGGCGTGCTGGCGGCGCTGCTGGGGCTCAACAACGCCTTCGAGAACCCGGCGCGGCAGTCGTTCATGCTGGAGCTGGTCGGCGAGGAGCACCTGCGCAACGCGGTCAGCCTCAACTCGGTGCTGGTCAACGTCGCACGCGTGGTCGGCCCGGCGGTGGGCGGGGTGCTGATCGCGACGGTCGGCACGGGGGTGTGCTTCCTGTTCAACGCGGCCAGCTTCGTGCCGGTGATCGCGTCGCTGCTGACGCTCGACCGCGGCGCCCTGCGCCCCAGCCCGCCCTCGGGGCGGGCGCCGGGACAGCTGCGCGAGGGGCTGCGCCACGTCGCGCGCAACCCCGACCTGGCGATCCCGCTGGCGATGATGGCGGCGGTGGGCTGCCTGGCCTACGAGTTCCAGGTGTCGCTGCCGGTGATGGCCCGCGAGGGCCTGCACCTGGGGCCGACGGGCTACGGCTTCATGACCGCGGCGATGGGGGTCGGCGCGGTGGCCGGCGGGCTGGTGGTGGCGGCCCGCGGGCGCACCGGGCTGGCCCCGCTGGTGCTGGCCGCCGTGGCCTTCGGGGTGACGCTCGCGCTGGCGGCGCTCGCCCCGAGCCTGCCGGTCGAGCTCGTCGCGCTGGCGCTGGCGGGGTGGGCGAGCATCACGTTCATGGCGACCGGCAACTCGACCCTGCAGCTCGCCGCCGAGCCCAGCATGCGCGGCCGCGTGATGTCGCTGTGGTTCGTGGCCTTCCAGGGCTCGACCCCGATCGGGGGACCGATCGTCGGCGCGACGATGGTCTCAGCCGGCGCCCGCGCGGGTCTCGGCCTGGGCGCGCTGACCTGCCTGCTGGTGGCGCTGCTGGGCCTGCTGGCGCTGCGCCACCTGAACCGTCCGAGCCCGCTGCGATCTTTGTGGGTCCAACCGCCACCCGATGAAGGATTGACCCCATGAGCGTCGCGCTGCTGATCGTCGGAATCCTCGCCGGAGCCCTGCTCGGCGGGGTCCTCGCCTCGCGCCTGGCGCGAGGCGACCGCGAGCGGATGCGCGACGAGCTGAAGTCGATCTCGGTGGACGTGCTGGCGCAGACCGGCGACTCGCTGGCGCAGCGGCTGGAGGACCGGCGCCGCGCCGAGGAGGAGCGCGCCGCCGGCGAGATGGCCAGGCGCGCGGAGGAGATCAAGGGGCTCGTGGGGCCGGTCCAGGAGAAGCTCGGCCGGATGGAGAGCGAGATCGGGCGGCTGGAGCGCGAGCGCCGCCAGGCCCACGGCGAGCTGGGCGAGATGGTCCGCAGGCTCAACGACGGCGTGGGGACGCTCAGCCGCGAGACCGGCAGCCTCGTCTCGGCGCTGAAGCGCCCGAGCACCCGCGGCTCGTGGGGGGAGATCCAACTGCGCAACGTGGTCGAGATGGCCGGCATGGTGTCCCACTGCGACTTCGTCGAGCAGCGCACGATCCAGACCGAGGACGGGCCGCTGCGGCCCGACATGCTCGTCCGCCTCCCCGGCGGGAAGCTGATCGTGGTCGACTCCAAGGTGCCTCTCGACGCCTATCTGTCCGCGCTGGAGGCCGGCGGCGACGAGGACCGTGAGCGGCACGTCGCGCGCCACGCGAGGCAGACGCGCGAGCACATCCTCAAGCTGGCCTCCAAGGGCTACCAGCGCCAGTTCGACTCGACACCCGAGTTCGTCGTGATGTTCGTGCCCTCCGACGGCATCTACCAGGCGGCCCTCGCGGAGGACCCGGCGCTGATCGAGTACAGCGTGCAGCAGCAGGTCCTGATGGCGACCCCGACCACGCTGATCGGCCTGCTGTGGGCCGTGCACTATGGCTGGCGACAGGAGCTGATCGCCGACTCGGCGCGCGAGATCGCGGAGTCCGCCCGCGAGCTGCACAGCCGGCTGGGGCGCTTCGCCGAACCGCTGGCGAAGGTCGGCCGCCAACTGGACTCCGCGGTGGGCGCCTACAACCAGGCCGTCGCCTCGTTCGACCGGCGCGTGATCCCGCAGGTGCGACGGATCGAGGAGGCCGGCGCGGGCTCCGAGCGCGAGGTCTCGGCGCCCTCGGCGATCGAGACGGCCGCGCGGCCGGTCACCGCCGAGCTGGAGGCGATGCAGCCGATCGCCGCCGCGGCGATCGGACCCTCCACCCTCTGAGCAGGATCGTCACCAACGCCACCGGCACGGTGGCCGGCAGCTCGTCGACGGCGAAGAACAACAGGTCGAAGGCCAGCGCCAGGCAGGCCACCAGCGCGGCGGCGCGGAGCTGGCGAGGGCGATTCCCCGCGCGGGCCAGCATCCCGCCGAGGACTCCCGCGACGAACAGGTCTCCATAGCCCATCGCGGCCGAGCCGAGCAACTCGGCCTGCAGTTTCGGCAGGCCTGCGGCGGGGTGAGCGGCGTTGAGCGCTTCGTTGGGCTGCTGCAGCAGGTCGGACACCACCAGGGCGGTGTCCGCGCACGCCATCAGCACGATCCCCACCGCCAGCCAGCGCGCGGGGGTCGCGGCGGCGAGCAGCGCCCCCAGCGTCACACAACTCAATCCCGAGAGCCCCAGCGCCGCGGCCTGGCCCGCGAGCCCCGAGCGGTCGGCCCAGGCGAGCGCGAACAGCGGCGCCACCGCCAGAGCCAGCTCCGGCCGGGCGCCGTGCGCAAGCCACCCCAGCGCGAGCGCGGCGAGCACGGGTACGGCGACCAGCGCAAGGTACGTGAGGCTCTGCGCGCTGGCCCGTTCGGCGGCCCGCGCGACGAACACGAAGACGATCACCGACAGCGGCGGGATCGCCGCCCACAGGCGGCTGCGCAGCCGCCGTTCCAGCCAGGGGATCGGGCGGGCGCCGGGAAGCGCCACCAGGGCGCCCTGAGCGAGCGACAGCAGGCCGATCGAGAGCCAGAATGGGAGCATCGGGCGGGCTCAGTGCCCGAGCTGGACGGTCTTGACGACCAGCAGCGCCACCGCGACCACCAGATAGCCGCGCAGCAGCAGCATCGCGGCGCGGCGACCCGGCGACCACACCGGGCGCTCCAGCAGCGCCAGCGGCGGCATCGCCCACGCCTGGCGGCGCTCCTTTGACATCTTGCGGTCGCCCGCCTCGCCCGCGATCTCCACCGCGCGGGATGGGCGGGCCCCCAAAAATCGGCTGCGCAGGACGTAGGCCCCGGTCGCCGCGAGGCCCACCGTCAGGGCGCAGGACAGGTAGAGGAACAGCGTGGTGGCGTTTACCTGCGGGAACATCGTCGTCGCCACCAGCACCAGCGACAGCTCCACCAGCACCCCCACGATCAGTGCCGCCAGCGCGTTCAGCCAGGGGGCGTTGACCCACGGGCCGAGCACCTCGCGGTCGTTGCACAGCAGCAGCAGGAACACCGTCGCGCTCGGCAGCAGCACCCCCGCGAGCGCCTGCACCGAGGTCGTGATCAGCCCCAGCGGGGCCCCCGGCAGCAGCACGATCCCCGCGGCGGCCGCGACCATCGCGGCGAACGTTCCGTAGAACAGCTTCGCGTCGGCGATCCCTCCATGAAGCGAATGGCTGACGCCGAACACGTCGCCGAAGGCGTAGGACGTGGACAGCGTCACCGCCGCCGCCCCGATCAGCGAGGCGTTGAGCAGCACGATCGCGAACAGCGTCCCCGCCGCCGGGCTGACGTAGTGGCGCAGCGCGCTGGCCACGGCGCCGGCGTCTTCGAAGTGGCCCGCCGCCGGGGTGCCCGCGAACGCGAAGGCCGCCACCGCGAGCAGCGCGCCGGCCCCGATCACCACGACGAACGCCCCGATCACGGTGTCGGTGCGCTCGTAGTTGATCCAGCGCGGGGTGATTCGCTTGTCGATGATGTTCGACTGCTGGAAGAACAGCTGCCACGGGGCCACCGTGGTGCCGACGATCGCGACGATCAGCAGGACCGCCGTTGAGCTCGCGCCGCCCTGGATGCCGGGCACGACGGTGTCGTGCGCGATCGTCCCCACGCCGGGGTGCACCATCACCAGCAGCGGGATCACCAGGAAGTTGGCGGCGACGAACACGTACATGAAGCGCTCCCAGCTGCGGAAGCTGCCGCTCGCGGTGATCCCCACCAGCACCACCGCCGCGGCGGGCACCGCGACGTCGCGGCTGACCCCGAAGTACCCCAACGCGAGGCTCACCCCGATGAACTCGGTGACGATCGTGAGGAAGTTCAAGATGAACAGGTCGCCCACCGAGAACCACCCCCAGAAGCGGCCGAAGCGCTCGTTGATCAGCCGCGCGTGCCCCACGCCTGTGACGGCGCCGAGGCGGATCACCATCTCCTGATTGACGATCAGCACCGGGATCAGCAGGATCAGCACCCACAGCAGGCTCGTCCCGTAATTCTGGCCGGCCTGCGCATAGGTCGAGACGCCGCCGGCATCGTTGTCGCCGACCATCACGATCAGCCCCGGGCCCATGATCGCCAGCAGCGCCATCGCCCGCGAGCGCCAGCCGTGGCGGGCGCCGGTGTCGTGCACCGCGATCGTGCCCAGCGCCCCGCGGATGTCGCCGATGTGGGCCTCGTCGAGGACGGGCGGCACGCCGTCGGGCGCCGCCGGGGGGGCCAGCGTCGTGGGGTTCTCGGCCATCTCGGTCAACCTCCTTTCCTAAATCGCGGGACTTTGCAGCGTCAGCGTCTCGGCACGCGCCGAAATGGACGGTCCCGCGGGAAAGCGACTAGAGGCGAGACGGGCCCGACGGGCGTGCGGCCGGCTTGGTACTTCGTGGCTGTTCTCGATCCATGCCGGCCTCCTTTCTACGCGCCGTCTGAGAGCCCATCACGGGCTCAGCCTAGCAGCGCATCTACCGCGTGCGCGCCCTCGCGGGCGCCGCGAGAGAGCCGTCACCCGACCGCTCGCGGCGGTCAGCGCGACACATCCGTCAGTCGCTCACCAGCCCGAACCGCCGGCGCCAGCCGGCCGGCAGGGTCAGCTCGAGGACGTCGTCGACGGTGATCACCCCGACGACCCGCCGCTCGTCGTCGAGCACCGGGAGCATCACGAGGTTGTAGTCGGTCATCGTCCGCGCGACCTCGGGGAGGTCGGCGTCGGTGTGCACCGACTCCGGCTCGTGCTCGGCAACCTCCGCCAGCCGCGCTTCGGGGCCGGCACGCAGCAGCGTCACGACCGCCGCCGAGCCCGACAGCCGGCCCTCGGCGTCGTGCAGGTAGACCGCGGTCAGCGTGCCCGGCGCGACCTCGCTGGAGCGCACCAGCTCCAGCGCGTCGGCCACCGAGCGGTCCTCGGCCAGCCCGATGAAGTCGGGGCTCATCAGCCCCCCGGCGGTGGACGGGTTGTACTCCATCAGCGTCTCGATCCGGCGCCTGCCGGCCGGCGGCAGCAGCGCGAGTATCCGTCCGCGCCGCTCCTGGTCGATCTCGCCGATCAGGTCCGCGGCGTCGTCGGGGGCCATCCGCGCGACCACCGCCGCCACCTGCGCATCGGGGCGCTCGCGGATGAACTCCAGCTGATGGTGCTCGTCGAGCTCCTCGAAGACATCGGCCTCCAGCTCGCGGTCCTGGCCGACGGCCTCGATCAGCTCCTCGCCCTCTTCGTGGGAGGCCGCCTCGACCAGGTCGGCGATCTCCGCGGGGTGCAGGTTGGCGAGCTTGCGGTGCGAGAAGCGCAGACGGGCGCTGGGGACGTGGCCGACGAACGGCTCCAGGTCGGTCCAGTCCAGGAACGGCCGATCGCCGATCAGGCCCCGCAGCGCACGCGGCAGCGCACGCCGTAGCTGGGCGCGGGCGCTGTGGTCGACGCCGACGACCCGCCACCAGCCGTCGATGCAGGCCAGCTCGATCTCGTGCGCCGTCACCAGGCTGGGGGGATCGGCCTCGACGTTGACGAGCTTGCGCCCGAGCACGTCCTGGCGCAGCAGCACCTCCCCCACGCGGCGCTCGAAGCGCCCGAGGCTCAGTTTTTGACCGGACAGGCGCGCCGCCCCGTCCTGCAGCGAGGCGACCTTGTCGACCGGCACGAACAGCTCGCGCCCGCCGATCCGGGCCTTCAGCCCTGTCACCGGCGGGTAGCCACCGTCGGCGAGCCGCACGATCACGTCCTCCACCCGGCCGAGGCGCTCTCCCGTGCGATCGAGCAGCGGGCTGTGCAGAACCGCCGATAGGTGCATCACGGGCTGGGGCAAGGCAACCGACACGTTAGTGCACCCGACGGAGGACCCGTGCGAACCGCAGGGCCCGCGTCACGGACCCTCAAGGCTCAGTCAGCCGCCAGGAGTCAGCCGGCGGGCGCCGAGACCGCGGTTGGGCGCCACCAGCGGGTCGCGGATCGCCGCCGACGTCGGCTTCGCGGCGATCTTGGGCTGCGGCAGCGCCGCGATCCGCGCGATCAGCCGTTCCCACTGGACCGGGCTGAGCTCGCCGGTGACGGCCAGCGGGACCGAGGCGGCCCGCGCCGCGTGCGCCGAGTCGGTCGCCGAGCCAAGCCGTGCCGAAGCAGGCCCAGCGGGCAGGAAGCCGATGCGAATGTGATTCCAGGCGTCGGGGAGCGCAAGCGTGCTCGAGGCTTCCGGGTATCTCATGAGGCTGACGATGCGGTGCGGCGCCAACCGGCCTCTGAGCGTGAGCAGCGTCCGGATGGCGGTGTCGGCGATCGTCCCCGGACCCTGGTGGCCGGCGATCGGGATGCCGTTGATCGCGGAGATGTCCACGGCGTTCTCGGTGTGGTGGGAGGAGCTCGGGTCTGACGCGCCGGCGCCGTGGCAGCGCAGCCCGCCGACGGTCGGCTGCAGGCCGCTGCGCGAGAGGAACTCGAGCACGGCCAGCACGCGCCCGTCGACCGCCCCCGAGGCGATCTCGCGGCGCCCGCACGCGGAGAGCTCGATGCCCCCGTCCGACAGGGTGGCGCGCTCCAGTTCGCTTTTGGACATCGTGAACACCGCGGCCGCCGTGGCCCCTACCAGGCCGGCCCGCCCGCTGGAGCCTCTGGGGTGCAGCGCGGCGTCGAGCTGCCTCCAGTTGGCGAGGATCGGCTCGGGATCGACGGTGGCGCTGTCGCCGGAGGGACGGATCGCGAAGCGCAGATGCCCTGCCCGGGCGCCGCGGGGCGTGTCGAGGCGGCCGAGCACGGTGCCCTGCGAGACGATCGCGCCGATCCGCAGCGGACGCCAGCGGCTGTCGCCGGTGGCCGACAACCTCGCGGCGCGGGCCGCGGCGGCCCGGGCGAGCGGGTTGGCGGGATCAGCGAACAGGCGCGCCCGGCCCATGCCCGGGGGCGGGGTTTCGGCTTCGGTTTCGGCTTCGACCGCAGGCGGCGTCGCCGCGGGAGCGGCGGCTGGTGCGGTGTGGGACCTGACCTTGAGGGTCATCGGCGGCTGATGGCCCGCACTGGCGGGCTGGGCCGGCGTGGGATCGCGCGCCGGTTCGCCGACGCCGGAGGCCCCCTGGACGGAGCCGGAGACGTGCTGCCCGGAGCCGAGTGTCGTCACGTCTTTTGGCGGCCGCGGCTCGGGCACCCGGTAGCGCGGGGCGATGCTGCCGAGTCCGGCGTAGGTGAACACGTCGCCGTAGATGTCGCGCAGCACCAGGTACCTGCCGAGCGAGTGGGAGTGACCGAGATGCACGACGCGCCCATCCTGCACCGCCACCACTGGGGCGCCGACGGCGCCGATCAGATCGACAAGCTGCGACGGCTTGGCGGGTAGGTCGGCCGCGGCTTCGGCGCGCTGTGCGACGACCCACGGCGGGGGCGGGGGCTTGAATGTGGGGGTGGCCGCCGACTGCCTGGTGGTGGCGGTCCGGCCGGTCGCGGCGCCCGCGGCCGCGGGCGAAGCGGTGCGAGCGGCGGCCAACGGCGGGGCGGCCGGCACCGCGCCCGCGGTGGCGCTGGACGCGGCGGTCGACGGTGTGGGGGCCACGGTCGCCGGGGCCGCCGCCGTGGGGGTCGTCGCCGTTCCAGGCGCCGTCGCAAGCCCATTCGACCCGAGGGCGACGCCGGAGCCCGAGGGGATCGGCCCCGCGGCGACCTGAGCGTGAGCCGTCGGCGGGCGGCCGTCGACGAGGCCCGTGAGCGTGGCGATCGCCGAGCGCGGGTAGCTCGAGATCAGGCGAGCCCGCAGCAGCACCGATTCGACGTATGCCTGAGAGTGGTTGTATGCGAGGATCGCGGCGGACAGGCTGTGGGAGGCGCCGGCGGCGTGCAGGTAGCGGGCGGCGGCGAAGATCGCGTCCACCGGGTTGTAGGGGTCGGCGTAGCCGGCGTCGGTGGCGTCCACCCCGTACCCGAGCCAGGTCTGGGGCATGAACTGCATCCACCCCACAGCGCCCGCGGTGGAGACCGACAGGTCGGTGCCGTAGTCGGTCTCGACTTCGTTGATCGCCGCGAGGATCTGCCAGGGGACGTCGTACTGGATCGCCGCCGCCTGGTAGATCGGGAGCAGAAAGAGTGGGATGCGGTAGAAGGAGAGCGCCTGCGCCGACACCGCCGAGCCGGCGAGCAGCGACGGGAGCTCCCCGGCTTCGCCGCCGATCGCCTGGGGTGCGGGCGCCACGGTGTTTGCGTTCCCGCCCGCCCCGGGCGGAGTGGTCGTGGGACCGTTGGGCGAGCCGGCGCCGCTCGCGCCCATATTCCCACGCGCCCTGGCGCCCCTGGTGCGCTTGGAGCGGGTGTTGACGAGCGTCGGGTTCGCGCCTTCCCCGGAGGTGGATTCCTGTTTGCGCTGAACCACCACCGTCGGCCCGGTCTGTCCGGCGCCTTCGGCCGGCGGCGCCGGCGCGGCGGGCGCAGTGGAGGTGCTCGAGGGCGTGGGGGTCGTGGAGGTCGTGGTCGTCGGCTGCCCTGTCCCCTGCGACTGATCCGTCTGCCCGCCCGTGCCCTGCTGGCCGGTGCCCTGAACCGGAGCGGATGGGTTGTCGGTGACGGCCGACGGGCCACCGGCCGCTTCGGCGCCGAGCGCCCCGCCGGCGAGGGGCCCGCCGAGGCCGGCCGCGGTCAACCCGCTCCCGGCGAGGGCCGACAGCACTGCACGCCGCGCCCAGCGGCGCGGACCGGTCATCGGCGGCCTCCGCCGGCGCCGATCGTCGCTGCTCGGAATGTCGCTGTTCCCGGCAGGAGCACACCGGGGCCGATCGTCGCCGGTTCCCGGCGACGCCGCGGGATCGCCTGCTCGCAGTTTGGTTGGACGGTCGTCATGGGTGGCACGGCCAGGGCAATGGGCAGGCCGCTGTCGCGCGGGCCTGCCCCGACGGTCTTTGATATCGGCAGCCAACCATGTCGCGGTAAAGGATTTGTAATGTTGCCGACGCATCGGCGCCGGCAGCAATCCTGAATTGGACGAGAAGCACCCATGACGGCCAGAGCGGCCGGACTGTACAGATCCCCGAGGCGGAGCACGGCGCGGTGGCCGAATTGCGGATTTTGCGCAGGATCTGTTGCAAAGGCGAAGGTTTGGCGAGGTGTTGCGAGGGGCTGCCCCGACCAGAGGATTCGTGCTGGAGCGCTCCGTTCCCTGCGCCGCCGGTTTGTAACGATCGTCGCTTGATAGGATCTGACGGTTGGTCGTTTGATCGGGTTTAACGGTTGTGTGTATAGTTATGCGGCGAGGGAGAGGGAGAGGGAGTCGAGTGCCCAGGATCAGAGTTCTCGCGGTCGTTCTGGTTGGGTGTGCGTGCCTGGCCGCCGTCGCGACGGTGTGGGCGGCGGAGACCCTGACGGTCAAGGTGATGTTCACACCTGACAAGCTGGGCGCTCCCACCAACGTCTCGGCGACCGCGACGTTCGGATCGACCGCCGGGGGGCTGCCGTCGCCGATCACCGAAGTCACGGCCTATGGGCCCGCTGGCCTGGGGGTGGACGTCCAGGGCGTCGGGATCTGCAGTCCCGCCAAGCTCGAAGCGACGCTCGAACCGAAGGTCTGCCCGAAGAGCTCCAAAGCGGGCTACGGCGGCGGTATCGGAACGCTGGAACTGGCCAAGGAAATCATCAGGGAGCCCTTCACGCTCGACCTTTTCCGCGGCCCCAACGAAAACGGGCGTCCCACGCTGCTGATCTACGTCAACGCGATCAGCCCGGTGTCCGTGCAGCTTGTCCTCAAAGCGGCCGAGATCATCGGGCACAAGCCCTATGGCCCGGGCTTCCGCTTCAAGGTTCCGCTGATCCCCACGCTGCCGGGCGCGACCGACGCCTCGGTGGAAAGCTCTTTCCTGACGATCGGCGCTCCGAACGCCGCGTACTACCTGAAGATCCACGGCAAGCGTCGGCTGTTCCACGTCAAGGGGCTGATCGTCCCCAGGAAGTGTCCTCGCGGCGGCTTCCCGTTCAAGACCGAAATCGGCTTCGCGGACAGCACCATGAACACTGTCACCGGCACCGTTCCCTGCCCGGGCGCGTAGGGGAACAGATGGTCGGCACCCCGATCCGATGGTCGGCACCCCGATCCGCACTCGACTCGGCCGCTCGGCCGTCGCCGCCGTGAGGGCGCTGGGGGCCCGCACGCTGGCGGTGTCCGCCGCGCTGGCGGCCTGCGCCGCGCTGGCGGCCTGCGCCGCGCTGGTCGTACCCGCCGTGACGGGGGCCGCGACGTCGCCGACCACGGCCTCCATCAGCCCGTCGTTCTCCCCCGACCGGCTCGACGCGCAGGCGGCCCTCAACGTCACGGTCCAGTTCGCGGGCGGCGAACTGGGCGTTCCGGAACCGGTGCGCCGAGCGGTGGTGCACCTCCCCCCCGGGCTGATGATGCATATACCCAGCCTCCGTGCGTGCACGAGAGCGCGGCTGCAGGCGCGCGGTGCACGCGGCTGCCCTGCGCGATCCCAGATCGGCGCCGGACACGCCCTCGACGACGTGCACGTGGGATCCGAGGTCGAAGCCGAGGAAGCCACCGTGTGGGTCTTCCTCGGTCCGCCGCAGAACGGCAATCCGACGATCGAGATCCTCGGCCAGGGCTATACCCCGCTGGACGAGCGGATCGTGATCACCGGCACGGTGCTCCTCGACAAGCCTCCCTACGGCGAAGAGCTCGTGATGTCCGTTCCGCCGATCCCCACGATCCCGCTGGAGCCGGACGCCTCGACGGTGTCGCTCTCGCTGACCATCGGAGGCAGACGCTTTCAGGCGCACAACCCCAACACGGTCGTGGTGCCGTCGCACTGCCCGGCGGGCGGCTTCCCGTTCGCCACCGACTTCACCTATGCCGACGGCTCCACCTCGAGCGCCACCGCCACGGCTCCCTGCCCGTAGGGCCCCACCCCACACGGCATTGAGGAACGACGGGCCGCGTGCGGGCCTCAAGGCCAGCGCATCAAGCCTTGAGTGGTCTTTCCCGATGGCCCTTTGCCTGTAATCTTCAAAGCCGTATGGAACTCGTCCTCTCGGTCCTGCAGGTGATCATCGCGGTGGTTCTGATCTTCCTGGTGCTGATGCACTCGGGCAAGGACTCCGGTCTGTCGGGCGCTTTCGGCGTGGGCACCGGCCAGGGCCCGCTGGGCGGCGGCTCAATGGTCGAGCGCAACCTCAACCGCTGGACCGTCTTCTTCGCGGTCCTGTTCGTCGTGAACACGATCGTGCTGCTCAAGCGACCCTGGGCTTAGCCGACTCGACGGGCCGGGGCTCAGCCGTTCGAGCCGGTCCAGGATCGCAAGCGCCTCGGTGCGCAGCGCGCCGCCGGTGGCCTCGTAGTCCTCGCGGGAGAGCTTGCCGGTGCCGTAGTCGAGCTCCAGCTCGCGCAGCTCGCGGTACTTGACCTCGCGCGCCAGCTCCAGCTCGACCAGACCCCCCGCCCCAGTCGGGTCCGCAACTGCGCCATCCCACACGGCTGTGGCGGGCGGGGAGTCCGCGACGGACATCGCACCCCCGTACACGGCGCTCCCGCTCCACGCCGGACCGGCAGCGCGGCGGGTGGGTGGGCGGGCACCCAGACGAACGGGCGCGAGCGCGCGCACGCGGCGGCGCAGCGCATAGATGGCCCGCCCACCCGGTGCGAGCGCGAGCAGGCCGCCGCCGAAGACGATCAGGCCGCCGATCCAGATCCACATGACCAGCGGCGAGACCAGCAGGTGGAACTGCGCCGGGCGGCGGGTGGCGCAGGTATTCGCGGGCGAGCACCCAGACCGCGACCATCCCCTCTTCGGGCCGCGACATCGGGATCGTCTCGTTGCCGATCGTGACGATCCGCTTCAGCCGCGGGGTTTCGAAATTTCCGGCGCGATCGCGCTCCAGACGTCGCGGGTGAGGCTGGCGTCGATGCTGACGTGGCTGACGGGCTGGCCCCCGATCAGGCGCCCGACCGAGCCCTGGGATTCTTCCTGGGATTCGTAGAAGCCCTCGCTGGGGCGCAGCGTGGTGACGTAGCGTCCGTCCTTGGTGACACGCAGCACGGCGCCGAGGTTGAGCGTCGAGCCGGTGTGGACGGTGTCGTTGCTGGGGGCTGACGGTCGCGGTGGGCCGCACGTAGCGGATCGTGTAGGCGCCGACGCGCGTGGACTGCCCCGGCGAGAGCGCGAGCTCGGAGACGTGCTGGAAGGACGACGAGGCGGCGACGCCGACGAACAGCACGGCGATCCCGACGTGCACGACGTAGCCGCCGTAGCGCCGGCGGTTGCGCCGGACCAAGCCCAGCAGCGCCAGCGGGGGGGCCTCGCCGGAGGCGGCGCGGCGCACGCGGGTCCCACGCCACAGCTCCTGGGCGACGCTCGCCAGGACGAAGGCCGCGCAGCAGAACATCGCGAGCGCCGTCGGCTTGTGCGCGACGCCGGCGGTGGGCGGGATCGCGATCAGCACGACCAGCGCGAGCAGCGCCGCGGCGGCGGGCACCGCAAGGTTGCGGCGCACCCCGGCGAGCGTGGCGCGCCGCCAGGCGAATCATCGGGCCGATGCCGGACGAGCAGCACGAGGATCAGCGCCAGCGGGACGGTGTAGCGGTCGAACCACGGCGGCCCCACCGAGGCGGCCTGGCCGGTGAGGGCTTCGGAGATCTTCGGGAACCAGGTCCCCCAGAAGATCACGAAGGCGAGGCCGACGAGCACGAGGTTGTTGAACAGGAAGGTCGCCTCGCGCGAGAGCAGCGAGTCCAGGCGGTGCTCGCTGGCGAGCGCACCGCGGCGGGAGATCACGAGGTAGATCGAGCCGCCGATCAGCAGCGCGATCAGCACGAGGAACGGGACGCCGAGCGTGGCCCCGCCGAAGGCGTGGATCGAGTCGAGGATCCCGCTGCGCACCATGAAGGTGCCCATGATCGCGAGCGTCCCCGTGGCCAGCGCGAGCGAGACGTTCCAGACCTTCAGCATCCCGCGGCGCTCCTGGATCATCAGCGAGTGCAGGAACGCGGTGCCGGTCAGCCACGGCAGCAGCGACGGCGTTCTCGACGGCGTCCCAGCCCCAGTAGCCGCCCCAGCCGAGCTCCGAGAAGGACCAGCTCGCGCCCAGCAGGATGCCGATTCCGAGAAACAGCCAGGCGGCGAGCGCGAAGCGGCGGACGACTGCGATCCACTCGCCGTTGACGCGCCGCGCGATCAGCGCGCCCAGCGCGAAGGCGAGCGGGATCGTGCACAGCGTGTACCCCGAGTACAGCATCGGGGGGTGGATCATCATCGTCGGGAAGCGCAGCAGCGGGTCGAGCCCCGACGCCTTCGGCGGGCGCCGGGCTGGTGGTCGTCGAAGGGGTTGGCGTAGAAGACCATCAGCGACACGAAGAAGCCGCCGAAGCCGAGCAGGATCGCGGTCGCGTAGGAGGCCACCTCGCGCAGGCGCCCGCGCGTCAGAAACAGCGCGAGGCTCGACCACAGCGACAGCAGCCACGCCCACAGCAGCAGCGAGCCTTCCTGGGAGGACCACACGGCGGCGGCCTTGTAGAAGGCCGGGGTCGTGCGGCTGGAGGTGTCGGCGACGGTGTTGAAGGCGAAGTCGCTGCGCAGGAACGCGAGCTCGAGCACCGCGAAAGCGACGGTCAGGACGCCGGCCAGCGCGTACACCGAGCGCCGGCCTGCCCGCGACCACTCGGCGCGGCCGCTGCGGGCCCCGTAGAGCGAGGCGGCGATGCCGTACACGCAGACGACGAGCGCGAGCAGCAGGCAGACGCGTCCGAGGAGAGCCATCAGAGGCCCTGGTCGCCTGCCCGGATCAACGCCGGGGAGGCAGTGGGAAAATCAAGCGCCTGTATAGCCATAGCTATACGTCGGTCGGAAAAATATATGCACTCACAGCCTAGTTCTCCTGCTCGCTCGGCGGGGCGACCTTGTACTTGGAGGGGCACTTGGTGATCAGCGATTCCCGTTCGCCGATGTACCGGTCGCCCTGCTTCTGGACGGTGACGATGATCTCGCGCCCTTCGTGGAAGGCGTCGGGGACGACGCCGGTGTAGGCGATCGGGACCGAGACTCCGCCGGCGCGGTCGGCGACGCTGAAGTCCAGCACGCCGGCCTCGTGGCTGACCGAGCCCGTGACGACGTTCCCGGTGAGCTGGTAGCTGCGCCCCGGCTGCGCCTCGCGCATCAGCTGGCTGGGGGTCAGCGCGGGGCTGGCGGCGCTGAAGCTGGTGTAGATCAGGGCGCTCGCGAGGACCACGGCGGCACTCAGCGCCACCACCAGCCGCACAGTGCGCTTGCGTGCGGGGTTCATCGACGCAAGTATCTCAAACCCCCGGCCAGGGAATCGCCGGTGAACGGCGAAACCTTTGGCCGTGTGCCGAGTCTTAACGGGTAGAGCGCTATGAAACCGAGCCTCCGGACCATCGCCAAGCGCGACCATTCGCCCCGATCGCCCCGCAAGCGCAGGAGTGCCCGCGGGCGCAAGGCCGAGCAGATCGCCACCGTCGCGACACCTCCACTCTCAACTTCACCTTCACCCTCAGTCTCAGGTCGGGAACCGCAGCCGACCCTCGCTGCCCACGGCGCCGCGCAGCCTCTCGACCCCGCGGCGCCGCAGCCCGACCTCGCAACGCAGCAGCCCAGCCCCGCCGCGCAGCAGCCCGACCTCGCGGCGCAGAAGGTGCGCGAGGCCGGAGGCCCGCTCGACCGGGCCTCCTACTCCTGCCAGTGCGGCTACCTGTTCGCGGCGACGGTCACGACGACCGTCGAGTGTCCGCACTGCGGCGCCTCGCAGGCGTGGTAGGGCCGCCGTCGACACGGCGCGAGGCGGCGTCCTCGATCGCTTACCTGATGTGCATCCCCGAGATCGCGCGCGAGATCACGAGCTGCTGGATCTCGGCGGTGCCCTCGAAGATGTCGTAGATCACGTTTCGGCCACGCGCTGACGCGGTTTTGGCTTGGTTGAGCCAAAACCGCTCCGGTGGAATCCGGTGGAATCCGGCCCAATCGGAACACGACTGGCGCGAGACTGGCGCGCACTTTATGGACGTCCAAGCGGCGAGGTTCATGCTAGTGTTCATGTGAATGTTCATGTATCTGCCTACGCGAGGAGCAACTTGTGGCCAGTGCCGTAGCCAGCCGTCTTGACTCGATCCGCGACAGCGGCGGAATCAAGTCCCGCGAGGTCGCCCAGTTGCTCGACACCACCCCGCAGACCGTTTCGCGTTGGCGCACCGGCAAGGTCGAACCACAGCCCGACCGCCTGCAGCGCCTGCTCTCACTCGAGTGGTTGCTCGCAGAGCTCGCCGAGTTCTACGAGCCCGACGAGGCGCATCTGTGGCTGTTCGCTCCGCACCGCCTGCTCGGCGGCGAACGTCCCGCAGACCGCATCCAGCAGGGCAAGCTCGACGACGTGCTCGCCCTGATCGCCCAGTTGCGCGACGGCGCCTACGTCTGATAGCCACCGCCGGTACCCGCGAACGTGGTCTACCCCCCAGAGCTGCTCGACCGCCTGCAGGCGATCACACCGACCCCGTGGAGTGGCCAAGCGTTTCGGCACATGTTCGGCGACTATCCGCCCGACGCCGAGAACACCCGCGGCGCGCGCTGGAACCCACAGGGCGTCGCCGCCATCTACACAAGCCTCACCAGGGACGGCGCACTCGCCGAGGCCGAGCACCAGATCGCTGTGCAGCCGATCCCACCTCGCGCCCGCCGCACCATCTACACGCTTGAGTCCTCGCTGACCAGCGTCCTCGACCTCACCGACGCCGAGCGTCTACTCGATCTCGGCATCGGCCCAGCAGAGCTCACAGCCGACGACATGATCGCGTGCCGTCAGCTCGGCGGCGCCGTCCACTGGCTCGAGCGCGACGGGCTGCTGCTGCCGTCCGCGCGCAGCCCGAGCACGAACCTCGTGGTCTTCCCTGCCAATCGGCCGGCCGACGCTCGCTTCGACATTATCGGCGCAGAACCCGTGAATCCGTAGCTCTCGCAACGCATTGACTCTCCGCGCCTTCTGCGGCCCAGCACCGAGGAGCGGCCCTCTATGCAATGGCTGCCATCCCCCCCCTATTTTGGTAAGGACATATGCCGTTTACCCCCCGGGTTTTGGTAAGCCACTGAGTTACGCCGCCTCGTCCTGAGATGGACGCCTGGTACACGCTCATCGCGTGAGCTGGGTAGTCGGCGCCCGACTGCCCGCGCGGCCCAGGTAGGCGTCGAGCTGGGCGGCCGCCTCGCTCTCGTTGCCGGGCATCAGGTGGCCGTAGAGGTCGAGCGTGATCTGGATGCCCGCGTGGCCCATGTACGTCGAGAGGGCCTTCGCGTTGACCCCGGCGGCGATCATCAGCGATGCGAAGGTGTGCCGGCACTCGTGCAGCGTGATCGGCTCAAGCGGCGGTTCGCGCGACCCTGACGGGACCAACTCGCCCTGGTCGTCCAGTTGCCAGCCCCACGCTTTGCGGGTGTGTTCCCGCATCGTGGTGTCGTTGAATGGTCTGTCGGCTGTGACACCGAACACGAGCCCGTCCGTCCAAGCGAGGGCCTGCAGCTGATCGTCCAGGTGGTCCCGGAGGATCGCGGGGATCGGGACGCGCCGGTCTTTGCCGGACTTCGTGGCGATCTCGCCCTCGACCGCATCCCAGCCGCGCCGCACGTGGATCACGCCGGCTGCCAGGTCCACGTCCTCACGGCGCAGCGCCATCAGCTCACCACGGCGCAGCCCCGCGTACATCGCGGTCGCCCACAGCGCCCGGTCCGCCGGTCGGAGTGCCGCGAGCAGATCGGCGCACTCATCAGGCGAGGCGATCCGATCGCGACCACTGCTCACCGCCGGCATCTCCAGGTCGCTCGTCGGGTTCACCGCGATCCCCGTCTCAGGCCGTGCCAGCGCCCGCTTGTAGATCGCACGGAGCGGAAGCAGCGTCACACCGATCGCGCTCTCGCTCAGGCCCGAGGCGAGCAGCCCGTCGACGAGGTCCTGCAGATCGGTGCGTGTGACCTCCGATAGTCGCATCGAACCGATCTCGGGCAGCAAGCGCAGCCGCAGCGCGATCTCATACGCCCTAATCGTCGCCGGCTTGTACGGGTCGCCCTTACGGTTGCGGATCAGACCCTCCCGCGCGCCCTGTAGCCACACCTCGGCGGCCTGATCCACTGTGGTCGACGTCGACGCGCGCAGCGTCCGCTTGCGGACCGCCGTCTTGGCGTCGTCGCGCCACGCCTGCGCCGCGGCGTGCGTCGGGAACGTCTTGCGGATCTTCTTGCGGTCGCGCTTGCTGTACACGAACGCCTCGTATGGGCACTTGCAGCGGCCGTTTCCATTGCACTCGCGGCCGTGGCGCTGACGCACTCCGGTGGCCATCAGAAACCTCGTCCGGGTGCTACGACGGTATACCGTGCTGATTGCATGGGAGCTAACTCTCCTGTGCCATGCCCCCGGCCGCGACAACGGTGCGGGGGCGCTTTGTAGGTGCTCAGCATCCTACTCCCCCACTCCGACGCTTTCGGCGTGCCGGTCGAGCCAAGCCTGAAGCTCGCTGACGGGGATCAGCTTGCGGCGTCCAAGGCGCACAAGCGGCACTTCAGGCTCGATATGCGCGCGCCAGGTGTCCCAGGACACGCCCAGCGCTTCGCACGCCTGCTCGACACTGAGCGCCAGGGCGGGCGCGCTCCGTTTCTGGGCGGCAAGGGTGGCTGCCGTACGTGACGAGATTGAGGCCATCGCGGTTACAGACCCCGACCTGCCCGAGACCGGCCAACGCATCGGGACAGACGCGACGCCTTCGTGCGACGAGCGTCGAAACCGATCGCCTTCGGGCGTCAGTTGAACGGCCCTGGCTAGCACGCGGGCTCTCGCCCGCCCGTGACCGAGCCTCCTACGCTCGGCTCTCCTGCCGTACCCGGCGCCGTGCTGTTGCCGGCCTGTGCAGCCCTGCGGGCTGCTCGCTCGCCGCTCGCTATCGCTCCCGGCTCTCGCTGCCGGCGCACAGCCCAAAGCCCAAACAGACAACATGCACGGCGGTGCCGCCGGTGTGCGAGCGCTGTGCAACTCGGTGGCCGCTTCGGGGTGCTGACGGTCATCACTTATGTGATGACTGCGGCGAGCATAGGTGCGTCCCGGGGCGGCGGGTACGCGCGCTACCTGGAGAGCAAGACGGTGGAGCCCGAGCGCGGGGACTACTACCTGACCCCGGACGGGGAGATGGCGCAGGCTCCCGGCCGGTGGCTGGCCGATGCGGAGACCCTGGAGACGGCTGGGGATCGAGGCCGGCGAGCCGGTGGATGGCGCTGATTTCATCGCGCTGATGGAGGGCCGCCATCCTGGCACGGGCCGTTGGCTGCGACCCGGAGGGCGCCGGCGGTGGCCGGGGTGGCGGGATCGACGTGACGTTCAGCGCGCCGAAGTCCGTCTCGACGGTGTGGGCGCTCGGTGATCCGTGGCAGCGCGAGCAGATCGAGCAGGCCCACGGCCGGGCGGTCGAGCAGACGATCCACCACCTGCGCGAGCAGGTGCCGGTCGTGCGCCGTCGCTACAGCGGCCAGGTCGTAGAAGAGCACGCCAAGGACGTGATCGCGACCGAGTACCGGCACACCACCGCCCGCGGAGTCTCGGGCGCCCAGGCCCCGGACCCGCAGCTGCACAGCCATGTCGTCATCACCGGCGCTGTTCGTGAGGACGACCGGATCGTGGCGGTCGCGTCGCGGCCGATCTTCCGCTCCGCGCGGGAGCTGGGCGCGTTCTACCGCTCCGCGCTCGCCGACGAGCTCGTGCGGGAGGGGTACGCGATCGAGCAGGGCACCGGCAAGGATGGCCGGTACTTCGAGATCGCCGGTGTCCCCCGCGAGCTGTGTGAGGCGTTCTCCGGCCGCTCCCGTCGAGGTCGCCAGTGCAGCGGAGCGCTTCCGTGCCCGCTACGGCCGCGCACCCGAACGCGGCGAGCTGCGCAACCTCGCGCTCGAGAACCGCCGGGCCAAGGAGCTGACCACACGCTCGGACCTGCAACGAGTGTGGACACAGACCGCTCGCGATCACGGATTCGGCCCGGATGAGGCCGTGCAGTTGATCGGCGCATCCGAGCGTCCTGCAGCCGAGCGCGCGATCGAGGATCGGGTCGAGGCGAAGCTGACCGAGCAGCACGCCGTCTTCGAGGAGCGTGACCTGCGCGCGGTCGTGCTGGAGCAGGCCGCCGGAGAGATCGCGCCTGATCAGGCACTCGGCATCGCGCGGGAGATGGTCCACGACCGGCGCGTGCTGACCCTGGAGGGCGGACGGATGACCACCCTTGCGGTGCGTGCCCAGGAGCAGGCAATCGAACGCCGCGCCACTCAGCTCGCCCAGCCCGCAGGCCGAGACGTCGGCGACATTGCACGCAATAACGCTGCCCGTGAGGTCGCGGAGCGCATCGGCGGACCACTCAACCCCGAGCAGCACCACGCCCTCGAAGTCCTCACCGGCCCCGAGCGCGCCGCGGTCCTCGTCGGCCCCGCCGGGACCGGCAAGGGAGTGGTGATTGACGCCGCCGCCCGCGCGGAGCAGCACGCCGGACGCGAGACGATCGGGGTCGCCGTATCAGGCTCGACAGCCGAGCGCCTGGGAGCGGACAGCCCTGCACTTGCCGGGCAGCACGCTCACCCTGGACGCACTGGTCGCCCGAGCAAACACGGGGACCATCCACGTGGGCAGAGACACGACGGTCATCCTGGACGAGGCCGGGATGGTCGACCACAAGCGCCTCGACGCCCTGACCGAGCTCGTGGAGCGCTCCGGGGCGAAGCTGATCGCTGTCGGCGACGGCAAGCAGCTCCCCTCGATCGGCCCCGGCGGCATGTTCGACCGGCTCTCCGACCATGCGCCCACCGCCGAACTCGCGGACATCCACCGCACCAAGGACCCTGCCGACCAACGTGCGTGGCAAGCACTACGCGCAGGAGAACCCGAGCGCGCGATGGCGCACTACGCCTCACGCGGCCAGCTACACCTCTCCGACACCCGCGACCAAGCGGCAGAGCACGCCGTACAAACATGGGCCACGCTCACTGAAGGGCGCGATATCCGCGAGGTCGCGTTGATCGCCGACGCCTCCAACCAAGAGATCGACCGGCTCAACGCCCGCGCACAACACCTACGCGCACAACGCGGCGAACTCGGACACCACGAGATCCCGCTGCCCGGCGTCCACTACGGCCTGCGCGAAGGCGACCTCATCGCGTTCACCACACAGCACCGCCCGCCGGGGCAGCCGCGGGTCGAGAACGGCACCCGCGGCCAGGTCAGCGCCATCCACGAGCGAGGCGTGACCGTCACGCTCGACGGATCACAGCGCAAGATCCAGCTCGCCGGCGAGGACCTGGACTCGCTGAGGCTGGCCTACGCGCAGCATGTCTACCGTCAGCAGGGCGCGACCGTCGAGCGCTCCGTCGTGCTCACCGGCGGCTGGCAGACCAGCAAGGAGACCGCCTACGTCGAGGCCACCCGCGCCCGCCACGGCACCGACTGGTTCATCGCCCGCGACGACCTCGGCAACGAAGGACAAGACGCCGCGACGCATCACACGCCTCGCCCAACAGATGTGCAACAGCCGCGCGCAGACCCCATCGCTCGCGCACCCAGAGCTGCCGGACCCAGAGTGGGGCCCGGGATTCCGAATCCCGATCGCGCCCAGCCGCCGCAGCCGAATACCAGGAATCACCCGCGCCATCAACCACATCGCCCAACCCGACCGACACCGGAGCGAACACGATGAGCCAACGTCCTACCCGACCCGTGACCCTCCAACTACCCAAGCTCGCAGCGGCGGCCGATACTGCGAAACGGGTGCGTCACTGAGCTTGAGCTGAGCCCGGCTGCTCTCGCCTGGCGGCTACGTCTTATCAATCCTCTCTGCAAGGCTCGCCAGCTCGGACACCTCGATCCCAAGTCCGGCGGCGATACGCCTGACCGTGCCCCACGCTGGGTTGCGCCCAGCCTCGATGTGGCTCAGCCACGTGGGATGTAGCTCCGCCTTATGGGCGACCTCCTCTTGAGAGAGGCCACGGGCAGTCCTCGCCTCGCGGATTGCTTGTCCTAGCGATACCTGGGGCTCTGAGCGTGGGGCCATACCCCAGCACCCTTGTGACCTAAGCCTTCCGGGTCCATAGAGTCCAACTCAAGTACCATGAGACGCCGATGGGAACGCGGGACGACTATTGTTCCGGCTGCTGGAAAAGAACGATGCGCCGTAGACCAACACCAGTCACAATGATCGCCATGTCGGCGCTCTTCGTCGCGCTCGGCGGCACCCTGACCGTTCCGGGCGCGGCTCAAGCCTCTATGCACCGCCGACACTGTGGTTCCATCAGAGTCGATGCAAGTCCGTTCCAAGTGTTCGTCGAAAGTGGCCCGGTATCTTGCGCTGGGGCACGGGCCGTCATGTTTGCGCTCTATCACGGGCACCACCCCAGCGCTGCTACCGGCAGAATGCGTCGGAATGCCACAACGGACGCCCGGCGGACTCAGCCAACACCGTGATCTTGGTCGGCTCCTGGCAATGCGGAACAGGCGCCGGGGGTGGAGGCTGCACTCGTGGCCATGAACGAATCTCAGCCGAGTACATCGAGTCGTCCGCGGAAAAGACCGCACAAGCCAAACGCGAAGATGCGGAGAATAAGACGGCGGTGATCGAATGTGAGAACAACCCACACCTTGTCCTGATGCAAGAGGGATCACCACCGCGCTACATCTACGAATGTCTCTCAGAACAAAAGCTGACAGAAGAATGCGGAGAGGGCGTGTGTCGTCAGCCGATGTATCAAGAATACGAAGCGCTTACGAAATGGGAAGAACGAATCGCACAAACGTGCCGCGCTGTTGGAGATATCGTCAGTCAGCACACTCGCAGACAAAACGGCGTGCAGGAATACGAGTGCATGGCGGAAGAAGGTTCAACCAGCGTCGCGTGGGTGTCCTTGCCGTACATGCCGCCCGAAGAATACGCTCGCTGGACTGGGCTGGGGCGAGGATAGCTCGTGCATTTCGGTGTCACAAACGAGCCTGTGAGACACTACGCTGCTTGTCTAGCCGCGATGCTCACGCTTATCTTGTTGGGTCTCGCCGCTCCATCGTTGGCGCAGGCCGAGTCGCTTGAAATCTCGCAGGGCCCCGAACCAACCCAGGACGTGCCCGTGAACATCAAGGTCTCGGGCGTGGCGGATGGGCATCACAAGCTCTACGTGTTCGTGAATACCTTTGGCGGGTGTTCATCCTCGCCTCAGTACGACGGAGGCTCGCCGCTCGCCAATGGCACGACATTGAGTGGCGGGAGCTTTGAAAACAGCTATAGCTACACGCCGACCGAGGTGCAGACCTACACGCTATGCGCCTACCTGGACGAAAACGAATTCGCAACCCCGGATGTGACCGCGACGAGCAGCTTTACGGCGATGATGCCGAGCGCGTCTGCCGCCATTGAAATCGCTGGGAAACTGACGCAAGAAATCCCGATGAAAATCAAAGTCTCGGGGACAACAGAGGTTGCACGGAAGCTGTACGTGTTCGTGAATACCTTTGGCGGGTGTTCATCCTCGCCTCAGTACGACGGAGGCTCGCCGCTCGCCAATGGTACGAGTATCAGTGCAGGAGCTTACAGCGGCGAATACTCCTACACCCCGACCGCGATTCAGACCTACACCGTCTGCGCTTATGTTGATGAAAACGAATTCGCCACTCCTGATGCGGCTGCCACCAGTAGCTTTGCAGCGGGGACGCCAGCTGCGTCTGTCTCGCTCGTGATCAGTCCGACTTCTACCGAAAACGGCCCGGTGAGTGTCAAGGTCTCGGGGACAACAGAGGTTGCACGGAAGCTGTACGTGTTCGTGAATACCTTTGGCGGGTGTTCATCCTCGCCTCAGTACGACGGAGGCTCGCCGCTCGCCAATGGTACGAGTATCAGTGCAGGCGCTTACAGCGGCGAATACTCCTACACCCCGACCTCCACTCAGACCTACACAGTCTGCGGCTATGTGGACGAAAACGAATTCGCGACTCCCGATGCGACCGGCACCAGCAGCTTTACAAACGTCACGCCCGCCACCAAGGCGGCAGAAGCCAAGCTTGCCGCAGAACATTCGAATACAGCGGCGGAAGAAACGGCCAGAAAATCCGCCGAAGCCAAAAAACTCGCCGAATACCTACACGGCGTCGCCGAACGACACCACTGTGGAGAACTATCCGAAGAATATAACCGAGCTGATGTGGAAACCTGCAAGAGCGACGAAGCTGCGATAGACGCTGCCGAAGACCAGCAAATCAGAGCCCAGGAAGCGGCGCTGGCGGCGAAGAGAGCAGCTGCCCATAAGCGCCCCGTAAGGCATCTGTCCGTGAAAGCGGTCGCTCACTCCGGGCACTCGAGCACCGATCCGGGTTATACCGACCTTGACATCACGACGTCTCCGTATGTGTATGTGGTCGTGAAGCTGTCTCGCTACGGTCACTCTACTGAGCACTTCGAATGGGGGCCTCATGCGACTGAAGTGGCCGAGGTCATTCGCTGGAGCTGTAAGAGCCCTGGCGGAACCTACCGGTATGCCGTCACGGCGAGAAGCAATGTAGGACCAACGCTAACCCGGCGTGGACACTTCACTCCTGTCAGCGTCGCCAGCTGTCACCAATACGAGCAGAGGGAAGCTGAAGCTCGCGCCCGCCATGAACGGGAAGTGCTAGCCGGATACGAACAGGAAGTGCGAGAAGAACGAGAACGGCTCCAGGCGTACGAATCTAACTGCCGTGCCGAGGGCGGTACGCCAGTCACCCTGACCGTGGAAGGACGGACCGAACGGTACTGTCGTGGCCCCTACGGTGGACTACTTCCGGTGCCGCATTAGATGCTTAAACACCTACCGAAAACGCGGGTCATCTTTCCGCGGGCTCAGATAAGCCGAGGATATAGTATGGTCAAACATATGGCTGGTCCATGCAGATTGTCTGCGGCCAAATGGCTTGCGGGCACGGGGGTCGTTGCGGCGCTGGCCGTTGCCGGCTGTGGTTCGACGACCTCGACGACCACCAGTACGGTCGGGGCCGGAGCGGTTCGCGGTTGTCGTGGTCGCTCCCACCAGCGGTAGCGTGATCGCGGCGAGCAATGTGACGGTTCGCGGCACCGTCGATCCGGCCAACGCCACCGTCCAGATCCAGGGGCAGCCCGCTGCGGTTGGCAACGGTGTGTTCACCGGCACTGCCGCGCTCCACCCGGGAAAGACGACGATCGATGTGATCGGCAGCGCTCCGGGAATGACGCCGGGCTCGACCAGCCTCACGATCACCCAACAATCCGGTGGAAGCCCGGGAGGATCGTCGCTTCAAGGGAGCTCCAGCGGCGGCGCGACGCCCGGGGTGGCGTCTGAGCAAGGGGGTCTGCGGAAAGCACCTCGAATCAGAGTTCCTGCGGCGGCGGGCTCTCGGTGGGCCCCGACACGACCTGCGAGTTCGCGCAAGCCGTTCAGTCCGCGTATCAAAGCAGCGGCGGCTCGAGCACCGTCGAGGCCTACAGCGCGGTTACGAAGAAAGACTACGAAATGACGTGCGTCACTGCTGCCAGGGTTACATGCACCGGAGGCATAGGCGCCTCTGTTTACTTCTCCCCTGACCGCGTGGTCGGTACCGTGAGATAGCCTGACCCACGCTGTGGCTCCCCCACGTACACATAGGGCGGATCGGGCGGATCGGGCGGGAAGCGTGCAGCAGGATCGCGTCCCTCGCCGGCGGCTGATCGCGTGCCTATCGGTGGGCGTCCTGGTGCTGTGCGTACTGGGACTTGTGCTCTTTGTCTTTCCCACAACTCGACACGTCAAGGTGGTGCGGGTGCTCAAGACCGACCAGGTCGGGCCTCAAATTACCTCGACCCCGTCGCTTCCAGCCGCAAGCGCCGGTGTTCAGCCGGGCAGGAAGCCGGTGTACGAAGAAGAACCCGGCGCTCCCTCGGTGCCTGCCGCCGCCGCGGGCAGCGCTTCGGGCACCGCCCATTCCGCCCTCCCTTCCGGTGCCACCGCCTCCTTCGCCCGGCTCAGTGCCACACTTCCCGGCCGTATCGAGCTTGCCGTTGACCCACTTGGCGCCGGACCAAGGGAAGTCCTCGGCAACGACGAAGCCGCGCACGGCTGGAGCACCACGAAGGTGCCGGTGCTCGTCGCGCTTCTCCGCGCCAGGGGATCAGGAGGCCTGACCTCACAGGAGCAGGCGTGGGCCCAGTCTGCGATCACGGAATCCAACAACGAATCGGTGCTCGCCCTCTTCGGCGACCTCGAGCGGCTCAAGGGTGGCCTCGGCGGCGCGAGCCGGTACATGGAAGGCTTCCTGCGGATGAGCGGCGACAACGAGACGGTCATCGCGACCGCTCCACCGCCAGCAGGCGCTGTGACGACGTTCGGGCAAACGGAGTGGGCACCAGGTGAGGCCGTCAAGTTCTTCCGCGCCCTCGCCCTGAGCTGCCTGCTGCCCGCGGGCCAGACTGGCTACGTGCTCGGCCTCATGCAGAACATCGAGCCGAGCGAGAGCTGGGGCCTCGGATCAGCCGGCTTCCACTCCGTCGCCTTCAAGGGCGGCTGGGGGCCGGAACCTTCCGGCGCATACCTCGTGCGCCAGTCAGGCATCATCGACGTAGGGTCTTCCCGCGGAGTGGCCGTGTCGATCGTGGCGTTTCCAAGCTCCGGATCGTTCTCGTCGGGTACACAGATGTTGACGCAAGCGGCTGTGTGGCTGCACCACGAGCTGCGGCTCGTGCCTCGCGCCGCTACGGGCTGTTCGGCTGAATGACAATGTGCGCGCGTAAGTAGTCAGATACGCTTGTCGCCACCGACCTGACACGCATGACCGGGCCTCCTCCCGTATCTGGAGTACGGCCGCGATCCGCTCACGGCTCCTTTGCGATCAAGATTCCACTCGATGACGGCGTTGAACTCTAAACGCGGACGTTCCAATGAACTCAAGCCAACCATGAGCCAGCTTCCAGATACCAGGTCAATCGACATGCTCTGTCCCACAGACTGCTCTCTGCTCGACCTAATCCTCGACTCGGCGTAGGTAGGCTCGCTGTCAGTGACCCAAGCGAACCTGCACGGCGTCTGGGCGAAGTGGAACGTGCTGTAGAGCAGTTGGCAGCCCTGGATAAGGAAGTCACGGCCTTCTGCACGTCGCAGCCGTACCCCTACGGAATCCGGTCCTACTCGAACCAAGAGGCAGGCCGCTACCGCTTTGAGATCGACCCCGCATGGCCTCCCGGCCTGGTGCTCCGGTGGGGAGCGATCATCGGAGAGATCGTCCACGACTTCCGATCCGCCCTCGACAATCTCGTTTGGCAGCTCGTCAAGCTCAATGAGCGGGAGCCCGACGGCGGCCACTCCTTCCCGATCCTGGAGGACGAGCCATCTAAAGGGTTCGCGGTCCAGATGCGCAGGGAGTGGACGGACCGTCGGCCGTGTGCATCATGGCCCGCTGTTCGGCGTCGGCGATGATGCGCTGGCAATCATCGAGGCTTGTAGCCCGTACAAGCGAGACGACGGCATCCTGCTTCTCAGACTGCACGCTCTCTGGAACATCGACAAGCACCGGCATCTCGCCCCAGTACACGTCGAGGCGCCCCCCGCACGGCTCGTACCCGAGAACGTGACGGTCCTGTCCAGGGACGATCGCCTCGAAGGCGGCACATATATCTTGGAGGTCACCGCCCCTCCGGCACGCCTGTGGACGTGGAGCCGCAGGCGCCCACCGACATAACGTTCGGCGAACCCCACCCGATAGTTCTTGAGCTGAAGCGAATCGGGCAGGTCATCATCTACAACCTTCTGCTCCCAGCCGGAGAGTTGTTCCCGGACCTGCAGGAGTTGGGCTTTCCCGGTCACGACCTACACCGGTGGGGTAGCCCCGAGCCCGACGAGGGGTAGGCAGCCTCGCTAGCCCTTATTCTTGGCCCGTGGCTATTGGGCCAACGAGTCTGCCTAGACCCTCTCCCCGAAGGTGCGGGCATCCGCCTGCCCTTTTAACTCGCGCCGCCGAGTCATCGGCCCCCGGTAGCCGGCCCCTGAATCCCGCATGGACAAAGGGATTGCGGAGTTTCGCCACTCCCTCCTTGGGCTCGGCGGAAGGATCGCCGCGCAGACGGCCTACCTGGAAACCCTGCGCAAGCGTTGCTGATCGAGGCACTACGCCGCGACCGCCAAGCCCCCGTTCCCGGCTCAGCGCGCACGTCAACTGAGACAGGATCGTGAGGTCGGTGTGAAGCCCGCACGCGCTCGATCCTGGGCACCCGCAGGGCGCGAAGTGCCCAGTTTTCCTTGAGGCGTCCGAAGCTGCGCTCGACGGACGCACGGCCTTCGACCCGGCCCTGCCGCTTCGGCTTGACGGGGAGAGCGAACAGCCGTGGGTCTTCGATGCGCGGCTCGCGGAAGCGCCACTAGAGAAGGCCAGAACCCAATGTCCACGGGCCTTTCCAGCGATGGGCGATCCTGGGCTCGAACCATCGGCGCGACGACCTCGGCGTGTGCGGTCATATCTGCCGGGCGTGTGCGGTTCGTGTGCGCTCCGCATCCAAACCAAAGCATTCAAGGGGGTCGGCCGCCGTTGACCCCGAGGTCCCTGAATCCCTGTCGCAGAGCGGTATTTTGAGGGCTTCTGAGGCTCTTAGCGGCCTCCTGATGCGAACTGCTTTTCTATCG
>CAVRCU010000007.1:0-878959 GCA_963719725.1 uncultured Solirubrobacterales bacterium
GCATGTCTCCGCCCGCTCCCCCGCTCGCCCGGCGGCGGGCGATCTCGCCGTAGATCACGCCGTCCAGCCGCCGCGACGCCGCCGGTCACCATCGCGCCAGGCGGGGCCCCGCAGGAAGCGCGTCGTGTATTCCGTCGCGTAGAACCACAGGGCGCGCTCGAACAGGTCGGCGGCGTCGATGCCGCGGAGCCGCCGTCGGGGTCCAGGCCGAACAGTGCGCAGCGCGATCGGTAGGGCCAGCCCCCGGGTCCACACGTAGAGGTCGAGCCGCTGCTCTCGTGCCAGCGGTCCAGCGCCTCGTCGATTTCCCTGACCATCTCCTCCGGCGACGCGGCGATCCGTTCCCGGTGGAAGGCCGGCAGCATGATCCGCCGCGAGCGCCGGTGAAAGTCGCCGTCGATCGTCAGCAGCCCGTCGCCCAGCAGCCCGATCAGGTCGCGCAATGAAGCGTCCCGCCCGAGGAAGTTCGTCGGCGTGCGACACCATCACGTAGTGGTTGGCCTCCGGCCCCAGCAAAAACACCACGTTGCCGTGAAACAGCAGCCGCACGTGAAATAGGGCCGTAGCGCGCGTAGCACTCCAGCAGCAGCTCCAGCGGCTCGCGGTGAAGCGCTCGGTGCGACGCCATGCTGAAGCCGGGTCTCGCCGGGCGGGTACGGCACCCGGTCGCCGTCGCGCTCCGCTCCGACGTCCTCGCAGAGCACCCCAACGGGTTCCGCGGCCGCATGCCGCGCCGGGCCGCTCAGCGGCCGGCGGCGACACCAGGGTGGGCTTGCCGATCGCTGGGCGGCCCCTAGCCTATGGGCCCACGTCCTGGCGGCTGGCGTGGTTTTGGTGAGGGGCGTGGCGTGTTGGTTGCTGTGGCCGGCGCGGGCGCGGCGCGCGCGGCGGGTCGTTCTTGGCCTGTGCGCGTGCCCGGCACGGCGGCGCCGGGGTTGCCGTCTGGGCCCGGGCGCCGCGGGGGCGTAGCTCAGTTGGTTAGAGCGCCGGCCTGTCACGCCGGAGGCCGCGGGTTCGAGTCCCGTCGCTCCCGTCGAGGGAAAGCCTGGAAATGGGGATTTTTTTGCGGGTTTGGTACTTGTCTGGTACTATCAAGCTTGGGCAGCGAGTACCGCGGGCGAGTACCACGCTCGCCCCTATTCCGCGGGGAATCGAGCTGGTCCCGGCTTGCAGACCGGAGGTCGTCGGTTTCAAGCTCCGCATGTCGCCTGTTGTTGCGGCGCGAGTCAGTTGTCCAATCGCCGTGCGTGCTGACCGCGCAGTGGTTGGTCGAGGGGCTTGCGGTCCTCGGTCTCGACGGACTCGGCGAGCGTGACGAGGCGGGACATGGGCCAGGCCAGGGCGCGTGCGAGCCGATCGACCGTGCCATAGGCAGGATTGGTGCGGCCGTTCTCGATGTGGGAAACCCATCCCTGGTCGTAGCCAAGCTCTAGGCCGAGGTCCTGCTGGGAGATACCGACCTCTTCGCGGCGCAGGCGGATCGCGCGGCCGAGCGCGATTTGGGGGTCCTTGGCGGTGTTGGGCACACCCCAACACTCCGGGTAGACCTCCTTTCGCGCCATGTGGTAGGTTCCATATCGATGGTCTGTCTGCTTCCATCCATAAGGCCTTGCTACGGTGTTCGGCGCGCCGGACCTGTTCTGGCATCCAATAGAAGCGAGGCCTATTCCCGCGGACATTGGCGTGAGGACCGACGCACCCACTCACGCGCGTCACACCTGATCAACGTGTATGCGAAAGAAAGGAATTGATTGTGTCGGCTCCAAGCATAAGAACCCGCAGATGTGGGTCTGTAACGGTAAGGTGTCTACTGGCGACACTCGTAGGAGCGGCTGCGCTCGCCTTTCCTAGCCAGGTGCTCGCTGCGTTTAACCATGGCCTGTCGTCTGGCACATCGACGCCTTCGTGGGTCGGGAATAGGGCAATCCATTTTATGCCCGCAGTGGGGGTGCTGCCTTTTGGCACGCCGACCAGTCAATCACAGGCAACACCGACATCTGAAAAAGTCCATAACGATCTAGGTCGTCGCTGCGAATCGGGATATTGTCCGTCTGTGCCAGTTTCCTTTAAAGGTGGCAAGGTCCAGCATGATCCGAGCGTCTTTCTTATCCTGGATGGAAGCAATTGGAACGGATCGACAGGGGTCGCCTTGAAGGAACAACTCCTTAGCCTATACGGACATCTGCGCAACTCGTCCTGGCAAGGGATACTCGGTCAATACTATGACGACCTCGGTTATGTTACGCAGGATGCGGGAGTCGCGAGTACGTTGATAGATACGCGCGTGAGCGCCCCAACATCGTTCAACAACACGAAGATTGAAGAAGAGGTTGCGTATGCGATCGCTCAAGCGAAATGGGCCCGCGAACCAAACGCGCAGTTCGTCGTGGTGCCAGCTCCGGGCACTACGTATGAATCAGGCTTTGATACAGGATTCTGCGGGTATCACAGCATAGATTCATCCGGGTTGAGGTCTAGTTACACGTTCGTGCCGTATATGGGTAATGAACCATTTTACAAAGGATGCATCGGCTACGACGCTAGTGGTAACGCAGACAATGTGTCGTCAATGGTTGCATCCCATGAGTATGCCGAGAGTGCGACGGACCCCGATCCGGGAACCGGCTGGACCGACAGCGAAGGTTACGAGATTGCCGATATTTGCGCCTCGGGCGACAACCAACTGTCGAATGGCTCGTGGGTGCAGGGCTTGTGGTCAAATAGTGCCGAAGCCTGCGTCTTGGAAGATAATCACGAATACTTCCCGAAGAAGGAAGATGCCCCAGCCGCCGTATTTGGTAGCGAAGGCAATCTGTATGTCACCAGTGAGGGCCTGAGCAACCCCCTCTACGCCACAGTGCGAGAAGCAAGCGGCACGTGGCTTACTTCGAGTGTTGTTTCAGGACCGTTGACGATGTACTCCGCGCCAAGCGAGGCATTCGACTCGCACGGGAATCTCTTTGTGACGGCAGAGGGTTACGGCAACCGGCTCTACATGTGGGAGCGCTACGCATCGAACGGCTCGTGGTACGGCCCTGAAATCGTGTCGGGAGAACAGACTGCCTACTCAGCCCCGAGCGAGGCGTTTGACTCGAAAGGCAATCTGTTCGTCACGGCGGAGGGTTACAACCACAGGCTTTATATGTGGGAGCGCTACGCATCGAACGGCTCGTGGTACGGCCCTGAAATCGTGTCGGGAGAACAGACTGCCTACTCAGCCCCGAGCGAGATGTTTGACTCGAAAGGCAATCTGTTCGTCACGGCGGAGGGTTACAACCACAGGCTTTATATGTGGGAGCGCTACGCATCGAACGGCTCGTGGTACGGCCCTGAAATCGTGTCGGGAGAACAGACTGCCTACTCAGCCCCGAGCGAGGCGTTTGACTCGAAAGGCAATCTGTTCGTCACGGCGGAGGGTTACAACCACAGGCTTTATATGTGGGAGCGCTACGCATCGAACGGCTCGTGGTACGGCCCTGAAATCGTGTCCGGAGAACAGACCGCCTACTCAGCGCCGAGCGAGATGTTTGACTCGAAAGGCAATCTGTTCGTCACAGGGGAGGGATATGCAAATCGCTTCTATATGTGGGAGCGCCACGCATCGAACGGCTCGTGGTACGGCCCTGAAATCGTGTCGGGAGAACAGACTGCCTACTCAGCGCCGAGCGAGGCGTTCGACTCGAAAGGGAATCTCTTTGCTGTGGCAGAGGGATACAACAACAAGCTGGTTTACTGGGAGCGCTATAGTTCCAATGAATCCTGGACGGGGCCACTGATCTTGTCGGCGGAAGGAGTCGCCAACTAAAGGAACCTGCAACGACGACACCAGTCCCGGAGCAGACGTTCACGCGGGGTTCGGGGGGTCGTAATGCCCCGAACCCCGCTGGTGTCCGCGTTCTGACCGGCTTGTAAGCTAGACTACGTGCGAGCAGAAAAATGAATGTGCTAAGCGATACAAGGCCGCTTCCGCCCCCGGCGTTACCGTGGACCGATCGGTATCTCCGATGGGCTTCCCCGGCGACGCGCGAGCGAGTTCTTGCGGGATGGGAGTCGATCCCTCGGCTACGCGACCTGCGGTCCTTGCGGAGCTATGTAAAAGGCATGCAGATCCATCGAGTCCTATTTGCCGAGGATTTCACGATGCTTTACCCGATTCGCGGTCGGGCGCTCTACCGATTTGCGAGGCACGCCGACCGCGATGCCTTGGCTGGGGCTCTCGTGGACTGTGGCACTTACAACGGTGGTTCTACAGCACTCCTGTCTGCCGGAGCACCCAAACGTGCGATATGGGCGTTTGACTCATTTGAGGGTTTGCCGGCCCCGTCGCAACGCGATAGCAACGATGTCAATTTCGACGTTGAGAAAGCGCGCCAGTTCTTTAAGGGCAAGTGCCTGGGTAGCCAGGAGCGCTTGGAAGAAGCGGTGGCCCGCTTCGGTTCGCCGGACAGCCTCCATGTTCGCAAGGGCTGGTTTGAGGACACCTTGCCGATCGCTCGTGGCGCAATTGGCTCTATTGCCGTTCTTCACATCGATGGCGACTGGTACAATTCGATTTATACGGTTCTGGACAATCTGTATGAACTCGTGGTGCCGGGCGGTTATATTGTAATCGACGATTATGCAGGGGTTCCGGGCGCTGGCCGCGCCACAGATGACTTTAAGGGCCGGGTTGGCGATGGCACCGCCGTGACGCAAATCGATCAATGCGGCGCATACTGGCGAAAGCCCGTAGTGCGCGGCCGTCAATAATCCAGGCGTCGTCAAGGAGCGGCGTGTGCGTTGCTTCCATTCGACACGGTTAGCGCGGTTCTGCCGCCACCGCGTAAGGCTGTGGTCGATGCCTGGTAGTCAGGTCGTAGCGCGAGTACGCAAGTGCCAGTTCCCGCCGGTTCGTCCCAGGAGTTCGCTCAACGCCCGCGGCTCACACGGCGGTCGGGGGTATCGCGGTTAGATGTGCGGATCAGCCAGCGCGTCGGCGAGAGGGCGGAGCGAAGTCGTAGAGGATTGTGGCTCGGTGTCCAGCCGGGGTCGAAGCGTTCCGGGTGCGCGAGTGATGGGGTGTGCGCGCGCTGTTGGTCATCTTCTGGGCTAAACTTGTGATCCGTGCGGCGTCGTGTCCTTGGGCGCCGAGGTCCTCGCGTGCGATGAACCAGGTGGTGCCGTGACGCGCACGGGTCGCCTCGACGTAGGCGGTCTCCTTGCTGGTCTGCCATCCGCCGGTGAGCACGACGGAGCGCTCGACGGTCGCGCCCTGCTGGCGGTAGACGTGCTGCGCGTACGCGAGCTCTGCCCGGCGAGCGCGGGGCTGTCAGCGCCGAGGCGCTCTGCGGTGGACCCGGACACGGCAACCCCGATGGTCTCTCGCCCGGCGTGCTGCTCGGCGCGGGCGGCGGCGTCGATGACCACTCCCTTGCCGGTGCCGGCGGGGCCGACGAGGACCGCGGTGCGCTCGGGGCCTGTGAGGACTTCGAGCGCGTGGTGTTGCTCGGGGCTGAGTGGCCCGCCGATCCGCTCGGCGACCTCACGAGCACCGTGTTCGCGTGCGATCGCGCCAACGTCCCGGTCTGCGGGCTGGGCGAGCTGGGCGGCGCGGCGTTCAATCGCCTGCTCCTGGGCGCGCACCGCCAGCGTGGTCATCCGACCGCCCTCCAGGGTCAGCACCCGCCGATCGCGGACCATTCCCCGCGCGACGGCGAGCGCCTGATCGGGCGCCAGCTCCCCGGCCACCTGCTCCAGCACGACCGCGCGCAGATCGCGCTCCTGGAAGACGGCGCGCTGCTCGGTCAGCTTCGCCTCGACGCGATCCTCGATCGCGCGCCCGGCCACAGGGCGCCGGGATGCGCCGACGAGCCGCACGGTCTCGTCCGGCCCGAACCCGTGGCTGCGCCCGGTCTCGGCCCACACTCGTTGTAGGTCTGAACGTGTGGTCAGCTCCTTGGACCGGCGGTTCTCGAGCGCGAGGTTGCGAAGCTCACCACGCTCAGGTGCGCGGCCGTAGCGGGCACGGAAGCGCTCCGCCGCCTGGGCGACCTCGCGGGAGCGCCCGGAGAACGCCTCGCACAGCTCCCTGGGGACACCCTTGATCTCGAAGTACCGGCCATCCTTGCCGGTGCCCTGCTCGATCGCGTACCCCTCCTGCACCAGCTCCTCGGCGAGCGCGGCGCGGTAGAACGCTCCCAGCTCCCGTGCTGAGCGGAAGATCGGCCGCGACGCGACGGCCACGATCCGGTCGTCCCGGACGGCACCGGTGATGACAACGTGGCTGTGCAGCTGCGGGTCTGGTGCTTGGGCGCCTGAGACTCCGCGGGCGGTGGTGTGCCGGTACTCCGTGGCGATCACGTCCTTGGCGTGCTCTTCCACCATCTGGCCGCTGTAGCGGCGTCGCACGACGGGCACCTGCTCGCGGAGATGGTGGATCGTCTGTTCAACCGCCCTGGCGTGCGCGGTCTCGATCTGTTCGCGCTGCCACGGGTCCCCGAGCGCCCAGACCGTCGAGACGGACTTCGGCGCGCTGAATGTCACGTCGATCCCGCCGCCGCGGCCGCCGCCGGCGCCCTCGGGTCGAAGCCACCGGCCGGTGCCGGGGTGGCGGCCCTCCATCAGCGCGATGAAGTCCGCGCCATCCACCGGCCCGCCGGCTTGGACCTCCAATCGCTCCAGGGTCTCCGCGTCGGCGAGCCACCGGCCTGGGGCCTGCGTTAGCTCGCCGTCCGGGTCAGGTAGTAGTCCCCGCGCTCGGGCTCCACTGTCTTGCTCTCCAGGTAGCGGGCGTACCCGCCGCCCTTGGCGGCCCCGATGCTGGCTGCGGTCATCACATGGTTATTGACCGTGAGTGCGCTCAACCGGCCAACGACTTCGTCACACAGCGATCACACAGCGCTCGCTTTGGTGCATGTTGTCTGTGCTGGAGGGGGAGCGAAGCGACCCGAAGGGGGTGGAAGGTCCGGCGTTACGGACTTGGGGGCGTGGCTGGCGGCGACCGGCGGGGTTGCCGGGATAGGTCGGGGGTGTCAGCGCGCGTCGCTGGAGTTGGGAACAGGCGGGGTGTCGGTCGGGCGTGGCCGGGCATTCGCAAAATTTGATGGCCGTTTTGCCGCGCTCAGGGTCAATAACACAGAAGCCCGCTTCTCAGCCCAGCTCGATGAGCGCCATTCCCACATCCACTCCAACCCGTCCTCGGCTGACGCGCGAGGATGTCCTCGACGGCCGCGAGGTCGCCGAGCTGCTGCACTTGCCGATCTCGACCGTGCTCGAATACGCCCGGCGCGGGGTCCTCCCTGGGCGCAAGCTCGGCCGGCGCTGGATCTTTTTGCGTGACGAGGTGGAGGAAGCGGTGAGGCAGGCTCCGATCGGGGCGTCGAGCGACCATTGGGCGACAGGGGTCTGAGGGGTCCGCTTTTGGCGGACCCCTCGTCTCCTCAGTACGCGTAGGCGTCAAGCGCCGGCCTTGCGACGTGGCGTCCCCTTCGGTCAGGCCCTCCGGGGCCTGCGCTCCCTCGGCACGGGCAGCCCGTCGAGCAGGATGTGCGGCGGAACCCTCAGCGCGTCGGCGACGATCAGCAGCGTGAGTACGCCTGGCTCGCCCTGTCCCCGCTCCAACACGCCGATCTCGTTGCGATGGAGGGAGGCGATTTCCGCGAGTCTTTCCTGCGCGAGGTTCCGCCGCACGCGGAGGCCCCGCAGGTTCTCTCCGAGCACGTTCAGTAGCCGGGCGCGCTCGGCGGTGTAGGCGGCAGACATGCTCAGCCCTCCCCGTCCGTGGGAAGGTCTCCGAAGTGCTCCTCGAACTCCTCGGGGGTCAGCCTGCGCCAGCCGAGGTTGTCCAACAGTTCGCCGGGCGAGACGCCCAGGCCATCCGCGAGCCGGAGGATCGTCTTGAGGCGGGGCTCCCGTTTGCCGCACTCCAAGCGGCCGATCGTGGGGGCGTGGATGTGTGTCCTGCGGGAGAGGTCTTCTTGGGTGAGGCTGCGCTCCTTGCGAAGCTCGCGGAGGCGCTGCCCGAACGTTATGCCCACCATCAGATGGCGATGAGGTTGAGGGTGTCGTCGATGTACCGCAGTCCGTCGGCCGCCTTGAAGCGCGCGCCGTTGCGGTCGAGCAGCCCGAGGCGCTCCAGGTGCGCTAAGGACCCTCGCACCGCGTCGGGGTCGATGTCGTGCAGTCTGCGCAGCACTTCCGCGCGTGGCCACCATTTGGAGCGGTCGTTGCGGAGGAGCTGGACACGATGATGCGCTCCGTGGCGGGCTCGCCGTCGGGAAACTGCTTGGATTCGTCCTGCATGGGAAGGCCCTACCTTTCCGTGCAAAGGTCCCGGCGGCAGTTATGGCTGTCGTCGGGACCAATTCGTTGTTAGTGATCGAACATCATACACGGATAGTACGCTATTGGTTCTGGACGTTATTGGCTGTATCGCGGAGGATCGAATCCGTGGAAGCCAAGGTCGCCGTCGGCAAAAACATCCGCGCCAACCGCCGTCGCCTGAAGCTGACCCAAGAAGCCCTCGCCGAACGCTGCGACATGCACCCCGTCGAGGTCGGCCGAGCCGAGCGCGGCACCCGCGACCTCCGCGTATCAACCATCGTCAAGCTCGCCCGCGGCCTCGGTATTCCAGCGGGCGAGCTGCTTCGGGGCCTTTAGGGCGTGGCTAAACAGTCGCCGATGACTGACGATCGCAAGAGGGATGCATGGGAGAAGAAGGACGGTCGCGCGTGGCGCATCGGCGGGGAAGCTGAGGTTGCCTGGATTCGGGAGAACACTGAGGTTTCGTTCGCGATCAAGTCTGCGATTCCGCTGGTCTTTGAGGCCTATGCCACCCTGGAGCTTCCCGGCAGCAGCGACCACCTCTCGGCGTCGCCGTTTGAGGATCTGGACCGCCACAACGCGGCCGTGCTTGCGGTGCTCAGCGAGCATTCCGCGGTGCAGCCCTGGTGGATTGGCTATCTCGACACTGGTGGCGCGGACATCGTTTTCCAAGATGTGCGGAAGGTGAGGCCGGGCCCCACTGACGCGTGGTACGTGCTGGTCGAGGCTGGCCCCGAGCAGGCGAGTGTCTGGCGCGAGCGCGAGCATTGGAAGAGTCCCCTGCCGGATCTGATGTTTCCGGTCGATCGCTCGTGGCTCGTATCGACTTTGTGGGACGACGATTGGATGTGCATCGGGGGGTCGCGATCACTCGTGAACGCTTTTCTCGCCCATCCTGATCTACGACATCGCGCTCGCGAGGTCGATCCATCCCTCAGGGATGCGACGCCGCCCGGTCACACGGCGATCTGATCCGGATCTCGGGATCTCCAATGCCAAATCAGAACACAGTCAAGCCATAGAGATCGGCGATGCGTAGCAGCGCCTCGTCGTCGCGCGGGATGGGCCGTCGCTCCTGCTCATCGAGCGCGACGTTCTCGAAGAGCGCCCAGCACTCCCACTCCGTGGAGAGTCGGGACAGGTATCGGATACCTGCGAACTTCATGCGGTCGTTCGCGTCGCGCTGTTCGTAGGCCCAGCGTCCGATCCAGCGGGTGATGCGACGATCGCCGCCGCGGACCGTCGGTACGTCGAGGTCGCTGTATCCATAGAACGCGAGCAGCTTGCCGAGGTCCTCACGGAGTACGGCGCGGGTTTCGGCTGACTCGACGTCGAGCAGGCGGATTGCTGGGACCGTGTCGCTCGGTGCCGGAACGACGCGCACAGCGAGGCGCCGGTGGCGCCAGTCGGCGGGGACCTCTCCGAGCGCCATGAATTCCTCTTCTTCGGCGATCGCGCTGAGGCCAGGGTCGGGTCGGAAGCGGGAGAGCGTCTCTCCGTAGCACCCGTCGAGCGTCGTGGCGAAGTAGCAGACGCGATAGTCCCCGGTGGGGCTGTCGAAGCGGTTTCCGGTGGCGCGGCTTTCGAGTAGGCCAGGGTCGAGCGGGTCGGAGAAGCGCAGTGGGTCAGGTGAGCGGCCAACTCTCCAGAGGCCGCTCTTGGGAGGCTCGACGACCTTCGGACTCGGTGCCACTCATCCCCCGGCGAGGAACGCCTTGGCGGCTACGAGCACGTCGCGGAACGCTCCGTCGCGGATGCTCTGCGCGGGCGACTGGTCATCGAGCTGCGGGTTCAGGCCGAGGAACCAGGCACGCACGGTGTGGGGGGACTCCTCGGCGAGCAGCAGCTGGAAGGTCTGGTAGGCGCAGCGCAGCCGCTGCTCGTGCTCTGCTCGGGGTGTGCGCTCGCCGGCCGCCCAGCGGCCCACGGTGCGGGGGTCGGATACCCCGGCGATGTAGGCGACCAGCTTCTGGCCGAGAACCTCCTGCATGTATCCGACCACGTCCTGGATCGTCGACTCGACCGCTTTCCTATGCGCGTCCTGTGGTGCTGAGCGGAGCTGCGGCATGGTTTCCCTCTGTGGTGGTCGGTTTGCGGTCTGTCCTTCTATTCGACAGCTACCCAAACATTTGGCGAACTATTTGCCTGCACATTGGCCATATATTTGGCGATATGGTTGGACATTATATCGGCCTAACGGATGGCGCATCTGTAGAAGCCCGCAGAGCGAAGGCCAGATTGACCCGTTCGACGTCCTCTGGCCGGGCCTTGGCATGCATGTAGCGCTCGGTGGTCGTGATCCGCGAGTGCCCCAGGAAGCCCTGTACGAAGCGCGCGTCGGCGTGGCGGGCGACGAGGCTGCCGGCGGCGTGGCGCAGGGCGTGGAAGCGCAGTGGCCGCAGGCCGGCGGCGTCGCGGGCGCGCTTGAAGCGCTTGCGCACCGCGGAGGGGTCGAGGCGCCGGCCGAGGCGAGAGCAGAAGATGTAGTCCTCGCGTGAGGTGTAGTCGCCGCGCGCCTGTAGGCGTTCGAGGGCTTCGGCGGCGGGGTCGGCAAGCGGGATGAATCGCGCCTGCCAGCTCTTGGTCGGCCCCTCCACCCCGGCGGAGACGGCGCGGTGGACGACCATCCGCCGTGTGTCGAGGTCGATGTCCTCCCAGCGCAGCGCGAGCAGCTCGCCAAGGCGCAGGCCGGTGTAGGACGCGAGGCGGAACAGCTCGGCGTCCTGGGCGTTCTCCCGTGCCCTCCAGGCGATCTCGTCGGGTTCGAGGTTCGCTGGCTGTGGGCCGCGGTGTCCGCCGCCGTCGGCGGCTTGGGCGAGGGCCTCGATCTCCTCGGGCTCGTAGAAGTCGAGCACCGCCGGCGGGGGCTCGCGGCGCTTGGTCGTCGCTTCCACCGGGTTGGTGGGCAGGCTGTGGGTGTCCTCGCGGCGCCCGTAGTTGAAGATCGCAGAGAGGAGCTGTCGGTGCTTATTGACCGTGCGAGGAGAGACCTCGCTCTCATCGAGCTGGCGCAGAAACGCGGACACCTGGCGGGTGGTGATCTTCGCCGCCGGTAGGTCGCCGAATGCCGCCATCACGGGACCGGGGCTCTTGCCCTTCCCCCGCTGGTGCGGCGTCCCCGGCTCGGCGAGCATGTAGCGGTAGTCGTTCAGCGTCGAGGGCTTCGCGCCGCGCTCGCGCTTCAGGTGATCGAGCCACTCTGCCGCGAGGTCCCGGAACGTGACGCCCTGCTCTCGGCGCTCGCGCTCACCCGCCTCGATCGCTCGCTCCCGCTCCTCGTGCTCGGTGATCAGCTCGGCCATTCGCACAGTCGCACGCTTCTCGTCAAGGAACCCGTCCGGCATCCGCCCGCGTCGTGGGCGCCAGCCTTTGTCGCCCGCGCCATGTTCCAACCACGCCGGCCCGACGCGCCGCTTGACCTGTCGGCGGCCACGGCGCCACTTGGCCTCGTATACCGGCCCGTCGCCGCGCTCGACTACGACCAGCGCGCCGGTCGGATAGGTGTGAGTCGAGCCGTCATCTTTTCGCACGATCTGTGGAGAGTACCACGCGAGTACCACGTCTCTGCGAGTACCGCTTTCAGTACCGCACGAGCCAGAATCAGCCCTTATAAGCTCACTTTGAGCGATCGCAAACCCCTGAAAACACTGGTTTCAGCATCCTTACTCCGGCCTGTCACGCCGGAGGGCGCGGGTTCGAGTCCCGTCGCTCCCGCCTTCGGCACCACCCCTCGTCGGGGTGGTGCTCGCGGCCCTGCTGGACGGCTTGAAAGTACGGCAGGAAGTCGTCGTGTGGCTGCACGGCGACGATCCGGCCGTCCTGTGCCCATATCTGGTCGAACAGCGAGAGTAGGAGCTTGCGTCGCTCGGAGGCCTGGGTCTCGATGTCCCAGAAGCGGGGGAAGTCATCGAGCAGCGCGCGGGCTCGGTCGGTGGTGGGCTGGGTCGGGGGACCGAGGCGCTGCACTTCTTCCTCAAGCGCCTGGCGGCGCATGACGTACTGCGCCTTGGTGAGGTCGCCGAGGACGTAGAGGTCCTGCAGGCGCCGTAGCTGGTCGAGCAGTTCGCCGCGACGCTCGCGTGCCGGCTCGGTGTCGGTGTGTTCGTCTTGGAGGGCGCGCAGCATGAGGTCGAGCAGTTCGCCGTCGGGCTGGAAGTCGCGTATCCAGTCCACGAGCTGACCCTCCAGCTCCTCGGCTTTGACGATCCCCTCGCCGCATGGGTGGCCGTAGCGGCGGGTGGAACACATGTAGCGGCGCACGTAGGTTTTGGAGCCGCGGGTGCCGTGCATCCGGGCGCCGCAGCGCTCGCAGTAGAGCAGCTTGCGCAGCAGGAACTCCTCCGACGGCGGACCGGGCTTCACCACGCGGGTACGCCATCCGCGAACCTCCTGCACGCGGTCGAACAGCTCCTCGGTGACGATCGGCTCGTGCAGCCCTTTGATCGTGCGGCTCTTGTCGCGCAGGCCGCTGACATACCCGGCGTAGGCGGCGTTGCACAGCATCTCTCGCACGGTGTCCTTGCCGAACGGCCGGTCGCGCGTGGTGCGTGCGCCCCTTGCGTTCAGCCACGCGGCGATCGTCCGGTCTGACTCGCGGCCGGTCGCGTAGCGGGTGAACATCTCAAAGACGAGCGGCGCGCGCTCGGGGTCGGGGACCGCGATCTTGGTGGCAGGATCGCGGACGTAGCCCCACGGGAGCGAACCGACGAGATGTCCCTGCCGGGCCTTCTCCTTCAGGCCGCTGCGCGTCCAGAAGGAGAGCGAGACCGAGTAGTACTCATCGAACATCTCGTGGATCGACTCGGCGAGGAACGCGGAGGGATCGGTGGGGTCTTCACCCATCGGCTGCGTGACCGATACGACGCGGATGCCGAGCCGCTCGCGGAGGAGCTGCTTGTAGCGGCGCGCCTCGACCTGATTGCGGGCGAAGCGCGACGTGTGGTAGACGAGCACCACGTCGAACTTGCCCGCGGCGGCGTCGGCCATGAGTCGCTGAAACTCCGGGCGGGCCTCGGACTTGCGCCAGCCGGAGTGAAAGTCGCAGTACTCTTCGGTGAGTTCGAGGTCGTTCTCGGGGGCGAAGCGGCGGATGCCCTCGCGCTGCGCGTCGGGGGAGAAGCCCTGCCCCTGCTCCTCGGTTGACTCGCGGATGTACGCGACGGCCCGCGGCTTCCTATCCACCGTTGCGGGCAGGGTCGGTGAGGTCCCGTCCCCGGCGCAGCCACCAATCGGCGAACCATTGCGCGAAGTCGAGAAGCGCGGGGCTTGGGGAGCCGTTGCGGCAGTCATTGCTCGGTCCTCCTTGGTCGTTGGGGTCCTCGATCAGAGCAGACCCCGGCGCTGATCTCAAGGTCCTGACAGAGGGGTCCGGTCGGGCGCCGGGAGCGCGGGTCCGGCGGCGAGTCTTGGCCGCCTGGCGAGCGGCCGTACGTGTCGCGGGCATCGCTCAGGCCGTCTTCCGTGCTGGCGCGGCTTGGGATGATGCGCTGCCATTGGCTCGTCTTCTGTGCGCACGGCCCGAAACCGCGAGCGGGAGGTCTGATGTCTTTCGAGCGGATTTGGTCAAGGTGGCGGGGCGTCGGAACGGAAGACCCTTGCACTAGATAAAGGTCTTTTCTGGCGCCCTGGCGGTACAGCTTGACTACGAAGAAATGCGCCTGCGTCATCGAGTATCCAGTGGTAGGGCAGGGTGCCCTTGCCTCGTCGGGCGTCGGACGGAAGCGGTCGAGCACCCGCAGTTCGTACAGCAGCCCGAGGCGAGCGGATGCCGTCCTCAGTCCGGTGAAGTGCAAGCGCTTGAGCTGGTCGGTGCGCAGGACGTGATGCTCGTAGCAGTCCAGGGCGATATGCCTGTCGCGGTCAGTCGAGTGCGCTGGCGGCTCAGCGATGTTGTGCTCTCGCAGTCGGTTCGGGCACGTGCCCCTCGTTCTCTCGGAGAGTTTTGTGTTTGTCCCTATATTATCGGGGTTGCTTATTTTCACCGTATTACCGTGATTTGCGGCGGGTTTCATCGAATCAGGGTCCTCCACGCTTAATTGGAGGACGAATTGGAGGACCTATTGGAGGGGGAATTGGAGGACGAATCGGCAGGCGCCATCTTGGCTCGCACGTGGCGCTGCGCCTCGACTGGCAGCGCCCGGCGCGCGCCTGCCCCACCCCGCATCAGAGTGTAAGGATGCGGTCGAGGTGCACGGCGACAGCGGAGGCGATGGACCGCCCGTCGCGGCGCTCGATGAGCCCGGCGCCGTCGAGGCGATCCAGCGCGTCCGCGATGCGGGCCTTCAGCTTGCGCCTCCCGGCGTCGAACGCCCTCCCGATCTCCCGCTCGGAGAGCGGGCCCTCCCCGTCGTTGGCGCGCGCGATCAGGCTGTTGAGCACGGCGCTGTCGTCGTGGTGCTCGCCCTCGGCGGTCGAGTCGAGCGACTGCGTGATCTCGTGGAAGTAGACAGCCGCGTGCGCCGCGCTCACCAGATTGCTCCAGCGGTGAACGAGCCCGGCCGCACGAAGCCGCGCGAGGCTGGCGGTGACATCCCCGGGTGTGCCGATCATCCTGGCAATCTCGGCCTCAGACCACGGCCGCTGCCGGTCGGGGTCGAGCATGAGCTGAAGGACGGCTTGGTCGAGGAAGTCGTGCGCATCCGGTTCGGTTGAGCAGCGGTTATCTGGCATGGCGACTCTGGCCTCCTTTCGGGCACCGAAGGAGCGCCAGCGAGCACGACCGACCTATCCGCAGAGAGCTACGGTGGGCGTGGCATCGAAGGCGCGTTCTTCGGTGCTACAGGCCGGGCGGGGTGTCGCAAGCAGCCCGTCCGGCCGCATCGGTTTGGCTTGTTCGGCGGAGCAGAGCAGAGCCCGCGGCGGAAAACTCGGGGGCCGGCCGGACGCCGGCCGTCGTGGCCGAGGATCACGCGCTCCCGGCGCTGCCCGACCGCCATGCTTGGCCGCCGATCGCCGCGAGCAGCTTCTCCAACAGCGCCCAGCTCGCCTCCGCCGCCACGCGCTCCTCCGCCGGCGCGTCAGGGTGCATGGCGCGCGTCTTCTCGTGGTCTAGGCTGTTGCGCATGGCGCGCACCAGCGCATCCCGATGGATGTCGAGGTAGACCGTCACCGGCCGGGACCGCTCGACGTTCTCCCAGCCGACCACCTCAAGCAGTGCACGGGCGGCGTCCTGGCGCCCCAGCGGCGCGACGTACCGCTCGGCGTCTTCGTCATAGCCCACCCGGCCGAGCGCCTCCCTGACCTCCCGTGCCGTCTTGCTCAGCTCGCTCAGCAGGCCGAAGCGCACGAGCGCCACCGCACGAGCGGAGAGCGAGAAGGCGATCCCGCTGCGATCGTCCATGCCAGCGCTCACCAAGAACGTCTGGATGAGGCGGACGTTGCGCCGCACGACGCGGCCCGACACCAGTTTCCCGACCGACTGGACTTCCAGTGCGCGCCAATCCCGCAGCGCGGTCACGATCCCTGCGCCGTGCCCGCATTCCACGATCTCGCGCAACACCCCGATGAACGCCGGCGGCACCCGCAACTCCACCGACGCCGCAGGCACACCCTTCGGCTTGCTCACGCGCAACCCGAAGTATTCGCGGAGTATCTGCTGCACGCGCCCGTCAGTGACGCCCGTGCGTTCGCCGACCTCGCGCAGCGTCAGGCCCTCCAGCAGCCGCAGGCGCAGCATCTCGATATGCCGCTCCTTGGGGACGCGGTGCGCGCGCGGCGGCGGGAGCGTCGCCAACCCGCGCGCCTGGCGCCGCGCCGCGAACCTGTAGAACCGCGACGGTTCACTCCACGGATCGGGGGCGATCACGAGCCGGCCTCCTCCACGTGCGCGATGAGGTCGGTGAGCTCGCCGATGCGCGACTTCGCCGCCGCGCGGGCCTCCTCGGTGGCTTCCGGGTCTTCCTCGATGCCGTGCTCGGATTCGATGCGCGCGAGCAGGGTCCGCAGCAACGTCTCGCGGTGCTTGCGCGCATCAAGCTCAACGGCGGTGGGCGCCTCGACGGGCTCGATCCAGCCCACCACATCCAGCAGCGCCCGCGTGCGGTTCGCGCGCGCGAGACACGCTCTGACCTCACCGCCGATGTTCCCCCGTTTGTGGGGATCAGTCAGTGTGCTGACCTCTTCGACCTGGACGTACAGGTCGAAGAGGAGCCCGTCACGCAGCGACGGCAGAAGCTCCTCGGGTATGACGATCGTCGTCATGGTCGCTCCCTTCCGGTCGGCCGAAGAGCCGCACAAAGGGTGCCATGACTGGACCGGCACGTAGCCGAGAGCTACCGTGTCGGCCGTGGCATCCGAAGGTAGGCGCTTCGGTTGTCCACAGGCCGGGCGGGCGCGCCAACGCTCGCCCGGCCACGATGATGTTCTTGGTGGCGGCGGAGCAGAGCAGAGCCCGCGCCGAGCCGCAATAGACAACTGGCTGCATGGGCGGGGCAGGGCTCGACTGCCCTCCGCATCGTCGCCGAGGCTCCGCGCCGCTCGCACCCGCGCGACCGCCTATTGGGCCGCGACGCTTGCCACCATGCGGCCCATAGAGCGACATCCAGAGCGCGAGTAACCTGCTCGCTATGTCGAGCTTCGACGGCAAACGGGTCAGGGTGCGCGCGCTAACCAGCGGGTACGACGGTGCGTACACCCGTTTCCAAGAGGCGAAGGACGCAGATGACGAGATGGCTGCTTTTCACTCCCTGTTCGAGGCGCTCGATTGGGCACACGCGATTGATGACGTGATCGCGCTCACATGGTGTCCCCGAGGCGAGGTGCTTGGATACGGGTGGCGTCGTGATCCCGCTCTGAGCGGCACCGACGAGCTGGAGAGCCTTATGAGTGGTCTGCGGTACGTGCGGAACCGCGTTCACCATCAGTGGGCCGACGCGCTGGTCAGCAGGGCCGTACGGGGCGGGCTGACATTCCCCATGTCCTTCCCCGTTTCGTTCGGCACCGTGGTCAGGTGGGTATGGCGTGACCTCAATGAACTCCCCACGGCGCCGGACGTGTCGAGGGAGGCACCGGGTCGAGAGGCCTACGGAATGGCCCTGGCGGGACACAAAGTCTCCGAGGCGCTGCAGGCGATGAGCCAGGCCTTCGCGTTCATAGGATCGCTGCTCGATCCACCGACCCCGGCGAGGGAGGCTCCGATCGTGCGCGTGCAGGAGTAGAGCCGCCACCGGCCGCTGCCCAGCTCGCCGTTCGGGCTCATCCAGAGCGTGCGGGTGTGGCACGAGGCGCGCAGCGTCGCCGGGTCGCTGGCGCGGCGCACTTCGTACCCGTCGAGCGCCAACTCGTCGGCGAGCGCGACACTGCTAGGCGGTTAAACGTAGCCAGAAATCGGCGACCGGCGGCAGCGCGTTTGGTCGCTCTCGCACGAACCGGAGGACATCGGCAAGCTCGATCGCTTCGACATGCGGAGGGAGCTTCGACGGATATCTCCCACGGGTACTGAACACGAACCATCGTAGGCCACCGGTGCTCGGAAGTTTGTCGGCGTCGATCCAAGAATCGCCTGTCTTGACTTGAACGGCAACCAAATGGCCATCGTCGGGTTGGCGGAGGACGTACTCATAGGCGATTGTACTGTCGCGCTGGCGAGCTGGGAGCGCGATATAACCCCTCTCAGCTTGCAGATAGGCGGCGACAAGATCCTGAACGTCGAATGGTCCCAACAACGAATCAAGAACCTCATGCAGATCAGGGCGCCAATCAGGGACCGGCTCATCAGTAAGAGCGCCTAACAAAAGTGTTGGAGTTGTTTGAGGCATATGCGTGCGCAGGCGAGGGTGAGCATGGCTTCGTGGATGTCGGCGCGGCGGGCGTGTCGGCGCGCGAGGTAGCGGTGGGCGTGTAGCCAGGAGATGGTGCGCTCTACGACCCATCGGTCGCGTCCCAGCCCGGATCCGTGTTGGCTGTTCCGTTTGGCGATCTTGGGCGTGATTCCGCGCTCGCGCAGCTCTCGGCGGTGGTGTTTGGAGTCATACGCCCGGTCGGCATACAGGCGTCGTGGCCGGAACTTGCCGTGACGGCCGGTCGGCGGGACACGATCAACCAGCTCGGTCAGCTGCGTGATGTCGTGGCGGTGCCCACCAGTGAGTGTGAACGCGAGCGGCGTGCCTTTGCCATCGACGATCAGATGGTGCTTGCTGCCAAGGCGAGCGCGGTCGACTGGCGAGGGGCCGGTTTGCTCGCCCCCCCTTTGGCCCGCACATGCGAGCTATCAACGACTGCCCTTGACCAGTCAAGCTGGTCGGCGTCGTGAAGCTCGTCCAACAGCACTTGGTGCAGCCGGCTCCAGACGCCGGCTTCGTTCCATTCATGCAGTCGCCGCCAACACGTCATCCCTGACCCACAGCCCATCTCTTGGGGAAGATCCTCCCACGGTATCCCCGTTTTCAAAACAAAGATGATCCCTGTCATCGCCGCTCGGTCAGGCACCCGCGGACGCCCCGTGACCTGCGGCTCACGCACCGGCAAAAGCGGCTCGATACGAGCCCACAACCCATCAGGAAGCAAAGGTTTCGCCATGACGCAGGACTTCGACAGCCCCACCACGAACCCTACCTTCTGTTAGGCGCTCTAAGCCGCGCAAACAGGTATTCGGAGTACAACGCTGCTCCTCTATCATGCACGCGGGAGAACGCTCGGCCCGGACCCGAGAAGGCTCGAACTACCGCGCCCGGCGCCGCTGCCTCGGCACCTGCAACACCGACGATTCTCGCCCGACGGACGTTGGAGACATCAACCGTGCGGTTCTGTTCACTCTCGCGGTATTCCCATTCGCCTGTCAGGCACGCGAGGTAATAGATCCCTGTCGTGCTTCTTGTCCACACGAGCGATCCGACGGCCGCATCGTGAAACCAAATGACAGGCCGGTGTTCGGTCTTCGGCCATATTGCCCTCGCTAGGGAGAGGTAATCGTTCCAGTCCGTCGGTGGCCGGAGATCTCCCCAATGAGTGCCCCAGCCCGTACCCAGCACTTCATTGTCCAAGCAGTATTGAAACGCTGCTGCGGGGTCGCCGCCAGGACGGACGTGGAGTCGGTAAAGATCAGGGACTTGGATAAGCGTGAGACTATACTCTGGCTACTATCGGGCATCATCGGCGATGGCTCAAGACCCGATGCCACCGCGCAGCACGCCAAGACCGTCCGGGGCCAGAGCCGAGATGCGCCCTTGCGGCTGTCGCCCAGGGGCGGGGCTCGCTGGTAGCCTGAGAGCATGGCAACCCGAGCGGTCAAGACGGTCGATGTCGATGCTGGTCTGCTTGAGGAGACCCGTGGCGCGATGAGGCCTGCCGCGGAGGCGGCCGACGCCGAGGTCGTGGAGCGCGCACTGCGCTCCTACCTGGGGCGCCGGGCGCTCGACGCCTCCCAGGCGATGAGCGAACTCTCCGAAGAGGACGCGCTGCGGATCGCCAACGAGGAGTTGCACGCGATGCGCCGCGAGCGTCGCAGCGCCGCGTGACCCGAGTCGTCATCGACCCGGGAGTCCTGGTCTCCGCTTTCATCTCCCCGAAGAAAGCCGCGCCGGCACTGCTCGTGGATGCGATCCTCGACGGGGACCTCGATGTGCTCGTGTCCCCGGCGCTGATCGCCGAGCTGACCGACGTGCTGGGCCGCGAGAAGTTCGCCGCGCACGCCGCGGAGGGTCGCGCGGCGGCGTACATCGCGGCCCTCCGCGATCAAGCAACGATGGTCGAGGACGCGGCGCCCGGGTCTGCGAGGACCGCCGACGCTGACGACGACTACCTGATCGCGCTCGCGCAGGCGCACGCGGCCGATGCAGTCGTCTCCGGCGACCGGCACCTGCTGGACGCGGGATCGAGCGAGCTGCAGGTGCTCACGCCGCGCGAACTGGCCGACCGCCTGGGGCTCGCCCCTGCGGGCTGACGCCCGGTCTCATCGCTGCCTGGCGCGAATCTCGATGGGTGGTGCCGAACGCGGGTTCGACCCCCGTCGCTCCCGTACTTTACCCCCGCGCAGGCAGCGGACTGTGGGCGCCGATCGTTGAAGAACGGGAGGAACGGTGGCTTGGGCTGCACCGCGACGACGCGGTTGTCCTCAAGCCAGACGCCCTCGAAGATGAGGCTGAGGAACTGTCGCTTGGCGGCGGGCTCTGTCTCTTTTGCCCAGAAGACGGTGAAGTCTTCGAGTACCTGCTGGGCGTGGTCGAGGTCGGGGAGCGGCTGCGGTGCGAGCGCAGAGAGCTCGGCGTGGATGGTGTCGCGGCGGGCGATGTACTCGGGGCGCGGCAGGTCGCCGAGTTCGTAGAGGTCGCGCATCCGGGTCAGGCGCTCCTCAAGCGCGCAGCGGCGCTTGGCGGTTTCGCTGGTCTCGGGTGCAGTGGTGCTGGCGAGGCGGCGCAGGATGTCCTCGCGGATCGCGGGGGTCGGCGCGAACCCGGTGATGAACTTGACGAGCTGGGCCTCGATCTGCTCGGCGTGCGCGATCGGCTGGTCGCAGGAGCGGTCGGCGCGCCGCGTGGCGCAGTAGTAGCGGGCGGTCTGCTCGCGGCCTCCGGTGGTGCCCTGCATCTTGGCGTGGCAGCGCCGGCAGCGTGCCAGGCCGCGCAGGAGGTAGCGCTGGGAGGGGCGCCCGGGCTTGAGGTTGCGGGCGCGCTGGCGGCGCATCTGCTGCACCCGGTCGAACAGGGCGTCGTCCACGATCGGCTCGTGCAGGCCCTTGATCGCCTTGGTGGTGTCCCTTCGCCCGGAGACGTATCCGGCGTAGGCGGCGTTGCAGAGCATCTCCCTGACGGTGTCGATCCCGAACGGCCGGCCGCGGGTGGTGCGCTGCTCGTTGACGTTTAGCCAGGCGGTGAGGGTGCGGTCGGAGTGAAGCCCGGTCGCGTACATCTCGAACAGCCTGCGGACGTATGGGGCCTTCTCGGGGTCGGGGGTGGCGATCTCGTCCTCGCCCTTGACGTACCCCCAGGGGAGTGAGCCGGTGAGCTTGCCCTGGCGCGCCTTCTCGCGCAGCCCCATCTTCGTCCAGAAGGAGAGCGAGACGGAGTAGTACTCGTCGAATATCTCGTGCACAGACTCCGAGAGGAACGCGGCGGGGTCGTCGGCGTCCGCGCTGAGGGGCTGGGTGACGGAGATCACGTCGATCCCGAGCTCTGAGCGTAGGAGCTTCTTGTAGCGCTTGGCCTCGACGGTGTTGCGCGCGAACCGTGACGTGTGGAAGACGAGCACGACCTCGAAGCGGCGCTCCATCGCGTCCTCGATCAGCCGCTGAAACCCCGAACGCTTCTCGACCGCGCGGCCGGTCTCGAAGTCCAGGTACTCCTCGACCAGTTGCATCCCGTGGTCGGCGGCATAGCGGGCGATGGCCTGGCGCTGCCCGTCGGGTGAGTAGCCGCGGCCCTGCTCCTCGGTCGACTCGCGGATATACGCGACCGCACGCCTGGCCTGCTCGGCCTGCTCAGACATTCAGCGTCTCCTCTCCTGTGGCCTGGTCGGTGAATAGCTGCGCGCCACGGCGGCGCCAGTACGCGACGAACCACTCCACGAACGCCTCGTGGTCGGGGTCCGGTAGGCGCCGGCGCTGCGGGCACACGTCCCGCGGCTGGCGCCCACGGCCAGCGGCCTGGTGCTGGTTGGCGGCTCGCCGCCGCCCGGCCGTGCGGCACGCGGCTCGCTGAGCGTCGGGCTCGCTGGGATTCATAGGAGCACCTCTCTTTCCGTGCGGGTCGGCGCATCCTCGCGGTACGCCTCGATCTGGTAAGTGTCGTGGCAGTAGTGGCAGGCCGGCCTTCGGTCGCCGTGGCTGCTCGCTCGGTCGGCCGGGTAGACGATCTCCCGGCAGCGGCGACAGACCCCGAGCGACTCCCCATCGATCTGCGGGTAGAAGTCCTCTCTGCGGTGGGTGAGGCGCCCGAGCGGCCCGGCCTGGCGCGCGAGTCGCCGCGCGGCGTGCTCCCGCCACTCCAGGTATGCGAGCCGCCGCTCATGCTGCTCCTGCCGGCCCGCGGTGTCCCGCTCGGCGTCGAGGTGCAGGCCGCTGAGCGTGCGGTGGTCGATCAGCTCCCCGGATCGCAGGCGCTCGTGTGTCTCGCGCAGCCGCGGACCCTCGCCGTATTGGTCAGCGAGCGCGTGTAGCCGCTGCTGCTGCGCGGAGCGGTGGGAGTCGATCAGTAGCGCCACCTCGCCCTCAACCCTGGCGCCCAGCGGCGGGAGTGCGCTCATCCCTGGGTCGAGCAACGCCTCGCCGAGATCGCGTGCGATCACCCGCAGCACCTCGCGCTCGTCCAGCGATGGCGGGCCGGTCGAGGCGCGCAGCAGTTCTACGGCCTGCACGCCGACCGGCCCGAGGGCCTGGAAGTAGGAGGCGAGCGAGTGCTCGTGACGACGCAGGTGCTCCCGCATCGCCCTGGGGTCCTCGCGCAGACGCTGCCGCTGCTGATCCTCGGCTTCCTCCCGTTCGCGGCGGCGGGCGAGCGCCCGCTCATACGGCGCACGCGCCTGGCGCAGCACATCGAGCAGCTGCAGCCCCTCGTGGCCGTCGAGGTCGGCCAGGCATGCCTCATCGAGCAGCCGTCCGGGTGTGTGTGCGAGCGCGCCCGCCGCGGCGACGAGCGGCGCACCCGGGGATGACTCGTAGCGCCGTGTGGGCTCCCGCAGCGTGCGCTCCAGCGCGGCGACGAACCGGGTGGCCCGCGGCTGTGTGGTCGTCAAGAACAGCAGCGCGGGCAGGAACAGGTGGCGCTCGCGCCAAGCGCCCGATTTGGCGTAGGCTGCGTATAGGCCAGCCTTGAACCGCAGCCGCGTGTGCGACATCGTGCCGAGGTCGATCTCCACAAACGCGCCCAGCTTCCGTCCCTCCCCATCAATGAGGACCACCATCGCGTCAGGAGCGAGCGTGCGCTCCTGCGTCCCGTCCTTGAACGTCTCGCGCGCTTCGCCCTCCCGGCGGTAGATCGAAAGCTCAAGGCCAGCCGAGGCCGCGCGGGTGGCGAGCGTGACGTACAGCTCGGTCAGCGCCGTCGTGTGCGCGAGGAAGACCGGGTTGGGGGTCTGGCGCTCGCCGCCCCTTAGCAGCGGCTCTCCGCGCACCAGGCAGTCGGCGCGCCGTGTCGGCCAGTGGTGGTTCGGCGCGGACCCGCTCTCCCGATAGGGGCGGCTGCGCCCCGCGAGCCCGAGGTCGTGCAGCCGGCGTGTGCGGTAGCGCAGCGTTCGCTCGGGCACCTCGGGGAACAGCCGCGCGAGCTGATCCTGGCGCACCACCCGGTGAGCGCACATGACGCCGAGCAGGCGATGATCGATGCCCGCCAACGCGGCGCAGCTGGGATCGAAACGACGAGGCCGCACGACACGACGACGGTCGCCAGAAGCACGAGCACTCACGAGCGCAACCCCCCACAACGCGGGGGCGGTGAGCACGGGGAGGATGGCATAGAGACCTCCAATGAATTGGGGTAGAGAGAGTCGGGCGCGCCCGAGTACCCACGACTCCGCACGGACAAGCCACAAACGCCGTGTCTGCCGTTGCCGTTCGGAAACGAGCGAACGGCAAGCCACGACAACGCGGGTACCGTCGCACGAGGCGCGCTGTAGGTGGGAGTCGAGGGGCGGCGGGTCACGAGGGGTCGGAAGGTGTAGCTCCAGCGGCCGAGGAAGTCAAGGGCCATGTGAGTGCGATGGACGATGTTTGCGTGCGGATGTCGGGGGATTCGGTGCATATCCCTTAAACCAGGCTGCGGCTCGCTGGGACCAACGAATTGGGTGAGGTGCGGTGGTGCGTGGCCATCACGCCGCCGCTCGTTCCCGTTCCCGTTCGCGCTGGTAGGCCGCGCGTCGCGCGCAGCGATACGAGCAGTACAACGGCCGGCGCCGCGTTTGCCACGCTCGGGTGGTATCTCGCGTTGGCAGTGCGCGCAGGTGCGTTCCGGGAGCCGTACCCCGCCCGGCGTCACGAGCGCAAGCAGCGCCCGTTCCGGGCGTGTGGCAGTGCGCCGCTCCCACGCCGCACGCCACGTCTCGACCGTGGACGAGAGAGCCTCCCGCCATTGCTCACGCTCCCAACTGGCCGTGTTCACCGCTTCCGCGAGCGCGGCCGGCCACGCATCATCGAAGCGCAGGCCAGCGCGCCGCGCAGCGGCGAGCCGTTCCCCGAGGATCGCGGCCGGGGTCACGCCGCCGCCGCCCTGGGGTCCGAGCAGAAGGGTCTGCCGCTGCACCGCGAGCCTGTGGAGCTTGTCGGGCTCCGCGTATGGGTCGGGCGGGGATGTCGCCCGACCCGCGCTCTCGCCGGGCATCAGATCGCCCCCTGGTTGAGCGTGTCCATGCGGCTTCTCCGGGGCCTGCGCTCCCGCGGTACGGGCAGCCCGTCGAGCAGGATGTGCGGCGGGACCTCCAGCGCGTCGGCGACGATCAGCAGCGTGAGAACGCCCGGCTCGCCCTGCCCACGCTCCAACACACCGATCTCGTTGCGGTGGAGATTGGCGACTTCCGCGAACCCTTCCTGCGCGAGACCCCGCTGCTCGCGCAGGCCGCGCAGTTGCCCTCCGAACACGCTCAGGACCCGGGCGCGCTCGGCGGTGTAGGCGGTCAACGCTCAGCCCTCCCCGTCGGTGGGAAGGTGCCCGAAGTGCTCCTCGAACTCCTCGGGGGTCAGCCTGCGCTCCTCGTGGCGGGCGAGCATCGCCTCCACGCTCGGGTCCAGGCGCAGGAGCACGGAGCGAGGGATGTCGAGAGCGGACGCCAAGGCGCGCAACGTGTCCCACCGTAGGTTGCCGTGCCCTCGCTCGATCCGGCCAAGGTGCCCCGTGGACATCCCGGCCTTGCGGGCGAGTGCTTCGATCGTGAGGCCCTTGGCGTGGCGGTGGCGGCGGACGGCCTGCCCGAGCGCGATCAACTTCTGTTCGTGTTCGGTCATTGCTCGCGCCCTCAGATGGCGATGAGGTTGAGGGTGTCGTCGATGTACCGCAGTCCGTCGGACGCCTTGAAGCGCGCCCCGTGGCGGTCGAGCAGCCCGAGGCGCTCCAGGTGCGCCAGGGACCCCTGCGTCGCGTCGGGGTCGATGTCGCGGAGTTTGCGCAGCATTTCCGCGCGGGACCACCACTCGGAGCGGTCGTTGCGCAGGAGCTGCAACACGATGATGCGCTCCGTGGCGGGCTCACCGTCGGGGTACTGATTGGGGGTGGGGGTCATCGGTTCCTCCTTGGTTTGGAGGCCCCGGGAGGTCCGCTCTTGGCAAGCAGGCGCAACCGATACGCTGCGCCTGCGCCGGGAGTTCGCGCTTCCGGTGCCACGCGGGGCGGCTGCCACCAGCAGCGCGCCCCGCATATGGTCTATGATGCGAGAAGGCTATAGCGTGTACGCTGGGATGTCAAGACAATTGCGTGTAGGCTGGATGGCCCATAGGCTGACCGTCCGTGCCCCCGATCGACACTGCGCTCGCCGCCGTCCTGCGGCGCCTCCGTATCGAGCGCGATCTCTCGCAGGAGGCCGTCGCGCACCAGGCCGGCATCTCCTACACGACGCTCGCGAAGATCGAGCTCGCCAAATCGAACCCCGGCTGGGCGACGGTACGCGCCATCGCCGACGCGCTCGGCGTCAAGCTGGCCGAGTTGGCGGCCGCCGTCGAAGCAGAGGGCCGATCACGGCGCTGACCGCCTGCAACTCCCAACGATCGGGCGGGATGGGGCAGCCGGCTCAAGAAGCCGCGGTATTCTGGACATAGACGCTTATGGACTCACGGGCACACATAGCCGCAGACGCCATCGGTTCGGTGCGCGCCGAGGGCTTGGAGCCGGGCGCGACCGTCATCGAGATCCTCGACCGCTGGGTCGATGGCCAGATCGAGACCGAGCAGCTCGGGGAGGCCGCGCAGCGCCTCGCTGCCGGCGAGTCTGTCGCCCACCTGCTCGGCCAGCCAGAACCCGTGCCAACACGTCGCTGATCGCGGTCTGTACGGCGCGGTGGCCGACCCCTACGTCTACCCCGGCAGCACCGTGTTGCGCAACCTGCCGGGACTGCAGGACGCCGACGCGCTGGCCGAACACGAGGCGCAGGCCACCACGCTGCGGCTCGCACAGCTCGCCGCGACCGGCCTGGAGGGTGCCTACGACCTCTCCCACCTCCAGGAGTTTCACCGCTTCATCTTCCAGGATATCTACCCCTGGGCGGGAGAGCTACGCACCGTCCCGCTCGCGAAGCCCGGCAGCATGTTCGCGCTGCCCGAGCGCATCGAGAGCTACGTGACCGAGGTGCTGCGCCAGCTCGCCGCCGAGCAGCATCTCCGTGGGCTGCCACGCGAGCAGTTTGCGGAGCGGCTCACCCACTACTACGCCGAGATCAACGCCGTCCACCCGTTTAGGGAGGGCAACGGGCGCGCGCAGCGCGCGTTCCTGCGCCAACTGGCCCTCAACGCGGGGCACAGGCTTGCCTGGGAGCACCTGGGCACGGAGGCGCTCGTCCACGCCTCGCGGCGCAGCTTCCAGGGCGACAACGTCCCGGTGCTGAAGCTGATCGAGGAAGTCCTCGACCTACCCGGCTGCTGACGGCAGATACTCCATAAGCAAAGCCCCGGCTCCACGGCACCATCAGGCGACACAACGCGACCTCGCGATGCGATGGGGTCACCACCAAGGACTTGGCTCGCGCGGTCCAGCCCTACGCAAGCGGCGGTCTGTCGGCGAGTTCGCGGAAGGTCTCGAGGATCCAACGTCCGAGCCCGCGGCCTTGATCGTCGAGCGTCATGTCGCGCAGCAGCTCGTCGGGATAGCGCAGACGCGCGAGCCTCCAGTAGCCGGCGATCCAGAAGTATTTGAAACCATTAGCGAGGTGCTGGGCAAGCCATTGCTGGTTGTCGGCGACCTTGGTTGGGTTGTCGTTGGTTATGAGGGTGGCACCGGCCATGAACGCCCGCGAACCCCGCACGTCTTCCAGTCCCTCCATCTGGCCGGTGTCGCGTAGGCCCCACTCAAACCATGCTTCGCGCCAGTTTGGGTGAGCCTGCCCCTCGCGGTGGGCGTCGTAGTTGGCCCAGTAACCGATTCCAAACGCGGGCGACGGCGTGTTGCCGCTCGTCTTCTTGTGGCTTCCCCGTGTGCCCCACTCGGCCTGCACAACGCCGTCGGTGTATTCGCAGATCCCGGCGGCGGCGACCTCAGCAGTCTTGTGCTCCATCAGCGCAAGTGCGGAGACGGTGGTGAGTGCGTCAGGATCGGACAAGCCCTCCTCTTTCAGATAGCGGACGTACTCGGACAGCAACCAGTTCTGCTCGGGCGGACGGGTACCCGTCTCGACCGTCTCGACGGTCTTCCCCACAGCCTGCCAGTTCGCCACCAGCACCTCGGTCGGCAGCACGCCGGCGGTCGGCGTCCAGCCGCGGGGGCCGAGCAGCACAACGACGCGCTCGACGTCTTCGGGTACGGGGCGCATCGGTATGTCCTGGAGGTAGACGTCCAGCTGGTCGCCGTGCAGGTCGGCACCGTGCTTGACCTCGACCCATATGAGCAACCCTCGCTCAGGGGCTCCGACCGCTGGGCGAAGCAGCACCTCCAGGTCGATAAAACGTCCGTGGCTCGTGGCGACTTGCGTGTTGACCTGCACGCGAGGTGAAACGAGCGCACGGGCAGTCTCGCGGAGCCTCGCGCGCCGGGTCGCCTCAGCTTCGTCAAGCGCCCGCTGGACATCCTCAGTGCCTGCCTTGAGAAGATGTTCAACAAAGACCTGCGCCAATCCGTCGATCTGCTCAAGCACGGCCGCTGTCACCTCGGTCAGCCGATTCTCGCGCGGATCGACAGACGAGCCCACGGGATACCGAGTAACGCGCCGAAACAGCGAGCTGCGCACGCACGAAGTCTATGCGGCGTCCCTGGGGGCACGCTCCAACGTCAGGCGGCGAGGCGAGCGCCAGACGCTCGACGATACGATGGCGGCACCGCGAGGGACGGCAGACGACCCCATCACTATTGATCCGCGACACGCGGCGGCTCAGCCCACACCTCGATCGCCGCCGCATCCGGGGGCAAAGTCCGGACCCGACCCCCGTCGCTCCCGTCGAGAAAAGCCCTGCTAATCGGCTGGTTTTGAGTCGGTGGCGGGGCTTTCTTCGTTTGGGCACGAGGCCCAATCGCGATTTGTGCCCGTTTGTGCCCGATAGCGAGTGGTTCAAACTGACCAGATTCCCCATCAGCCGCCGAACAGCCGCCACATCACACCAACGCCTACCCCCATAGCGGACAACAAGCAGGCCACCTTCGCCCAGCCGGCGGCGGCGGTGATCCGCGCCTGAGACCTGAGTGTTTTCTCACGCAGCCGAACCGCCCGGTCCCGCTCCTCAGAGCCGTCGCCAGCAGGCCGGGATCCTGGCCACATCTTCTCCAGAATCTCGTCGTGGGCATCAAGACGCCTGAAAAGGTCATCTGCCGGCACGCAGTATCGCCTCAGCGACCGTGCGACTGAGACACTGAGCGAAGCTCCCTCCGAGGAGCATGAAGTTGGACAGTTGGCACGTGGCCAGCGACTGCTTGTCGTGGAGCGCAAGAAAGGCCGACTGGCGGCGACCAAAGTCCTGACCGAGAGCTCAAGTGCAGGAATCATCGCCTGGGGGGCCGAGCTTCCGAGCGGATGGATGCTGGCTATCAACGCTGACGTTGATCCCTTCCGAGTCCAGCATCTGTGCGCAGCTTTCGAGAAAGCCGGATGCCGCTGTCAAGAAGCGCCAGTCGATGCCGTTCTGGCTGGACCGCTCCTACGTGAGCGTGCCGCGACACTGATCGGACGGTCCGAGGGCAGGCAATAGACCGCGAGGGTGGACCTCAACCAGCAGCCTGTCGGTCCTGAGTCGACTTGGTCTCGTTGTTCGGCCTCCAGGACCCGCCGTCGAGTGGAGTGGACGCGGTATCGCGGACAGGTCTGATTTGCCCCGGCTTTGATGGAGTTGGTGTCCGCCGAACCGCGTCCACTCCAGGGAGTCGCTGACGCCATCCTTGGTTTCCAACTCAGCAGGCGGTCGAGAAGTCGTTGAAGGCGGTGCTGGCGCTTCGAGGGGTCGAGTTCCCGTACATCCACGACCAGAGTCAAAAGATACGGGTATCCTATGCGATTCTGACTCTGGCAGAAGCGGGCCGGGAAGCCGGTGGGAGACCCTGCCGGCTGAAGCGTATGTGTGGGGCGCGAACGCGCGCGCCATCTGGCCCTTGGACATGACAGGAGCGATGATGGGGAGCACCGACCGGACAACCGGGTGTCGAATAGTCCCGCAGGTATCGCTCACGGCGTTTACGACCACGCTCACGCTCATGGCCACGGTCCTCGGCGTGGTATTGGCCGGCGCGACCCCGGCGCGGGCGGCGGCGCCCCCGCCCTACTTCGCGGCGCTCGGCGCCTCGGGGGACACCGAGCTGCAGGTCGCCCGCCAAAACGCGGTGGCCGCGCCGCTGCCCGACGGGGAGATCCTGATCGCGGGCGGCGCCAACGGCGGCGGCTACCCGGATGGCGCCGAGCTGTTCGACCCCGCCAGCGACACCTTCACAGCACTCCCGGAATCCGGCGCCACCGAGCCGCAGATACCACGCCAAAACGCGGTGGCGGCGGCGCTGCCCGACGGGGAGGTCCTGATCGCGGGCGGCGCCGGGGCCAGCGGCTACCCGCGCAGCGCAGAACTGTTCGACCCCTCCAGCGATACCTTCACAGCACTCCCGGAATCCGGCGCCACCGAGCTGCAGACGATCCGCGTGGCCGCCGCCGCCGCGGCGCTGCCCGACGGACAGATCCTGATCGCCGACGGCTACGGCGGCAGCGGTTATCCGCGCAGCGCAGAACTGTTTGACCCCGCCAGCGACACCTTCACAGCACTCCCGGAATCCGGCGCCACCGAGCCGCGGATCGCGCGCGTGGCCGCCGCCGCCGCGGCGCTGCCCGACGGACAGATCCTGATCGCGGGCGGCTACGACGGCAGCACCGTCCTCGCGGGCGCAGAACTGTTCAACCCCACCGACGACACCTTCACGGCACTGCCCGAATCCGGCGCCACCGAGCTACAGACCGCGCGCGTGGCCGCCGCCGCCGCGGCGCTGCCCGACGGACAGATCCTGATCGCGGGCGGCTACGACGGCAGCACCGTCCTCGCGGGCGCAGAACTGTTCAACCCCACCGACGACACCTTCACGGCACTGCCCGAATCCGGCGCCACCGAGCTACAGACCGCGCGCGAAGGCGCCGCCGCCGCGGCGCTGCCCGACGGGCAGGTGCTGATCGCGGGCGGCTACGGCAGCAGCTCCCTGCAGAGCGCGGAACTGTTCTATTCCGCCCCCCAGGCCACCGCGGCGGGCGGCGAATTCGGCGATCAGACCGTCGGCGAGCCCTCGCCGGTGTCGGTGCTGATCGTGACGGACGTCGGCGCCCAGGAGCTCAGGATCGCCGCCGCGGCGCTCGGCGGCGCGGACCCGGCCGACTTCGTGATCGCCGCGGACTCCTGCTCGGGGCGGACGCTCGCCTTCGAGCAGAGCTGCACGATCACGGCCCGCTTCACGCCGGCCGCGACGGGGGCGAGGACGGCGAGCATCGCGCTGTCCGACAACGAGCCTTCGCCGATCGAAATTGCGCTGAGCGGGACGGGCGTGGCCGCCAACTCGGGTCCAACCGGTCCGACGGGTCCAGCCGGCCCGGCGGGTCCCCCCGGAGCCAACGGCACCAACGGGACGAACGGCGCGCCGGGGTCGGTCGGACCCATCGGGCCCGCCGGAGCGAACGGCAGCGCGGGGACCAACGGAACGGACGGTAGGAATGGGACCGATGGAACAAACGGCGCCAACGGCGCGCCGGGGTCCGCCGGGCAGATCGAGCTCGCGACCTGCAAATCGGTCACGACGGGGCATGGGGAGCGTCGAAGGACGGTCCAGCGGTGCACGACCCGGCTGACGAGCTCCCCGGTAACGTTCACCGGCGTCGGAGCGCGGTTCGCGGCGTCGCTGTCTCGTGGAAGGGTCGTCTACGCGACGGGGTCGGTGATCGCCGCGGATGGGAGCACCAGGCTGCTGCTGAGCCCGCGCCGCGCGATCGGCCGGGGGAGCTACACGCTGACGCTGATCGTCGGGCGCAGGCGACGACGCGAGACGATCGCGATCGTCTGAGCCGGCGGTCGGAAAGCTCGCGAGTGAGCATCAGCGGGCGATGCGATCCGCGGTTGGTAACGCGCCGCGAGCGCGGACGACCGGCGGCGGACGGCCCTCAGTAGACCCCGCCGAGCTTGCGGTGGTCCCAGCTGGCGCGGCGCAGCTCGACGAACTGCAGCGCGACGCGCTTGGCGGCCTGGGCGTCGACGACCTGGGCGACCTCGGCGGGCAGCTCGGCCGCGGGCGGCTCTCCGCGGGGGGCGGCGTAGCGCGCGAAGATCTCGTGTCCCAGCGCTTTGACGGTCTCCAGATCGCGGTGGAGGGCGACGTGGCACTCGAACACGACGCCGCGCAGCTCGGGATAGAGCTCCCCGGCCTCGACCTGGACGGTGGCGCGCGGGTCGCGCTCGAGGTTGCGGACCTTCTGGGACCGCGCATACGTCCACGCCCACAGCTGCGGCCCCGGCGGGGAGCCCTCCCCACCCACGGGGGCGTCACCGACCCCGGGCACGTCGCCTACCGGGCGCGAGGCCTGGCGCACGACATACCACAGCGGCATCAGGTGCGGCCACCCACGCGGCCCGAGCGTGGCGCAGGTCAGCACGCGCTCCTGCGCCAGGAACGCGGCGACCTCCACCTCGTCCATCTTGATCTGCTCGCGGCGGCTCATCCTGGAGGGCAGGCTACCGATCGGGCCCGGGCGGATCGGGGATTAGGTGCCCGCCCGCCCGTGCCCGCCCGCCTTCACCAGGTATCGATGTTGGGCCGCTTCTTGCCGGGCCGCCGGCGCCACTGCCCGGTGGCGTCGTCGAACAGCATCGCGATCCAGCGGCGCGAGTCGGCGGGGTCGATGACGTCGTCGATCTCGCCGTACGCCGCCATGTTCAGGCCGCGGCCGTGCTCGTAGGCGCCGGCGACGGCGTCCGCAAAGACGCGCTCGCGCTCGGCGGGGTCCGTGATCGCGTCGAGCTCGCGGCGCATCCCGAGGCGCACGGCGCCCTCCAGCCCCATCCCGCCGAACTCCGAGGTGGGCCAGCCGACGGTGAACAGCGGCGCCTTGAAGCCGCCGCCGGCCATCGCCTGGGCGCCGAGCCCGTACCCCTTGCGCAGCACGATCGTGCCGGTGGGGACGGTGAGATTGGCGCCGGTGACGAACAGGCGCGCGAAGTGACGGACGGTCGCGGTGCGCTCGGCGGCGGGACCGACCATGAACCCGGGGGTGTCGCACAGGAACAGCACGGGCAGCTCGAACGCGTCGCACAGCTGCAGGAATCGCGCGGCCTTGTCGGCCGCGTCCGCGTCGATCGCGCCGCCGAGATGCGACGGGTCGTTGGCCACGACGCCGAGCGGCTGGCCCTGCACGCGGACCAGCGCCGTGACCATGCCCAGCCCGAAGCCGCGGCGCAGCTCCAGCACGGAGCCCTCGTCGCAGAGGACGTCGATGACACGTCGCACTTCATAGGCACGCTTGCGCCGTTCGGGAACGATCTGGCGTAGGGCGCCCTGGTCGTGCGCGGTGAAATCCTCGGCATGCGGGCCGAAGTAGGAGAGGTAGCGCTTAGCGGCGGCGACCGCGGCGCCCTCGTCGGCGACGCGCAGGTCGACGACGCCGTTTGCGTGCTGGACGTCGATCGGCCCGATGTCGGCGGGCTGGTGGACGCCGAGCCCGCCGCCCTTGATCATCGCGGGTCCGCCCATCCCGATCGACGAGTCCTCGGTGGCGATCACGACGTCGCAGCACCCGAGCAGCGCGGCGTTGCCGGCGAAGCAGTAGCCCGAGGCGATCCCGACGAGCGGCACGAGCCCGCTGAGGCGCGCGAACAGGTGGAAGGCGCGGCAGTCCAGCCCGGCGACGAGCGGCCAATCGACGTCCCCGGGGCGCCCGCCGCCGCCCTCGGCGAACAGCACGACCGGCAGCCGGCGGCGCTCGGCGACGTCGAACAGGCGGTCCTTCTTGAGGTGCCCGCGCATCCCCTGGGTCCCGGCGAGGACGGTGTAGTCGTAGGACATCGCGACGCACGGCTGCCCCTCGACGTCGCCGACCCCGGCGACGAGGCCGTCGGCGGGGGTGCGCGCGATCAGCTCCTCGCGCGAGCGGCGGCGCTCCTGGGCGGCGAAGATCAGCGGGCCGTACTCGACGAACGTCCCCTTGTCGACGAGATCGGCGAGGTTCTCGCGCGCGGTGCGCCGTCCCTGCTCGCGCCGGCGCGCGACGGCGTCGGGCCGCGCGGCGTCGAGGCCGAGCGCGTGGCGCGCGCGCACCGCCGCGAGGTCCCCGCGCGCGGCGCCGGGATCGGGCTCCCCGGCGGACCGCCCCTCGCCCATGGGTCGCGCGTCGCCACCAGGCGGTGTCCCATCGGCGGGGCGTCTCTCCTCGGCGGCGGACGTCCCGCTGGCGGGTCTCTCCTCCCCGACTGGCGACGCCTCCCCCACGGGCCGCGCGTCCGGCGCGGGTGGGTGGGCGACCAGTAAGACGTCCAGCACGACGAGCACCTGCCCCTCGTCCACGTCGTCCCCGACGGCGACCTCGACCCTGCGCACGACCCCGTCGGTCTCGGCGAGGACCTCGTGCTCCATCTTCATCGCCTCGAGCACGACCAGCGCGACGCCCGCCCGCACCGGCCCGCCGGGCCGGTGCCCGATCGCGACCACCACCCCGGCGAAGGGGGCCGTGACGGCGACCTCTGATCCGGGGGTCATCGCGCAATCATCGCTGACGGCGCCCCACCGTGCCGGCGATCGTCCCTGCTCCTACGTCGGGCCGGCGCTACGTCGAGTCGGCGCTACACCGGGCCGATGCTACGTCGAGTCGGCGCGCAGTGCGGCCTCGAGCGCGGCGCGAACCGCGGCGGGCTTTTCGATCTGCGGGTGGTGCCCGAGCTCGGGCCAGCGCAGCACCGGCGCCGCGGGGCGCAGCGCGAGCAGCGCGTCCAGGACGGCCGGCGTGGCGACGGGGTCGCGCATACCCCACGCCAGCGACAGCGGTCCGGGCCAGTCCCGCAGCGCGCCGTGCCAGCGCGGGGCCTCGCGCATCCGCTCGTCCATGTAGGCGATCGTGCGGTGCGCGATGCGGTTGCCGCCGGCGTGGGTGTACAGCGCGTACTGGTCGCCGGCCTCCTCGTCCGACAGCGGGTGCGCGGCGGAGAACACGCTGCCGAGCTGCGCCGCGAAGAAGCGCCGCGACCCGACCCGCGAGACGACGGGCCCGAGTGGTCCGCGCAGCAGCCGCTGGCCGAGCGTCGGGCTCGCGGCGTCCTGGACCATCGAGCCGTTGAGCAGCAGCACCCCGTCGAGCGCGAACCGCAGCGTCCCGTCGAGGTCGCGCGCGAGCAGCTCGGTCGCGACCGACGTGCCCATGTCGTGCGCCAGCACGAACACCGGCGGGTCGCCGGCCTCGTGGACGAGCTGGCAGGCGAGGTCGGCCTGGTCGCGCAGCGAGTAGCTGTGCCCCGAGGGCTTCGCCGACAGGCCGAAGCCGAGAAAGTCGAACGCCAGCGTCCGCCGCGGCAGCGGGAGCGCCAGCAGCGAGCGCCAATCGTAGGAGCACGACGGAAAGCCGTGCAGCAGGAGCAGCAGGGGCCCGTCGCCGCGCGCGCGGCGGACGTACAGTCGCTGGCCGAGCACCATCGCGTAGGCACCGCCGTCCTCCCAGGCGCGCACGCGCGGCGTCAGCATCTGCGCCAGTCTATTCGGCCCGTCGCAGACCAATCGTGGCGCCGATCGACCCATGCGGACCCGGCGTCGATCGGCCCGGTCGCTTGCTGGAGTTTGAGCGGGCGGCGAGGTGTGCAACGCTATGGCAATGACCGACAGCGGCCTCCCGCCCGGTCCCTCCGAGCCGCCGGCGGTGCAGCTGGCGCGGTGGCTGGCGCGGCCGATCTCCTTCCTGGAGTCCTGCCGGCGGCGCTACGGCGACGCCTTCAGCGTGCGCTTCCCCGGTTCGCAGCGCCCGACGGTGATGCTGTCCGACCCGCAGGTGATCCGGGCGCTGTACACCGAGCACCGCAACGGCCTCCCCCCGGGGCGCACGGCGGCGCTGCGGCCGCTGCTCGGCGCGAGCTCGGTGCTGCTGGTGGAAGGAGGCGAGCACCTCGCGCGCCGGCGGGTGATGCTGGGGCCGTTCCACGGCGAGCGGATGCGCTCGTACGAGGGGATCGTGCGCGAGGTCGCCGAGCGCGAGATCGCGGGCTGGCCGCGGGGGGAGCCGTTCGCGCTGCACCCGCACATGCAGGCGCTGACGCTCGAGGTGATCCTGCGGGCCGTGTTCGGCGTCACCGACGCCGACCGTAGCGAACGCCTGCGCGAGCGGCTGCCGCGGCTGCTCGGCCAGAACCCGTCGGTGGGGCTGCAGCTGCGGGTCATGCTCTCCCGGCGTCTGCGGCGCGGCGATCCGCTGGAGGCGCTGCGCGAGCTGACGCGCGAGATCGACGAGCTGCTGCTGGCCGAGATCGCCGAGCGCCGCCTCGATCCCGACCTGGCCGAGCGCGAGGACATCCTCTCGCTGCTGATGGCGGCGCGGCTGGAGGACGGCAGCGCGATGGGCGACCGCGACCTGCGCGACCAGCTCGTAACGCTGCTGCTTGCCGGCCACGAGACCACCGCGACGGCGCTGGCGTGGACCTTCGACCTGCTGCTGCACCGCCCCCAGGCGCTGGCGCGGCTGACGGCCGAGATCGACGCGGTCGCCGAGGCGAACACTGGCGCCGAGGTGAACGGGGGCGCCGAGGTGAACGGAGGCGCCGAAGCTGACGGGACCGCAGAGAAGAACGGGAGCGCCGGGGAGGCATACCTGCGGGCGGTGATCGCGGAGTCCCTGCGGCTGCGCCCCGTCGTGCCGCTGGCCGGGCGGCGGCTGGCCGCGGAGCTGGACGTCGGCGACCTGCATCTGCCGGCCGGCACCGACGTGACCCCGGCGATCTGGCTGACGCACACCCGCCCGGACCTCTACCCCGAGCCGTACGCGTTCCGCCCGGAGCGCTTCCTGGAGAGCCCGCCGAGCACCTACGGCTGGATCCCCTTCGGCGGCGGCATCCGCCGCTGCCTGGGCGCGTCGTTCGCGGAATTCGAGATGCGGGTGGTGCTGCAGACGGTCCTGCGCGAGCTGCGGCTGGCGCCGGTCAGGGCGGGCCTCGAACATGTGGCGCGGCGCAACGTGACGTTCTCCCCCCGCAGCGGCACGCGCGTGCGCGTCCACGCCCGAGCGCGCGTCGCCCCTCCCCGCGACCGGATGCCGGTCGCGGCCGCGGGCGGATGACGGCGACCTCGGCCCCTGCGCCCGGCGCATCGCCGGGGACGCTGGAGGCGCCGCAGGTGCAGGCGATGTTCGACCGCATCGCAGGAATCTACGACCTGCTGAACACGGTGATGACGGCGGGGCTGCACCACGACTGGCGCCGTCGCGCGGCGGACCTCGCGGCGGTGGGCCCGGGCGACCGGGTGCTCGACGTGGCGGCGGGGACCGGCGATCTGACGATCGAGCTCGCGGGCCGCGTGGCGCCGGGCGGCGAGGCGGTGGGCTGCGACTTCTCCGCGGAGATGCTGGCGCGGGCGCGCATGAAGGCGCCGGGCCTGCGCTTTGAGGTCGGCGACGCGCTGGCGCTGGGCTACGGCGATGGCGAGTTCGACGCGGCGACGGTGGGGTTCGGGGCGCGGAACTTCTCCGATCTTGAGCGGGGGCTGGCGGAGATGGCGCGCGTGGTGCGGCCGGGCGGTCGGGTGGTGGTGCTCGACTTCACGACGCCGCGGCGGCCGCCGCTGTCGACGTTCTTTGACCTGTGGTTCGATCGCGCGGTCCCGGCGATCGGGCGGCTGGTGGGCCAGCCGCAGGCGTACAGCTATCTGTCGAATTCGGTGCGGCGCTACCCCGGACCGGAGGTGCTCGCGGCGATGCTGGAGCGGTGCGGCCTGCGGGACATCCGCTACATCGTCACCGGCGGCGGGATCGTCACGCTGCACGTGGGCGAGGTCGGGCAGTGAGCATCGGCGGCGCACGCCTCGGGCGACGGCGCCCGACGCAGTGCATGACGCCGGACGTCTGACGAGCGGGTCAGTAACCGTCCCGCACGACGTTCGCGAGCGGCTCGCCGCGGACGTAGCGGCGGACCTGGGCGCCGACGAGCGCGAACGCGCGCCGCTCCGCGGCGGCGGTGTCGCCGGCGAGGTGCGGGGTGATGAGGACGCCGGGGGCGTCCCACAGCGGGTGATCGGGGGGCAGCGGCTCGGGGTCGGTGACGTCGAGCGCGGCCCTGACGCGCCCGGCGGACAGCAGCTCGACGAGCGCGGGGGTGTCGACGATCGGCCCGCGGGCGGCATTGACGAGCAGCGCGCCGGGGCGCAGGCGCGCGAGCATCTCGGCGTCGAGCAGCCCGGTGGTGGCGGGCGTGAGCGGCAGCAGCACGACGACGACGTCGGCGAGCTCCAGCAGCGATCCCAGCTCGTCGATCGCGTGGACGCCCTCGCGGGCGTGGCGGGCGACGCGAATCAGCTCGACGTCGAACGGCGCGAGCCGCGCCTCGACGGCGGCGCCGATCGCGCCGTGGCCGAGGATCATCACGGTGGCGCCGGCGAGCTCGTCGGCCTGGCGCCACTCCCAGCGGTGCTCGCGCTGGCGGTCGCGCAGCTCGGGCAGGGTCTTGGTGGCGGCGAGGATCGCGGCGAGCACCCACTCGGCGACGGCGACGTCGCGGGTCCCGCTGGCGTCGCAGAGCGTCACGCCGGGCGGCACGGCGGACGCGATCCAGTCGACGCCGGCCGACAGCGTCTGGATGACGCGCAGCGCCGGCATCTGCCCGAGCAGCTCCAGGACGCGGGGTTCGTCTGAGCCCGGCACGAGGAGCTCGGCGTCGAGCAGCGCGTGGGGCGGCTCGCGGTCGCGCGGGAGCAGACCGAGCGCGACACCCTCGGGTAGCCTCCCGATCGCGTCGCGGCCGATCCGATCCGGGACCCACAGGTTCACGCGCCGTGAGTGTATGAGGATTCCCCCAACCGCCAACGCGATTCAGCCCCGCCCTGCGATGACGACCCCTCGCTCGGATGACCGTCCCCGTCCCGTGACAACCGATCCGGCCTCCGCGACCGCCCCGGCGCCGCGATGACCGACCCGGCGCTGGAGACCGTGCGGCTGTGCGACGAGGCGGCGTCGCTGGAGGCGACGTTCGTCCCGGGCGCGGGGATGATCTGCTGCTCGCTGCGCCACCGCGGCGAGGAGCTGCTGGCGCAGAACGCGGGCCTGGAGGCGTATGCGGGGCGCGGCAAGACGATGGGGATCCCGCTGCTGTACCCGTGGGCGAACCGGCTCGCGGGCTTCGACTACACCGCGGGCGGCCGCACGGTGGCGGTCCCGCACGACCCGACGCGGGTGGCGCTGGACGGCAACGGGCTGCCGATCCACGGGGTGATCGGCGGGCGGCTTGCGTGGGAGCTGGCGGACACCTCTGGTCCGGCGGCGCGGTCGCTGGCGGCGCATCTGAGCTGGAGCGACGCGCGGCCGGAGCTGTTCGCGGTGTTCCCGTTCCGCCACGACCTGCGCTTCCGGGCGCGCCTGGCGGGAGGCCGGCTGGAGATCGAGGTGACGGTGCAGGCGTGCGGCGCGGACGCGGTGCCGGTGGCGTTTGGCTTTCACCCGTACCTGTCGCCGCCAGGCGCTCCGCGCGAGCAGTATCTCGTGGAGCTGCCGCCGATGCGCCACCTGGCGCTCGACGCCAGCCAGATCCCGATGGGCCCCGACGAGACGCTGCCGGGCGAGAGCTTTGAGCTGGAGGGGCGCGAGTTCGACGACGGGTTCGACGCGGTGGCGCAGCCGGCCCGCTTCGCCGTCACCGCCGGCGGGCGACGGATCGCGCTCGAATTGCAGGAGGGCTATCCGTGCGCGCAGGTGTACGCCCCACGGACCGGCCGGTTCATCTGCTTCGAGCCGATGACGGTGGCGGCGAACGCGCTGCGCAGCGGCGCGGGCCTGCGCGTGCTGGCGCCGGGCGAGCGCTACGGCGCGACGTTTGCGCTGTTGGTCGAGGATATCCCGGCCGCGGGGTAGCGCGAGCACGCGGGTTCGGCGGCGTCAGCCGCTAAAGAACGTTCTACGTCTTGACTTACCAGGCACCGCGCGGGGCTGCACTATCGCTCGGTGAGCAGGGGCGGGCATACAAGGCCGGCCGGCAGGCTGCCCGCCCGTCATGGGATGCCGAACGTGCAGGTCGTCGAGATCCAGCGTGCGCGGCTGCTGACGGCTGCGGTGGCTACGTTCGACGAGCTCGGGTACGCGGACTCCTCGGTCGAGCGGATCACGTCGCGGGCGCGGATCTCGCGGCGGACGTTTTACGAGCTGTTCGATGGTCGCGACGGATGCCTGATCGCGCTGATCGACGACGTCGCGGAGTCGATCGAGCGGGAGCTCGCCGCGGCTGACCTCGCCGCGGCTGACCTCGACGGCCTGCCGTGGCGTGAGCGGGTGCGCGGCGGGCTGTGGGCGATCCTCGCGTTCCTCGATCGCGAGCCGGCGCTGGCGCGTGTCTGCGTGGTGCAGGCGCTGCGCGGCGGACCGCAGGTGATGGAGCGCCGCGAGCAGATCCTTGCGCGCCTGGCGGCGGCGCTCGACGAAGGCCGCGCACAGGGCGCGCGGGGCGGCGAGTGCACGGCGCTGACCGCGGAAGGCCTCGTCGGAGCGACGGTGGCGATCGTATATGCGCGCTTGCTCAGGGGGGAGGGCGGGTCGCTGACGGAGCTGCTGGGCGAGCTGATGGGGATGATCGCGCTGCCCTACCTGGGGCCGGCGGCGGCCCGCCGCGAACAGGCCCGGCCGGCGCCCACACCGCCTCTGCGGCGCGAGCCGCCGGCGAGCGTGGAGGCGCCCCGGGGCCTGGTCGAGGACAGCCTGCTCGAAGGTCTCCCGCTGCGCGTGACCTACCGAACGGCGCGGGCGCTGGAATGCATCGCCGAGCGGCCGGGGCTCAGCAACCGCGCGGTGGCGGACTGTGTCGGGATCTCAGACCGGGGCCAGATCTCGAGGCTGCTGGCACGCCTGGAGCGCCTGGGTCTGACGGCCAACGACGCCGGCGACGGGCACCTGCGCGGGGAGCCCAACGCGTGGAAGCTGACGCCGGTGGGTCAGCAGCTCGCGCAGCGGCTCGGGGCGGGCAGATTTACGACCGGCGGCTGACCGAACGACGTCCAGAGCCCGATCCCACGCCGCGGCCGCGCTCGGAGAGCACGGCCCCTGACGGCGTGGCGCTGGTGTGCGCCGCGACGCAGGTGCTGTGGCTGACCTACGCCGCGTGGCGCGACGGATGCGGCAACGCACCGGGGCTACGCTGTGGCGCGGCATGGAGAAGACCTTCGGCAAGCACTCGGTGCGAGCGGTGTTCCTGGCGCGCCCGCAGGCGGTGCGGCGGCTGATCCTGGCCGGCAGGGAGTCCTACCACGAGGAGTTCATCGCGCTGGCGCGCAAGGTCGGAGTCGAGCCAGAGCTGCTGCCGTGGGGGGCGTTCCTGCGTGAGGGGGGCCTGACCGAGAACGACAAGCACCAGGGGATCTGCGCGTTCACCGATCCGCGGCCGGCGCTGGGGGAGCACGACCTCGGGCTGCTGCGCGACGCGCGCATCGTGCTGGCGCTGGATCAGATCTCCGACCCGCAGAACCTCGGCGCGATGCTGCGCAACGCGGCGTTCTTCGGGGCGGACGCGGTGCTGATCCTGCGCAACCGATCGGCCGAGGTCTCGCCGACGGTGGCCCGGATCGCGGTCGGCGCGGCGGAGCTCGTGCGGATCTTCCGCGTCACGAACCTCGCGCGCAGCCTGGACATCCTGAAGGAGTACGGGTTCTGGATCTACGGCCTGGACGAGCGCGGCGAGCAGACGTTGGCCGAGACCGAGTTCGACGCAAAGACGGTGCTGGTGGTCGGCGCCGAGGGCCAGGGGCTGAGGCAGAGGACCAGGACGAAGTGCGACGCGCTCGTGCGAATCCCGGGGGGCCGTCCGGGCGTGGAGAGCCTCAACGCCGGGGTCGCGACGGCGGTCGCGCTGGCCGAGCTGGTGCGCTGAGCGCGCCGCGGGCCACCCGCGGCAACGCCACCGATCCCAAGATCGCCCGGCACGCCCCGACCGATGGGCCCCGGACTAAACTCCCGGCCAAGATGATCTCGACGAACCAGCTATTCTGCGGCTGTGTGTTGTTCGCCGAGGGGCTGGATCAAAGCCGGTCTGATCGCGTGCGTTGGGCTCGTGCTGCTTCCGGCGGTGGCGGGCGCAGCGGTGCGGGCTCCGGGCTTTTCCGGCGGTCCGGAGGTCGTGAGTGATGGCCTGCTGTGGGCGGGGAGTTCTTCGGGGCAGGAAAGCGTGTTCCTCAGCACTGCCACCAGCACGCGTCTGCTTACACGGGACGCCGAATTGTCGGCGGTTCACGTGGAAGATGGTTGGGTGGTCGTGGCCGAGGCGTCAGGCCTAAAGGTTGGGCGGATCGGGCGGCGACTCAGGGCGAACCGGGGGCTGCCCTGTCCACCGCTCCGGAGCAGCCGGGTGGAAGGCGATCGGTTGGAGGCCGTGGCTAACGACAACCTTTACGCCATCGTACGCGCGAGTTGCTTCCGGCGGCCGGGCGACGGCCAGTTCTTGGTACGCGTTCGCCTGGGCACAGACAGCGCACGCGTGATCGGCAGGGTGCCACGCGGCGCCGTCTCACTGGCGGCTGCGGGGCTCCGGCTCGCGCTGACCTACGAAGTCGGCGCAGCTTCAACCTACGAAACCCACGAACCCGGGCAGGAAGGCAGCGTGCAAGTCGAGGTTCTCGACTCACGTAACGGACGTCTGCTCTGTCGCGTGGCCCCACCATCAGGCAAGTACGGCGAACCTGGCCGCTACCGCGAGACTCAGGTCGATGCCAAAGGCGACGTTCTCGTCACCAGTATCCGGCACCGGCCGCTCCCTGGCGGTGGCGAAGCTATCGGATGGTGGGGCAGCCCTGGGACGCGAATCGCTCGCCCGCTCGAAAGCGGATTCGAGCCGTCGCTGGGCGGACGCGTCGCGTATGCGTCGCTGTCCGACGGGCGCATCGCGTATGCCAAGCGGGGCAAAGGTCAGACGATCCTCGACGTGCTCAACCTCACAACTGGTAAGGCGCGAACGATCGTCACGTTCTCGGGCGCAGTGAGCATGGAAGGTTTCGGCCTGGGCGGGACGCTCCTTGCCTGGGCGCAACAGAACTACGCGTACACCACCAAGCGGGAAGGACCGCCGTTGTTGTCGTGCGTCACGGAAGCGCCGGTCGGCTCTCCGGAACTAGCAGAGACGCCCCTCTCGGCGGTGGCGGCTCCGGTCATCATCGAAGCCACGCCAGGGCCCCGCCCTGTCGGAACGGGCTGTCCCCCGCCGCCGTGACTCATATCTTCGACGGGTGCGGCGGGGCAGGAGATTCGTCGCTCGCTCTCTCGTCGCGCTCTACCAAGACGCCGAGGTCGACTTTCTGGTGTCGCTTGACCGCGATCTGCTCGACGCGACGCTGTGCCAGGGGCGGCTGATCAGTCGACGCGGCGCAGCTTCGCGAGCGGCACAACAACGATGCGGTCTAGTAGTGGCTCCGTGGGCATCGTTGTGACCTCGACCATCGCTTTGTCGCCGTCGAGCAACTCGACCACGCCGCCTCTGGCGCCCGCGGGCGCCGTTTCGGTGTCGGCGGTCAGCTCGACGGTGTCGTACAGGGTGATCTCGTGCGTGATCGGCATGAAGTCCATGTTAGGGCGTCGGGAACGCCGTGACTAGACGTGGCGCATCCTCTATATCGACGTAATGCCACGCGGACAGTACCGCTGCGGTTCGCTCCTCGATGGTCAGCTCTACTCGGACCTCGCAGGTCACCCCGACGGCGACCTTCCGAACCGCTGAGACAGGTGCATCGAGTACCGCGTTGGCAATCGCCTGCCAAATCCGCTCGGAGTCCGACGTACGCACCAGGAAGACCCGTGCCCATTCCCTACCGTGACCGCGATCAGCGAGTAGCCACTCAGCCCACTTCTCGGGTGCCGCGTACGCTTCATCGGCGCGCGGCAGAGGATGGCCAATTTTCGGGGCTAGCATGCGGCGAAGCGTACGTCGCCGCTGCGACGGCTTGAGCAGCGGCGACGGCTCCTAGTCCAAGCGGCTCAAGAACGGCAACCACATTGGCTAGGCTAAGGCTCACTGATTGGCCTTACCAGGCCAAGTGCTGCACTTGGCGACGTCCTCAACGGAGGTTCGCCGCGCCACTCCGTCGGGTCCATTGTGGGCAAAAAAGCCGCGATTTGCAGGCAAAATGGCGATCTCAACAAATCAATTCTGAAACGTGTCTAGAACGTATCAGGGGGATCGGACGTAAGGCCGCGCGAGATCGTCCTGCCGACCCAAGTGCCTGTGCCGCGTGCAGTTCCTCGCGCAAAGCGTGCCTCGGGAGCTCGGTCGAGTATCGTCCGAGCGCAATGACTGCCTCGCGCCTTTCACTCGCGGTCTGTGCGGTCGTGGCGTCGCTCACCGCTAGCGCCGTCGGGGCGGGTGCCGCGGAGGCTAAGAGTTCGCGTTTTGAGCCCGCGACGGTGCGCCTGGCTGCAGAACAGGTCGCGAGCACGCACCTCCCGGTAGTCACGGCGCCGCAGGCGATCACGTTGCTGAATCAGCAGCGGGCCGCGAACGGCATCCCCGGCGATCTCGTCGAAGAACCTCATCTCAGCGCGGGGTGTCTGAGCTGGGCGACGGTTTACCGCGAGGCGAAGGGCCAGTATCCCCATGAAGAGTTGCCGAGCCAGCCGGGCTACACGACCGAAGGCAACGAAGCTGCCAGCTCGTCGGACCTCGACGGCGAACCGGGCAGCAGGTTTACGGTCGGCGCTTTGTGGGGGCCGCTGTTCAATCCGTGGTCCGGTGCGGCTCTTCACGAGGCGAGCCTCATGGACCCCGCGATCACGACCGCTTGGTACGGGGCGAGCCTTGGCGCCGCGTGCATGGGAACGAGCGGAGCGCGCCCGTTCACAGCGGCGGCGTTCTATTCGGTCCCTGGACCCGGAGCCGCCAACGTTCCGATCGCGGAGAACACGGGCGAGGTTCCGTTCCCGCCGCAGGAGGCGGTTGGCCTCGGCGACGAACCGTATCTAGCGCCCGCGATCCCTCTGTGGGCGGAGGATATGCCGGGCGCGAAGCTGCAGGCCGCGACGCTGGCCACGACCACGGGTGTTACGGTTCCGACGTCGCTCGTGACACCCGAAACCGCGGCGCCGGAATCGCCGGCAGGCTTCCCGTCGGTCGGCACGTTCGGCGGCTACACGGCAGCGAGCTTCGTCGTGCCACGCGTCAAGTTCAAGGCCAACACCTCCTACGTCTTGACCGCCACCTGGCAGACCAGCGTGGGCACCGCAACGCAGACGGTGTCGTTCAAGACGGCCGCGACAGACCTCAACGGGCAGATCGCCGCATACGAACGGGTCGCCGAGAAGCCTGCAGCTCAGACAGGCGTGCCGACGGGAACGATCATCCCGACGTTGCACGGGCACCGCCTCTCGATCAGAGCTTCGGGCATCGCGATCGGCCAGACGATCCGCATACGAATCGAACGGTGTCGTTCCAAGAGGTGCCTGCCAAAGGAAGTGCAGATCCCTTGGCGTCTCGCCGTAAAACTGCGCTCGCCCGTGACCACGGTGACCTTCCCTCGGCTTGCGACACGCTTTCGGACCGTCCTCACCGTCTACACCCCGACCTTTACCGTCGATGGAGATCGAGTCGACGGGCAGGTCACAGGCGTAACGCTCTCCGGCTAATACGCCGCGAGCTTCAGATCGATGGCGTCCAAGAAGCAGTAGACGATGTCGTGCCGCTCAAGGCGACGGCGGCACCACTGGCGGTAGCGCTCGCGGCTGTCCTCGCAGATCCGCGAGACCGTGCTCTTCGACGCGATCGGCTCCTCGAAGACCTCCTCCAGCGTGGCCTCGACATCCCGCGTTGACAGCCCCGAAGGAAGCCGCTGATCACAAGCGATTCCAGCGCATGGGTGCGCGCGACGCCTTGCCGAGGATCCGGCTCTCGAACCCGAGCTTCTTTGCATCGCGGATCCCGGGGCGCTCCAGGCGCATCGCCCCGCTCGTCGTCTTGACCGTCTTCGGCTCATAGCCGTTGCGGTGACTGACCGTCTCCCCGGCACGCTCATAGCGCCGACGACCAAGGAACCCTGTGACCTCGTCCTCCAGCGCCTGCTGCAAGATCAACCGCGCTCCGAGGCGCCCGACCGTCTCAATCGGATCATCCTCACCGCCGACACCGGCCAGCACCTCATCCAGCTCGTGGCGAAACCTCTCGCTCGGGGCTACCTTGTTCCATGCAGGCGTACCTCCATCGCTTGGTCTTGTCAGGACAAAGCGGAGGCTACGCCCGCAACTTCAAATCCCCCGGCTCATGGGACGCGACCCAGGCGGGCGGCACATCTACCCAGGCGCACTCGATCAGGCCAGCCGATTGAACTCCTCGCGGCTGATCCCGGCCGTGCGCAGGATGTTGCCAAGCGTGCCCTTCTTGATCGGCTGATTGCCGTGGACCGGCACCGGGATTGCATCCGGCACGGTCGCGTGGCGCATGATGTGATGGCTGCCCCGAACGCGCTTCACGTACCAGCCTTGGCCTTCGAGAACCTTGACGAGCTGCTTGCCCGTGACGGCGGGGGTTTGGCTCACGCGGCGTGGACCGCTACGCGGTCGCGGTGCACGGTGGGGATGGGAAGGCCATCCTCGTGCATGACTTCGAGATACCCCTCGATCGCCTCTTGCGCGTTCGCGCGCGCTTCCTCGATCGTCTCGCCCTGCGTTGCGACGCTCGGCAGCTCGGGCACGAACACGCTGTAGCCGCCCTCCGGCTCGGCCACGATCACCACGTCGAACTCACGGTCTGCGCTCATCGCCAGGAACGATACCGCTCCGCCGAGTCCCACAGGCGCTCTGGCTCCCTCCATCCCGCGCGGTCCCCAAGTCTCCTGAACACACGCGCTCTGGCTCCCTCCATCCCGCGCGGTCCCCAAGTCTCCTGAACAGACTACGGGTATGAAATACGGGGTGGGCTGTTGTCCGGTCGTGTTCGTAGGGTCGTTTGACCAGGACAGGGGCTCTTGTGGGAAGACGCAATGGTGGGGCAGGCCGTCGTGCATTTGGGCTGCGAGCCCGTCAATGACTATATGGCCGCCCCTGCGACTCACCTGGTTGGGCTGAGAGCCCGAATCCGTATTTGTCGCTTGCCCGCCGCGCCTTCCAGTTCAAAGCTCGACGGATGGAAGGGAGTGTCATGCGGTTCTTTGGTATTGATGTTCACTTGGAGTTCTGCGAGGTCGCGGTCGCTGAGGGCGGCAAGGTCTCGCAGGTCGGGCGGATCGCGAGCACACCGGAGGCGATCAAGGAGTTCGCGCGGGATCTCGGCAGCGACGATCAGGTCGTCTTGGACGCCAGCGGCAGCGTGATGGCGATCGCGAGGATCCTGCGGGAAAGCAACGTTGGGCGGGTCATCGTCTCTAACGCGGCGCAGACGCGCGCGATCTCTCACGCGCGCGTGAAGTCCGACCGCTTTGACGCGGCGATGCTCGCCAGGCTCCTCTCGGCGGGGATGCTCAGTGAGGTATGGGTGCCGGACGAGGCGACGCTCGCGTTACGCCGCCGTGTCGCGCGGCGCTCGGCTTTGGTGCGGGCACGCACGCGGATCAAGAACGAGGTGCACGCCGTAGTGATGCGCTGCCTGCTCGGTCGCCCACCCGTGAGCGACCTCTTCGGCCGCAAGGGACGTGTGTGGCTGGCCGAACAAACGCTCCCGGAGGAGGAGGCCGAGACGGTGGCTGGCTGCCTGCGCCAGATCGACTTCCTGGACAGCGAGATCGCTCTGCTTGACCAGAAGATCGCCGAGCAGGCCCTCACATGGCCCGGGCTGTGCAGGCTGTTGACGATCCCCGGCGTGGATATCGGGACCGCGGCGGCGGTCATCGCAGCCGTGGGAGACATCTCCCGGTTTCAGACCCCGGGGCAACTGGTCGCCTACCTCGGCTTGGACCCGAAGGTCCGCCAGTCCGGCTCAGAGCCCGCTCGCTACGGGCACATCTCAAAGCGCGGCAACGCGCAGGCCCGCTCGATGCTGGTCGAGGCGGCATGGATCGCGATCCGCAGCCCCGGCCCCCTGCGTGCGTTCGGGGAGCGCGTCCGTGCTCGCCGCGGCGCCCAGGTCGCCGCCGTCGCTGTCGCACGCAAGCTCGTCGTTCTCTGCTGGCATCTGCTGAGCAAGGACGAGGACTACGCGTTCGCCCGCCCGTCGCTGACGCGCCAGAAGACCCGCCGGTTGGAACTCACCGCCGGCGCGTCACGCCGGCCACGCCGCCACGACGGGGCAACCGTCTCACCGACAGCCGCTCAACGCGCGGCGGAGCGTGAGCTGCAAACCCAGGCAGAGCTCGCCTACCGGCGCCTGGTCGAGGACTGGCGCTCAACAGCATCACCGAAAGGTGGTGCGGGCGCGACACCGGGGCGCGCATCTCAAAAGCCCGTAAAGGGCAAAGCCGCGCGGCAGGCCACAAGCCCCTGACGCCTGCGCTTCGCTCACGTCAGTCACCCGCACCACCACAAATCATCTCACCCCGAAGCACTCGACGCTACCCCGCCGTCGACAGGTCTCCCTGCGCCAAAACACGCCCCCAGCGCAACAAGAACGGCCGGACAGACCAGATGCACGCGCCTCCACGCGCTGTGCGAGCACTATGCCGCCGGAGCGCACCCTCGAACACGGGCAGCGCCATCAGCAACCCAAAAAGAAACCCGTGCAAGCCCTTGACTTTTCATCCGTAGATGCACCTTCGGAGCGGACCCTAAAGTGGGCCTCGAATTCGTTGGCCGGTCTCGCGGACTTGGGGTCAGTAACCGGCAGAAGGGGCACCAAAAGGCCCTCAATGTCGAAACTCGGAGGTTCCGAAATGAGCAGTCGAATCAAGATCACGCTTTCCGACGACATAGCCGCACGCTTGGACGAGCTGGCGGCAGCGTCTGGGCAGCCGGTCGCGCGTGTCGCGGGCCAGATGGTCCGCGACGGACTCGGGAAGCTCGCCGCCGCAGCGTGCGGGAACGGAAGCGCGCCAGCGGACGAGCTGACGATCACTCGGGCGCCGTGGCTTGAGCCCTACGGCGGTGATCGTGAATGGCGACAGTTCATGTGGGGCTCGATCGTCGCGCTGTGTGGGCGCTATCCCGACGAGCTGAAAGGACTCAAACAGGGTTGGTGGACCGACGAATCACAGGTCGAGACGCTGTGTGCGCTTGCGCACTGGCGTCAGATGCTCGACGACGGAGGCCGCGATCCCCGTGACGAGTTGGACTTCCAGCTCAACGTCGCTGAGTTCGGGCGCAGGCTCAAGCAGGCGGGCGGCGGAGTGACCAAGGAGTGGACACCCGGCGTAGTCCCCGAGGAGTGGCGCTGAAGAACGCCTGCGGAAGGATGAACGGGCACCGAGGGGCACGCCCGTATCGCAGGCAGAGGGCGCGCAAGCATAGAGGCGACGCCGGCGTAGGGAGCGGTTGCGGCCAGGTGGCCGCCGCTACTGGCACCGGAGGCGTCGGCTTCGTCTCCTTGTCCGTGTGAGCGGCCAGCTCGACCGGCGCGGGTCAAACTACATGGCCGGTTGCTGCCCGTGGGGGTCAGTACACGTGTGAGGCCACCCAGCCCAGCACAACAATTGAGCCGCCAGGGCCGCTACGAGCCTCGTCTCGCCGTAGCGGCCCCCAAGGCGCGGCCCATGCCCCAAGAGGCCCGCGCACGTTTGGAGCGGGCGCTATGTGGCGTCCTCGAGCGACGCTACCCCGGACGACGGTTCGCCATGAAAGACCAGCTCGACACGCTCAGCCATCGGGCCGCGGCCGCGCGCGCGACCACGACCAACACGGACGGTCTGAAAGACGCTGCGTAGCACGGTCCTCAGCTCGTCAGGCGCGAGACTGTCAAGCAGCTCGATCGGCGGTACGACGATCTCGGACGCGCGCATCGTGTCAACGTGCTCGCGGTACTCGACCCGCGCAGCTTCGGCGCGTTCGGTTCGTGTGCGCAGAGCCGCTGTCCATGCGGCCTGTCCGAGCAGCTCCGCTGCAGTCGGGTCGGCGGCGAACCGCTCCAGCTCGCGCTCCGCCGCCTCCAGCTCGCCCTGAACGTCCTCGAAGGTGCTCCCCGTGTCCGCGACGCTGGCTGCGAGCCCCGACGTGCCCGTCTGTTCGTATGCCTGCTTGAGCTGTTCCACGACGTAGCTCTCCAAACGGTCGGCCATGACGTTTGTAGGCGAGTCGCAGCGCTCGCCCTTCCAGCTCGCCAGCGATGCGCGGCAGCGGTACGTGCGCAGACCGCGCCCTCCGTTTCCGCCTGCTCGTGCGCCGATCAAGAACTCGCCGCAGTTGGCGCAGGTGGCGAACCCGCTCAACGGGAACACGGCAGCGGGGCGGCGCTGCGGCTTCTCATCGCCGGGGTGCGCCCGCTCGAACGTCACGCGATCTACGAGGGCCGCGTGTGAGTCCCGCACCAGCCGATCGCCGTAGCGCGTCTCGCCCAGGTAGCTGCGGTTGCGCAACAGCCGCCGCACCGTGAAGGCGTTCCAGGTTCGATGATCGGCGCTGCGTTTGCGACGAACACCCGGCTGACCATCCGAGGGGTACGCCGGTACTTGCTTGCGCAGGTACGCGAGCGCCGCGTCTACGCCCTGGTCGGCGGCGAGCTTGAACGCCCTTGTCACGACGCGCGCCCACTTCGGATGCGGGACGAGCAATCCGTCGTCATCGCGCGTGTAGCCGAACGGCGTTGCTCCCATCCGAGCGCCACGATCGAGCGCCCGAGTCTTGGCGTGCTCCCACGCCTCGCTCATGCGTCGCCGTTCCATGCGCGCCAGCGCCAGCATGATCGTCATACCGAACTCTCCAAACGGCGTCGTCGGATCGAGGCCCAGGTCGAGCGCCGCGATCGAGCCACCGGCCTCCGTGATCTGTTCGACCAGGCGCAGGGCGTCCGCCACGCCGAGACGGCTCAGGCGATCGAGTTTCGAGACGATCACGCCATCCGTATGTCCTGCTCTGATCCGCGCCATGAGCGCATCGAGGCCCGGCCGCTCCAGCTTGCCGCCCGACTGGTCGAGGTCTTCGTGGACGACCGCGACCTCGACCCCACGCGAAGACGCCCACGCAGCTCCCTGCTCGCGTTGCAGGTCGGGCGAGATGAAACTCTCTCCCGAACGACCCGCAACGCGGCTGACCCGCACATACTGATCCATGCGGCTAGGCTTCTTGGCTGTAGTGGTCACGCTAAACAAGGGTAAGCTGAATACGTGCTAGGCACCAACCAATTCAAAAGCGGCAACCACATCGAGGTGGACGGGACGATCTACAAGGTCCTGGAGTTCCAGCACGTGAACCCCGGCAAGGGCGCGGCGTTCGTGCGCACCAAGCTGCGGCGCGCGTCCGACGGGGCCGCGATCGACAAGACGTTCCGGGCGGGAGAGAAGTTCCGCGACGTGCGAACGGAGGCGCGCCGGGTGCAGTTCCTGTACAGCGACGGCCAGGACGCGCACTTCATGGACACCGATTCCTACGACCAGCTCGCGATCACGCTGGAGACGGTCCGCGACGGGCTGCGCTGGACGAAGGTAAACGACGAGCTGGACCTGCTGTTCATCGACGACCAGCCGACCGAGCTGCAGCTCCCGAGCGCCGTGGACCTCGAGGTGACAGAGACCGAACCCGGCGTGCGCGGGGACACGGCCTCCGGCGGCGGGACCAAGCCGGCGACGCTCGAGACCGGCGTCGTGGTGCAGGTGCCGCTGTTCGTCAACGCCGGCGACCGCGTGCGGGTCGACACGCGCACCGGCAAGTACGTCTCGCGGTCCTGACGCACACCCTCCCGACCGCATCGCGACCGCACGCCGGCCGCCTGCCGCTCCCACCGACCCCCGCCGTCAGGCGGCTGCGGGCTCGGCCAAGACGTCGGGCGCGTCTTCGTGGCGCAGGTCGCTGGGGCGGACCAGCAGCAGCGCGAGCACGGCACCGACGAACGCCAGACCGCTGCCGGCGAGCAGGATCGTCGAGAAACCGTGGGTGAAGCCCTCGCGCGCGGCGTGAACGATCGCTGGAGGCGCGCTGGACGGGAGGGTGCCCGAGGAGGCCGCTTCGGCGAGGCCCCGGGCGCGATGGCCGCTCACGCCCGGCAGGAGGTCTTCGATGTGCTGTCGCGAGACGGCGAGAAACAAGGCGCCGAGCGCCGCTGTGCCGGTCGCGATCGCGACCTGGCGGAAGGTGTCGTTGATGCCCGACGCCACGCCGCTCATCCGCTCGGGCACCGTCGAGAGGGCGACGTTGGCGAGCACGGGGTTGACGAGGCCGACGCCGAGACCGCCGACGATGAAGCCGGGGAGCAGGACCGTCCACGAGTCGTTCGGCGCGGCGCCGCTCATCAGGACGAGCCCGAGCCCCGTGATCGCAAGCCCGCCCGCGAGCAGCACGCGCGCCGGGACCTTCCCCTCCAGCGACGCGGTGACACCCGCGACGAGGAACGTACCGACGGTGAACGGCAGGTAGCGCAGACCCGCCTGCAGCGGCGAGAGGTGCTCGATCTCCTGCATGTAGAGCGTGATGTAGAGGAACAGCGCGAACATCGAGCCGCTGAGCGCAAACGCGGTGATCTGGGCACCGGTGAAGGCATGACTGCGGAAGAGCCCCAGCGGAAGCATCGGCTGCGCGACGCGCAGCTCGATCGCGATGAACGCCACGGACAGCACGATCGCCGCGGCGAACAGCGCGAGGATCGTGCCAGAGGTCCAGCCGTCGTCGTTCCCGCGCAGCAGCGCGAGCACGAGCAGCGCATTGGCGGCCGAGAACGTGACGGTGCCGCCCCAGTCGACGCCGCGGGCCATCTCATCGCGAGATTCCGCGACCTTGAGCACGGTGACGGTGATCGCGGCGACGCCGACGGGGATGTTCAAGAAGAAGATCGACTGCCAGCCGATCGCCTGGGTCAGGCCACCGCCGACGAGCGGGCCCAGCGCGACGGCGACACCGATCGTCGCCCCGTAGATCGCGGTGGCGGTCGCGCGCTCGGGGCCCCGCCACTCCTGTGCGAGCAGCGCGAGCGACACCGCGAACATCACGGCGCCGCCGATGCCCTGCAGGGCACGCGAGAGGTTCAGCGCCGTCGGGGATCCGGCCAGCCCGCAGAGCAGCGAGGCGACGGTGAAGATCCCGACGCCGATCACGAACACGCGCTTGCGTCCGAGCCGGTCGGCGAGCGACCCCGACGTGAGGACGAACGCGGCGAGCGTCAGCGCGTAGGCGTCGACGACCCACTGCAGATCGGTGAACGACGCGTGGAGTTCCCTGCGGATGCTCGGCAGCGCGGTGTTGACGACGGTGATGTCGAGCAGCAGCATGAACGTCGCGACGCAGACCGCGATCAGCGTCCACCACTTGCGTTGCAATTGCAGTCCTTCCCGAGGCGTTGTGGATCGTGGGAGCCCTTCAGGCTAGCGTCGAGATCCCGACGACGGCAGATCGAGGGGAGCCATGCGTCGATTGGCCACGTCCGCGGTCAAGCGTCCCGCGGCGATCGTCGATCCCACAGGCGATGGCGATCTCTCCTCCCAGGAACTCCCGGCGCGCCCCGATCGGGCGCGCCGGCCTGGGCCCCGGGCGCGTCGGTCGGCGGCTCGCGGGGGTCCTCCTCGCGGGACTGCTCGCCGCGGTGGTCGCCGGCGCGACGGCGTCCGGCGCCACGGCGGCGGCCCCGGGGGTCGTGCTGTCCGACACCGCCGCGCCGCACCTGTCCGATGTGCGGGCGCTGGGCGTCCACTGGGTCCGGGTGTTCGCGACGTGGCCCGATCTGGAGCCCGAACCGGGAGTCTTCGCGCCCAGCTGGCTGGCGTCCTACGAAAAGCTGTTCGCTGCGCTGCCGCCGGGGACGAAAGTGATCGTCGACGTCGTCGACACACCGCGCTGGGAGACGGGCTCGGAAGACCCGCACACCCCCCCGGCCAACCCCGAGGACTTCGCGGCGTTCGTCGGGGCGCTCGCCCAACGCTGGGCCGGACGGGTCGCGGCGTTTGAGATCTGGAACGAGGAGGACTCCTCGTCGTGGTGGACCGGGGGCCCCGACGCCGCCGCGTACGCCCAGCTGCTGAAAGCCGTCTACCCCGTCGTCAAGGCCTCCGACCCGAGCGCCACCGTCGTCCTCGGCGGGCTCACCGGCAACGACTACCCGTTCCTCGAAGAAATCTACCGAGCCGGCGGCGCGGGCTCGTTCGACGCGGTCGGCGTCCACACCGACACCGCCTGCGACGTCGACTCCCCGTACACCTTCCTACGCGGGCCGGAAGGCCACCTGATCCCGGACTCGTTCCTCGCCTACCGCGAAGTCCACCGTGTGATGCTCGCCAACGGCGACGACAAGCCGATCTGGATGACCGAGATGAGCTGGCGCACCACCGGCGCCACCTGCGCCGAAGGGGCCTTCGCCGGGAGCAAGGCCCAGGGTGTGAGCCCCGAGCAGCAGGCCACGTACCTGCGCCAGGCCTACCACTGCCTCGCCCAGGACCCCTACGTCCAGGTCGCCCTCTGGTACCCCCTCCAGGACGAAGGCGCCGACGTCTCGGGGCTGCTGCGCGCCGACGGCTCGCGCAAGCCGTCGTTCGCGGCGATGCAGCAGTACGCCCGCGACGGCGACCAGCTCACCGAACCCTGCGGCGCGTTCAGCGGACCCAAGATCGACGTGTCGGCGCCAGCCGACCACGCCTCCTACACCGGCGCCCTGGGCATCCACGTCTCCGCCAGGGACCCCGAGGGCGTCGGGCGGATCACGCTGGAGATCGACGGCAAGCTGATCCGCAACTACACCAACCAGGGCTTCCCCAGGACCCTCGCCGGGGCCCTGCACTGGCACGGCGCCCAGCGCGTACCGCCGGGCCGCCACATCCTGACGTTCATCGCGGTCGACAAGCTGCGCAACATCTCGCAGACCAGCATCGTCATCTACCACCGCGTCGCCCGCAGAGGACACCGCCATCGCGGGGGCGGCTGAGCCGCGTCGCCGCCGTCGGGGCGCGACCCCCTCATCGATGGGCCGGTCGTGGTGGCTCGCCCAGTCTGCGAGGCGCCTCCGGGGCGGTCTTCTGTAGCGTGGGCCCCGTGCAGGTCATCCCGACTCGTCTCGAGGGTCCGGTCGTGCTCGAACCGCCGGTGTTCGCCGACGAGCGCGGCTTCTTCAGCGAGACCTACCGCCTGCAGTGGCACGCCGACGCCGGGATCCCCACGCGGGAGCGCTTCGTCCAGGACAACCACTCGCGCTCGACCCGCGGGGTCGTGCGCGGGCTGCACTTCCACGTCGGCGACGGCGTCGCCAAGCTCGTGCGCTGCGCCCGCGGGCGGATCCTCGACGTCGTCGTCGACCTCCGCCGCGGCTCGCCGACCTACGCCCAGTGGGACGCCACGGAGCTCGACGACGAGGCGATGCGCCAGCTCTATGTCCCCGTCGGGTTCGCCCACGGCTTCTGCGTCCTCAGCGACGTCGCCGACGTGCTGTACAAGCAGACCGCCTACTACGACCCCGCCGTCGAGCGCGGCATCGCCTGGAACGACCCCGACATCGCCGTCGCGTGGCCCGCGGAGGTCGAGCCGATCGTCTCGGCGCGCGACGCCGCCGCTCCGACCCTGCGCGAGCTCGCCGGCGAGCTGCCGTTCGTCTACGAGAGCTAGACGAGCCTGGCAAACTTCAAGCCATGCGCCATCGCTTGGAGCGCCTGCGCGAGCGCACCCACGGATACACCGTCACCCCCGAGCAGTGCACCCGCGTCGCCTACGCGGCATTGGGAGCCCTCACCCTGATCGTGCTGACGGGGGCCGCCGTGCGGCTCACCGGCTCGGGGCTCGGCTGCCCGCAGTGGCCGAAATGCTACGGCCGGCTCTACCCGCCGCTGAGCACCCACGCGGTGATCGAGTTCTCCAACCGCCTGCTGACCGTCCCGGTGTCGATCGCCGCCGGCGCGGCCTGGCTGGCGGCGCTGCGCCGCCGCCCCTACCGCCGCGACCTGGTGTGGCTGTCGGCGCTGCTGCCGCTCGGGGTCGTCTGCCAGGCGATCCTCGGCGGACTGACGGTGCGCGGCCGGCTGGACTACGGATGGGTGATGGGCCATTTCGCGCTGTCGATGCTGATCCTCGCCGCCGCCGCCGCGCTGGCCTGGCGTGCCGGGCACGAGCCCGGGGAGCGCCCGCGCAGCGGCGACCGCATGCTGGTGTGGTCGGCCCGCGCGCTCGTCGCGCTCGGGGCGCTGACGATCTTCGCCGGGACCGCCGCCACCGCCGCCGGGCCCCACGCCGGCGGGTCCCCCGGCCAGCAGATCAACCGCCTGGACTTCGACGGGCGCGCCACGATGGACTTCGTGATCCACCGCCACGCCGAGATCGCCTTGGTGTTCGGCCTGCTCGCGCTCTGGGTCTGGTGGCTGACTCGCCGGCGCTCGGACGACCCGCAGCTGCGCCGCGCGGCCACCGCGCTGTGCGTGCTGATGGCCCTCCAGGGGGCCGTCGGGCTGGATCAGTACGAGACCCATCTGCCGACCGAGCTCGTCTGGATCCACGTCGGTCTGGCGTGCGCCGCGTGGCTCGCCGCGCTGTGGACCGCGTACGCTGCCGGGCGCCTGCGCGAGCGTGCCGCGGAGGATGTGCACAGTGCCGTCCTCGCCGGTAGGTAGTGTGCTCGCGTTAAGCAACCACACCCCCACAGAGGGAGGAGTGCCTTATGACCAAGAACGACTTGGCCGAGAAGGTCGCAGAGCGCACCGGATTGGCCACCAGCCAGGCCCGCCAGGCGGTGGAGGCCGCGATCGAGACGGTCTCCGACGAGCTGGCCGCAGGCGGCGAGGTCGCACTCGCCGGCTTCGGCAAGTTCAGCGTCAGCCACCGCGCCGCCCGCCAGGGACGCAACCCGGCGACCGGTCAGACGATCGACATCGCGGCCAGCAAGGCCGCCAAGTTCTCGGCGGCCAGCGCCCTGAAGAGCCGCCTGAATCCATAGAGAGTCCGACCCCAGCCGTCGGGTGGCTCGTGATCGCGCACTTGTCCGTCGCCGGGCGCTGATCGCGGGATGTCTGCTGGTCGCGATCGGCGCCTTGGCGACAGTGGTGGCACTGGCCGGGCGATCCCCGGCCGGTAGTTCTTCCGGGCGAGCCACCGCCGGCCACGTCACCAGAGCTCATTCCGCCGGGGCGGGCGCCCGGCGGGCCGCCCACGGCGGGCTCCGGTCCCGCCCCGAGTCGGCGCCGATCCTGATGTACCACGTGATCAACCCTCCGCCCTCGGGGGCGCCGTTCCCGGGGCTGTACGTCACGCCGGGCGAGTTCGCCGAACAGATGCAGGCGCTCGCCGCGGCGGGATTTCACGCGGTCACGATGGACCAGCTATGGGCGAACTGGAGGGAAGGCGCGCCCCTGCCCCCCGGCAAACCGATCATGCTGACGTTCGACAACGGCTATCAGTCGCAGTACACCAACGCCCTGCCCGTCCTGCGCCGGCTGGGGTGGGTCGGGGTGGAGAACCTCCAGCTCACCGGGCTCCCGCCCTCCCAGGGCGGGCTCTCCCGGGCGCAGGTCCGCGGCCTCGTGGCGGCCGGCTGGGAGCTGGATACCCAGGGCTTCAGCCACGCCGACCTGATCACGCTGGGCACCACCGAACTGCGCTACCAGGTCGCGGTCGCCCGCGGCGAAGTGCAGCGCCTATACCACGTGCCTGTCAATTGGTTCTGCTACCCGTCGGGCCACTACGACGCGACGGTCATCGCCGCCGTCCAGGCCGCGGGCTATCGCGGCTCGACCACCGTCGTCCCCGGCTGGGCCGAGCCCGACGGGGACCCCTACCGGCTGCCGCGGCTGCGCGTGCTCGGCGGCACCGGCCCGCAGGAGCTGCTGAGCGAGATCGCGGCGATCCATGACGACCCCCCGCCACCGCCCTCTTATGGCACCAACTGACCCGGCTATCGCGCCTCGGGGTCGATAGGATGCCGCGCATGTTGGCTACCGTGGTTCCCGGCTGGGGCTCCTGGACCTTCAACCCGATCGTCGTCGTGACGCTGGTCGCGGCGGCGGTGTTGTACATGCGCGCCTACCGCCGCGCCGCTTCTCGCTCCTCGGCGGTCGGCGCCGGCCACTGGGTCCCCTACATGGCCGGTCTGCTGGTGCTCGCCGTCGCCCTGCTCTCGCCGCTGGACCCGATCGGGGACCGCTACCTGCTGTCGGCGCACATGGCCCAGCACGTGCTGCTCTCCGACCTCGCTCCGGCGCTGCTGGTGCTCGGGCTGCGCCGCCCGCTGTTGCCGCTGGGCCTCTCGCGCGGGGCGCTGCTCGCGGTGGCGCCCGGCGGGAGCCGCTTCGGCCGCGTGCTCGCGCGGCTGACCTCGCCGTGGCTGGCGATCCCCCTGTGGGCGCTCGCCACGTGGGTGTGGGCGATCCCCAGCGTGTTCGACTTCGCCGCCCAGCACCCCACGGTGCACGCCTTCGAGCACGCGACCCTCTTTTACACCGGCCTCGCCCTCTGGTGGCTGATCGTCGATCCCCTGCCCCGCGCCCGTCTGCGCCCCGGCGGCGAGCGTCTCGCGCTGCTCGGCTTCAGCCGTCTCGCCAGCGCCGCCGTCTGCCTGCCGCTGACGTGGCTGGCCCATAGCCAGTATCCGCTCTACGCCGCCGCCCCCCGTGCCTTCGGGATCTCCGCGATCAACGACCAGCACCTCGCCGGCGCCGGCATGTGCTTCGTCGAGTTCCTCGTCTTCGGGATCGCCTTCGCCGCCGTCTTCGTCAGTATGCTCGGCCGCTCCGATGCCAGCGCCGCGCTCAGCGAACGCGCGGCTGGCGTTTAGCCACAACCCGTGTTGTTGCCGCAGCTTGAGCACGTGTAGCACGAGCCCGTGCGCTGCATCATGCCCCCGCACTGGCTGCACGCGGGTCCAAGATCCAGGCCCTGCAGCTTGGCGGGCACCACCGGCGGGGTTTCGGTGAACGAGGCCGTCGGGGCGCTCGCCCCGCCGTTGCCGCCGTTGCCACCCGACGTCATCGATGCCCGCCCGCCCTCACCGGTCGGTGCTTCGTCCACGCGGGGACCCGCGGTGTCGGAGGCGGCCATCGACTGGGCTGCCTCCTGGGCGGCTTTGCGGGCTCGCACCGCGGGTGTGAGGATGCCGAGCTCCTCCTGGGCGTCGGTGTCCAGGAAGCGCGACGCCAGCCAGCGCATGATGTAGTCGGGCATCGACTTCGCGAACGGGATCTCCGGGTTGCCCGTGATCCCCTCGGGCTCGAAGCGCATGTAGCTGAACTTCTGGACCAACGTCTGCAACGGCACCCCGTACTGCAGCGCGATCGAGATCGCGGTCGCGAACGAGTTCATCATCCCGCGCAGCGTCGAGCCCTCCTTGCCGATGTCGGTCAGGAAGATCTCCCCGATGCTGCCGTCCTCGTACATCCCCGCGGTGATGTAGCCCTCGTGGCCGCCGATCGAGAACTTGTGCGTGATCGACTGGCGCTCGCGCGGCATCCTCCTGCGCTTGGGGCCGGCCTCCGCCAGCGCCTTGGCGACGGCCTGCTCCACGATCGCGTCGACATCGACTTCGGCCTTGACGGCCGGCTCGTCCTGCTGAGCGTCGGTGCGCAGCGCCTGCGCGGTCTTGGAGCCGTCGCGGTAGATCGCCAGCGCCTTGATCCCCAGGTGCCACGCCTGGGTGTAGGCGTCAGCGATGTCCTCCACGGTTGCGCTCTGCGGCAGGTTGACCGTCTTTGAGATCGCCCCGCTGATGAACGGCTGGACCGCGCCCATCATCCGCAGGTGGCCCATGTGCGAGATCGCGCGCTCGCCGACGGCCACGTCGAACACCGGCAGGTGCTCGTCCCTCAGGCCCGGGGCTCCCACGATCGTGCCGTGCTCGTTGACGTGGGCCTCGATCTGCTCGACCTGCTGCTCGGTGTAGCCGAGGGTCTGCAGTGCGAGCGGAACGGTGCGGTTGACGATCGTCATCTGCCCGCCGCCCACCAGCTCCTTGAACTTGACCAGCGAGAAGTCCGGCTCCACGCCGGTCGTGTCACAGTCCATCAAAAATGAGATCGTGCCGGTTGGCGCGAGCACCGTGGCCTGGGCGTTGCGGTAGCCGAGGCGCTCGCCCAACGCCACCGCCTCGTCCCATGAGCGCCGCGCCGCCGCCAGCAGCTCGTGGTCGGCACAGGTCTTGTCGGTGATCGCACGCGAGGCGTCGCGGTGCATCTGCATCACACCGTTGTGCGCCTCGCGGTTCTCGGCGTAGCGCTCGTAGGGGCCGAGCGCCCCGGCGATCTCTGCGGAGCGGCGGTACGCGCGGCCGGTCATCAGCGCCGTGATCGCCGCCGCCGTGCCGCGGCCGGCGTCGGAGTCGTAGGGCATGCCGTCGGCCATCAGGTAGGCCCCGAGGTTCGCGTAGCCGAGGCCGAGCTGGCGGAAGGCCCGCGCGTTGACGCCGATCCCCTCAGTCGGGTAGCTGGAGGGCCCCACCACTATCTCCTGGGCCAGCAGCATGATGTCCACGGTGTGCTCGAAGGACTCCACGTCGAGTGTGCCGTCGGGACGGCGGAACTTCATCAGGTTCAGCGAAGCCAGGTTGCAGGCGGAGTCGTCGACGTGCATGTACTCCGAGCAATTAGCGACAACGACACTGTCCACGATGTAGGAGTGATGTAGCGGCTCGGTGAGGTTGTAGACCATCTCCTGACCGTCGTCCTCACGGGCAAGCATCGTTGTGCCGGCTTTCGTGCGGTAAAGCGTGCGCTCGTTGATCAGGTTCTCGACGGCGGCCTGCTTACGCGGGCACGAGAAGCCGATCTCGGTTGCGAATCGGGCTAGGTCGGTCCCGGTAATGCGCAGATCGAAGCCCTCCCTCGAGGCGTACTCGACGGTTGTCCCGTCTTTGCGGGTATAGGAGAATTGCGACGTTCCGCCATTGGTGATGCGATAGATGCGCCCGCGGACTCCCCAGGTGGAGAGCAGTCGCTGAACATCCTTGAGTAGGCCGTTGCTGCGACTCCCAAGCCCCACATAGCGGTTGGCCTTTCCTCCGGTCTCCACCCGCGAGATGCATCCGTCGGCTCCAAACAGCCCTCGCAAGAACGCAGCCTGTATCACGGTCGGGGCGGTGAAGATTGCCGCCGGGACACGCTTGTCGTGAGCGCGGGCCGACGTCACTCCGAGTCCTCCGAACAGCTCGCGTACGGCCTCACTGCCTGCCCGCAACTGCACGGTGCCGTTGTCCATCTCCTGTCGCGACACCCCGCCGATCAGCTCCCGAAGCAGACCCTCATGGGCATCGGCCAAGCCGTCTTCGAGATCGTCACTCCCATAGACCCAGCCGGTCTGCACGTCGGTCAGCCAACCATCGCCAACCAGATGACCCATGAGCTCCCCCAGTCCCTCGCTCCAGTGATCGGGCAGCTCCCGGTGGGTCACAGATCCACCATGTGCGAAGGATTTGGCGAGCGTTCTCACCTTCACTGGCAGGGCCCAGCTCGCGTCTTCCGCTGGAGTCGGACTGTCGTTCAACAGCACGCGATCCTCGTTGGTCAGCTCCTCGGCGGGCACGTAGCCGCGATTCAGTGTCCAGATGCGGTGATTGGGCGTGCAGCGCAGATCGCTGCCGTTGGCGAAGCGCAGACGCACAATCGGCTTGACGCCATTACGCATAAATGCGACCGGCTGCGTCGCCAGCACACCCTCACCCGGCTCATCGGCTGTGGCGCGATGGGTGTAGACACGAAACGTCTCACCAGCCTCACCTCGGCTGACAAGCTCCTCGATGGGCAACAGCCCAAGCGTTGTGTGCACGCGGGCGTCTGCCGGGAAGCATGGGTTGGAAGCATTGATCCGCCCGGAGTTGGGGGAGGTGTGCCAGCGGTTGATCGTGGTGTCGTACTGCACCCCGGGGTCCGCGCAGCGCCAGGCAGCCTCTGCGATCTCGCGCATCAGCTCGCGTGCGGGCACCGATTCACCCACGGGCTCCCTGGTAACGCGGGAGGTCAGCCGCCACTCGCGGTCCTCGGCGACGGCCTGCATGAACTCGTCGGTGACGCGCACCGAGTTGTTCGCGTTCTGATACTGGATCGACTTGAAGCCCTCGCCGTCGATCGACATGTCAAAGCCCGCGTCTCTGAGCGCCTGTGCCTTGTCCTCCTCCTTGGCCTTGCACCAGATGAACTCGCGGATGTCGGGGTGGTCGACGTCGAGCACCACCATCTTCGCCGCCCGGCGGGTCTTGCCCCCGGACTTGATCGTGCCGGCCCAGGAATCCGCGCCGCGCATGAACGACACAGGCCCGGAGGCGGTGCCGCCCTTTGCAAGCGGCTCAGTCGAGCCGCGGATGTTCGAGAGGTTGATGCCCGAGCCCGAGCCCCCGCGGAAGATCATCCCCTCCTTGGTGTTCCAATCGAGGATCGACTCCATCGTGTCGTCGACGGAGAGGATGAAGCAGGCGCTGCACTGCGGCTGCTCCTCGAAGCCGACGTTGAACCACACCGGCGAGTTGAAGGCGGCCATCTGGTGCAGCAGGATGTGGGTCAGCTCGGCCTCGAAGATGTCGCCGTCCTCGTCGGTGGCGAAGTAGCCCCGCTCGCGCCCCCACGCGGCGATCGTGCTGGCGACACGGCCGACCATCTGCCTGACCGAGCGCTCCCGCGCAGGGTGGTCGAGCTGCCCGCGGAAGTACTTCTGAGCGACGATGTTGGTGGCGTTCTGCGACCAGCTCTTGGGGAACTCCACCCCGCGCTGCTCGAACGCCACGCGATCACCGTGGCCGATGCGGGCATCGCGCAGCTCCCACTCCACGGCATCGAAGGGATGCGTCCCGGGGGACGTGAATAGGCGCTCGATCGACAGCGCGACGCCGGGCGTCGTGTCCTCGATGGCGGTGGGGTTCGGGATAGATCTCATCGGCCTTGCTCCTTCCGCGCCGCCGTCGCGACGCCCACTCGACTCTGTTCACTGGGGCCGAGCATCGTCCCGCTCGGGCCGGACGGAAAAGTGGCAGGAGCACCTTGAATTCTAGGAGGCTCAGACGGGCTTCCGGGACCCTCAACGACCGAGCCGGGCCCAGTCCGAGAACTCGTCCCAGCGCGCCGACAGGCGCCAGCCGGCCTCCGCGAGCGAATGGCGCAGCGACAGCGTCCAGTGCGGCTCATACGCCCACCAGCGCGCGATCCCCCACGCGAGGCACACGACGATCAGCAGCCCCGCCAGCACCGCCGCCACGATCGCCCCGGTTGAGGGCTGCGTGTCACCTGCGACGGCGATGTGGTGCAAGGTCGTGGCCCTATTCATGCCGGTCAGATTAGATCCTCGATGGTCGCTCGCGCGTCGGCCGGGATCAGAGCAGGTCCTCGACCGCCGCCAGCGCGTCCTCCAGCACCAGCTCGGGCGCGCGCTCGGCGTTGATCGTCCGGATCCGCCGGGGCTCCTCGCGCGCCAGCTCCTCATAGGCGGCGGCGATCCGCGCGAAGAACTCCTCGCCCTCGCGCTCCAGGCGGTCCGGGCGCTGCGCCCGGACGCCCTGGCGGGCGCGGCCTGTCGCCGGGGAGATGCGCAGCAGCAACGTCCGGTCCGGGGTCAGGCCGCCGGTGGCGAACAGGTTGATCGCCCGCACCTCCTGCACCCCCAGCTCGCGGCCGGCGCCCTGGTATGCCAGCGAGGAGTCCACGAAGCGGTCCAGCAGCACCAGCGCGCCCTCCGCGAGCAGCGGCTCCAGGCGCTCCTGCACGAGCTGCGCCCGGGCCCCCGCGTACAGCAGGGCCTCCGCGCGCGCCGACACGCTTGACGCGGGGTCCTTGACGAGCGCGCGGATCGCCTCCGACAGGTGCACCCCGCCGGGCTCGCGCAGCAGCTCCACCGCCCGCCCGCCGCCGGCCCGGGCGGCCAGCTCGCGTGCGAGCCCCTGCGCCAGAGTCGTCTTGCCGGCGCCGTCGAGGCCCTCGATCGTGATCAGCGTGCCGCGGGCCACCCGCGGGACCGTAGCGCCCCGAGACGGCTCCGCCGGGTCCCGCCGGCCGTCGTGTGGCCCGGCGGATCGCGGCGGCCGGTGGCGGTATTGCGATCCCTGACCCCTCTACGATGGCCGCGTGACCCTCGCCGAGACCGATCTCGCGGCCCCGGCCCCGACGCTCCCGGGCGTCGACGCCCACCCGCACGCGCGCGCCGTGCTCGAGCCGGCCCTGCCTCCCGCCGGGAGACCGTCGCACGCCTACCTCTTCCACGGCCCCCCCGGGACCGGCAAGCGGACGGTGGCCCGCGCGTTCGCCGCCGCCCTGCTCGCCGACGGCGGGCCCGCGGGCGGGCGGGCGGGCGGGCGGGCTCTGGATCACATCGCCGAACGGGTGGCGCGCGGCACCCACCCCGACTTCACCTGGGTGACGCCGTCGGGGGCCGGCGAGATGCTGGTCGGCGACATCGACCAAGCCGTCGTCGCGGCCGCCGCCCGCACCCCCTTCGAGTCGTGCCGGCGGGTGTTCGCGATCGAGGACGCCCACACCATGAACGACCAGGTCGCCAACCGCCTGCTCAAGACGCTCGAGGAGCCGCCGCCGTTCGTGCACCTGATCCTGCTGGCGCACCGCCCCGGGGATGTGCTGCCGACGGTCTCCTCGCGCTGCCAGGGGGTCCGCTTCGACCCGCTCCCCAGCGCCCGCATCGAGGCGCGCCTCGTGGCCGAGCTGGGCACGGATACGCGACCGGCCGATCTCAGATCGGCCGACGACCCCGACCGGAACGACCCGCTGCGGCTCTCCGCCTGCGCCCGCCTGGCGCTCGGCGACGCGCGCCTCGCGGCGCGCCTGGCCGGCGAGGAGGGCCGCGCGCTGCGCGCCCACGCCGAGACCTTCGTCGACGGCGCGCTGCGCGGGGACACCGCCGAGCGTCCCTGGGTCGGGCTGCTGCAGGCCGCCCGCGACGCCGGGACCGCCGCCGCGGAGCGGCTCGCGCAGCGCCAGGCCGCCGACCTGGAGCTGGTGCCCGCCAAGGAGCGCAAACGCCACGAGCGCGAAGGCTCAGACGCTCGGCGCCGCGCCGAGCGCCGCGGGCGCACCGGCGCGCTGGACCTCGCGCTGGGGCTCGTCGAGCTGTGGCTGCGCGACCTCTGGTGCCTGGCCGAGGGCGCCGGCGAGCTGATCCACGCCGTCGATCGCTGCCGCGAGCTGGAGCGCCACGCCGCCCGACGCCCCGCGGGGCCGCTGCGCGAAGGGGTCGAGCTGGTGCGCGACACCCGCCTGAGCCTGCGCCTGCACGTCTCCGAGGAGCTCGCCCTGGAGGCGCTGGCCTACCGTCTGCAGAAGCTGCTCGCCACCGGGTAGTCCGCGCAGCCGCCCAGCTCCGCGGGGACCGCCAGCAGCGGGGCCACCCGCTGCGCCGCCGCTGCCCGCATCGCCCGCACCGCGGCGTGGCAGCGGCGCGCCCTGGACGCCAGCAGCTGGCCCGGGAGCGGGTCGGCGGCGCGTTCCAATTCGTCGAGGGCGCAGCGCGCCGCCTCGGTCTCGCGCGCGCGGGCCGTCGCCTCGATCCAGATCACCTCCAGGTAGGCAATCGCCGCCGGCAGCTGCCCCTCGGGCAGGCGCTCGGGGCGCTCGATCTGGCGCACCACCGGGATCACCTCGCCGCTCAGCCAGCGCTGCTCGGCGTGGGCCCGCAGCAGCAGCGAGACGTCCGGCGGCGGCGGGACGTCAGGGGGTGGGTTTGGGTTGCGACGATCGGACATGCCTGTGGGCCGTCCGCTCGAGGGATTTTCGCGGCCCACGAACAGTTTCGGAGGGGGTGGAGGCGGCCTTTAGAAGCGGTCGCGTGGATTCCACGTATTTACCCAACCGGACCCCAGCGCCTTTCCCGCGGGCCCCCACTCGCATGAATCTCGGCATCTTTCTTGCGGGACCCACCCGCATGAACCTCAGTGTCTTTCCTGCGAAATCGCCTGCATCTGAGCTAAAGTCGGGACCCCCAGCGGGCCGATGTCGGTAGTGGTGTTCCTCGACCGCGATTCCACGGAGTCGTCATTCGACCCCGATCTCGACCTGCCCGCCCGCCAGCCCGGGCAATACACCCGCTCGCTGTGGCGGCGCCTGCGGATGCGCACGCTGGTGATGCTGGGGGGGCTCGCCGTCGCGACCACCCTGATGGGCCGCCGCTTCGGCTGGCGCGACCCGCGCTTCCTCGCCGCCGAGGTCGCGCTGCTGACCGTGATCTTTCTGATCTCCCGCTTCGTGCTGCCGCTGCTGGAGCGCCACGACCGCGGGGCGACCGGCGAAGAGCAGGTCGGCGGCCTGCTCGACGGGCTCGCCGACCGCGGGTGGCACGCGATCCACGACGTCAGTCTCGGGCACGGCAACGTCGACCACGTCCTGATCGGCCCCGGCGGGGTGTTCACCGTCGAGACCAAGAGCCACCCCGGGCCGGTCCGCGTGGCGCGGGTCCACGGGTCGACGCTCGGCCAGGCCCAGGCTCAGCGCCGCGCGATCGAGCGGGTCCTGGGGGGCCACGTCGAGCCGCTGCTGGTCTTCAGCCGCGCCTGGGTCGACCGGCCGCTGAGCCGGCGCAAGGGGGTCCGGGTGGTCCCGGCGCGGATGCTGCTCTCCTACCTGGACCGCCAGCCGCAGCGGCTGGAGCCCGAGGAGGTCCAGCGCGCGCACCGGCGGCTCGCGCGGGCGCTGGCGAAGCAGCGTGTCGACGCCCGCCCCCCGCGTCCGCGGCTGTCGCGGCTTGCGCCGCGCTGAGGCCGCGCTGCGGGCTTGGTCCGCGGACGACTCGACAACGATGCGGCCCGATCGGCCGGTGGCGGTCCGCAGGCCCGCGGGGCAAGGATCTGGCGCGGTGCGCCGCCGCGGTAGCCTGTGGGGAATGGCCACCGTGGCGCCCGCCCTCCCGAGAGTCGAGCCTTCGGTTCAATCGCTGCCCGCGGGCCCGCCGCTGGCGGCGCTGGTGACACTGGCGTGGGCGGTGGCGCCGACGTGGGTGATGGACCGCTGCGCCGAGCGCTACGGCGAGACGTTCACGCTGACATTCGCCCCGAGCGGGCGCCGGATGGTGGTGGTCAGCTCCCCGGAGGCCGTCAAGACGGTGTTCACGGCGCCGCCCGACGTCGCGCCGTCGGCGGCCGGTGCGTCGCCGGTGGCGCCGGTGATGGGGCCGAGCTCGGTGATCACGCTGATCGGTCCCGAGCATCTGCGCCAGCGGCGCCTGCTGCTGCCGCCGTTTCACGGGGAGCGGATGCGCGAGTACGAGGACACGATCGTCGCGGCGACCAGGCGGGACATGGCGTCCTGGCCGCTGGGTGCCCCGATGCGCCTTGGCGAGCGCACGCGGGCGATCACGCTGGAGGTGATCCTGCGGGCGGTGTTCGGGATGGAGGCCCAGCGGATGGACGCGCTGCGCGCCGCGATCCGGGGGCTGCTGGAGCCGATCCAGATGCCGAGGCTGCTGCTGTTCGCGCTGCGCCGCCCCGACATGGAACGTCCCAAGGGAGCGATCGGGCGGGCGCTGGACCGCCTGGACGCGGTGATCTACGACGAGCTGGGCCGCCGGCGCCAGGCGCGGGATCTGGCGCAGCGCGGGGATATCCTGTCGCTGCTGCTGCTCGCGCGCGACGACGACGGCGAGGGGATGACCGACTCCGAGCTGCGCGACGAGCTGGTGACGCTGCTGCTGGCCGGCCACGAGACGACGGCGACCGCGGTGTCGTGGGCGATCGAGCGCCTGGTGCGCCACCCCGACAAGCTCGCGCGGCTCGTCGCCGAGATCGACGCGGGGGCGGGCGACGAGTACATGCAGGCGGTGATCGCCGAGACCCTGCGGGTGCGCCCGGTGGTGCCGCTGGTGATCCGCGCGCTCACCGAGCCGCTGCGGGTCGCCGGCCACGAGCTGCCGGCGGGGACGCGCGTGGTGCCTTCGATCTACCTCGTCAACCGCAACCCGCGGGTGTATGACGCACCGCGCGAGTTTCGCCCGGAGCGCTTCCTCGAGGACTCCCCCGACACGTTCTCGTGGATCCCGTTCGGCGGCGGCATCCGCCGCTGCATCGGAGCGTCGTTCGCGACGCTGGAGATGAAGCTGATGCTGAGCACGATCCTGGGTGAGCTGCAGCCGAGCCTCCCGACGCGCGGCCTGTTCCGTCGCGGCGAGTGGATCCGCCGCCGTGCGATCACGCTGGTCCCGGCGGACGGCGCGCGCGTGGTGTGGAGCAGGCGCGCGGGATGATGGGTTGGGCCGCCTGAAGGCGGCCTGCGTGCGTGCGCGGTGAGTGGCTGCGCGAAGGGCGACTGGCGCGGCGTCCCAGCCGAAGCGGGCGTTAGCTTCTGCAGAGTGCCCCCGACCTCCACGATTCCCGTTCCGATAGCCCCCCCGACTCCCGAACTCTCGCACTCGATCCCGGCCGCCCCGACCCCGGAGAAGCTGCTGGAGCGTTTCGGCCTGAGCGCCTTCCGCCCGGGCCAGCGCGAGGCGGTGCAGGCGGCGCTCGATGGGCGCGACAGCCTGGTGGTGATGCCGACGGGGGCGGGGAAGTCGCTGTGCTACCAGCTCCCGGCGCTGGCGAATGATTGGGATCCCGCCCACCCCGACCCGACGCGCCCGCTGGTGGTGGTGGTGAGCCCGCTGATCGCGCTGATGGCCGACCAGTGGCGCCGGCTGCGCGAGACCGGGATCCACGCGGCGATGCTGGCGTCGGGGATGGAGGAGGGCCACAACTCGAGGGCGCTGCGCGAGATCGAGTCGGGCGAGGCCCAGCTGGTGCTGGCGGCGCCGGAGCGCTTCGCGTCGGCGGCGTTCCGGGCGGCGCTTCAGACCCGCCGGGTGGGGCTGTTCGTGGTCGACGAGGCGCACTGCGTGGCGGAGTGGGGCCACGACTTCCGCCCGGACTACCTGCGCCTGCAGGGGGCGATCGCGTCGCTGACGCGAGGCTACGATCGGGCTCCCTCACCAGATCCAGCCCGTCCACCCCGTCCGCCGGTGATGGCGGCGACGGCGACGGCGACGCCGCGGGTGGCGCGGGAGATCGCGACGCGGCTGGGGCTGCGCGAGTGGGTGTCGGTGAGCTCGGGCTTCGACCGCCCGAATCTCGTGTTCGACGTGGTGGGGCTGGAGGGGAAGGGGGCGGTGGCGCGCAAGCGCGCGACCCTGCTGTACGCGCTGGGCGATCCGCAGTCGCGCCCGGCGATCGTGTACTGCGGGACGCGCAGGGACACCGAGGAGGTCGCGGAGCTGATCGCGGGGCGGGGGATCGCGACGGTGGCCTACCATGCGGGCCTCGCCCCCGAGCGCCGGCGGGCGGCGCAGGAGGCGTTCATGGAGGGCGCAGCCGAGGTGGTGGTGGCGACGAACGCGTTCGGGATGGGAGTCGACAAGGCGGAGGTGCGGACGGTCGCCCACTGGGCGCTGCCGACAAGCCTGGAGGGCTACTACCAGGAGGCCGGCCGCGGCGGGCGCGACGGGCTGCCGGCGCGGGCGCTGCTGCTGGCGTCGCGGATGGACCTCGGGCGGCTGATCCGCTTCAACACCGAGCGCCAGACGAGCGTCGACGAGGTGCGGGCGTACACCCGCCAGCTGCGCGGCCGCGCAGCTCAGGACATGACCGTTGAGATCGCGCCGGGTGAGCTGGACGACCGCGAACGGGTGCTGCTGTCGATCGCCGAGCGCGCCGGCGCGGCGGAGCTGCGGCCGGGCCGGGGCGGGGTGCTGCAGGTGCAGCTCACCGGCCGCGGCAGCCCGCGGGCGGCATACCAGGCGATCAAGGCCGCGCAGGATCGCGGATGGGAGTCCTACAGGGCGATCGAGCAGTTCATCGCCAATGGCAGCGAGTGCCGCCGCCGCCAGATCCTCGACCACTTCGGCGACCCCCAGCCGGGGGCGCCGACGGGGAGGTGCTGCAGCGTGTGCGACCCCGACGACGCGCTGGCGCGCGCGGCGACGGCTGCGGTCGGGGGCCGGCACGGGGGGCGGGCACGGGCCGGGGGCGCGGCGCCCGCCGGGGGCACGACGCGGGCCGGGAGTGCGATGCGGGCCGGGGGCACGACGCAGGCCGGGGGCGTGCCGGGACCCGCCGATGTGGCCGCGGCAATCGAGCCCCCCGAGCCGGTGGACGAGGCACAGTTCGAGCGCCTGAAGGCGTGGCGCCTGGGACGGGCGGACGGCAAGCCGGCGTACACGGTCGCAACCAACGCGGTACTCGAGGAGGCGCTGCGCCGGCGCCCGACCAGCCTCGATGAGCTGATCGAGATCCGGGGCATCGGCCCGGCGTTCTGCGAGAAGCACGGGGAGTCCCTGCTGGAGGCTCTGGCGGGGCTGTAGGGAGAGCCGACGCGGGGACTCGAACCCCGGACCCCTTCATTACGAGAGGCCCCAGAGGCCATAATTTTGGCTCTGTTGAGCCATCTGAAGGGCCTTAAAGTGTCCCCAAATGACCTCAGATTTGCGCAGTTCGGGACATGGTTGGGACACGGATGAGCCTCTTCACCGGGATGAAGATGGCCGTCTGAGATCTACACAATTTGCGGCCGCCCGGGACACGAATTGGGACACGCTTTTGCGGACTCTCTCCCACCGGGAGATTCGTCAACCGGCCGCGATGAGGTCCGCTTGGCGCGCATCGATGGCTGCATCGCTTCCCAAGCCGGCGATGTTGTCTGCAAAGCCCACAACGAGATTAGTCTCGAGCGCGACCGCGAGCCTGCGCAGCGTCTGGACGGTCGTGGCGTGCTGGCCGCTCTCGATGCGAGAGATCGCTGAGTGGCTGGTCCCCATGCGCTGGGCCAATTCTGCCTGGCTGAGCCCGAGTTGGCCCCGGCGACGAATTACGATCCGGGCCAGCGCCTCATAGGGACCCAGCCTTTCGAGCTCGGCGCGGTACTCCGGGTTGCGGGCACGGCAACGCATCGACTCCCTATGGGGAGTCCCGACCGGAGAGATTGCCTGTGCCTGTCGCTCCATCTGATCCACCTTCGGCTAAAGATGCTTCGAGCGTAGCTTACCAAAATCGATAAGAGAGAGGGATCACCTCATGGCGCATCGCCGCCCGCCGCGCGAGGAGGCCGCCGGGGCTGGGAATCCATGCGCGCCCTAAAGTCCTCCCACCGTGCCCGCGCGATCTCGATGTCCGCCTGCGGGGTCTTGCCGCTGTTCTTGCGCAACATGTGCAGCAAGACGAACAGGTTCTTGGATCGCCGATAAAGCACGCGGTAGAGCACCGGACCGTAGTGACAGCGCAACTCCCGCAGCTCCCCGTCGACTTGAGACGTTGCCGGAAACGCCAGGGGCGGCTCACTCGGATGCAGACCGTTGAGGCGATCGATCGCGAGGTCCACCACCGCCTGATGCTTGGGCCGAAGCTCGTCGATGAACTCCTCGACCGGTTGGCGCCCTCGCCTGTCTCGGTAGTAGATGGCTTGGGTGTGCGGCATCAGCCCAGGAGCTTCGCCTACCGAGCGGACAGGCGCTGAGCGCGATCCAGCGCGTCAGCGGCGGGCAGGCTCTGCGCGCAGGATGCGCGTGCTGCCGTCGGCGGAGACGAGTACGACGGCGAGGTCGTCGTCGATGGCTCGGTCGATCGCCCAGTCGATGTCCGGCGTGTCGGCGTCGATGAACGCCGCGCGCTCGGGGTAGGGGGAGCGGCCCTCGATCGCAAGCTCGATCGCTTCGTCCATCGCCTGCGATGCGGGCGACTGTCCATTGCTCTTGTTCATTGCCTGCGCCATGAGTCGATCATCGCTTCGTAGCCGCGCTTGACGTTGTCGATCGCGGCACGCATTCCATCCCCCAGGGTACGCGGTTGACGACCTCTGCGGCCTGCTTTCCACCCTGGATCATCGCCTGCTTCGCCTGCTCGGAGCGGCCCCTCGCGCGTCTCCTCCAGCCAGCGAGCGAGATCATCGCCGCTGAAGCGCACGTAGTGTCCGAGGCGGTGGTGTGGGATGCGCCCGGCGCGGGCCTGCGCGAGCAGCCAGGTGTAGGGCACGCCGAGCAGCCGCCCGGCGGCTGTCGCGTCGATCAGCGGGGTGAACGCGCCGTTGTGCTCCTCGACGGCGCCGCGGGCGCGGCGCCAGGGGCGCGTCGACGCCGCTCGTCTGCCTGCGTGGTGGTGTCGCGGTGGGATGGCGGCGAGGGGCTGCATCGGAACCTCCTGTCGGTCGGGTGAGGGCTGTAGACGTTGGCGGTGAAGTGGCGCGGGCATTGATGGGCTGGCTCGGCCGACCAGTTCGGCAGGCTTTGGCCTGCCGAAGTGAGTGCGCCTTCAGCGGAGGGCGCGGGTTCTGTCAAGGCCGGGCCGGCAGGCCCCGCCGCAGGCGGCCCCGCAGGGGCGGCCTTGACAGGTTCCGCGCCCGGAGCTACCCGCCCCGGCGCCCGCGCCCGCGGCACGCTCTCGATGCCGTGGCAGACGGCTGGGCCGGTCTTCCTCGCCACGTCTCCCTGACTGGTCCGGGTAGTCCTCGATGGCGCAGGTGCTGGATGCTCTCTGATGCCTGCCGATGCTGTGACCGGCGCCACTACGGCTGATCGACGCACCAGGCGAATGTGTCTCCCCCAAGAGAAAGACCTGCCGTCCTGCGGCCACCCCGAGTCCTACGTTCCAGGGCGATCGAGCTCACCCAGCCCGTCTCTGGTTCCTGGCGCGGCCGGTCTTCTGCGGGCGCAGGTGCCAGCCGTCCTCGCGGCTGACGAACCTCGTGTGCTTGCCGCGATACAGGTGCGAGGAAACCCGCGCCAACGGCACCCCCAACGCCTCGGCGATCTGGCCCCCGCGCGAGCCCGGATGCTCGGCCAGATAGGCCGCCACGTCATCCTGGGAGATCCGCGGAGCAGTGGTCCCTTCGCCGAGTAGCGCGGCGCGCGCGGCGCGCAGCCGTTCACGCTCGCCGGCCAGCTCCTCATAGCGCGCGAGCTCTCCGTCCAGCGCGGCGAGCTTGCGGTCGATCTCAGCGACCACGCCACGCGACGCGACGCCAAGCTCACGAGAGCGGTCAGCCACAGCAAACCTCCTTCAGATAGACAACGCTTATCGCAGCCACGCTATGATATTACATGCTTATCACGTCGCTGTCAAGCATCATAGTAGGCGGAGGCCGACGAGCGAAGCGAAGTCGGCCGCAGCCCGCGACAAGACACCCATCCAGCACCCACCCACCAGCCCGCAGTCCCCTAACCCATCTCCCATCCATCCTCTGGTCCTCTCCATCCCATCCATTCCCTCACCATCCGGTCCCGGTCCCCCACCCCCAACCCATGTCCCACACCACCATCCAGGGTCCCGGTACTTGACCACCCGAACTCGAAGTTGTGGGCGGGTGGTCAAGGACGCCAAGCGCAGCGAAGGCGAGGGACCCCTATCGCCACAAACCCCTTTGCAGAGCCAAACCACCGTGGCGGGACCGGGACCCGAGCTGACGCAAACCCCGGCATTCCCAGCGACAGCCACCACGACACGGCCGCGACACCCCCGCACGGACTCCGCGCGGCCTCTGCCGCAACCGCCGGGAACCGCGCCTCGCGAGCACCGGGTCCAATGGCATGACGCGCCGTCCATGTTGGTCAATCAGGTGCCTGTCTACATGCAGCCTCTACGTGCAGCCCATCGGATCTGTATAAGAGCGCCTAACAGAAGGTAGGGTTCGTGGTGGGGCTGTCGAAGTCCTGCGTCATGGCGAAACCTTTGCTTCCTGATGGGTTGTGGGCTCGTATCGAGCCGCTTTTGCCGGTGCGTGAGCCGCAGGTCACGGGGCGTCCGCGGGTGCCTGACCGAGCGGCGATGACAGGGATCATCTTTGTTTTGAAAACGGGGATACCGTGGGAGGATCTTCCCCAAGAGATGGGCTGTGGGTCAGGGATGACGTGTTGGCGGCGACTGCATGAATGGAACGAAGCCGGCGTCTGGAGCCGGCTGCACCAAGTGCTGTTGGACGAGCTTCACGACGCCGACCAGCTTGACTGGTCAAGGGCAGTCGTTGATAGCTCGCATGTGCGGGCCAAAGGGGGGGCGAGCAAACCGGCCCCTCGCCAGTCGACCGCGCTCGCCTTGGCAGCAAGCACCATCTGATCGTCGATGGCAAAGGCACGCCGCTCGCGTTCACACTCACTGGTGGGCACCGCCACGACATCACGCAGCTGACCGAGCTGGTTGATCGTGTCCCGCCGACCGGCCGTCACGGCAAGTTCCGGCCACGACGCCTGTATGCCGACCGGGCGTATGACTCCAAACACCACCGCCGAGAGCTGCGCGAGCGCGGAATCACGCCCAAGATCGCCAAACGGAACAGCCAACACGGATCCGGGCTGGGACGCGACCGATGGGTCGTAGAGCGCACCATCTCCTGGCTACACGCCCACCGCTACCTCGCGCGCCGACACGCCCGCCGCGCCGACATCCACGAAGCCATGCTCACCCTCGCCTGCGCACGCATATGCCTCAAACAACTCCAACACTTTTGTTAGGCGCTCTAAAGCTCGTAGTACATGGGTATCGTGCAGCTCAACCAGATCCGGACCAGAATCTCGGACACCCTGGCTCCGCTAGTAGATGTCAGCGACGTCCAATCTGGCCAAGAGGAGATTCAGCGCCTCACCCGCGGACTTGCGGCTCTCGCGCTCGTTCACTTGCTCGACACGGACCCGAATGCTGCGACGGCTGCGATCACGGATGGGTTCGGCGACAACGGCATCGACGCAATCGCCGTTGATGCGGAGAACAGCGTCGTCTACCTGGTCCAGAGCAAGTGGAGCCAGAACGGAACAGGCTCACCGGCACTTGGGGATGTCCAGAAGTTCATTAAAGGGTTCCGCGACCTTGTCAATGCCGAGTTCAGCCGCTTCAACGCAAAGGTGCAGGCGAAAAAGAACGCGCTTGTGGCAGCTTTGAACGACCCTGATGTTAGGTTCGTTCTCGTCATCGCCCACAGTGGGCAGGACCCCCTCTCTGCCCAGGCCGAAACGGCGATTCAGGATCTTTTGGCCGAGGTCAACGACCCAATCGACACGGCTTCGTTCACGATGCTGAGCCAAGCGGAGCTACACCAGTTTCTAACTATGGGAATCCATGGCAAGGCCCCCGATCTCGCCGTGACACTATACGACTGGGGTTCAACCCAGGAGCCCTATGCAGCCTACTACGGCCAAGTAGACGCGTCGGAGGTCGCCGACTGGTGGAGGAAGTACAACGTCAAACTCTTCCGGCAGAACCTCCGACAGTTTCTAGGGGACTCGGACGTCAATGCCTCCATTACCGAGACGCTCGTGAAGGAGCCCGGCAAGTTCTGGTACTTCAACAACGGCATTACCGTGCTTTGTCAAAAGGTCGCCAAGACGGCCTTGGGTGGAACCTCGAAGAAGACCGGCAAGTTCGCCTTTGAAGGTGTCTCGATCGTCAACGGTGCACAGACGGTGGGCTGCATCGGCCGAGCGGCTGACGATCATCCGCAGGCGGTTGGCGACGCGAGGGTTTCTATCCGGTTCATCTCCCTTGAGAACTGTCCTGATGACTTTGCCGAAGAGGTCACCCGCGGCACCAACACGCAGAATAGGGTTGGACCGCGCGAGTTCGTGGCTCTTGACAGCGAGCAGGACCGACTTGCAACCGAGCTGGCGCTGGACGGCAAGCGCTACGCCATCAAGAGTGGCGAGTCCTCACCGTCCCCCGACTCTGGATGCACAGTCGTTGAGGCGACGGTCGCGCTCGCCTGCGCGCAGTCCGAGTCGGATTTCGCGGTTCAGGCCAAGCGCGAGATCGGCAGGATTTGGGCTGGCGCGGAAACCGCAGGCGGTAGTAGTCAGTACCGCCGCCTGTTCGGACCGAAACTCACAGGCCATCAGCTCTGGAGGACGGTATTGGTGTTGCGGGAGATTTGAGGCCGCCCTTGAGAAGGAGCGCGGCAGGCGAGAAGGCCGCGCGGCCTTCATCGGCGTGCATGGCAACCGCCTGATTGCTCACCTTGTTTATCAGGCACTCCCCGCTGGGTCTCTCATCAACCCGCAGACTGACATGAGCGTCCTGTTGCTCACGGTCCCCAAGCTCGTCGCCGAGAAGTACCAAGCGGTTGTGGATGTGATCGAACAGCACTACCAAGCAAACTATCTGGCGAGCCTTTTCAAGAACGCTTCGCGCTGCCGCGACATCGCAGGCAAAGCCTAAAGCCGAGGGCAGTCGCGCTCTGTCTCCGGGGTGCACCGTAGCTGCCCGATCGAGGCACTCGGCGTCTCGACCTGGAACGCCTCCCCCACGAGTCGCGCGTCCTCCTCGCGCGGCGCGTAGTGCAGGTAGCGCATCGTCGTCTGGATGTCCGCGTGGCCCATCCACTCCTGCACCCGGCGGATGTCGGCCTTGGCGATCATCCGCGTCCCGAACGTGTGGCGCAGATCGTGGAAGCGCAGCGACCGCAGGCCCGCGCGGGCCAGGGCGGCCTTGTAGCGGCGGCGCAGCGCCGAGCCGTCCAGGAACTCGCCGGCCTCTCCCGGGAACACCAGGTCGTCCTCAGCCGTAAACAGCCCGCGGTCGGCCAGCCGCGCCAGCGCCTGCGCCACGTCCGGGGCGAGCGGCACCGAGCGCACCTTGCCCGACTTCGGCGACGTCAGCGCGCCGCCGGCGTAGCTCGCCCGCACCCGCAGCAGCGACCCCGCGAAATCCACATCGCGCCAGCGCAGCGCCAGCAGCTCGCCCATCCGCAGGCCCGTGAACGCCGCCGTCAGGAAGATCGCCCCGTCCTGGGCGCTGCCCGCCGCGCGCGCCAGCGCCCACACCTCCTCCGGGCCGAACACCTCGATGTCCCCGCTGTACGTCAGCGGCGGCTTCTCCACGTCGGCCACCGGGTTCGACGGCAGGCCGTACACCTTGCGCGCCCGCTTAAAGATCCCGTGCAGCAGCACCAGAGCCTTCGTCCGCGTGCTCGGCTTGCGCTCAATGCCCGCGATCCACGCCTCGACGTGCTCCGTCGTCACGTCCTCCAGGCGCATCGGCCCGAGGGCCGGCTCGATCCAGCCTTTGACGATCCAGCGGTAGCCCTGCACCGTCGACGGCTTGCGGCCCCGGTCGTGCTCGATGTAGCGCAGGTACTCCTCCGCCGCCTGCCCCACCGTCGCCCCCGTCCGCACCATCCCCGGCAGCTTGCCGTGGCGGATCTGCTCCAGCACGTCGCGCAGCCACGCCTCCGCAAGGCGCTTCGTGAAGTGGCCCGCCGGCGGGCGCCCGCGCTCCGACCACGCCGGGCCGATCCGCTTCTGCACCTGACGGCCGTCCGGCAGCCGGTACTTCGCGTACCACGCCGACCCCCGCTTGCGCTCCACCCGGAACACGTGCCCGCTCGGCGGCTGGCGGGGAGTTGCAGGCGGTCGGCGGGGTGTCGCGGGCGGTGCGGCCATGCCCTGGAGGCTAGCACCGATCTCGGGACATATTCGGGACACGCTTTGAACTTGGCGCGAACGCGCTCATAGAAAAAGCCCTGATTTACAGGGCTTTTTCAAGCCGACGCGGGGACTCGAACCCCGGACCCCTTCATTACGAGTGAAGTGCTCTACCAGCTGAGCTACGTCGGCGTGCTCCCCATCGTACAGCGGCGGCAGCGGCCGTTCGAGAGAGCTTCGGACGCGCGGCACACGGCAGGCGCGCCATTCGCAGAAGTACCGACCCTATTGTAGAATTTCCCTCACTGTGGTCGTTGGCATATCTAGAATCACGGTGTTCGGTGCGCTGTCCGCGACGGCCGTCATCGCGCTGGTGGCCTGCGGCGGCAGCGGCTCGGGCAAGCATGGCGAAGTGCTCCCCGCCCGCGTCCCCCCCGGGACGATCGTGGTGCGGGTCGGGAACACCCCGATCACCAGAGCGCAGTACGAATACTGGATGCGAATCGGCGACGCCACCGTCGAGAAGCCTTCTCCCACGGGTCCGTTGCCCAAGCCCGTGGCCTACGAACCACCGAGCTTCACGGCGTGCATCGCGCACATCCGGACCGGCCCAGCCGCATCGCACGTGCCGGCGTCGCAGCTCAGAGCCCAGTGCCGGTTGACTTACAAAGGCATTGAGGAGCGCATTCTGCGCTTCTTGATCAGGGCCTACTGGTTGCGCGAAGAAGCAGCCGCAAAGGGCCTCTCGGTCTCAACCGCCGAAGTTCGCAAGGAATTCTACCGGGAAAAACAGCGAGAGTTCCCAACTGCGGCGGCCTACCGGCGGCTGCTGATGGCGTCCCATCAGACGGCCTCCGACCTGATGTTCGCCGTCCGGACGCAGATGCTCGCCACCCGACTTCTGCAGAAGTTCACGGAGTCGGAAGGCAGGGGCAAATCTCAGGAAGCTGCGACTGACGCTCTCAACAAAATCATCGACACAAAGTGGACGGCAAGGACAATTTGCCGGCCGGGTTACATCGTCATCGACTGCCGGCGGTACCATTGAACCATGGTAGCGCATGAGCCGGTGGCTGGGTTTGCGTGTAGCGGCCGCTTCCTCCTGTACCCCTTCCGCTCAGTTCCTCGAACAGACGTGGGGGAGACCAGTCGCCCCCACCCCTGTCCTTTACGATCGGCTCGCTACGTGTTTGCGATGACGATTTCGGGTTCGAATTTTTCGCCTGCTTGGTTGTACCAGTTGTTGTTGGCGCTGATCAAGCAGAGCTTGCCTGAGAGGTTTGTGGCCACCGTGCCTACCGGTACTGCCGGCGACTCTGACTGGGTCACGATCAGATTCTGGCTTGCGGTAGCATTAGCCGGCTTTTTTTGCAATTTGATGCACGGCGGCGTTTTTTCAACACCATTTTCCCATTTGCCCCATGCCGTCCCCTGGATCACGAGCGGGGTTTTGGGCGCACCGATGTTGATCGCGACATGTTCTATCTCGACATTGTCTTTTTCGAGTTCCCCTACCGTATGCAAAGGTTCGAGTTTGCATTTTTCAGCTCCTGGCGCACAGATCGAGACAATCCATTTTTGATCGTGAGTGTCAGAATATGCCGGCGCCGACACTTTACCGAGCTTGTCGCACTGAATATCGGCGAATTCGATCCCCAAGCCGAGCGGCTGATTTTCACCTGTCTTATTCGACATCAACGTGCCGCCCAAAAATGTGTCGCAGGATTCTATTTTGAGTTCTGTTGATTCTTTTTCCAATTTTTCTTCCACGACCATAAAGATATTTTCGCCAACAACTTTGGTAGCCGCCTGAAACAGCATGTTGGTGCCAAAGCCAAAGTTACGAGCGAGACCACCTCCGATCGCTTTTTCTTTTAGGACGTTTTCTTCCGTCTCGGGGGGGAAGCCATAGATCGCCAGCAGCGTTTCTTTTTCTTTGCCTGCTTTCCATTCGAAAGTCGCCGCGGATGCCTCGCTCACAAGCAACCCCATGAGTGCGCAGGCCATCAGCGCGGTAAAGATGATCCGGATCTCCTTAGAGCGCCTAACAAAAGTGTTGGAGTTGTTTGAGGCATATGCGTGCGCAGGCGAGGGTGAGCATGGCTTCGTGGATGTCGGCGCGGCGGGCGTGTCGGCGCGCGAGGTAGCGGTGGGCGTGTAGCCAGGAGATGGTGCGCTCTACGACCCATCGGTCGCGTCCCAGCCCGGATCCGTGTTGGCTGTTCCGTTTGGCGATCTTGGGCGTGATTCCGCGCTCGCGCAGCTCTCGGCGGTGGTGTTTGGAGTCATACGCCCGGTCGGCATACAGGCGTCGTGGCCGGAACTTGCCGTGACGGCCGGTCGGCGGGACACGATCAACCAGCTCGGTCAGCTGCGTGATGTCGTGGCGGTGCCCACCAGTGAGTGTGAACGCGAGCGGCGTGCCTTTGCCATCGACGATCAGATGGTGCTTGCTGCCAAGGCGAGCGCGGTCGACTGGCGAGGGGCCGGTTTGCTCGCCCCCCCTTTGGCCCGCACATGCGAGCTATCAACGACTGCCCTTGACCAGTCAAGCTGGTCGGCGTCGTGAAGCTCGTCCAACAGCACTTGGTGCAGCCGGCTCCAGACGCCGGCTTCGTTCCATTCATGCAGTCGCCGCCAACACGTCATCCCTGACCCACAGCCCATCTCTTGGGGAAGATCCTCCCACGGTATCCCCGTTTTCAAAACAAAGATGATCCCTGTCATCGCCGCTCGGTCAGGCACCCGCGGACGCCCCGTGACCTGCGGCTCACGCACCGGCAAAAGCGGCTCGATACGAGCCCACAACCCATCAGGAAGCAAAGGTTTCGCCATGACGCAGGACTTCGACAGCCCCACCACGAACCCTACCTTCTGTTAGGCGCTCTTAGACATATCTGAACACCTCTTGTTTATCGAGTCTGGGCCTCACCGGCCGGGACCGCTGGACTGAATACGTACCGTCAGACCGAGCGATAATACCATACTATGGGATCATCCAAAAACATGGGAGACCCGGCTCCCCCAACTGCCCACGTGTCGGCCGATCCTCGCAACTGTCGCTCTGAGGCGCGCTCAGTCGCCGTCGGTCTTGGCGGCCACCGCCGCCGCTTGACCCGACCGGCGCAGGATCGCGACGCTCGCGAGCGCGAGCGCCAGCACGGTGGGGACGATCGCCAGCAGCGCCGCGTCGCCGCCGGGCCAGCTCGCCCCGAGACCCTCGGCGCACCAGAACAATCCGAAGGAACTCAGCATCACGCCGACCGCGAACTTCATCGTGTTCTCCGGGACCCGCGCCAACGGGGCCCGCGCCGCGAGTCCCGCCGCGGCGACCACCGTGATCGCGAGCCCAGCCGCCGCCGCCGCCAGGCCGACGCGGTGCTGGCTCGCACCGAGGGTCAGCACGATCACCACGACCTCCACCCCCTCAAGCAGCACGCCTTTGCAGGCGATCACGAACGAATAGCCGTCCAGACCCGCGTGCCGGCGGCCCGCGGCCCGAGCCTCCGCGGCCTGCGCTTCGTAGATCGCGCGCTCGTCGTGCATCGCCTTCAGGCCCGCCGCACGCAGGACCGCCTTGCGCAGCCACCGCACGCCGAAGATCGCCAGCAGCCCGCCGACGCCGACACGCAGCGCGTCGATCGGCAGCTCCGTCAGCGCCGGGCCGAGCGCCGCCACCGCGACGGCGAGCGCCACGATCGCCGCGCCCACCCCGCCCATCGCCGAGGACCAGCTGCGAGTCGTCCCCACCGCCAGCACGATCGTCAACGCCTCCACCGCCTCCACCGCGCAGGCGAGAAACACCGACACCGCGAGGCCGACGTCAGCGCCGCTCATGGCGCGACGCTCTCGCTGTGGGGATGCCCTCGCCGAGAGTGTCCCGGATGGTGGGCTCAGGCGGGATCTCCGGGCTCATCGGAGATGTCCATGGTATCTGTCGGACGTCCCGCGAGCCATCGGCTCGCTGTAGACTAAGCGCTACATGGGGCGGTCTCGGAGACACTCCCATCGCGACCTCCGTCGCTGGTAATCTGTTTCTCCAGTAGGGAGCTTGCCAAATAGCGCACATGTCTGATTATCGAGGGATGAAGGGTCGACGGTTCTCCAAGGGCTTGGGGTCCAAGCTCGGGGCCGCGCTGCTCGGGACGGCGGCGCTGCTCGTCTCCGTCCCGCGCCAGCCGACGATCGCCGGCGCCGCCCCCGAGGCGCGGACCGCCGGTGTCGTGAACGTAACCGACACCGCAAACCTGCACCTGGTCGGCGAATCCGGCTCGCTGATCGCCGAGGAAGGCTCTGCCACCGGGCAGCTCCCGGGCACCGTCAAGGCGCGTTTCAACATCGGGGCGACCGTCACGGCCTACTACACGATCTACCCCCGCAGCGGAGGCTCGATCACCGGTCACGGGAGCGCCACTCTGCACACCTCCGGGCGCTACGCCAGCTTCGGTGGCACCCTGCTGGTCAGCCACGGCACCGGCCGCTACGCCCGTGCCCACGGAAGCGGCGGCCTGTATGGCGCGATCAACCGGCGCACCTACGCCGTGACCGTGCAGACGACCGGCAAGCTGTCCTACTGACCGGCGGGGCCTCCGCGGCGTCATTCCCACGCTGCTGGGCGGCGGGGGCGATCGGCGCCGTCCTTGGCCTCGCCGGTGCGCCCCCGTCGCGCTGAGACTGCCATCCACTGGGCGGCGTATCGTGTCGTCGTCGTGCCCGACCTCATGCGCGCCTCACTCGCCGAAGGCGAGGCCGTGCTGCGCTTTCCCTACGACGAGCGCCTGCGCCAGCTGCTGCGCGCGATCCCCGGGCGCCGCTGGGACCCGATCGATCGCGCGTGGCGCATCCCGCTGGATCCCGAGCGCGCTGAGGCGCTCGCGCGGCTGCTCGCGGATCTTCCGCGCGAGCCGCAGGTCAGCGACGCGCTGGCGCACGCGATCGAGCGTCGCCGCCGCAGGCGCCGCGGCGACGAGTGCGTGCTGGACGTCGCCCGACCCGACGGAGAGCGGTGGCTGAGCTTCGCCACCGACACCGCCCCCGAGCTCGTCGCCGCGCTGCTGGAGCACCCCGACGCCTGCAACCTCCCGACGATCGGCCGCGCGTTGATTCCGCTCGACGATCGCGCGGTCGCGCTGGTCGAGGGACTGGGGGGTCGGACTGCGCGTCTGCGCATCAGCGACGAAGCCCGCCGCCTGCTGCTGTCGCGCCGCGAGCGCGGCGGCCGTGTGGAGCGGAGCTCGTACCGCGAGCCCACCGCAGAGTGGCCGGAGCCGGCGGCCGCCTGGTATGGCACGGTGGAGGTCGCAGCATCGCCCGACGAGCCGGTCTTCCTGCTGCTCGGCCCCGTCGCCCGCCTCCCGGAGGAGCTGCGCGAACGGGGCGCCAGCGCGCCCGGCGGAGCCTCGGTCCCGCTGACGCTCGATTCCTGGGAGCTGATGGACGGGCGGCTGGAGGGCTGGATCAGCCATGCCGCGAGGCGCTGCGTCGCGGCGTTGCGCGCCGGCCGGGCCGCGCCGCCCGCGGTGCTCGAGCTGTCGGGCATCCACCACGACCCCACGTTCGTGCTCGCCCCCGGCCACGACCCCACCCGCCTGGACGCCTTCGCCGCGCTCGCCGGCGCGCTGCCATACAGACCCCGGCGCAACGTCGGGCACGAACACGCCCAACTGCCCGCGATCCGCGCCGACCCGTTCTGCGTCCCCGAGCTCGACCGTTTCCTGGCCGAGCACGACGTCTGGGTCGACCCCGACGCGCTGGGGGTGCTGCAGGAGATCCGCGAGCACCACGCCCGCGACGCCGGCCTGGTCGCGCTGTCGGCGGCCACCGACGCCCCGCTGCACATCCGCGGCCTCGGCGGCGAGCTCAAACCGTTCCAGCGCGCCGGGGTCAGCTACCTGCTGTCCCAGCGGCGCGCGTTCCTGGCCGACGAGCAGGGCCTCGGCAAGACGATCGAGGCGCTCGCCGCGATCGAGGCCGACGGCGCATACCCGGCGGTCGTCGTGTGCCCCGCGAGCCTCAAGCTCAACTGGTTGCGCGAGCTGGAGCGCTGGCTGCCGCAGCGCAGCGTCCGGATGCTCGCCGGCACCGGCGTGCGCTCCGGCACCGGCGCGGTCGGTATCGGCACCGGCGAGCGCATTCTGGCGCCGACCGCCGACATCACCGTCGTCAACTACGACATCGTCGCGGCCCGCCTGGACGAACTGCGCCGCCTGGAGCCGCGTGCGCTGGTGATCGACGAGTCGCACTACTGCAAGAACGCCGCCGCGAAGCGCACCCAGGCCGTCGCGCGGCTCGCGGGGGCGGTGCCCCACGACGGCCTCGTGCTGGCGCTCACCGGGACCCCCGTGATGAACCGCCCGCCGGAGCTGATCGCCCAACTGCGGATCCTCGGGCGACTCGGCGACTTCGGCTCGGGCGCGCAGTTCGCGACGCGCTTTCGCGGCCCCGACGCGAACCTGCGCCTGCACTGGCACCTGCGCGCGCGCTGCTTTGTGCGCCGCCTGAAGGCCGACGTGCTGCCGCAGCTGCCGGCCAAGACCCGCGGGGTGGTCCCGGTTGAGCTCGACAACGAGGCCGAGTACCGGCTGGCCGAGCGCGACGTCGTCGCGTGGCTGCAGAGCCAGCCGCTGGACCTGCGCGAGCTCGACGCGCGGGTCGCCGCGGCGCTGCGCGCCGAGCGCCTCGTGCGGCTCAACGCGCTGAAGCTGCTTGCGGCCCGTGGCAAGCAGCACGCGGCGTTGGCGTGGATCCACGACTTCTGCTCCTCGGGCGAGCGGCTGGTGGTGTTCGCCCGTCACCGCGAGATCCAACGCGCCGTGCTCGCGCGCTTCCCCGAGGCGCTGCACATCCTCGGCGAAGATCGCCACGCCGCCCGTGACGCCTCGCTGCAGGCCTTCCAGGCGCCCGATGGCGCCGCCAACCAGCTGATCGTCTGCTCGCTGGAGGTCGCCGGCCAGGGCATTACGCTGACGCGCTCCTCCAACGTCGCCTTCCTGGAGCTCGACTGGACGCCCGCCAAGCACGACCAGGCCGAGGACCGCTGCCACCGCATCGGCCAGCAGGACGCCGTCAACGCCTGGTACCTGCTCGCCGCGGACACGATCGACGAGACGATCGCGACGCTGCTGGAGCGCAAGCGGGCCGTGATCGGAGCCGTCACCGACGGTCGCTCCGACGACGAGGAGGGCGTCGTCGACGCCCTCATCCGCGAGCTGCGCGGGGCCCCCTTCCGGCACCTGCGCGCCGTCGCATAGGGCTCGATCCCGCGATCGAGCCCACGCGGTTGTCGATCGGGCCAAACGGTGGCTGCAACAATGCCGGCAACGCAGGCACGATCTGATCGGGAAGGGACTCGAATGGCCTCTGACCTACTGGCGACCATACGCAGCGAAATCGAGGCGCGGCTTGAAGAGCTGCGCCCGCTGCTGTCCGAGTACGAGCGCCTGCGCGTCGCCATCGACGCCCTCGTCGCCCCCGAGGCGGTCGCCGCCCCGGCGCCCGACGCGCTCGCTGCCACCATCCCGATGCCGCCGGCCGCCCCCGGCGACTTTGCCGGGGGGACAACTCCCGACGAGATCCCCGAGCCGACCGCTCGCGGGGAGGCGGTGGCAACGTCCTCGCCGGACGCTGGGACCGCAACGACGTCTTTCGATAAACCGAAGCGTCCCGCGAGCGCGTCGGTCCAGCAGGCGATCGTTGCGGCTCTGGGACATGGTTCGCACACGCTGAGCGAGCTGGTGACCGTCACTGCCATGACGGGCACGGAGATCCGCGGCGGTCTCAGGGGCTTGGCGGGGCGGAGGGCGGTCACGAAGACCAAGCGCGACGGCAAGACCGCGTATGCGCTGTCCCGCGCCGCGACCGAGACGACGGTATAGGACCGGGCTGCCGGCTGCGATGACGTACACCACTGAACACGCGAGGCAGCAACTGCTCGACAAGGTCGCCGAGGCGACCGAGGAGATCGGGTCGGCGCTCGTGTCCCTGGGAGAGGCGTACGAGCTGCTCGACGAGCGCAACGCCGACAGGCTCGAGCGGGAGCTCTTTCGGCCCGTGCAGACGGCTTACGGCAGAGCGCAGCGGACGTACGCCGAGTTCGCCGATCGCCACCGTCTGGCGAGCCGGAGGTTCGAGCCGGCGACTCCAGGGAGTCCGTCGAGGGGCGCAAAGGGCTTCCTCGACAGCGCGATGGAGGCAGTCGACAGGGCGGACGGCGCGCTCGCGACGCTTCAGGATTCGATGCTGCCGATCGAGGTCGGCGACCCCGGTCTGCGCGCCGGCCTCGAAGAGGTGCGCAGACTGATCGGCGATCTCCGGGGACGCGCCCGCGAGCTCGTGCGCACCCTTGGGCGTTGAATCTGGCTCTACCGAGCGGAGAGGGAGGGACGAAGATCGAACCCCGATGCTGCCTGGCAGCGCATCAGGGAGCTCCACGCCGAGCGCTTCCGGGCACGGTCATAGACTGCTCCCCCATGGTGGCTACAATGGGCACGATGGAGGCCGCCGCCGCATCCCACTTCGAGCAGCATCCTGCAGATGATCCCAAGCTCCGCGATGCTCAGCGTGCTCGCCTCGAGCGGTTGCGCGACGAGCTCTTAGCCGAAGGCGCCGATCCCGCCAAGCGCCTACCCGAGCTGCAGCGCCGCGCCGACGCCTGGCCCGAGTGACCAACCGTCCCAGGCGCGACTTCCTGCTCGACAGTGGCGGCGTCAGCGCCCTTGCGGCCGACCGAGACCTACTCGCCGGGTATCTCGAACTGCTCAGGCTCCGCTTCGATGGAGCGCTTCTGGTGCCAGTCCCGGTTCTCACCGAGGTGCGATCCGGCCATCGACGCTCCGACGTGCTCGTTGACCGCCTGATCAAAGCGATCGGCGCCGAGGGCGATATTTACGCTCCTCTCACTGTCGACGTCGCTGTGCGCGCCGGTGTGCTTCGCGCCGAAGCATCACGTCAGTCGCGTCGAGAGATCTCGACCACCGATGCGCAGATCGTGGCGATAGCCGAAGAATTGAGCCATAAATGCGCGGTGACCATCATCACCGGCGACCCACACGACATCAACCTGCTCGTCGGCCTGACCCGCCGCAGTAACATCGCGGTGGATGTCGCCAATTGACAGGCTCGTCCACGTGGATTGTACGCCAGCCATCAGGGAGCTATCCGCTCGGTGCTTCGCTTGTGCCAAAGCGAATGCATGCGCAGATGCCTAGAGGCCCGCAGACAACTCCGGTATCGGATGCCCGAACATGTGCCCCACCGAACGAAGCAGCATCAGAAGGGCATCGCGGGCAACCTTGCCAGGCAGCACGGCATTGATGATGGTGCCGAGCAGCACGCCGGTCACGGCATTGCGCCAATCAATACGACCCATCCTGCCAGCAGCGTCCTGGAGGTAGTTCAGCTGCCCTTCGAGAAGGCGCATCTGGGCGCTGGATATCGGTCGCGGCCGAATCACGCGCCGCGGCCGCGACATCGCGTTCTTGTCGGGCGATCTATGCTCGGACTCGACCATCGTGGCTAAGGCGATGGCCGTGGCCGCCATTCGGCGAGTGGTGAGCTGAGCAAGCCGTATCGGTGAGGCCGCGCTCTGTCGCGCGGCGTCGGCGGGCCGAGGCCAAACGGAGAGGGAGGGATTCGAACCCTCGAACGAGGTCAACCCCCGCTACGCGATTTCCAGTCGCGCCCGTTCAACCGCTCCGGCACCTCTCCAGCCACTTGCGATGGTCGACGGTCGCCGAGCAGTCTATCCGCCGGGACGCACCTGCACCGTGCGATTGAGGAGCGCGATACGCGTCGGCCACACCCGCGACGTGGGCCGCTGGTAGGCTGCCGACATGCTGCTTGCCGCCAGCGCCGCCTTCAGCAAGGACTTCGGCCTGATCGTGACCTTCGTGGGAATCGGGATCGTCGTCAACCTGATCCTGGTCTATACCGGCGTGCAGATCCGCGGCGAGCGCAGCCAGAACCAGGAACACCGCTCGCGCCGCACCTCGGGGTCCTGAGGGCCAGCCGTCGGCGCGAGCCGACACGGATCGTCCGGGCACCGATAGTTTCCGGCGTGTGACCACGGGTCTGTATTTCCACCACCCGGCCTGCCTGGAGCACGACCCGCGGGCGCACATGCCGACGCACCCCGACACCCCCGAGCGCCTGGAGGCGCTGGAGCGACACCTGGAGGACGTCGGCTGGCTGGGGTGGGAGCGGCGCTTGGCCCCGCCGGCCTCCGAGGCCCAGCTGGAGCTGGTCCACAGCGCGGGGCACGTGCGCGCGATCCGCGAGCTGTGCCTGGCCGGGGGTGGGGCGATCGACGCCGACACGTTTGTCGGGGAGGCTTCCTACCGCGCCGCCCTGCACGCCGCGGGGGGCTCCTGCGCGATGGTCGCGGCGCTGCTTGGGGGAGAGGCGGCGGTCGGGTTCAGCGGGGGACGGCCCGCCGGCCATCACGCCGAACGCGACCGCGCGATGGGGTTCTGCCTGTTCAACAACGTCGCCATCGCCACCGAGCTGGCGATCCGGGAGCTGGGGGCCCGGCGGGTGTTCGTGCTGGACTGGGACGTCCACCATGGCAACGGCACCGCCGAGCTGTTCCGACGCCGCGGCGACGTGCTGTTTGCGAGCATCCATCAGACCGGCATCTTCCCGGGCACCGGACCGCTCGACGACGTGGGCTCCGGCGAGGGTGAGGGCTACACGCTCAACCTGCCCGTCCCTGCGGGTTCGGAGGGGGAACTATGGTTGTCGCTGGTGGAGCACATCGCGCTGCCCGTGGCCGCGGCGTTCGAACCGGACCTCGTCCTGATCTCCGCCGGCTTCGACGCCCACCTCGACGATCCCCTCGCGGGCTGCCGCCTGCAGACGGAGTCCTTCGCCGAAATGGCCTGCCACGTTCGCGACCTCGCCGCCCGACTCGGCGTCCCGCTGGGGGCGGTGCTGGAGGGCGGCTACTCCCCGACTGCGCTCGCGGAGTCCGCGCAGGCGACCCTCGCCGCCCTCGCTGGCGAGGGAGAGGCCCACGCGGCGGCCCCGGAGGCGCTGTTCACCGCGCGCGCCGCCGCCCAGTTTGGGCGCTACTGGGAGCTGTAGCGCACCACGATCGCACCGCTCCGGGGATCGACCGGTCTTGCGCGCGAATGCACCGAAGTCCCTGACCGTCGCGATGGCCTGAGAACGGGCTGTCACAACGGAAACGGAGGGGGAGAGATTCGAACTCTCGGTACGCCGATAGACGCACAACGCCTTTCGAGGGCGCCGCATTCAACCGCTCTGCCACCCCTCCGGGATGACGCCCTCAAGGCTAGTGGATCGGCTCACCGCTCGATCTACCCGTTCTCGTCTGTCGACGACGCCGCTGTCCCGTGACCGCGCTCGGCGTACCCCTCGATGTTCGTCTGGCGCGCCCGCGCGATGCCCAGCGCGCCCGGTGGGAACGTCCTCGGTGATCACCGAGCCCGCGCCCGTGTAGGAGTCGTCCCCGAGCGACACCGGCGCCACGAGGGTCGTGTCGACGCTCGTCCGCACCCGCTCGCCGATCTTCGTGCGGTGCTTTGCGCGGCCGTCGTAGTTCGCCGTGATCGTCGCCGCGCCGAGGTTCGATCCCGCGCCGACGTCGGCGTCGCCGATGTAGGAGAGGTGCGGGATCTTCGCTCCCGCCCCGACGTCGGAGTTCTTGATCTCCACGAACGTCCCCGCCTTCGCTCCAGCCCGCAGCACCGCCCCGGGGCGCAGATACGCGAACGGGCCCACGTTCGCGCCCTCGTGCACCGTCGCCTGCTCCAGCCACGACACCCGCACCCGCGCCCGCTCGCCGATCTGGGAGTCGATCGCCGTCGTCTGCGGGCCCACCGTCGCGCCCGCTCCCACCGCCGTCGCCCCGCGCAGCATCGTGCCCGGCTCGATCCGCGCGTCGCCGCCGATCTGGACGTCCACGTCGATCCACGTGCTGCCCGGATCCACGATCGTCACCCCCGCCCGCATGTGGCCCTCGAGAATCCGCCGCCGCGCCAGCGCCGTCACCTCCGCCAGCCCCACCCGGTCGTTGACGCCCAGCACCAGCCCCGGGTCGTCCACCGTATGCGCCGCCACCACCGCCCCGTCGGCGCGCAGCACGTCGAGCACCTGCGGCAGGTACAGCTCGCCCTGCGCGTTGTCCGCCGTCAGCCTCGGCAGCGCCTCCAACAGCGCACCGCCGTCGAACACGTACAACCGGTGTTGACCTCGCGGATCTCAAGCTCCTGCGCCGTCGCGTCGCCCTCGTGCTTGGTCTCCACCACCCGCGCCACCGCCCCGTTCTCGTCGCGCACCACGCGCCCGTAGCCGCTCGGATCCTCCAGCACCGTCGTCGCCATCGTCGCCGCCGCCCCGCTCTGCGCGTGCGCCCGCGCCAGCTCCTCGATCACCTCCGCGCTTACCAGCGGCACGTCGCCGCTGAGCACCACCACCGGCGTGTCAGCCGCCAGCGACACCACCGCCGCCGCCACCGCCCCGCCCGTCCCGTTGGACCGCGGCTGCACCACCAGCTCCACTCCCTCCGGCAGCACCTCCCGCAGCGGCTGCGCCGGCGAGTCCACCACCACCACCCTCCCCGCCCCCGCCCGCAGCGCTGCCATCACCGGCCACAGACCCATCGGCCTGCCGCACAGGTCGTGCAGCACCTTCGGCGTCTCCGAGCGCATCCGCGTACCCCGGCCCGCCGCCAGGACAACCACCGTCGGCGCGGTCATCGATCACACACTAGACATTGGGGACGGGACTCCAGTTCGTTCCTCCCGGGACACGCCCCACGCGGAGCGCGGGGTGGAGGGATTGAGCTAGCGTCGCGTGGGGACAGGGATTCAAACTCTCCCCTCCCGGAGACACCGCCCCGCGCGGAGCGCGGGCGGAGGGGATTGAGCTTGCGTGGATTGGGGGGCAGGGACTCGAACCCCGATTCTCAGGACCAAAACCTGATGTCCTGCCATTGGACGACCCCCCAGGGGTTGAGATTGCCTCACGCGCGCCAGCGTACCGGCGACGGTGGTTGTGGAAATCCTTTCACCGGCGGGTGGCGCAGCACTACTCCCATCGTAGCCACTTCATCGGCCGCCCATCCGCCTGGCATGAGGCCGATCTGGTTGGGGTCCGGCCGAGTCGGTCTGTGCGCTCGCCGATCTGGTCGAGGTCATCGCCGATCGCTGATGCGGCGGTGCATTGGTGGGCGGTCGTTACGAGCGCCGCGACCCGCGCGGCACCCGGCCCGCGCCCGCGCCCACCTCCGACGCCGGGCCCGCCGCGGAGGCGATGCCCAGCACCCGCATCGCCTTCAGCCCGAGGCTGAGCTTCTCGCGGCCGTCGCTGGAGCCCACGTCCAGACCCGACAGCTCGCGCACCCGCTCCAGGCGGTAGTAGATCGTGTGGCGGTGCGTAAACAGTCGCTGCGCCGTCCCCGCCACGTTGCCGTCCGCGTCCAGGAAGGTCTCCAGCGTCCGCACCAGGTCGGTCTCGTACTGCTCGTCATACATCACCAGCGGCTCCACGGTCTCCGAGTAAAAGCGCTGCAGCTCGCGCGGGTTCTCGCTCATCGTCGACAGCAGCAACCGGTAGGCCCCCGTCTGCTCGAACGCCAGCGGCCCCTCCTGGTCGCCGCCCTCGGCCACGTTGGCCGCCAGCAGCGCCTCGCTCGCCGCGCGCGGCAGGTCCACTGGATCGTCGGCGATCCGGCTGCGCCCCACCGCGAACGTGTAACCCGCCAGGCCCGACTCCATCTCCCGCAGCACCGCGTCCGCCGCGCGCGCCGCCACCGCCTCCTCGCCGCCCGGCACCAGCAGCACGACCTCCGCCCCCACCCCCGCGGCCTGCGCCTGGCTGTTTGCCCCCCCCTCGCGCTCCGACAGCGCCGCGATCGAGCGGCTCGCCGCCGCCCGCGCCCCGCGCTCGGCGACCGCCCGCACCCGCGCCCGCCAGCCCTCTTCGGTCGGCGCCTGCGGACGGGCCCGCGCCACGATCACGCTCGCCCCGTCCCCCAGCTCGACGGACAGCTCGCGCGCGCCCGCCAGCAGCTCCCCGCGCTCGCTCAGCTCGCGAGCAAGGACCGCGCGCAGGAAGTCCGCCGCCGCCGTTTCCGCCACCCGGTCCGGCGCTCGCACCCGTTCGACCTCCGATGCGATCATCGTCACCACCAGGCGCCGCATCGACGTGCCCTCGCTGATCTTCGAGCTCTCCGCGCGGGCCCGCAGGTGCAGCGACCCCACCACCCCGTCGGCGACCCGCAGCGGGATGCTCACCACCCCCTCCGCCTGCGTCACCAGCGAGCGCTCCTCCGCCGGCGAGCGCGCCGCCACCGCCAGCGTCGCCCCCCACGCGTCGATCACCGCCAGGCTCGCGTCGAGCGCCTTCGCCGCCGCCCGCACCACCTCGGGCAGGCCCGCGCCGGACTCGACCGCCTCTGTGACCGCTTCCAGGGCCGCCAGTTCGGGCACCGCGTCAGACCTCAGGGCCTATCCCGGTAGGGATGTGCGGCTGGGGTGGCCGAGGGTCGAGCGAGGCACGGACGCAAGGGCGAAGGCTTGGTGGGCCCAAGTCGAGCCCGAGGACACAGCCTCGCGAAGGCCATCGGTCGCATCCGGGCGTGCATACCTACCGGGATAGGCCCTCACACCCAGTAGTAGACGACGGCGAGCCCAGCGACGACCCCGATGCCGACCAGCACGCCGAACACGTACAGCGACAGCACCGTCGCCGCCACGCGCTCCCACAGGCGCGAGTACGCCGACCACGCCGGCGCCAGGATCAGGCCCGCGTACAGCGCCAGGCTGACCACGGCCGCCCCCACGGCCACGAGATCGGTGATTGTCGTCCTGCTCATCGGTGCCGAGGAGGATTGTGACGCATGGGGAGGTCCCCGCCCAGCGCAACCCATCGGTCGGTCCGTCAGCGGCTGCGGTTACGCCACCGCCGCGAAGTCCTCTCCGACCGGCTCCGCCGCTACCGGGGCCCACCGATCGGAGGAGGTCGCCCGCTCGCCCGCCAGCTCGTGCGCCGCCTCCCGCGCCCGCCGCGGACCGTCGGGTCCCGCGAACAGCCCCAGCACCGTCGGCCCCGATCCGCTCACCAGCGCCACCTCCGCGCCCGCCGCCCGCGCCCGCGCGAGCGCCGGCTCGATCTCCGGGCACAGCGATAGCGCCGCCCGTTGCAGATCGTTGCCCAGCAGCCGCTGGGGCGGCAACGCCGCGCCGCCCGCGAGCGCCCGCGCCAGCTCACGGTGCAGGTCTGACAGCTCACATCGGCCGCGCGCGCAGCCGATGCGGTCGGCCTGCGCGTACACCTCCGCCGTCGACAGCGCCCGCGCGATCGGGAGCACCAGCACCCCGAACGGGGGCCGCGGCGCGGGCAGCTCTGACAGCAGCTCCCCAGCCCCGCCCGCCAGCCACCGGCCCGGGCGCACCTGGGCCGGCACGTCGGCGCCCAGCCCCCGCGCCAGCCCCGCCAGCAGCGCGCCGTCGCCCAACCCCGACGCCCGCGCCGCCAGGCGCAGCGCCGCCGCCGCGTCCCCCGAGCCGCCGCCAAGGCCCGCCGCCACCGGGACCCGCTTGTCGATCGCAAGCTCCAGCGGCGGGGCCTCCCAGCCGGTCGCCGCCCGAAACGCCGCCAGCGCCGCCGCCGCGAGGTTCTGGCTCGCCGGCACTCCCGGGCACACCACCCGATCCGGGCCGCCCCCGCCGTCGCCCCCGCCGACGCCCTCGTCCCTGCCCACGCCTTCATCTCCGCCGTCGCCCGCGCTCCAGGCCTCGCGCAGCGTCAGCTCGTCGGCCAGCGAAATCGACTGCATCACCGTCACCAGCTCGTGCCGGCCGTCCGCGCGGACCGGCCCCACGAACAGGCCGAGGTTGATCTTCGCCGGGGCCCGCGCCCGCAGAGGGGCGCCGCGCGGCTCTGCCGATCGGCCGGTCATGTCCCAGGGGAGGTCATGGCCCCAGGGAGGTCATACCGGGGAAGGTTTGCGCGCAGGTGAGGTCATGTCCCGGCGGCGAGCGCGTCCACCAGCTTGCGGAAGTCGTCCGGTGAGAGGCGCTCCGCGCGGACGTCGCGCGGGAGGCCGACCAGCTCCAACGCTCTCAGCACCCGCTCGCGATCCCCGGCTTCGCCAGCCAGCGCGATCGAGCGCGCGACCGTCTTGCGGCGGTGCCCGAAGGCCGCGCCCACCAGGGCGCGCAGCGCCGGCGCCGCCGCCGGCGCCGTGCGGACCATCTCCACCAGCACCGAGTCCACGTTCGGCACCGGGTGAAAGACCGTCCGCGGGACCGCCCGCGCGACACGGACCTCGCAGGCCAGCTGCGCCAGCACCGACGGCGCGCCGTAGCACGCGGCTCCCCGGCGCCGCCGCGAGCCGCTCGCCGACCTCGCGCTGCACCATCGCCACCCAGCGCCTCACCGTCTCAAGCTCCTCGACCGTCCGCAGCAGCGCCCCCGCCGCGACCCCATAGGGGAGGTTCGCCACGACCTTCGTCGGGCGCGGGCGCAGCGCCGCCAGGTCGACCGCCAGCGCGTCCGCCCAGTGCACCGTCACGTTCGCAAAGCCGCCCACCGCGTCCTCCAGCGGGTCGCGCAGGCGCTCGTCGATCTCGACCACGTGCACATGTGCCACGCGCTCCGCCAGGTACTCCGAGAGGACCCCCAGCCCCCCGCCGATCTCAAGCGCCACGTCGCGCGTCGTCGAGCTCCGCCAGACGCCCGATCACCCCGAGGATGTTCGAGTCGACCAGGAAGTTCTGCCCCAGCTCGCGGTCCGGGCGCACCCCGAAGCGGCGCATCCGGCGCAGCGTCGGCTGCGCCGGCTCCCCAGACCCTCCACGGTCCGCGGGGGAGCTGGCGACCACGCTCAGGGCCCGCGAATCAATCGATGGCGGGATTGGGCCAGATATTGATTCGCGGGCCCTCACCATCCGAAGACGCGCGCCGCCGTCCGCCCCACCGTGTCCCCCAGCGCCTGCACCGGGACCCCGCGCAGCTGCGCCAGAAACGCCGCCGTGTGCGCCACGAAGGCCGGCTCGTTGGGCTTGCCGCGCATCGGCTGCGGCGTCAGATAGGGGGCGTCGGTCTCGATCAGCAGCCGCTCGTCCGGCACCCGCCGCGCCGCCTGCGCCAGCTCGGTGGCGTTCGTGTACGTCACGTTGCCCGCGAACGAGATCGCGTAGCCCCGCGCTAGGCACTCGTCCAGGTGGTCGGGCATCGAGAAGCAGTGCATCACCACGCTCACCCCCTCCGCCTCCGCCTCGAGCTGCGCCAGCGTCTGCACTTCAGCGGCGCGGCTGTGGATCACCAGCGGCTTGCCCAGCTCGCGCGCGAGCGCGATCTGAGCCGAGAACGCCCGCGCCTGATCGGCGCGCGGGGCGTAGTCACGGTAGAAGTCCAGCCCCGTCTCGCCGATCGCCACGCAGCGCTCGTGCGCTGGCCAGCGCCCGCAGCTCCGCCAGGTCGGCGTCGTCGAAGCCGTCCGCGTTGTTCGGGTGGCGGCCGATCGCCGCGTACACCTGCGCGAACGCCTCCGCCGCCGCCAGCGCGCTGCGACACGACGCGCCGTCCATGCCGACCGTCAAAATGCGCGTCACCCCCGCCCGCGTCCGCCGCCGCCACGAGCTCCGCGTTCGGGCGGCTCGCACGAGTCGAGGTGCGTGTGGCAGTCGATCACGACCCCGCCCGCGCCTCGCCCGCCGGCTGGAGCTTGGGAAACAGCGGCTCCAACCGCTCGATCCGGTGCGCCGCCGGCCGATCGCCACGGGCCCCGAAGCGCGGCCTCGTCCATCGTCCGGCCGTCGGCGTCCGAGCGCGTCCAGCAGCCTGGTCGTGCTTGTCGGCAGGTACGGATGCAGCCAACACGCTCACCACGCGCAAACCCTCGGCGAGCGAAGCGAGCACTCCATCCAGCTCGCCCGCCCGCCGCTCGTCCTTTGCCAGCGTCCACGGCGCCCGCTCCTCGACGTAGCGGTTCAGGCGCCGCACCCGCCGCCAGATCGTCATCCAGCGCCTGCGTGATCTCCGCGCGGTCCAGCAGCGCGCAGACCTCCTCCGGGAGGCCCTCGAAGTCCTCCGCCAGCTCCCCGTCGAGCGCCGCCGCCGGTACCGTCCCGTCGCGGTAGCGGTGCACCATCGCGATCGTGCGGCTCGCCAGGTTGCCGTACTCGTTGGCCAGCTCCGTCTCATAGCGCGCCTCGAAGCCCGCCGCCGAGACCGAGCCGTCGCGCCCGAACGAGACCTCGCGAAAGCAGTAGTAGCGCAGCGCGTCCGACCCGTAGCGCTCGATGATCGCGAACGGGTCCAGCACGTTGCCCAGCGACTTGCTCATCTTCTTATCGTCCATCAGCAGAAAGCCGTGCACGAACACGTGCGCGCGGCAGCTCCAGGCCCGCCGCCATCAGCAGCGCCGGCCAGAAGACCGTGTGGAACTTCAGGATGTCCTTGCCGATGATGTGAAACGACGCCGGCCAGAACGTCTCTGTCAGATCCTCCCCCGGGCGCGCGTAGGAGAGCGCCGTTACATAGTTCAGCAGCGCGTCGAACCACACGTAGAAGACGTGCCCCGCGTCCCACGGCACCGGCACCCCCCACGTGAGCTTCGCCCGCGTCAGCGACACGTCCTGCAGGCCCTGCGCGATGAACGCGCGCGCCTCGTTGAAGTGGTGCGCGGGCAGCACGAAGTCCGGGCGGTCGGGGTCCTCCGAGTACAGCCGTTCCAGCGGCTCCTGGAAGCTGCGAGAGCGCGAAGAAGTAGTTCTCCTCGCGCTCGCGCACCAGCGCGATCTCGTGGATCGGACACGTGCTACCCGGGCCGATCTCGCTCTCGGACTTGAAGTCCGCGCAACGCGGGCAGTACCAGCCCTCGTACAGGCCTTTGTACACGTGCCCGTTGTCCTTCACCCGCGTCAGGATCTCCTGCACCCTTTCCACGTGCTGCGGGTCCGAGGTCCGGATGAAGAAGTCGTTGGACGCCCCCAGCGCCGGCATCATCGCCTGGAAGCGCCCCGCGTTGCGGTCCGCCAGCTCCTGCGGCGTCACCCCCTCGCGCTCGGCCGCCAGCGCCACCGGCTCGCCGTGCTCGTCGGTCCCCGTCAGGAAGAACACCTCCTCGCCGCGCTGGCGCATGTGCCGCGCCAGGATGTCCGCCCCGATCGTCGTGTACGCGTGGCCCAGGTGCGGGGCCGCGTTGACGTAGTAGATCGGGGTCGTCACATAGAAGGACATGCCGGCCCCAGGCTACTGACTCGCTTCGCCCGGTCCCGGCTCGCGCCCTCTCAGCGCGCCTCGGCCTTGCACCGCAAGGTCAGGCTCGCCGACGAACGTGTGGGGCTTCGCCGGGGAGCGTGGAGGTGTATATGTCTTTTTCGGACCTCGTATAACCATCGCTATACACTGCTTGAGTTTTCAATGCATTGCTCACATACCGCCCGGCACTGGCGTTTGGGATCTCCGATCGCCGGCCATCGGCCCGCCTCCATGCGTGTGTAGCCCGACCGAGCTGCGTCCTCACCCTCTGTCGCCCTATCGAGCTGCGCCCTCACCGTCTGTCGCCCTACCGAGCTGCGCCCTCGCCTTCTGTCCAGTCCTCCAGAAGCCCCCGGTACAGCTCGTTCGCGCCGGTCCCCGTCAGCCGTGCCACCACGCCCGCGGCCGCCGCGCGTGCGCGCCCGCGTCCACCAGCTCCCGTAGCGCCACCAACCGCATCCACGCCGTCGCCCCCGGCGCGGGGCCGCCCTTCCACGACGACCACCACCTCCCCGCGCGGCGGGTGCCTCTCGTAGTGCGCCGCCAGCTCCGCCGCCGCCACCGCGGCGCACCTCCTCGTGCAGCTTCGTCAGCTCCCGGCACACCGCCACCCGCCGCCGCGGGTCGCGCTCGGCCAGCGCCGCCAGCGTCTTCGCCAGCCGTCGCGGCGACTCGAACGCCACCAGCGTCTCCGGGTTGCCCAGCAGCACCCGCTCCAGCTCCGCCCGCCGGCGCGGCAGGAAGCCCCCGAAGCGCCAGCGGTCCGCCGCGCAGCCCGACGGCCACCAGCGCCGCCACCGCCGCGCTCGGGCCCGGCAGCGACCTCCACCGCCACGCCCGCCGCCACCTCGCCGCGCACCAGCGCGTAAGCCTGGGTCTGAGATCAGCGGCGTCCCCGCGTCTGACACCAGCGCCACCGTCGCCCCCGCCCGCATCCGCGCCACCAGCTCGCCCGCCCGCTCGCGCTCGTTGTGCTCGTGGCAGCTCACCAGCTCCCGCGCCGCGATCCCGTGGCGGCGCAGCAGCACCCGCGTGTGCCGCGTGTCCTCGCACGCCACCACATCCGCCGCCGCCAGCGCCGCCAGCACCCGCAGCGTCACGTCCTCGAGGTTGCCGATCGGCGTCGCGCACACCAGCAGGCGCCGCCCGCCTGCCACGCGCCCCTCCCAAGCGGTCCGCCGACTCGCGCCGCCCGACATTCGGCCAATATAGAGAGCGCCCATGGCCCCCGACCAAGGTTCAGAGGGCGCCACCGCGCGCCGACCCCGCCGACCGCCCGCACCGCGCGCGCCCCGTCGCGGCGCCGGCCGCGCGCGCCGAGCGACGTCCGGGCGAAACGCCCGCAGTACACCCGCTACCGCGCCGGGCGCAGCGTCCTGCCGCGCCACGCCGGCAGGACGACGGCGGGCACTCGCTCGAGGGGTCGCTGCTCGGCTCGCAGCCGGCTCGGCGCCCCGAAGGCCGCCGCCGGGCCCTCGCCGCTGGCGGCGGATCACGCCCAAGCGCCTCGCGCTCGGCCTGCTCGCGCTGGTCGCCGGCTGGCTGGCGTTCTCGCTCGTGCTGTTCCTCGTCAGCTCGCACCTCATGCGCACCGCACCCCCCGCCAACGTCGCCGCCGAGCTCGAACCCGCCGGCTTTCCGCTCACATCGGCCAACAACATCCTCGTGCTCGGCTCCGACAAACGCCAGCAGGACAGCCAGCGAACCCGGCGCCGACCCCAACGGCCCCAGCCGCTCGGACTCGATCATGCTGATCCGCACCGGCGCCGGCCACGCCGCCCGCCTGTCGATCCCGCGCGACACCGTCATCGAAATCCCCGGCCACGGGCTGCAGAAGATCAACGCCGCCTACGCCTTCGGCGGGCCCGCGCTGTCGATCTCGGTCATCAAGCACTTCCTCGGCATCCCCATCAACCACCTGTCGAGGTCAACTTCGAAAACTTCCCCCAGCTGATCGACGCCATGGGCGGCGTCAACTACACCGGCGGCTGCGTCGTCTCCTACCTCGACGGCGGCTCCGCCGACGGCGGCTTCACCCTGCGCCTCCCCGCCGGCACCCACCACCTCGACGGCCGCGAAGCCCTCGCCCTCGCCCGCACCCGCGAGAACGCCTGCGCTCCCCTCCAGACCGACCTCAACCGCGAGGAACACCAGCAGGCCCTCCTTCAGGACATGCAGGCCCAGCTGCTCTCGCCCTCCAGCTTCCTGCGCCTGCCCGCTGATCTCCTGGAACGCCCCGCCCGCGATCATCTCCGACATGAGCGGCCCCGAACTGCTCGGCGTCTTCGGCGCGCTCGCCATCGGCGGCTCCACCCCCACCCGCCTGCTCGCAGCCCACCGGCCAGATCACCCTGCCCGACGGCGAAGAAGGTCTCACCGTCACCGAATCCGCCAAGCGCGCCGACGTCGCGCGCTTCATGGCCGGGTAGCCCTCCGCCGGCGCTCGGCTTGGGGTCGGTCCTCGGCTTGGGCTGGTCCTCGGCTTGGGGTCGGTCCCAGCTTGGGGGGCTGGTCCCCGGCTTGGGGGGCTGGTCCCCGGCTTGGGGGGCTGGTCCCCGGCTTGGTGTCGGTCCCCGGCCGGGGGACTCAGCCTTTGGTCGCCGCCGGCTTGGACTTCGAGCCCGAGGATGCCCCCAAACCACTTCCGCCCTTCGCCTTCCCTCCGGAGGAGCCCTTCTCACCAGAGGACGAGCCCTTATCGCCGGCCGCCGCCCCCTTGTCGCCTGACGACGGGCTCGAGTCCCCCGACTTCGAGCCCGCGTCGCCGCCACCGTCCGAGGAGTCCGACGCAGATCCCGAGCCCCGTCGCCCGAGCCCTCCGCCGCCGCGTTCTCGCGCTGGCGCTTGCGGGTCCCGTAGTCGGTGTTGTAGAAGCCCTTGACCCTTGAAGTGCACCGCCGGCGCGTGCAGCACCCGCTGCACCGCCACGCCGGTCTCCGGGTCGTGGGTCAGAGCATCGTCGGCAAACGACTGCATGATCTCGAAGGTGGTCCCGTCGGGACGTCTGTACTCATAGATCGGCATCGCTCAGGCGAGATCGGCGTGGCTCAAACGGAGATCGAGACTGATCGGCATCGCTCTAATCGGCCAGCAGCGCGCGCGCGCAGACGATCCCCGCGCGCATCGTCGCGTCGAAGTCCCGGTCCGGCTCGGTCAGCATCCGCAGTGCGAAACCGTCCCCGAGCGAGAACAGGATCTCCGCGACCGCCTCCGGCGCCGCATGCAGTCGCAGCACTCCCTCCTGCTCCGCCGCGCTCAGCATCCCCGCGACCTGGTCGCGCATCCCGCGCATCAGGTTCGCGTACTCCACCGCGATGTCCGCCTGGCGCCGCGACAACGTGAACAGCTCGAACAGCAACGTCACGAAGTCCGGGTCCTGGCGGACCACCTCCTGCAGATGCCGCGCCAGCAGGCCGATGAAGTCATCCGCCGTCTGCGCCCCCGCGAGCTGGCTCTCCAGCAGCTCCAGGCGCAGCTGGCAGTCGCGCCGCACCGCCTCCACCACCAACTGCTCCTTCGTGCCGAAGTAGTAGTGCAGCAGGCCCCGCGACACCCCCGCCTCGCGCGATACCCGGTCGAACGTCGAGCCCGCCGTCCCGTGCTGGGCCACGCTGCGCCGCATCGCCTCCACGATCCGCTGCGCCTTCTCGCCCGACAGCGACCGCGCCCTGCTCCCCGTCCACGCGGGCGCCGTCGTCGCGGGCTCCGTCGTCGCGCTCAAGAGGCCGAGGCGCCCACCGAACTCGGGGCCTCCTGCGCCGGCATCGTCGTCGAGCTGTAGTCGAACTCCTCCTCAGCCCCGAACAGCATGTCGAGCACCTTCGAGCGCAGGCCCTCGCTGAGGATCAGCGCCAGCGACCCCGCCACCACAACCAGCACCAGCGTACGGCCCAACCCGCCGCGCCGGCGCTTGCGCTTGGGGGGCTCTTTGAACGCCAGCGACGCCCCCCGCAGCGCCACCGCCGCCTCGGCGAGCTCGCGCTGGAGCTTGCGATCCTCGAACAGCGCCGTCGTCGCCGACTTGCCGTTGGCGTCGATCCGCCCGTACGCATTGCGCGCCGACGTATACGCCGCGATCAGGTTGCCGCGCAGCTCCTCATCCTCGAGGATCCGCTTTACGTACTGGTTGCGCCGCGCCGCACGCGCCGCCTGCCGAAGCCTTGCCGATTCCATCCTTCGCCGCCATTGCCGACCACCGCCTCTACTGGAGCTTTGCCTGGGGCACCCAAATATACCCCTCCCGCGCAAGCCTCACCCTCCGCATCCAGGGCCGCCGTCTCTCGGCGTGGGATCGCGTGCGAATCGCTACGCGTGCAGCGCCGCCTGCTCCTGGGCCGTCGGGAACGCCCACGTCGCGCGCGCCCGGCGCTCCTGGCGGAACACGAAGCGCAGCTGCTGCGGAGGTTGCAGGCGCGCCGCATTGGGGCGGAACGTCGCACAGGGCTCCGGCAGGTCCAACGCACAGAGCAGGTTGCAGCGGAAATAGCATTCCTCGCACGTCACCTTTTTGATCGGGCCCCGCCCACCCTGCTTGCTCGGCACCAGCTCGCTCCCTCCTGTCTCTCATCTCTCCGGGGACTCCCGGAGCCGACCGACATCTCCTCCCCGAGTCCCGCCCGGGTCCGACCGACGGCGAGAGAAGATCAAAGCACCCCGCGGTCGCACTCTCAAGCCGTCTCTCCGCAAATCGCAGAGAAAAAAAGATCGACCACGTAGCGCGCGATCGCCATCGACGACGTCGCCGCCGGCGAGGGCGCGTTGCGCACGTGCAGCGCCCGCTCCGTCGCCGAGAACGCGAAGTCGTCCACCAGGCGCCCGTCACGCGCCACCGCCTGGGCGCGGACCCCCGCAAAGCCCGGCCGCGCATCGTCCGCACGCAGCTCCGGGACATAGCGCGCCGCCGCCCCCACCAGCGCCGACGGCCGTGCCGCATGGTGCAGCTCGGTCGCCCCCGTCCGCCACCAACGCCCCAGCATCCGCCACGTCCCCGGCCAACCCAGCACGTCCAGCGCGTCGGCGCCCCGCCCGCCGCCGCGGCCGCGCGGCGCGCGCGCCAGCGCCGGCAGCGCCGTCGGCCCGATCAGCACCTCGCCGTCGATCCGCCGCGTCAGATGGACCCCCAGGAACGGCAGTCGCGGATCTCCGACCGGGTAGATCAGCGAGCGCACCAGGTCGCGACGCGCGGGCGCCAGCCGCAGATAGGCCCCGCGGAACGGTACGATCCGCGGGTCCGCCGCCGCCCCCGCCGCCACCGCCAGCCGATCCGCCCACGCGCCCGCACAGAAGATCGCGCGCCCCGTCTCCAGCGTGCCCCGCGCGTGCTCCAGGCGCAGCGAGCGCGCCCCCACCCGCACCGCGCGCACCCCGCAGCCCGTCGCCACCGCCGCGCCCGCCGCCAGCACATCGCCCGCGTACGCCCGCGCCACCGCCGCGAAATCCACCACCCCCGTCGCCGGCGAGAACAGGCCCGCCACGCCCGCGCGTGGGGCTCCAGCTCGCGGATGCCCCCCGCGTCCAGCCGCCGCACGCCCCGCACCCCGTTCGCCCGGCCCCGCCGCTCCAGCTCGTCCAGACGCCCCAGCTCCGAGCGGTCCCTCGCCACGATCAGCTTCCCGCAGCGTTCGCACGGGACCCCGCGCTCGGCGCAGTACTCGTACAGCTCCCGCGCCCCCTCCACGCACAGGCGCGCCTTCAGCGACCCCGGCGCGTAGTAGACACCCGCATGGATCACCCCCGAGTTGTTGGCCGTCTGATGACCCGCCAGCTCCGCCTCGCGCTCCAGCACGCACACCGACAGGCGCCGATCGCGCCCAACCAGCTCCCGCGCCACCGCCAGACCCACGATCCCCGCGCCCACCACCGCGACGTCGCACCTCGACGGGGGCTCCCGCGAGACCACCGGACCCCCTCGGCCCTCCGCTGACACGTTCGCGCCCTCAGCTGACACGCGCGTCATCATTGCTCACACATGCGCATCCTCGTCACCGGAGCCAGCGGCTTCGTCGGCTCCACGCTCGCTCCGAGACTGCTCGCCGAGGGCCACCACGTCCGCGCGCTGAGCCGCGACCCCGCGCGCGTCCGCGACGCCCTCGCCGAGCGCCCGCGCCGCGCCGACGACGACGACCGCGACGCGACCGCCGCGCCCGACCCGCGCCACCGCGATCGGTCCGCCACGATCGAGGCCGTTCGCGGCGACGTCCTCACCGGGGACGGACTGGGGCGCGCGCTCGACGGAGTCGACGTCGCCTACTACCTGATTCACCTGATGGAGAGCCCCCCACCCCACGGCCGCGCCGCGGGCAGCGCTCCGCGCCCCTCTGCCCGCGCCCCTCGGGAGGACGGCGTCTGGGAGCGCGAGCGCTTCGCCGCCCACACGTTCGCCGACCACGCCCGCCGAGCCGGGGTCCGGCGCATCGTCTACCTCGGCGGGCCGCTGCCGCACGGGTCGCCCGCCTCTCCCCACCTCGCGAGCCGCGCCGAGGTCCAGGAGATCCTGCTCGCCGCGATCCCCGACTCCGTCGCGCTGCGCGCCTCGATCGTGATCGGCGCCCGCTCGCGCTCGTTCCGCCTGCTTGTGCGGCTGATCGAGCGCCTGCCCGTCCTCACCCTGCCCCCGTGGCGCCGGTTTCGCACCCAGCCGATCGACATCCGCGACGTCACCGAGATGCTGCTCGCCGCCGCCACCGTCGCCGACGCCGCCGGCCAATCGCTGGACATCGGGGGACCCGAGGCGCTCACCTACGAGGAGATCCTGCGCCGCATCGCCGAGCTGATGCTCGTCCACCGGCCCCAGCTCGGACTCCGGGCCGCGATGACGCCGCTTACCGCGCGCCTCGCCGCCGCCGCCGCCGGGGAGGACCCCGCGTTGACCGTCGCGCTGATGGAAGGCCTCCAGTGCGACCTGCTCGCCACCGACCACCACGCCGCCGCACTGCTCGGAGTGCAGTTGCACTCCTTCGACGCCGCCGTCGAGTCCGCGCTGCGCGAGTGGGAGACCGTCGAGCCGCTGGCCGCTCGCTGAGCAGTACCAAATGAGCACAGTCACCGTATCTACTCACATCGCCGCTCCACCCGGGGAGGTGTGGAAGACGGTCATGGACCCCCATCTACTGGGAGAGTGGGTAACGATTCACCGCAGCCTCCGACACGCCGACGAGGGGCCGGTGCGAGTCGGGTATCGGATGGACCAGCGAATCCACCTGCGCGGGGTCAGCCTCGACGTCCGCTGGCGACTCGTCGAATGCCGGCCCTGCGAGCACGCCACCTGGGAGGGGCGTGGACCGGCCCGTGCGCGCGCCCGCACCGAATACCTCCTGCGCCCCGAGCGCGACGGCACGCGCTTTGACTATCGCAACGAGTTCCGTCCCCCGCTCGGCCCCATCGGCGCAGTCGCCGGCCGCGCGCTCGTCGGCGGGATGCCCGAACGCGAGGCTAAACGCACACTCCAGCGCCTCTGCGCACTGCTGGAGAGCGCCCCCCGCGGGTGACAACGATCTTGCGAGAATGTACACGACCTGTCGCTGTTGTAAGGTGACTTCCAATAGATGTGATGCGAATCGCATTCACCCGAGTGAACAGGACTGAACGTGACCGACTTCCTTGACGAGAAGCGCCGAGAGATCACCGATCGACTGAACGAGCTCAAACCTCTGATCGACGAGTACCACCGCCTGGAGGCCGCCGCCGCCGCGCTGGACGGCGTCGGCGGAGCGCCCGCCCGCAGGGCCGCGCCCACCGCCACCGCTACAGCCACCGCTGCTGCGCCCGCGCGTCGTGGACCGGGCCGTCCCCGCGGTTCGAAAACCAAAGCCCGCAAAGCCGCCGCCGCTCCGGCTGCCACGACAACCGCCGCCCCCGCCAAACGCGGTGGACCAAGGCGCAAAGCCGGCCGTCGCAAAGGCAGTGGCACACGCTCCGCGCAGGCCCTCTCATTCGTATCGGGCCAGCCCGGCATCACGATCCCCGAGCTGGCCGCCAAGATGGGGATCAAGCAGAACTATCTGTACCGCGTGCTGCCCTCGTTGGAGCAGGAAGGCAAGGTTAAGAAGCAAGGAAGAGGTTGGCACGCCTCCTAGCGGGTCTCGTCGCCCCTGGCGGCGTCCTCGCTCGCTCGTGTGCCTTATGCACACTTCGCTCACTGCGTCCTGGCCGGGAACGACGATCCCTCGCTAGAGGAGGGGATTTGGGAATCTGGAGGAGCCGGTCTCGTGAATTTGGTACGAGACCGGCTCACTAGTCAGATCAGGCCGAGACCCTGCACAGCCTCGCGCTCTTCCTGCAGCTCCTTGACGCTCGCGTCGATCCGGGTGCGGGAGAAGTCGTCAAGGTCGAGGCCGCCGACGATCGACCACTCACCCTCAGAGCAGGTGCAGGGGAAGCCGCAGATCAGGCCCTCGGGGATCCGATAGGAGCCGTCGGAGGGGATTCCCATCGAGACCCAGCCGCCGTCGCTGCCGCTGACCCAATCGCGCACGTGGTCGATCGCGGCGTTGGCCGCAGAGGCCGCCGAGGAGGCGCCGCGCGCCTCGATGATCGCGGCGCCGCGTTTGCCCACGTTGGGCAGGAACTCGCCCTCGATCCACGCCTGGTCGTCGACCGCCCGCGCCGCCTGTTCGCCACGCACCTCGGCATGGAACAGGTCGGGGTACATCGTCGGCGAGTGGTTGCCCCACACGCCCATCTGCGACACCTCGCTCACCGGGACCGCGAGCTTGGTCGCGAGCTGGGCGATCGCACGGTTGTGATCGAGTCGCATCATTGACGTAAACCGCTCGCGCGGGATGTCCGGCGCGTTGCTCATCGCGATCAGGCAGTTGGTGTTGGCGGGGTTGCCCACCACCAGCACCTTCACGTCGGGCGCCGCCACCGCGTTGAGCGCCTTGCCCTGGACGGTGAAGATCTCACCGTTGGCGCTCAGCAGCTCCGCGCGCTCCATGCCCTTCGTGCGCGGACGCGAGCCCACCAGCAGCGCGACGTTCGTCCCGTCGAACGCGTCCGCCGGGCGGTCGTGCAGGTCGATGCCCGCGAGCAATGGGAACGCGCAGTCGACCAGCTCCATCGCCACCCCCTCCAGCGCCCCCATCGCCTGCGGGATCTCCAGCAGCCGCAGATCCACCGGCCGATCCGGGCCCAGCAGCTGCCCGGAGGCGATGCGAAATACGACGCTGTAGCCGATCTGTCCGGCCGCGCCGGTCACGGTCACTCGTACCGGGGTCATGCTCGCGCCTCCGTCTTCATAGATTCATCTCCTGTTTGAGGTTCTCGTCGATCGCGCCGAGGAACTCCTGAGTGGTCTGCCATGGCTGGTCCGGGCCGACGAGCAGCGCCAGGTCCTTGGTCATCTTCCCGCTTTCGACCGTCTGTACGCAGACGCGCTCCAGCGTCCGCGCGAAGTCGCTCACGTCCGGCGTGCCGTCCATCCGCCCGCGCGCCGACAGGCCGCGCGTCCACGCGAAGATCGACGCGATCGGGTTCGTCGAGGTCGGCCTGCCCTGCTGATGGGCGCGATAGTGGCGCGTCACCGTCCCGTGCGCCGCCTCCGCCTCGACGGTCCTGCCGTCGGCCGTCATCAGCACGCTCGTCATCAGCCCCAACGAGCCGAAGCCCTGCGCCACCGTGTCCGACTGCACGTCGCCGTCGTAGTTCTTGCACGCCCACACATAGCCGCCCTCCCACTTCAACGCCGCCGCCACCATGTCGTCGATCAGGCGGTGTTCGTAGGTGATGCCCGCCGCCTCGAAGTCCGCCTTGAACTCGCTCTCATACACCTCCGCAAAGATGTCTTTGAAGCGCCCGTCGTAGCGTTTGAGGATCGTGTTCTTGGTGGACATGTACACCGGGTAGTCGCGCTCCAGTCCGTAGCGCAGCGACGCCCGCGCGAAGTCGCGGATCGAGTCGTCGAGGTTGTACATCGCCATCGCCACCCCCCCGCCCGGGAAGTCGTAGACGTCGAGCTCGATCGGCTCGCCGCCGTCGGCCGGCGTGTACGTCAGGGTCAGGCTGCCCGCGCCCGGCACCACCATGTCGGTCGCGCGGTACTGGTCCCCGAACGCATGACGGCCGATCACGATCGGCTTCTTCCACCCCGGCACCAGCCGCGGGATGTTGGAGATCACGATCGGCTCGCGGAAGATCACCCCGCCGAGGATGTTGCGGATCGTCCCGTTCGGCGAGCGGTACATCGCCTTCAACCCGAACTCCTCCACGCGCGCCTCGTCCGGGGTGATCGTCGCGCACTTCACACCCACCCCGTGGCGCTTGATCGCCTCCGCCGCCGCCACCGTCACCCGGTCGTCGGTCGCGTCGCGGCTTTCGATGCCCAGGTCGTAGTACTCGAGGTCCACGTCCAGGTACGGCAGTATCAGCTGCTCCTTGATGAACGACCAGATGATCCGTGTCATCTCGTCGCCGTCGAGCTCGACGACGGGGTTCTTCACCTCGATCTTGGCCATCTGCGCAGTCCGTTTGGTCGGGGGGTAGAGCGGGGTTGGTTGAGAGGAGGAGGGAGGAGTTTGAGAGGGGCGAGGGCGTTGCGAACGCGGCAACTGAGCGCGTGCCGGGCGGCGATGCTATCGCGCGCGGCCCCACAGCCGGAGATGGGCGCCCATGAAAGTGCGCATAGGCACTACGCTGTACCGGCGATGGTCACAGTCTCACAGCCCGCCCGCGAGGCGGCCCCGTGGGAGACCCACGAGGTCTTCAACCAGGCCCCGCCGCTGGAGGGCGTCGACGTCTTCTCCAGCAACCTCCCGCTCGTCGAGGCGCTGGAGCGCGAGGGCGGCGGCTGGGCGCGCGAGCGCGCCGCCGAGCTGGGCCGGTTCGTCGGCGGTTTACCGCAGCAGTCCTGGGGGCGGCTGGCCAACGAGAACAAGCCCGTCCTGCGCACCCACGACCGCTACGGCAACCGCATCGACGAGGTCGAGTTTCACCCCGCGTGGCACAAGCTGATGGCGATGGGCGTCGAGAACGAGCTGCACTCGCTCCCCTGGACCTCCGGGGAGCCCGCCGCGCACGTGGCCCGCGCCGGCCTCTACATGACCGCGATGCAGGCCGAGGCGGGCTTCGCCTGTCCGATCACGATGACCTTCGCGGTCGTCCCCGCGCTGCGCGCCACCCCCGCGCTCGCGGCGGAGTGGGAGCCGCTGATCACCGCCACCACCTACGACCCCCGGCTCGTGCCGGCCGCGGAGAAGGGCTCGGCGATTGCCGGGATGGCGATGACCGAGAAGCAGGGCGGCTCCGACGTCCGTGCCAACACCACCATCGCGCGCCCCCTCAACGGCGGGGGGCCGGGGGCGGAGTACGAGATCGTGGGCCACAAGTGGTTCTGCTCGGCGCCGATGTCCGACGTCTTCCTCGTGCTCGCCCAGACCGACGACGGCCTCTCCTGCTTCTTGATGCCGCGCGTGCTGCCCGACGGCTCGCGCAACGCCTTCCACATCCAGCGGCTCAAGGACAAGCTCGGCAACCACTCCAACGCCTCCAGCGAGGTCGAATTCCACAACGCCTGGGCGCGGATGCTCGGCGAGCCCGGCCGCGGCGTGCCGACGATCATCGAGATGGTCGGCCACACCCGCCTTGACTGCGTGATCGGCTGCGCCGCCGGGATGCGCGCCGGCGTCGTCGCCGCCACCCACCACGCCGCCCACCGCTGCGCCTTCGGCAAGCCGCTGATCGACCAGCCGCTGATGCGCAACGTCCTCGCCGACCTCTGCCTGGAGTCCGAGGCCGCCACGATGCTCGCATTGCGCCTCGCCCGCGCCTACGACGAGGCCGGTGATGTCTCGATCCCGGGTGGGGGTGGGGCCACATCCGAGAACGACCTCAGCGACGCCCACCTGTTCAAGCGCCTCGCCACCGCAGTGTCCAAGTACTGGGTCTGCAAGCGCGCCCCCAACCACGCCTTCGAGTCGCTGGAGTGCCTCGGCGGCAACGGCTATGTCGAGGAGTCCGGGATGCCGCGCCTGTACCGCGAGGCCCCGCTCGCCTCGATCTGGGAGGGCTCGGGCAACGTCATGAGCCTCGACGTCCTGCGCGCGCTGGTGCGCACGCCGCGCTCGCTCGAGGTCTTCCTGCACGAGCTCGATCAGAGCCGCGGCGCCGACCGCCGCCTGGACGCCCACCTCGACGCGCTGACGGACCAGCTCTCGGACCCCGCCACACTGGAGTCGCGGGCGCGTCGCGTCGTCGAGTCGATGGCTCTCGCGCTGCAGGGCTCGCTGCTCGTGCGCCACGGCGCCCCCGCCGTCGCCGACGCCTTCTGCGCCGCCCGTCTGGACCGCGACGGCGGCCTGGAGTACGGCACGCTGCCCGCCGGCACCGACTTCGAGGCGATCGTCGCACGCGGCCGCGTGCAGGCGTAGACGCAGCCGAGCAGGAATAGAGCTCATAGGACCGGGGCCGCCGCGCGGGCCCAGCGGCCCCGGACCGTCCGACCGCTCGCGCCTGTCGGCGCGGTGGGCGCGCATCGGAGGACTGCGCCTACCATAGGCTTGTGGCTCTGCGCAGGAACATCCAGCTCGCGCACGTATTCGGCATCCGCATCGGGGTCGGGATCAGCTGGTTTCTGGTCCTGTTCCTGTTCATCTTCTGGCTCACCCCCAACTTTCACGAAGTCCTCGGCGGCTCGCAGACCACGGCCTACGTCGTGACGGTAGCCAGCGTGCTGTCGTTCTTCGTGACGCTGATCATGCACGAGCTCGGCCACGCCCTGACCGCGCGCCGCAATGGAGTGCCGGTCGCCGGCATCGAGCTGTGGGCACTCGGCGGAGTCACCCGCACCGGCCCCATGCCCAGCCCGCGCGTCGCGCTCTCAGTGGCGGCGGCCGGGCCACTGGTGACGCTGGCCGTGATCGCACTCAGCCTCGCCGGCGGACTCCTGGCCGACCACCACATCTTCGAAGTCGCCGTCGCCACCCGCGGTGTGCGCGCCAGCGCCGGCGTGCACACCGACCCCGTGGTGGTGTGGCTGAGCTCGGTCGTGCTGCTCAACGCGCTGGTGCTTGTCGTCAACCTGATCCCGGCCTTCCCGCTCGACGGCGGGCAGATCGCGCACGCCCTGGTCTGGTGGGGCAGCGGCGACCGCAACCGCGCGACACAGGTCACGGGGCGCCTCGGGCAGGGCTTCGCGATGCTGATGGGCGCCGTCGGCCTCGGGATGCTGCTCGCGCTGCACGACCTCATTGGCATGTACATGGCGCTGATCGCGCTGTTCGTCTACCAGGGCGCCAGCGCCGCCGTGATGCAGGGCTCGGTCGGCAAGCGCATCCAGGGGTTGCGCGTCGCCGACGTGATGGACCCCCAGCCGGTCACGATTCCCGCCGAGACCGGACTGCTCGACGCCCAGGAGCAGTTCTTCCTGCGCTACCGCTGGCCTTGGTTCGCCGTCGTCGACCCCGCCCGGCACTTCCTCGGGGTCGTCCGCTCCGAACGCGTCGACGCCGAGATCGCCGCCGGCCGGCCCACGCTGCCGGTGACAGACGTCCTGGAGGAGAACCTCCCGATCCGCATCGACGAGGACCAGCCGCTGGAATCGCTGCTGCGCTCCGAGGGGCTCGGACGCCTCGGGGCGATGGTTGCCGTCGACGCCGACGGCGTCCTGCGCGGGGTCGTCACCGTCGCGCAGATCCGCCAGGCGCTGCGGCCCGTCGGCGGGTAGACCCGCGCTGGCTGGTGCCGGCCATATAGAGTGCCGGCGCGAACATGCCCGCATACGATGTCCTCATCATCGGCGCCGGCCTCGCCGGCCAGCGCGCCGCCCTCGCCGCCGCCCAGACGGGCTCCAGCGTCGCGATCGTCAGCAAGGTCCACCCGGTCCGCTCGCACTCCGTCGCCGCCGCCGGCGGGATCAACGCCGCGATCAGCGTCGACGACGACTGGCACTCGCACGCCTATGACACCGTCAAGGGCTCGGACTTCCTCGGCGATCAGGACGCGATCGAGATCATGTGCTCCGAGGCGCCCCACGAGGTCATGCACCTCGAGCACATCGGCGTCACCTTCCACCGCAACGACTCCGGCGAGCTCGACCTGCGGGCCTTTGGGGGGGCCTCGATGAAGCGCACCGCCTACGTCGCCGACATCACCGGCCAGGCGATCCTGCACGTGCTCTACGAGCAGCTGATGAAGCACCACGAAACCGTCGACCGCTACGAGGAGTGGTTCGTCACCTCGCTTTTGCGCGACGACCACGGCGGCTGCGCCGGCGTGGTCGCGCGCGACGTCCGCAGCGGGCGCATGGAGGTCTTCCGCGCCAAGAACACGATCCTCGCCAGCGGCGGCGCCGGCCAGGTCTACCGCCCCACCACCAACGCCCTGATCGTCACCGGCGACGGGATCGCCCAGGCCTACCGCATCGGGGCCCCGCTGATGGACATGGAGATGGTCCAGTACCACCCCACCACGCTCGTCGAGAACGGCCTGTTGATCACCGAGGGCGCCCGCGGCGAGGGCGCGATCCTGCTGAACAGCGAGGGCGAGCGCTTCATGGAGCGCTACGCCCCCAACAAGCTCGATCTCGCCTCCCGCGACGTCGTCTCGCGCGCCGAGCAGACCGAGATCCTCGAGGGCCGCGGCGTCGGTCCCAACGGCGAGGGGATCTACCTCGACATCACCAAGGTCCCGCGCAAGCGCGTCCTGGAGGCGCTGCGCGAGATCGTCAACATCGGCCGCGACTTCGCCGGGGTCGACATCACGCGCGAACCGATCATGATCCGCCCCGGCCAGCACTACATCATGGGTGGCGTCAAGACCGACGTCAACGGCGCCACCCCGATCGAGGGCCTGTACGCCGCCGGCGAGGTCGCCTGCGTCTCGGTCCACGGCGGCAACCGCCTCGGCGCCAACTCGCTGCTGGACACCCTGATCTTCGGGCGCCGCGCCGGCGAACACGCCGCGGCCCGCGCCGCCACGATCGCGATGCCCAGCGCCTCCGTCGCGCAGCTGCGCGACGACGCCGCCATGATCGACGCGATCATCGCCCGCGATAAGAATGGGACCCCCACCCGCCCCCGGCGAATCTCTGAGATCAAGCAGGAGCTGGGGGACACCATGAACCAGCACGTCGCCGTCTACCGCGACCAGCAGGGCCTGACCACGGCGCAGGAGATCGTCAAGCGGCTTCAGGTCGAGGCGCGAAGCGCCTACATCGACGATCGCGGCACCGTCTTCAACCAGGACGTCCTCGGCGCGATCGAGCTCGGGTACATGCTTGACTGCGCCGACGCCATCGTCACAGCGGCGATTGAGCGCAAGGAGTCCCGCGGCGCGCAGTTCCGTACCGACTTCCCCGAGCGCGACGACGCGCAGTGGCTCAAGCACATCGACATCTCGCTCAACGGGGACGGGTCGCAGGTCAGCTACTCGCCGGTAACAATCACCCAGTGGCAGCCCGAGGAGCGCAAGTACTGATGATCCAGACGCGCCCGCCACAGCAGCTCGCCTAGGCTGCAACCGGTGAAGATCCTCACCGTCGTCGGCAACCGGCCGCAGTTCGTCAAGGCCGCCGCCGTCTCCGGCCCGCTGCGCGCCGAGCACCAGGAGCTTCTGGTGCACACCGGCCAGCACCACGACGACTCCCTGTCGGCGGTCTTCTTCGCCGAGCTCGGGCTCGCCCGACCCGACCGCGAGCTTGCAATCGCGGGCGGCTCTAACACCTCCCAGGTCGCCCGGATGCTCGCCGCGCTGGAGCCGCTGCTGGCCGATCTGCGCCCCGACGCCGTCCTGGTCTACGGGGACACCAACTCCACGCTCGCCGGCGGCCTCGCCGCCGCCCAGGCCGCCATCCCGGTCGTCCACGTCGAGGCCGGGATGCGCTCGTTCGACCGCGCCATGCCCGAGGAGCTCAACCGCGTGCTCGTCGACCATCTCTCGGCGCTGCTGCTGTGCGCCTCGCAGACCGCCGCCGACAACCTCGCTGCCGAGTCGGTCGCCGGCACCGTCGAGGTCGTCGGCGACGTCATGGTCGACGTCGCCCTGCGCCGCCAGCCGACCGCGCGCGCCGACACTGCGCTGGTGGACGGCCACGGCGTCAAGCCCGGCTCCTACCTGCTGCTCACCGCGCATCGTGCCGGCAACGTCGACGACCCCGCGCGCCTGCGCGTGCTCGTCGAGCTCGTGCGCGCGCTGCCCGCGCCGGTCGTGTTCCCCGTGCACCCCCGCACCCGCGCCCGCCTACGCGACGCCGGCCTGCTCGACGGGCTGCGGCTGCTCGACGGCCTGCACCTCTGCGGGCCGCTCGGGTACCTGGAGTTCACCGCGCTGCTCTGCCACGCCCGCGCCGTCCTCACCGACTCCGGGGGGGTCCAGAAGGAGGCCTACCTCGCCGCCGTCCCCTGCATCACGCTGCGGGCTGCCACCGAGTGGGTCGAGACTGTGGACACGGGGTGGAACGTGCTGGTCGACCTCGACGCCCGTGCCGCACTCGCCGCGCTGGAGCGCCAGGCCCCCGCCGCGCATCCGCCGCTGTATGGGGACGGGCACGCCGCCGCGCGCTGCGTCGCCGCGATCGGGCGGCTCGCACGCGAGCGCCTTGAGATTTGACTTTACGCGACGGCGCAAGGAGTTACCCCGGCGAGCTACACTGTGATTGTCATGCCGAGCAAGCATCCAAGGATCGCTGTGACAGTCGACCCCGATCTCGGGCAGGCGCTGGAGCGCGTGCGTGCGGCGACCGGCACACACGAGGGCGACGCGACCTTGGTGCGCCGGCTCGCGGTGGCGGGTGCGCAGGTCGAGTTGGAGGCCGGCCGTGGCCGCCGTGAGGCGATTGAGGCCCTGTTTGCCGCGATGGACCGCGATGGATTCGACCTGGACCTGGAGGAGATCGATCGGCTCAATTCGCCTCCGAGCAGCGTGTGAGCGTCGAGCTGTGGGATGGCCGGGCCGCGGTGCTCGCCGACACCTCGGCGTGGATGCTCGCGCGCCGGGTTCCCCGGGTGCGCGAGCTACTGTTCGCCGCCGCTGAGCGTGGCGACGTCGCCTGGTGCTGGCCGGTGCGCTACGAGCTGACCGTCGATGCCCCCAGCCCGCAGAGAATCGCCGCCCTCGACCGGACGCTCGACGGCCTCCGTGAGATCGCCGTCGATCACGCCGTCCAACGGGGTGTCCTGTCGGCAATGCACCAGCTCGCCGACGGTGGGTCCCACGGAGCCCACCGGCTGCCGCTCACCGATCTCACCGTCGCGGTGGCCGCGCAGCGCTCGGGCTTGGATGTGCTGCACTACGATCGCCACTTCGAGCGTCTCGGCGAGCTGCTCAACATCCGCACACCGTGGATCGCCGAGCCGTCGTGACCGGCACGGCTCGCGCCTCGGTGCCGCCACGGCGCCGCGTAGACTGCCGGCCGTCATGACCACCATCGGTGTGATCGGGCTGGGCTACGTCGGCCTGCCGCTCGCGGTCGCCTTCGCCCATGAGGGGTGCGAGGTCGTCGCGGTCGACATCGACCCGCGCAAGGTCCAGGCGATCACCGCCGGCGACTCCTACATCGAGGACGTCCCCTCGCAGCGCCTGCGGGAGGTCGCCGCGCACATCCACGCCGAGCACGCGCTACGCGCCGCTGGCCGAGGCCGACGCCGTCCTGGTGTGCGTGCCCACGCCCCTGACCCGCAACCGCGAGCCCGACCTCGGGCCGCTGGTCGACTCCATGCGGGCGCTCGCCGGGGTGCTGCGCGCCGACCAGCTCGTCGTCCTGGAGTCCACCACCTACCCCGGCACCACCCGCGAGCGCGTCCTGCCGCTGCTGGAGGAGTCCGGGCTCGCGGCCGGCCGCGACTTCCACCTCGCCTTCTCCCCCGAGCGCGTCGACCCCGGCCGGACCGACTTCACGCTGCGCAACACCCCCAAGGTGATCGGCGGCCTCACCGGGGCCTGCGCGCAGCGCGCCGAAGACGTCTACCGGCTGATCTGCGACGAGCTCGTCCGCGTCTCCACCCCCGAGGCCGCCGAGCTGACCAAGCTGCTGGAGAACATCTTCCGCTCGGTCAACATCGCGCTCGTCAACGAGCTCGCGCTGCTCACCGACCGCATGGGGATCGACATCTGGGAGGTCGTCGACGCCGCCGCCACCAAGCCCTACGGGTTCATGCGCTTCGAGCCCGGGCCCGGGATGGGCGGGCACTGCCTGCCCGTCGACCCCTTCTACCTGAGCTGGCGCGCCCGCGAGTTCGACATCGCCACCGAGTTCATCGAACTCGCGGGCAAGGTCAACCAGCAGATGCCCTACCACTGCGTCGCCAAGGTCCAGCGCGCGCTCAACGACGCCGGCCTGCCCGTCCGCGGCGCGCGGATCGCCGTGCTCGGCGTCAGCTACAAGCCCGGCGTCGGCGACGTCCGCGAGTCCCCCGCGCTGAAGATCCTGACGCTGCTGCGCGCCCTCGGCGCCGACCTGCGCTACCACGACCCCCACGTCCCCGCGCTCGCCGACCTCGGCCTCAGCAGCCTCCCGCTGGAGCAGGCCCTGCAGGACGCCGACCTCGCGCTGATCGTCACCGCCCACCCCGGCGTCGACCACGAGCTCGTCGCCCGCCGCGCCCGCCTCGTCGTCGACCTGCGCGGCGTCACCCGCGCCACCGGCGCCGCGCCAACGTCGTGCGCCTGTGACCACGCTCGCCGAGAGCCCGCGCCCGCCCGGCCGCGCGCGGCGTCAGCCGCGTCACCCATCCAATGCGCCCATGAGCCGATGAGCGAGACCGAGCAGCCCATCGCCGTCGGGGTCGTCGGCCTCGGCTACTGGGGTCCCAACCTCGCCCGCAACCTCGCCGCGATCCCCGGCTGTCGGCTGACCTGGCTGTGCGACTCCAGCGAGCCCGCCCGCGCGCGCGCTCGCGCAGGCGTTGCCCGGCGCCCGCGTCACCGCCGAGATCGAGCAGCTGCTCGACGACCCCGAGCTCGACGCTGTCGTGCTCGCCACGCCCGTGCCCAGCCACGCCGAGCTCGCCGTCGCAAGTCGCGCGGGCCGGCAAGCACTGCTTCGTCGAGAAGCCCCTCGCCACCACCACCGCCGACGCCCAGCGCGCCGTCGCCGCGGCCGAGCAGGCCGGGAAGGTGCTGATGGTAGGCCACCTGCTCGAGTACCACCCCGCCGTCGGGCGCCTCAAGGAGCTGCTCGACGGAGGGGAGCTCGGGGAGCTCTACTACGTGTACGGCAATCGCCTGAACCTCGGCAAGCTGCGCGCCGACGAGAACGCCCTGTGGAGCCTCGGCGCCCACGACGTCTCGGTGATCCTCCACCTGATCGGGGAGGAGCCCGAGGAGTGCATCGCGCACGGGCGCTCCTACGTCCGCGAGGGCGTCGAGGACGTCGTCTTCTGCTACCTGCGCTTCCCCTCCGGGATCGTCGCCCACCTCCACTCTCAGTTGGCTGGACCCCCACAAGGAGCGGCGCCTCACCGTCGTCGGCGCGCGGTGCATGGCGACCTTCGACGACATGCAGCTCGAGGGCAAGCTCACCGTCTACGACAAGGGCTTCGACGAGGACGTCCGCTCCTGGGGGGAGTACATCGCGCGCTCTGGGGAGATCTTCTCGCCCCACATCCCCAACGTCGAGCCGCTGCGCGTCGAGTGCGAGCACTTCATCGAGTGCGTCCGCAGCGGCGTCGCCCCGCGCTCGGACGGCCACAGCGGACTGCGCGTCGTGCGCGTGCTGGAGCGCCTCCAGCGATCACTCGACGGCTGAGGCTCAGCCGACCTGCTGGGACTCGACGCGCTCGAACTCCGCCACCAGCGCTTCATAGGTGCCGCGCAGGCCCTGCTCCAGGGGGATTCCGGCCTCCCAGCCAAGCTCTCGCCTCGCGCGGGACGGATCCATGCAGCTGCGCTGCAGCTCCCCCTCGCGCAGCGGCGCCATCGTGGGCTGGACGTCGGAGCCCGACGCCTGCGACAGCGCATTCCACACGGTCATCACGTCGGTCTCCACGCCGGTCGCCACATTGAAGGTCCCAGCCACCCCCGAGGCCGCGCGCAGCGCCGCGACGACATCCGCGACGTGCACGTAGTCGCGGGTCGGGCGGCCCTCGCCGAACAGCTTCGGAGAGCGCCCGCTGTGCAGGTGGTGGGTGAATATCGCCACCACCCCCGCCTCGCCGTGGGGACTCTGGCGGGGGCCGTAGACGTTGCCCAGCCGACACACCGCATGGGGGACCCCGGAGGCCGCCGACCACGTCTTGACGTACGCCTCCCCGGCCCACTTCGAGGCCCCGTAGGGTGACAGCGGCGCCGGGATGCGATCCTCGGACGTCGGGATCGGGGCCTCGTCGCCGTACAGCGCCCCGCCCGTCGAGGTGAAGACCAGCGGCGCCCGCAGCCGCGTGGCGGCCTCCAGCACGTTCAGGGTCCCCTGCACGTTCACCGCACAGTCGCGCGCCGGGTCCGTGACGGACACCGTCACGCTCGACTGCGCCGCGAGGTGAAAGATCGCCTGCGGCCGGACCTCCTCCACCAGCTCGTCCAGCGCGACCCGATCGACGATGTCCAGACGGCGCAGGTCGGCCTCGTCGGCCACCCTGCCCGCGTCCCCGCTGGAGAGGTCGTCGACCACCGTCACCCGCCGGCCCTCGGCCAGCAGCGCATCGACGAGGTGCGAGCCGATGAAGCCCGCCCCTCCTGTGACTAAGACTCGCTCGGACATAGTCGGGTGAGGTCCACGGAGCGCCGGAGTATAGGACCTGTGCCGCGGCCGGACCTGCGCCGAGGACGTCTGCGACGATCAACGGCGTGCACGGCTTTCCAGCGACGACGGCGACGGATACGAGTGAGCGGTTGCGAGCGCTGATTCGAGAGATCCCCGACTTCCCGCGCGCGGGGGTTCACTTCAAGGACATCGCGCCCGTGATGGCCGACCGGGAGGCGCTCGCGCTGGCGGTGCGGGGACTCGCCGAATATGCGCGGCCCAGGCGGGCCGACTGCGTGATCGCAGCGGAGGCGCGCGGCTTTCTGCTGGGCCCGGCGCTGGCGCTGGAGCTCGGCGCGGGGTTCGTGCTGGCGCGCAAGCCGGGCAAGCTGCCGGCCGAGACGATCGCGGCGGAGTACGCGCTCGAGTACGGGACGAGCCGGCTTGAGCTGCACAGCGACGCGATCACTCCCGGGGCGCGGGTGCTGGTGCACGACGACCTGCTGGCGACCGGTGGGACGGCGGCCGCGCTGTGCGACCTCGTGGGCCGGCTGGGCGGGACTGTTGTGGGCTGCGGCTTCCTCGTGGAGCTCGCGTCGCTGAAGGGCCGCGAGCGGCTCGCGCCGCACGAGGCGCACGCGCTGCTCACGTACCTCTAGAGCCCCGGCAGGCGATCCAGCGACCAGCCGACGATCCCCCGCCCGGCGGCGCGCCCGGCGAGACGCAGGCAGACGCTGCCGAGCTGGCAGCGCTCCCCCGCGACGGTGAATCCAAGCGCCGTCCAGCGCTCGGGCTCGTCGGCGATCACCAGCTCGTCGATCGTGGGCGCGGACTGGGACGGGCTCTGAAGGTCGGTGCCGGCCATCGCTGGCAGCATGTCAGGCCTGCAAGCTCCGGGGCTACCATCGCTTTCCGGAACGTGCGCCCTGGTTTCCAGGCCACAGGGATGAGACGATTGTCTAGAGCTCCCATAGGGCTGGGATCGGCATGGCGAGGAGGCGGTCGCCGAACGGGAGAACGTGCGGGCCGCTGTAGAGCGCGACGCCGGCGACAAAGCGGTCTCCAAGAACGTCGCGCATTCGCTCCAGCCACCGGAATGGCGTGCTACGCTGTGCGACATGAGGACCGTCACGCATCGTGAGATGCGCAATCAGAGCGGTGACATCCTGCGTCATGTCGCCGATGGGGAGACCATCCAGGTCACCAATCACGGCCAAGTCGCTGCGCTGATCGTGCCACCGGGCGCCGATCCGCTCGCGGATCTCGTCTCTCGAGGTCAGGTGCGCGTAGCGCGACACCCGACCTCCAGCCTGCGGTCGATTGTTCGACGCAAGAGCACCGCTGACAGTCATACGATAGTGGCCGACGTCCGTGGCCGCTGGTGACGATCAGCTATCTGGATACCTCGGCCGCGATGAAGCTCGTCCTAGACGAGCCGCAATCTGAGGCGCTGACCGCGGAGCTGGCAGGTCGGGATGATCGGCGGCTGGTCTCCTCATGGTTGCTGCACACCGAGATGCACTGCGCCGCAGGGCGCCACCCCGAAGACGTCGAGCTCGAGGCGGTGCGGACTGTCCTCGATTCGGTCAGCCTGATCGACCTCACGCGGGGGGATCTTCTCGCGGCCGGCACCCACGCGCCGCTGCGATCCAACGACGCCATCCATCTCGCCGTCGCGCTCAGGGTCGGTGCCGATGAGATCGTCACCTACGACGGGGAGCTTATTGAGCGGGCGACAGCGGCCGGCCTGCCCGTTCTGTCACCGGAAACCACCTCGCACCCCTGATTGTGCCCGGCGACCGGAGCCCTGCTCGTGCCCCGACTGCGCCACGATTTTCAGTCTTGATCTGATGAGCCGAAAACTAGCCGATTTGCAGGCCATTCGCTAGAGGAGGCGCCCCGGACATGCCGTTGGTTTCCCGGGGATTCCTGGGGTTTGGGCCGGGGGGCGGGCTTCTCCGGCCCAAACCCTGGTCGACTTGATCTCAGGTTTCGGTATGCACGACGACATCGGCGATGTCGGGCACCTGTAGGCGCAAGTCCTCCTCAAGCTCGCCGGCTAGCTGGTGAGCATCGATCAGGGAGGTCTCGGCGCCGACGTCGAGCGTGAGGAAGATGACGCGACCGGCCTCGGTGCGAAGCAGCTCTGTCCCGCGCGGCTCCTTGCCCGTCCGCTCAAGGACGATGCGCTTGATCTCCCGTATCGCGTCGAGGTCCGTGCTCGTGGTGGCTAGACCGGCGCTTAGCGGGCGCTCCAGGGGCTCGAGGTGTGTCTGTACCTCGCTGACGCCGGGGCGGGCGCGGATCGCTTGCTCGATGCGCTCGGCGACCGCGAGCGCCTCCTGCAGGGCGAGATCGGCGGGGAACTTCAGATGCAAGGAAACCCTGGCTGACGCGCCGTTCTCGAAGATCGTGATGTCGTGCACTTCCTTGACGAGTGGCTCGCCGAGCGTGATCGCCAACACCCGGTCGCGGAGATCGAGGCCGTGCCGGCGCGGCTCGACGTGGACGACGACATCGCTGCCGGGCAGCGCACCCTCGATCGCCGCCTCGGCACGGTCTGCGGCCTGGTGGCCCTCGACCACCGCTGCGCCGGGCGCGACAGCAACGATCACATCCGCGAAGTGGTGTCCGGCGGACTCGCGCAAGCGCAGCCGCACAAGTTCGATGTCTGGTTCCAGGCGCGCGAGCGCGCGTTCGGCTGCCTCTCTGGCCTCTGCCGGTGTGCGGTCCATCAGCACGTTCGCGTTCTCCGTGATCAGCCGTGTCGCGGTGGCGAGGATGATCGCGGCTATGACGAGTGCGGCGCTCGCGTCGCCTTGAGCGAACCCTGCGCGCACGAGCAGCAACCCGATCAGGACAGCTACCGAGCCTGCCATGTCCCCGGCGAAGTGAAACCCGTTCGCGCGCAGGGCGGGGCTTCCGTAGCGTCGTGCTGTGCGCAAGGAGATGACAGTGCGGGTGAGGTCCACCGCCAGTGCGATCACGATGACCAAGAACACATACCAATGGGTGTCAGGCGTGCCGCTGGGACTGATGAGGTGCCGGACCGCCTCGACTGCCACGACCAAGCCGCCGGCCAGTAGGATTCCGGCCTCGCCGAGCGCCCCGAGGTTCTCGGCGCGGCCGTGCCCGTAGGGGTGCTCGGGGTCCGCGGGCTGGCTGCCCAGCCGCACAGCGAAGAACGTCAGGACCGCCGCAACCACGTCTCCGCTTGACTCGATCCCGGCCGAGACCAGCGCGAGGCTGCCAGCCGCGATGCCCACCCCGAGCTTGAGGATCACGAGCACGGTGGCAGCGGCGATCGACGCGAGCGTCGTGCGTCGCTGTACAACCTCCTGCTCGCTGTCGTTGGCCGATCTCATGCGCAGAGACTAAGCGCCGGGGGCCTCGGCGCCGATGCTTGACTGGCACCGCGCCACAACGCACACGGCTGCTCGCAAGCGCAAGCACGAGGGCACGTGCTCCGGTGTGCCTACGAGCGCCATGACCAAATGGGAAGGCACGCAGGCGCCAAAGGGCGTAGGCACATCGAGAAGTGTGTCAGTGCGATCGTCCTGCTTTGGCCATGAGCGCTCGGTGGGCGGGGAGTAGCCTTCGGTTCGTGCCTGGTTGACGTTGACCACTCCCGTATGCGGCCTATCCTCGTCCGCCTCCTGACGGTGCGTTACGCCCTGCCCGTCAATCACCATCAGAGAGGATCATTTTATGAGCGAGAGCACCGCTGACATACAGTTGCTGCACCGGGCCTGGGAGGAGATGAGTAGCGCTGGGGACCTGAGCGTCTTGGAAAGGGCGCTTGACCCGGCGGCTCAGTGGTATGGCGTCCAGGACGGTCAGCTATGCGAGAACCGCACGATGATCCTCAAGGTCATCGGGCGCCATTTGCCCAGCGGGTTCGCGGGGAGGATCGAGGAGACGGTCGAGGTCGGCGGGCGGATCGTCGTGGCGTTCCGGCCCGATCAGCCACGCAACGACGAACGGCCGCTCGAGGACGGCATCGCCTACGTCGTCGTCACGATGCGCGACGGGCTCGTGATCGAGATGAGGGGCTGTGCTGACCGGGCCGCCGCCATGACCTACGCGCAGACCGGCACGACCGGCACCGGGTGAGTCTCACTTCAGGTCATCGGCAATCAGCGAGTCGATGCGATGAGCGATGTCATCGCGGATCGCGCGGACGTCCTCCGCGAGCTTCACTAACTCCAACCAGTGGGAAGCGATGGTCGCCTACTCTGCGCGCGCTACGCACGCGAATGCGAGACCTGGACGATCGACGTCACCGCAGGAGAACCGCCGCCGGGATTCGCGCCGGCGCACCTACATCTCGATCGCGCTGCTGGCGAACAACTTCGACGTGAAGTGGGTGATGGCGCAGGTCGGCCACGCGGATTCGCGCATGACGATGGATGTCTATGAGCAGCGTGCCAAGCGCGAGCACGACGAGAGCGTTTCGCCATTGCCGGTGCGGCTTTTCGGGGGAGTGGCCAGACCCAGACTCGAACTGGGGACACCACGATTTTCAGTCGTGTGCTCTACCAACTGAGCTATCTGGCCGCGATGGCCTCGGCGAGGCCGCGCCGTCCGATGCTAGCGGCTCCGCACCAAGCCAGGGGTCGCCCCGGCGGGCAATAGAGGGATCACCCGAGCGCGTGCTCGCGCGAGTCCAGGAGCTCTTCGACGGCGGGGACGGCGTGGTCGATGCGTTCGAGGAGCCGGAGGCGCCGGAATGGGCGCGCTGCAGCTCGCCGGGGGCGGCGCCGGCGGTGAGGCCGCCGAGCAGGATGCGGATGTGAGGGTGGTCTCGCGGAGCTCGTCGACGAGCTGGTCGAGGTCGGGGCGGGCGGAGCCGGAGGGGACGCCGACGATGAGGACGTCGGGGGCGTTGTTGTCGATCGAGGCGAGGAGCTGCTCGGGGGAGAGGTCGACGTCGAGGACGGTGTGGTAGCCGGCGGCGGCGAGCTGGTCGTGGACCATCTGCAGGCCGAGGGTGTGGTCGTCGCCTGTCGAGGCCGGCGAGCAGGACCCGCCCGCGGCTGGGACCGGCGCCGCCGAGCATGTAGCGGTAGAGGGTCGCGAGGATTCGCCGGATGATGCCGGTGGCGAGGCTGCTCGCTGCTCGGCATCGATGCTGGCCGGCTCTGCCAGCAGCTGGCCGAGGCGGCGCAGCGCGGGGGCGATGACCTCGCCGTGGAGCGTCGCGGGGGGGATGCCGTCCTCGATGGCCTGCGCGATCGGCGCCCTCGGCGGTCTCGGCGTCGCCGCGCTCGAGGGCCCCGGAGTAGGTCTGAAGGACGCGCCTCGAGCAGCGCCTGGGGGTCGGCTGGCGGGAGCGCGGGCCTCGGGGCCGGAGCTCGCGAGCACCTCGAGGAAGGCGTCGAGCAGGACCGGGTCGAAGTGGCGGCCGCGCTGCTCGCGCATCATCGCGACGGCCTGCTCGAACGGAGAAGGCGCCGCGGTAGACGCGGTCGCTGGTGAGCGCGTCGAAGACGTCGGCGACGGCGACGATGCGGCCCTCGATCGGGATGTCCTCGCCGGCGAGGCCGCGCGGGTAGCCGCTGCCGTCCCACTTCTCGTGGTGGCTGAGGGCGATCGTGGCGGCCATGTCGAGGATCGAGGAGGAGGAGCCGCGCAGCAGGCGGTGGCCCTCCTCGGCGTGGGTCTCGACGATCGAGCGCTCCTCGGGGGTGAGGGGGCCGGGCTTGAGCAGGATGGCGTCGGGGATCGCGACCTTGCCGACGTCGTGGAGGGGGGCGGCGTGGCTGAGTAGCTGGCAGAGCTCGGCCTCGAGCGCCGAGCTGCTCGGCGAGCAGCGTGGAGAAGCGCCCGATGCGCTCGATGTGGGCGCCGGTGTCCTCGTCGCGGAACTCGACGGCCATCGAGAGGCGTCGGACGGTCTCGGCCTGTGCGATCTCGAGCTCGGTGAGGGCGCGGTGCAGCTCGCTGGAGCGATCGTCGATCTGGCGTTGCAGCGCGCGGCGGCGGCGTTCGCCGGCGTACCACCCGAGCAGGCCGGTTCCGACGGCTAGCAGGATGACCGCGGCGACGACGAGAACGGTGCCGTGGACGGCGACGGCGGCGAGGGCGGCGACAGCGACGATCCCGGCGGGGGGCGCCCACGCGACCAGGGCGCGCGGGCGAGCGCCGCGTGGATCGCGTACCGTAGGTTGCGTCCCCGTAGGTTGCGTCCCCACGCCTTCGAGCTTACTGCACCGTTCGGGCCTTCCCATTGAATTTCAGTCCCTTGCCTTGGAAGGCGTTCGGTGTCCGGGACGTTCCGGTTGAGTGGCGCGGGGTGCGCTAGGCGAATGGCCGATTCGGTAGATGGGACGGTGCGGGGCAGCTGACGATATCGACGTCGCGGAGGCAGGTTGAGACCGTCGATTGGCGACGATCCGTCGGGGCGCGCGACTAGAGTCCGGCCCGATGGGTGCTTGGGGCTCGGGCCCTCGACTTCTTGCGACGGTGGCTGTCGCGCTGGTGGCCGTCGCAGCGGACGGCTGCGGCGGCGGCTCGTCGGGCAACGGCGTGGCATCGAAGACGCCGACCAAGATCGTGGCGGCAACGCAGGCGGCGGCGGACGGTGCGAGCTCGGTGCACGTGTCGGGCTCGGTCGTCAGCGGCGGGACCCCGATCGCGCTCGACATGCACCTGCTGCAGGGCAGGGGCGCGACCGGGCAGATCACAGAGGGCGGGCTGGGCTTGGAACTGATCGAGACCGAAGGGACGGTCTACGTCAGAGGAAGCCCGGCCTTTTACCGCCACTTCGCGGGCAGCGCGGGAGCGGAGCTGCTGGAAGGCAAGTGGCTGAAGGCGCCGGCGAGCAATTCGAGCTTCGCGTCGCTGGCGTCGCTGACGGACCTGCGCGGCCTGCTGGACGGCGCGCTGACCAATCACGGGACGCTGGTGAGGGGCCCGACGACGACGACGGAGGGTCAGCCTGCGGTGGGCGTCACGGACGCCTCGCAGGACACGACGCTGTACGTGGCGACGACGGGAATGCCGTACCCGGTCGCGATCGTCAAGCGCGGGGCGGGCGGCGGGCGGGTGGTGTTCGACAAGTGGAACGAACCGGTGACGTTGACGGCGCCGGCGAACGCGATCGACATCACCAAGCTTGGGGGCGGCCACTGACCGCGTCGGGCTCTAGTCGACTCCCAGCGCGACGTACTTGGTCTCGAGGTACTCCCCGATCCCCTCGAAGCCGCCCTCGCGGCCGTAACCGGACTGCTTGACGCCGCCGAAGGGGGCGGCGGGGTTTGAGACGACGCCCTGGTTGAGGCCGACCATGCCGGTTTCGATGCCCTCGGCGACGCGGAAGGCGCGGGCGAGGTCGCGGGTGTAGAGGTAGGCGACGAGGCCGTACTCGGTGCGGTTGGCGGCGCGCAGTGCCTCGTCCTCGGTCGAGAAGGTGGCGATCGGGGCGACGGGGCCGAAGATCTCCTCGTCGAGGGCGCGGGCGTCGGGGGGGACGTCGGCGAGGACGGTGGGGGCGTAGAAGTAGCCGGGGTGGGCGGGCCCCGACAGCGCCTCCCCGCCGGTCAACACGCGGGCGCCACGATCGACGGCGTCGGCGACGAGCTCGCTGACGGTGTGGCGCTGGCGCTCGTCGATCAGGGGGCCGACGTCGGTGTCGGGAACGGTGCCGCGGCCGACCTTCAGGGCGCCCATCCGCGCGGCGAGCCGGGCGGCGAACTCGTCGGCGAGGGACTCGTGGACGTGGAAGCGGTTGGCGGCGGTGCAGGCCTCGCCGACGTTGCGGAGCTTCGCGACGAGGGCGCCCTCGACGGCGGCGTCGAGGTCGGCGTCGTCGAAGACGACGAAGGGGGCGTTGCCGCCGAGCTCCATCGAGACGCGCAGGATCTGGGAGGCGGACTGTTCGATCAGGGTGCGCCCGACCTCGGTCGAGCCGGTGAAGGAGAGCTTGCGGGTGCGGGGGTCGCGCAGCAGCGGCGCGATGACGGCGCCGGAGTGGCGGGCGGTGATCGTGTTCAGCACCCCGGCGGGGAGCCCGGCGTCGTGGAGGATCGAGGTGAGGGCGAGCATCGACAGCGGCGTCTGCTGGGCGGGCTTGACGACCATCGTGCAGCCGGCGGCGATCGCGGGGGCGATCTTGCGGGTGCCCATCGCCATGGGGAAGTTCCAGGGGGTGACGAACACGCAGGGCCCGACGGGCTGGCGCATCGTGAGGATGCGCCCGCGGCCTGTGGTGTTGACCATGTAGCGGCCGTGGATGCGGACGGCCTCCTCGGAGAACCAGCGCAGGAACTCGGCGGCGTAGGCGATCTCGGCGCGGGACTCGGCGAGGGCCTTGCCCATCTCCAGCGTCATCAGCAGCGCGAGCTCCTCCTGGCGGTCGGTGAGCGCCTGATAGGCGCGGCGCAGGATCTCCCCGCGGTCTCGTGGGGGTTGGGCAGCCCATTCGGGCTGCCGGGCGTGCGCGGCGGTTAGTGCGGCGAGGGCGTCTACGGGCTGGCCGTCAGCGACCTCGATCAAAGCCTCCCCGGTGGAGGGGTCCTCGACGGTCAGCGTCCCACCGTCGCTGGCGGCCTGCCAGTGGCCGTCGATGTAGAGCTGGGTGGGGACCCATTCGAGTACGGCCCGCTCGCGGGGATCAGTCATGTTGCAGCGCCTTTCTCAATGATTGGCATTTGGTGGGTGGGCCGGTAGGTTCGGCGTCACGCACTGCCGATCGAGACAGGGTCGGCGCGCCCGACGGGATGGACCCCCCTGGTGTCGACAGTCGCGACGTTGTCCTCATGGCCGGACGGATACGGCCGATCACCGGATCGGCCGTCAATTCGATCTCGAACGCCATGAGCCCAACCTACCATCGCGTGCGCATCCCGCGCCGGCGCTGCCGGGCGCTGGCGGCGCTGCTGGCGGGCCTGCTGCTGTGCGCGGGACCGGCAGCAGTGGCGGCGTGGGCGCGCGGCTGGAATGCTCACCAGAGGGCGACGGCGGCGGGCTCGCAGGCGCTGGTGATCGCGGGCGCGGGCGACGGTCACGGGGTGGGGATGAGCCAGGAGGGGGCGCTGGGGTACGCGCAGCATGGATACAGCTATGAGGCGATCCTGGCGCACTACTACACGGGGACGGCGCTGGGGACGGTGGCGCGGGGGACGACGGTGCGGGTGCTGATGCACGGGAAGGTCCACAGCATCCCGCTGGAAGCGTACGTGCGGGGTGTGGTGGGGGCGGAGATGCCGGCGAGCTGGCCGGCGGCGGCGCTGGAGGCGCAGGCGGTGGCGAGCCGAACGTATGCGATCACCGACGACGCGGGGGGAGCGCGCTTTGAGGTGTATGCGGATACGCGCTCGCAGCTGTATCTCGGGGCGCGGGCGCAGACGGCGCAGACCGACGCGGCGGTGGCGGCAACGGCGGGTCAGGTCGTGACCTATGGGGGCAGGCCGGCGATCACGTACTACTTCGCGAGCTCTGGGGGCGAGACGGAGAGCGTGCAGAACGCGTTCCCGGGCAGCGCGCCGGAGCCGTGGCTGCGGGGGGTGGCGGACCCGTTCGACGGGGGTCCGCTGCACCGTTGGAGCGTGACGATCCCGTTCGCGACGGCGGCGGCGCGCCTGCGCGGCGTGGTGCGGGGGGCGTTTGCGGGGATCGAGGTGCTGCGCCGCGGCTGGTCGCCGCGGATCGTATCGGCGGACGTGCTGGGCTCGGGCGGCCGGACGCAGGTCAGCGGCCCGGAACTGGAGGCGCGGCTGGGCCTGGACTCGACGTGGGCGTACTTCAGCGTCCGCACCGCGGCGGGCCTGCGGGCGGAGCCGGACGTGAGCGGCTACGCGGCGCCGCCCCCCGGCCCGGAACCGGCGGCGCCGGAACCTGCCCCCGAACCAGCCGCGCCGGAACCCTCGCCCCCGACCGGTGGCGCGGGCGCGACGACCCCCGCGCCGACGACAAGCTCCGGGGGAGTCGCGAGCGTGGCGGGCACGCCGACGGCGGGCCCGGGCGGCGGCACCTCGGGTTCATAAAGAGGGCAGTGGGTGATGTATAAAAATCCAGACCGCGTATAACACTTGCTATACGCGGTCTGGAAAAAACATATACACATCCCCACACTCCGACCGGCCCTGCACCAACACCTCCTCATATTCCACCGCCCGTCATCGTGTCGGCCCCACCGCTGACCGCAGACCACCGAGCCCACCCATCGTGCCAACCCACCACTGACCGCAGACCACCGAGCCCACCCATCGTGTCGTCGCCACTGTTGATCGCGGACGTGCCGTGGCTGCTGTATCGGGCGTTCTACTCGCTGCCGAAGTCGATCGAGGACGACGCGGGGCGGCCGGTGAACGCGCTTTTGGGGACGGTGAACGCGCTGCTGTCAGCGGCGCAGGCGCGCCCGCCGCGCGCGGTGGTGGCGTGCCTGGGCGCGGAGCAGGCGGCGTACCGAGTGCGGCTGTATCCCCCCTACCACGCTCACCGCGACCCGATGCCGGCGGAGCTGGCGCAGCAGTGGGAGCGAGCCCCGGCGCTGCTGGAGAGCCTGGGCTGGACGGTGAGCTGCAGCGACGAGCTGGAGGCGGACGACGTGATGTTCTCGTTCGCGCGTCTGGAGGCCAAGGCAGGGGGCCGGGCGCTGCTGCTGACGGGCGACCGCGACCTGTTCGGAGTCGTGGACGACGACGTGGCGATCCTCGAGCTGCCGCGCGACGGCGAGCCGGTGGAGATCGGCCCGGAGCAGGTGCGGGAGCGCTACGGGATCGGCCCGGAGCTGGTCGCGGACTTCATCTCGCTGCGCGGCGACCCCTCCGACGGCCTACCGGGAGCCCCAGGGATAGGCGCGAAGACGGCGCGCGACCTGCTGCGGGCGCACGGCTCGCTGGAGGGCGTGCTGGCAGCGGCGCAGACCGCGACGAGCGGCCTGCGCCCACGGATCGCGGCGGCGCTGCGCGAGAACGCGGAGCAGCTGCGGACGTTCAGGGAGATCGCGACGCTGGTGGAGATCGACGTGCGGCACCCGCCGGACCGCCCGACGGACTTCGCACGGGGCGCGCGGATGGCGGCCGAGCTGGGGATGAGGAGACTGGCGGCACGGCTGGAGGGGCTGGCGGGCTAGGGCCTCATTTGAGTTTGCTGAGCACTCCTGTGGTTTTTTCGACAACTTCTTCGACCTTGCCGTGCACTTCTTTGACGACTTCTTTGACGATTTCTTTGACGGCTTCTTTGACCTTCCCCTGGGTTTCTTCGCCTTTTGTCTGGGTTTCTTTGCTTTTGACGGGGGTTGGTTCGCCTTCGCTCTTGACAGGAGTTGGTTCGCCTTCTTTGACGGGAGTCGGTTCGCCTTTGCCCCCGCCGGCGCCTTCTTCGTTTTTGACCGGGGCTTCTTCGTGTTTGCCGGGAGCCTGTTCGCTTTCGCTGGGCGCCTGTTCGCTTTTGCCTTTGCTCGGGCTTTCGGTCTTACCTTTGTCGGGGGTGTCTTCGGTCTTGCCCGTGGGACTTTCGCTCTTGCCTGGCGCTACACCTTGGTGACCTCCCGCTCCGGTCCCCTGGCTGACAGGCGCCGGGGCCCCATCGAGGGTCGGGGATTGCGCCGCAGTGGCACCACCAGCCGGTGCCCGGTCGTATACCGTCCAGGTGACCGCGACCTGTCTCACCAGTCTGGAATGTCTGCTGCTCCCGGTCACGGCTGCGCTCGGAGCGACGGACGCATTCGCCGCCGCCGCAGGAGAGACTTGAGCCCAAGGCCCGACTCTTGAATGTGAGGGGGTCTTGGCGGGATGGTTCTGGGCAGGCGGCAACCCAATCGTGGCCGACGTCCCTGCGACGCCGCCAACGAGGACCGCAACCGCCACCACCTTGGCCGTCGAGGCGACACTCGCGACGCTGCCACCGAACCATGAGACCACTCGCTCGGGGAGACCCGCGACGAAAGCCCATAGGGCGAGCGGACGTCGACCGGCATAGTAGCCGCAGAACGCACGGACGGCAGCCGGGTCAAGCCTGGCGCCTGCGTCGTCCTTGAGGATGTCGATCGCCTCCTTGTGCGGGCTTACGGGCCGGTAGGAACGCCCGGAGGTGATGGCGTCAAAGGTGTCGGCCACCGCGATGATCCGTGCCCCGAGTGGGATCTCCTCCCCGGATAGGCGGTCCGGATATCCGGTGCCGTCGAGGCGCTCGTGATGGTGCTCGACCATCGATGTCAGCTCTGGATCGCGGAGCGCGGCAGCCATCAGCGCCCCGTCGCGTGGATGGCGCTTTATCACCTCGTACTCCTCGTCGGTCAGCGGGCCGGCCTTAGAGCGCCTAACAAAAGTGTTGGAGTTGTTTGAGGCATATGCGTGCGCAGGCGAGGGTGAGCATGGCTTCGTGGATGTCGGCGCGGCGGGCGTGTCGGCGCGCGAGGTAGCGGTGGGCGTGTAGCCAGGAGATGGTGCGCTCTACGACCCATCGGTCGCGTCCCAGCCCGGATCCGTGTTGGCTGTTCCGTTTGGCGATCTTGGGCGTGATTCCGCGCTCGCGCAGCTCTCGGCGGTGGTGTTTGGAGTCATACGCCCGGTCGGCATACAGGCGTCGTGGCCGGAACTTGCCGTGACGGCCGGTCGGCGGGACACGATCAACCAGCTCGGTCAGCTGCGTGATGTCGTGGCGGTGCCCACCAGTGAGTGTGAACGCGAGCGGCGTGCCTTTGCCATCGACGATCAGATGGTGCTTGCTGCCAAGGCGAGCGCGGTCGACTGGCGAGGGGCCGGTTTGCTCGCCCCCCCTTTGGCCCGCACATGCGAGCTATCAACGACTGCCCTTGACCAGTCAAGCTGGTCGGCGTCGTGAAGCTCGTCCAACAGCACTTGGTGCAGCCGGCTCCAGACGCCGGCTTCGTTCCATTCATGCAGTCGCCGCCAACACGTCATCCCTGACCCACAGCCCATCTCTTGGGGAAGATCCTCCCACGGTATCCCCGTTTTCAAAACAAAGATGATCCCTGTCATCGCCGCTCGGTCAGGCACCCGCGGACGCCCCGTGACCTGCGGCTCACGCACCGGCAAAAGCGGCTCGATACGAGCCCACAACCCATCAGGAAGCAAAGGTTTCGCCATGACGCAGGACTTCGACAGCCCCACCACGAACCCTACCTTCTGTTAGGCGCTCTAAGCCATCCGTATGGTATATACGCCGCGCGCGTGGTGGTACAGGTGACACACACGTCGACTCCTCGTACCGCCCGTCGGGGGTCCGCGACCACCTCGATGACGAGCGGGCGCGTCGCTCCGTCATGTTCGAGACCGCACGCCAGGGCCACCGCACGCTCATGGTCCTCGTCATACAATCTTACCGAAACGAGCCCCGTCAGCCTCGACGCAAACAGCTCGGCGTGCGCGTGCGCGATCGTCCCCGCTCCAAGAATGCCCAGTGTCCTCACCGGGTATCGCGCCATCAGTACCGCCGACAGCAAGCTCACGGCCGCCGTCCGCACCGCACTGATCAGGGCTGCCTCGGCAACCAGATAAGGTCTGCCGCTGTAAGCGTCAAAGAGCACCGTAAGACCACTCGCTCGCGGAAGACGTCTCGCTGCATTGCCGTGGCAGGCGTTGATGATCTTCGTACCCGCGACCACATCATCTGCGAGCACCAAGCTTGTCATGTTCAGGCTCCGTGCCGCGAAACCGTCGGGCGTAGTCCACCGCATGTGACTCTCCGCCGGCAGCGTGACTCTACCGAGAGCATGCAGGCGGAACGCTTCACTGACAACCGCGAGCGGATCTACAGACGACAGCAGCGCCTCGACGTCGCTCCGCGCGAGATAAAGGATCGCTTCATCGAGCTCGCCGTCAGATGGGCTCGAGCTCACGGCAGGCTCCGTCAAAATACACGTTCTCGCCGTAGCGCTCGCCGCGGTCCGCAAAGACTGTGACTATCTGCGCTTTGGAACCCATTTCTGCCACGATGTCACCAAGCGCAGCGACAACCGCACCGGTGGAACCCCCGGCGAAAATTGCCTCACTTTCGACGAGTCGATGCGCCCCCACGATCGCGTCGTGCTCACGCACGTGAACGACGTCGTCGATAACTCGCTGATCGAGGAGCGGCGGCACAATGCTGCAGCCAATTCCCGGCAGATTTCGCTCGTGGGTGGGTCCGCCGAAGATCGCTGAACCCAGCGTATCGACTGCCACGACGCGGATGTCGGGAAAGTGCTCCTTCAGGCGTCGTCCGACGCCGATGATCGTACCGGTCGTACTAACCGCAGCCACGAAGCAGTCAGGTCGCTCCCCCACATCGCGGATGATCTCACCGGCCGTCGACTCGTAGTGGGCCTCGACGTTTGCGGCGTCGGCATACTGATTCAGCCACACAGCTCCCGGTTCGCATTCGACCAGTCGCTTGACGTGCCGAAGCCTCGTCTTCAGATATCCGCCGGTATCGTCACGTTCACTGACCATGTCGATCCTCACACCCAGTAACTTGAGGAAGGTAAGAGCGCCTAACAGAAGGTAGGGTTCGTGGTGGGGCTGTCGAAGTCCTGCGTCATGGCGAAACCTTTGCTTCCTGATGGGTTGTGGGCTCGTATCGAGCCGCTTTTGCCGGTGCGTGAGCCGCAGGTCACGGGGCGTCCGCGGGTGCCTGACCGAGCGGCGATGACAGGGATCATCTTTGTTTTGAAAACGGGGATACCGTGGGAGGATCTTCCCCAAGAGATGGGCTGTGGGTCAGGGATGACGTGTTGGCGGCGACTGCATGAATGGAACGAAGCCGGCGTCTGGAGCCGGCTGCACCAAGTGCTGTTGGACGAGCTTCACGACGCCGACCAGCTTGACTGGTCAAGGGCAGTCGTTGATAGCTCGCATGTGCGGGCCAAAGGGGGGGCGAGCAAACCGGCCCCTCGCCAGTCGACCGCGCTCGCCTTGGCAGCAAGCACCATCTGATCGTCGATGGCAAAGGCACGCCGCTCGCGTTCACACTCACTGGTGGGCACCGCCACGACATCACGCAGCTGACCGAGCTGGTTGATCGTGTCCCGCCGACCGGCCGTCACGGCAAGTTCCGGCCACGACGCCTGTATGCCGACCGGGCGTATGACTCCAAACACCACCGCCGAGAGCTGCGCGAGCGCGGAATCACGCCCAAGATCGCCAAACGGAACAGCCAACACGGATCCGGGCTGGGACGCGACCGATGGGTCGTAGAGCGCACCATCTCCTGGCTACACGCCCACCGCTACCTCGCGCGCCGACACGCCCGCCGCGCCGACATCCACGAAGCCATGCTCACCCTCGCCTGCGCACGCATATGCCTCAAACAACTCCAACACTTTTGTTAGGCGCTCTAAGATTACTCGCGCAGATCTTCGGGTCGACGACGCAGGTCAACCGAATCCCATAGTGCTTCGCAACTATCGCCAGGGAAATGCCGAGATTTCCGGATGAGCTCTCGATGAGATGGCTCTTCCGTTCCAGGCGACCCTCCGAGAGCCCTCTGGCAATCATGTACTTGGCCGTCCTGTCCTTTATGCTGCCACCCGGATTGAGCATCTCGAGCTTGGCCGACACGCACCGCTGTTCGCCGTCGAATAGTCTCGACAATTGCACAAGCGGGGTATTCCCGATGGCGTCAATAACCGACTCGTGACTCATTCGTCGCTATTCGTCCTCTATTGATCGCATGTTGCTCACCGCTCAGAACGTGTATAATGCAGCGGCCGTCCACAACTATGGAGTGTGTCCAGTGCATAAAGAGCTTCCGATGACGATCTCTGCTTATCGCAATGGCCCTTATTTGCTGCGTGGTGAGTTCCGTATATTCGACGAAGATGGCAATGAGGTGCCGCGTCCGTCGCGCACGGTCGCTCTCTGCCGTTGCGGAAAGTCGATGCTGCGACCCTTCTGTGACGGCACGCATAGAGCGATCGGCTTCTCACCGTCCGGCGAGTGCGGGCGTGCATCCATATTGGGAATGGGTGACGAGCCGAAGTGAGCATGTGGTCCGCGAGCGGTTCCTATGAGGCGATTGGTTCGCGCAAAGAGGTCCGGCTGCTGTCCCAATGTGACAGCAGGTAGACGAAGAACTGCTCTTCAAGCGCGGAACGAGCCTTCGCGCCGAACAGTATGTCGCCGGCCAGCGTCGGCTGCTGGCGGGCCAGGCCACCCGCGAGATCGACGGTGGCGACGCTTTCGTGAACGGCATCGGCGATCACGTGCGTGTCATGAAACACCCGTGCGGCCTCCGAGCAGCCGAGCCGGCGCAATCCATTGCTATAGCGGCGATTGGGCAGCGCAGAGGACATCTCCAACCCCGCCAGATGTCCGATTCCGGCGCCCCGCCAGCGACGATGCAGCCCGAAAAGCGACATCACGTTGACAGTCGCGAGCGTGGGCCCGGGGAGGACGTCGAGATACGCGCCGTAACGGTCGTCGAGTCCCAACTCCCGCAAGGTCTGAGCGAATAGTTCCGAGTGCATCTTCCATCTCGTGCAGGACAACGCGCTCGAATGGCTCGCCCGTCGGCAGGAAGTCGAACAGCGCGATGTCTCGCAGCATCTTGGCGACCACCCTTATGCTGGCGATCTGAGGGCCCCCGTCGATGCCCCAGATCACCTGCTCACAAGGGAGCCACCGCTTCAGATCTGGGTGACTGAACATCTTTCGGCGCCGGTCGACGGTGGGGACGCATGGTGCGAACCAGACCCACACGCCTTCGAAATGGCAGTCCATGGTGTCAGAGGTCAGGTGGGCCGGTCCACCGCAGTTAGGGCAGCTGGTGTGATCTTCCTCGGAGCCCGGCGTCTGCGGATCTCCCGGGAGCAATACGGGCAGACTATCTGTCGGTACCGGAGTCGCCCCGCACCGAGTGCAGTGCAAGATCGGTATTGGTGTTCCCCACGTTCGCTGGCGCGATATCGGATAATCCTGAGCCACGTAGCGGATGCCGGGCTGCGTGCTGATTCGTCGATCGGCCGGCAACGCAGGACGTGTGGGTGGTGATCCGTTCCATAGTCTGGCTGCGATGGTTCGATCGGTGGGGTCCCGATCTGGTACGCCTATGACAGCGGTGGGACCGAAGCGTGCGTCGATCGATGGCGATATTACGACCGGCAGGACGCTATCCAGTCCGGGGACAGCGGCGTGCAGTTTTGTGTCCACGAGTGGCACGCTATCTGCGGTTCGTTCGAAGCGCCGATGCCCCTCCGTTCGGAGTTCATCAACCTGCTGTCGCACACCGTCATCGATCAGCCAATACTCGAGATCGGGCAGTCCCAGAGCCAAGCCCACGAAGGCAGCGCGGTGGATCATGTCGCCGTGGGGAGTGAAGACCGTGAATGCGGCGCCGTCGGGTCTCAGCGATGCGAGCTCGACGCCCGCGACCTTGCCGAGCACCGATCGCTGCGCTCCGAGTGCAGCCCTGTTCCAGCCTGATAGCGCGTCCAAGCACCTGTAATTCTCATCGAGATATGCGCTCGAACGCAGATACCACTGCATGCGTTTGACGAGCTGTACGGGATTGTGGCAGCGCCAGCACATTCCATCTTCGGCCTGAGCCCGAGCGAGCACCGTCTCGCATGAGTCACACCAGTCGAGCGTCCCTGGGTGCTGGTAAACTAGTGTCGTGCTGGTTTAATTTGTTTGCGGTTAGGGTAGGTGGTGGTTATGCCTATTCCTACTGCTGTTTCAATCGAGTTGACGGATGAAGAGCGCGCCGTGCTGGAGAGCTGGACGCGGCGCCGGACGAGTGCTCAGGCGCTGGCGCTGCGGGCTCGTATCGTGTTGATGGCCGCGGAGGGGTTGTGGTCTAACGGTGAGATCGCCGAAGCGCTTGGGGTTTCGCGGCCGACGGTGACGAAGTGGCGCAACCGGTTCTTCCAGCGCCGGCTTGAAGGACTCGCGGACGAGCCCAGGCCGGGGAAACCGCGGACGATCACCGATGAGCAGGTCGAGCGGGTCGTGATCAAGACCTTGGAGAGCACGCCGAAGAACGCGACGCATTGGTCGACCCGCTCGATGGCCAAGGAGGTCGGGATGACCCCGGACGCGGTGATGCGGATCTGGCACGCCTTCGGGTTGCAGCCGCACCGCCAGGAAACCTGGAAGCTGTCCAAGGACCCGCTGTTCATCGAGAAGGTCCACGACATCTGCGGCCTGTACCTGAACCCGCCGGAGCGCGCTGTGGTGATGTGCGTGGATGAGAAGAGCCAGATCCAAGCGCTGGACCGCACCGCACCGACGTTGCCGATGCTTCCCGGCACGCCCGAGCGAGCGACCCACGATTATGAGCGGCACGGCACCTCCAGCCTCTACGCCGCGCTGAACCTCGGGAGCGGGCAGGTGATCGGCTCACTGCACCAACGCCACCGCGCGATCGAGTTCCTGAAGTTCCTCCAGAGGATCGATGAGAACGTGCCCGCCCACCTGTCCGTGCACCTCGTGCTCGACAACGCCTCCAGTCACAAGACCCCGAAGGTCCGACGCTGGCTCGCTGCGCACCCCCGGTTTCACCTGCACTTCACCCCGACCTCCAGCTCGTGGATCAACCTCGTCGAGCGCTGGTTCGGCGAGCTCACCACCAAGCTCCTACGCCGCGGCGCCCACCGCTCCGTCCGTGCACTGAACACCGACATCCGCCAATGGATCGACACCTGGAACGAGAACCCCCGCCCCTACGTCTGGACCAAGACCGCCGACCAAATCCTCGACTCCATCAGACGATACTGCCAACGAATCAACCAGACAGGACACTAGGCCGTGCTCGAGTAGGGTCAGAAAGAGCCACTGGGTCCATCGGTAGATGTCCTCTTCCGAGGTGACAAAAGCTCCGCTCCCAGTCGAAGGAGAAGCCCATCTTGGAGAACTGCTCTCGCATCAGCGAGATGCAGCGCTCTGCCCACTCATGGGGAGGGATTCCGTGCTTGACAGCCTCAATCTCAGTCGGAAGGCCAAATGACTCGAACGCTATGGAGAACAACACCGCGTCTCCCTGGGCGCGGCGAAAGCGAGCATAGGTGTCGGCGATAGTGTAACTGCGCATGTGGCCGATGTGAGCGCCGCCAGATGTGAAAGGATAGGCGGTGAAGACATAGCAATCATTCCTGCTGTCGTCTGGGTCGGGAGTCTTGAAGGCGTCGGACTCAGCCCACTCGGACTGCCAACGAGACTCGATCGCGTTCCAGTCGTAGATGCCGTTGTCGGTCTGTACGGTGTGCATTGCTGAAGTCTCAAGAGTCGGTGCGTCGCCAGATCTTCGGACACCCGTGGTGCCCTTCCAATGTGTGGGCGCAGTATTGCAGACCACGATCGATGGGTCAAGTAATCAGAAACATTTCTGGGATCCTTACGGGCTAGTGGAGGCCCGGCAACGTTCGCCGGGCTCTGCTCGACTGCAAGCGCTGTCATCGCCACATCCACGGCGCAGTCAAACCGGCAAACGTTGGCTGATACGCCACTAGGATCTGGGATCGGCGCGCGAGGGCCTCGACGGAATGCGTAGCGCGTATAGCGATTGTTATACGCGGCTCCGAAAAAACATCTTCACCTCCACACACGCTTTGCACCCAGGCACACTCCCGTCACACCTGCGGCACCCCTGCGGCACCCCTGCGGCACCCCTGCGGCACCCCTGCGGCACCCCTGCGGCACCCTCACGCCACCTGGCGGCCGAAGGGCAAGCCAGGCAAGGACGCAGTGAGCGAAGTGTGCCCTGGCACACGAGCGATCGAGGACGCCGCCTGGCGCCGCCATTCGGCCGCCAGGGGTCACTCGGCGCGGCTGAACTCCCAGATCGCGACGAACAGCATCGCGATCCCGAGCACGGCGATCACGCCGGCCTCGACGATCGAGGGGACGTGCCACCCGAACCAGGTGACCCCGGGCGCGAGCGCGTGGCGGGCCGCTTCGCTGATGTCGAGGTGGGCGAAGATCGCGCGGCGCATCGGATCGACCGCGTAGGTGAGCGGGTCGAGGCGGTTGAGGATCGCGAGCCACGGTCGAGGTTGGCCACCGGGAACATCGCGCCGGAGAGGAAGAACATCGGCATGATCGCCATCTGCATCAGCGCCATGAACGACTGCATCTGGGTGATGCGCGCGGCGGCCATCATGCCGAAGGCGGTGATCGCGAATGCGAGCAGCAGCGCAAGCGCGAACAGCTCGAGGATCAGGCCGAGCGAGTAGGGGACGCCGACGAGGCCGGCGATCGCGATCACGATCACGCCCTGGAAGCCGGCGACGGTGGCGCCGCCGAAGCACTTGCCGAGCACGATCGAGCTGCGCCGCACCGGCGCGACCATCATCTCGCGCAGGAAGCCGAACTCGCGGTCCCACACGATCGAGGCGGCGGAGAACATGGCGGTGAACATCACCGCCATGCACAGCACGCCGGGGTAGATGAAGGTGCGGAAGTTGACGCCGTGGGTGCTCGCGGAGACGAGCGAGGAGAGCCCGGTGCCGAGCACGAACAGGAACAGGAACGGCTGCATCAGCGACGTGACGATCCGCAGGCGGTCGCGGCTGAAGCGGATCAGCTCGCGCTGCCACACGACCTTGATCGCGCGCAGCTCGCCGGCGAGGCTGCGCGTGGGGACGCGCACCCCGGCGACCTGGTGGACGGGCGCTGCGGGGGGGCCGGTGGCAGTCTCGGCAGCGGCGGTCTCGGTGGGGGCAGTGACAGTCTTGGCGGCGGCAGCGGCGGTCTCGGTGGCGGCCATCGGATCATCCTCCTCGCGGGGTCGGCCCTGCGATCGGCGTGGACGTAGCGGCGCGGGTAGCCATCATCAGCGGGCCATCATCCGCGCGACGTTGCGCATGTGATCGGTGGAGGTCGCCTCGGCGTCGCGGATCGTGGTGCCGGTGTAGGACATGAACACGTCGTCGAGCGAGGGGCGGGCGACGCTCACCGAGCGGATCGGCTGGCCGAGCTCGGCGAACAGCCGCGGCACGAACTGCTCGCCCGTCGGCGACGCCGAAGGTGACCGCGCCCTCGGCGATCTGGCCTCGATCCCGAAGCGCTCGTGCAGCGCCGCGATCGCGGCGGCGTCGTCGGCGGTCTGGATCTGGACGCGGTCCTTGCCGACGCTCGCCTTCAGCGCCTCGGGGGTGTCGAGCACGATGATCCGCCCCTGGTCCATGATCGCGATGCGGTCGCAGTACTCGGCCTCGTCCATGTAGTGGGTGGTGAGGAAGATCGTGATGTCCTCGCGCTGCTTGAGCTCGTCGGATGTAGCTCCAGATCGAGCTGCGCGTCTGCGGGTCGAGGCCGACGGTCGGCTCGTCGAGGAACAGCACGCGCGGTGAGTGCAGCAGGCCGCGCGCGATCTCCAGGCGGCGCTTCATGCCGCCCGAGAAGGTGTCGACGAGGCTCTGCGCGCCGCTCCCACAGGCCGACCATCTCCATCACCTGCTGCATGCGCGGCGCCGACCGCCTCGCGCGGGCACGCCGTAGAGCTCGGCGTGCAGGCGCAGGTTCTGCTCGGCGGTCAGGTAGCCGTCGAGCGTCGTGTCCTGGAAGACCAGGCCGATGTTGCGGCGCACCTCGTCGCGTTCGCGCGACGACGTCGTGGCCGGCCACCGCGCCGCGCCGCCGGTCGGCGCGCACGAGCGTGCAGAGCATGGTGATCGTCGTCGACTTGCCGGCGCCGTTGGGGCCGAGGAAGCCGAAGGTCTCGCCGCGGCGCGACCTCGAAGTCGATGCCGCGCACCGCCTCGACCTCGCCGTAGCGCTTGGCGAGGCCGTTCGACCGAGACGGCGCGGTGGCGCCCGCGTCGACGCTGCGTCGCGGTGACGGCATCGGCTCGTCGTTCGGCCGTCTGGCGTCGCCGGCCTCATCGGCCGTCCTCGCGCTCCGCCGCTCGCCGTCGGCGAGGATCCGGTAGAGGTCGCGGCGCGTCCGCACCAGCACCTCTCGGCCTCCGCGATCTGGGCCTCGCTGCCGTGCGCATGACCTGCGCGAAGGCGAACGCGACCTCGCGCATGAGCCCGCCCAGCTCGTCGGCCTGGTCGCTGACGTCGCCGCTCATCTGCTCCCACGGCGCCGGGCGCGTCGTCGCCGCGCTCGCTCGACTGCTCGCGGCCGGCGTCGGTGAGCCGGAAGCTTGCGCCCGTCGATCTCCTCCGAGCGGATCAGGCCCTCGTCCTCGAGCTGCTGCAGCGCCGGGTAGACCGAGCCCGGGCTCGGGCGCCAGACGCCCTCGCTGCGCTCCTCGACCTCCTGCATGATCTGGTAGCCGTTGCGCGGCTCCTCGGCGAGCAGCAGCAGCGCGGCGGTGCGGATGTCGCCGCGGCGCGCCTTGCGCCCGGCCGCGCCACGACGACCCGGTGCCGAACCCGCCCCGCCCGAAGCCCGCCCGAACGGCAAAGCCGCCCCGCGACGCCGCGGCCGCGCCGGGGCCTCTGTCGATGGTGATGCGAACCGTGCACATCCAAGCCTGCCTATCGTTGAACATCGCGATAGTCGCACGATATCATCGTTATATGCTCAACTCGGTCTTCGCGCAAGGCGACCTGACGTGCCGAAGGGCATAGCCATCGGCAGCGACGCACAGAGCGAATGTGCCTCAGCCCCGAGCGATCGAGGACGGCGCCTGGCGCCGCCATGCGGCCATCAGGTCAGTGGCGGAAGTGGCGGATGCCGGTGGCGACCATCGCGACCCCGGCGGCGTCGGCGGCGGCGACGACCTCCTCGTCGCGCACCGAGCCGCCCGGCTGGATGATCGCGCGTGACGCCGGCGTCGATCGCGAGCTGGGGGCCGTCGGCGAACGGGAAGAAGGCGTCGGAGGCGAGCGCGGAGCCGGCGAGCAGCTCGGGCTGGGCGGCCGGGCCTTCTCGACCGCGATGCGGACCGCGTCGACGCGGCTCATCTGGCCGGCGCCGATCCCGATCGTGGCGCCGCCGGCGGCGATGCACGATCGCGTTGGAGCGCACGTGGCGGCAGACCCGCCAGGCGAACAGCAGGTCCTCCCACTGCTCCTCGCTGGGCTCCGCCGCGCTCACACGCGCATCTGCTCGCGCGTCTCGGTGACGACGTCGCGGGTCTGCACGAGCAGCCCGCCGATCACCGGCTTGCCCTCGACCTCGTCGGCTGCGGCGGCGGGCCACGTCGGGCGAGCTCGAGCAGGCGCACGTTCTTCTTCTGCCTGCAGCACCTCCAGCGCGTCGGCGTCGAAGCCGGGGGCGAGCAGCACCTCGATGAACTGCTGCGACAGCGCCTCGCGCGAAGGCGCGGTCGACCGGGCGGTTGACGCGATCACGCCGCCGTAGGCGCTCTGCGGGTCGCACGCGAAGGCGCGCTCGTAGGCGTGCCTGCGCCGTCTCGCCGAGCGCGCAGCCGCAGGGGTTGTTGTGCTTGACGATCGCGCAGGCGGGCTCGTCGAACGTCCTCGACCAGCTCGCGCGCGGAGCTGAGGTCGAGCAGGTTGTTGAACGACAGCTCCTTGCCGTGCAGCTGGCTGCACGCCGTCGAGCAGGTGCGTCGGGGCGCCGACGCGCGCGTAGAAGGCGGCCGCTGGTGGGGGTTCTCGCCGTAGCGCAGGTCGCGTGACCTTCTCGTAGGCGTCGCGCCAGCTGCGGCGGGAAGCCCTCGTAGGTGCGCGCGCGCGAACCAGCGTCGAGATCGCGGCGTCGTAGCGGGCGGTGCAGCGCGAACGCCTTGCGCCGCGAGCCGCTCGCGCGTGCGCCAGCGACAGGCGCCCGTCCGGACTCGCGCAGCTCGGCCAGCACCCGCTCGTAGTCGGCGGGGTCGACGACGACCGCCGCGAAGGCGCTGGTTCTTGGCGGCCGCGCGGATCATCGTGGGGCCGCCGATGTCGATGTTCTCGACGATCTCCGCTCGCGTCGGCGTCGCCGCGCGCGACGGTCTGCTCGAACGGGTAGAGGTTCACGCACACCAGGTCGACCGGCTCGATCCCCTGCTCGGCGGCGGCCCGCAGGTGCTCGTCGTCGTCGCGCCGCGCCAGCAGGCCCGCGTACAGCCGCGGGTGCAGCGTCTTCACGCGCCCGTCCATCATCTCGGGAAAGCCGGTGAAGTCCTCGATCGCGCGCACCGCGATGCCCGGCGTCGGCGAGCTCGCGGGCGGTGCCGCCGGTGGAGACGATCTCCACGCCCAGCTCGGCCAGGCCGCGGGCGAAGTCGACGATCGCCGGTCTTGTCGGACACCGACAGCAGCGCGCGGCGCACGCGCACCTCGCCCGGCGCGGCGCGCTCGATCCCGCCTCGCGCAGCCGCTCATGAGCGTCGCCCCGTGCTCGAGCCGCCACCCGCTCGCCCGAGCGTCATCCACGGGCGCGATCGTCTCGCTGTCGGAGGCCATCGACCTACCCGCCGACGCATGGCTGCCGTCGATCGCATCCGGCGCGGGTTCTCGGGGTCGACGCTCAGCGCGCCGCGCGCGAACAGGCGCACGGCCTCGGGCAGCAGCGCGTGCTCGAGCGGGCGCAGCGCCGCCAGCACCTCCTCGGGGTCGCGCGCGTCGGGCAGCTCGACCGCGCGCTGGCAGGATCACCGGCCCGGTGTCGACGCCGGCGTCGACGAAGTGGACGGTCACGCCGAACACCTTGACCCCGTAGGCCAGCGCCTGCTCGATCGCGTGCAGGCCGGGGAAGGCCGGCAGCAGCGAGGGATGCACGTTGATGACGGCGCCCGGGAAAGCGCTCGAGGAAGCGACTCGCCGAGCAGCTCCATGTAGCCGGCGAGCACGACCAGCCGCGCGCCGCGCTCCGCAGCCAGTCGGCGAGCCTCGTCGCGATCGCGCCGTCGCGTAGCGCGGGCGAACACCGCGGTCGGGATGCTCCGCAGCGGCGCGCGCAAGCACCGCGCGTCGAGGCGACCGCCACGACCGCCTCGGCCGTGCACCGTGTCGAGCAGCGCCTGCAGGTTCGTGCCCGCGCCGAGACGAGCACCGCGATGGGCAGGCGGCGACGCGCAGCCACGACGCCGTGCGCGACGTACAGTGACTCCGTGCACGGTGCATCCAATGTCGAGCGGCGCTGGCAGGTTGGTCCAGCACGGAACGCCCGAGATCCTCACGTCATCGTCGCGATCTCGGCTCATGCGGCTCGGCGTGCGGCTGGAGTGATCGCCACGCATCAGACACGAGCTGCAGCGATCGCAGTCAGCTCCCCTCGCCGGTCGCGACACAGCCGCGAGCGGCGACGAGCTTCGACGCCTGAGCGCACGCGACCAGCGGCAGGCGCACGCGCCGTCTCGGAGCGGCGCTCCTCCTCCAGCGCGTACTTGCCGTTCGCCTCGTCGGTGCCCGTCGAGCGGGTAGTCGCCGCTGAAGCAGGCGTCGCAGTGGGTCGCGCGCGTCGCCGCCGACCGCCTCGTAGACGCCCTCCAGCGAGAGGTAGTGCAGCGAGTCGCAGCCGAGCTCGGCGGCGACCTCCGCGGTGGTGCGCCCGTGGGCGATCATCTCCTCGCGCGTGGACATGTCGATGCCGTAGTGGCAGGGGTGCTTGATCGGCGGGGCGGAGATGCGCATGTGGATCTCGCGCGGCGCCCGCGTCGCGCAGCATCTGCACGATCTGGCGGGTCGTGTTGCCGCGCACGATCGAGTCGTCGACGACGACCAGGCGCTTGCCGGCGATCACCTCGGGCAGCGGGTTGAACTTCAGGCGCAGCCGTGCTTGCGCAGCTCCTGGCCGGGCTGGATGAAGGTGCGCGCGACGTAGCGGTTCTTGACGAAGCCGTCGTCCTGGGGCAGGCCCGCGGCGCGCGCGAGGCCGCGCGCGGCGGCGTTGCCGGAGTCGGGGACCGCGATCACGAGGTCGGCGTCGACGGGCGCCTCGCGCCACAGGATCTCGCCCATGCGCCCGCGCGCGACCTGCAGCACGTGGCCGTTCATGCGCGAGTCGGGGCGCGCGAAGTAGATGTACTCGAACACGCAGAACGCCCGCCGCGCGCCGGGAGCGACCATGCGGCTCTGCAGGCCGTCCTCGCCGAGCGTGACGAGCTCGCCGGGCTCGACGTCGCGCAGAAGCGCGGCGCCGATGATGTCGAACGCGCAGGACTCGCTGGCGACGCAGTAGCGCAGCGCTCGGGCTCGCCGGGCGCCCGTCGAGCCGGCCGGGCAGCACGCCGAGCGCCAGCGGGCGCAGGCCGTGCGGGTCGCGGAAGGCGACCACGCGGTCCTTGGTCATCGACCACGATCGAGAAGGCGCCGCGCAGGCGCGGCAGCACGTCGGCGATCGCGTCCTCGACGCGCTCCGCCGGGTGGGTGGCGATCAGCGCCGCGATGATCTCCGAGTCCGAGGTCGAGCTGAACGTGACGCCGCGCTCGCAGCAGCTCGTCGTGCAGCTCGACGGCGTTGATGAGGTTGCCGTTGTGGGCGAGCGCGAGCTCGCGGCGGGAGCCGTGGGTGCCCTCCGAGCGCTGCACCGGCTGGGAGTTCTCCCAGGCGTTGGAGCCGGTCGTCGAGTAGCGCACGTGGCCGATCGCGAGCTCGCCGGCGAGCGTGCGCAGGTCGTTCTCGCTGAACACCTGGCTGACGAGCCCGAGCTCGCGGCGCGTGATGATGTGCCCGCCGCGGTCGGCCGCCGCGATCCCGGCCGACTCCTGGCCGCGGTGCTGGAGCGCGTACAGCGCGAAGTACGACAGGCGCGACACCTCGTGCCCGGGCGCGTACAGCCCGAACACTCCGCACTCATCGCGCGGTCCGTCACGCATCACGCTCGCATTACAAGGCGCCCTCACCCGACCCCACGATCCTGCTCCCCAAGCTCAGCGGCTCCCCCGGACCGTCGGAGAGGGTCCGAGCGCTCAGGCAACAGTGCGATGCCAGGGCGCCGTGGGCCTCGGCGAGCTCGGTCAGCCCGAGCTCGAGGCGCTGATCCCCGGCGCCGATCTGCAGCGATCCCCGCCGACGCGACCGAGGAGCCGCACCGGGGTGCGCTCGCCGAGCTCGCGCAGCGCGTCCTCAGCGCCGCTGACCACGAAGCCGCCCGGGCCCTCGCCGAAGAGCCGCGCCAGCGTCTCCACCGGGGTCCACGCCGGCGGAGACTCCGAGGGCGGCGACAGCGTCTCCACCGCGACCCTTCCCGGTACGACTGGGCCGCCGCCCGCAGAGTCGAGACCCATCGAGGATCGTGCCGACCGATCGACCGAGCTGCTGCCCACAGAGTCGAGCGCGATCGTCGCACCGCGGTCGCCGGCCAGGCAGCACTCGGCCAGCGCCACCGCGAGCCCGCCCTCGGCGATGTCGTGCGCGCTCGACAGGACCCCCGCACGGACGCCTCGCGGACGGCGCACTGCGCGGCGCGCACCGCCTCGATGTCGATCTCGGGCAGTCCGTCGGGCAGCGGCTCGCCGTGCAGCTTGGCCAGCTCGCCCGCGGCCAGCGACGGGGAGAACGGGCCGACGAGCGCGATCGCGTCGCCCGCGCGCGCGAAGCCGAGGCGCCCGGCGCGGCGCGCGTCGGGCAGGCGGCCGACCATGCCGATCACGGGCGTCGGGTAGATCGGCCCGGCGCGGGCCCTCGTTGTAGAGCGAGACGTTGCCGCCGACGATCGGCGCCCCCAGGGCGCGGCAGGCGTCGCCCAGGCCGCGCACCGCTTCGGTGAGCTGCCACGCGATGTGCGGCTTCTCGGGGTTGCCGAAGTTGAGGTTGTTGGTCGTGCCCAGCGGCTCCGCGCCGACGCAGGCGAGGTTCGACGCGCACTCCAGCACCGCCTCGACCGTCCCGCGGTAGGGGTCGGCGGCGACGCGCCGGCCGTTGCAGTCGATGCTCACCGCCAGCGCCGCCCCGGGCGGCGCGTCCGTCGGCCTGCATGACCGCGTCCGCCGGCGCCCCACCCGCCGCCTGCGTCCCTTCGCCCACCGGCGCGCCCCGCACCGGCGCGCCCCGCCCACCGGCGCGCCCCATCCGCCGGCGTGCGCCGGGAGCGCGAGCACCGCGGCGTCGGCCTGCTCGGGGCGGCGCACCGTGCGCGACTGGACGATCGCGTCGTACTGCTCGAACAGCGGGCGGCGCGAGGCGATGTTGGGGCAGGCCAGCAGCGCCAGCAGCGCCTCGCGCGGCCCGGCGTCGCGGGAGAGCGTCGGCGCGCGGCGCCGGGTAGATCGGCTCGGCGGGCTTCGCCGGCGCGAGGTCGTACAGCGGGCAGTCGTCGACGAGCGCCCGCACCGGCATGTCCCCGACGAGCTCGTCGCCAGGCTCCCGCCCATACTCCCCGCCGACGAAGACCCGGATCCGGCCGCTGTCGGTGACGGTCCCGATCGCGGCGCCGCCCGACCTCCCACTTCTCGCACAACTCCAGCACCGCCGCGACGTCCTCGGGCTCGACCGACGCACAGCATCCGCTCCTGGGACTCGCAGACCATGATCTCGAACGGCTCCATCCCCGGCTCGCGCAGCGGGACCCTCGCGACGTCGATGTCGATCCCGACCTCGCCCTTCGACGCCATCTCCGCCGCCGCCGAGGTCAGGCCCGCGGCCCCGAGATCCTGCAGCGCCACCAGCAGCCCGCGCTCCAGCAGCTCCAGCGAGCACTCCAGCAGCTTCTTCTCCTCGAACGGATCGCCGACCTGGACCGTCGGGCGCTTGTCCCGGCGTCGTCCCTCGCCGAGCTCCGCCGACGCCAGCACCGACGCGCCGCCGATCCCGTCGCGGCCGGTGGAGGCGCCGAACAGCACCAGCACGTTGCCGACGCCCGCGGCCGCGCTGCGCACCAGCTGCTCGCGCCGTGCAAGCCCGAGCGCCATCGCGTTGACGAGGCAGTTCTGCTCGTAGGGCCCCTCGAAGTAGACCTCGCCGCCGACCGTCGGGACGCCGATCGAGTTGCCGTAGTGGCCGATCCCCGACACCGCGCCGTCGAGCAGGTAGCGCGAGCGCGCCCCACCCCCCCTACCATTTCCCTGATTCCCCCCAGGATGGGGGGAATAACGAAGGTCCAGCTGAGGCTCGCCGAAGCGCAGCGAGTCCAGCACCGCGATCGGGCGGGCCCCGATCGCGAAGATGTCGCGCAGGATGCCCCCCACGCCGGTCGCCGCGCCCTGGAACGGCTCGACCGCGCTGGGGTGGTTGTGGGACTCGACCTTGAACGCGCACACCAGCCCGCCGCCGACGTCGACCGCGCCGGCGTTCTCGCCGGGGCCCATCACCACGTGCGGGCCCTCCGTCGGCAGCGTCCGCAGCAGCTTCTTGGAGTGCTTGTACGCGCAGTGCTCGCTCCACATCAGCGAGTACATCGCCAGCTCCACCTGATTCGGCGACCGGCCCTGCTTATCGCAGATCAGCTCGTACTCGGCGCTCGTCAGCCCCAGCGCCAGCGCGTCGACGTGGCTGCGACGTTCGGCAGCGCCGACGGCCTCGGGCGGTTCAGACACGCGCCCCCTCCACCGCGAGGCGCATCGACTGGAAAATGCACAGGCCGTCCGTCGAGCCCGTCAGCTCGTCGACGGCGTGCTCGGGATGGGGCATCAGGCCGAACACGTTCCCCGTCTCGTTGCACACCCCCGCGATGTCGCGCCGCGAGCCGTTGAAGTTGTGCCCCGGCGCGTAGCGCAGAACGACCTGCCCGGAATCCTCAAGCCGATCGAGGGTCGCGTCGTCGGCGTAGTAGCGGCCCCACGAGTGCTTCGCCGGGATGCTCAGGTACGCGCCCAGGCCCCCTGGCCGGTCCTCGGCCGGTCGTTCCCCGGCTGGTGGAGTTCCGGTTGACCGAGCTCCGGTCGGCCGATCCCCGCCTGGCCGGCCATCGGCCTCCCGCCGGCACGCGCTGGTGAAGTCGGTGTCGGGGTTCGCCACCTCCAGCGCCACCTGGCGAAAGGTGAAGCGGCGGTTGGCGTTTCCCAGCAGCGCCCCGGGCAGCAGGCGCGCCTCGCAGAGCACCTGAAAGCCGTTGCAGATCCCCAGCACCAGCCCCCCGCCGCCGGCGAACGCGATCACCGACTCCATCGCCGGCGCGAAGCGCGCGATCGCCCCGGCGCGCAGATAGTCGCCGTAGGAGAAGCCGCCCGGCACCACGATCGCGTCCGCGCCCCGCAGGTCGCGGTCGCCGTGCCAGATCAGCTCCGCGTCGCCCACGCGCCGCGCCGCGCTCAGCGCGTCGACCTCGTCGCACGAGCCCGGGAACTGGAGGACGCCGAACCTCATCGAGCCGTCAACGTCGCGACCGCCGCGACGTCGGCCGGGTCGATGCGCTCCAGGCCGGGAATCCCGTCGAAGCCCCGGTCGGGGCTGAGGATCGCGTCGATGCCGCGATTCAGCGCCTGCGCCGCGAAGATCGCGTCGCGCATGTCGAGCCGCTCGTGCTCGCACCACAGGTCCAGGGCGCGCTCGATGTCGCTCGGCTCGACGACGTGCAGACGGGACGTGCCGGCGATGCTGCGCGCATCCGCGGCGGCCGTGCGACGAGTCACGCCCCGCCTGAGCCTCACATACGCGAACTCGTGAATCAGCTCCACGCTTGCCTCCGCGGCGAGGAGCCCCTGCTCGCCGGCGCTCATGATGGCTCGACAGGGATCGCGATAGGGGTGCTCGCCGCCGAGCGCATAGATGAACACGCCCGTGTCGAAGAGGAAGCGACGCACCCGCAGGTCAGTCGTTGGTGTCATAGGTGTCGAGGATGCGCATGACGCTCGCGTACCTGTCTTCGAGCATCTGCTTCTTCATCACCGGCCAGTCATCGACGGGCATCGGCTCCGCGGCGAGCAGTTTCGCGAACGCTTCAGAGCGCGCCTCCTGGACGCGCGAGAGCTTTTCGTCGATCGCCTCGCGGATCAGGGCCCCGAGCGAGATGCCCCGCTGCGCCGCCGTTTCGCGCAGGCGCCGGTGCAGATCGTCGTCGAGCAGGAGCTGGGTTCTGCGTGTGAGCTGCGGCATATATGCACATTATCATGCACATGAGCAGACGCACATGCACATACAGCCCGCTGACGCACCGAAGGTCGAAGCCGACGACGCCGGGCATGGGCCCAAGGGCCGCGACGTCAATCGGGTCCCGAGGTCAGCCGCCGCCGTCGAGCAGCTGAACCTCGTAGTCCTCGACCAGCGGGTTCGCGAGCAGCTTCTCGCACATCGCCTCCAGCTCGGCCGGATCCTCGACGTCGAGCTCGACCAGCCGGCCGACGTGCACGTTCGCGACGCCCGCGAAGCCGAGTGCCGGCAGCGTGCGCTCGACGGCCTCGCCCTGCGGGTCGAGGATGCCGGCCTTCGGGCGGATCAGCACACGGGCTCGCATCACACTCGGGTCCACGTCACGCCGCGCCTGCCTCCGTCACTCCGACCGTCCCGATCGCGCCGCGCCGGCGCACTCACGCCACACCGGGCGCGGTTCTGTCGAGCCACGCCTGGAACGGCTCGTCCGAGATCCGCTCATACGCCTCGACGTACCTCGCGCGCGTCCCCTGGACGACGTCCTCGGGGATCGTCGGCGCCGGAGGCCGCTTGTCCCAGCCGCTGCCCGCCGCCCAGTCGCGCACGTACTGCTTGTCGAAGCTCGGCTGGCCGCGGCCGGGCTCGTAGCCGTCCGTGGGCCAGTAGCGCGAGGAGTCCGGAGTCAGGACCTCGTCGCCCACGACCAGCTTCCGCGCGCGCCCGGAAGGATCGTGCGCGGACTCGTGTTCATCCAGGCCAAACTCGAACTTCGTGTCGGCCAGGATCACCCCCCGCTCGCGGGTGTGCTCGGCGGCGAACGAGTACAGCGCGATCGACACCTCCCGCACCTGCTCCATCAGCGCCCGGTCGCCCACCAGCTCCGCGGCGCGCTCGAAGTCGATCGCCTCGTCGTGGCCCACCTCGGCCTTCGTGCTCGGCGTGAAGATCGGCTCCGGCAGCCGCTCGCTCTCGCGCAGCCCCGCCGGCAGCGCGATCCCCGAGACCGCGCCCGTCGCCCGATAGTCCTTCCACCCAGAGCCCGTGATGTAGCCGCGCACCACGCACTCCACCGGCAGCATCCGCAGCTTGCGCACCACCAGCGCCCGCCCGCGCACCTCCTCGGGAACGCCCTCGGTCGCCGAGATCAGGTGGTTGGCGACGATCTGCTCGGTCCGCCGAAACCAGAACGCCGACAGGCCCGTCAAAACCCTGCCCTTGTCCGGGATCGGCGTCGGGTGAACCACGTCGTAGGTCGAGATCCGATCGCTCGCCACCATCAGCAGCCGGTCGGGATGGGCGGGACTCAAGTCATACAGCTCCCGCACCTTCCCGCTGGCGATCAGGGGCAGGTCGGCCAGGGCGGTCATCGCCGGGGACTCTATCGGCGGGCACGGCGCAAGGCGAGTGCGCCGTGCAGTGCAGCGAGTGCCCCGTCCATCGAGTTCGCGAGGTGTCCGCCGACGAGCGCCGACGACCACCGGGCCGTCTCCCCCGAGGGAGTCTAGAAGCGACGGATCGCGTACGATCGTCGTCATCGCCAGGCTCGGCTCCCATCGCTCGTTCTCGGATGCCTCACGTGTGCTGTTTGCCGTGTGTGCGTTGCTCGGACTGCTGGCGATGTCGTCGTTGGCCGGCGGCGCCGCGGCGGCGCGGCGCGGCGGCGGGACGACGGCGCTCGCGTCTCCTGCGCGGTGCGCGCCCCGCGGGCACGTCGACCTGCACACGTCGGGAGTGGTGCTCTGGTCGACGCACGGGGGGACGCAGCTGTACGCGTGCGTGCCCGCGACCGGAGGCGTTCATCGGCTGGCGCGCGCCGAATCGTCTTCCTCCTTCGAAGACTTTCTCGCGGCGGGCCATTTTGTGAGCTTCGTGTACGTCGATGGCGCCTCCGTCTACCTCGACGTCTTCGACGCGCTGACAGGTCGAGCCGTGCTGATGCGCTACCTGGGGTGCTCGGGCCCCGACGGGTGCGAAGGCGCAGGGGGGAGCTTCCAGCTCGCGTCCGACGGCTGGATCGCGCTGATCGGCCAGCCCCTGCGAGCCACCGACGGGCGCGAAGAGACGGTGGAACTCGACACGGGACCCGAGCTCCAGCCCGCGCATCTGAAGCTGTGGGGCGGCGCCACGTTGAGCGTCGAACAGGGCACCGGGTCCACACTGCAGTGGTCGCCGAGCGATGACACCTCGTCGTACTCGTTGCCGCTTGGATCGCCGCTGCGGAACCTCGGGACGAAGGCGCTCAAGGACGGCGCCGTGCACGCCATCAGCCCGCTTCCGGCGGCCTGTTCGCTGTTCACAGCCGTCGAAGTCGAAGCGGTGCTCGGCCCGGTGTCCCAGGCATCGCCCAACGGTGCCTGTGCCTACACGACGACCGCGACACCGTCGAGCACGCTCACGGTCACTCTGCACTCCGGTCTCACACCGGCGCAGGTGACTGCCGCCGAGCACCAGGCATTCAGCGATGTGTCAAGCAGCGCTCCCGGCGGTGATGCCGGACCCCCGGACTACAACCCTCACCTGTGGAAGGCTGCCTGGGACACTGACAGTGGCGGCATGAGTCAGACCAACGTCGTGCGGATATTCGACGACCTCCAGCTCACGGTCGAACTTGTCACTCCGAGCAACCACACCAACGCCAGGGTCGGACCCTCCAGGCGCTGGGATTCCGACACGGCGGCTGAGCACGCGGCGGATATCGCCTTCGACCGCCTGGCGGGCGTGCCGGTCTCATACCGTAATTAGCGCCCCGCGGTCAGTCCGGCCGCGCCGGGCGCGGGCGTCTCAGCCGCCCTGCAGGTGCGCCCGCCAGCCCGCGAGGATCTCGTGCACGCGTTCGGCGCCGATCGTCGGCTCCGCCGGCGCCGGCAGCGTCGCGGGATACAGCACGAACGGGCGCGTCTGCGGGCCGCCGAGGCCGCCGTGGAAGGAGATCAGCTCCTCGAACGCGCAGCCCTCCTGCAGCTCGGGGTCATAGAAGCTGCCGACCATGATGTCCGCGACGTGCGCGAAGCCGTCGCTGCGCAGCAGGTGCCGCGCCGCCGTCGGCGCGAACGGCGCCAGCGGATCCTCGCCCCGCACCTCCCCGGTCGCAAGGCGCCGCTCGCCGGCGCCGCCGAGCACCAGCGGGCCGTCGCGCGCCGAGCGCACCAGCAGCCACGCGATGTCGGGGTGCTCGCGCAGCGCCCCGATCAGCCGCGGGTGGCGCGCTGCCAGCTCCTCCAGCGTCAGCCGGCGCGGCTCCTCCATCAGGTAGATCAGGCCGAGGTTCCCCGAGCCGAGCACCACCGCGGCGCGGTCCTCGACCCCGCTGCGCCGCTCCTTCTTGGCCTTGCCGGCCGTTCGGCCGGTCGCCTCGTCGAACGCCTGTCCCACCATCGCCGAGTCGTGGTCGCCCGCGGCCATCCCCAGTACCTCGGGGGACTCGCCGTCGCTTGGGCGCTTGCCGTCGCCCGGGGGCTCGCCGGCGCCTGGATGCTCTCCACCGCGCTCCCCCCCACGCTCGATCGAGCGCGCCACCAGCTCGTCCAGGCCGTAGCCGTTGCGCTGCTTGAAGGTCGCGCCCTGGGTCTGGCCGTGGTCGGAGAGCACCACGATCTCATACGGCCGCGGCGCGTAGCGCCGCGCGCGCTCGATGCGCCCGAACTGCCGGTCGAGCTTGCGCAGCGCCTCCAGCGTGTCGGCGCGCTCCAGCCCCGAGTGGTGAGCGACCTCGTCGTAGCTGGAGAACGTCGCATACAGCACCGGGCAGCCGCGCATCATGTCGGTCAGCACCGCGTGCACGATCAGTTCGGGCAGCACCACGCACATCGCGGCGCGCAGGAACGGGTAGTAGCCCCCGCGGTGCCCGCGCGGATGTACGTCGTTGCGCCGCTGGCGCGCCGCCGCGGTCAGCTCGAGGACGACCTCCCACGCGAACAGCACCACGCAGCGCGTCACGTTGTAGCCGTTCGCGAGGAACGCCCGATAGCCCGGGTTGGACCTGATCTCCGCCGCCATCCGGCTCACCGTCAGGATCTGCTCGTCGGCCTCTCCCGACAGCAGGTTGCCGCGGCTGGCGCCGCCGTCGGCAAGCAGGCCGCGGCCATCGGCGCGGCGGCGCTCGATCTCCGCGCAGTCGCGCGGGCTGGAGCAGCTCATCAGCGTCGCGCTCTCCTTCTCGACCCACCGAAACGCCGGGATGTCCTCGTTGCAGCCCAGCAGGATCCCCGCCTGGCTGGCGCCGGTCTGCGAGGAGAGGTCGGTCTCCCACTCGACCAGCCGGTGGGTCCCCTCGCGCAGCCAGCGCGCCATGTTCGGCACGTTGCCGTCCTGCATCGCCCGGCGCAGGATCGGCAGCCCGAGGCCGTCGATCTCCAGGAACAGGATCCCCGGGACCTCGGTGCGCCCGTCCACCCCCTGGCGCCGCGCGATCCGCCGGGTCACGCGCAGCGCGTACTCGTCGTCGTCATTGGTGCCGACGACCACGCCGAGCGCCACCGTCGCCGCGGCCGTCACCAGCGCCGTCAGCAGCGCCGCGCCGAAGCCGTCCACCGCGATCGACGGCCCGACGAGGCCGGCGGCCCATTCGATCATCAGCGCGTCGAGCACCAGCAGCGCCACGAAGCCCAGCAGCACCGTCGCCGGGAGCCGCAGCGCCGCCACCAGCGGCGGCAGCAGCGCGTTCAGCACGCCGACCGCCGCCGCCACCGCGGCGGCGCCCTCAAATCCCTGGACCGTGACGCCCGGGAGGACCTCCGCCGCCGCCAGCAGCGCCACCGCCGACAGCAGCCACGACAGCAGCAGGGGCCCCGGACGCAATCGGGGTACAGCCGGGTGCCAGGCCAGCTCGTCGCGACCCTCGGTCATCGCTGGTCTTCAGCGGTCGCCGGGTTCGCGTGCGGGGTCTTCGCTGGGCCCGCGCCGGTCGCCTTCGCCGGCGTCGCCGGCTGCGGCATCGTCGTCTGACGCGCGGTCCTCGGTGGCGCCGGACCCGCGGTGCCTGCGCCTGCGGTGATCGGCGCGCCGCTCCTGGCGCTTCTCGTGTGAGGCCTGTTTCATCTCCTGGCTGCGCTCGCGGGCGTCCTTGTAGGACGCCGACAGCAGCTCCTTGCCGCCGGTCCAGCCGAACACCCACGCCACCAGGGACAGGCCGAAGACGATGTCCCAGGCCGTCGTCACGAGCTGCTGAGTGACCGAGTACTTGGTCGCGTTGCTCGCGCTCGTCACGTTTCGCAGCGCCGCGACGTTCATCGCCTGGTTGACCCCGACGCCGCCCGGGGTCACAGAGACGCTGTTGGAGACCGAGTTCGACGCGCTGACCGAGACCACCGTGTGAAACGTCACCGGGATCGAGGCCGCCGACAGGAACACCCCGATCAGCCCCAGCCGCGCCGCGTAGGCGACGATCTCCGGCGCCACCACGCCCCTGAAGAACCGCTTGGGCTGTCCGAGGACCGCGCCGCCGTCCTTGAGCTGGCCGCGCAGCTTCTCGGTCCTGCTCCACAGCACGCGCGCCAAGACCACCACCAGCAGCACCGCTCCGACCAGGATTATGACGGTCGCCGCCGGGTGTTCGGCGATCCCCCCGAGCTTGATCGAGAACGAGCCTTTGACCGTCAGGAACAGGTACAGGTAGACCGCGATGTTCAGGACCGACGACGGGATTTTCTGCACCACCCAGCCCGACACCAGCGCCGCGAACGTCGCGCCCGCGACGACCCCCAGCAGCATCACCAGCATCACCAGCGAGCCGATGTTCGCCGGCAGGAAGTCGTTCAGCGCCACCGCCGCCGCGTAGCTTGCGAGCACCACCCGGAACGGGACACCCGCATTGGGAAAGGCCGCGCGCAGGATCGTCGTCCACGCCACCGCCGCGAACGTCGTCTGGATCGTCTCCAGAGCCACGCCGCCGACCAGCGCGCTCAGCGGTACCTGGCGGACTTCGCGCAGCAGTTTGTGGATCCACCCGAGCACCGGGACGCCGAGCAGGTTCAGGACGACCAGCGCCAGGGCCGTTCCGCCGACCCACGCCGCCACCCGTACGATCCTTTTCCGGCGATCCGCGCTCAAGGGCGTGCAGGATCGCACAGGGCGGGCCCGAAAGACCCGCCCTGACTCGCTCAGCGCGGCCGGCTCACCCGGTTGCGCCGCCTTCCGTGCCGGCCGGGGGACCCCCTGCCGGGGGAGAATAGGCTCCTCCGGCCGCTCCTCCGCCCCGCGGGGTTCCTGCGAACAGGTCGCTCCGGCACTTGGTCTCGGCGGCTTTGAACTGGGCGCTGGTGGTGTCGATCCCTTTGGTGTCGAAGATCGGGCCCTTGCCCGAGGTGTTGGGTGTCGGCAGGTCGACCCCGTTCTGGCGCATGCACGCCGCGAACTGCGCGTATGCCTGACGGAAGCGCGTGCTGTTACGGAAGCCGCCGGCGCGGAACGCGCCACCGCCGCACTTCTTGAGCGCTTCCTCGAACTGTGTGCGCGTCACGCCGGCGGGCAGCTGTGGGCCTCCCTGGCTGCCGGCGAGGAAGCCGCCGGTGCCCGGCCGCCGCTGCGGGAGCGTGATGCCGTCCTTCTGCAGGCATTCGCGCATCGCCGAGAAGCGGGCTCCCCTGGCCCCCGGCGACGTCGTGCCGGGAGCGCCCGGCGTCGGCGTGCCAGCGGCGCCGGGCGTCGTTGTGCCGGCAGCGCCGGGCGTCGTTGTGCCAGCGGCGCCGGACGCCGCCGCGTTGGCGGCGGTCGTCGTCGTGGTGGAGGAGGAGGAGGAGCCGCACGCGGCCAGCCCGACGCTGCCGACCGCTCCTGCGGCCAGCAGGGTCAGCAGTGCGGCGGCCGGTCTGCGGTTCATGGTTTTCAGATGAGGCATGAAGCTCCTTTGTCGTTTCGGTGATGTGCAAAAGCCATTTGCGTCCGATCAACCGCCGAACAGGGACTGTCCGCCGCTCGCGCCGGTGCGACCGCTCGCGCCGGCGCCTGAGCCGCCACCGGCGCCGCCGCCGAACAGCGCCGCGAGGCCGCCACCGGTCGCGCCGACCCTGATCGATTCGGCGCTGACCACCCCGCCGGCGCCGGTGGCGCCGGTGACGGTGACGGTTTCACCGGGGCGGATGCCCTTGACGGTCGCGCCGACCGTCTTGGTGACGCTCGTGCCCGCCGAGGTCGTGACCTTGACGGTGTTGCCTTCGGCGTTGGTCACATACAGCGTGTCGCCGGAGAGGTACGCCACCGTGCCGGCGGTCGGCCGGGCGCCGCCGGCGCCCAGAAATCCGCCGGCGCCGCCTGTGGAGGTCGAGCCGGAGCCACCCGTGCTCGACGAGCCGCCGCGCAGGGCCGCCAGGCGCGAGGCGAAGCCGCCTGCAGCGGCCGCGGCGGAGGTGCCCGAAGGGCTCTGGCTCTTCTCGACGAGCACCCCGCCGATGAACCCGCAGGCGATCAGCAGCACGGTAAGCAGCGCCAGGAAACCGCGGTTCGCGCCCGTCCCGAGCAGGCGCCGACGCGGCCGGCGCGGCAGCTCGGGCTCCTGGAGCCACTCCTCCTGCTCCTCGACCGGCTGCCACTCGTCCTGCTCCTCGACCGGCTCGTACACCGATCGCTCCTGCGCCTGGATGGGGGTGTTCTGAACGGCGGTATCCTGGATGGCGGTGTCGTGGACCGGGGCTTGCTCGCCGGACACGACTGGCTCTTGCTGGGGCATCTCTGGCTCCTGGTGGGGGGAGGGCGACTCACTCAAAGCGCAGCGCTTCGATCGGTCTGAGGGCGGCGGCGCGAGCCGCTGGATAGGTGCCGAAGAACAGGCCCGAGGCCAACGCCGCGCCGAAGGCGAGGAAGATCGAGTAGGTCGCGATTTCCGGGTGCACCCCGGCGATTTCGAACTGGCTGCCGATCACGCCGACGGCCACGCCGGTGAGCCCGCCGAAGATCGAGACGAGCACGGCCTCGGTCAAAAACTGGGTGAGGATGTCTGAGCGCCGCGCGCCGATCGCCTTGCGGATGCCGATCTCGCGTGTGCGCTCGGTGACGCTCACGAGCATGATGTTCATCACGCCGATCCCCCCGACCAGCAGCGAGATCGCGGCGACCTCGCCCAGCAGCGTCGTGAAGACGCTGCTGGTCGAGCTGGAGGTTTCCAGCAGCGACCCCTGGTTGAGCACGGTGAAGCCCGGTTCGGAGGTGTTCTTGACCTTGTGGCGTTCCTCGAGGATCTGCGTGACCTCCGCTTCGGCGGCGTTGAGCGACGATTCCGACTTCGCCTGGACGGTGATCGAGTCGATCGGCCCGGCCCCGGTCAGCGAACTCTGGACGGTCGTGATCGGGGCCATCACGACGTCGTCCTCGTTGGTCGCGCCGTTGGTGCCCTTTTTGGCCAGCACCCCGACCACTTCGTAGCTGCTCCCGTTGATCTTCATGCTCTGACCAACCGGGCTGGCCCCGGCAAACAGTTCCTGCAGCACTTCCTGGCCGATCACCGCCACCCGCTTGTGTTCTGCGACGTCGGCTTCGGTGAACGCGGCGCCTTCGGCGATCCTGTAGCTGTGGGCCGTCAGGTAGGACGGCGTGGTGCCGACGAACGACGACGGTTCGTAGCTGGAGCTGCCGTAGACGAGTTTCGCGTCGGTGGCGTTCACCACCGGCGAGGCGCTCTTGACGTCGGGGGCCAGGTCGGGGCTCTGCAGCGCTTCGGCGTCGGCCTTGGTCAGCGAGATCGTCCCGGCGGTGCTCGCGCGCGCGCCGCCGCGGAAGCCGCCGCTGCCCTGCACGACCAGCACGTTGGTGCCGAGGCTCTGGATGCGCGACGCCACCGCCTTCGACGAGCCGTTGCCGACGGCGATCAGGACGATCACCGAGGCCACCCCGATCGTCATCCCGAGGATCGTCAGGCCCGAGCGCAGCTTGTTCGCGGTGATCCCGCTCCACGCGATCCGCAGTGTCTCGGTCCCGATCACGGTCGCGCCTCTGGCAGCGGTTCGGTCCCGCCCGTCCCAATCACGTTGTCTGTGCCTCCGCGACGGCGGCGTCGACGGGGCGGCGGTGGGCCGACTTCTGCCCGTGGAGCACCGGTGGCGCGTCGTGCACGCCGCTGGAACGACGGTCCTCGACGATCCTGCCGTCGCTCAGCCGGATCACGCGCTTGGCCTGTTCGGCGACGTCGGGCTCGTGGGTGATCAGGACCACCGTCCGTCCTTCTTCGTTGAGGCGCGCGAAGATCCGCAGGACCTCCTCGGTGGAGTGCGAGTCGAGGTTCCCCGTCGGCTCGTCGGCGAGGATCAGCGCCGGGTTGGTCACGATCGCGCGCGCCACCGCGACCCGCTGCTGCTGGCCGCCGGACAGCTCGGACGGCTGGTGGTGCATACGGTGAGCCATCCCCACCGAGCGCAGCGCCCGCTCGGCGCGCCGCCTGCGCTGCGCCCCCCGCAGGCCGGCGTACGCGAGCGGCAGCTCGACGTTGACCAGCGCGCTGGTACGCGCGACGAGATTGAAGCTCTGAAAGACGAAGCCGATCTTGCGGTTGCGCAGGTCGGCGAGGTCGTCCTCGTCCAGCTCGCTCACGTCGACGCCGTCGATCAGATAGCGCCCGCTCGTCGGTATGTCGAGGCACCCGAGGATGTTCATCAGCGTGCTCTTGCCGCTGCCCGAGCTGCCCATGATCGCGACCAGGTCGCCGGTGTCGATCCGCAGCGAGACGTCGCGCAGCGCACGCACCTGGATCTGCCCGAGGTCGAAGACCTTCGTGATCCCGTGCACCTCGATCACCGGGTGGCGCCGCTGCGCGCCGCCGGGGCCCGCGGAGGCGCCGTCGAGCGGCGCGCGTCGCACCAGCGGCTCGCTGCGCGGGACCCTGGCGCGGGACTCTGTGCGTGTGCGCGAGCGCAGTGGGCGCATCAGCCGCCGCCCCTGAAGAATGCGGCACCGCCGCCCGGGAAGCCGGCGCCGCCCCCGCCGAGCGCCCCGCCGCCGCCAAAGGCTTTGCCGAGCCTGGAGGTGAGGCTGCTCGCGCCGGTGCTGGTCGCCGTGGGCAGGACGACCGTTTCTCCGACCTTCAGGCCGCTGAGGACGATCGTCGAGCTGTTGCCGGCGAGCCCCGTGACCACGCGCTGGCGCACGTGCTGGCCGCCCCGCACGACGGTCACGGTGTCGGCGGAGATCGCGCTGGTCGGGACGTTGATGCCTTCGGCCTGCTTGACGACGACTTCGGCCGTCGCGCTCATCCCGGGTTTCACACCGGCGTCCATCTGGTCCAGCGCGAAGGTCACGTCGTAGCTCACCACCCCGCTGTTGCTCGTCGAGAGGATCGCGATTTCGGCGACGTGCGCCGCCAGCTTGCGGCCTTCGAGCGCTTCGACGGTGACGGTCGCGATCTGGCCGACCTTCACGTCGCCGATTTCGGATTCGCTCAGCGGGACCACGAGCTGCATCGAGCTGAGATCGCTGAGCACCGCGAACGAGCTCGAGGAGCCCGACGAGCCCGAGCCGGAGGAGTCCGAAGCGCCCGTGGAGCTCGACGCGCTCGCGGAGCGACCGCCCGTCGCGGAGGACGCACCGGTCGCAGCCGACCCCGATCCGGACCCCGATCCGCTCGACGAGCTGGCGGCCGCGGCCTTCGTCGTCCCCGTCCCGGACACCGTTTCGCCGACTTCGCCCGACAGCGACACGATCGTCCCGTCGCGGGGCGCGTAGAGCTTGGTGTCCGCGACCGCCTGTTCGTCGCTTTCGACCGTCAGCTTGTCGCTCTTGACGGCGGCTCGCGCGGAGGCGATGTTCGCTTCGCGGGTGGCCTGGCTGATCGTCGATTTGGACGAGCCGCCTTCACCGCTGCCGCCCGTGGACGACGAGCCCGTGGTCGATCTTGAGCCCGTGGACGAGCCCGTAGTCGAGCCACCCGATCTGGATTCCCCTGATTCGCCGCGCCTGCTTTCGGGCGAGGCGGTCTGCGTCGGGGTCTTCGTTCTCGGGGAGGTGGTGGTGGGCTTCGATTTGCCCGTCGTCCGGGTCGGCTTGGAGCCCGTCGTCTGCGTCGGCGAGCTCGTGGTCGTCGGCGAGCCCGAGGTCTGCGTTGGGGTGGTGGCGGCGCCGGTCGGAGCCGTGGTGTCGGTCGGAGTCGTGGTCTCTGCTGGGGTTGTGGCTTCGGTTGGGGGCGCGGTGTCGGCAGCCGGCGTGGCGACCGTGGAGGGAGCGGCGGTATAGGAGACGTCCTCGCGCCCGCCCGAGGTCGCGGAGGCGCTGGTGGTGGCCGCGCCGGTACCGCTGGAGCCCTGGCCGGCGGAGGTTTCCCCGTCGGTTTCTTCCGCCTGGGCGAGGCTCGCTTCGGCGGCCTGGAGGCTGGCCTTGGACTGTTCGAGCGTCACTTCGGCGGGCTTGGGGTTCAGTTCGGCCAGCAGCTGGCCCTCGGTCACGTGCTGGCCCTGTGTCACATAGATCTGGGTGACAGTCCCGCTCGTCTTGAAGCCGAGGTTCAGCTGGCTGACGGCCTGGAGGTTGCCGCTCCCCGAGACGGTCGACTGCACGACGCCCTGCGCCACGGTCGCCGTGCGGGTGACAGTCGAGGTGCTGCCCGACGCGGGTCCCACCACGAGCACAGCCGCCACAATCGCGCCCACGCACAGCACGGCCAGGACGTAGATCGGCCACGGTTGTCCAGAGCGCTCGCGCATATAGTCGATCTTATGACCGATCTATAAGGCCAGATAAGGACCGCAACGCCGGTTGCCGGCCCGCCGAGCCGGAGCCGCCGCTGCCGATCGACACCCGCTTTCTCACGCGCCCAGCACCCACGTTTTGACGCGGCTGGCTGCTATCCCCACCGGTGGGGTCCTGCCCGCAACGATCGATGCGTTGTTCGCCCAGACGCTTCCGAGAGCGAAGCTCGAGCCGACACGGGCCTGGTGTCATGGGATGAGGCGGTCGCACTCTGTACGAGCCGCGCGACCGCCTCACGAGGACCAGGGCGTCAAGCCCTGTGCATATGGATCAGAAGAAGGAGCTGATGAACGACAGGAGGAGGAGAATCAGCCGCACCAGCAGGTGGCAGTGGTGGTGGTGGTGCTGTGGTTCTTTTCCTTCTTCGACCGTCGCGGGGCATTCGCTGCTTTCGCTGCTGCCGTCTGTGACGTCGACGTTTGCTTCTGATTCGAACGGTTCTTTCCCTTCTTTCATGTCCGTATCTTCGTCTTCCTCGCCGTCGGCCTGGTCCGGTATTGTGATCGTACAGGTCTTTTTTTCTTCGAGTTCGCTGTCTGTGATTTTAATCCCGCCTTTTTCACCTCCTGTGCAGTTAGATATGTCAAAGTCGGATTTAAATTTATCTTTGCCGGGCTCTTCCTCGTTCAGTAGTTCATAATCGCAGCCTCCAGATTCCACTTTCGCAGTCGTTTTCGTGGTTTTGCTTTCTTTTGTTATTTCGAGCTGGCACCCGCTGTATTTTGGGGCCATGTCGAGTTTTTCAGAGAACCCGGTGAGTGGACTGACTCCTTCAAATGTCTCTTTTTCGCAGGTGACCTTGGTTTCTTCGTTGATTAGAAATTCTCCTCCGCCTTTTCCTTCGGCGCTCCATCCTTTGTCGGCCTCGAAGCCGAAATGAGCAGCCGCACTGCTGAATTTCCCTCCTTTCTTCAGCGTCACAAGTTCAGTATCGTAAAGCTGTGCTGGTTCTGTGCCCAGTTTCAGCCCGCCGCCACCCGGTGAGCAGGCAAAGTCGTGTACGTACTCTTCGTTTTCGGGGTGGGGGATTGCGCAGACCTCTAAGCCCGCCAGTTTAAGGGTTGCTTCGACTGCACAGACGCTTTCTTTGTTGATCTTTTCTAGTTTGATTTCAGCGACGCCTTCTTTTTCACCCGATCCCACGAGCTTGTCTTCACCGGCCGCGACCAGTTCGCCGGTGATCTTTGCGGTGACCGGTTCGCTGACCTTGCACGTCGTCAGAGTTTCCTCTTTCCCTTTATTGAGGGCGAAAAGGGAGCATCCTTTCAGCTCTGTTTCGGCTTCCGACTTCCCCGCGGCCTTGATGACGCTTTTTGCGGATTCGTCCTGTACACATTCAATGCTGATCGAGCTCCCCGCCATTGTAGACGAAAAGTTAGCTGCTGTGTTATCGCTTACTATTTCCTGATTTTCGGTGACTTCCGCTCCATTTACGAGGAAGTCATTCTTCGCAGCGGAGGCTGTCGCCGATGCGATGGTGCAAGTCGCCAGGACCAGCAAACCCAGTATCGTAAATTTGATTTTCGACATTGATAGCTCCTCATGTTGGTAGACTTGAGATATTTATGACCCGCACAGGGCCTAGGCCGTGGTAGAACGTCGCCAAGCGCAGCGGACTCGCCACGAGCGCCCGTCGGCACTCGTGGCTCCCCAGTAGATCGATCGTCCGCCGGCTTCCCAAAGACGCCGCAAGTCCCGAGCCGTCGACCTGCGGCTCAGAACGAGTACTCGACTGAAGGTCTTCTTAGGGCTGTCGCCCACTCCCGTCTCCTTTGAGATCGTCCAACGACGCAGGCACAGGATTGCGCGCCCAAGTGCCGGATGCAACAAAGAGGAGCCGTGGGTGGCTGCCTGAATCCCTGCGCCAGCGCCAATACACGTCCACCGGCGCCTCGCTGTCCGCCTCGGCGCCCGCTTGTGTTTCCGACTCGCGAGCCCTACTTACACCAAAGGCCGGCCAGCGCGTGGCGCCACGACCGATGCTCGTCGAGATCGATCGGACTCCCACGACCAGGTCCCCCCTGATTCCCACGACCAGACCTCCCGGAGGAGGTCGCGCGGATCGTCATTGGACCGTAACCGAGAATGGCCGGGAAGCCCCGATCACTCGGCCGTCGGCGTTGAGCGCCTGGACCTCGAAATCCTCATCGCTCTGAGGCACTGTGATCACCGTCTCGAACCCTGACCTCGCGCGGGTCGCGACGGCGGTCAGCCGGCCGGCGCCGGGTCCGGCGAGGACCCTCCAGGAGGCGACCTGAGTGGCGCCGTTCCAGCTCGCATACACCATGATCCTGCCGTCCCGCTCGCGGGCGGCGCCCACCGGCGGGTAGAGCGGCAGGCCGACCCACGGGTCGAGCGTCTCGCGATAGCTCAGGTCGGAGCCGGGGAAGTTCCCCTCCAACAGCTGCCGGCCCGAGGGGCTGTACTCCGAGAAATAGGGCTCCGAGCCCCAGCCGACGAACGTGTTGCCGTCGCCCAGCGGCTCGGTGTCGCCCATGTATTCGGTTTCGAACTGGCCGCCGGCGGTGAACTGCGCGACGAGCGTCGCGGTGCGGGTCTGCCGGTCGAGCTTCAGCACGAGCCCGCGCGACGGCCCCGTCGCCGGGACGGAGGTGCCGCCGCCGGTGAGCTGGCAGCAGTGGTCGTCGAACATCGTGATCGTCGAGCGGGGCCCCGCCCCGGTCGAGCCGGGAGCGAACGCCACGTCGTGCTGCCACTGGAAGGCGGCGCCGGGGCCGAACCTGAAGCTCGAGCGCTTGCCGCCGAGGATCCACTCGATCTTGCCGGTGGCGATGTCGACCAGGTAGGCGGCCCACGTGTTGCGCATCGAGACCAGGAATGTGCCGTCGCCGGTGAGGTCGAGCGCGTTGACGTGGTAGGTGTCCCAGGGGAACCCGTTGGTCGGCACGGTGGCGTAGGAGTCCCCCGGCGGGATGTGTTCGAGCGCGTCCCACGTGCGCAGCAGGCGGCCGGTCCTGATGTTGTACTCCTGCACCGCGGAGTCGATCAGCGCGCCGTTGTAGGCGCCGCCGTAGGCGGAGAGGTTGCGCGCGACGTTCTTGTTGGCCGTCACCCACGCGTCGTTGCCGCTGATCACGAGCGCGTGGAGCGTGAGCACCCAGCCGCCGGCGCCTTTCAGCCGCGCGACCGTCTGGTAGTGGCGGTTGACGACGACGTCTTCGCCGCTCTCGGTCGAGCCGGTGTTGGTGACGACGCCCTGCCACCACGCGAGCGCCGGCCGCCCTTCGTAGGTCTGCGGGCTGAGGTTGGCGGCGACGAGCTTTTCCGGCACCGGCCGGAACCACACCGGCTGCAGGTTGTCGTCGAGGATCAGCGGCCCGCTCTGGCCGACCAGCGGGGGGTAGTTGAGGTTGTAGAAGTTGGTGGTGAGGATGTACCCGGGCGCGAGATGGTCGGCGAGCGTGGGCCCGTCCCTGTGGATCATCGGGGGGTGAAGCGTCGGCTCGGTGACGAAGCGGTAGGCGCCGTCGGTCGTGTACGCCCCCACCGGAGCGCCGTGCGAGCCCGCGAACGCCGTGTCGATCGCGATGAACCCCACGACGACGACGCCGATCGCCATCGTCAGGCGCCGCGCCGCTCCGCGCAGCGCGCCGGCGGGGGCGGGCACCGCGATGAACGTGACGAGCGCAGCCGCCGCGGCGAGGCCGCCGCAGATCAGGTAGGCGAGCCGGAAGCCCTCGGTGAGCGCCTGCGGCACCTGCACGCCGGTGCCGATCAGGTGGCTGGAGCGTTGCGTGGCGAGTGTGACGAGGATCGCCAGCCCCAGCCCGCCGCCGATCTGGCGCGAGGTGTTGACCAGGCCGGAGGCGAGTCCCGCCTGCCCCTGTTTGGCGCCCTGCGTGGCGGCGATCGTGGAGGGGACGATCGACATCGCGATCCCCGCCGCGGTGAGCAGCCCGGGGAGCATGATGTAGACGATCGCGCTGCCGCTGGAGCCGATTTTGGCCATCAGCAGCATCCCCACCGCCAGCATCACGAGGCCGCCGCCGAGCACCGGGCGCACGCCGAAGCGGCTCACCAGTTTGCCGGCGCGCGAGGCGACCGCCATGATCATCAACGTCATCGGCAGGAACACCAGGCCGGTGTGCAGCGGCGAGAGCCCCAGCACCTGCTGCAGGTAGAGCGAGCTGACGAACCACATCGGGAACAGCGAGGCGCTGAACAGCAGCACGATGTTGTTGGCGACCCGCAGCGGCTTGGTCAGTTCCTTGAAGGGAATCAGCGGTTCGGAGGCCACGCGCATCTCGATCGCGACGAACGCCGCGAGGATCAGCACGCCGCCGACGATCGGGCCGAGCGCGGCGAACGTGTCCCAGCCCTTCAGCCCGGCTTCCACGACCCCGAACACCAGCACCATCTGGCCGATCGTCAGCGTCAGCGCGCCGGCGAGGTCGAAGCTGCGGCCGGGGGCGCGGCGGCGCTCGCTCACGACTGCGTATGCGACCACGGCGGCGGCGACCCCGATCGGGGGGTTGATCAGCAGCACCCAGCGCCAGGAGAGCTCCTGGGTGATGATCCCGCCGAACAGCATCCCCGCGGCGCCGCCGAGCCCGTTCATCGCCGCCCACGCGCCGATCGCACGGTTGAGCTGTGCGCCCGGTGCGAACGACGAGGTGATGATCGCCAGCGAGCACGCCGCCATCAGCGCGCCGCCGACGCCCTGCGCCGCGCGCGCGAGCACGAGCGTCTCGCGGTCGGCGGCGACGCCGCCGGCGAGCGAGGCGAGCGCGAACACGAGCAGCGCCATCACGAACATCCGGCGCTGCCCGAAGTGGTCGGCGGCGCGGCCGCCGAGCATCAGAAAGCCCGCGAACGTGATCGCGTAGGCGTCGACGATCCACTGCAGTTCGGGCGAGGTGAAGCCGAGGCTCGACTGGATCGAGGGCAGCGCGACGTTGACGATGCTGAGGTCGAGGATCACCATGAACTGCGCCACGCAGCAGACGGCCAGCAGCAGGCCCAAGCCCGAACCCGAACCCGAACCCCGCTCGGATTCCTCTGCGGAGGGCGTCGGCGCCGCCACCGGGTTCGCCGCGGTCTCGACGCTCACGACGACCTGCCGGCCCGGGCCCGCTGCCGAAAACGCCTGGTAGGGTGGGCGCGCGAGCCCTCGAGCGACGATTGGAGCCCGGCCGATGAGAAGAACGCCACTGACCGCCATGCTAACGCTCGCGGCCGCCCTGGCCGCCACCGTCGCGATGGCGGGGTGCGGCGGCAAAGGGGGGAGCTCTTCGACCCAGACGACGAGCAGCCCCGCCACGACGGCCCCACACAAGCACGCCACCAAACCGGGCTACTGAACCGCAGGTCCACCGGCTTACCGTGTGGTCACGATCGCTGGATTAGGAGGCCCCCCACCCCGCCCACCGGCTCACCGAGCGCCGCCTCATCCCGACGGGGGGTCGGGGAGCGAGGCGGCGTAGCTGACCACCGGCACCGTCCGCGAGGCGCCGAGCACGTGGCCGGCCGCGTCGAGCGCCTGCACCGCCACGCGGGTGTATTTCAGCGGCAGGGTCGTCGAGCTTTCAAAGCCGCTGTCCGGGATCGTGGCCTGCGCCGCCAGCGGTCCGGTGCGCCTGCCCGCGAGCACGCGCCACGCGGCCACTTCGGTGGCGCCGTTCCAGCTCGCGCGCACGATCGTCTCTTCGCCGGTGTCGTTGAGGCTGGCGAGGACCGCCGGCGGGCTCGCCGGGCGCCCACTCCAGGGGAACCGGAAGGCCCGGTAGAAGGCCATTTCGTACGGCAGATGGGCATCGAACAGCAGCGAGCCGCCCTCGGCGTACTCGCTGATCGCGGGCACCCCGCCATAGCCGACGACGGCGTTGGCGTCGGCCAGCGTTTGCATGTTGCCCTGGCTGGCGGCCAGCAGCGGCGGGCTGGGGTGTGTATAGCTGGAGGCGAGGCGCGCTTCGCGGGTCTTGAAGTCAAGTGCGATCCGCACGGCGCGCGACTGGTGGTGGATCGGCGGGTTGGACCCGTCGTCGAAGAAGCTGACTTCGCCGTCCGGGAGGACGCGGCCGTCGTGCTGCCACGCCGTTTCGGTGCCCGGCCCCATCTTGAAGGAGCTCTTCAGGCCGCCGAGGCGCCAGAGGATTCGGCCGGTGCCGCCCTGGATCTGATAGCCGGCCCAGGTGTTGCGCGCCGAGATGAAGATGTTCCCGGATGATTTGGTGCCCGCCCTCCCCAAGCCCGCCCGCCCCAGGCCCGCCCCCTCCAGGTCGATCGAGTTGAGGTGAAACCAGTCCCACGGCCTGGTGTCGGTCGCCGTCGGGGTCTCGGACTGCGAGGCGGCGACGTGGTCGAGGCTGTGCCATTCCCAGCGCACGAGTCCCGTCGCCATGTCGATCTCCTGGATCGCCGTGTCGACGATCGCCCCGTCCCGTGCGCCACCCAGCGGCGAGAGGTCGCAGCGGATCGGGTTGTAGGCGGTGATGTAGGCGACGTCGTGGGGGTCCAGCTGGAAGTCGTGCAGGTCGGCATGCAGGCCGTTGCCACCGGGCACCCTCGCGACGATTTGGTAGCTGGAGTTCATGACGACGTCTTCGCCTTGGCCGAAGCCCAATTCGAGCACGCGCCCCCGCCACCACGTCAGGTCGCGCCGGCCTTCGTAGGTCTGCTCGTTGAGGTCCTCCGCCGTTTCGCCGCCGGGCAGCCTGTCGAACCACACGACCCGTCCCTGGGGGGTGTAGATCAGCGGCCCATACTGGCCGGGTCCGGGACCGTTGGTCGTGAGGATGTCGCCCGCGGCGGGGTCGCGGTCGGGCATGGTGACGCTCAGGATCGGGACCTGGACCCCGGGCAGGGTGGCGAAGCTCTGGTAGTCGGCGGGCGCCGCCGGCGGGTTGGGGAACGGCGCGACGGTGGCCGTCGGGTAGGGGGTGTCGACACGGAAGCCGAAGGCGACCCGCCTGCCGCCGCTGCCGGCGTCGAGCGTGGCGCTCACGGCGACCCGCTCACCGGCGTCGAACGGGGAGTCGGGCACGAAGCTCGCGCCATCGCCCTGCGAGTAGCCGCGCAGGCGGCCGGAGTGGGGGCCGCTGCGCCGGCCCGTGACGGAGATTTCGTGGATCTCGGCGGCGGGCACACCCAGGAAGCTGATCTGAGTGGCGGGATTGGCCGTGTCGGTCCCCGGGGCAGGCGACACGTCGACGCCGGTGCCCGGCAGCGCCGCCGTGTGTTCGAGCGTGGCGGGCAGGCACGAGGGCGAGTCGCCACTGGGCGCCGTGGAGCCTGACAGCAGCCGCAGACTGGGGGACCCGAGCACGATCGCGGACACGCCCCATGCGAGCGCGGCGACCCCAAGGATGATGAATACGTTGCGGCGCATGTGCGTGTGCAGACCAACCCATGCGCGCGCTGGTCGCGCCCGCGAGTCGAGCCCGGAAGGGTGCCATATCCGGTGCCGGCGGGGCGGTCCGAAGGGCTTCTCGCCGAGCGCGCCGCGACCGCGATACCTCGGACGTCATGCGTGGTTCGCGATCCTGCTCGCGCCACCGGCGCCGACGGGAGCGGAGCTCTGGACGAGACGGCGCGGCCTGTGGGCCTCCGAAGGGACGGCGCACGGTGTAGGCCTCGCAAGAGACGGAGCCGTGGGCCTGTGGGCCTCATGAGAGGCGGCGAGCGGCCTGTAGGCCTCATGCACTACACAAATTGCCCGATTCGGGCAATTTCCGGTACGGCCTTCGGGGATGGCCGTACATCGTTTGTCCAACACCCTGGAAATTGTCGGAACAGCGTGCATCCTTGCCTTCTCGACCGCGCACCGGCAGCACCTCAAAGTGCGCCATTTTCGTCAATCGACCACCGCACTCACCAAACCATCCGCACTCACCACAGCGACGACCAGCCAGGAGACCGTTGACATGCGACCGTTTCAAGCCTTCAAAGATTCACTGCGCGCTTCATCGACCAACCGGACATCGCGCACCCAGAGCGTTGGACTATCGACACAGTCCGGCCCGGAGACGGCAAGCCGCCACGACGCGGTGATGCTCACCTCGCGCACCGCATCCGACCCATACAAGGCATGGCTCGAACAGCGCGAAGCGGACCGCCGGCGTGAGGAGCACCGCCTGAACCCGCGCGCCGCCTGGGACGACCTGAGGAGCACGCAGAGCTTCTGTGCGGTTGGGCGCCGCTAGAGCGCTGCTCAGGGGGTCGCGCTCCCAAGCAGCACGGCCGGCCGCTGACGCGGGCCGCTTTGCATTGAGTATACTTGCGTCATGGCTTTGACGGATGTAGAGAGCTATCGCCAGCTGGAGCAGGACTACGAGCGGGCACTTGAGGAGTACGCGCAGCTCGAGGCCGAATATCGGGCTGCCCACAGCTCAGAGTCCAGCCACCAGGCTTACGAGCGGCTGGAGACAAAGAGTCGCGAACTGGAGAACCGATACGCCGAGCTGAGAGACATGCGTAGCCGCCTCGCCCACTCGCGGGAAGAGGCGCCGCAGAGGGTTCTGGCCTCGCTCAGGTAGCTCTGGTCAGGGCGGCGGTGGCAACGCAGGAGGAGCAGTTGGGAGTGGGGTGCGGAGTACTTCATCTTGGAGCTTCGCTTCGAGCGTGACCTGTCCTTTGATGAGACTGTCGGCGAGTTCCTGGGCCGCACCCAGAAAGAGGCTGCTCGCGACGGTGCGGGCCCAAAGGTAGCCGATGAGGAACCCGTCAACGGCCGCATAGACGAGCAGGCCAACGGCGAATGGCTGCGCTCCGGCCCCTTCCCCCAAGCCAGGAGCAAGCGACGTCGCCAGACCATTGATGCCGTGGACAATTTTGCCGAACTGCACGAGTCCCAATCCGACCAGGATCTTCGTGAGCCAATCGGAGATCTGGTCGAGATTCGTGTTCGTCGTGAGGAGGCCGGTTGGTCCTGACTTTTCGGGGGTCCTCGGAAACCCAAAAAGGAAGCCAATCAAGGCCCCGACGATCAGAGATGCGGCCGCTGTGGCGAGGCACAGAGCGAGCACAGACCAGAAGGTCGCGCCACTCTTGGGCGTCAACACTTCAGCCCCTGCATAAATAACCGCCGCAAGAAGGGCGATCAGAGGCGATGCGACTATCCACCAAGGAACCCTTGTCCGGGGAGTGGCAGTCATCGTCCGTTTGTCCTCGCCCTGCCCGAGATCGCACCGGCGACTCGGTCGTCTAGGTGGCGCACCTGACGTAACCTCCGTTGGTTCTGAGAAATAGTACATGGCCGTCTTCCGGCATGGGCGGTCGCTCCCCGGCTGCCGTCCCTTCCGGTCGATCGTCTTCTCGCGGGGCGCATCGGAAACCCGAGGGCACAGCGGATCGACGCGACCGACGGCGGCCGCGCCCGGGGGGCCGCCCACCAGTGGGTCGGTGCGCCGTCGGCCCCGCCTGCGCCACCGCCCTTGTCTGATGGCCCGCCCACCCGGAGGCACCGCGCCCACCGCCGTCGGGGCGCCCGCGACCCGCGCGGACGATCCTCAAAAGACCGTCCCGGCCGAAAGACCGCGCCGCCTTCGCGGTGGCCGCGGATCGCAACGTGGGCTTAACGCGACGTCCGCACGCCCTAGCAAGCCGTGCCGTACCGTAAAAAAGGGGGCCGCTCTGACGCACTGCCGGCCCGTGGCGCCATGACCGATTCCCCGCGCGATCGATCCGACTCCCACGACCAGGCCCCCCTGGAGGGCGCCGGCACCCCCGGACCGCCGGCGCCGCGGGGTTGGGATCGGCGGGCTCCGTACGGCGTCGCTCCCCAGGCCGACCCCGAGCCCAAAGGCGACGGGCCGATCGACCGCCGCACGTTCCTCAAGGGCGGCCTGCTCGCCGGTGGCCTGCTCGTGGGAGGGGGAGCCGCGATCGCCGAGCTCGCAAAACGCAGCGACGAATCGACCCCCGCCCCGCACCGCCTGCGCCGGCAGCCGATACAGACCGCGCAGCCGAGTCCGGGCACCGTCGCCGGTGGGCAGGCCGCGCCGGCCCCGGGCATCGTGGCGGCCCCGCGGCCCAACATCCTCGTGATCGTCGTCGACCAGCTGCGCACCCCCCAGTGGTTCACCGCCGCCCCCGGGGTCGCCGCGCTGACGCCCAACATCGCGCGCCTGCGCCGCGAAGGGGTCTCCTTCGAGCGCCACTACACCGCCTCCAACGACTGCACCCCCGCGCGCTCGGCGCTGCTCACCGGCCTCTACACCCACCAGACCGGCTGCATGATCACCGGCGGCAGCACCCTGGATCCCGGCTTCCCCACGTGGGGGACGATGCTGCGCGACCACGACTACAACACGTGGTGGTTCGGCAAGTGGCACCTCACCCACGGCGACAACAAGTGGAGCGCCCCCCAGGACACCGGGGCGCTGGAGCCCTACGGGTTCTCCGGCGGCACCTACCCCTCGCCCGACGGCGGGCCCGGCCAGGGCTGGCGCGTCGACCCCCACGTCGCCGACCAGTTCGAAGCGTGGTTCGCCGAAGAAGGCGCCGGCCAGCCGTGGTGCACCACCGTCTCGTTCGTCAACCCCCACGACATCGCCTGGTGGTACAAGTGGAGCGACCGCGTCGCCGCCGAGTCCAGCCCACCGCCGCGCGTCCGCGGGCTGCCTCCGAACTACGAGACTCCCGAAATGCTGCATGCGCGCAACAAGCCGCTGCTGCAGCTCTCGCTGCAGCAGACCGCCGCCCTCTCGTTCGGCCCCGTGCCCTTCATCGGCCCCGACGCCACCGCCGCGTGGCTGCCCTTCATGGACCTCTACATCGAGCTCCAGCGCACCGTCGACGGCCACATCGGCCGGGTCCTCGACACGCTCGCCGCCAACCCCGAGGTCGCCGCCAACACGATCGTCGTGTTCACCTCAGACCACGGCGAGTACGGCGCCTCGCACGGGCTGCGCGGCAAGGGCGGCGGCGCCTACGACGAGGCCATCCGCGTCCCGCTGATCGTCAAGGACCCCCGCGGCGCGCTCACCGCCGCCGTCCAGCGCCCGCGCACCCAGCTCAGCTCCAGCGTCGACGTCGCCCCGCTGCTGCTCACGATCGCCAGCGGCTCCGACGCCTGGCGCGGGGACTCCCACTACGCCCACCTCGCCGGCCGCGCCGATCTCGCCGCGATCCTCGCCGATCCCTCGGCCCCCGGGCGCTCCCACGTGCTGCACGCCACCGACGAGATGGTCACCGAGTTCGCCGTCGAGCCCTACGCCGCCGACGCCCCGCTGCACGTCGTCGCGCTGCGCACCGCCGCCGCCAAGTACGTCACCTATTCCAACTGGGGTCCCAGCGGGATCGCGCCGCAGTCCGCTGGGCAGGAGCACGAGCTCTACGACTACCGCACCCGCGCCGGCCGCATGGAGCTCGACAACGTCGCCGGCCACAGCCCGCTGGAGGCCCCGCTGCGCGCCGCCATGGCCCGGGCCGTCCGCGACGAGCTGCGCAGCCCGCTGCCGAGGCGCCTCCAGGAAGCCCACGGGAACGGCTTCGCAAACTACTTCCTCACCGCCACCCACGCCGCGCTCGCCGCCAGCGCCGCGCGGCTGAAGCGCTCCGAAAACGAATCGGGTCACGCCCACCCGCCGAGCCCGTTCGGCGACGGGAACTTCAGTCGCCTGCGAGCTCGCGGTCCCGCGGAGCCGTCAGGGGATCGGCGCCGCCGCTGAGGTCCCGAGCGTCTGCCCCGCGGCCCCCAGCGCGCGCACCGCCACCTCGGGGCCGGCCGTGCTCACCGAGATCGTCGTCTGAAAGCCCCGCCGCGGCGCCGTCGCCACCGGTGTCATTGACCCGCCCGCCCCTTCCGACCCGCCCGCCAGCACCTGCCAGGAGGCCACGTCCGTCGCCCCGTTCCAGCTCGCCTCCACCGTCGCCGTGCCGGGTGTCCCACCGGCCTGGACCGCGATCACCGGCGGGGTCGACGGCTGCCCGCTCCACGGCGACAGGTACGTCCGGAAGTCCTGGACGTTCCTGCCGAGCTTCCCGTCGAGCAGCACCTGCCCAGACGCGTCGAACTCCGTGAAGTTCGGCAGCCCCCCGTAGCCCAGCAGCCAATCGCCGCCCGGCAGGCTCAGCATGTTGCCCTGGCTGGACGCCAGCAGCGTCGTCGTCGGGTTCGCGAAGCGCTTGACCAGCGTCACCGTGCCGCTGGACGCTTCGGGGCGCAGCAGCAGACCGCTCGATTCCCGCTGCTTCGGCGGGTCCGACGCGTTGTCGAACAGCGAGATCAGCCCCCCCGGCTGGAATTCGGCGTCGTGCTGCCAGTAGAAGCGCACGCCCGCGCCGAGCTTGAAGCTCGAATGTCCGCCGTCCCCGAACAGCCAGTTGAAGGCCCCCGTGTGGATGCTCACGTCGTACAGCGTCCACGTGTTGCGCGACGAGATCAGCACGTTGCTCGGCTGGTCCGCGCCCAGGGCGGGCTCGGGACCGGAGCCCGGGGCGGGCTCCGAGATCGAGTTGATGTGCACGTAGTCCCACGGGTATTCCCCCGAGGACACGTGGTTCAGGGAGTCCTTCAGCGGGATATGCCCCAGCGCGTGCCACTCCCACATCACCAGCCCCGTCTTGACGTCGATCTCCTCGATCACCGAGTCCAACAGGATCCCGTGCGGCGAGCCATGCACCGCCGCCAGGCTCATGTGGATCGGGTCGAACGCGTCGATCCACGCCGTCCCCTGGGGGGTCAACAGGATCTCGTGCAGGTCCGCCCGGTAGCCGTTGCCCGCCCGCACCGTCGCGATCTGATGGTAGGAGCTGTCGTAGACCACGTCTTCGCCCTCGCCGAACCCCACCCGGATGATGCGGCCCTGCCACCACGTCAGCACCGGCTGGCCTTCATAGGTCTGCACCTGGAAGTTCGTCGCCGACTCCCCCGCCGGCAGCGGGTGAGACCACACCAGCGCCCCATCCTGTTCGGCGATCATCGGGCCCGCCGAGCCCAGGCCCTGGTAGGGGGCCAAGAACAGATCGCCGCTCGGATAGCCGCTCCCCGCCCCGCCCGCCGGGGGGGCGGGGACCCCATCCTTCGTGATCGTCACCGTCGACGGCGTCAGCCCCGGCGCCGACACGTAGTGCTGTACCGCGCGCGGGTCCCCGGGGTTGCGCGGGAACTCTTCCTGGCTCACCGCCGCCTGGTGGGCGATCACGAAGGTCGTGCTCACCGGCTGCGTCGCGGCCCCGCCCGGGCCAACCCCCACCATCGCGCGGACGTTCACCCGCTCTCCGGGCACGAACGGCCTGGACGGGATGAAGCTCTCCCCGGTCCCCGTCGAGTACGCCTCCAGGCGCCCCGTGTGGACGCCGCTGCGCGAGCCGACCACACGCACGTCGGCGACCTGCGTGCCCGTCCCTCCGAGGAAGCTGATCTGCGTCTCGGGCGACGCGTCGGGGGTCCCCGGCAGCGGGGAGACCGTCACCGCGTTGGCCGCCGCCATCGCCACGTAGGCCTGGTCGCCAAACGCCACCGGGGTCGCCGGGCCCGCGCCCCCGCACGAGCCGAGCGCCATCGCGACCGCCGCCGAGGCGACCGCCGCCAGCGCAACGATGAGGTTCTTTTCCCCGTTTCTCATATGCCGATCCGCAACCACCCTGACGATCCCCGCGCACCCTAACATTGCAGGCGTTGCGGGCCGCGCACCGAAACTCGCAGCGAGGCGGGTTGTCTTGAGGTTAGGATTGACGGCTCCCTCGATTGGCAGGATCACTGGAGGATCGATGACCTACCGGCCGCGCCGGCAGACATAACGTGAGCGACTCGTGAGCGCCCGACGCTCCCCCCGTGGCCACACCGACGGGTCGTGGACCCCTGTCCGGCTTGCCCGCAGCCGCCGTGGGCCCCGCAGAGCGGACCCCGGCCGGCGCGACCTGGAGCGCGCCCACCACCACCGCCTGCGTCGCTCGCTGGTGTTCGCCGGCGCGGTCGTCGCGCTGTCGAGCGCCGGCACGCTGACGTTCGGCGAGCAGCGCATCGTCGCCGAGGAGGCCGCGTTCCGCGGGCCTCCGGCCCCCGACTGCGTCCCGTCGGCGCTGAACCGCAGCGCGGTCCTGCCCGGCACCAGCCTCGCGGTGTCGCCGCTGCCGGACTCGCTGGACGCGTCGCCGGACACCCAGATCAGCCTGCTTGGAGTTGCGCGATCACGGCTCGGCCGGATCAGCGTCAGCGGGTCGACCACCGGCGGGCACTCCGGGCGCCTGATCGCCTACTCCCAGGGCGACGGCGCGAGCTTCCTGCCGGACCATCGGTTCCAGCCCGGGGAGACCGTCACGGTGCGCGGCAGCCTGCTGGAGGGCAGGCACTCCCAGCCGTTCGCGTATCGCTTCACGGTCTCCGATCCCGACCCGATCCCGCACCTGCCTCCCGGCAAGGAGCCCGCCGGCACGCCCAGCCAGGTGCAGCACTTCCATTCGGCCCCCAGCCTGGACGCCCCCGCGATCGAAGTGACGACCCCTTCGAGCGCCCCCGGGTACGTGTTCGCGGCCCCCTACTCGGGCCCCGGCGGGGACGGCCCGATGATCTTCAGCGACACCGGCCAGCTCGTGTGGTTCGACCCGCTGCCCAGCGGGACCTACGCGACCAACCTCCAGGTCCAGACCTTCGAAGGCCAGCCGGTGCTGACGTGGTGGCAGGGCTACATCCCGCCGCAGGGGTTCGGGGAGGGCGAAGAGGTGGTCGCCAACAGCTCCTACAAGCAGATCGAGCACATCCAGGCCGGCAACGGCCTCGTGGCGGACCTGCACGACTTCCACATCGACGCCGCCAACGACACGGCGCTGATGACGGCGTACAACCCGATCCACTGCAACCTCACCGCGGTCCACGGACCGCAGGACGGCGCCGTCAACGACAGCACCTACCAGGAAATCGACCTGCGCACCCGGCTGGTGCGGCGCGAATGGCACAGCGTCGACCACGTCGGGCTGAGCGACTCCTACTCCTCCCCGGTGGGCGCGACGACGGAATGGCCGTACGACTACTTCCACATCAACTCGCTCGACCGCGAGCCCGGCGGGCAGCTGCTGATCTCGGCGCGCAACACCTGGACGGTGTACGAGCTCGACGAAGGCACCGGGCAGGTCGTCGCGCGGGCGGGCGGCAAGCACAGCACGATCAAGATGGGGTCGGGGACGCTGACCGCCTACCAGCACGACGCGACGCTGCTGTCCAACGGCACGATCAGCATCTTCGACAACGGCGGCGTGCCGTTCGTCCACCCGCAGTCGCGCGCGATCGTGGTGGCGCTCGACGCGCAGACCGATACCGAGACGCTGCTGGCCGAGTACGAGCACCCCGGGTCGCTGAAAGCCGGCAGCCAGGGCGACGTCCAGCAACTCCCCGACGGCAACCTCTTCACCGGCTGGGGCGCCGAACCGTGGTTCTCGGAATTCAGCCCGTCGGGCCAGGTGCTGTTCGACGCGCGGATGCCCCCCGGCGACCAATCCTACCGGGGCTATCGCTTCGAATGGAACGGCACCCCGGCGTCCCCGCCGGCGATCACGGCGAGCGCGGGCAAGACCGGGCCGGTGACGGTGTACGCGAGCTGGAACGGCGCGACCGGGGTGGCTTCGTGGAGGGTTCTGGCCGGCCCCTCCGCCAAGCAGCTCACCGCCGTGGCGACGGGCCCCGACAGCGGCTTCGAGACGACGATCGCGACGCCGGCCGCGGCGGCCTACGTGCAGGTCCAGGCGCTGAGCGCCTCGGGTGCGGTATTGGGGACCTCACCCGCAATCAAGTCGTAGGCGTGAGCACGGGCGGTCGGCCGGCCGATCCGGCAGCGGGGCAGGGCGCCGGCGCAGCTGAGTCCACGGCCTCCGTGGACGGCAGGGCGGCCGAGCTCGCGGTGCTGGGGCGTGAGATCGAAGGCTGCCGGCGCTGCCCGCGGCTGGTGGCGTGGCGCGAGCAGGTCGCCCGCGAGCGCCGCGCGTCGTTCGCCGACGAGCGCTACGCCGCGCATCCCGTCGCGGGCTTCGGCGACCCGGCGGCGAGGGTGCTGGTGCTGGGTCTCGCCCCGGCGGCCCACGGCGGCAACCGCACCGGGCGGATCTTCACGGGAGACCGTTCCGGGGACTTCCTGTTCGCGGCGCTGTGGCGCGCCGGCTTCGCCAACCAGCCGACCTCGACGCATCGCGACGACGGGCTGCGGGTGCGCGACGCGTGGATCGCGGCGGCCGTCCGCTGCGCGCCGCCCGCCAACCGCCCGCTGCCGTCCGAGCGCGACGCGTGCCTGCCGTGGAGCGTGCGCGAGCTCCAGCTGCTGCGCGAGGTCCGCGTCGCTCTCTGCCTGGGGGGGTTCGCGTGGGACGCCGCCGTGCGGCTACGGGCCACGGCCGCCGCCCTGCCGATGTCCCGACCCCGCCCGCGCTTCGGCCACGGCGCCGAGCACCGGGGCGAGCCGTTCTCGCTGCTGGGCTGCTTTCACCCCAGCCAGCAGAACACCTTCACGGGGAGGCTCACCGAGCCGATGATCGACGCGGTCCTGGCACGTGCGCGGGAGCTCGCGGGACTGCGGGCGCCGGCTTCCGGTCGCACCGGATAGAGCCGCTCGGCGGCCCGCCGGGCTTCAAGCGTCGAAGGGGGTGGGCGTCATTCGGTCGTCGTCGGCGGCGTCGGGGTAGAATGCGTCAGTGGCCGACTTCACGATCAAGAATCTCAAGGACGTCGAGGATCTCGCCGCCGACCGCGGGCCCGGCCTGGAGGCGCGGTTCGCGCGCAAGCACCTGGACTCCGAGCATCTCGGCGTCAGTTACTTCCGCTACGCGCCGGGTGTCCGCTCTCCGTTCGGTCACAGCCACCGCGAGCAGGAGGAGGCCTATGTGGTAATCGGCGGATCCGGCCGGATCAAGCTCGACGACGAGATCGTGCCGCTGCGCCAGTGGGATGTTGTACGCGTCGCACCCGCGGTCGTCCGCGGCTTCGAGGGCGGCCCGGAGGGGCTGGAGTTCATCGCCGTCGGCGCCGATCGCCCCGAGGACGGCGACGGGGTGCCGGTCCCGGACTGGTGGACCGAGTAGCCCCGATGGACGCTCCTCAGCCTCTCGTCCTTTGCGCTCCTCAGCCTCTCAGCCCCTCTTCGAGCCCTCAGCTTTTTTCGAGCTCGTCTTCTTCGCCCGGGAAGCCGCTCGTTTGATCTGAACGTCTTCGGCAGCCACGACGCGACCGTCGGATGTGAGTCGCACCTGAGCAGCGAACGCCTTGCGCTGGCGCTCCAGCGTCCTTCCCGCCGCGTTCAGGGGAACCTCGACCGTCTTGCTGCCTCCCACGAGCTTCACCGCGATGCGGCCGATGACCACAGTGCGCTTCCCCGTCGCACCCTTCCTGTTCGTCGCGATCTTCCTGGTCGCCGTCACCGCGGTGACACGTCCGCTGCGCAGATGCTCGACGACCACGATCGAGAGCTGCACCGTCACCGATGGACATTCGTTCGCGGCCGACACACAATCCAGCTTGACGAAGACGACACCCGATCGCGCCGCGACCGAATAGGAGATCTTGGTGTCGGACGACGTCTTGGTCCCGGTATTGCCCACCGAGCTCGGGCCGCCGCCCGACGGCGTTTCGTCTTCGGACGGCGGACCGCCGGTCGGACCCTGTCCGCCACCGCCCGGCTGACCTACGCCAACAATGGCGACCTCGGCCGCGGAGCTGGTCGCGCTGCTCGATCCACCGGTGCTTGTCGTCGCGGTGACTTCGCACATGAGGTGGTAGCCGTCGTCGGCCGCCTGGACTTCGTAACTGTTCTTGGTCGCGCCTTCAATCGTGATCGCGCTTTCGGTGACAGCGCTTTTGCGCAGCCACCGATAGGTGAACGTCACCGGTTCGTGCGTCCACGAGCCGGTGGAGCACGACAGGGAGTGGCCAACCAATGCGAGTTCCGCGCGCAGGAGGGGAGAGTAGGTCAACCCCGTCAATCCGGGCGCCCCGGTGTTTACGGGCACCACGGGCACGACCACCGGCGCGCTGGTCGCGGGCTGCTGTGACGGTCCGGCGGTGTTTTCGGCGGTGACATCGCAGGTCAGGCTCTGGCCTTCGTCTGCCGTCTGCAGCTTGTAACTGTTTTCGGTCGCGTCTTCGATCGGTGTGCCGTCGCGCAGCCAGCTATATGTGAACGTGGTTGGTTCTGTGCCGGGTTCGCCCGTCCATTCGCCATTTGAGCACGACAACGTATCCCCGACGGCGAGCCCCCCGGTGATTTCCGGTGCCTTGATTTTTTCAGGCACCCCCCCGGCAGCCATCGCGTCGGCCGCAAGGCCGAGCGCGAGCGCGACTGCGGCAACCACCGCGAGCGCCGCCGCGAGCTTCGACCGACCACGGCGGCCAGCGGCCGGCCGGCGGTCGTTCATCCTTGAGCTCCCCTCGATCCGCTCCATCCCTACCCCCCGGTTTTGCGACGCTGAGGCAGACCAGAATACACCACTGCGCAAGCCGCGGGCCCACGCCAGACAGACGTCCGCACGCGGCGGGAACATGTGTTCGTGCCGACCGATTTCCTCCGACGTAGCGACATCGCCGTGCGACACTCGGCGGGCGCGGACCTAGACTCGCCCGGGCGATGAGCGCGACTTCAGTCACCAACGGCCGGGGGTCCTCGGGCAACGGCTCTCCCCCCGGATCGTCCCCCGGCCCACCCACCGGGGTGATCGCTCCGCCCCACAACCTCGAGGCCGAGCAGTCGGTGCTGGGGGCGATCCTGCTGTCCGACCGCTCGCTGTACGCGCTGGTGATCGAGGAGGGCCTGCGCCCCGACGACTTCTACCGCGAGCGCCACGGGCAGATCTACGAGGCGATGCTGGCCCTGTACAACGCCAGCGAACCGGTGGACGTCCTGACCGTCACCGACCGCCTGCGCCAGACCGGCAGGCTCGACGACGTCGGCGGGCCGGCCGCGGTGGACGAGCTCACCGGAGTCGTGCCCGCCGCCGGCCATGCTCGCCGCTACGCGCAGATCGTGCGCGAGAACGCCCTGCTGCGGCGGCTGCTGGCGGCGTCGTATGAGATCCAGGCCAGCGTCCTCGGCCACGAGGCTCCGCCGCGCGAGCTGGTCGAGCAGGCCGAGAAGGCGATGCTGGAGGTCGCCCGCGACGATCGCCGCCAGGACTTCAGGGCGATCGAGGAGGTGCTGCACGAGGAGCTCGACAAGCTCCACCGGCTGTCGATCGAGGGAACGTCGCTGACGGGGGCCCCCTCGGGGTTCAAGGATCTGGACGAGATCACCGGGGGCTTTCAGCCGGGAAACCTGATCATCATCGCGGCGCGGCCCGCGATGGGCAAGAGCGCGCTGGTCTGCAACATCGCCGAGAACGCCGCCGTCGAGCACAACCGGCCGGTGGCGCTGTTCTCGCTGGAGATGGCCGAGGCCGAGCTGGCGCAGCGCTTCGTCGCGTCGCAGGCGCGGATCAAGGGCGAGGAGCTGCGCAAGGGGCGCGTCGCCGAGCAGCGCTGGCCGAAGATCCTGCAGGCCAGCCAGCGGCTCGCGGCGGCGCCGCTGTGGGTCGACGACTCCAGCGACGTCGGGCTGCTGGAGATCCGCGCGAAGGCGCGGCGCCTGCACAGCCAGTGCGACGGCGGTCTGGGCCTGATCATCATCGACTACCTCCAGCTGATGCGCACCGACAGCCGCTACGACAGCCGCGTCACCGCGGTCGGGGAGCTCAGCCGCGGGCTGAAGATCCTCGCGCGCGAGCTCGGCGTCCCGGTGATCGCGCTGTCACAGCTCAGCCGCGCGGTGGAGCAGCGCCCGGACAAGAAGCCCCAGCTGTCGGATCTGCGCGAGAGCGGCAACCTCGAGCAGGACTCCGATCTGGTGATGTTCATCTACCGCGACGAGTACTACGACGAGGACTCCGAGCGTCCCGGCGAGGCCGACCTGATCATCGCCAAGCACCGCAACGGCGCGGTCGGCAAAGTCACGCTGACCTTCCAGAAGGAGTACCCGAAGTTCATGAACTACGTCCGGGAGCACTGAGGGGCGACCACTATTGAATTGCCGCCGCGGCGCGCTCGGCGCCGATGAGCGGGGTCAGCGCGATGTAGCTGATGTGGTCGGCCAGCTCCGGCAGGCGGCGCGTGTGGCCGCGCAGGATGTAGTCGTGCAGCAGCTCGAAGACGCCCCCCGACGAGCGCCTCGCCGACGATCGGCGGCGGCGCGCCCGCCGGGCGCTCCGGCGCCGAGTCCAGGTCGAGCAGCTCGGCGTAGCCGGCGTTGGCCTCGTCGACGCGGCTCGCGACGTGGGGGTGGGCGATCAGCATGTCGACGCACGCCAGGTGGGCGTAGGCAGGCTCGGAGGCGAGGAAGCCAGCAGCGCCAGCACCCCGGCGCGGACGCCCTCGATCCAGTCCGTCTGCTCCGCGAGCGCCCGGTTGACGGCCGCGACGGCCCGGGAATGCCCGACCTCGTAGGTGGCCAGGAACGCCTCCTCCTTGTTCTCGAAGTGGGTGTAGAACGTCTGCAGCGACACCGCGGCCGCGGCCGCGATGTCCTCGAGGCTCAGCGACGGATAGCCGCGATGCGGCGGTCAGCCTGGCGATCGCGTCGAAGATCCGCTCGCGCTGGTTGAACACGACGAAGCCCCGCGGGAGGTTGTGCTCGCCCCGCGGCAGGCCCCGCGCGCCCCAGGGCGCCGGCGGCGAGAGGCTGCCCGGGGCGCGGCCCGCCCTCCAGGCGTCGCGGCGCGCGCGGGCGCGCTCGGCGGGGCACTCCGGGAGGGGAGGGGTAATAGCAGGCGATCCACTCCATCAGTCCCGGCACAACCGCATCAATTCCGTCTTCAGCGCCTGCTCGAGCGCCGTTGCGCGGACGCGCGAGTAGACGATCTTGCGCAGCGCCCCCACGATCGCGCGGGCGACCGGGATCGGGGATCGTGCCCGCCCCGGGCGCCTGCTCGAAGCCCGCTGCTGATGAAGCGTTCAGGCGCGCCGCGCCGTCGGCCCAGCGCTGCACCCCGACTCGCGCCGGACGGCGCCCATCTCCACGCAGATCAGGCGCGCCACGTCGGGCCGGTCGGCGAGCGCCGCGAACAGCGCCGGATGGCGCCTCGAGCTGCTCCAGCCAGCCCTCGTCGGGGCCGTGGAGGCCGAGCACCCGCTGCACCTCGGTCTCGACGACCGCGTCGTAGGTGGCCAGCAGGCAGTCCTCCTTGTTCGTCGAAGTGCTCGTAGAAGGTCCGCCGCGAGATGCCGGCGCGGGCGACGAGGTCGGAGATCGTGGTCGCCACCACCCCGCGCTCGTTGACGGCCTGCACCATCGCCTCCATCAGCCGCTCGCGCTGGTCGGCCGCAACCTGCTCCCGCGGCAGCGCCTGGGGCCCGCGCGGCAGTCCTTTCTCGGACCGCGCCCGCTCGCGTAGCGTCGCGTCTGGCCTACCCCGCGCCGTTTCACGGGCGCCGTCCCGCGCGCGCACGTTCTCCGTCTGTCGGGCACCGCGGCGAGGTGATCGGCTTGACCGTCGCTGGACGCCGACGTGCTCCCGTCTCATAAAACTTGACATGATGAGTAAAACATGATTTATATGTATGTAGCGGGACGGCTCGATGGCTAGCTCGTCAGCTACTTGGCGGAGGTCGGGCAAGCGTCAAGAGGCATAAAATCCCTGGTAATGAGCCAAAGTCACGAACGGCACGAGAGCAAGCAAGGAGGCGACCATGAGCGTCGCGCAACGGCCCGGTATGCCGCTGACAATTCTGTAGGGGCCGTACTATTAGCTTAGACATTTCGGTTACCATGGAAGGTCGGCTCTTGGCCCGGTGGGCCAAGCGGAGGGTGGGGAGGTCGGATCGTCACGAGGGGAGGTCAGATGCATCATGAGAGCGCTCGTCTGCGACGAGCGGCGGATGCTCCGGGCGCTGCACGCCCGGTGGCCGTATCGCCGCTCGCACGGCCGGCACGACCTGCACTGGCTGGTGCGGGTGCGCCCGCCAAGATGTTGGTGCGCCTTCATCGCGCGCACCCGGTCCGGACGCTGCCGGCCGCGCGCCGGCCGCCGGCCGAGGGTGGTGCTGAGGACCGCATCGCGGGTGCGTGCACTAGGATCGCCGTGACAATGGCGACGCAGCCGACGCACGCGGCCGGCGCCGTGGGCCGCTGGATCGGGACGATCGCTGCGGCATGAGCCCATCGCCGCCCACGCCCGCCGCCCAGGGCCCGCGACGATCGCGAGCTGCGGCGGCTCTCGATCGACACGATCCGCGGGCTGGCGATGGACGCGGTGCAGAAGGCCAACGCCGGCCATCCCGGCACCGCGATGGCGCTGGCGCCGCTGGCCTACATCCTCTTCAGGCGCTTCCTGACGCGTCGAATCCCCGCGATCCGCAGTGGCCCGACCGCGACCGCTTCGTGCTGAGCGCGGGGCACGCCTGCGTGCTGCAGTACTCGCTGCTGCACCTCATCGGCTACGACCTCGGCCTCGAGGACCTGCAGCAGTTCCGCCAGTGGGGCTCGCGCACGCCGGGGCACCCCGAGCGCGGGCACACCCCGGGCATCGAGGTCACCACCGGGCCGCTCGGGCAGGGCTTCGCCAACGCGGTCGGCATGGCGATGGCCGAGCGCTTCCTCGCCGAGCGCTACAACCGCCCGGGCCACGAGATCGTCGACCACCACACCTACGCGATCTGCTCGGACGGCGACCTGATGGAGGGCGTCAGCCAGGAAGCGGCCTCGATCGCCGGGCCACTTCGGGCTGGGCAAGCTCGATGGTGTGCTACGACGACAACCGCATCACGATCGACGGCAGCGACCGCGATCTCCTTCGACGGCGAGAACCATACTGGCGCGCCTCGCGGCCGACGGCTGGCACGTGCAGCGCGTCGCCGACTCCGAGGACCTCGACGCGCTGGAGGCGGCGCTTCGGGCCGGCGCGCGCGGAAACCGAGCGGCCGTCGTTCATCGCGATCCGCTCGCACATCGCCTACCCGGCCCCCCACGCCGTGGACACCGCCGCCGCGCACGGCGCGCCGCTCGGCGAGGAGGAGGTGCGCGCGACCAAGCAGGCGATGGGCTTCGACCCCGAGCGCAGCTTCTGGGTCGACGAGCGCGTCTACGCGCACATGAGCCTCGTCGAGGCCGGCGCCGCGGCGCAGCGCGAGTGGCAGGCAGCGCTTCGAGAGTCTGGCGCGAGCGGCTCCCGGAGCTGGCCGAGGACTGGGAGCGCGCCTGGGCGGGCAGCTCGCGCGAGGGCTGGCGCGAGGCGCTGCCGAGCTTCGCGGCGGGCGAGCAGCTCGCGACGCGCGCCGCCGGCCAGAAGACGATGGCGGCGTTCGCGGCCCACGCCCCCACGATGATCGGCGGCGCCGCCGACCTCGTGGAGTCGACCAAGACCGTGTTCGCCGGGCGCCGGCGAGTTCTCGCGGCTGCACGCCGGGCGCAACGTCCCCTTCGGCATCCGCGAGCACGCGATGGGCGCGATCGTCAACGGCGCCGCCGCCCACGGCGGGATCGTCAAGCCCTACGGCTCGACGTTCCTGATCTTCTCCGACTACATGCGCCCGTCGGTGCGCCTCTCGGCGCTGATGGGGCTGCCGGTGCGTGTGGGTCTGGACGCACGACTCCGTCGGCCTCGGCGAGGACGGCCCGACGCACCAGCCGATCGAGCACTACGCGGCGCTGCGCGCGATCCCCGACCTCTGGGTGATCCGCCCGGCCGACGCCAACGAGACCGTCCAGGCCTGGCGGGTCGCGCTGGAACGCGCCGGACGGCCCGGTCGCGCTGCTGCTCTCGCGCCAGGGCGCCCCCGTGCTCGACCGCGCCGGCGAGCTGGCGCCGGCCGCGGAGCTGGAGCGCGGCGGGTACGTGCTGTGGGACTCCCGCGACGCCGGCGCCGGGGAGCAGCCGCTCCAGCTGATCCTGATCGCGACCGGCACCGAGGTCGCGCCGACGCTCGACGCGGCGCCGCGAGCTGGCCGGCGAGGGCACGCGGATGCGCGTCGTCTCGATGCCCTGCGTCGAGCTCTTCGAAGCCCAGCCGCAGGAGTACCGCGACGGCGTGCTGCCCCCCGCGGTCGGCGCCCGCCTGGCGGTCGAGCCGGGCGCGAGCAGGGCTGGTGGAAGTGGGTCGGCAGCGGCGGCGACGTGCTCGGCCTCGACCGCTTCGGCGCCTCGGCCCCCGGGCCGACGTGCTCAAGGAGCTCGGCTTCAGCGTCCGAGAACATCGCGGCCCGCGCACGCGCGTTGCTCGAGGGGGGCCGTTCAGAGGACGTACGCCCGGCCGGCCTGGATGGTCCGACCATGCAGAGGCCCAGCGGCAGGATGCCGGTTTTCGCCCCCGCCTAGACTGAAGGAGAACGCATGTCAACCAGCACCCTCTCCCCGCTGCACCGCCTCTCCGCGCTCGGCCAGAGCGTCTGGGTGGACTTCCTCTCGCGCGAGTCGATCCGCGGCGGCCACCTGCAGCAGCTGCTCGACGACGACGCGGTCGTCGGGGCGACGTCGAACCCGACGATCTTCCAGAAGGCGATGAGCGCCGGGGACGCCTACGACGAGCAGATGCGCGAGCTCGCCGAGGAGGGCCTGGACGCGAGCGAGACGTTCTGGCGGCTGGCCGAGCGCGACATCAAGGATGCCTGCGACCTGTTCCGCCCGATCTGGGAGGGCGGACGCTGGGCCGCGACGGCTACGTCTCGCTGGAGGTCGATCCGGGGCTGGCCTACGACACGCTCGCGACGTTCCGCGAGGCGATCCGCCTGCACGAGGCGGTGGACCGGCCGAACCTGATGGTCAAGATCCCCGCGACCAAGCCCGGGCTGGCGGCGATCGAGGACGTGATCGCGGCAGGGCCGCTCGATCAACGTGACGCTGATCTTCTCGCTGCGCCGCTACGCCGAGGTCGCGGAGTCCTACGTGCGCGGCATCGAGCGCCTCGTCGCCGCCGGCGGAGACCCGCTGCGCGGTGGCCTCGGTCGCGAGCTTCTTCGTCTCGCGGATCGACACCGAGGCCGACCGGCGCCTGGAGGAGCTCGGAGCGGACCCCGGCGCGGGTGGGGAGGGCTCCATCTCGATCGATCGAGATGAGCCACGACGAGCTGCAGGGACGCCTCGCGGTCGCAAACGCGAAGCTCGCCTACCGAGCACTATGGGGAGGTCTTCCGCGGCCCCCGCTGGGAGTACCTGGCCGGCAAGGGCGCGACGCCCCAGCGGGTGCTGTGGGCGTCGACGTCGACCAAGAACCCGGCGTACCCCGACACGATCTATGTCGACGAGCTGATCGGCCCGGACACCGTCAACACGATGCCCGAGGAGACGATCGCGGCCTACCAGGACCACGGCCGCCCCGAGCCCGCGCTGGAGCGGGGGCTGGGCGACGCGCGCAAGCTGCTCGACGAGCTGGCGCGCGCGGGCGTCGACTACGACGACGTCACCGACGACGCTCGAGCGCGAGGGGGTCGAGAAGTTCTCGGCGTCCTTCGAGGAGCTGATCGAGAGCCTGCACGAGAAGCAGGCCGCGCTCGCCGCCGTCGCCTGACCTGTCGCTGCTGCCCGACCCGCGTGCGGCGCCGGGACCGCCCGGCCGCCTGACCGACGCTTAAGGTTGCGCCGGTACCGTCGGTGGACCGTGCGCGGCGATACCCAGACACCCGTATCGCCTGCGCCGGCCGGCGCGCCCCCGGCGCCGGCCCAGCCCCCGGCGCCGGCCCATATGCCGACGCCGCCGTCGGAACGGGGGGCGTGGCTGATCGCGCTCGCGCTCTGCCTGCTCGGCGCGGGGGTGCTCGCGGCGGTCCTCACCGGCGCCGTGGGCTCGTCCTCGGACGCCCCCGCGGCCGCTCCGCCGGCGGTGCTCGCGACCGCCGCCACGCCGACCGCGGCGAGCGCCTCCGAGGCGGCGCTGCGCGCGGGCGCGGGAACCGCCGCCGGCCCGTACGCCGCCGGCCCGTACGCCGCCGGCCCGTACGCCGCCGCGGCCGGCGCGCGCCGGGGGACGGCGACCTCCGGTGGAAGCGCTGCATCCGGTACCCGCGCCGGGGTCGCCGGCGCGGCGGACGGCGCGGCGCGAGACGTCGCCTCGGTGGGGGCCGTGGTCGCGAGCCATCCCGGCGCTCCGGGCGGCGGCGCGGCGGGGGATTCCCTCGGCGAGAGCGAAGTGCACATCGCGGCGGCGTGGGAGGCGGGCTTCTACCCGATCTACGAGGAAGCGCAGCGGGTGTTCGGCGTGAACTGGCTGCTGCTCGCCTCGATCCACCGACAGGAGTCGGCGTTCTCCACGGCCCCCGGCATCTACCACGGGCTCAACTTCGCGCACTGCTGCGGGGGCCCGATGCAGTTCAACGTCACCAACGGGGGGCGGGCGTCCCATCCACGTGGGATCTGGTGCGCGACGCCTACCTCTACGGGAGGCGCCCGGCGGTTTACGACCACCGCACGGCGCACCACCCGTCGATCTACGACGACTACGACTCGATCATGGCGGCGGCGTGGCTGCTCTACTCCGACGGCGCCGGCGCGGCTCTGAACGACTCGGCGTGGTGGGCGGCGTACGACTACTACGGCCACGACGCGACCGGGGTGGAATACGCCGACCAGGTGCTGGCCCGCGCGATCGGCTGGTCCCAGCACGGGTTCTGCATCAACTGCGGCGTCGAACCGGCGATGGTGGGGGCGGTGCATGAAGCCTACGGGGCGCCGGTGCTCGCGTCGTTGGAGCCCGCCACGGCCGCCCGCGAGAGAAGCTCTCGCCATAGGCGATAATCCAAAACAGACCATCCTGATTATTTGAGAGATCGTTCTAATCCGTCTACATTGTAGGCTTGCGACGCTCTCTCGTCTGGCTGCTGCCGTGCGGTATCGCGGCTGTCTATGTGAGTGTGTTCGTTGCGCAGCTTCCGCACAACATCTGGGTGATCGGGTGGGACAGCGATTTCGCCTCCGGCTTCACCGTGCCCGCAACGGTCGTCAGGACCGGAACGGGGGGTCACACGGTGCTGGGTACCTATGCCCTGTACGTCCCGCTTTGGTTTGGGCTGCTCACGGCATGGCTCCCGCTGCACCGCGAGCTGTGGGAGATCGCGCCGACGATGCTGTCGGTCGCGGCGGCGCTGATACTCGGATGGTCGGTGGCACAGATCGCAAACCGTCGCGCGGCTATGTTGGCGGTGCTGATCGTGCTCATCGCCTCGCCGGCGACGTTGATCCTCTTCATGTCACCCGTCGCCCACAACACCGTCTACGTGGGCACGGCGCTTTGTGGGGCCTATCTCGTCTGGCTGGCACGGGGAGGCGCGCGACGTCGAGCGACGACCCTTGCGGTGCCACCGCTCGCCGCTGTGGTCCTCGGCACGTGTCTGGCATCGGATGTGGTGCTCGCGACGACGGGACTCGGACCGCTTGCCCTGACGGCGGTTCTGGCCTGCGTGCGACGCGATCGACACTCCAGGGTGGTGGGTATATCGGCCCTCACGACGGTCCTGGTCGCACTCCCGGTCGCCAAAGTCACGTCGACGATCATGGCGTCGTTGGGCTACAGGACGAATCCGCCACCTCTGACGGTGGCTCCGCTCTCCACGCTGCCGGCGCACGCGCGGCTGCTGCTCACCGGCCTGGAGGCGCTCTTCGGCGGGAACGTCGGCACCGCGGCGCCCGGCACGCTGCACACCGAGCTCGGAGTCGCCTGCGACGTCGTCATGGCGGCGGCGCTGTTGACGTTGCTCGTCGCCGGCACGCGCTCGGCGATCGGTCTGCTCTCCGGCCGGCGCGAAGCTCGCCAGCTCGCGCCAATTCGGTTGGCGGCCTCGCTGTACACCGTCTACTGGGCGAGCTCCGCCGCGATGGCCTGCGGCGCCTACCTGCTCAGCGAATTCCTGGAATCGGCCCATGAACCGTTCTATCTGAGTGTCGTCCTGTCGGTGGCCGCGGTCGTACCGCTGTTCGTAAGCCGGCGCCCACTCGCGCGCCGGCTCGTGATCGCCGGTGTTTCGATCTTCTTCACCGCAAGCGTGGTGGGGCTGACGAGCCAGAGCATCGCGCCGATCCCGCCGCTCGCACGCTATGAAGCGGATGTCGTAAGACTCGCCAAAGCCGATGACGTAACCGCCGGCTACGCTGGCTATTGGGACGCATCGAGTTTGACGTGGATCTCGCGTGAACGCGTCAAGGTACGACCGGTGTTCCAATGTCCGAACCCGGGGGGCGCGGAACTCTGCATCTTCTCCCAGGAGACGGTCCCCTCCTGGTATGTGCCCCGGCGACGACGCAGCTTCCTGCTGGTGGACAGCACGCCATTCGCCATCACCTCGCTTCCGGCAGGCCTGGGGCGCCCGCTCGCGACCTATCGGTTCGGACCGATCCAGATGTATGTCTACCCGTACGACATCGCTTCGCGGCTTGGACCTCCGTCGGGCTGAGGGCCTATCCCGGCCGCGCGGTGCCGTGTAGCGGGACGCGCGAGCGACGGGATCGCAGGGGGCGCCGTCAGGCCTGCGCGATGAGCTCGCCGGCGACCTGGTCGGTCGCGAGCGCGGTCCCGCCGAGCAGGCGCCGCGAGAGCTGGGCGCGGCGGAAGTACAGGGGGGCGTCGTGCTCCCAGGTGGCGCCGATCCCGCCGTGGACCGAGATCATGGTGCGGGCGGCGTGGTCGAGTGCGCGCCCCGCGACCGAGCGGGCGGCGCCGGCGGCGAGCGGGAACTCGTCGGGGGCGCCGTGGCGCGACCAGCCGGCGTAGTAGAGCAGCGAGCGGCCGTTCTCGAGCTGGCGCAGGACCTCGGTGAGGGAGTGCTTGACGGCCTGGTAGGAGCCGATCGCGCGACCGAAGGTGAAGCGCTCCTTGGCGTAGGCGACCGAGGTCTCCAGGGCGGTCTCGACGCTGCCGAGCGACTCGGCGGCGATCAGCGCCTGGGCGAGATGCCAGGCGGCGGCGAGCGAGTCCACGGGGGCGTCGAGGACGACGGCGGGGGCGTCGCTGAGCGTGACGTGCGCGAGCGAGCGGGTGGCGTCGTAGCGGCGCACCGGCTGCACCTCCACGCCGGGGGCGTCGCCGAGAATCGCGACTCCGATGGGACTGCCGTCGAGCAGGGCGACGCCGACCAGCACGTCGGCGCCGGGGGCGTCGGGGACGAACGCGAAGCTCCCGGTGAGCGTCACCCGGCCGTCTTGATCTGGATCCCGCCCTCCCTGCCCGCCCGTTGTGGCGGTGGGCAGCGGCGCGCGCTGCATACCGCTCGCGGGGTCGGCGCTCCAGCGCTCGTCGAGATCGTCGGGGGGGCGGCTGGGCAGGTAGGCGGCGCGGCGCGCGCCGCTCGCGAGGTCGGGCAGGAGCTCCGATTGACCGAGCCCGGGCGAGCTCGCGAAACCGAGCCCGCCCGCCCCGTCGTTGAGGATCGCGGTGGCGGGCAGATGGCCGAGCAGGGGGACGGCGGCGAGCACGCGGCCGCACTCGCCGAGGACGAGCATCGCGTCGAAGGCGTCCAGCCCGGCACCGCCGTGGGCCTCGTCGATCAGCAGTCCCGGCCAGCCGGCCTCGCGTGCGGTGGGCCAGATATCCGGCGCCGCACTCTCGTCGCCGCCGTCGAGCGCTTCGCGGGCGCCCTCCAGTGTCTTGACGCGCGACAGCGCCCCGCGGGCGGCCTCGCGCAGGAACTCCTGCTCGTCGGAGAGGGCGAGGTTCATCGTTTGGCCTCGCTTTGGTAGGAGATCGGGAGGGGGGCCGGGTGGGCGGGCTCCAATCCCGCCTCAGATGCGAGGTTCATGCCTTTGCGGCCTCCTTGGCGCGCAGCTCGGAGAACGGGATGCCCTTGTCCAGGCGCGGCTCGGGCGGCAGTCCGAGGACGCGCTCGCCGATGGTGTTGCGCAGGATCTCTTCGGTGCCGCCGGCTGACTTCAGCCCGGGGAGGAAGGAGATCATGTAGGCCCACTCGCTGCCGTCGGCCAGCGCGTCGGGGCCGAGGACGTCGGCGATCAGGTCGCCGGACTTGATGGCGCCGTTGACGATTGTCACCTTCGCGAGCCCGGCCTCGGGGCCGGGGATCTGGCCGCGCTGCAGCGCGGTGAGGGTGCGATAGCCGGTGAAGCGCACGGCGAGCAGCTCGGAGGCGATCTCGCCGAGCTGGCGGCGGACCTCGGGGTCGCGGCGGGCGTGCTCGTCGGAGGCGATCACGGCGGCGAAGCGCGCGGAGTTGTAGCCGAGGCCCTCGCTGCCGAGGCCGATCGTGACGCGCTCGAACATCAGCGTCGTCAGGGCGGTGCCCCAGCCGTTGCCGACCCCGCCGACGACGGCGTCGGCGTCCAGCGCGACGTCGTCGAAGAAGACCTCGTTGAACTCGGCCTCCCCGGAGATCTGGCGCAGGCCGCGGACGGTGACGCCGTCGGCGTCGATCGGGACGATGAACATCGTCAGGCCCTTGTGCTTGGGGACGTCGGCGTCGGTGCGCGCGAGCAGCAGCCCGTAGGAGGCGAACTGGGCGTTGGTGGTCCAGACCTTCTGGCCGCTGAGGCGCCAGCTGCCGTCGTCCTGCAGGCGGGCGCGGGCCTGGACGGCGGCGAGGTCCGAGCCGGCGGCGGGCTCGGAGAAGAGCTGGCACCAGACCTCGTCGCCGTGGAGCATCGGGCCGAGGTAGCGCGCCTTCTGCTCGTCGGAGCCGTGGGCGATGATCGTGGGGCCGAGCATCCCGACGCCGATCGCGTCGAGGATCCCCGGTACCTGAGCCCGCCCAATCTCCTGGCTGCAGATGAGCTGCTCGATCGGCCCGAGGCCCTGGCCGCCGTACTCCTTCGGCCAGGTGACGCCCGCGAGGCCGCCCTCGGCGAGCCGGCCCTGCCAGGCGCGGCGCGCGGCGACGATCTCGGTCTCGTCCTGGAGCGCGTCGGGGCCGTTCAGGACGGGAGCCTCTTGCTTGTGCTGCTCAAGCCATGCGCGCACCTGTTCGCGGTATGCGGCCTGCTCGGGTGTGTCGTCGAGATCCATCGCGGCTCCTTGGTTGACTGACCAGTCAATCGCCTTGACATACGGTACTCCTTCGGGCGCGGAGATGCCACACTCAAGATGCCGGGATGTCGGAGCGTGAGCAAGAGGTGCCGGGGCATGGACGCAGGACCTTCGGAGCGGCCCGGCGAGGGCGTGGGTGTGTATATGTATTTTGGGAGCCGCGTATAACAATCGCTATACGCGGCCCAGTTTTTTATACATGGTCCACACCCTCCTCACGCCTCAATTACGGGCGTCGCGGCCCCTTACGCGCCTCCCATGCCCTCGGAGTGCGGGTCGCGGCGATGGGCCTACGCATCGGGGGGCATCGGCGGTTCGGGGACGGGCCGCTGGTGGTAGACGCGCTGGAAGGCGTAGTCGAGCAGGTCCCGGGCCTGGGTGCCGGGGGCGGGGGAGTTCAGTAGGACGACCCCGAGGCTGACGCCGTGGCGCTCGGCGGTGGCGACGAGGCAGCGCCCGGCTTCGATGGTGTAGCCGGTCTTCAGCCCGGTGACGCCGGGGTAGCCGTAGATCAGGAGGGGGTTGTTGTTGTAGAGGTAGAGCCGCCCGCCCTTGATCGGGAAGGGCCGGATTGCGACGGCGGTGCGGACGATGTGGGCGATGCGGGGCTGCTGGAGGTCGACGTGGGCGAGCTCGGCGAGGTCGGCGGCGCAGGAGAAGTTGTGGGTGTTGTAGTAGCCGGAGGGGGAGGAGTAGTGGGTGCAGCCCATGCCCAGCGCGGCGGCCTGGGCGTTCATCTCGGCGACGAAGCGCTTGACGGTGCCGGCGACGTGCTGGGCGAGCGCGACGGCGGCGTCGTTGCCGGAGGGGAGCAGCAGGCCGTAGAGCATCGTCTCCAGCTCGACGTGGTGCCCGAGCGGGAGGACCCCGACCTTCGAGCCGCTGGTTTCCTCGGCCTGCCTGGTGACGAGCACGGGAGAATTAGGAGCCCCACCCGCCCGAGCCCCACCCGCCCCGGCCCCACCCGCCCCACCCGAGCGGACGGTGAGCAGGGCGGTCATCATCTTGGTGAGGCTCGCGATCCGCAGGCGGGCGAGGGGGTGGCGCTGCCAGAGGACCTGTCCGGTGTCGAGGTTGAACAGCAGCCCGGCGCGCGGTGGATCTTCAAAGGGGAGGTTGACGGGGTCGGCGCGGGGGTCGGCGAGGTTCAGCGCCAGCGGCGGCCGGCCGAGCGGGAGGCCGGCGGGGGAGAGCGACAGATCTCCGGTCGCGCCTTGGGCCGACCGGGCGGCGGCGCTCCCGTTCGCGGCATGGGCGCCTCCCCGGGCGGCGTGGCCGGAGGCGGCCGAGCCGTTGGTCTGTCGCGGCCTGGCGAGCATCACGACGGCGACGGCGAGGAGGCCGGCGAGGATCAGGGCGAGGCCGATCAGTGCCCGCCGGCGGCGCCGGCGGCGACGAACGGCGGCGCGCGAGCGGCGGGGGCTGGAGGTCATGAACGGGGATTGGCTCATTGACGTGGAGGATTGCGCAGGGCGCCGACGATCCCGACGCCGAGCAGCACGATCACGAAGATCGAGACGGCGGTCCCCAGGCTAACGCCACCCTGGGCGTCGATCGTGCTGACGGTGAGGAAGGCGAAGCCGGTGATGAACACCATCGCGACGAGCAGGATGGCCAGGCGGGTCACGCACTCAGTACATCGGTTGGCGCGGCTGTCACATCTGCGCGGTGGATCCAGTGCCCGCTAGGTCCTCAACACCGGCTGGCGAACCGGCGCCGGCGAGCAGGCCGACCCCGGCCGGCGAATCGAGGCCGGCCAGCGGCCCGACCCCGGGGTGCGGCTGTGCGAGGTGCTGGTCGGCGTGGTAGCTGGAGCGGACGAGCGGCCCGGCGGCGACGTGCTCGAAGCCGAGCTCGTAGGCGGCGCGCTCCAGGGCGGCGAACTCGTCGGGGTGCCAGTAGCGGACGACGGGGAGGTGGCGCTCGGAGGGCCGGAGATACTGCCCGACGGTGAGCACCTGGACGCCGTGCGCGCGCAGGGCCTCGAAGGCCCCCACCAGTTCGTCGTGGGTCTCGCCGAGCCCGACCATCAGCCCGGACTTGGTGGTGACGCGCGCGCCGCCGAGCTCCTTGGCGAGCTCCAGCACGCGGCAGGACCGCGCGAAGTCCGAGCCGCGGCGGGCGATCGGGTACAGCCGCGGTACGACCTCGACGTTGTGGTTGAAGACGTCGGGGCGCTCGGCGATGACGCGGGCGAGCGGCATCTCGTGCCCCTGGAAGTCGGGGGTGAGGACCTCGACGACGCAGCGGGGGGCCTGGCGGCGGACCTGGCGGATGACGCCGACGAAGGCGGAGGCGCCCTTGTCGGGGAGGTCGTCGCGGTCGACGGAGGTGATGACGGCGTGGCGCAGCCCCATGCGCGCGATCGAGCGCGCGACGCGCGCGGGCTCCAGCGGGTCGTTCCAGATGGGGCGCCCGGTCTTGACGTTGCAGAAGCCGCAGCGCCGGGTGCAGGTGTCGCCGAGGATCATGAAGGTGGCGGTGCCGCGCTCCCAGCACTCGCCGACGTTCGGGCAGGCGGCCTCCCGGCAGACGGTGTGCAGGCCTTCGTCGGCGATCAGCGCGGTCAGCGCGCGGTAGCGGGCGCCGCCGGGCGCGGGGACCTTCAGCCACGGCGGCTTGCGCTCGCGCAGCGGGCGGACGTCGGGCCCGAGGACCCGCAGGACGTCCATCCCCCCGGGGTTGGCGCGCGAGCGGGTGGGGGTCAGCGAGCTCACAGAGTCGCCATTGCCGTTGCCGCGGGATCGTCCGCGCGTGTGGGTTCGGCGACGGGGTGGTGGGCACGGGACCTCCTGTCCCGCGACGGCGCGCGAGGGGCGTGTGGCGCCGGCGGGAGCGGGGTCATGCTGGCACTCCCACGAGCGGCCCGCGCGCAGGTGCGACCGGCGCCCGGGATGTCGGCGCGACCGGCGCGTCGATCCCGAGTCGCCGCGGGGAGACGAGCCGCTGGCGGCGGCCGTGGGCCTGGCAGAGGTGGTGGGCGACGCGCCGGCGAAAGCAGCCGAGGTTCGCGGCCGGGCAGGCCGCTCCGATGGTGGTTCGGTCGAGCTCGTGGGCGATCGAAGTCATCGCGACGTCGGGCAGCCCGCAGGCGACGATCCACGCGAACGGCCGCAGGTCGGTGGCGACGTTGACGGCGAACCCGTGGGTGGAGACCCCGCGCGAGACGTGGACCCCGAGCGAGGCGATCTTGCGATCCTCCGCCCACACGCCGGTGTAGTCGGGGCCGTCCTGTGGCCGCGAGCGCGCGGCGAGGCCTTCGTCGGCGAGCGCGGCGACGATGGCGTCCTCGATCGTGCGCAGGTGAGCGACGACGTCGGTCACGGCCATGATCGGGTAGCCGACGAGCTGGCCGGGCCCGTGGTAGGTGACGCGCCCGCCGCGGTCGGTCTGCACCACCTCGATCCCCCGTGCCCGGTAGAAGTCCTCGCCTAGGGTCAGCTCCCCCGCGCGCGAGCGGCGCCCGCGGGTGTAGACGGGGGGGTGCTCGAGCAGCAGCAGCGTATCCGGCAGCTCGCCCGCGAGGCGCCGGGCGCGCAGCTGTCCCTGGATGGCGACGCCGTCGGAGTAGGGGATGAGGCCCATATGGCACACCCACAGCTCGGTGGAATGACGATCGGCGATGCTCATCCGCCTCCTCAGCCTAGCGTCCGCTGACGTCCAGCAGTGTAGGCATCATGACAGCAAGATTATCGATGCTATGATTCACACAATGAGAACGACCGTGACACTCGATTCCGATGTGGAGGCGAAGCTGCGCGCGACTATGCGCGAGCGCGGGGTGTCGTTCAAGGTGGCGCTCAACGACGCGGTTCGGGCGGGCCTCAATGAAGCTGCTCCGGCCTTGCGGCGCTACAGGATGCCCACAGCGCGCCTTGGCCTGAAAGAGGAGTTCAACTGGGACAAGGCGCTTCGGATCGCTGGCGAAATGGAAGACGAGCACATCTTGCGCAAGCTCGAACTGGGCAAGTGAGGCTGCCCGACGTCAATCTGCTGCTGTATGCGGCGGACGAGCGGGCGCCGCGGCATGAGCCGGCGCGCAAGTGGCTCGAGGCGACGCTCTCGGGTGCCGAGACCGTGGCGTTCGCATGGTTGGCCCTGATCGGGTTCATTCGCATCAGCACGAGCCCGCGAAGCGCTGAGACGCCCTTGAAGGTCGAGCAGGCCCTCGATGTCGTCGACGGCTGGTTGGCTGCGCCCCTCGCGACGGTGATCCACCCCACCGTTCGCCATGCGGCGGTGCTGCGCGATCTGCTGCGCCCGCTCGGGACGGCGGGCAGCTTGACCAGCGACGCGCACCTCGCGGCGCTCGCGATCGAGCACGGCGCGACGCTGTACTCGTGCGACAACGACTTCTCGCGCTTCGCGGGCCTGCGCTGGATCGATCCGCTGCGCGATTGAGCCCAGCTTCGCGGGTCGATCAGTCGGAGGAGATCGTCTTGAACCCTTCGGATGCGGCGGCCGAGACGAGGTCGCGGTCGAAGGCGGCGAAGGTGGCGCAGCGCTTGTCCACCTCGCGCGCCGCGAGCGCGGAGGCAAGTTGGACGGCGTCGTATGCGCGCAGACCGTGGGTCCCGGCCAGTTCGGCGGCGCGCTCGAGAATCCCGTCTGTGACCGCGACCGCGATGAAGCGCGGCGGCCCATCCGGCGTGCCGGCGTAGTCGCGGCCAAACGCCCGGATCAGGGTCAGCGAGTCGTCGCGGTCGATTTCGCCGGCGCGGTGCTTGCGCCAGATCGCGGCGATGACCTCCACGCGTGCGAGCGCCGATACAACGAGCGGGGCGCGCAGCCGCCGGATCGGCTCATACCCGGCCTCGTCGGCGTAGAGCTTCACGAGCGCCGAGGAGTCGGCGAAGACGCTCAGGGTCGGCCCTCAGTCGCGATCCTCGAGGACCAGCGAGGAGAGCGATCGCCCGCGCCCGGCGTGTCTGCGCGCCCGCGCCAGGGCCGCCCGATCGGGGGCGGGATGGGCGGCCTGCGACACGCTCGCCAGCAGGCCCGCCCTGCTCAGACGCTCTCGCAGCTGCGCCGCCTCGCCCTTGGCGAACTCGGGATCGACGGCGGCGCCGAGGACGGTCTGGGCATAGGTGTTCACGCTTTCGCTCCGCGCGGCGGCAGCCTGCTTGAGGAAGTCGGCCAGGCGATCGTCCACGCGCAGGGTGAGCTGTCTCATGCTGTCATGGTAGCAGCCGTGACAGCACTCTGGTGTGGGAGCCTTGCTCACAGCGTCAGCGCGGCCGGCTCCTCCAGCAGCTCGCGGATGCGCGCGAGGAAGCGCGCGGCGTCGGCTCCGTAGAGGACGCGGTGGTCGCAGGCGAGCGTCACGGCCAGCGTGTGGCGGGCGACGATCTCCCCGACGGCGCCCGGCACGCGCGGAGGTCCCGCGCCCACCACCCGGCCGCCGGCCCACACGACCGGTCTGGGCTCCAGCGCGCCGACCGACAGGATCGCGGTCTGCGGGGGGTTGACGATCGCGGTGAAGCTGCGCACCCCGTACATCCCGAGGTTGGAGACCGTGAACGTCCCGCCGCCCAGCTCGGGCGGGGTGATCGTGGCCGCACGCACCCGCTCGGCCAGCGCGCGCGTCTCGCGGGCGATCTCGCCGAGCGACTTGAGGTCGGCGTCGAAGACGGTCGGGACCACGAGGGCGTCGCCCGCCCCCGCCGACCCGTGCGCGTCGCCGACGTCCGCGGACCCGTGCGCGTCGCCCGATCCGGCTGGACCCGCTGGGGTGACGGAGCGCCCGGGGTCCGCAGCGGCGGCCACCGCGACCCCGACGTTCACGCGCGCGTGCAGCTCCAGGTGCCCGTCGCGGTATGAGCCGTTCGCGCGGGGGTGCTCGCGCAGGGCGAGCGCGCAGGCCTTGACGACCATGTCGTTGTACGTCGGCGCCTCGTGCGGGGAGAGCCGCTTGAGCTCGGAGCGCAGCGCCACGCACTGCTCCATGTCGATCTCCATCTGCAGCGCGAAGTCCGGGATCGTCGCCTTGGACTCCGCCATCCGCCGCGCGATCGTCCGCTGGGTCCGCGTCAGCTCGACGACGGTCGTCTCGCCCTTCGCGGTCGCGACGCGCTCGGCGAGTGTGGGCTGGGTCTCCGAGGGCGCTGCCGATGCCTCCGGTGGTGTCGCCTGGGCCTCCAAGGCTGTTGCCGATGCCTTCGGTGGCGGGACCGTGGCCCCCACCGGCGTGGCTGGTGCGGTGGGCGGTGAGGTCGAGGCGGTCGCGAGGGGACGGTTCGTCTGCGTCGTTTCCCCCGCGGTCTCGACGTCGGCCTTGACGATCCGCCCGCCCGGGCCGCTGCCAGCGACCGCGTGCAGGTCGACGCCGCTCTCCCGCGCGATCCGCCGCGCCAGCGGGGAGGCCTTGACGCGCGCGTCGCCGGGGGCATCAGCGTTCTCGGGGACATCGGCCTTCCCAGCCGACAGGGCCGGCGCGGGCGTGGAGAGCGCGGCAGGGGCCGCGGTGGGGGAGCGGCCTGCCGGGGGGTCGGCCACTGGCGCGCCTGTCCCGCCGTGCGGGGTCCGTGAGGCCGGTAGGGGCTCTCCGGCCGGCACACCCTCGCCGGCCGGCGCGCCCTGTGGGTGGACGGGCGGCGACTCGCCTGCGGCCGCCGGGAGCGCCGCGCCGGCGCCGGCCGGCTCCCCGACATGTGCGATCACCGCGCCGACGGCGAGCGTGTCGCCCTCGCGCGCCACGATCTCCAGCACGCCGTCCTGGTCGGATTCGTAGGCCATCGTCGCCTTGTCGGTCTCGATCTCCACCAGCTCCTCGCCCCGGCGCACCCGCTCGCCGTCGCGCTTGAGCCAGCGCAGCACCGTGCCCTCCTCCATCGTGTCCGACAGGCGCGGCATCACGATCTCCGCCATCAGCGAGCCCCCAGCGCGGCCAGCGCCGCCTGCACCACCTGCGGCTCGTGCGGGTACGCCAGGTCCTCCAGCGGCTTTGAGTACGGCATCGGGACGTCCGCCCCCGTCACCCGCTGGACCGGCGCGTCGAGGTCGTCGAACGCCTGCTCGCAGATCAGCGTCCCGAGGTTCGCCCCCACGCCGCCGTGGGGCCAGCCCTCCTCGACGACCACGCAGCGGTTGGTCTTCGCCACCGACCCCAGGATCGTGTCGAGGTCCAGCGGGCGCAGCGTCCGCGGGTCGATCACCTCCGCCTCCACACCGTGCTCGGCCGCGAGCGCCTCGGCCGCGCGCTGCGCGACGACGGCCATCCGCGAGATTCCCACGATCGTCACGTCCGCGCCCGCGCGCCGCACCGCGGCGCGACCAAAATCGACGACGTGCTCCCCGTCGGGCACCTCGCCGCGGACGCCGTACAGCGACTCGTGCTCGATGAAGATCACCGGGTTGTCGTCGCGCACCGCCGACTTCAGCAGGCCCTTCGCGTCGGCCGCCGTCGAGGGCACCGCGACCAGCAGCCCCGGGACGTGCATGAAGATCGCCTCCAGGCAGTGCGAATGCGTCGGGCCGAGCTGATGGCCGGCCCCCTGGGGCATCCGCACCACCAGCGGCACCCGCGCGCGGCCGCCGAACATGTAGTGGATGTGCGCCGCGTGGTTCACGATCTGGTCGAACGCCAGCAGCGCGAAGTTGATCGTCATCAGCTCCACCACCGGGCGCAGGCCCGTCATCGCCGCGCCCACGCCGATCCCCACGATCGTGTTCTCCGAGATCGGGGTGTCGCGCACGCGGCGCTCCCCGAACTCCTCCAGCAGGCCCGCCGTCACCTTGAACGCCCCACCGAATACCCCGACGTCCTCGCCCATCACGATCACCCGCTCGTCGCGTGCCAGCTCCTCGCGCAGCGCCGCGTTGAGCGCCTCGCGGTAGCGCATTTCGGCCATCAGCGCGCATCCTCGCCCACCTGCAGGGCCGCCGTGATCTGCCGGGGGATCTCGCCCGTGCTCGCCTCCTCCTCCGCCGCCGGCCCGGTCTCCCGCGGTCCGGCCTCCGGAGATCTGGCCTCTGCCGCTCTGGGTGGGCGGGCCTCCATCGCATCGGGCGGGCGGGCCTCCATCCCCGACGTGCGCATCGAGTACAAGCCGTGGACCTGGTCGCCGAGCACGTACACGTCGTCGTACAGCGACTCCGCCGCCGGGAACGGCGAGGTGTCGGCGAACGCCGTCGCCGCGTCCACCCGCGCCCGCGCCCGCTCCTCGATCTGCGCGCGCCCCGCCGCGTCGATCGCGCCCTCGCGCTCCAGCAGGTCGCCGAACGCCGGGATCGGGTCGCGCTCGCGCCACTGCGCGACCTCCTCCCTGGTCCGGTACTCCTCGGGGTCCGCCATCGAGTGGCCGCGGAAGCGGTAGGTGATGGCCTCCACCAGCACCGGCCGGCGCTCCTCGCGCACCCGGCGCACCGCCTCGCCGACGACGGCGTGGGTGTCCATGACGTCCATCCCGTCGCAGCCCATCCCCGGGACCCCCAGGCTCTCGCCCTTGCGCCGCAGGTCCGTCACCGCCGAGTGGCGGCTCAGCGCCGTCCCCATCCCGAACTGGTTGTTCGTCACCATGAACACCACCGGAAGCCGCCACAGCGCCGCGAGGTTCAGCGTCTCCCCGAACGTCCCCTGGTTGGAGGCCCCGTCGCCGAACACGCACAGCGTCACGTCGTCTGTCCCGAGGTGGTCGCTCGCCAGCGCGATCCCCGCCGCGATCGGCAGGTTGCCGCCGACGATCCCGTAGCCGCCCATGAAGCGGCGCTCGAGGTCGAACATGTGCATCGAGCCGCCGCGCCCGCCGCAGCAGCCGTCCACGCGCCCGAACAGCTCCGCCATCACGCGCTCCGGCGGCGTCCCCCGCACCAGCGCGTGGCCGTGCGAGCGGTACGTCGAGATCAGGTAGTCGCTGGACCGCAGCGCCCGCGCGCTGCCCACGATCGTCGCCTCCTCGCCGATCGACAGGTGCAGGAAGCCCCCGATCTTCGCCCGCGCGTACTGCTCGCCGGCCCGCTCCTCGAAGCGCCGGATCAGCGTCATCGTCGCCAGCCACTCGCGCGCGGTCTCCGGGTCCGGCAGGGTCGCGGCTGGGTCGCGCGAGGCCACGCCGGGGTCGCGCGAGGCCGAGCCGGGCTCGAGCGGGGTCGCGCCGGGCTCGGGCGGGGCGGAGCTCATCGGCTCTCCGCGACGGTGCTCATCCGCTGGCCGGGGTGCTCGTCATCCGCCCTCCACGGTACTCCAGCGCGCGATGAACTCCTCGTCCTGGAGCTGCGCCAGGTCGGTCCGCAGCGCCCGCGCTCGGCGTGCCGCCTCTTGCGGGGAGCAGTCCCAGAACAGCGCCACTTCGCCGCTGTCGATCTCGACCACCTCGACGTGGTCCACCCGCGCCGGGTCCGCCAGCGCCGCCGGCATCCACCCGCCGCGCCTGACGATTAGCTCGTAGGCCCGGTTGGCTCTCATCGCGCACCGACGTCGGCCGCGTCGCGCGTTCCGGCCGTGTCGCTCGTCCCAGTGCCGCCCGCACTCGGCGTCCTCGCGTCCGGCGCGCCCCTCGCCGCCCGGCCAACATAGTCGGCGGCCTCCTCCAGCGCGCGCGCGCCGAGGAACACCTGACCGTCGATCCGCACCGCCGGCACATCCGTCACCCCGTCTCGCGCCGCCTGCGCCGTCGTCGCCGCGAGCTGCTCGCGCACCGTGCGCAGCTCGGCCCCCCGCAGCACCGCCTGCGGGTGCATCTCGCAGGCCGCCGCCGCGATCAGCACGAAGTCCGGCCGCTGCAGGTCGTGGCCGCCCGCGAACGCCTGACGGAACGCCGCCTGGGCGAAGGGGACCGCACGGCCGATCCCCTTCGCGTAGGTCGCGACCCGCATCGCCAGCTCGCTGTCGAACGGGAACGGATCCGGCCAGCGCAGCGGCTGCAGGCCCAGCTCGTGCGCCCGCCGCTCCACCTCGGCGCGGAAGACCTCGGCCTCGGTCTCGCAGCGCCACGCCGCAAACGACTCCTCCCGCGGCAGCTCGCGGGCCAGCACCGGCTGCCACTCCACCGGCCCCACCCGGTCCGGCAGCACGTGCAGGACCCGCTCGGCCGCGAGGTACGCCCGGGGGCTTGCGAGGTCGAAGTAGAAGGTCGCGGTGGGACGCAAGGTCGGGACGGGATGCAAGATGGTGGGAGATCCGAGTGGGATGGCAGAAGGTGGGGGTGGGGTTCACGCAGTGGGGTGCCCGCGACCAGAGCGTAACTCGGCGCCATCCGTCAGGTGGAGATCGTGATGCCGGCGTCGGTCGCCGCCTGCATCACGTCCGCGAGACCCTGGCCGGTCCAGAGTGGGGCGACCTCGAGGTAGTCCACCGTCAGCTCGTCCGAGGCGACACGCGTCTCGAACAGCATCACCGCCCGGGAGAGCTCGTACTGGCGGGAGACCCAGAGCAATCCGTCGGGCCGCCTGTCGCAGCAGTACAGCGCCTCGCCCCATCGCGCAGTCCAGCCGTACTCCTCCGGGCCGGACATGATCAGCTGCTCGCGCGTGACCATCAGCCGGTCGAGCCCATAGCCCGCGAGCTGGACGAGGCTCAGATCGCGCACGGGGATCGCCTGCGAGCGCACCAGCGGATACAGCGCCGCGTGGGGGATCACCTGCCCCGCCGCCGGCCGCGGGAGATCGTGGAAGACGGTCTCCGACAGCGCACCGTGGAAGTCGTCGGCGCCGTACATCGTGGGCACCGTCGCCCCCGCGTCGACGAAGGGACGGAAGCGCCCGCCCTCGGCGCCGGGGTTGAACTGGTCGGGCCGGTACGTCGCGGGGTGGACGCGCACGATCGGCGTGCCCGCCGGCCACACCTCGATCAGGGGGTCGAGCGCGGCTGGGTCTGGAGGAAGGCGACCAGGCACGGGTATGGGGACGCCCGCGCCGGGTGGAGAGGCCCGCGTCGGGCGTTTATGCCATGCCGGCGCGGGCCTGGAAGCGCGGCTTTCAGAACGGAATGTCGAAGGTCTGGCGGGCGGCCTCGAGCACATCCTCCGGCGCGTCCGCGACCAGCTCGGCCGGCCGTCGGTGCAGGCGTGGGTGCTCGGTCAGAAACCAGATCGCGAGCGACCACGGAGAGGCCCGATGCTCGGCGAACAGCTCGACGACCTTTGCGATCACCGGCCGTGGCCGGCCGTCTGGGTCGAACTGGAAGGCGGGGTAGTAGAGGATCGTGGCGAACGGGACCGCGAACACCCGCCCGGACTTGCGCCAGCGGTTGGCGAGCGCCGCCCGGTTGGTGGCCCGCGACCCCGACAGCTCCGCGACCTCCATGCTCGTCAGCGGTTCCCCTTCGCGCATCACCCGTGTCCGCAGCTCGGCGTTGGCGCGGGCGTTGAGGAGCACCGCCGGCGGCGGGATCTCCAGCGTAGGCGTCAGTGTCTCGACCAGCGCCTCGTGGCGCGCCGCCAGCGGCTCGGTGATATCGGTGATGAGCGACTGACCTCTCATGGCTATCATCCTAGCCGATTGGGCGCCTCGGCGCAAGCCTTGGTGGATCAGCCGTGGATCAGCCAGCCGTCGGCCGCCCTGCCGGCCTCCATCACGGCCTCCGAGAGCGTCGGGTGGCCGTGGACGATGCGACCCACCTCGGGGAAGCCGCCCTCCAGCGCGCGCACGTTGACCAGCTCCTGAATCAGCTCCGTCGCGCGGGTCCCCACGATGTGGCCGCCGAGCAGCTCGCCGTACCGCCGCTCGCCGACGACCTTCACCAGGCCGCTGCGGTCGCCGTACACCGTGCCGCCGCCGACGGCCCCGTAGGGGACCTTGCCGACGACGACGTCGTAGCCCTGCTCGCGGGCCTGCTCCTCGGTGAGCCCGAACGAGCCGACGTTCGGCGTGCAGAACGTCGCCCGCGGGATGTCGACGTAGGAGAGCGGATCGGTCGCCAGGCCCGCCGAGTCCTCCGCGGCGATGATGCCCTCGTCGGAGGCCTTGTGCGCCAGCGCCGGGCCCGGCACGAGATCGCCGATCGCGTAGATCCCCTTGGCCGTCGTGCGCAGCGCGCCGTCCACCTTCACCAGGCCGCGCTCGTCGAGCTCGACGCCGGCCGCGTCCAGGCCCAGCCCATCCACGTCGGCCCCACGGCCCGCGGCGATCACGAGGCAGTCGACCTCCGCCGACTCGCCGCCGCCGGACTCGCCGCCATCTGATCCGCCGGCGCCCGCGCCGCCTGCGCCGCTGCCGCCGGATGGGCCTCCGTCAGACCTGCCTCCACCCGATCCGCCCGCGCCGGACCCGCTCCCATAGGCGAGGCGCACGCTCGCGTCGCCGGCCTGCACGCTCTCGATCGGGGTGCCCGTGAGGACCTGGATGCCCTGGCGCTTGAGGCCGCGCTCGACCACACGGGATATGTCGGCGTCCTCGGTCGGGAGCACGCGGTCGAGCACCTCGAACAGCAGCACCTCGCTGCCCAGCCGCGCGAAGGCCGAGGCGATCTCGGCGCCGGAGGCCCCCGCCCCGACTACCGCCAGGCGCGCCGGCAGCTCGCGCAGCGCCCACGCCTCCTCGGTCCCGATCACGCGCCCGCCGAACTGGACGCCGGGGATCGCGCGCCCCACCGAGCCGGTCGCCAGGATCACGGTCGCGGCCTCGATCTGGCGGTCGCCGACGCGCACGCGCAGACGCCCATCGCCGTTGTCGGCCGCCGGCGCCAGCGAGGCGTCGCCCTCGATCAGGTCGATCCCGTTCTTCTTGAACAGACCCCCCACGCCGCCGGTAAGCGTCGCGACGACCTTGTCGCGCCTCGCCTGGATCGCGGGGAAGTCGACCTCGACGCCCGCCACCGCCAGACCGTAGTCGCCGGCCTCGCGGATCTCGCTCAGCAGGTCAGCCGAGCGCAGCACCGCCTTGGCGGGGATGCACGCGTAGTTCAGGCAGCGCCCGCCGACCCTGTCCTGCTCGACGACCGCCGTCCGTTTGCCGAGCTGCGCCGCGCGGATCGCCGCGACGTAGCCGCCCGGCCCCGAGCCGATCACGATGCAGTCGTAGGAGGAGTCCGCCATGCCCGTGCGCGAGCCTATCGCAGCGGCTCGTCGCGACGACGGCGTCGGGGCCGTCGCGAGTCAAGCGGGACCAGGATTGAAATCCCGCGCATCCCGCGTGACGTGCTGAGCACGCGTGCTGGCCGAGGACGCCGCCCCACGAAGGCTATCGGCGGTCCTGGGCCTGCCGGGCCTATACGCCCTCGCCCTCGCCCGTGCCCCGTTCTCCGGCCTGCAACCTGCCCATCACACGCACCAGCTTCCAGAACAGCCATCCGCCGAGGGCGATGCTGACCAGGCACGCGCCCGCCGCCGGGAGCGTCGACGCCACGACCAGCGCGAGCGAGGTCACGATGATCTGGAAGGCCAACAGCGCCTCGAACGCGAGCACCGCCCAATAGCGCCGTTGGTACATGCCCCACGCAAGGGCCGCCAGCACGAGCGCGAGGAATGCGCCGCCGGGGACCGAGCCGCCGTGGTGGCGCAGGTCGTGGATCGTGAGCACGCCCACCGTGATCGCGACGGCGAGCAGGCTCGCGACGGCCACCGCGATCAGCAGCGCCACGGGTCGCTCGCCCTCGGCCAGCGGGACGAGCGCGGCGCGGGCCAGCTCGTCGCGGCGCGCGCGCTCGGCGGCGCGGCCTTCGCGACCGGGCGCTGGACTGCGCTCCTCTGGCTCTGGCCTCATGGAAGACGTGGGGCCGCAGCATAGCGTGCGGGCCCCACATCGATCACCAGGCGTCGAGGGCTGGCTAGGCGCATTTTCCGCGGCTAGGTGGACCGCCAGCTCCCGCCGGACGCCACACCGAGCAGCTCGGTTGAGTATAGTCTTATCGGTTCTTTACTAACTTCAAGTGTTAGCCCGCTGCCGCCCGGAGTACATGCGAGACTGGCCAACGGCCTTCCTACTCCGCTTGCAGGTACCGTGCATACCTGTGTGCCTATTATTTGGTATTTGCCTTCAATGGCGCAGCTTCCCGTGCCAACTTTCTCTATAACAAATACATTCTCTCCTGTCACTGGTTTAAGCATGACTTCACCAGGACCAGTAAGTTCGCCCTCGGTTTCGCTTGCGAACGATTCTTCTAGCTTACAACCGATCACAGGAGCCGAGCCCCCTGCTTTGCTAACTTCAGATACAGAGCACCCTCCGTATTCGATCTTACTTTTGAGCTTACCTGCTTCTTCAAGTACGTTTGAAGCACCAGCGCGAGCTGAGCTATCTGCACAATAAAGATCGACATTAATACCAGTGACCATAAATTCCATCTGGCCACCGTCCCAGCCTGAGCCGTCGATTTCAGTTTTTTCTCCTCCGCCGATTCCTTTGCCGGCGACAATCCAGCCGTCGGTCCCTGTGCCCGATAGCGATATTTTTTCAAGTCCTACGCTGGTTGTAAGTTCATATGTAGAAGCGTAGGCTTCTCGTTTCGCTGGTTCGAAGGCGAATATGATGTTACAAGCTTCGCTTTTTTCCAATTCCTTTCCCGCGCATTTATCCTTTTTTGGGTTTTCTTCGCCTTTGCCACTCAACCATACACCCAACCCGCCTTCTCCGCCGGACATTTTATCTTTTTCAAACTTGACCGTCGCGCACGTGACTGTGACTGTGACTGTGACTGTAGTAATTGATCCCACTCCCTGTCTGCCAAACACTACTGGGGAGCTGCTGTATTTTAGGCATTCGGCATGGGCCGTCGCCGTGGTGGTAATCAAAGCTCCTACAAATAGAGCACCGATTATTCCCACTCTCACACGTGTCCAGCTTGATCTCATTGCAACACTTCCTTTCCATCCCAGTATCTCGCTGGGAGCACCGTCTCATATATTGCTCCTCCCCTGCGAGACCATCAGGGCCGAGCGATCGACCCGTGAAGTCCGGAGTTGTCTGCGCTGGATTACGCTACAGTGCCGGCGGTTCGGCGGCAAGGGCCTCGTTTGGACAATCGAGCATCGTACGAAGGACACGTACCATGTGCCCAGGGTCCGCGGCCTCGGTGATCGCGCGCACGACCGCTATGCGCCGGGCGCCTGCCCTGAGCACCGCAGCCGTGTTCCCTGGGTAGATACCGCCGATCGCGAAGAATGGCAACTGGGCGTGCGCCGCCGCATGGCGCACGAGAGCCAGGCCCACCGCCGGGCGTCCCGGCTTCGTCGGAGTCGCGTGGACGGGGCCCACCCCGATGTAGTCGGCCTCCTGCGGTTTGTCTCTGACTTTCGTTGGAATAAATTTTAAGGTCCGAGTTCAGGCCGACCGGGCCTGCCAAGGTGGCCGGGCCGCTCGTGGCAGACCGATCGGGCTTCATGGCGGAGTGCTCCATGGCGGCATCGATCTCCGCCGGCGTGTGCGTGGAGAGGCCGATCAGCATGTCCGGGCCGACCAGCGCGCGTACCTCGGCGACCGGCATGTCATCCTGCCCGACGTGCACTCCGTCGGCGCCCGCCGCGACCGCGACCGCGGGGCGGTCGTTGACGATGAACAACACCCCCAGCCGCTCGCACAGCGCCCGCGCGGGGCGCGCCACCGCCGTCAGCTCGTCGTCGGAGAGGCGCTTGTCGCGCAGCTGCACGATCTGCACCCCACCGGTGATCGCCGGGCGCAGCACGTCCGCCAGCTCGCGGCCGCCCGGCGCGGAGTCGCACACGAGGTACAGGCGCGCCGTCTCCAGGCGTAGGCGTCGCCCTGTGCCGGCATCGCAGTCGTCGGCATCACAGTCAAGTCGCTTGATCGGCGTGTACTCCGGCATCGTGGACTATCTAGGAAGCCACCGGGAGGTGCATATAAAAATCCAAGCCGCGTATGACTATCGCTATACACGGTGCCGAAAAATATACACACTCCACACGTCCTCTCGCCCGCACGCTTCATCCCGCGGAGGGGACTAGCATCGAGCCGGTGTCGACATCGGCCCCGGCGACCCCTCCAGCTCTCGGTGTAGATGCCGATGCCTCCATCGACGTCGCCGTCGTCGGCGGTGGCATCATCGGCCTCGCCGTCGCCTGGCGGGCCCGCCTGCGGGGGCTGTCCGTGGTCGTCCTCGAGCGCGGCGCCGTCGGCGAGGACTGCGCCACGCGCGTCGCCGCCGGGATGCTCGCCCCGGTCTCCGAGGCTGACTTCGGCGAGGCCGCGCGGGGTGTGCTCGAGCTCGGGCTGCACTCCGCGCGCATCTGGCCCGACTTCGCCGCCGAGCTGGAGCGGGCCGCCGGGGCCGAGGTCGGGCTGCGCCCCAGCGGCACGCTCGTCGTCGCCCGCGACGACGACGAGGCTCGGGAGCTGGAGCGCCAGCTCGCACTCCGCGCCTCGCTCGGGCTGCGCGCCACGAGGCTGCGGCCCAGTGCCGCGCGCGAGCTGGAGCCCGCGCTCGCCCCCACCGTGCGCCTCGCGCTCCACGCCCCCGACGACGGCAGCGTCAACCCGCGTCTCGTGCTCGCCGCGCTGCGCCGCGCCTGCGAGCTTGCCGGGGTCCGGGTGTCCGAGCACGCGCCGGTGGCTCGCGTCGAGCTGGCCAGCGCCGACACGTCCGTCGACGGTCTGGCGCTCGCCGGCGGAGAGCGCGTCACCGGAGTCGCGCTGGCCGGCGGCGAGCGCGTCCGCGCCGCGCACGTCGTGCTCGCCGCCGGTGCCTGGACCGCCGAGCTGGAAGGGCTGCCTGCCCACGCGCGACTGCCCGTGCGCCCCGTCAAGGGCCAGATCCTGCGCCTGCGCGACCCCGCCGGGCCCGGGCTGCTGCAGCGGGTGCTGCGCTTCGACGGCGGCTACCTCGTGCCGCGCGGCGACGGCCGCTACGTCCTCGGCGCCACCGTCGAGGAGCGCGGCTTCGAGCGCCTGCCCACCGCCGGTGGGGTCTACGAGCTGCTGCGCCACGCCCAGGAGCTCGTGCCCGGCGTCGACGAGCTGCAGATCGAGGAGCTCGGCGTCGGCTTCCGGCCCTCCACCCCCGACAACGCCCCCGCCATCGGCCCGGGTGCGGTCGCGGGGCTCGTGTGGGCCACCGGCCACCACCGCAACGGCATCCTGCTCGCCCCGCTCACCGCCGAGCTCGTCGCCGACGCGCTCGCCGCGTCGGACCCACGCTCGCTCCCGTCGGCCGGCGACCCCCTGCGCTTCGCCACGGGGTGGGTGGGGCCCGATCTCGCCGCGCGCACGCCCGCCCGACCCCCGACGGGGGTCCCCTCATAATTCTCCTCAACGGGCAGCGCTGCGACCTCGCCCCCGGCGACACCGTCGTCGCTGCGCTCGTCCGGCTCGGCCTCACCGCGGCCTCACGCGGCCTTGCGGTCGCCGTCGACGGCGAGGTCGTCCCGCGCGGCGCCTGGGAGACCTTCGCGCTCTCCGAGGACGCCCGCGTCGAGGTTCTCACCGCGATGCAGGGTGGGTAGTTTCCATCGCGACGCCCGGGATGGGCCCGGCGGGATGTCCGAGGCGGCTCCCGCCTGACGGCGTCGCCCGCTACCGTCGGGATAGGCCGATGGCGAACACTCCCACAGAGACCCCAACCCAAACCGACTCGCTCGTCATCGCCGGGCGCCCGCTGCGCTCGCGGCTGCTGCTCGGCACCGGGGGGTTCGCCTCGCTGGAGCTGATGGCCCGCGCGATCGAGGCCAGCGGCAGCGAGCTCGTCACCGTCGCATTGCGGCGCGTCGAGCTCGGGGGGCCGGCGGGTCCAGGTCGTCGCTGCTCGACGTCCTCGCCGACGCCGGCGTCCAGCTGCTGCCAAACACCGCCGGCTGCCGCACCGCGCGCGACGCCGTCGTCACCGCGCGGCTCGCCCGCGAGGCGTTCGCCACCGACTGGATCAAGCTCGAGGTCATCGGCGACGACGACACCCTGCTGCCCGACGCCCCCGAGCTGCTGCGCGCCGCCGAGGAGCTCGTCGACGACGGCTTCGTGGTGCTGCCCTACACCACCGACGACCCCGTCCTCGCGCGGCGCCTCCAGGACGTCGGCTGCGCCGCCGTGATGCCGCTCGGCGCCCCGATCGGCAGCGGCATGGGGATCCGCAACCCCTACAACCTCGCCCTCCTGCGCGACGCCGTCCACGTCCCCGTCGTGCTCGACGCCGGCGTCGGCACCGCCTCCGACGCCGCGCTGGCGATGGAGCTCGGCTGCGACGCCGTCATGGCCGCCTCCGCCATCGCCCGCGCCCAAGACCCCGTGCGGATGGCCCGCGCCATCCGCCACGCCGTCCACGCCGGGCGCCTCGCCCACGGCGCCGGGCGGATACCGCGGCGGCTGTACGCCACCGCGTCGACTCCCGACGAGGGGCTCGCCGAGCTCGGCTGACGGCCAACTATACGTTTTCTGCCGCGATCGTCAGAAAAAGGCTACGTTTTCTGACGATCGTCGTCTTCGACGGCCAGCACCGACAGCCCCGGGACGCGCTGGAAGTGCCGCGCGTTGGTCGTCGCGACCGGGAGGCCGTGGACGAGGGCGGTGGCGGCGATCCAGAGATCATGGGCGTCGAGCACTTCGCCCGCGGCTTCAAGTCCCGCCCAGATCTCCGCGTGCACCCGCGCCACCGGCTTGGTGATCGGGATCGGCTCGATCGTGGCCAGCACCTCCTCCACCGCCGCCCGGCGCCGCACCCTGATCGGATCGCTGACGGCGCGATGCACACCGTGGAGGAGCTCGCTGACCGTGATGACGCTGATCGCTCGCTCCTTGTCTGCGGAAACTCGCCGGAGGGCCTCTCCTCCCCGCTCGGCGTCGACCAGCACCGACGTGTCGATCAGGATGCCGGCCACTTGCTCACAGGCGGTCCGAGGCGTCTCCGCGCCTCCTGCACATCGCGCGCGAAATCATCGTCCACAGACGGCAGGCGCGCGATCATCGCGTCCCACTCCGCGCCCGATATCCCGCGTGGCCTGGACGGGCGGCGCAGCTCGGCGATCGGCCTGCCGTTGCGCACGATCTCGATCTCCTCGCCTGCATCCACACGGTTGACGACCGACGAGAAGTTGCGCGACACCTCGGTTGCCGTCATGCGCACCATCCAGGCAGCCTATCAGATAAATCAGATACGCCTACTTGACGACTTCGATCGTCCCGTTCATCGTCGCCGGGTGGATCGTGCACTCGTAGTGGATGATCCCCGGTTTGGTCATCTTGACTTCGAAGGTCTTGCCTTCGGCGAAGGTCCCCGAGGCGAACGAGATCGGGCCGCTCTTGCTGGTGACGTTGTGTTCGACGGGGTCGTAGTTCGTCCACTTGACGGTGCTGCCCACCTTGACCCTCACGGTGTCGGGGTCGATCGCGATGTTGCGGTACGCGATCTGCACGGTCCCGCTCTGCGCGGGTTCCGACGGCGACGGCGCCGCGTACTTCGGGGTGGTGTCGTACTGCAGCCCTTCCTTCGCGCCGGTCTTGGTCGCTGCGCCCTTGGCCGCCCCGGTCTTGGCTTCGGAGGGAGACGTCTGTCCCACGGCACCCGCCGTGGTCTCAGTGGTTGTGTTGGACCCGCTCGATCCGCAGCCGGCGGCAAGTGCGAGCGCGGCACACACCAGCGAGACAGTCAGAGCCTTAGTCATCAGTGATCTCTCCTTCGTCAGCAACGATCCTCCTCACCGCGGCAGCCGGTGGCACCTGCTCCACGCCGGCCCGTGGCCCCCATCTCAGCCTAGCCTAGACTGGCGCTTCGATGACGCGCCACTATCTCACCGGAGCCGAGCTCAGCGCCGCCGAGCTCGACGGGCTGCTGACGCGGGCCGCCGAGCTGAAGGGCGCCCCGCTGCTCTCCCACGCGCTCGCCGGGCGCAGCGTGGCGCTGATCTTCGAGCGCCCCTCGACCCGGACGCGGCTGTCGTTTGAGGCCGGTATCCACGAGCTCGGCGGGCACCCCGTGATCCTGCGCACCACCGAGCTGCAGCTCGCGCGCGGGGAGTCGCTGCGCGACACCGCGCTGGTGCTCTCGCGCCAGGTCGCCGCGGTCGGCGTGCGGACCGGGCCCGACGCGATGCTCGAGGAGCTCGCCGAGCACTCCGCGGTCCCGGTGATCAACATGCTCACCGCGCTGCACCACCCCTGCCAGGCGCTCGCGGACCTGCTGACCGTGCGCGAGGCCTGCGGCGCGCTGGAGGGCCTGCGCCTGGCGTACGTCGGCGACGGCAACAACGTCGCGCGCTCGTTCGCCGTGCTCGGCGTCCGCGCCGGCGCCCACGTCGCGGTGGCGTCGCCCCCGGGGTACGGCCTCACGATCGACGACGGCCTCGCACTGTCGGCCGACGAGCGCGCTCGGATCACCGTCCACGAGGACCCGCGCGCCGCGGTCGCGGGGGCGCGGGCGGTCTACACCGACGTGTGGGTCAGCATGAACGACGATCCCTCCGCCGCCGCCGAGCGCCGCGAGGCGCTGTCGCCGTACCGGCTGGACGACACCCTGCTCGACCACGCGGCCCCGGGGGCGATCGCGCTGCACTGCCTGCCGGCGCACCCCGGCGAGGAGATCACCGCCGAGGTCCTCTACGGCCCCCGCCAGCGCATCTGGGACCAGGCCGAGAATCGCCGCCACGCCCAGAAGGCGCTGCTCGAGCTGCTGATGCTCTGATGAGCTCCCGGCCGGCGATCGGCCAGGAGCTGGAGCTGTCGATCGGCTCGCTCGCCTTCGGCGGCGAGGGGGTCGCGCGCTGGGGGGAGGGCGGGTACGTCGTGTTCGTCGCCGGCGCGATCCCCGGCGATCGCGTGCGGGCGATCGTGCACCGGCGCAAGCGCACCTACGCCCACGCCCGCACCGTCGAGCTGCTCCAGGAGAGCCCCGAGCGGATCCCCCCGCGGGCCCACCACCCGGGGGTGCCCTGGCAGGTGCTCCCCTACGAGCGCCAGCTGCAGATCAAGCACGACCAGGTCGGCGAGGCGCTGCGGCGGCTCGGGCGGCTGGAGGGCTTTGAGCTGGAGGAGATCGTCCCGGCCGTCGAAACGTGGCGCTACCGCAACAAGCTCGAGTACTCCTTCGGCGACCGCGAGGCGGGGCCGGTCGATCGCGAGGCGGGGTCCGGCGACGAGACGGCCGACCGTCCGGCGGGCTCGGGCTTCGGTGAGCTGGTGTGCGGCTTTCACGCCCCCGCCGGCTGGAAGCGGGTGCTCGCGATCGACGACTGCCTGCTGGCCTCCGAGCAGGGCAACCTCGTGCGCCGCATCGCCGAGCGCTGGTGTCGCGAGCAGGGCCTGCACGCGTGGAGCCGCGGCGAGGACGACGAGGGGGATGGGGAGGGGAGCGCTGGTCAGGGCGCCGGCCGGCCCGCCTCTCAGCGTGCATCCGGCAGGCGGGGCCGGGCCGCCGGCGCATCCGGGCGACGAGAGGGGCCCAGGGGCCGCGCGGGGCACGACCCCCGCGACGAGCGCACCGCGCCGGGGCCCGACGGGCGGGCGCGGCTGCGCAACCTCGTCGTCCGCGAGGGCCGCCGCACCGGGAAGCTGCAGGTGCGCCTCGTCAGCACCGAGGGCGAGCTCGACGTCGCGTCGCTCGCGGCCGCGCTGCACGCCGAGCTCGGCGAGCGCCTCTCGGGGGTGCTGTGGACGCGCTCGCGCTCGCTCGCCGAGACGACGGCGGGGGGAGAGACCGAGCTGGTGTGGGGCGACGCCGAGCTGCCCGAGCGGGTCGGGGAGCTCGACCTGCGGATCTCCCCCGAGGCGTTCTTTCAGACCAACACCGAGATGGCCGACGTGCTGTATGGGATCGTCGTCGAGTACGCCGCGCTGGAGGGCTGGGAGCGGGTGTACGACCTGTACAGCGGCACCGGCACGATCGCGCTGACGCTCGCCCCGCGCGCCGGCGAGCTGTGGGGGATCGAGCTGTCCGAGCCGGCCGTCGCCGACGCGATCACCGCGGCGCGGCGCAACGAGGTGCAGAACGCCAACTTCTTCGCCGGCGACATCCGCCTGGCGCTGCCCGAGCTGGTCGCGCGCGTCGGGCGCCCCGACGTCCTCGTGCTCGACCCGCCGCGGGCGGGGCTCTCGGCGAAGGTCGTGCGCCGCATCATCGACGCCGGGCCGAAGCGGATCGTCTATGTCTCGTGCAACCCCACGACGCTCGCCCCCAACGCCGCGCAGCTCGTCGAGGCCGGGTGGGAGCTGCGCCGGGTGCGGCCTGTCGACATGTTTCCCCAGACACACCACGTCGAGTGTGTTGCATTGCTGGAGCGGGTCGCCGGGGTCTCGACTACCCCAGTCAAGGGCCCCGAGGATGAGGACGCCGCTGGGGGCGTGGAGGACACGGACGGGGATGTCGGTGAGGGCGTCGAGCGCGGCGAAGACGCCGAGGCGGCCGCGGACTCCGAGTAGTCTTTCCGCGCGATGCGCGCCGTCACGATCCGCGACAAGGAGATCCTGATCGAGGAGCACCCCGACCCGGTCCCCGGCACCGGTGAGGTATTGGTGCGGGTGCGCGCGGCGGGGCTCAACGGCGCCGACATGATGCAGCGGCGCGGCCTGTACCCGGCGCCGCCGGGCTCGCCGCCGGACATCCCCGGGCTGGAGCTGGCCGGAGAGGTCGCTGCGCTCGGCCCCCACCCCCGGGGCGGCGCGTTTTGCGGTCGGCGACCGCGCGATGGCGATCGTCGGCGGAGGCGGCCAGGCCGAGCTGGCCGTGGTCCACGAGCGCCAGCTAATGCCGGTACCCGACGCCCTGGACTGGCCCGCGGCAGGCGGGCTGCCGGAGGTCTTCACGACGGCCCACGACGCGCTGTTCGCCCAGGCGGGGCTGCGACCCGGCGAGCACCTGCTCGTGCACGGGGGCGCCGGCGGGGTCGGCACCGCCGCGATCCAGCTCGCCCGTGCGGCCGGGGCGCACGTCACGGCCACGGTGCGCCGCGAGGAGCTGCGCGCGGAAGTGACGGCGCTCGGCGCCGAGGCGATTGCGCCCGAGGGTTTCGCGCAGCGCGGCCCGTTCGACGTGGTCCTCGAGCTGGTCGGCGCGCCCAACCTGCCCGACGACCTCGACGCGCTCGCCACCGGCGGGCGGATCGTCGTGATCGGCGTGAGCGCCGGCGCCAAGTCCGAGCTGAACCTGCTCGCGCTGATGGGCAAGCGCGCGCGCATCCACGGCTCGACCCTGCGCGCCCGCCCGCTGGAGGAGAAGGCCCTCGCCGCCCGCCGCCTGGAGCGCGAGGCGCTGCCGCTGTTCGCCTCGGGTGCTCTCACCGTGCCGATCGCCGAGACGTTCCCGCTGGACGACGCGGCGACGGCCTACGACCGCTTCGCGGCCGGGGGCAAGCTCGGCAAGATCGTGCTTGAGGTCTGAGACTGGCAGGCCGTCTGGGTGCTTGGACGTCCGGGCACGTGCCTCAAGGGGGCGGGCATGTATGTATTAAAAACTGGGCGGTGTATAGCGATGGTAATACACCGCCCGAAAAACAATACTCCCCACACAAGCCCTCAATGGGGCGCCGGGAGGCCCACTCTCAGTACGGCGGCTGGGAGGCCCACCACTCCCCGAGCGCGCGGAACGCCTCCCAGAACTCCCGCTTGGCGTCCTGTTCGTCCAGCGAGTCGTCGATGTTGGGGACGTACAGCGCGTCGATCGTCGGGGTCAGCTGCTGCAGCTCCCCCGGCCGCGGTGCCAGCGGCCGCGCGAGCGGGATCTCCAGCTCGCCGAGCGTCGCCAGCGCGTCGGGGCCCATCGCGACGACGATCTTCGGTGCGACGATCGCGATCTCCTCGGCCACGCGGGCGGTACAGGAGTCGATACCCGCCCACCCCTCGGCCAGCGACGAATCGCTCAGCGGGCACTTGACGCACAGCGTTCCGTACACCGCCAGCGGGTCGATCGAAAGGCGCTTGAGCGACTTCATCAGCGCGCCCCCCGAGCGCCCGTAGAAGGCGACGCCCTCCTCGATCTCCGAGGGCATCGGGGCGTACTTGAGCAGCATGATGTCCGCCTGCGGGTGGCCCGAGCCGAGCACCGGCATCAGGTTCCCGCGCGGGCAGTGCTCGCAGGTCTGCAACTCTCGCGTGAGCGCGTTGAGCTCGCGGATCGCGCGCTCCAGGTACTTCTCGCGAATCTCGTCGTCGGTGGTCGGCATCGCCGCGGATGGTTTTGACGACGCCGCGGCTTGTCCTTGGCGCTGCACCGTGCCTTGCGTCCCCGGGCCCTGTGTCCTCGGGTCCGGCGTCGTGTCCTGCCTCCTCACGGCTTGCGTTCCCCGCCGGTCGCGCGCCGCACCCGGCGGGCCCGCCGGGCCCGGCGGGCGGGGGCCGGGGTGGCGCGGGTCTGCAGGAACTTCAGCGCCTGCACGTACAGCAGGCTCGTGGGGCGCGTGACGATCTCGGCTTCGCGCAGCGACTGCAGGAACTCCTGCGGCCCGTCGAAGTCGCGCATCCGCACCCGCACCGAGCCCAGGCCCTGGGCGACGTGCGAGTCCGAGCCGGCCCCCGCCGCGATCCGGTACTTGGCGGCGAAGCGCGCCGCCTCCTCGTTGAAGGCCCCGATCGCGACCCGCGGGTTGAAGACCTCGATCGCGTCGACATCGTCGAGCACCGGCAGCAGGTGCTCGTAGTCCGGGACCGCGTGCAGGCGGTCGAAGGGGTGGGGCACGTACACCACCCCCCCCTGGCGCCTGATCTCGGCGACCGTCTCGGCGAGCGTCAGCCCGCGGGGGATCCGCTCCTCGATGAACAGGCCGATCACCTCGCCTTCGTCGGCCGTCTTGACCTCCTCGCCCACGATCACTTTAACGGGGTGGGCGGGATTCGATTCGGATTCGGCGGCCTGTGCGCGCGCCTCCAGGGCGCCGGAGATCTCGTTGTGGTCTGTCACCGCGATCGCCCCCAGGCCCTGTTCGGCGGCGGTCGCCAGCAGCACCTCGACGGGGGTCGCGCAGTCGTGGGAGTGGTCGGTGTGCATGTGCAGGTCCACGTCGATCGTCGCGCGGCTCGCCAGGCGCCGGCGCAGCGCCGGGTCGCCGTCCGGGTCGCGCCGGCGCGCGGCCAGCCCCCGGTACAGCTCCTCCAGCTCGTCTGCCACCTGCTCCCACGTGCGCCGCGCGTCGGCCGGCGCCACCAGCGTGTACTGCGCCGGGAAGTGGCGGGCCATCAGCTGCGCGGTCTCCGGGAAGCTCGCGGTGCGAGCGTCAAGCCGGCCGAAGAACGTCTCGACGAAGCGGCGCGCCAGCATCGTCGAGAGCAACCGCTCGGTGGGGGCGTGGAAGGAGCCGACGTTCAGCGCCCGCGAGTGGCGCAGCGCCGCGTTGGAGGTCCCGAACCCGACCCACCCGGCGAATGGATCGTGGACGTGGACGAGGTCCAGCGGGACCGCTCCGAGCAGCTCCTCGATCGTGCGCGCCACGTCGATCGGCAGCGCCCGCGCGGGCCGCGGATGATCGAGGCTCTGGGCGGGGCGGTTGGGGATCTGGACGTCCAGCGCCTCGCCCACCGCGATCACCCCGGGCTCGCCGCGGTCGGTCCCGTCCAATAGGGAGCCGGCCCCCGGGTGGGTGGGCTCCGGGCTGGTGGGCTCCCGGCCGGTGGTCTCCGGGTCAGCGGGCCTTGAACTCCTCGCCGCGCGCAGGGCACGCCGCGAGGCGCGCACCCGCTCCTGCGAGCGCGACGGCGCGAGGATCAGCACGCGATGCCCGCGGCGCGACAGCTCGCCGGCGACACCGCGGACGAAGACGTTGACCTCGTGCTCCTCGGCCTCCCACGGGTACGGCGTCACGTGGGCGATCGAGAGCGAGGCGGCCATCGACCGATTATCCCGCGTGCAGGGGTGCCTTCCGAGGTCGAGTGCTCGCCGGCGGTTTGGCGTACTTCGCGATGAACTTCTCGGTGTCCGCCCGCGCCTGGTCGTCGGGGCGCTGGTTGTGGGGCGACTTCATCAGGTACGACGACGGCCCGTCGAGCTGGCCGCCGACGCCGTGGTTGAGCGCAAGCTTGCAGCAGCGCACCGCGTCGATCACGATGCCGGCCGAGTTGGGGGAGTCCCACACCTCGAGCTTCAGCTCGACGTTCAGCGGGACGTCGCCGAAGGCCTGGCCCTCGACGCGGATGTGGGCCCACTTGCGGTCGGTCAGCCACGGCACGTAGTCCGAGGGGCCAACGTGGATGTCGCCGGCCGGCAGCTCGTGGTCCATGATCGAGGTGACGGCGTTGGTCTTGGAGATCTTCTTGGACTCCAGCCGCTCGCGCTCGAGCATGTTGTAGAAGTCCATGTTGCCGCCGACGTTCAGCTGGGAGGTGCGCTCGATCTCGACGCCGCGGTCGGCGAACAGGCGCGCGAGCGTGCGGTGCACGATCGTGGCGCCGACCTGGGACTTGATGTCGTCGCCGACGATCGGCAGGCCCGCGGCTTTGAAGCGCCGCTCCCAGTAGTCCTCGCGGGCGATGAACACCGGGATGCAGTTGACGAAGCCGCAGCCGGCCTCCAGGATCTGCTCGACGTACCACTTGGTCGCCTGCTCGGAGCCGACCGGCAGGTAGGAGACGACGACGTCGGTGCGGGTCTGCTTGAGGATCCCGACGATGTCCGCGGTCTCGCCGGGGGCCTTGACGATCTTCTCCTTGAGGTACTTGCCGAGGCCGTCGTGGGTCATCCCGCGGTGCACGGGGACCCCGATTTTCCTGGGCACCGCGCGCTCCCCGGTGGCGAACTTGATCGTGTTGTTCTGCCCGGCCCAGATCGCCTGGCCGAGGTCCTTGCCGACCTTCGCGCGGTCGATGTCGAAGGCGGCGGTGAACTCGATGTCGCGGACGTGGTAGCCGCCGAGGTCGACGTGCATCAGGCCGGGAACCCGCTTGGCGGTGTCGGCGTCGGCGTAGTAGTGGACGCCCTGCACGAACGCCGAGGCGCAGTTGCCGACGCCGACGATCGCCACGCGGACCTTCTCGGGCCGGTATCGACTCCCGCCGGCCTCCCCCGCCGCGCCGTTGGTGGCCGGGAGAGCCGGCCGGCCGTTGCTCTGATCGGTGGTTGTCATCCCGGGAGACTACCCCGCGCGCCGCGCCGGGTCACACCTCGCCTGCGCGCCGGGCCACGTCGCGGCGCGTGGAAGCCGTCGGGGCGGGGCCGACCCGTTCAGGCCGGGGGGCGGTCGAGCTCGCGGCGAACGTGCAGGATCCGCTGGGCGACGGTGACGAGACTGAGAGCCGCCAGCACGTACACGGCGGGCGCCAGCAGTTCGAAACTCCCGAGCGAGGCGCCCCGCGCGAACAGCAGGCCGATCGCGAGGATCACGACGCGGACGGGGCGGGTGGCGATCCCGACCTTGCACTCGACCCCCAGCGCCTCGGCGCGGGCGCGGGTGTAGGAGACCATCAGCGACGCGAGCACCGCGACGACGACGGCGGCGGTGGGGAGGCGTTCGCCGCGCAGCGCGAAGTCGGCGGCGACGGCGGTCAGCACGATCCCCTCCTCGATGCGGTCGAGCGTCGAGTCGAGGAACGCCCCGAACGGGGTGCCCTTGCCGGACATCCGCGAGTAGCGCCCGTCGAGGGTGTCCATGATCGAGCCGACGATGAACGCGAGGCCGCCGAGGAAGAACAGCCGTTCCCAGACGAGCGCGGCCGCGACGACGTTCAGCGCGAGGCCGGTGAGCGAGATCGCGTTGGGCGTCAGGCGCGAGTCGATCAGGCGGTTGCGGACCAGCTCGCGGCGGTCGGCCGCGGTGAGGGCGGCCCGTTCGCCGCGCCGTCGCGCGCGCGCCGATCGCGATCTCGCTCGGCGGCCGACGCGGCCCTGCCGCGTCGGTCTCGCTGGGGCGTGTCTGGGAGGCACGGGTGGGTGGCCGGGATCGGTGGAGGGGCGACCTCGGCGGGCCTACCCGCCCGCTCCCACGTTGGCCGTGACGGACGAGGCCACGCCGACCGGGGCGGGCGAGAAGCGCCAGGCGGCGGGCCGCGCACGCGCCAGCCAGCGCGCGCCGTATGCCGAGACGACAGCCGTCAGCGCTCCGAGCAGGGCGTCGAAGATGAAGTGGTTGGCGGTGGCGACGATCACGAAGGCCATCAGGAACGGGTAGGCCAGCCACAGGGCCGCCAACGCGCGCCGGCGCACCAGACGGGCGATCGGCCAGCCGATCAGCAGCGCGAACGCGACGTGCATCGAGGGCACGGCGGCGTACGGGTTGAACAGCGCCGTCATCGTGGCGCTGGCGTGATCGACGTGGACCCCGGTGAAGTTCGAGACCGAGTCGATGAAGCCCCACTCCGGCATGAAGCGCGGCGGCGCCGTCGGGAAGACGGCGTAGCTGACCAGCGCGATCGTCATCGAGATCATCAGCGCGTTGCGGACGAAGTAGAACGAGCGGTTGTGGCACAGGTACAGGTACACGAGTCCGCCGACCGTGACGGTGGTCTGGGCGTTGACGTACATCCAGCTGGAGGCGTCCATCAGCAGGTGGCTGCCCGACGCCCACGCCTGGATCGAGGGCTCGACGAACAGGTGCAGGGTGCGCTCGAGCTGGATCACCTCGCGGGCGTGCTGGAAGGCCGCGGTGGCCCTGCCCTCGACGAGCCCGCGCACGACCCGGTAGCCGAGGTAGGCCGCCCCGAAGAGCAGCACCTGGCGCAGCACGTCCGGCCATCCTTGGGGCAGTATCCGCGCCTGCAGAAGGCGGATCCGAGCGACCATCGACCGGTAGCCTAAACGATGCTCAGGCGGGCCGCCTCAGGTGCATCGCGGGCCGTGGCTGAAGATGCGGCCCACCGAGAAGTCGATGCCGACACGCACGGCGCCGGCGCGGCCCGCGCGCACCTCGGTCCAGCCGCCGGGCGCTTGCGCGACGCACCCGCGTCCGTGCTGCAGCGCCCAGTAGGGGGTGAAGCGCATCCGCACGGTGTAGGCCCCGGGGCGCGGGGCGTACACCGTGAAGCTGTCGGACCCGACGCTCCTCAGCACCGCCGGCGGCTGCGCCAGCGGGACGGCGTCGCGCACCGCGAACAGGCGCCAGTGCGCCGAGCGCCACACTTCGCGCAGGTAGGGCAGTCCCCGTGCGACCAGCCGCCCCTCCCGTTCGCCGGCGAAGTCCAGGCGGACGTCGGGCAGCGCGACGTAGGAGACGGCGTTTTCGTCCAGCCACGACCTGTACGCGGCGGGGGTCAGCGTGGGTTCGTAGAACAGCGCGGCGTAGCGCGTGTCGAGCTGGCGCTCCCAGCCGCGGGCGAGCAGGATCGGGGGGTGCTCGGGGAGGTAGACCGACTCCCAGTGGGCCCCGGTCAGCGGGACCTCGACGCGGATCGGCATCCCAACGATCGACCGCCCGTCCCTCGGCGCGCCCACCCGCCGATTCGGGCGCCCGCTCGGGCTCACCGCCGCCGCCTCGGACAGCTGCTGCAGCTCGGCGACGAGCGGCGCGTAGTAGGAGGCGTGGACGGAGGGGTCCCCGGCGAGTTCGGCGACGTCGTTGATCGGTGTCTCCAGCTGCCAGTAGAGCAGGACGGGCGCGAGCAGCGCGAGCGCGAGCCGCCGGCGCTCCCACAGCACGCCGGCGACGAGCGGCGCGGCGAGCAGCGCCCCGAGGCGCGCGGCGTTGCCGCCGACGGGGGTGTGCAGCGCGTAGGCCCCGGCGAGCGCGGCGGCGTACAGCCAGGCACCCCACGTCAGCGTCCGGGCGGCCGGCGACGAGAGCGCGCGGTCGGCGACGGCGACGGACGGCAGCAGCAGCGCGATCAGGACGACGCCGGCGAACCCGGGCCAGAACAGCGAGGGCGCGAACGGCTCCCAGCCGCCTTCGGGGAACACGAGCGCGAGCAGCACGATCGGGCCCAGGGCCGCCGCTGCCAACGCGAGTCCGCCCGGACGCAGACGACGTCGTCCCCCGGCGTCGTCGAGATGCCGATCCTGGAGAGGCCCGTCGAGACGCCCGAGCGGCCTGCGCGGTGGACCCCCGAGCGCGTGGGCGAGCGCGGCGAGCGCGAGGAACGCTCCGGCGACGGGGCTGGCGAGACTGGTGAGCGCGGCGAGCGCGAGAGCGGCGGCGATCCATCCGATCGATCCGGCACCGGGCGTGCGGACAGGGTGGGACGAGCGGGCGAGGGCGAGCAGCGCGAGCAGGCCGACGACGAGCCCGAGGTCGTAGGCGACGCGCCCGGAGAGCAGCGCGACGCCGGCGCCGAGCGCGAACGTGGCGGCGGCGAGGCGGGCACCGGCGGGCTGGAAGATCCGCTCGGCGAGCAGGCCGAACAGCGCGGCGAGGGCGACGGCGGACAGCGCGAGCAGCAGCCGCTCTCCCAGCAGGGCCCCGAGGGGGGGCGCGAGCAGCGAGTAGCCGGGCAGGTAGTGCCCGCCGTACCAGCCGCCGTCCCACAGGGTGAAGCCGACGCGGGCGAAGAGGTCGCCGCGGTAGGTGGCGGCGGCGAGGTCGCCGCTGGGGGGCCGGAGCACGAGGTAGAGGGCGGCGAGCGGGACCGCGAGCGCGAGCGCGACAAGCGCCGGCGCCGGCGGGGTCGAGCCCCTGGCTGTCCACGGCGGGCGTGGACATGTATATCTATTTTTCGACCCGCGTATAACGATGGCTATACGCGCCCTCGATTTTCAAGCAGGAAGTCGACGACCCGCTCGATGGCGTCGGGCCGGTCGAACCACCACCAGTGGCCGGCGTCGGGGAGCTCCAGCAGCTCGGCGTGGGGCAGGGCGGCGGCGTAGTCGGCGGCGAAGCGCGCGGGGATGTAGGGGTCGCGCAGGCCCCACACGACGAGGGCCGGCATCTCCAGCCGCGCGAGGTCCAGCCCAGCGCGGGCGAGGGCGTCGGGGGGGGCGCTGCGGTACAGCTTGAGGATCGCGCGCTGGGTGCCCTGGTCGAAGTGGGCGAGCGCCATGTCGAGCCAGGCCTCGGGCAGCGGCCCGGGCGCGGCGTTGGCGTCGCGGGTGGCGCGGCGCAGGACGGCGCGGGTGGTGGCGCCCATCGCGAGCTCGCCGAGCAGCGGGGTGCGCCACAGCCGCGCGGTGCGATGCCAGCGGTAGCCGGGCAGCAGCGGGACGGCGTTCATGACGACGAGCCGCGCGACGCGCTCGGGGTGGCGCTGGGCGAAGTCGAGGCCGACGACGCCCCAGTCGTGGACGACGAGGCTGACGCGCTCGACCTCCAGCAGGTCGAGGTACTGCTCGACGAAGCGCCCGTATCCGGCGATCGTGTAGTCGAAGTGCCCGGGCTTGCCCGAGCGCCCGAAGCCGGGGAGGTCGGGGGCGAGCCCCCCGGTGCGCTCCAGGAAGCCGAGCCATTCGTCGGAGTTGGTGGGGACCCCGTGGAGGTATAGGACCTCTGCCCCCGCCTCCGCCGAGGGCGCCGCCGGCTGGCCGCCGGCGGCGAGGGCGGGCGTCGGGGCGCTGCGCCAGAAGATCGGCAGCTCGCCGATGTGGGCGGTGTGCTCGGTCGCGGCGGGCACCGGCCGAGGATATCCGCGGTCAGGGTCGGGTGTAGGTCCCGCCGGTGAGCCCGACGTCTTTGGAGATGCTTTCGACGCTTTTGTAGTAGGCCTGCGCGTTGAAGCCGGGCTTGGCGGGGAGTGGGTGGGGCAGCGCGACGAGTCTGACGATGTAGGTTTCCTTTTCGCCCTTGGGGGGGCAGATGGAGTAGCCGTCGGTGCCGTAGCCGTTGTGTCCGACGACTGCGCCCGCGGGGAGCTTGCCGGCGGGGATGCCGCGCGTGGTCGGGGGCAGGCCGGCGACGGCCCAGTCGACGAACAGGCCGCTGTTGACGGGCTTGAGGTTGAGGACGAAGACGGCGAGTTCAGCGGTGTGGGGCGGGACTGCGCTCCACTGTATGGCCGGCGACGTGTCGGCGCCGTCGCAGGTGTTGGCGGTGGGGATCAGGTGTTCGCCGCCGAGGCCGACGAGCGACACGAGGATCGAGGCGCTGGGCGGGGGCTTGGTCGGGCCTTTTTCTTTTTCCGGCGGGGGGCTGCTCGTCGGTGGGCTTGCCGGGGGGGTGGCGGGGGGAGTCGGCGTCGCCGCGCTCGTGGTCGCCGCTGGCACCGGCGACGACGAGGACTGGGTGGTCGAGCTGGCGGTCGACCCACCGCATCCGGCGACCGCGAGGGCGAGGGCGAGGGCGAGGGCGAGGGCGGCGAGCAGCGCGGCCGTGGGCGTTGCGCTCGGCACGTGTATTTGAAGTCGGCCCATATGTTGGGACCATAGCACAGGGGGCCCGCCGCGTGGCGGCGGGCCCCCCGATCGCTGGTGCTGCGATGCTGCGTTACTGCGGTCTGGCTATTCGCTTGCCCTCACGGATTCAGCGCCCGTGGTTTCGAGCTTGCCGTTGAGGATCGCGGTGTTGTGTCCCGCGGCGGCCGGCAGGCCGAGCGCCTTGTTGACGGCTTCGTCGACGATGCCTTCGACGAGTTTGCCGCCGCAGCCGTTCGCGCCGGGCGCCGCCCAGTCGTTGTCGACCAGCGAGCCGCCCGTGAGCCTGGCGATTTCGCCGCCGGCTGCGAGTTCCAGTTCGCCCCGCGCCCCGTGAATCGATTTGTTGGGCGCGGACGGATGCGTTTCACCGGTCGTGAGGTTGAGGATGATCGGATGGGCTTCCGAGCCCACATAGCAGCTGCTGCCGAGGAACGTGTTGCCGAGCTTGACCTTCACCGGCAGCTGCAGCGCGACGCCTTCCTCGAGCAGGAGATTGAGGATGCTCAGCTGGATGTCGCTGGCGGGCTTGGCCAGTTCGGTCGTCGCCGTGACGCCCGTGAGCCCTTCGTTGATGACTTTTTCAAATTTTTCTTTCTGTTCTTTGTTCAGCCATTCCGGCGCGACGATGTCGAGCAGGCCGCCAGGCACGTACAGCGCCACTTTCGTCAGCGTTTCGCCGTTTTCGGCGCCGTAGAAAGTGAGTACGCCAGTTTCTGGGTTTTCGGTGAACCCACCCTGCAGGATGATCGGTTTGGTGATCGGCACAGCCCTCGTGCCGACGGAGAATTCACCGCTGGTCGTTTCGGCGAACGTGCAGTCGTTCACTGCTTTGTTGCTCAACGGGCAATTCGCGAAGTTTTTAAATTCCCCGGTCGGATGATGTTCGGTGGCCACGGCCGACGAGACGAAGACCAACGGCAGGAACACCGCTGCGACAGCGACGAGCAGGCGTCTGCCGACGCCCGCGGAATGCTTATGATGCTTGGTCATATCAGGTCCGAATCCTTCCCTTGTCAGAGAGTAACGTGAGGCTAAAGTGACTACGATCCGAACATAACCCGGTCCTCGCTACACTCACAACCACTGTTTCCGACTATTTTGTTTCCGACTCCGTGTCCGACTCCGTGTCGAGCCTGAATTCGCCGGCGGGCGGCAGGCCGACGGTTCCCGCGCCGCGCGGGGGTCGATCTGGGTGGTCGCCGCCGACGTCCCGGCGGGTGCGCGCGATCCGCGACCGGCTGCGGTCGGTGTATGGGATTCCGCGGATGCGCCCGCACGGCGACCCGGTGGCCGAGCTGGTGCTGACGGTGCTGTCGCAGAGCACCAACGACCGCAACCGCGACGTGGCCTATCTGCGCCTGCGGGGACGCCTGGCGACGTGGGAGGCGGTGCGCGACGCGCCGTTGGAGGCAGTCGAGCGGGCGATCCGTCCGGGCGGCCTTTCGCGGGTCAAGTCTCGGCGCATCCAGACCATCCTGCGGGCGATCTCGGCGGACGTGGCGGCGTACGGGGGCGACGGGGCGGCGGCGCGGCGGGAGGGCTCGCGGGCGCGCGACGGCGTCCGGCCGGCGGGATTGTCGCTGGGTTGGCTGGCGGACGCGCCGCTGACGCAGGCGCGGGACTTCCTGACCGAGCTCCCGGGCGTGGGGCGCAAGACGGCGGCGTGCGTGCTGCTGTTCGCGTACGGCCTGCGCGAGGTTCCCGTCGATACGCACGTGGCGCGTGTGGGGACGCGCCTGGGGCTGCTGCGCCCGGGGGCTCCGTCGGGGGAGCTGCACGACCGGATGCTCGCGCTCACTCCGCCGGGGGAGGAGCTGGAGCTGCACGTGAACCTTCTGCGCCATGGCCGCCGAACGTGCCATGCGCGCTCGCCGGCGTGCGGGGAGTGCGCGCTGGCGCGGATGTGCCCGGCCCGCCGGGCGACGCGCTGAGCCGCTTCGCTGGGGCGCTAGCCCCGCTCCCGCTTCCGCCTGCTCCTGGCGCCCTTGGCTTTCTTGCGCGCGCCCTTGGCCTTTTTGTGCGCGCCTTTCCCGTTCTTCTTCTTTTTGGGTTTGTGTTTCGGCGGCCGTTCTGATTCTTCAGGCGGGAATTTGATGTTGGGAACCGGGAGCAGCTGTTCGATCGACGGCAGGATCACCGTCAGGGGGGCTGCCTGGGTGGTGAAGCTCTGATCGGGCCCTTCGGTGGTGCCGTCTTCGTTGGTCGCGAGGATCCGGTAGTGGTAGGTCGTGCCGGGCGCGAGGTCGCCGAGGTCGAGCGTGATCGCTTCTTCGCCCGGCGCGAGCGTGCCGAAGATCCGCCCGCCGCTGTAGGTGGTGTCCGTCCCGAGCTCCAGCTCGTAGCTGGTCTGCAGTTCCTGCGGGTCGATCGTGTCGGAGACGACGGCGGTCGTCTGCGTCACTTCACCGGTCTGTCCGGCGCTCACGAGCGGCGGCGTGGGGGACGCGGTGGTGAAGGTCTGTTCCGGACCGGTTTCTTTTTCGCCGAACTGATTGACGACCACGAGCTTGTAGCGGTAGGTCGTGCCGGACTGCAGGCCGCTGATCTGCGTCGGCCCGAGCGTTTCGCCCTTGGTGGGGGGCGAACCACCTTCGGCCTTGGGGGAGAGTGTCCTTTCGTCCCTAGATTCGTATTCGGCCTGGGTGATGTAGGAGAAGTAGTAGGAGGCGATGGCGCTGTTCTTGGGATCGACCACGCCCGACAGCAGCTCGGCCTTGCGCGGCGACGGGCCGGGCGCGGCCGACGTGCTTTCGATTACCGGCGGCGCTGGGGGCGTTTCAAACGCTTCATCTTCTCCATAGGTCGTGGGGAAGCTGCCTGTCGCACCGAGACGGAAGTGGTAGATCGTGTGCGGTTCGAGGTCATCGAGTTCTGCGCTTACCGGCACCGGTGTCGATCCCGTGGGCAGGGACCCCCGGCAGCCCTGGGCGTTCGAGTAGGGGGGTTCTATTTTATCTTTCGTCCTGGTTTTATATTCTTCGGCGGTCGCGTATTCGAAGGAGCAGCCGCTCAGGGTGAGGCCCTCTGGATTCACTTCGCCGGTGAGTTCAAAGGCGGTCTTATTGATCTCGTGTGCCGGCCCCGTTTTAATTATTGGCACTTCGATTTCCTTCTGCAGGGGCCCATAGATGTCCACCGACTTCGCCTGGGTCGCCCTGTCCGAGATGTATACGTCGCCGTTAGAGCCGACCGCAACGGCGACGGGCACAAACGGTGTGCCCTTGGTGGTTTCGGTAATCGACCGGCCGACACTTTTCCCGGAAGGTTCGAACTCTTCGACAGCGTTGGTAGCTTCGTTGACGACGTAGAGGTCCCCCGTCGATTCTTCGACGGCGACGTCTATCGGTTCCGATCTCGCGGGCAGCTGCACTTCTGGCTGTTCTTCGCCTTTGTCGTTGAACACCACGATCGATGCGGGGATGAGTTCGCCAGTGAGTGATTCCCTCGGATGACTGGCGACATACACGTCGCCGGTGAGAGCGTCGACTGCAAGGCCATCCCTGTTTAAAAAGCCCGGCACCGCCAGTTCCTGCACGAGTTCGCCTTCTTCCCCTGAAGGCCCAGGCTTGATAACTGAGAGCACGCCACCTCCACTGAGAACGTAGACATCCCCGGTGCCGGCGACGTGGCCAGACTGGGGGGTTGCCGAATTATCGACCGCAACCATGATGTTGCAGCAGGTTGCAAATCTTCCGGCTGCCGTCGTCGCGCCGGCCCATGTCTGACCGGGTTTTTCGACGTAGCCGTCTTCGGGCTTGCCCTTGACATTGGGGATGTAAGCGACCACGTCCGGGACGTTGCCGGCTGCGGCAAACACGTCGCCCGTTTCATCGCTCACACCCAAGCCGCGGTCTTCCGATATTTCGCTACCGCCGTGGCTGATCCAGTCGTTGGCGGGGTTGAATATGTCGAAGCCAGTACCACCGTCGTTGATGCCGACGTACAGATTCCCTTCCGAGTCAAACGTCAAGCCCCAAGGTTCAGGAAGCGGTTCCAATGGATTGCCGGCCTGTACGATGCTGCTGATATAAGGATGGAATTCACCCGCCAGGGCAGTCTTACTGGAGACCATCAAAAAACCAAATGTCAAGAACATCAGAAGAAAGGCTAGGGTGAAAATAACGGGTCGCATCTACGGCTTCCTCCTCCGGTGTGCCGAGGACTTGGTGGCTTTCTTCGCCTTGATGGTCTTCTTCGGGCAGCCGGTCACTGCGATCGGGGTGTTCTGGTGGAGTTCCGCGCCGTTCTGGGCGACGAACGACGTCGGCATCTTCAGGGTGCTTTTGCAGAGGTTGCCGTTCGCGGCGAGTGCCGAGTACCGACCCTCGGGGAGATAGACCTCGAACGAACCGACCGGCACGTCGGGGACGGTCTTCAATGTCGTGCTCGTGATTCCCTTTTTGGAGATGAACGTCGAGCCGACGAGGTTGACTCTGACGCCGTCGCCCTGGAGGACCATCTCGAGGTCGGGGAACGCTTCGCCGCCGTGGGACACGAAGTAGGCGGGGCCGGTCAATGTGCCCGGCAGGATCGGCGTGGTCGCTCTGACGATCCCGATCACCGACGCCGCCGGGCATGCCGCGGGATCTTTTTCGAAGGTGGCGGCGATGCACGCCTTCTGCAGCGTCGTCAGGCGCGACGGCAGCTGCTTGGGCAGTTCCACTTTGGCGCTCGCGATGTTGGCCTGGGAGCCGAACGGGGTTTTGGGGTAGGTGAGCTTGAAGTCCAGGCTCGCCCCGTTCGCCCTGGAGGTGTGCCCGGACGTGCTGACCTTGACGCTTGGCTTGAAGGCGAGCGCGGCGCAGTCCGCTGCCTGGAACGGGGAGGAGAGCGTCGTGTTCTGACCCAGGGGGCTGCTGGTCGCATGGCCGTCGATCGACAGCGGCGCGCAGTTGGTCGGGTTGAAGACGAAGCCCTGGCGGTTGATCGTGACGTTGACCGTCCTTATCTGCAGCGGGACGCCCTGGATGATCTGCGGCAGCGGATCGGTGGTGACGGTCGCCGCGGCGGTGGTCGGGTTGATGGTGAGGGCGGCCCGGACGACGATGGGATGGCCTTCGCGGTCGAGGTTGAACGGTCCGGCGATCGCGGGGACCGCGATCGAGAGGCCATACGGCGCACCCTCGTATGGGCCGGTCAGATAGACCTTGCCGGACACGTAGAACTGGTTGGGCCCGGCGCCAACGCCGGCTGTCGTTTCGCCGATCTGGCTGCTGGCTTCGCATTCGCCGACCGAGGCCTGCGGTTCGCCGCACAGCGGGACGGAGGCGACGTTGCCCAGCAGGCCGGGCGGTAGCTGCACCTGGACGCGGCCGAGCTCTTCTTCGCCGTCTTCGCGGCGGAAGGTCGTGGTGATCGGGCTGTAGCCGCCGGCGCGGTTGTTCACGGTGCCGGCCGTGAAGGACGGGCTGAACTCCGGCCCGTGACAGCCCTGGTTGATTTCGAAGCTGGAGCTCGGGGTCGCGGGCGGCCCTGACTGCGGGGCCGACCACGGCGTCAGCTGGCTCGTGACGGTGTAGGTGCCGCACTGCGACGGTGTCGACAGCGGCGCCCGGGGGTCGCCGAAGAAGTCGATCTTCAGATTGCTGAACGGCAGCTGCGGCAGGTAGGAGCCGGTGAGCGGGTCTTCGCCGAAGTGCGCGGTCACCTGGCCGGTCACGGGATCGAGGCGCACTTCGCCGGGGATCTTCAGGACGACGCCGGGGCCTTCGGCGACCAGGTACATCGCGAGCAGCGAGTTGAAGGGATTTTCGCCCTGGGCGGACCCACCGTTGCCCTGCTGGGCAAGGTACAGCGCGCCGTGCAGGGGGACTTCCAGCAGCGGCGTCATGATTTCGACCGAGGCGATCTTCGACGAGTTCGGGCAAGATGGCGCCGCGGCACTCCTGAGGTCGATCTGCTGCGGCGTGCAGGCACCCAGACCGCCGGCCGCCGACGTCGAGATCGACATCCCCGCCGGCAACGTCACGGTGGCGTCCTTGAGGTCTGCCTGCGCGAGGCTGCTCGCGCTTTCTTCCCGAGGGACGCTCAGTTCGACGCTGAGCCCGCTCGGCGAATCGGCTTCGTTCGTGCTCGGGTGCACCTTCAGCTCGGGGTCGAAGCTCAGATCTTCGCAGCCCGTGACCGTGACGGGCTTGCCTTCCGCGCCGAGACTGTAGGAGGGCAGAGCTTCGGCGAATTCCCCCTGCCACGACTCCGAGGTCATCGTGGTCTTCAACGGGCTCCCACAGGCCGACGGCATCGTGAGCAGCGGCTTTCCTGTCGGCCCGGCCGGGAAGCCTTCGAAGGAGACCACGGCGCCGGACGTCCCTCCTCGCTGAGAGATCCCCGGGACGGCACCCGTGATCCCGTAGTCGCTACCCGTGCGGACCTTGCCGATGATGTGCACGATCACACCAAGGTGCAGGACGTTGAGCCCGAAGTCGGAGGGCACGTTCGGGGGTGGGACCATGTTGTAGACCCGCTGCCCCGGTATTTCGGCGAATGTTGTCGTAAAGGCTGTCAACTGCCCGACGGCGGAGCCGGCCGGGCACGCCGAGATCAGGAGCTGCGCTTCGGTGCACTTTTCCAGGGTGACGGTGGGATTGACCACCAGCCCCGGAGGCAGATTCACTTCGATATCTTCAGGGTTGCCGTCCGGAATTTCCCCCGGTTCGCCCGCCCTGTCCGCGGGCGGGTGGTGCTTGAACATGATCGTTATGTTCATGCTGTCAGGGTGGGACCCCGCCTGCGTCGCGGGCAGACCGCCCGTGAGGAGGAGCGAGTTGCTGAACGTTTCGATACCGAACCCTTCGTCGCCAAAGGTGGCGAGCGCCGGCGAGGCCGGCACGAGAGCTATCGCGAGCACAAGCACGAATAGAACGAGCAGGACCCGGACCCTTTTGTTATGCACCCTCATACTGGGTACTGACATTGCCAGGTCGGCCACTTGTGTTCAAGTGTTGTTTCTCACTGCGGTCGCTGCGTTGAAGCCCGTAGGCCGTCAGGCGTCGCTCCGCCAGGCGCGGTTACTGGACTTCGGGACCACGAGGTTGCCAAGCGGTGGAGAGGCCGGACGACCTCCTTGCCAAACGAGCTTACCGCCTACACACGCCCCCAGGCAGGGCGTTGTCCGTCATCTCCGCTTCGAGATCTTCTTTTTCTTGGCAGCCGATTTGTGCCCGTAGCGCTTCTCGGCTCGCGCGCGACACGCCGAGCGCTTCTTGCTCGACCGCTTTTTCGCGCACGCACGCAGGGCTGCGGCGAGCTGGCTGCCGGTCCCGGACCTTGGTCCGGTGGAGACCACCGGCTCGGGGGCGAGGTTACTCGCGCCCGAGTAAACGACGCTGGCGGGCACGCCGAACACGGGTGCCGACGCGATCGTGCCGTGGCATTCTTCGCCCACGCACGGCGGAATGACCACCGGATTCTGAGCAGCGATACCGCCACCTACACGAGCGTCGTAAAGATCGGTGTTCTCATCCTGGTCCTCGCCAACCAGAGACTGGCGGGTGAAGAAGAATACGTCGTCACCGTTGGCGCTCGCGTCAGCGAAGTATGCCGCGGCGTTTCCCTGCCCGCTGGAGATTAGATAATGACGACCGTCCTCCCACTCGTACACGTCGCTCTGGCCATTGCTGTCCTTCGCGACCAACGCTTCTTCGGTCTGAAAAAAGACCTGGCTGCCGTTATCAGAAAGATTGCGCGTCAAAAATGGAGTACGAGGCGTAGGGTAAGCTTCGTATGCGAGGACTTCTCTCGTAAGATATGAGCCTGTGGTGGCCATTCGTCCGTCTGGATTGCACGACACGCAAGTGAGCTTCGCATCTGCCGCATCGTAGAGGTAGAGCTCGGTCCAGCCGTTGTTGTCATATTCAGTCAAGCGTTCGGTAGAGCTGAACAATGCTGTTCCGCCGTCGACGGTAACACGCGAACTCTTCTCTCCGTTGGCGGCTTCCGCCACTCCTTCAGCAGCATGTCCACGCCAATCAGATTCATCCTTGCCTTCTTTGAGATTGGCGATGTAAGCGACTGGGACACCTTCGTGCCACTCGTAGAGATTATCCTTGCCGGCAGACGGGGCGTGGCCTTCGACGTTCTCTCCCGCGAGTACGCCCTTGGCGACAAAATATGCATACGAGCCGTCGCTTGAGATCCCGAGCATACCCTGCACTCCCGCGTCTTGTGTGAGCTGTACCTGCTTCTGGTCTTCCACATCGAACCGATAGAGGTCGCCACCTTCAGTAAAGAACACGTCCGACCCGCTGGGCGTCGAGGCAAGCCATTCCGCGGGCCCCGACCCCGACACTTTGACCGTCCTCCCTGCCGATGGTTCGCGCATGTAGATTTGCTCGGATTCCAGAGACGTGAAAAAGACACGCGACCCGTCTTGAGAGATCGAACCCTGAGTGTAATACTTTCCCCGCAAGCTTGATTCGCCACTGGGACCAGCGACCGCACCGCCAGGTGGGGTGTCTTCGCCTTCAGGAAGCACACCCGCAAGAAACAGTCGCCCATTTTCCCACTCGTAGAGATTGGGCACCCCAGATATCGCCGCCGGTAATAACCGCGTGTCACTCTCAAAAACGATATGTGAATCATCCGTGCTGGCACCGGAAAAGAATTCTAAGGCCGGCCCGTTGGTTGACAGTACTGCAACGCCCGGGAAAGGCACAAATGAGGCGTCACTGCTATCGTATATATACTGCGATGCTTCCACCGACGTTCCCATTTCGACCAGGGCCTCCGAGAGATCTTCAGTAAAGGCCTTCACATTCGCTGTCGCACCAGCCTCGGTTCGCGGCAAAAGCCCTTGTGTGGACCATTCGCCTTCACCATCGCTGCCAACACGGCGGGTGCTGAGGTACGTTGGAAACTCCGAGGCACCGGGTATGCCTGGGAACGGTGAGATGGAAATAAAGCTCACCCTTTCACCGGATGGAGAACTCTGCATCAAGCCGATCGTTCCGATAGCGTCGTTGAAATTTTTTTCAACCGGAGAGACCTGCTCATAAGCGCGACAGTCAGGAAGAGTCGCGGCATCGCCCTCCTGTAGACGGATATGTTCGTTTGGGCAGACGGCAGCAGCGACCGGGAGGGCGGCAAGCACAGACCCGACCCCTAGGCACATCGAAACGAGCGCCACGGCCAGCGAACGGCGGGGAAGCCTCATTCCTTCGCCCGCAGGGTCGCTCTTCCACGACGAACTCGAGTATAATACGGTCCAGTCGATCATATCTTTCGTTACGTTACAGAGCCAAACGGGATTGAAGCAAGGAGTGTTTCTCATTACGGCGCGACCGCGGGCCTCTCGTGGGGCACAGCCCACGAATACCGTGTCCGACCAAGCCGATGCTCGAACTCCGCAGAAAGCGCTCGCCAGTGGCTGGAAAACAGAGCCCGCGCCTCGGACCAGCCGGGGCGCGGGCTCGACAAACAGAAACTAGGTACTAGTGGGGTGTCAGGCAACGTTCGCCGGGTTGACGGCGCCGAGGATTCGGGCATGACAGCGTTCGGGGCCGAGTCGGTGCCGGCAAACGTTGCCGGGGCCTCCACTAGGTTTGAACTATATATTTAGAACCTAGGTGGCGTGGAATTTACCGCCTTTCTCCAAAGTAATCCCAGTCCCCAGGTAGAGGCGGGCGGGTTCGGCGAGCAACGTCAAGCTGCTGCCGCCGGGAGTGCACTCGAGCACACCCACGTAGGCATCCACACCGAAATGGGGTATGACACAGGCCTGCGAGCCTTTGACTTTATATTTCCCTTCGATTGCGCAGGTACCTGTGACTTTCGTGATATTAAATTTAGAAAAGACTGTCCCGCCTTCTTCAGAAGTGCTGAGCGGTTTGAGTGTCAATATACCGGCTTCTTTCAGTTCGCCTTCAGCTTCAGCTAGAATCGGTTCAGATTCGATCTTGCATGTACTCAGTGGTTCCGAGACACCTGCTTTGGTAACCTGAAATATAGCGCAGCCTCTGAATTCTATCAGGATTTTGGCTTTACCGTTGGCGCCCCCTTCGAGTACATTCGAAGCACCGCTGGGCACGAGAGCCGTTTGACAGTAGAGATGAATGTTGAGACCGCCTATCGTGGATTCGAATTGGCCTTCTTGAACGTAGGGCAGGTTATTGCCTTGGATTTCTGTTTTTTCTCCGGTCGCCAGCGGCGTCCCATTGATGATCCACTGGTGCGTGGCCGCCGATGCCGTAGCCGACGCGGCGGCGCTCAACGCGAGCACCGCCAGCAGGCTCAGCATCGTGAGCTTGATTCTGGACATGTAATCAACTACCTCCTGTCCCGGCCGAGCCGAGACACGTGGATTTAGACGCCCAGACGACCACCGCCCTATGGGCGGACGGACATCCAGACCTCTCTTTATCTTTCCTTTACCCACCCTGCCTCAAGACCGTCCGGACCGGACCGGCCCCGAAAGCCAGGGCGTGCTCTCGACCATAGGTCTACGCCACACGGCTGTCAAGAGGCGGAGAGGAAAATTAGGCTGTGCCCGGCGCCCCACGACGGGTCACGATGCATAAAAGACCTGCAAATCGGCATGTTTTACGACGGATCCTGCCCATACAAGTAAGAAACATGAGCTTCCAACTGGGCCCTGAAACGAGCCTTGGCGTAGACAACTGAGTGCGGGTGGACCATGGAGCGTGGGTGGAGCTTGGTAGGCGCCGGGTCTCCGCTCGAGCGTGCCTCCGCCGCTGTTGACCTTGGTCGGGTTTCGGTGCCGCCCCCAGGGGCGCGTCCGCCGCCGTCGGCTTCCATCCGGACGGCAGGGCTCGTCGGGGCGGGACCGGAGCGCGGGGCTCTCGTCGGGCGCGGCGCCTCCGTCTGGCCTGCCACTGGGCCTCACCACGGCCCCGCGACGCCCGCGGCTTGTGCTCCACAGGAAATCTGCTACGCTCTGACTCAGATTTCAGCGGCGCGGCCCACGGACGGCCCACCGGCGAGCCTCGGGGGCGAGGCTCCGGCAGGTCCCCCGAGCCACGCGCCAGCCCCGCGATTACCAACTACCAACGTAAGGAGCCCCACCACATGGGCAAGACCATAGGCATCGACCTCGGCACCACCAACTCGTGCATGGCCGTGCTCGAGGGCGGCGAGCCGACCGTCATCGAGAACGCCGAGGGCGGCCGCACCACGCCGTCCGTCGTCGCGTTCGCGGCGTCCGGCGAGCGGCTCGTCGGCACCGTCGCCAAGCGCCAGGCCGTCACCAACCCGCAGAACACCGTCTTCTCGATCAAGCGCTTCATGGGCCGCAAGGAGGCCGAGGTGCGCGAGGAGGAGTCGATCGTCCCCTACAAGGTCGTCGCCGGCCCCAACGGCGACGCCCGCGTCGAAGCCGGCGGCGAGCAGCATTCCCCGCCGGAGATCTCGGCGATGATCCTGCAGAAGCTCAAGACCGACGCCGAAGCGTATTTGGGCGAATCGGTCGACGGCGCGGTCATCACGGTCCCGGCGTACTTCAACGACGACCAGCGCCAGGCCACCAAGGACGCCGGCAAGATCGCCGGCCTGGACGTCATGCGGATCATCAACGAGCCCACCGCCGCCTCGCTGGCGTACGGGCTGGACAAGGAGTCCGACCAGACGATCCTCGTGTTCGACCTCGGCGGCGGGACGTTCGACGTGTCGGTGCTGGAGATCGGCGACGGCGTGTTCGAGGTCAAGTCCACCGCCGGCGACAACCACCTCGGCGGCGACAACTTCGACAAGGCGATCGTCGACTGGCTCGTCGCGGACTTCAAGCGCGACCAGGGGATCGACCTGTCGGCCGACCCGATGGCGCTGCAGCGGCTCTACGAGGCCGCCGAGAAGGCGAAGATCGAGCTGTCGACCACGCAGGAGACGCAGATCAACCTGCCGTTCATCACCGCCGACGCCTCCGGGCCCAAGCACCTCGACACGCGCCTCACGCGCGCCAAGCTCTCCGAGCTGACCAGCGCGCTGCTGGACCGTGTGGTCGTGCCGGTGCGCCAGGCGATCGACGACGCCAAGGACAAGGGCGTCAAGGAGATCGAGCACGTCGTGCTGGTCGGCGGCATGACGCGGATGCCGGCCGTCCAGGAGAAGGTCAAGGAGCTCACCGGCTCCGAGCCCCACCGCGGCGTCAACCCCGACGAGGTCGTCGCCGTCGGCGCCGCGATCCAGGCCGGGGTGCTCGCCGGCGACGTCAAGGACGTGCTGCTGCTCGACGTCACCCCGCTGACGCTCGGGATCGAGACCAAGGGCGGCGTGATGACGAAGCTGATCGAGCGCAACACCACGATCCCGACGCGCAAGGGCGAGGTCTTCTCGACCGCCGAGGACAACCAGCCCTCGGTCGAGATCCACGTCCTGCAGGGCGAGCGCGAGATGGCCAACTACAACAAGTCGCTGGGCAAGTTCCAGCTCACCGGCATCCCGCCGGCGCCGCGCGGGATCCCCCAGATCGAGGTCGCGTTCGACATCGACGCCAACGGGATCCTCAACGTCTCCGCCAAGGACCTCGGGACCGGCAAGGAGCAGAAGATCGAGATCAAGGCCGGTTCGGGGCTCTCCGACGACGAAGTCAAGCGGATGGTCTCCGACGCCGAGTCCCACGCCGAGGAGGACCGCCGAGCGCGCGAGCTCGCCGAGGCCCGCAACAACGGCGAGAACGCCGCCTACCAGGCCGAGCGCCAGCTCGCCGACCTCGGCGAGCAGGTCGACGCCGACTCCAGGGCGCGGATCGAGGAGGCGATCAAGGAGGTCCGCGAGTCGCTGGAGTCTGAGGACCCCGGGTCGATCAACGCCAAGACCGACGTCCTGCAGAGCGCCTTCCACGCCGTCTCCGAGGCGATGTACCAGCGCGCCCAGGAACAGCAGGGCGGCGCCGACGGAGCCGGCCAGCAGCCGCCGACGGATGGATCCGGCGGGTCCGGCGGGTCCACCGAGGAGGACGTGGTCGACGCCGAGGTCGTGGACGAGCCCTCCGCGAAGGCCTGATCGCGCGATGACGGATATCGAGCAGACCGTCGAGGAGCACGCGCACGGCACGCCGGAGGTCTCCGACGAGGAGACCTCCTCCGGGCGGGTGGGAGCCTCATCAGACGCCCCCGGGCGGGTGGGGGCCTCATCGGACGGGGGGACGACGCCGAGGTCGTGGAGGGCGACCTCGACGAGCTGATCGCCACCGCCGCCCAGCGCGACGAGTACCTCGCGCTGGCCCAGCGGACCCAGGCCGACTTCGAGAACTACCGCAAGCGCGCCGCGCGCGAATCCGCCGCGGCGCAGCGGCGCGGCGTCTCCAAGCTCGCCAAGGAGCTGCTGCCGGCGCTGGACAACCTCGACCGCGCCCTGGAGGAGGCCGGGGGAGCGGCCGGGGCCGGAGGCGTCGCCGTCGCAGGCCCGGGTGCCGGAAGCGCGGAGGAGGGCACCACTGGTGCCGCCAAGGGGATCGCCGGTCGCTCCGACCCGCTGCTGGAGGGCGTGCGGCTGGTGCGCTCCGAGCTCGCCGCGGCGCTGGCGCGCGTCGGCATCGAGTCGTTCTCCCCGGAGGGCGAGCCGTTCGATCCGGCCGAGCACGAGGCGATGGCCCAGCAGCCTGTCGAGGGCGCCGAGAGCGGGACCGTCGTCGAGGTCTACCAGCCCGGCTACCGCTGCGACGGGACGATCATCCGCCCCGCCCGCGTCGTGGTCGCGGAGTAAGGAGGAGCGATGGCGACACGCCCCGACTACTACGCGACCCTCGGGGTCGATAAGAAAGCCTCGCCCGACGAGCTCAAGAAGGCCTACCGCAAGCTCGCGCGCCGCTACCACCCCGACCGCAACCCCGACGACAAGCAGGCCGAGTCGCGCTTCAAGGAGATCTCGCAGGCCTACGACGTGCTCTCGGACCCCGACAAGCGCAAGCAGTACGACAGCGCCAGCGGGCCGTTTGCGACGGCCGGTCGCGGCGGCGGCGGGTTCGGGGGCTTCAGCAACATCGATTTCGACGGCTCCTCGATGGGCGACATCCTGTCGAACCTGTTCGGGGGTTCGACCAGCGGGCGGCGCACCCGCACCAAACCGCGCCCCGAGCGCGGCCGCGATCTGGAGACCGAGGTCTCGATCTCCTTCGACCAGGCGGTCGCCGGCGCCCAGATCCCGCTGTCGGTCGCGACCTCGACGCTGTGCCCCACCTGCCACGGCACCGGCGCCAAGCCCGGCACGTCGCCGAAGGTCTGCCCCAGCTGCGAGGGCCGCGGGATCGAGACCCAGGGCCAGGGGATGTTCTCGATCTCCCAGCCCTGCTCGCAGTGCGGCGGCTCGGGGACGATCATCGAAGATCCGTGCCCGACCTGTCGCGGCAGCGGGGCGGTGCGGACGATGAAGAAATACCGCGTCAACATCCCCCCCGGCGTCCGGGAGGGCTCACGCGTGCGGCTGCCCGGCAAGGGCGAGCCCGGCGCCAACAACGGGCCGCCCGGCGACCTGTACGTGATCACGCACGTCTCCCCCTCGCCGGTCTTCAAACGGCGCGGCGACAACGTCGAGGTCGAGGTCCCGCTGACGATCCCCGAGGCGCTGCGCGGCGCCGAGGTCCAGGTGCCGACGCTGAACGGCACCAAGACGCTGCGCGTGCGCCCCGGCACCACCCATGGCACCGTCCAGCGGCTGCGCGGCGAGGGGCCGCCGATATTGAGATCCCCACCCACCCCATCCCCACCCACCCCGACCACATCGCCGCCCACGCGCGGGGACATCCACTACCGCTTTTTGATCGACGTCCCCGACAGGCTGACCAAGGAGCAGAGCGCCGCGGTCGACGCGCTGTCGCAGACGCTCGATGGCGAGGACCCGCGCGCGCGGCTGTTCGTGGACGGGGCCAAGCCTTCGGGAGGTACGGCCAAGCGCCCCGCCGCCGAGCGCGAGACCCCCGCCGGCGCCGGAGCGGGTGAGCGCTGATGGTTCGCCGCCGGACGACAGCCCGTGGCGGCGCGCGGATCGAGGTGGCGGCCGGCCGCGGGGTGTTCATGATCTCGGTGGCGGCGGCGCTGGCCGAGATGCACCCGCAGACGCTGCGCATGTACGAGGCCCGCGGCCTGATCGAGCCGCAGCGCTCGCCGAAGGGCACCCGCCTGTACTCCCAGGAGGATGTCGAGAAGCTGCGGCGGATCCAGGGGATGACGGCCGAGCTCGGCCTCAACCTCGCGGGGGTCGAGCGGGTGCTGGACCTGGAGCAGGAGATCGACCAGATGCACGCCCGGATCGAGGAGCTCGAGCTGCAGGCGCTGCGCGCCCAGGTCGAGCTGGCCGAGCGCCTGGAGGAGGTCCGCCGCTCGTTCCGCGCCGAGCTGGTGCCCTTCCCGAACTCTCGCCCGCCCAGCACGGAGCTGGTGCGCGCCGTGGACGTGCGCCCGCTGCGCCGACGGTGACATAAAATCTGCTATATGGGGACTTAGATTTATATGCAGCCCGACCGCTTCACGATCAAGTCCCAGGAGGCCCTCGCGGCGGCGGCACGACTGGCGCAGGAGCGGCGCAACCCGCAGGTGACGCCGGCGCATCTGCTGGCGGTGCTGCTGGAGAGCGCGCCGTCGGGCGCGGGCGAGCCTGCGCCGGGCGGGGCCGGCGGCGTGGTGCTGCCGGTGCTGGCGAAGCTCGGGACGTCGATCGGAGCGCTGCGCGCGGAGGCCAACCGGGCGTTGGACGACTTGCCGAAGCTGGGCGAGGGCTCGACGGCGACCGAAGGCCAGCCGTCGGCGGAGCTGGTGGCGGTGCTGCGGGCGGCCGAGAAGGAGGCGGGCCAGCTCTCAGACCAGTACGTCTCGACCGAGCACCTGCTGCTGGCGCTGGCCGGCGAGGAGGGCCCCTCGGCCCGCGCGGGGGCGGCGCTGCGCTCGGTGGGGGCCGACCGCGAGCGGCTGCTGCGGGCGCTGGCGGAGGTGCGGGGCCCGCATCGGGTGACGGACCAGAGCCCGGAGGAGAAGTACCAGGCGCTGGAGCACTTCGGGCGCGACCTGACGCAGATGGCCGAGCGGGGCAAGCTCGACCCGGTGATCGGCCGCGACGAGGAGATCCGCCGCGTGATCCAGGTGCTGTCGCGGCGGACGAAGAACAACCCCGTGCTGATCGGCGAGCCCGGCGTGGGCAAGACCGCGATCGTGGAGGGCCTGGCGCAGCGGATCGTCTCCGGCGACATCCCGGAGTCGCTGCGCGACCGGCGCGTAATCGCGCTGGACATCGGGGCGCTGATCGCCGGCGCGAAGTACCGGGGCGAGTTCGAGGACCGGCTGAAGGCGGTGCTGAAGGAGGTGTCCGAGGCGCGCGGGACGGTGATCCTGTTCTTAGACGAGCTGCACACGATCGTGGGGGCGGGCGCGGCGGAAGGGGCGGTGGACGCGGCCAACCTGCTCAAGCCGATGCTCGCCCGCGGCGAACTGCGCTGCGTCGGGGCGACGACGCTGGACGAGTACCGCAAGCACATCGAGAAGGACGCGGCGCTGGAGCGGCGCTTCGCGCCGGTGATGGTGGGCGAGCCGACCGTAGCCGACACGATCGCGATCCTGCGCGGCCTGAAGGAGCGCTACGAGGTGCACCACAAGGTGCGCATCCAGGACAGCGCGCTGATCGCGGCGGCGACGCTGTCGGACCGCTACATCGCCGACCGCTTCCTGCCGGACAAGGCGATCGACCTGATCGACGAGGCGGCGTCGAAGCTGCGGATCGAGATCGACTCGCTGCCGACGGAGATCGACGAGGTGGACCGGCGCGTGATGCAGCTCGAGATCGAGCTGACGTCGCTGGCGAAGGAGACCGACGCGTCATCGGCGGAGCGCCGCGAGGCGATCGAGCGCGAGCTGGCGGATCTGCGCGAGCGCTCGGCGACGATGACGGCGCAGTGGCAGAGCGAGAAGGACGCGATCAAGGACGTGAGCAACCTGAAGGTGCGTCTGGAGGAGGCGCGGACGGAGGCCGAGCGGGCCGAGCGCGCGGCGGACCTGCAGCGCGCGGCCGAGCTGCGCTATGGCGAGATCCCGCAGCTTGAGAGGGAGTTGGCCGCCTTGGAGGGCGGCTCGGATGGATCGGCCGATGGGCGGACCGGCGCCCCCGGGGCAGGTGGGGATCCGATTCAGTCCGGTGTCACACCGGACGCAAACACGCCGGGCGCCGAAGGCGCCGGGGCGGGTGGGGACATCAATCAAAGACCGGTGTTCCTCAAGGAGGAGGTCGACGCGGACGACGTCGCCGAGGTGGTCGCGCGCTGGACCGGGATCCCGGTGAGCCGCCTGCTGGAGGGCGAGGTGCAGAAGCTGATCCAGATGGAGGAGCGCCTGCACGAACGGGTGGTCGGCCAGGACGAGGCGGTGGAGGCGGTGGCGACGGCGCTGCGACGCTCGCGCGGCGGGCCTGCAGGACCCGGACCGCCCGATCGGGACGTTCCTGTTTCTGGGCCCGACGGGCGTCGGCAAGACGGAGCTGGCGCGGGCGCTGGCGGAGTTCATGTTCGACTCGCAGGACGCGATGATCCGGGTCGACATGTCGGAGTACATGGAGAAGCACTCCGTCTCGCGCCTGGTGGGCGCGCCGCCGGGGTACGTCGGCTACGAGGAGGGCGGCCAGCTGACCGAGGCGGTGCGTCGGCGCCCGTACTCGGTGGTGCTGCTGGACGAGATCGAGAAGGCGCACCCGGACGTGTTCAACACGCTGCTGGCAGGTGATGGACGACGGCCGCCTGACCGACGGCCAGGGCCGGACGGTGGACTTCAAGAACACGGTGCTGATCATGACGTCGAACATCGCGGTGGGCGATCTCGACTCCGCGACGGGGGATGTTGCCGGCTCGACGGCGGGCACCTCCGACTCCCCGGCGGGCGCCGACGCGACGCGCTCGGACACGCAGCTGCGCGACGCGCTGCTGGGCCACTTCAAACCGGAGTTCGTCAACCGCCTCGACGACATCGTGCGCTTCAAGCCTTTGACGCGCGAGCAGCTGTCGGAGATCGTGGAGCTGCAGGTGCAGCGCGTGATCGCGCGGGTGCGCGAGCGCGGCGTGGAGGTCACGCTGACCGAGGCGGCGCGCGAGCTGCTGGGCGACATGGGCTACGACCCGACCTACGGGGCGCGCCCGCTGCGGCGGGCGATCCAGAAGCAGCTCACCGACCGCCTGGCGTTGGCGCTGCTGGAGGGCGAGCTGCGGGCCGGGGACGCCGTCACAGTCGACGCCGCCGACGGCCGCCTGACGCTGGACAAGGCCGCCGCCGTGGCCTGAGCCCCGCCCACCGCCTGGCGCTCGACTGGCCCGGGCGCCGACCGCGGCCTGAGCCTCGCCGACGCTCGGCCTCCCACCCGCACCGGGGCCGCGGTGCTCGGCCCGCGCCCGGCCCCGAGCTCGCCGGCCCCGGCGGGGAAGCTCACCGCCGCGTGTAGGTCCCGCCGGCGAGCCCGACGGTCCTGGAGATCCGTTCGGCCTCGCGGTAGAGCGTTTCCGGGTCGAAGCCCGGCCCGGCGACGAGCCGGCGCGGCAGCGCCTCCAACCGCAGGACGTAGTGTTCTTCGACGGTGCCCTGCGGCGGGCAGATCGAGTAGCCGACCTGCCCATAGCCGTTGCGGCCGGCGACCGCGCCGGGGGGCAGCGCGCCGGCGGCGATCCCGTGCGTCGTCGGGCGCAGGCCGGCGACGGCCCAGTTGAAGAACGTCGGCGTCGGCCGCAGGCTGGCCAGGAACAGGACGAGCTCGGCGGTGCCGCGCGGGACGTCGCTCCAGCGGACCGGGAGCGAGGTGTCGGTCCCGTCGCAGGTGTAGCGCGCGGGGATGAAGCGTTCGGGCAGCAGCGTCGGGATCGTCACTTCGATCGTCCCCGCCGGAACCGGCGCCGGCGCGCGGGCGGCCGTCGCGGGCGGCGGGCTCTGCGGATGGCCGCCGGCCGTCCCCGAGGACCCGCCGCAGCCGGCGAGGACAGCGGCGACCGCGGCGACGACGAGCACACAGGCCACACGCGTCCGCGACGCCGCCGGCAGCTCCGATCGCCCGCGCAGCCTCACGCCCACCGCTGCTCGTTTGAGCTCATCGTCCCCCGTCAGATCGCGCTCGTCGCCCACCCCGGCGAAAGACTACGCGCCCCGGCCGACCCGGGTGGCGCGGATCGGGTACAACGGGCATACCACGGCGGCCGACGGCCGGCGATCCGACAGACAATACAAGTCGAGACGACCGAGGAGGACCTGCGATGCCGGTCTACATCATGCTCGCGAACCTGACGCCGGAGGGCGTGCAGACTGTCAAGAACAACCCGCAGCGGATCCTCGAGGTCAACAGCGAGGTGCAGCAGCTCGGGGCGACGGTCAGGGCGCAGTGGGCGACGCTGGGCCGGTTCGACTTCGTCAACATCGTGGAGGCCCCGGACGAGCAGACGATGGCGCGGGTCTCGATGGAGCTGGGCTCGCGCGGGACGGTGCGCTACGAGACGCTCGCGGCGATCCCGGTCGACGACTTCATCGCGAGCCTGACGTGAGGGTCCTGGTCGTCGGCGGCGGGGGGCGCGAGCACGCGATCGTGCGGGCGCTGGCACGCTCTCGCGAGGGCCCGGAGCTGCTGTGCGCGCCCGGGAACGCCGGCATCGCGCGGGACGCGCGGGTGCTCGGAATCGCGGCGACCGACGTCGACGGGATCGTGGCGGCGGTGGAGCGCGAGGGCGTCCATCTGACGGTGGTCGGGCCGGAGGCGCCGCTGGTCGCGGGCCTGGTGGACGCGCTCGACCGTCGCGGCCATCTGGCCTTCGGCCCGTCCGCCGCGGCGGCGCGGCTGGAGGGCTCCAAGGCGTTCGCCAAGCAGGCGATGGAGGACGCGCGGGTGCCGACGGCGCGCTGGTGCCACGTGGGCTCGCTGGAGGAGGGCATGGCGGCGGTCGAGGAGTTGGCCGGGCCCTACCCCGCTGCTGCCGGCCCTGCCGCCGCCGTCGGCCCCTCCGCTCCTGCCGGCTCCCCCGCCGGCTCTCCTGCGGCTTGGGGCGTGGTCGTCAAGGCCGACGGGCTGGCGGCGGGCAAGGGCGTGACGGTGGCGGACTCCCCCGAGCAGGCGCGGACGGCGCTGCGTGAGATCTTCGCGGAGGGCCGCTTCGCGGCCGACCCCTCCGATCCCGCCGGCGCGCCGAGCGCGGTGGTGGAAGAGCGGCTGACCGGGAGGGAGCTGTCGCTGATGGCGCTGTGCGACGGCGAGCGCGCGTGGCCGCTGGAGCCGGCGCGCGACTACAAGCGCATCTTCGACGGTGATCGCGGGCCCAACACCGGCGGCATGGGCGCGCTACTCGCCGGTGTGCGAGCTGTCCGAGGAAGAGGAGTGGGACGTCACGCAGATCGTGCACCAGCCGATCGTGGACCTGATGCACCGACGCGGGACGCCCTACCACGGAGTGCTCTACGCCGGGCTGATGCTGACCGCGGACGGCCCGCGGGTGCTGGAGTTCAACGTGCGCTTCGGCGACCCCGAGACGCAGGCGGTGCTGCCGCGCCTGCGCTCGGACCTGCTGGACCTGCTGGTGTGCGCGACGCGCGGCGGCGGCCTGTGGAGCAAAGTCAACGAGGACGAAGAATCGGTGTTCCCGGCGTGGGCCAGCGACTGGGCCGTGACGGTGACGCTGGCGAGCGCGGGGTATCCGAGCCCGCCCGACCCGTCGCCCTCCGGCGACGGGGTGGGCGGGGTCCCAATCAATGGCCTGGAGCGAGTGCCCGACGACGTCGAGGTGACGCACGCGGGCACCGCGCCGGCGGACGGCCGGATCATGACGGCCGGCGGGCGCGTGCTGAACGTGACGGCGCTCGGCCCGGACGCGGGCACCGCCCGCGAGGCGGCGTATGCTGCGGCGCGGATGATCTCCTTCGAGGGCATGCAGATGCGCGGGGACGTCGCGGCTGCGGCGGACATCGAGGAGGGCTCGCGCTGGGACTACGACTGGCGCAGGGCGTGGTGGGGAGACATGAGCTCAGAGCGCGAGCCCGAGCATGGGTGACGTGGCCCCGATCGCGACCCCGCTGACCGAAGCCGAGGTGCGGGCGCAGCTGGAGGAGATCGACGTCGACGCCCCGCGCGTCGGGATCGTGATGGGCTCCAAGAGCGACATGGACGCGATGCAGAAGGCCGCCGACGAGCTGCGGGCGCGCGGGATCCTGTACGAGCTGCGGGTGATGTCGGCGCACCGCGAACCGGACGTGGTCGCCGAGTACGCGAAGAACGCCCAGATGCGCGGCCTGCGCGCGATCATCGCGGGCGCCGGCATCTCGGCGGCGCTCCCCGGCGCGGTCGCGGCGCACACCGACCTGCCGGTGATCGGCGTCCCGCTCTCCGGCCGCCTGACGGCCGCGGGCGGCCTCGACGCGATCCTCTCGATCGTGCAGATGCCCCCGGGGGTGCCGGTGGCGTGCGTGGGCCTCGACAACGCCCGCAACGCCGCGATCCTGGCGGCGCAGATCCTCGCGGCGTGAGCGGCGCGGGCGGCCCCAGGTGAGCGCCCCCGTCTGCCGGGCGGACGCCGGGCGGCGATAATCGACGACATGATCGAGCGCTACACACGCGCGCAGCTGGGCGCGATCTGGACCGACGAGGCGCGCATGGAGGCGTGGCGGCGGGTCGAGGTCGCGGCGTGCGAGGAGCTGCCGGGGCTGCTCGGCGACGGCGAGGCGGGCGGCGCGGTCCCAGTCATAAAGAGCTGGAGGCGATCCGCGCGGCGACGTTCACGGTCGCGGCGGTGAACGAGCGCGAGCGCGCGACCGACCACGACGTGGCGGCGTTCGTCGACGTGCTGGCCGCGTCGGCGGGCGCGGCGGGCCGCTGGATCCACTACGGGCTGACCTCCTCCGACGTGCTGGACACGGCGCTGGCGCTGCAGCTGCGCGCGGCGGGCGAGGTGATCGTGCCGGGCGCGCGCGCGCTGGTGCAGGCGCTGGCGGCGCGGGCGCGCGAGCACGCGCAGACGCTGTGCGTCGGGCCGCACGCACGGGGTGCACGCGGAGCCGACGACGTTCGGCGTCAAGCTCGCGGGCTTCGCGTTCGAGGCGCACCGCAACGCGCTGCGCCTGGAGCGGGCGTTTGCGCAGGCGGCGGTCGGGGCGATCTCGGGCGCGGTCGGAACCTACGCGGCGACGAGCCCGGAGTTCGAGGCGCGCGTGCTCGCGCGGCTGGGCCTCGCGCGCGAGGACGTCTCGACGCAGGTGGTGGCGCGCGACCGGCACGCCGAGCTGCTGGGGGCGATCGCGCTCGCGGGCGCCGGCCTGGAGCGCCTGGCGACCGAGATCCGCCACCTGGCGCGCACCGAGGTGCGCGAGGCGCAGGAGCCGTTCGCGATCGGGGCAGAAGGGCTCGAGCGCGATGCCGCACAAGCGCAACCCGATCCGCAGCGAGCAGCTCGCGGGCCTCGCGCGGGTGCTGCGCGGCAACGCCCAGGCGGCGCTGGAGGACGTCGCGCTGTGGCACGAGCGCGACATCTCGCACTCGTCGGTCGAGCGCGTGATCCTGCCGGACTCGACGATCCTGATCGACTACATGCAGCACCGCGCGATCGGCGCTGGTGCGCGACATGACGGTCGACGCCGAGCGGATGCGCGCCAACCTGGAGCTGACGCGCGGCGCGCTGTTCTCCGCAGCGGTGCTGCTGGCGCTGGTGCAGGAGGGCCGCGGGCCGCGGGGCACCGTCGGGATGACGCGCGACGAGGCCTACCGGATCGTGCAGGAGCTGGCGCAGCGGGCGTGGGACGAGGGCGCGCCGCTGCGCGAGCTGCTCGCGGCCGACGAGCGCGCGCGCGACCTGGACCTGGACGCGATCTTCGACTAGCGGCCGCTTCACGCGCTACGCCGAGGAGATCGTCGGGCGCCTAGACGAGATCGCGTGACGCGGCCCCGCTACGTCGCCGAACCCGGCAGCGACACTGTCCGCGACGCGATGGACCGCACCGACGGCTGGGTCGTGGCTCAGAACACAGGCGTCTCGGTGTAATCCCCGAAGACCCGCTGCAAAGCCTCGACGATCTCGCCCTCCGACGCCTGCGCGCGGGCGCAGTCAAGCAGCGGCTCCATCAGGTTGCGATCGGGGTGCCCCGCCGCCTCACACAATGCGGCCAGCGTGCGCTCGACGGCGGCCCCGTCGCGCCGCGCGCGGGTGGCCTGCAGGCGCCCGAGCTGCTTGCGTTCGACCGCGGGGTCCACGCGCAATGTGGGGATCGGCGGCTCGTCGTCCTGGGTGTAGCGGTTGACGCCGACCACGACCCGCTCGCCGGCGTCGATCTCCTGCTGGAGCGAGAACGCCGCGTCGGCGATCTCGCGCTGGGGGTAGTTGCGCTTGACCGCCTCCACCATCCCCCCGAGCCGGTCGATCTTCTGAAAGTACTCGTAGCAGCTGCGCTCCATCGCGTCGGTCATGGCCTCCACGAAGTAGCTGCCCCCGAGCGGGTCCACCGTGTTTGTCACACCGGTCTCGTGGGCGATGATCTGCTGCGTGCGCAATGCCACGCGCGCGGCCTGCTCGGTCGGCAGCGCGAGCGCCTCGTCGAAGCCGTTGGTGTGCAGCGACTGCGTCCCCCCCAACACCCCCGCGAGCGCCTCGACCGCGGTCCGCACGATGTTGTTCAGCGGCTGCTGCGCCGTCAGCGACACGCCCGCGGTCTGGGAGTGAAAGCGCATCAGCCACGACCGCTCGTTGCGCGCCCCGAACGTCTCGCGCATCTCCCGCGCCCAGATCCTGCGCGCTGCGCGGTACTTGGCGATCTCCTCGAAGAAGTCGATCTGGGCGTTGAAGAAGAACGACAGCCGCGGCGCGAACTCGTCGACGTCCAGGCCCCGCGCCACCGCCTGCTCGACGTAGGTGAGGCCGTCCTTCAATGTGAACGCCAGCTCCTGCTGGGCCGTCGCCCCCGCCTCGCGGATGTGGTAGCCGCTGATCGAGATCGGGTGCCAGCGCGGCATCCGCTGCGTGCACCACTGAATCATGTCTCCGCACAGCCGCATCGCGGGGTCGATCGGGAAGCACCACTCCTTCTGGGCGATGTACTCCTTGAGGATGTCCGCCTGGATCGTCCCCGACAGATGCTCCGGTGCGACCCCGCCCGTCCCGGGTCCCGGCGGGGTCGGTCCCAGCGGACGGAGACTCCGCGGCGACGACGTAGTAGGCCAGCATGATCGCGGCCGGGGCGTTGATCGTCATCGACACCGACACCACCCCGAGGTCGATCCCGGAGAACAGCGTCCGCATGTCGTCCAGCGTGTCGATCGCGACCCCCTCGCGGCCGACCTCCCCGAGCGCGCGCGGGTGGTCGGAGTCGTGGCCCATCAGCGACGGCATGTCAAACGCCGTCGACAGGCCCGTCTGCCCGTGGTCGAGCAGATAGCGGAAGCGCTCGTTGGTCTCCTCGCTGGTCCCGAACCCCGCGAACTGCCGCATCGTCCACAGCCGCCCGCGGTACATCGTCCTGTAGATCCCCCGCGTGAACGGATACTCCCCGGGGCGCCCGATCGGGTCCTCCGAACCGGCGCCGGGCGGGTGGGCGCTACCGGTTCTCAGGTCGGCCTCGGTATACAGCTCCCTGACCGGCTCCCCCGATAGCGTCCGGGGATCGCTCTCGCGATCCTGCGCTGGAGGGGTGGCTCTCACGGACATCGCAGCACCGATCATACGGTGGCGCCGTCTTCGAGATAGGGATCGATCCAGCTTCGATACAGGCCGATGAAGTCGCGAGCGGTGTCGTGCACGAGCCTGGTAGCGCGATGGACATCCCCGGCGGGGGCCTCAATGTAGGCGTGCTCGATCGTCGAACGAGCTCGTTGGGCCCGGATCAGCCGGCGGCTGAGGGCACCGTCGATGACCTCTGCCTCGCGCAGGGCCACAAAGGCCTGTTCCGCCGTGGACCCTCCCTCCGCGAGCGTCGCACGCGGCAGCTGGGCGAGCTTCACCCCGGCATATGCGAGCTCGGCCACGAAGTTCTGCACACGGCCCACCGCGCGCTCGACCGCCTGGACTCGGTTGTAGGCCCCCATATCCGCCGCGGTGTCGAAGGCCTCCTTGAATCGCCGCAGGTCGAACTCGTCACCGAACGCCGCCATCGCACTCTCCAGGGCGGAGTACTGACGCGGGAAGTCTTCGAGATGCCTCACGATCGCGAGCCGCCAGCGGTTGACGTCCGCCTTGCGCGGCTCGCGCTCTGGCATCGTCAGGCGCCCAACAGGCGGTCGATGCCCGCGAGGGCCGCCCGCGCACGTCCTGCCTCCCGCCCGCCACCCCGCCGGATCAGGCTCGCCGGCCGGCGCCGCAGGCGCGGCCACATGCGCCCTCGATCGACGATCACCCTCCCGTCGGCCACAATGTCGGCAAGCATGGCTGGCTCGACTTCGGCATCAGCAAGGCGCATGACGTCAACGCGGCGACCGACGATCTGCGTGAGCTTCGCGGTGAGGTCGAGGACACGGTCGAGGCTCGGGTCGCGGAGGTCGACGAGCACGTCAACGTCGCTGGCCGGCGTGTCCTCCCCGGTCGCCGCCGAGCCGAAGAGCAGTGCGAAGCGGACGTTCTGCTCGGTTCGCAGGGCCGACCGCAGGGCCGAGAGCAGCGACCACGAGCGACGCACGTAGCCTCGCTCGGTCAGGGGAAGATCGAGCGTTCTCGGTGTCGGCCGCGCGGCCCGGAGCGTCCCCTGGCTCACCGCTCGGCGTAGCGTTCGCCCGCTCACTCCCACCTGCCGGGCCAGCAGATCCAGGTCGGTCATGCGTCCATTGTACTATCCGCATGCGTCCGCTCCAAGATAATCATGTGTCCAATCCGCCTACCCACGTGACGAGCTATAGGAGGACTACGGTGAAGCGCCCGGTGAAGCGCCCGGTGAGACGCCGGCAGTCGCTGTCGATCCTGTTCGCGGCTGTCGCAAGCCTCGCGGCCGCTCTCGCCTTCACCGCCTGCGGCGGAACGTCCTCCAGCGGGGGATCGACCGCGGGCTCGGTTGCCACCGCGCGTTCGGCCAGCGCGTCTGCAGGCGTCCCCGCCGCTCCCGCCGCCACCCAGGCCGCGGCGCGCGCCGCGGCCCTCCCGGCGCCGCTGGCGCACATGACGAAGGCGACGCTGATCCTGGACTTCGTCCCGAACGCGGTGCACGCGGGGATCTACCGAGCGCTGGCGGCGGGGTACTACCGCGACGAGGACATCGACCTGCAGGTGCTGCAGCCGGGGGCGACGGTCGAACCGTTGAGCCTCGTCGCTGCCGGCAGCGCCCAGTTCGGCCTGGCCGACGGCAGCGACGTCGCGACCGCGATCGATCGCGGCGGCGATCAGGAGGCGTTTATGGCGATCGTCCAGCGCCCGCTCGGGGGGCTGATCGGGCTGGCGTCGGAGGGCCTGCGGTCGCCGGCGTCGCTGCAGGGCCGGGCGGTGGGGATCACCGGGGTGCCGTCCGACCGCGCGGTGCTCGACACCGAGGTGCGCCACGCCGGCGGGGACCCGGCGAAGGTGCACGTCGTGACGGTCGGCTTCGACGGCGCCCAGGCGCTGGTCGCGGGGAGGGTCGCGGCGTTCACCGGCTTCATCCCCGACGACGGGGTGGGGCTGCAGGTCGAAGGCCATCCGATCACGGCGTTCTGGCTGGATCGCAACGGCGGCCCGGCGTACCCGGGCCTCGTGGCCTTTGCGACCCGCGGACTGATCGCATCGGACCCGGCGCTCGTGCGCGACTTCGCGGCGGCGACGGTGCGCGGCTACGAGGACACCCTGCATGACCCAGCGCGCAGCCTGCGGGACCTGCTGACGCTGAACCCGTCGCTGCCGCGGGCGCTGACGGCGGCGTCGCTGCGGGCCTACCTGCCGCTGTTCGACGACGGCGGCGCGGTGCCCGCGGTGCCCTTCGGGACGCTGCAGCCCGCGCGGATCGCGGAACTGTCGCGCTGGATGGTCGGAAACGGGCTGATCGGCGCCCCGATCGCCCCGGCGCGCTACGGCACCGACGCGCTGCTGCCCGCCGGCCGATAGCGGTTGTCGCGGAGGCGGGCGATGGGGTCCGCCGTCCGGCCGTAGCCGGCGCGTGTGCGCAGCGGGCAGGAGCCGCCGGAACGCGCGGCTGCCGCATCCCATGCCACTCGCGATCCGGCCCCTATCCCTCCCGTCTTTGCCGCCGGTCCGATGTGCTGGCCGATCCAAATAAAGAATATTTACTCCTGTCCTTGACACGCAAGAACAAGTATGTATATTTATAAGCGGGCAGGCAGGGGTCTGCCGGTAGGAGGGTTGTTGGATGTCGGCATCGGGGTATCCCAGCGGCACGGCGCGCTCGGACGAGCGTGCGATCGGCTACGTGGCCGCCGGCATGGGCGGGCGCTCGGTGGAGGACGTCATCGAGCTGCTCGTCGCCGCGGGCTACGGGGCGGTGGACTGGACGCCGGCGCAGTACGACCCGCTGACCGAGCCGCCGCGGCGGCTGGCCGAGATCGTGCTGCGCTCGCACGCGGCGGGCCTGGGGACGCCGCAGCTGCTGGTCCACCAGGACCACGTGACGCGCGACCCCGAGCTGTGGGAGCGCCGGGTGCGCCGCTCAGAGCTCGCGGTGCGGGCCTGCGCGCACGCGGGGATCGGTTCGATCGGGGTGCTCACCGGCCCGTGCCCGTGGCGGCGCGGGGCCGAGCGGATCGGGCGCGAGCTGTCCGAGCGTGACGCCTGGGAGCTGGCGTGGCGGGCGCTGGAGCGGGTGCTCGGGTGCGCCGAACGCGAGGGGGTGCGGGTCGCGCTGGAGCCCTGTCGCGGGACGCTGGCGCGCGACCGCTACCGCGCGGAGTACGCGCTCGCGGCGCTTGACTGCGCGGCGCTGGCCGTCAACCTCGACCCCAGCCACCTCGCGCTGGCGGGCGACGACGTCCCAGGCGCGGTGTACGCGTGGGGCGGGCGCATCGCGCACGTGCACCTCAAGGACGTCTTCGGCGTCCCGGGCCGCCGCGGCCGCGACTTCACGTTCCTGCTGCCCGGCCAGGGCGCGGTCCCGTGGCCGCAGCTGCTGGAGGCGCTGGACGCGATGGGCTACGACGGGACGCTGTCGGTGCAGGACGAAGCCCGTCACGGGGCGCTGCGCGACCCGAGACGGCGCGCGGCGCTGGCGCGCGAGCTGGTGGGGGGCCTCACTCAGGCCGCCTGCTCGTTTGCGTCCTCGTCTTGAGCAGCGACCGGGCAGATCAGCGACGTCCACGGCTTGCGCGGACCCGGTGCCTCGTGTACTGCCTCGCCGCGCCTCAGCGCGCCATGATCCCGGGCGGTCGAGGCGGTCGTGGCAAGCAATGTCAGCGGAGCGACGTCGTGCGATGTGGAGTCGAAGACGATCTCTGCCAGCACACACGGCTGCCCGCCTTCACGGGCGCGCGGGTCGTGGAACTCCACGAGCCAAACCCAGTTGGGCAGGTGTGCCATTCGATAGAGCCGCAGCGCATCTGGGTGTCGATCCTGGGCGCCGATTCGGTTCTTGTATTCGCGGCCTCGGATGAGCTGGGTGCGGACGCTGATCCCCGCACGCAGGTGCTCGAGCTGGTGGCGAAACGCGACGAAGTCCTGCTCCTGGGCATTTGCCGAGGTCGTCAGGTTGGCGGCGCCCTGAGCGATGTTCCATGCCATCTGCTCGGCCGCCTCACCCGTGAGGAACGCCTTCTCCGGCAGCGGCACCATCAGGCTCACCCACCTCCCACCTGCGCGCTGATCCTCCAGCACGTCGTCGATCGGCTCGTAGGGCCCGACCTGGTCATCGCAGGCCAGCAGGCGGACCCTGCCGTCCACGCGTTCCCAGCCCACCAGTGTGAAGGCGTGATTTTCCTCGCCTTCGGTCAGGACGACGACGGGAAACCCGGAGTTGAGGTACTTGCAGACCACGCGCAACAGCCGCTCGCGGTCCATCTCGTCCTTCCATTGCCGCTGCGCGCGCTCAACAGCTCGCTCGCGGGCGGCCTGTGCACCGAACACTCCCACCCGCTCCGGCTCGATCGGCGGCAGTTCGGCAGGCGGATCGGGCAGGTCATCGGCTGCATAGAAGAGCGCGGGTGTGCCGAGGGCGCTGAAGATGCTCTGCAGCTGCTCTGCCGTCAGACCGTTGGACGGCAGCGACCGATACTTGGAGGGGTCCGACGAGGGCAGCTTGGCGATCTCGGCGGTCGTGTGCCGGCTGATCAGGTGGCGCTCCTGCGCTATGTAATGGCATAGCCAGGCAGCGGCGTGAGCGCACCGCAGCAGCTCTCCGTCCTGCTGACAGAACGGGACACCCTCAACCTCGAGCTCGCATCCGAAGAGGCTGGGATGCTCGACCACGGTGCAGAGCACCGCGTCGGCCGCGAACCCACTCGGAGGGCGGAGGACCGTTCGTCCCATCGGGCCCAGCGCGGTGGGGCGCAGTACGCAGTAGCCGATGTAGTCGTGCTCTGGGGGCAGGTCATGAAGCTCGCCGACCTCGAGACGGGCCCCGAAGAAGTGGACACGCCGTGCGAGCGGGGGGCGTTCTTGAAAGCGGCGGGACCAGAAGGTCGAATACTCGCTGCGGTAGTCGGCGTCGACGTAGCGCTCCTCCACCACGACGGTCCGACAGCCATGCTCTCGTGCGATCTTGAGGACGCGCTTGAGGGGGTCGAGAAAGTCGCGGATCGCCTCGTGGCCGAGATGCTGCTCAAGCCACAGCCAATGGTCGGGCTCGTCGGGCTCCGGGTGGAACAGGGAGAAGGCCTCTTCGCCGGTGAACTGGGGTGGAGGTGCGGGCACTCTTGGTGCGGTGGTGTCTGCCATGCACCAGTTCCTACCAGGCTAACCGGACGAACGTTCGCTCAGAGCGTCTTTCGCCGCCGCCAGCCCCGCACCCGGAACCGCAGCAGACCCTCGTTGAGTTGTGCTCGCCGGCGCTTGCCGGCCACCGCGCGCTGCCGTCCGCGCAGCTTGTCAGCCAGCTCGGATGGAAGCCGATCGGCACCTCGGTCGAAGTCGGTGATTATGTCGACGGGGTCAGGCATGGTGGTCGCTGGGAGGCGGCTTCGCGGACCTGGACTCGGCACGAGCCACAGACGCCTGATCGTAAACGAGCGCCTAGCCCTCATGTCGGCTGACCGGGCCGGGTACTGAAGACCACGACCACTGTACCGCGTCTGGTGTTTCTCGTGCCGGCCAGCGGGTGTGATCGACGGAAAACATTTGTCGAAGCCGCATAGTGGCGTAACGATCGGACGTAACGGGCGACTCCCCGCCCAGACCCCCTTCGAGACGGGCATTGGAGGTCGCCGCGCGCGATCTGATGGAATACTATTTCGCCTTGCGATGACACCCAGACGCAACCAGGCCTCCTCATCCGAGGGTGCGGCCTCCAGCACCGCTCTGCGGTACGCGTGGGTGGCGGCCCATCTGCATGGCGCGACCGCTGAGGCCTTCCCGGACTTCTGCCGCAACCGTCTTGGCGAGGAGCTGACCTGGCGCCGAGCGTGGAATGCCGCTGGACCTCTGCAGGCGCGGTCTCCCCTGCAGCGCAAGCGTGGCCGACCGCGCACTCGTCCAGTCAAAGCCGAGGACGCCGAGCGCCCCACACCGGCCCTTTGGGATTGGATGGTGGTCGACGAGCCGGCCCTGGGCTTGCTGCGGTTGCTGCTGCGTCTCCCCAACGACGGCCTGCCGCGCCCGGAGCTGCTGGAGGCGCTCCGAGGGCTTCCCGGGATCCGGCAGGTGCTCGAAGTATCCTCAGATCGTGAAATCCTCGCGGTTGGGCTGGCTCGCGATCTGCGGGAGGCAGAGGACCTGCGTGCCCGAGTACAGGATCACGCCGTCGGCCAGTCGGTGCGTATGGACATCATCAGCGCGGAGAGCCATCGCCCGGCTGAGCGTACATGGGTCGAGCTGGCCCGTCGTCAGCTCGAACTCGACAGGGAAGACTGAAAGTCGTATTTGCGCACCATCATCTATCCCCACAAGGTCCGGTCCCCGCAGACCGCGCGCGCGGCATCCGACCAGGGTGACGCGGCCTACGGCAGGCTGTCCGTGGGGACAGTGCCCTCAGTCTCAGAGACCGGAGAGCAGCTCAAGCCGGACGACTACCTGGCCAGGCTGGCAAAGCATGTGCCGGCCGAGGTGCTTGCCCTGTTCCTGCTCGCCTCCGCTCTGCTGGAGAGCCAGCCGCTGGGCTGGCGCATCGCGGCGTTCGTGTTTGGCGTGGTCGCCGCCGTGGCCCTCGATCGCGAGCGTCGCACCAAGCCTCCGGAGCCTCTGCGGGTGCACGGGGTGGTCTACGATCTCTTCGTAGTCGTGGCCTTCGCTGGATGGGCCATCGGCACCTCGGAACTCGCGCGCGGGCTCTTCGGGCTGGACAGGGCACAGGCCTCGTTCGTCACGATCGTCATCGCCTTCGGCCTGGCGCGCGTCGACGAGCCGCTCGGCAAGCGCTTCGAAGTCAAGGTGGAGCCGTCTCCCTCCTGGCAAGATAGATCGTCCCGCCGGGCTGGGACCCGCCGACAGCCGCGGCGCAGGCCAGATGGCGAATCGGACTCCGATGGGGGACCGAGCGGCTGAGACGGCGCGAGGCGATGACGCCTCCCTCGATTGCGCTGGTCGGTCAGCCTGATTTACCGGCTCTCGGCGTGCCTACCTGTCGTGGCAGAGCCTTGCCCGGACCGCGCAGGTGGCGGGTCATTACGCTGAGACGATGCCCGAGGCGCGCGACACCGCGGCTCTGCGCCGCGAGCTCGGTCGGCTGATCGGCCCCGAGCACGTGCTGGCGCCGGAGGCGTCGTCGCACTACAACCACGACGGGACCGCGACGCGCGGGCTGCGCGGGCGCGCGGATCTCGTGGCGCGCCCGGCGGACGCGGCGGAGGTCGCGGCGGTGCTGGGCTGCTGCTACGCGCGCGACGTCCCGCTGATCCCGCGCGGCGGCGGGACGGGCCTGGCGGGCGGGGCGCTGGCGCTGGACGGCGGGGTGGTGTGCTCGCTGGAGCGGATGCGCGCGATCCGCGAACTGGAGGCGGGGCTGTGGCGGATGCACCCGGAGGCCGGGGTGCGGACCCGCGACGTGCGGCGGCTGGCGCGCGAGCACGGGCTGTGCTTCCCGCCGGACCCGGGGGCGTCGGAGCAGTCGCAGATCGGCGGCAACGTCGCGACGAACGCGGGCGGGCCGCACGCCTTCAAGTACGGGGCCACCGGCGCCTGGGTCAACGGCCTGGAGGCGGTGGTGGCGCCGGGCGAGACGATCGCGGTCGGCGGCCCTGCCCGCAAGGACGTGGCGGGCTATGACGTCAAGAGCCTGCTGATCGGCTCGGAGGGGACGCTGGGGGTGATCACGGCGGTGCGCCTGCGGCTCGCGCCGGCGCCGGAGGCGGCGCTGGCGCTGGTGGCCTTCCAGCGGACCCGCGCGGCGGGCTGCGCGGCGATCCTCGACGTGCTGGGCGCGGGGGTGGTGCCGGCGGCGCTGGACTTCCTCGACGGCGACGCCCTGCGGATGGCCGCCGGCGCCTGGAGGGAGGGCTCGCGGCCGCCCGGCCCGCGGGGGGAGGACCCGCGCGCGCGAGCGCGGCGGCTGGGGGACGGCGACAGGGTGCAGCCGCTGGCCCCGCCGCCGGGGACGGGCTTCGCGCTGCTGGCCGAGGTCGACGGCACCGAGGCGCAGGCGCGCGCCGAGCACGCCGAGCTGACCGCGCTGCTGGCGGAGTCGGCGATCACGGTGCGGACGGTGGACCGCGGGGCGCTGTGGGCGTGGCGCGACCGCGTCAGCGGGGCGGTGGCGGCGGTGCGGGGGGGCAAGGTCGGGGAGGACGTGGTGGTGCCGGTGGAGCGCCTCGCGCAGGCGCTGGAGGGCTTCGCGGCGATTGCGCGCCGCCACGGCCTGCGGTCGTGCGCGTGGGGCCACGGGGCGGACGGCAACATCCACGCGAACCTGCTCGTCGATCCCGCCAGCGAGGCCGACCTCGCGGCGGCCGAGCGCGCCGCGGACGAGCTGTTCGCGCTGGCGGTGGGGCTGGGCGGGTCGATCTCGGGCGAGCACGGGGTGGGGTGGCTCAAGCGCGGGCAGCTCGCGCGCCAGTGGCCGGCGGCGGCGCTCCAGCTGCACGAGCAGATCAAGCGGGCGTTCGATCCCAAGGGCCTGCTGAACCCGGGCAAGAAGCTCGCGCGGGGCCCGCTGGTCGGGACCGAGGTCTCGTACCCCACTGCGGGCGCCTGACGCCGGCGGCGCCGGCGGCGATCCCCTTGCTGCAAGCGGTCTTTCCGGTGCTCGCGCTACTCTGCGCGCTCGTGGTCCACCAATCGAAAGGAACTCGTTCATGAACAAGACCCAGCTGGTCGATGCGGTCTCCGCCGACAGCGGTCTCTCCAAAGCGGACGCGACGCGCGCGCTCGAGTCGTTTGTGCTCACCGTCAACAAGACCCTCAAAAAAGGCGACGACGTGGTGATCACGGGCTTCGGGAAGTTCACCGTGGTCAAACGCGCCGCCCGCCAGGGAGTCAACCCGCGCACCGGCGAGAAAGTCAAAATCAAAGCCTCGAAGGCCCCGAAGTTCACGGCCGGAGCGGGCCTGAAGCAGAGCGTGAGCGGCAAGAAATAGGGCGAGCGACGGCATCGCGACGCGGGCCCCGCGGCGCGCAGGGCGTGGGGCCGCGGGGCGCGCCGGCGACGGGGGCGGCCCGCGCGTTTTTCGGTGGACCCGCGGAGGCGGGGCCTGGTAGCGTCGCGGCATGACGCTCGTCGACCAGCTCGACCTGCCGGCGCTGGACTACACCGATCCGGCGCTGCGCGGCGAGCGCTTTCACGGCGCGATGCGCGAGCTGCGCGCCCAGGGGTGGCTGGCGGCGGGGCCGTTTGGGTACGTCGTGCTCGACCGCGAGGCCGGCGAGTTCTTCCTGCGGACCCGCGCGGCGATCTTCCCGGGGATGAAGATCGCCGAGCTGTTCGACGTGCGCGAGGGGCCGCTGTATGAGGAGATGCGGCGCAACATCCTGCACATCGACGGCGCCGACCACCGGCGCCTGCGCAACCTCGTCAACCCGGCGTTGTCGCCGCGCGCGGTCGAGCGCTACCGCCCGGCGATGCAGCGGTTCCTGGGCGAGCTGTTCGAGGGTGTCGCCGGCTCCGCCGGCCGCGGGAGGGCGGAGGCCGGCGCGGAGGCGTCCGGCGGTGGCCTCTCCGGACCGGTTCCAGACGTGGGCGCGACGGTGCGCTGCGAGTTTGTGGAGGCGTTCGCGAAGCCGTACCCGTCGCAGACGATCGCGACGGTGATGGGGGCGCCGCTGGCGGACGCGCCGCGGCTGCACCACTGGTCGAACTGGATCCAGCGCCAGTTCGACGCGATCTCGATGGTCGAGCAGCGCGACGGGATCGAGCGGGCGGTGGCGGAGTTCTACGAGTACGCGTGGGCACTGCTGCGGACCCGCCGCGAGGACCCCGGCGACGACCTGCTGTCGGCGCTGATCGCCGCGAGCGCCCCGGACGAGGACGGCGGGGAGGCGCAGCGGCTGTCGGACGTGGAGTGCGTGAACCTGATGCTCAACGTCCTGATCGGCGGAGTCGACACGACCCAGAGCCAGCTCGCGCACGCGCTGCGGCTGTTCGCCGAACACCCCGACCAGTGGGCGCTGCTCGCCGCCGACCCCCAGCTCGCGGGGCGTGCCGTCGAGGAGGTGCTGCGCTACGAGCCGATCACCCCGTTCACCGCGCGGATCGTCGTCGACGAGCTGACCTTCCGCGACGTGACGTTCCCGGAGGGGACGATCGTGATGGTCTGCGCGTTCACCGGCAACCGCGACCTCGGCGGGGACGGCGACGCGGCGGCCGACGAGTTCGACATCACCGCCGACCGCGGAGCCGGCGCCGCGGCGCGGGTGCTGACGTTCGGGGCCGGCGTCCACTACTGCCTCGGCGCGAACCTCGCGCGCCTGGAGCTGCGCGAGGCGCTGGCCTTCCTCGCCCCGCGGATGCCGGGCCTGGCGCTCGACGGGGACCCGGCGTACGAGGGGATCACCGGGATCTACGGCCTCGCCGAGCTGCCGCTGCGGTTCGGGGAGTAGCCCCGCGTCTGTCGCCGCGCCGGGCGGCTCCCGTCACGCCGGCCGGCCCCCGACGCCCAGCGGCCCGCGGCGCGACCGAAGGCCCTTGCGTCGATGCGCAGGAGTGGGACAATTCGGGGAGGGGCCCCGAGCCCCGGCCGGACGACATCGAGGTGAGGATGTTCCCGCGGATGCCGAACACAGCAATCGCCCTGACCGGAGTCGCGCTCGCGACCCTCGCGCTGGCGACGGCGGCGGGGGCGGGCGAGTACCACGTGTACGCCTGCCGCACGCCCTCCGGTCAGGTGGCCCCGACCGAAGGGTGGAGCTTCTCGCGGACTGGGGGGTATGACTCCTCGGAGAGCACCTGTGAAAAAGGCGGAGGGTTGGTTGCGGCGCTGGATGCCGGCGTTACACATGAATCTGTCACAGATGTGGCCACCTGGGCTTTCAATGCTCCAGCCGGAGAGACCATCACCGCCGCGACCCTTTGGCGGGCAGGTGATACCCGAGGTGGAGCCACGACTACTGAAGGAAACACCTTTTACAGATTCTCCCTAATGAGCGCCGCCAACAATGGACCCAAGGCGCATGTCATTGAAGAATGCCGAGCGACCGGATGCCCCAGCCTAGGAAACCTTGCTGATCCGCTCGCGTCAGAAAACCGCGTGATGGTGCCAGAAAGCGCACTAAACAGCCCATATATTTCTGCGGACGCTTCCTGCGGAGCCTTTATGCTCGATGTTAAGTGCCCGGCTGGCGAAGGCGGCGAAAACGGCTACGCCGCCGTGATCGAGCTGTTCGCCTCGGACCTCGTCCTGAGCCAGCCCGAAGGCCCGTCGGTCTCCTCGGTGGAGGGCGGGCTGGCGGACTTCTCGACGGTGGGCGGGACGAGCGACGTGGCGTTCACCGCGACCGACCCGGGGTCGGGGGTCTACGAGGCGGTCTTCCGCGTCGACGGGCAGGTCGTGGACAGCACGGTGCTCGACGAAGACGGCGGGCGCTGCCGCGACGTGGGACAGACGACGGACGGGCTCCCGGCCTTCCTCTACCCCCAGCCGTGCCCGGCGTCGGTGAGCGTGGACGTCCCGTTCGACACCACCGGCCTGTCCAACGGGACGCACCACCTGGTGGTGAGCGTGCTCGACGCCGCCGGCAACTCGGCGACGGTGCTCGACCGCGAGCTCGTCGTGGCCAACCCCACCCCGCCAGGTCTTGGGCCCGCCCGCCAGCGGGGCGCGGCCAACGGCCTGGACGCCTCCGAACACGCGGTCCTCACCGCCCACTGGAGCAGCCCCGCGCGGGCCCATCCGCGGAGCGTCGCCAAAGCCCGTGGGCGCGGCGCGGCGAAGACTGACGGGCACGGCGGCGCGAAGACCCGGCCCGGGACCGAAGTCGGGGCGCACCTCAGCGGGTACTACGGCGCGGCCCGCACCGTCGAAGGGCGGCTCACCGGACCCGAAGGCCGCCCGATCGCCGACGCGCAGATCGAAGCCGAAGTGCTGCCCGCAGCCGCCGGGGCGCGGGCGCGGGCGCTCCCCCCCGTGCGCACCGCGGCCGCTGGCAGCTGGAGCCTGGACCTGCCGCGCGACACCCCGTCGTGCGCGTTGCGTCTGGCCTACCGCAGCCACGTCGGCGACGCGATCCCGGCGGCGACGCGGACGCTGACGTTGACGGTGCGCGCCGACCTCGAGCTGCGCGTGGCCCCGCGCGTGACGCGGGCGCAGGGCACGATCTTCTTCAGCGGGCAGCTGCTCGGCGGGTCGATCCCGCCGGGCGGCAAGCAGCTCGTGCTGGAGGCCAGCTCCCCCGGGGGCCGCTGGATCGAGTTCGACGTGATCCGCACCGACGCCCGCGGGCGCTTCCGCTCGTCCTACCGCTTCCGCCTCCCCGGCCCGGCGCTGTACCGCTTCCGGGTGCTGTCCGAATACGAGGCCGACTTCCCGTTCGCCGCCGGGACCTCCAACGTCGTGCGGGTGTTCGAGGGCTGAGGACGCCACTTCGCCCACGTCGCAGCATGAGCTATTGAGCCACCCTGGAGGCGATGCGCCAGACATGGCGCATGATGCGCTGTGACGGGTGCATCGCTGCCCTGCACGATACGTGCTCTTTCGTGTACTATAGGCTCATGGAGCGCCTGAACATCACGCTCGACGACGAACAGGCCGAGAAGCTCGTGCGCCTCGCCGGTCGCATGCACGTCCAGCCCGGGACGATCGCGCGCTCGCTGCTGTCCAGCGCCCTCGATGACACCGACCCGGACGCGCGCAACGTCGCGGAGCTGCTGGACGGCATCCCGGGCGCTCACGCGCGCGCCCAGCTTGGCCTCAGTCAGGCGCGGGCCGGCGAGACGATCTCGCTGGACGAGCTGTAGTCCGTGGCTCGCGTCGAGCTGGCGACGGCCGCCGTCGGGGACCTCGAAGAGCTCATCCGCACGCACAGCCTGCCCGCCGACACCCGCGCCCGGGTCGCCCGATCGCTGCGCGCGCTGGAGCGCTTCCCGCTCATGGGGCCGGCGCTGCGCGGGCGTTGGGAGGGCTTCCGTTTCCTGCTGGGACCGTGGCGATGGCTGCTGCTCGTGTACGTGTTCGTCGAGCCCGAGGACCGAGTCGTGGTCGTCACGATCCAGGATGCTCGCTCGTCGACTGCGGCCACGATTGGCTGAGCAGGTGCCTCGAGCGCGTGTCCAAACCGAGATGCGCCAGATTCGGCGCATGATGCGCCGCAGCGGGTGCATATACTGCCGGGATGTCCCGGCAGCGCAGCAGCGACCTGTTCCCGACCGACCAGCCGATCCCGGCGAGCCAGATGATCGGGCGGGAGCTCGACGTGCGCGAGATCGCCGCGACGCTCGCGGGCGGTGCGAGCGTGGTGCTGGCGGGGGCGCGGCGGACCGGCAAGACCAGCGTGTGCGACGCCGTCCTCGGGCGGCTCTCGCGGCGGGGCTTCTACACCGTCGCCGTCGACCTCTTCCGGATCGCCACCGCGGCCGAGCTCGCCGAGGCGCTGGTGGCGGCGACGATCGCCAACCGCTCCCCGCTGCGGCGGGTGCTGCACCAGACGCGCCGCGCGGGGCGGGTCGTGGCCGACGCGATGCACACCTCGGCGGTCCTGAAGTCCAAGGCCCAGCTCGGCGAGGAGCTGGAGATCGCGTTCGCCCCCGGCCTCGCGGCGCGCGACCCCAACCGCTACCTGGACTACGCCCTCGCGCTCCCCGGCCGGATCGCGGCGGCGGACGGCAGGGAGGCGGTGGTGTTCTTCGACGAGTTCCAGGAGGTCGCCGGCCCGCAGCACCCCTACGGCGACCCCGATCGCCTGACCAAGCGGATGCGCGCGATCTTTCAGCGCGCCGACGGCGTCAGCTTCCTGTTCGCGGGGAGCGTCGAGCACATGATGCGCGACCTCTTCACCCCCACCCAGCGCGCGCTGCACCAGTTCGGCGGCTTCTACGACCTGCGCCCGATCGACGCCGGCGCGTGGACGGAGGGCCTGGCCGAGCGCTTCGCGGCCGACGACTGCACCGTGGCCGAGGAGGCCCTGGCCCGGACGATCGAGTATGGCGAGGGCCACCCGCGAACGACGATGCTGATCGCCCAGAAGAGCCATCTGACGACCGTCGAACTGGACGTCCGCCATGTGGACTTGACGATCGTCGAGCAGGGCTTGCTCGCGGCGCTGCGCGCCGACCGCGCGAGCCACGAGCAGACTGTCGAGCGGATCCGCCGGCTGCACAAGCTCGGCCTCGTGGTCGCCGAGCGGATCGCCCGCGGCGAGCCCGTCTACCCCCGGCTGCCCCGCGGCGGCGTGCGCCGCGCCCTGGAGGGGCTCCGCGACGCGGCGATCGTCGAGAGCCGCGGCCGCGCGGACTGGCGCTTCACCAGCCCCCTGCTGCGCCGCTACCTCGCCGGCGTCGGTCCCTTCGACTGAGCCGCCGTACGACAGCAAAATGGCTAATGCACCGAAATTGGCGCATGATGCGCCAGAGGGGGTGCAAACGGCGGAGGGCGCGGCCCGCTACGGTGCGGCCCAGATGAGCACCCGGACCCTCCCCCGGCGCATAGGGATCAACGCGGTGTTCCTGGAGCCGCGGATGGGGGGCCTGGACACCTACGTGCGGGCGCTGGTCCCGGAGCTGGTGCGCCTCGCGCCGGAGGTGCGCTTCAGCGTGTTCTGCAGCCCCGGCGGGCGCGAGTACCTGCGCCGGGAGGGCTGGGGCGACTCGGTGGCGCTGATCGCGCCGCGGCTGCTGGGCCGGCGCGGCCTGAAGGCGATCGGCGAGCTGACGGTGCTGGGGGTGATCGCCGGCAGGCGCGTGGACCTGCTGCACAGCGCGGCGATGACGGCGCCGCTGCGGACGCGCGCGGTGAGCGTGGTGACGCTGGCGGACGTGACCTGGATCGTGGCGCCGGACCCGGGCGAGGCCGCGACGACGCGGCTGTGGCGTGCGGTGGTGCCCCCGGCGGCGCGCCGGGCGGACCGCCTGATCGCGCTCTCGCAGGCGGGCGCGGAGCACGTCGTCGAGCACCTGCGGGTGCCGCGCGAGCGGATCGACGTGGTGGCGCTGGCGCCCGGCACGAGCGACCTCGCGACCCCGACGCCGGCGGCGCAGCTGCGGGCGCGCCTGGGCCTCGGGGAGGGCGCGGTGGTGCTGGGCGTGTCGGCGAAGAAGGTCCACAAGAACCTGCGGCGTCTGATCGAGGCGATGGTCGCGGTGGTGGAGCGCCGGTCCGACGCGGTGCTGGTGCTGCCGGGCAACCCGACGCCGCACGAGCGCGAGCTGCGCGAGCTCGCGGCGCGGCTGGGGATCGCGGCGAACGTGGTGTTCCCGGCGTATGTCGACGACGCCGACCTCGAGGGCCTGTATGCGCTGGCGGGGTGCTTCGTGTTCGCCTCGATCAACGAGGGCTTCGGGATCCCGATCCTGGAGGCGATGCGCCGCGGGGTGCCGGTGGCGTGCTCGCGGGCGTCGGCGCTGCCGGAGGTCGCGGGTGACGCGGCGCGCTACTTCGACCCGTACAGCGTCGACGACATCGCGGGGGCGCTGATCGAGCTGCTCGGCGACCGCGGCCTGGCCGAGCGCCTGGTCGCGCGCGGACGCGAGCGCCAGGCGGCGTTCACGTGGGAGGCGACGGCGCGGGGGACGCTGGCCAGCTACGCGCGGGCCTGGGCGGGTCGTGCGCGAACACCGACGGGCTCGCGGGGAGGACCCACGCCCTAGTGTCCCGCCAAGCGGCGTCGACGGCGCGCCGGACACCCTGGGGCGCGGTCGCCGCCGGTGCGACCGGGCCGGACGCGGGAGGACCCTATGCTGTGCGGCCATGTCACGCCCGCGTGCCAGCGCTGTCCAGGCTCTGCGCTGGCTGTTCGGACGTCCGGCGATCCTCCCGTTCACGGCGACGGCGCTGCGGGCCGGGACGGTGCGAACGCCGGTCGCGTTCTTCGCGCGCGAGAGCCTGGGCCGCGGGGGGCTGTTCGTGTATCGCGTGCGCGACAACGGCCTGCGGGTGCCGATCCGCCACGACACCCCCGACGCGGTGACGCTGGGCGAGGTCTTCTACGAGCGCTACTACCGACCGGTCCCCGAGGTGCGGCGCGCGCTCGACGGAGCGAGGCGGATCGTCGACCTGGGGGCGAACATCGGCCTGTTTGGCGTGTACGCCGCGACCCGCTGGCCGGAGGCCGAGATCGTCGCGTTCGAGCCCGATCCGGACAACGTCGCGGTCCACGCGCGGACGATCGCGCTCAACGGACTGGGGGGTCGTTGGACTTTGATTGAGGCGGCTGCCGCCGCCCGCGATGGACGGGCGCTGTTTGTCGCGGGGGGCGTGACGCTCTCGCACCTGGCGGACGGCGCTGCCGAGGCCGAGGAGCCGGCGATCGAGGTGCCGGTGCAGGATGTCCTGCCGCGGCTGGCGGGCGCGGACCTGCTGAAGATGGACATCGAGGGGGGCGAGTGGGCGATCCTGGGCGACCCGCGCTTTCGTGCGGCCCCGCCGCGGGCGGTGGTGCTGGAGTACCACCCGTACCTCTGTCCCGGGCCCGACGCGCGCGCGTCGGCCGAGGCCGCGCTTTCAGAGGCGGGCCTGCGGGTGCGGTCGCTGTGGCATCGCGCCGACGGGCACGGGATGCTGTGGGCGTGGAGGGACTGAGCGCCGCGGACCCGAAGCCTCCGGCCGACGCGGCCTCCGACGTGCTGGACACCGCGGAGGCCGGCGGCCTGATCGTCCGCGGCGGGGCGCTGCGGTTCGGCAGCTACGTGAGCGTGGTGGCGCTGTCGCTGATCTCGGCGACGCTGCTCACGCGCCACCTGGGCCCGGCGGACTTCAGCGCGTACACGACGGTGATCTCGCTGGTGACGATCGTGTCGGCGGTGACGGACGCGGGGATGTCGAACATCGGCGCGCACGAGTACGCGGTGCGGCGGGGCGCGGAGCGCGACGCGCTGATGCGCGGCCTGCTCGGCCTGCGGTTGGCGCTGACGCTCGTGGGGTTCGTGCTGGCGGTGGCGTTCGCGGTGGCCGCGGGCTACGACACGGCGCTGCTGCTCGGCACGACGGCGGCGGGCCTGGGGACGGTGGCGCTCGTGTGGCAGCACACGCTCTCGATCCCATTGGCGACGGCGCTGCGGCTGGGCGCGATCTCGTTGCTGGAACTGGCGCGCCAGGCGCTGTCGGTGGCGCTGATCGTGATGCTGATCGCGGTCGGGGCCGGCGTGCTGCCGCTGCTGGCGGTGGCGCTGGTGGTGAACCTGGCGCTGATCGCGCCGACGGCGGTGCTGGTCCGCGGCCAGATCTCGGCGCGGCCGTCGGTCGACCTGCGCGGGTGGGCGTCGCTGCTGCGCCCGACGATCGCGTTCTCGCTGGCGACGGCGGTGGGGACGCTGTACGTCTTCACGGCGCAGATCCTCACGAGCCTGGTCGCCGACGGCTACCAGAGCGGCCTGTTCGCGGTGTCGTTCCGCGTCTTCATCGTCGCGGCGGGGGTCTCGGGAATGCTGGTCGGCGCGACCCTGCCGGTGCTCTCGCGCGCGGCGCGCGACGACCGCGCGCGCCTGGAGTACGCGCTGCAGCGGATCTTCGAGGTGACGCTGATCGTGGGGGCGGCGGCGGTGCTCGGGTTCGTGGTCGGCGCGCACTTCGTGGTCGCGGTGATCGGCGGGCCCGAATACGCGGGCGCGGCGGCGGTGCTGCGGATCCAGGCGTTCGCGCTGCTGCCCTCGTTCCTGCTCGCCGGCTGGGCCTTCGCGCTGCTGTCGCTGGAGCGCTTTCGCGGCCTGCTGATCGCCAACGCGCTGGCGTTCGCGGTGAGCTGCGCGCTGACGCTGGTCCTCGCCGCGACCGACGGGGCGCGGGGGGCGGCGATCGCGACGGTGGCGGGCGAGACGACGCTGGCGCTCGGCTACCTGGCGGTGCTCGCCGGCGGGCATCCCGAGCTGCGGCCCCGACCGGGATTGCTCGTGAAGGTCGCCGTGTCGGCGATCCCGGCGGCGGCGCTGGGGGCGATTGGGCCGGCGGGCCTGCCGTCGGTCGTGTCGGCGGTCGTCGCGCTGGCGGTCTACGGCGCGCTGATCCTCGCGACGGGGGCGCTGCCGCGAGAGCTGACCGAGCTGATCCCGCGGCGCGGCGCGCGACAATGAGCCGGCGGGCCGAGCGCCGCGCTGATCCCGCGGCGCCCCGACGCGGGGCATGTCGATGAGCCGCGGCGCCGGGAGCCGCGGGCCGGGGCGCACCGAGCGCCGGGCACGGGGTCGATCCGAACGCCCGCTGCGCGTCGGGCTCAACCTTGTCTTCGTGGGCAAGCGCTCCGGCGGGGCGGGCCGCTATGCGCGGGAGCTCCCGGGCGCCCTGCTCGCGGCCGAGCCCTCGACCGAGATCCACGTGTTCGTCTCGCGCGACGCGCCGGACGACCTGCATGCGGAGCCGTGGGCGCAGGCGGTGCGCTGGGTGCGCTGTCCGGTCGGCCTGGCGAACGGGCGCGCGAACCTCGCGTTCCAGTTCGCGGCGCTGCCGCTGCTCGCGGCGGCACGCCGGGTGGACGTGCTGCACAGCCCCGCGAACCTCGGGCCGGCGATCGTGCCGGGGGTCGCAAGCGTGGTCTCGCTGCTCGACGCGATCTGGCTGCGCGCGCCGCGCGAGTGGGGCGGGGATGCGGGCTGGCAGCGCACGCTGCGGCGGACGGTCGAGCACGAGCTGCGCCACGCCGACCGGGTGTTCGCGATCTCGAAGGCCGGCGCCGAGGAGATCTCGCGCCTGCTGGCGGTGCCCGCGGAGCGCATCGAGGTCACGCCGCTGGGCGTGCGGGCCCCGACCGCCATCCCCGCGCGGCGAGCGGGTCGTGCGGGACGAACTGGCGCTCGGCGGCGCGCGGGTGGTGCTGTGCGTGGCCCAGAAGCACCCCTACAAGAACCTCCACAGGCTGGTGCGGGCGCTGCCGGAGCTCGACGACGACGTGGTGCTGGTGCTGCCGGGCTTCCCGACGCGGCACGAGGACGAGCTGCGGGCGCTCGCGGACGAGCTGGGGGTGGCCGAGCGCCTGCGCCTGCCGGCGTGGCTGGCGGAGGGCTCGCTCGCGGGCCTGTACGCGCTGAGCAGCGCGTTCGTGCTGCCGTCGCTGGTGGAGGGCTTCGGGCTGCCGGTGCTGGAGGCGATGCTGCGCGACGTCCCGGTGGCGTGCTCGAACACGTCGTCGCTGCCGGAGGTCGCGGGCGACGCGGCGCTGCTGTTCGACCCCGAGCGCCAGGAGGAGGTTACGGGCGCGATCCGGCGGCTGCTGGACGACGGCGCGCTGGCCGAGCGACTGTCGCGCGTGGCCGCGAGCGGGCGGCGAGACTTCACCTGGGAGCGGACGGGGGCGGCGAGCCTGGCAGGCTACCGCCGGGCCGTCGCCGCGCGGGCGGCGCTCCCCGCGGACGTCGCGACTGCTCGGGTCGGCGCGGCGGTAGAGGACGTCCAGCGGCGAGAGGGTCGCGTGCTCGACGTAGGGATCTCCGAGCACCGCGCGGGTTAGGGTGGTCGCGATGCCCCGAGTGCTGATCGTCCGCGGCCACCAGGCGACGCCCTGGGAGCTGCGTCCGTGGCGGGAGCTGCCGGAGCGCTTCGAGGTCTCGTATCTGCTCACGGGGTCCAACCGGTTCCAGGCGCCCGACGGCCTGCGGCCGGTCCGGGTGCGGGCGCTGCGCGACCTGCTGCCGGGAGGCCCCTCGGCGAGCTCGGGGCGGTGGCGCTGGGCGACCGCTATCTGTCTGCGCGAGGAGAGCTTCGCCGGCGCGGACGTCGTGCACGCGGAGGAGCTGTCGTACTGGTTCGCCGCGGAGGCGGCGCGGCGCAAGCGCCGCCACGGCTTCCGGCTGGTGCAGACGGTGTGGGAGACGCTGCCGCACCTGACCGCCTACCGCAACCGCCACGCGCGGCGCAACCGCGAGCTGGTGCTGGCCGAGACCGACCTGTTCCTGCCTGCGACCGAGCGCGCCGCGCGGGCGCTGCGCCTGGAGGGGGTCGGGGAGGAGCGCATCGTGGTCTGCCCGCCCGGCGTCGACGTCGATCGCTTCGCGGCAGATCCGGTGCCCACCCACCCGATGCCCGCCCGTCCGGTGCGCACCCACCCCGTGCCCGCCCGGCCGGCGCCCGCGGATCCGGCGCCCCCCCATCCATTGCCCGCCCGCGCGATCCACACGATCGTCTCGCCGGGACGGCTGGTGTGGGAGAAGGGCCACCACGACGTGCTGCGCGCGTTCGCGGCGCTGCGCCGCGGCATCACCGCCCTCCCACAATCCGCGCCGTCTCCGTCGTCCGATGCGGGCTTGGGGGTTGGCGGGTCGTCCCTGCCGCCCGAGGCGGGCCGAGAGGGTGGGGGGCCAAGGCTGCTGATCGTGGGCTCCGGCCCCGAGGAGGGCCGCCTGCGGGCGCACGCGGCGGAGCTGGGGATCGCAGACGCGGTGGAGATCCGCGCCGTCCCCTACGACGAGATGCCGGCGGTCTTCGCCGAGGCCTCCGCGATGGTGCTGGCCAGCCAATCCTCGGCCACCGCGGCATACCACCCGCTGGGCGTGCCCCACGCCTTCTGGGAGGAGCAGTTCGGGATGGTCCTCGCGGAGGCGATGGCGGCGGGATTGGCGATCGTGGCGACCACCAACGGCGCGATCCCCGAGGTGCTGGCGGGCGCCCCGGTCGACCTGGTGGCCCCGGGGGACTGGATTGAGATCGCCCGGGCGCTCGCGGCCGGGCCGTTGAGCCGCCCGCCCGGGACGCGGGTCGCCTATCCGGCGGAGCTGGTGCGCCGCTACTCGACGGCCGCCGCGGCCGAGCGGCTCGCTGCGGCCTACGACCGTGTGCTCGCGGGCTGAGCGGAGGGTCCTCTGTCCGCGGCCTACGACCGCTTACCTGCGGGCTGAGCAACCGGCTCTTTGCCGTTCCCGGCGGCGACGCCCCGATCGACCGTGGCGAGGAGCACCTCCAGCGTGCGCTCGGCGAAGCGCGCCCAGGTGAACTGGAGCGCCCGCGCGGCGGCCCTGCGGGAGAGGTCGGCGCGGCGCTGCGGGTCGTCCAGCAGGCCGCGGAGCTGCGCAGCGATGTCGTCGATCCGCGTGGGGTCGGCGTAGGCGACGGCGTCGCCGCCGACCTCCGGCAGCGAGGAGACGTTGGAGGTGAGCACCGCGGCGCCGGCGGCCATCGCCTCGAGCACCGGCAGGCCGAAGCCCTCGCCGAGCGACGGGTAGCAGAACACGGCGCAGCGGCGGTACAGCTCGGCGAGGACGGCGTCGGAGACGTGTCCGAGCATCGTGCAGCGCTCGCCCAGCGAGCGCAGCGAGGCGAGCGTCTCCCCGGTCTGCCAGCCGTCGGCGCCGACCACGATCAGCGGGTGGTGGGCTTGCACATCGCCGTCCAGCGAGCGGTAGGCGGCGACGAGGCGGGGGAGGTTCTTGCGCGGCTCCAGGGTGCCGACGGCGAGCACGAACCCCGGGGCGGGCAGCGCAGCGCCCTCCGGCGACGCCCCGTTTGCGCCGGTCGGTGCAGGCAGAGCGCCTGGCTCCTCCGCGTCACGGCCCCCCTCGCCGTCATGGCTTCCGGCAAGTGCGGGTGCGACTCCAAGCGGGGCGACGAAGGTGCGGGCGGCGGCACCTGGATGGCGGCGGCCGAGGGCGGCGGCGGTCGCCTCGGTCGTGACCAGCAGGGCGGCCGAGCGGCGCACGGCCCGCCCGAGGGTCAGCCGCTCGATCGCCTGCGAGCGGCGGTTGGGGCGCATCGTCGGATCGAAGGCGGCCATGTCGTGGACGAGCGGGACGCAGGGGATGCGCAGAAACCAGCCGGTGAGGTAGGAGTTGCAGGCGAGGAACGCGTCGCACTCACGGTTGGCTTGACGCGCCGCCAGCAGGTGCCACCACGGTTCGCGCGCCGCGATCGGTTTCCAGCGGAAGCGCTCGTCGAAGGTCCCCTGCTCCCACGCGCGGCGGGCGTAGAGGACGTAGCGTTGTCGCTGCTCGTCGTCGTCCCGTTCGGCGAGCGCGCGTAGCAGCTCGCGCACCACCCGACCGCGGCCCGCCGGCACCTCGGCGGCGGCGCGGGCGTCGATCCCGATCGTCAGCGTCGGCGCTGGGCCGGCCCCAGATCCATCCTCAGATCCAACCCCATTTTCAGCCCCAGCCGGATGAGGGGCAGCCGGGACGATCGACCGCCGCGGGTCGGCGAGGGCGGGAGGTGCTTGGCGGGTGGGCGTTGGGTTGGACATGTATTTTCTAGACCGCGTATAACGATCGCTATACGCGACTCGTTTTTTTATACACGACAGACCCTCGATTTTTATACACGACCTACAGACCCTCGACATCGACATCGACATCGACCAGGCTAGCCTCAGACGCCGATGAACGTCGGCCTGAACCTGATCTTCCTGGTGCCCGGCGAGACGGGCGGGATGGAGGTGGTGGCGCGGGAGCTGATCCCGGCGCTGGTCGACGCGGCCCCCGGGGTGAGCTTCACGGCGTTCGTCAACCGCGAGGCGGCGGCAGGCGACGGCCCGTGGGGTGAGCTGCTGCCGGCGGTGACGGTGCCGGTCAACGCGCGCCGGCGCGAGCAGTGGGTGCTGGGCGAGCAGCTGCTGCTGCCCCCGATCGCGATGCGCAGGCGGATCGACCTGGTGCACAGCCTCGCGAGCACGGCGCCGGCGTGGGGGGGCTTCACGCGGGTGGTGACGGTGCACGACCTGATCTACCGGCGCTTCCCCGAGACCCACGCGGGCATCCGCGACCTGGGGATGCGGGTGCTGGTGCCCCTGGCGGTGCGCCGCGCGCGGCGGGTGACGGCCGACTCGCAGAGCACCCGCGCGGACCTGGTGGAGCTGCTGGGCGCGCGGGCGGAGCGGATCGACGTGGTGCCGCTGGGCCTGGGGGCGGTGCGCCGCGCGCGGGCACTGGGAGAGCCCGAGGTGCGCGCGCGTTTCGATCTGGGGGAGCGCGAGGTGCTGCTGAGCCTGTCGGCCAAGCGGCCCCACAAGAACCTCGGGGCGCTGATCGGGGCGTTGGGAAGACTGCCGTCGCAGCGCCGCCCGCTGCTGGTCCTGCCGGGCTACCCGACCGAGCACGAGGCGCAGCTGCGCGAGCGCGCGGCGCACGCTCGGAATCCCAGACGACGTGCGTTTCCCCGCTGGATCTCCGCGGAGGAGCTGGAGGGCCTGTGGGGACTGGCGCAGGCGTTTGTGTTCCCGTCGCTGTACGAGGGCTTCGGGATGCCGGTGCTGGAGGCGATGGCGCGCGGGGTGCCGGTGGCCTGCTCGAACGCGTCGTCGCTGCCGGAGGTGGCGGGCGACGCGACGCTGCTGTTCGATCCCCACGACGAGTCCGTGATCGCGGACTCCCTGGAGCGGCTGCTGACCGATGAGCTGCTGCGCGCCCGTCTGCGCACACGGGGCCTCGAGCGGGTGCGGCTGTTTACGTGGGAGCGGACGGCGCGCCTGATGCTCTGCAGCTACGCGCGGGCACTCGGTCTGGGAGGCGTGCCGCCATCGTGGACGGGCACGCCTGCGGCGTCGGGAGCGTCACGGTGGCCGCCGCGATGGCCTGGCGCACCGGAGCCGGCGACGCGCCCGTGGCCTGACCCTCGGCGTAGACCTCGAGCACGGTGCGCAGCGAGGACTGCAGCTCCAGACGGGAGGCGTTCTCGGCGAACCAGCGCGCGGTGCGCTCGCGCAGCGGGGCTCCCTGCTCGTGGACGCGGACGATCGCGTAGGCGATCGCGGCCGGGGTGTCGTCGTGGGCGATCACACCGTTGACCCCGTCCTCGACGAGCTCGACGGCGGCGTTGTCCTCGCCGGCGACGACGACGCTGGGCGTGCCGCGGGCGGCGGCCTCGACGACGACCAGCCCGTAGCCCTCGCGGCGGGAGGGCAGCAGCACGCACAGGGCGCGGCGCTGGGCGGCGTCGATCTCGGCGGCGTCGACGAAGCCGGGGGCCGCAGACGATCCCCTCGATACCGGCCCGCGTGATCGCCTCGTCCAGCTCGGCGCGCTCGGGCCCGTCGCCGTAGAAGATCCCGCGCAGACCGGGGATCCGGGCTGTGGCGAGGGCGACGGCAGCGACTCCCAGCGGCGCGCGCTTCTCGGGGATCAGGCGCCCGGCGAACACCACCAGCGGCGTGGCCGGGGCGCTCTCGCGGCGGGCGGCGGCTCGGCTCCGGTGTACAGCCCGCGCAGCACCGTGACCGGTCCGCGCAGCCCCTCCTCGGCCAGCCGCCGGGCGTGCAGTTGCGAGAAGCAGAACGCCCGCTGGGGGACCCTGGCGCAGAGGTGCTGGACGAGCGCCCCGACACGCCCGCCGAGGCGTCCGAGGTAGTCGCGCCAGTAGCTGCGGCTCCAGACCTCGAACCAGTCGACGACCAGCCCGTAGCGGCGCAGCGGGCGCACGAGGGCGGCGGCGAGCAGCGGGAAGTACGGGAACGAGCAGGTGTGGACGACGTCGTAGCGGCGCCCGCGGCGCAGCAGGTGCCACAGCACCCCCGCCCCGAACGCCAGCGGCGGCGCGATCCGCCGCCGGCCGCTGTCGGTGTAGAGCGCCATGCGCGGCCCCGCGGTGACGACCCGGACGCGCTCGTCGAGGTCCGGCGTGGCCCCGCGCTCCCACTGGCGCAGCGTCAGGTAGGTGACGTCGTGCCCGTCGGCGGCGAGGGCCTCGGCGAGGTTGCGATACCAGCGCTCGGCCCCGCCGACGGTGTGGGGGAACAGGCAGTCGTATACGAGGCAGATGCGCATCAGGAGGAGGAGAGGCCGGGTGCGGGCCGCTCTCTGACGTGTGGCCTTGAGGGCCTCAGCGGTCGCGCAGCGGATTCTCCCAGCGTACGCCGCGGAAGCGGGCGAAGTCGCCGTCGGCGCTGCATACGGTGAGGCCGTGCTCGACGGCCAACGCCGCGAGGTGGGCGTCGCTGGCAAGGTCTGGGCGGGACTCTCCGGCGAGCAGGTCGGCGAGTATCTGTCGGTGGCGATCGGTGGGGCCCGGTATCCAGGATTGCGGCAGATCCAGCCACTCCTCCACGCGAGACCACGCGTGCGACAGGGAGACCGGCTGGCGCACGACGTGCCTGTTGCCCATCAGGCGTACGAACGCCAGCAGGGTGGGCCATGGGAACCCGACCTTGACCGGTCGGTTGAGGACATCCTCGAGCCAGTCGCGCGCCGCGTCATGGCGCGGCGACTCGGCGGCGTGGGCGTAGACGAGGAGATTTGCGTCGAGCAGGATCAGAGCAACCCCGGCCCCTCCGCGACTTCGAGCGCGTGGGCGACGTCATCGACATCGATCAGCAGCTCGCCGACCGCAAACGGCCTTACGCGAAAGCGCGCCTTGGAGGCCGCTGGCTCGTCATCGCGGTCGTGCATCAGCCCCAGCCGGATCAGCCGGTTGACCTCCTGCTTGAGGGAGTGGCTGCGCGCCCGCCGCAGGCGCTCGATCGCGATTGCGACATCGTCGTCCAACGTGAGCGTTGTGCGCATACATCAGAGCATAACTCATTGATGTCCTGATGCTGAAACCGGTCCGCTAGCATCCAACGCGGTTTGCGCGCCACTTTCCGTCCCCCCGCGCGTTATAACGGCATGACTCGATCTCCCGCCGACGCGTGTGGGCGGGACGGGCGGGTCGCGACTCCATGAGCACCGTCGAGCAGACAAGGCCCCCGGTCCCGGCGGACGCCGAGCAGCTTTCAGAGCCGCTGGTGTCGGTGGTGATCCCGTGCCTGAACGAGGCGGCGAACATCGAGCGCTGCGTGACGGCGGCGCGCGAGGCGCTGGCGGCGATGGGAGTGTCGGGCGAGGTGGTGGTGGCGGACAACGACTCCGAGGACGACTCGGCGGCGCTGGCGCGGGGGGCGGGGGCGCGCGTGGTGGACGAACCGCGGCGCGGCTACGGCAGCGCGTACCTGGCGGGGTTCGCGGCGTCGCGGGGCCGCTACATCGTGATGGCGGACGCGGACCTGACGTACGACTTCAACGAGATCCCGCGCTTCGTGGCGGCGCTGGAGGACGGGGCGGAGATGGTGATCGGCGACCGGATGGACAACATCCAGCCGGGGGCGATGCCGTGGCTGCACCGGTACGTCGGCAACCCGGTGCTGACGGGGCTGCTGAACCTGTTCTTCGACACCGGCATCAAGGACGCGCACTGCGGGATGCGGGCGCTGCGGCGCGAGGTGCTGGAGCAGCTGGACCTGCGGACGACGGGGATGGAGTTCGCGTCGGAGATGGTGATCCGGGCGGCGAAGGAGAACCTGCGGATCGCGGAGTTCCCGATCGAATACCACCCGCGCGGCGGCGAGAGCAAGCTGTCGAGCTTCCGCGACGGCTGGCGCCATCTGCGCTTTCTGCTGGTGCACAGCCCGACGCACCTGTTCATCGTCCCGGGCGCGCTGCTGGCGGGCCTGGGGCTGCTGGTGATGTCGGTGATCGCGGCGGGCTTCAGCTTCCTCGGGCGCGCGTGGGGGCTGCACGCGCTGATCGGGGGCTCGCTGCTGACGATCCTCGGGACCCAGGTGCTGACGCTGGGGCTGTGCGCGCACGCGTACGGGACGTACTTCATGGGCGAGCGCGACCCGTGGTTCGATCGGATGCGGGCGCGCTTTCGCCTGGAGCACGGTTTGGCGCTGGGCGGCGGGATCGTGTTGCTGGGCGTGGCGATGGGCGGCGTGATCCTCGGCGACTGGATCTCGGCGGGCTTCGGGGAGCTGGCATACGAGCAACTGGCGATCTTCGCGGCGACGCTGATCGTGGTGGGCGTGCAGGTCTTCTTCTCGTCGTTTTTGCTGAGCATCCTCGGGCTGCGCCGGCGCGAGCGGCCCCGGTAGCAGCCGGCTTCGCGTGAGCTTCCTCGGCGTCGTCGTCCTGTTCCCGCTGCTGCTGTGGGTGCTGTGCCTGGGCGGGGGGCTGCTGGTCGGGCGGCTGGCGGGCGTGCGTCTGGCGGCCCCGCTGCTGCTGCCGGTGGGCTTCGGGCTGCTGGTGGTGGTCTCCCAGTTCACGACCCGCGCTGAAGCGACGGCGCCGCTGACGCCGTGGGTGCTGGCGGCGCTGGCGCTGCTCGGCTTCGGGCTCGCGCGGGGCGAGCTCGCGGAGCGCTGGCGGGCGCGGCGGGCGGGATGGTGGTGGGGGGCGCTGGCGGCGATCGCGGCCTACGTGCTGGTGACAGGCCCGGTGATCGCGGCGGGGCGGCTGACGTTCCCGGGCTACCTGCTGGACACGACCGGCGCGATCCAGCTCGCGGGGGCGGAGTGGCTGCTGCACCATGGCAACCATTTCCCGGGCTCGATCGCGGGGTACGGGACGACGCTGGTCAACTACTTCGGCCACGGCTACCCGTCGGGCGGGCACACGGTGCTGGCGTCGGTGGGGTGGCTTTCGGGCCAGGACCTGCTGTGGCTCTACAACCCGTTTCAGGCGGTGGAGCTGAGCCTGGTGGCGCTGTCGCTGTACTTCCTCGCGGCGCGTCTGGGCCTGCCGCGCTGGGCGGCGGCGGTGACGGGGACGCTCGCGGCGACGCCGGCGCTGCTGTACTCCTACGCGCTGATGGGCTCGATCAAGGAGCTCACGGCACTGCCGATGCTGATCCTGATGGGGGCGCTGCTGGTGGTGGCGGCGGACGCGGGCGAGCGGTTCACGCTGCGCTCGCTGCTGCCGTTCGCGGTCGCGGCGGCGGCGGCGCTGGGGGCGATCGGAATCGCGGCGTCGCCGTGGGTGGTGCTGTTCGCGGGGGGGCTGCTGGTGGTGATGTTCGGGATCCCGCCCGCCCCGTCCGCCCCGCGCAGATCGCTGCGGCGCCTGCCGGCGGTCGGCGCGGCGCTGGCGATCGCGGTGGCGCTGCTGGCGCTGCCCACGATCGGGCCGCTGTCGCAGAGCCTGAGCCTGGCCGAATCGGTGTCGTCGTCGAATCCGGCGGCGGTGAACGATCCCGGGAACCTGCTGCGTCCGCTGAAGTTCGTGCAGAGCCTCGGGATCTGGCTGGGGGAATCACATCGGGTGGACCCGAAGTACTTCGACGAGACGTACGTGCTGATCGGGGTGGTGGGGGTGGCGATCGTGCTGGGGTTGATCTGGCTGGGGCGCCGCCGGGCGTGGAGCACGCTGGCGTTCGTGGGGATCTCGTTCGCGGTGTGGGCGTTCCTGACGCACCGGGGGACGGAGTGGACCGACGCGAAGCTGCTGGTGCTGCTGTCGCCGGTGATGATGTTCACGGCGCTCGTGGGGGCCTTTGGGCTGCTCGGGACCAGGACGCTGGAGGGGGTGCTGCTGGCGGCGGCGATCGCGTTCGGGGTGCTGGCGTCCGACGCGCTGGCCTACCACGGGACGAACATGGCGCCGACGCAGCGCTACACCGAACTGCGCGCGATCGGCGTGCGGTTCGCGGGCGAGGGCCCGACGCTGGCGACGGACTTCGACGAATACTCGCTGTACCTGCTGCGCGACATGCGGGTGGACAGCCCCGGGATCGCGTACGCGGGGACCTTCCACTACGCCGCGGGGGTGCCACGGCTGTATGGGCGCAGCTACGACATCGACGAACTGGGCCTGTCCAGCGTGGAGCGCTTTAAGCTGATCGTGATGCGCCGCTCGCCGGCGTGGAGCCGGCCGCCGTCGAACTACGCGCTGGTGTGGAAGGGCCCCTACTACACGGTCTGGCGGCGCAGCGGCGCGGCGCCGCTGGTGCACGTGCCGCTCGGCGCGACGGTGGCCTACGAGGCCTCGGCGGTCCCGCGCTGCGCGGTGGTGCGCGGACTGGCGGCCCGGGCACAGCGGGGAGGAGATCGGCTGGCCTACGCGGCGCGGCCGCTGAACGTGACGGCGAGCCTGGCGACGGCGAGCCACTCGGCTCTGATGCTGTCGGTGACTGATCTCCACGGCCGCCCGCAGCTGATCTTCACGGCGCCGGGACGCATCGAAACGGGCTTTCAGATCCGGACGGCGGGACGCTATGACCTGTGGCTGGGGGCCTACGTGGACCGCCCGCTGCACGTGTTCGTCGACGGGCGCCAGGTGGGGGCTCCGTCCCGGCAGTCCGGGGACGACGGGACGATGGTCAACGTGGCGAACCTGCAGCTCACCGCGGGGCACCACACGATCGCGCTGCTGCGCGACGGGGGCGGCGTGGGCCCGGGCGACAACGCGGGGGCGCTGGTCGACGGGATCGTGCTCGAACCGGCGGGGGCGGCGCAGGACGAGACGGTGCGGACGGTGGCCCCGGGCGCGTGGCGGACGCTGTGCGGGCGGCCGCTGGACTGGGTGGAGGTCGTGGGGTCCTGAGCGGCCGTCGGGTCTGAGCGGCGTCGGGCGGGCGGCGGGGACCCGAGGCATACCCGGGCTGGCCGCGGGCTCGGCCGGCGGCTCACACGGGGGTCGCGGCCGCGACTTCGCGCTCGCGCAGGGCGTGGCGCAACCCGGCTTCGACCTCGTCGGTGGCGTGCTCCCAGGTGTGGGAGGCGACGAACTCGATGCCCTCGCGCGAGCGGTGCTCCCAGAGGGCGCGATCACCGAGCAGGCGCTCCAGGGCGTCGGCGATCCGCTGGGGATCCAGGGGGGCGAGGTCGAGCGGGCCGTGCGCGCCGAAGATCGACTCGGCGGAGACGCCGGCGAGCTCGACGCAGGGGAGGCCGCAGGCGAGCATCTCCTTGGGCATCAGCGAAAAGTTGGTCAGCGAGAGGCACAGCCCGACGGTGGCCTGCGAGTACAGCGCGGGGAGCTGGGCGGGGGTGAGGACACCCTGGTGCTCGTAGGGGAAGGCGGCGTGCAGCGGGTTGTCGGTGCCGAACAGCACGATCCGGACGTCGGGGCGGCGGCGGTGCAGCTCGGTGAGCGCCATCAGGCCGACGGGGACGGCGCGGCGGGTGGTGGCGTGGCGGGCGTAGTAGATCACGGTGGCGGGCTCGCGCGGGATGGGCAGCGGGCGGTAGGCGTCGTGGTCGACGCCGAGCTGGAAGGCGTCGGCGCTGGCGCGGTAGCGCTCGATCAGAAGATCGCGCAGCCAGGGGCTGGCGGCGATGCAGTGGAGGCCGTGGCGGTAGGTGTCCTGCGCGAGGACGCGCTCGGTGGAGGTCGAGAAGAACTCGGGCTCGTGGTCGTTGACGAGGTAGGCGCGGGCGCGGCAGTCGTCGAGGCCGAGCGTCGCGTGGACGGTCTGCCAGCCGGTGGCGATCGCGACGTCGGCGCCCTGCCAGGCGTGCAGGCCCTTGTAGACGGGGCCCCGGATCGGAGCGAAGAACTCGTTGATGTCGTGGCGCAGGACGCCGGGCCAGACGTCGCGCATCTGGTTGTGATAGTCGACGAGCCAGACGCTGCAGGCGTGCCCACGGCGCTCCAGGCGCGAGAAGATCTGAAACAGCGTGTTGTGCCCGCCGCTGCCGCGGCCGAACGGGGGGATCACGAGCGCGAGGCGCAGGCGCTCGCGGTCGGCCATCCCGGGCACGGGGTCGCGCAGCGGCGCGGGGCCATCGCGCCAGACCCGGGTGATGGGCTCGTAGTCGTCGTGGGGCAGCATCTGCCCGATGTGCTTGGTGGGGGGAAGGGATGGGGGGACGCCTGGCGGCGTCCCGGGCGTGGTGGGCGGAGCGGTCTCTGAGAAGTCGGGGGGAGGCCATTCCGGAGTCGGGAGTCCGCCGAGGCGTGGGCGCCGGGAGGCGCGGCGGCCCCTGCGCGGGCGTCTCCGTCGCGGGCGACCTCTGAGCGGCCCTCCAGCGAGAGGCGGCGGCGCAGCGGCGGGGATGCGCTCGGCGCGGGAGCCGAGCGCGGAGAAGACGCGGCGGCCGCCGTGGTGGACGGCGGAGCGGGCGGTCCAGCGGGCGAGCTGGGCGCCGGCGACGTCGCGCTGGACCAGCCAGCGCCGGTCGGCGGCGACCTGCTGGGCGGTGTGGCGCAGCGCGGCGGCGGGCGCGAAGGGCTCGACGTGCCCGGCGCTCTCGCGCAGGCCGCGGTACTCGTCGAAGTAGCGGCGCATGAACTCGAGGGGCCCGTAGTCGTGGGCGTGGAGGACGGCGGCGGCGGGGTGGTAGACCTTGGCCCAGCCGGCGGCGAGGAGGTCGGCGCCGAAGGCCTGGTCCTCGGCGTAGGCGACGTCGCGGAAGCCGATCTGCTCCCAGCAGGCGCGGGCGTAGCAGGCGTTGACGTTGGACAGGAACGTGGGGTCGCCGCTGCGCTGGACGATTGGATGGCCCGGCCGCGCCTCGAATGTGGCGAAGAACTCGGTGAGCTCGCGGGCGATCATCGGGCTGGTGTCGGGCCGCGGGAGGTGCGGCCCGTAGGCGGCGCCGACGCGCTCGTCCAGCGCGAAGGCCTCGCGGTAGGCGGCGAGCCAGCCGGGGCAGGGCGTGGCGTCCTGGGTGAGAAAGCAGATCAGCTCGCCGGTGGTGCGCTGCGCGCCGAGGTTGCGGGTGCGCCCGTGGCCGAACTCCGCGGGGTCGATCTCCAGGAGCTGCACGCCCGCTGCGCGGACGATCTCGCGCGAGCGGTCGCGCGAGCCGGAGTCGATCGCGAGCACCTCGTCGACCCTCTCGCGGGCGAGGGCCTCCAGCAGCTCGGGCAGATAGCGCTCCCCGTCCTTGACGGGGATCACGACAGAGACGCGCGGGCGTCCCGCGAGCGCACCCATTCCGGCTGGGCCCCGAACCGTCTCGGTCGCACCCTCCTCCGTCTCGGCGCGGCTCCCGCCCGCCGCGGCGCCCTCGCTCACGGTCCGAGCAGCCTGCGCTTGAGCCGCTTCAGGCGCCACCAGACCCCGCGCACGGCGCGCAGTCCGCCGAGCAGCTCGGTCGCGCCAGGGCGGCGCATCGCGGCGTTGAGGTCGAGGTGCCAGCGCTCCAGCCAGTAGGCGCGCTCCTGCCAGTGGCCGACGGCGTCGTTGGCGCGGGCCTGGACCTCGACGAGCTCGGACTCCAGCTCGGCGAGGCGGGCGTGCAGGCGCTCGATCTCGTGCTGGAGCTGCTGCTCGCTGGATGTCTCGGTGCTCATCGCTACAGCTTCTCGGAGATCAGGGGGGCCTCGCGGTTGAAGTACCACAGCCCGAGCGCGAACAGCCCGAAGATGATGCCGAGCGGGATCAGCAGGCGCCCATAGCCGCCGATCGCGGCGGCGGCCGAGGGCGCGCTCGGCTGCAGCAGGGCCTTGCGCGTCTGTGTGAGGATCGCGCCGAGCGGGTTGATTACGAGGATCCGCGAGAACGGGATCCCGAACAGGTGGTGGTCGGCGACGGTCTGGACGGTGTAGAGGATCGGGGTGGCGTAGAACAGGATCTGCGCGAGCACTTCCCAGATCGGCTGGATGTCGCGAAAGCGGACGTACAGCGCCGACAGCAGCATCCCGACGCCCGCCGAGATCGTCACGAGCAGCGCGATCAGCGGCGGCAGCTCCAGCCAGCTCCAGCGGGGCTCGACGCCGCTGGCGATAATGAAGACGAACACGACGATCAGGTTCATGCAGAGGTTGAAGAAGCAGAACAGCGCGACCGACAGCGGGACCACGAGGCGCGGGAAGCGGACCTTACGCAGCAGGTTCTCGCGGCCGACGAGGCTGGGCACCGAGCCCGAGGTGGTTTCCTGAAAGAAGGTGAACAGGATGATCGACTCGAGCAGGTACTCGGGGTAGTGGGGGATCTGACTGCCTTTGGGGTTGAACAGCACGGTGAACACGAACAGCAGGACCCCGAAGAACAGCAGCGGGCGGACCAGCGTCCACAGGTAGCCGAACACCGAGCCGAAGAAGCGCAGCTTGAATTCGGTGCGGGCGAGCATGAAGGTCAGCGACCAGAAGCGCTGGGCGCCCCCTCCCAGCGCCGAGGGCCCGTATACGCGGTGGCTCGCCGGCGGCGGGCTCGCCGGCGAGGGCTGGGGGGCGGGGAGGCCGATCTCTGAGAACGCGCTCACAGCCGCTCCAAGCTGACGTCGACGGGCAGCTCGAGGATGCCTCCGCTGGCGCTGCCGTGGACGACGATCGAGGACATGTCGGCCACCAGCGCCAGCGCGTCCTCGCCGGTGCCGGCGCGCGCCAGCGAGGGCGTCAGCAGGTAGCGGCTGGGCGTCAGCCAGTTGGGGATCGCGAACCTGGCGACGACGGTCTCGCCGGCCTTGAAGGAGCCGCTGGCGCGGCCGTGCTGGTCTGAGCGCGCGACGATGATCGTGTGCCCGAGCTCGGTGCGCAGCGTCACCGCGAACACGGGCTCGGCGAGGTCCTCGCCGAGCCGCGTCTCGAAGCACATGCTCAGGCTGTCCTCCTGGCTGGCGCTGGTGACGCGCTCACCGCCGGGCTTCTCAAACCAGGCGTCGGCGATCACGGTGCCGTTCGCGGTCTGGCTCTCGGGAGGCGCGTCGTGCGCGAGCTGGCCGAAGTTGAGCTCGTGGTAGGCGCGTCCGATCGTGCGCGGTTCGCCGATCTTGGTCATGTGCCCGCGCTCCATCAGCATCGCGCGATCACAGAAGCGCTCGACGGAGTACATGTCGTGGGAGACGAACACGATCGTCCTCCCTTCGCGCTTGAGCCGGAAGAACTCCTCGAAGCACTTCTGCTGAAAGGCGGCGTCGCCGACGGCGAGCACCTCGTCGATCAGCAGGATCTCGGCGTCGACCTGGATCGCGGTGGCGAACGCGAGCCGCACCATCATCCCGGAGGAATAGTTCTTGAGTCTGAGGTCCATGAAGCCCTCGAGTTCGGCGAAGGCGACGACGTGCTCGAAGCGCCTCATCGCCTGGCGGCGGCTGAGCCCGAGCATGATCGCGTTGATGACGACGTTGTCGCGGGCGTTCAGGTCGGGGTTGAAGCCGACGCCGAGCTCGATGAACGGCGAGAGGCGCCCGGCGACCGAGATCCGGCCGGTGTCGACGCGGTAGATCCCGGCGATGCACTTCAGCAGCGTGCTCTTGCCGCTGCCGTTGCGCCCGACGATCCCGAAGAATTCGCCCTGGGCGATCTCGAGCGTCACGTCCTGGACGGCGTGCAGCTCATCGTAGGTGGTGCGGCGCAGCGGGTGCAGCGCGCGCTCCTTGAGTGTCGAGTACTGCTGGTGGGGCAGGCGGAAGGTCTTGCTGACGCCGGCGACGGAGACCGCCGCGGGGGATGCCTGTCCGCCTGCCGCAATCGGGGGCGCCGGTCTTGTGATGGTGGTCGACAAAGGTCAGTGAACGCTAGCAACCGCGGGCTTGGCCACCACCCGCCTGGGGAGGGCTCGGTCAGACGCGCTGCAGCACGTAGACATCCTGGTTGTCCTGGTTGCGGCCGGGTGCAAACTGAAGGACGCGCCAGCGCGGGCAAAGTTGCGCGAGCAGCCACTCGGGCGACAGGAAGGCGGTGCCCCATCCCGGGTTGACGACGCCCCAGTCGCCGGTGGCGCCGAACTCCTGGGCGTACCACCAGCCGCTGCGGTACAGCGCGCCGACGATCTCGTCGGACTGCTCGGGGGTGCGCTGGCTGTGCTTGACGTAGAAGTCGACCGAGGTGAAGCCGTGGGTGGTGGCGACGAGGTGGCCGCCGGGCCGGAGCAGGCGGCGCATCTCCTCAAACCAGCGCAGCCCGAGCTCGGGGGCGAAGTGCGACCAGATCGAGATCGCGCAGGCGAGGTCCAACGAGCCGTCGGGCAGCGGCAGCGGCGGCTCGTCGCCGCTGACGAACAGGTTGACCCGCGGGTAGGCCTGCTGGGCCCAGGCGATCGCGGGGGCGTTGGGGTCGCAGCCGTGCCAGCGGACATCGGGGTAGGCGGCGGACAGGACCCGCACGACGCGCCCCGACGAGCAGCCGAAGTCCAGCGCGGCGGAGGCCGACGCGATGTCGACGCCGACACTCGCGAGCGCCTCGGCGACCATGTCGGCCTCGTACAGGCCGCCGGCGGCGGCGAGCGGCCCGCGCGCCATCGCGTGGACGTCCTCCGGCGGCTGCTCGGCGCCGAGGCCGACCTTGTCGAGCACCGCGGGGATGCCCAGCCAGACGCCGAAGCAGAGCGCGAGGAAGACCTGGTGGCGGCTGTCGGCGCCGCCGTAGTACGCCTGCAGCTGCGGATCGCCGGCGATCGCGGCCTCGACCTCCTGGACGTCTGCCGCGGAGAGCCGCTCGTAGAGCAGGCGGCTGACGGCCTGCTCGCCGGCCGTCGGCTGCACCGGCGCGAGCTCCCTGGCGAAGCGCGCCGGCGCGCCGGGCTGCAGGGCGAGGGCCGCGGGCAAACCGTCGCCGGCGCCCCCATTGGCGCTCTGGGCGGCCTCGGGTGCCGGCGCCGCGGGCTCGGCGGACGCGGAGGGGCCGCCCGGCGCCGCCAGGCGCCGCAGCCATCGAGTGCTCGCCGAGCCCCTCATGGACGGAACGTATCAGCCGCCGTACCTCCCCTAACCCATGCACCGATCGGTACAACGACTACTCCAATCAGCCCCAGCGCCGATAAACATCCCGATCGGGAGAAACTGCCCGAAATTGCTCTGTCGTGGTGTTATTATCCTGATCGGTAAAATGGGCTCTGTTATCCACACCACCTCCGACCTCGGCTCGGCCCTGCGCGGTGCACGCAGGGCTAGAGGTCTGCGCCTGGAGGACGTCGCCCTGACGGCCGGGGTTGGGATCCGCTTCGTCAGCGAGCTGGAGCGCGGGAAGGCGACGGCGCGCCTGGCGGAGACCCTGCGCGTGGCCGCTGCGCTCGGAGTCCGTCTAGTCCTGGAGGATCCGCTTGACCGGCCGGACGCTTGAGGTCGTCTGCTTTAACCGTCGCGCCGGGACGCTCACCGACGCCCCGGGCGGTATGGGCTTCGCCTACGACTCCATCTGGGTCGCGGAGCGCAGGCCCCCGCTGTCGCAATCGCTGCCCCTTGACGGCAATCTCGCCACCGCACAGGTGGAGGCCTTCTTCGGAGGGCTGCTGCCCGAGGGGCCGCCCCGCGAGCTCTTGGCGCGCCAACTGGGGGTGAGCACGGGCAACGACTTCGGCCTGCTGGAGAGGCTGGGCGGCGACATGGCGGGCGCGGTGAGCCTGCTGCGCCCGGGAGAGCCGCTGCCCGAGCGCCCCCCCGCGGATCGGGTGCGGTGGCTGGCCGACGCCGAGCTGGCGCAGCTGATCGCGGAATTGCCCTCGCGCCCGATGCACGTCGATGAGGAGGGCGAGTATCGACTGTCGCTGGCGGGTGTCCAGGACAAGCTGCCGGTGGTGGTGGGCGAGGACGGCCGGGTGGGGCTGACCGAAGGGCGCGTCCCCTCCACGCACATCCTCAAGGCCCCGATCGAGCGACTGCCGGACACGGTGGCCAACGAGGCGCTGTGCCTGGAGATCGGGCGGCGGCTTGGCATCCCGACGGTGGAGGCGCACCCCCGCCGGGCAGCAGGGCGAGAGTACCTGCTGGTGACCCGCTACGACCGCCGTACCACGGCCGGCGGGGACACCGAACGACTCCACCAGGAGGACTTCTGCCAGGCGCTGGGCGTCGCCGGCGACCGCAAGTACGAGGCCGAGGGCGGCCCGGGACTGGCCGACTGCTTCGCGCTGCTGCGCCGCGCGGTGGCGGTCCCGGCGCGCGAGGCGCCGCGCCTGCTCGACCACCTCGCGCTGAGCTTCCTCGTGGGCAACCACGACGCGCATGCCAAGAACTACTCGCTGCTCTACATACCCGACAGCGACCGCGCGACGCTGGCGGCGGCGTACGACGTGGTCTGCACGGTGGCCTACCGCAAGGTGCGGCCGATGTCGCGCAAGCTGGCGATGAGCGTCGGCGGCGAGTACCGCCCCGACTACATCCGCGCGCGCCACCTCGACGGGCTCCTCGCCGACGCCGGCCTCGGAGCCGCACCCTCCCGACGCCGGCTGCGCGCGCTGGCCGAGCGTGCACCGGCCGCAGCCGCCGAGGCTCGCGACGCACTGGCAAGCGACGGCTGGGACACGGATGTGCTGGGGCTGGTCGAGGAGGTGGTCACACAGCGCGCGAGGTGGCTGCGGGCGATCGCCGCACCGACGAAGACCAAACACCGCTGACCCGAGCAGGCGGACTGGGCCGACCTCACGCTGTTCTTGGGAAGGATGTCGCTGAGCCGGCTCGGGGACGACGGAAGCCGAGACTAAAGCTCCGGATTGCCCGTAGATCAATTCCGGATTGCCCGTTATCCAGTTCCTGATTGCCCGCTAAACTGAGGTGCCGTGTCGACCTCGGAGATCCCACGTCACGCCGCCGCGCGCGTCACCGAGGCGCTTGCCGACACGCGGATCGTCACCGTCGAGGGTCCACGGCAGGCTGGCAAGTCGACGCTATGCACGCGGATCGCCTCGACTCGCGGAATGCGGATCGTGACACTGGACGACCCGATGACGCAGCGGTCCGCGGCCGCCGATCCGACGGGCTTCGTGGCGGGGCTGGGGGAGGCGGCGTTCATCGACGAGTTGCAGCGCGCACCCGATCTCGTCCTTGCGTTGAAGAGCGAGGTCGATCGAGACCCGCGTCCCGGGCGCTTCCTCGTCAGCGGATCGGCCAACCTGCTGCTCGCGCCCAGGATCGGCGACTCGCTGGCGGGACGTGTTGAGCGCGTCCCGCTGCGTCCGTTCACACAGGCAGAGATCGCGCACACAGCCGTGCCGCGGTGGCTGGACGAGCTCTGGGAAGGCGCCGCCGCGCCCTATGTGGAGTCGACGGACGTCGGCAGAGCCGCGTACGTACAGCGCATCGTCACCGGTGGCTTCCCGGCGGTGCTCACACGCTCTCCGCGCCGCCGTCGCGCGTGGCTGGATGACTACCTCGCCGCGCTCGTCGCACGCGACGTGCCCGACCTGGTCGACGTCCGGCGCCCGGACCTTCTCCCCGTGCTGCTGCGCCATCTCGCGGCCGGCTCGGGCTCGCTGGTGTCGCTGCGTCCGATCGCGCAGATGCTCGCGATCGACGAGAAGACCGTCCGGACCTACGTCCGGCTGCTCGAGCTTCTGCACCTCGTCGTCAGCGTGCCCGCGTGGACCCCCGGCACCGCCGCGCGCGCCGTGCGGGCGCCGCGCCTGTTCATGGAGGATGCGAGCCTGCTGGCACACCTGCTGGACGCCGACGCGGCACGCATCGCGGGCGACGATGCGATCAGCGGACGAGTGTACGAGTCCTTCGTGGCGATGGAGCTCGAGCGCCTGCTGCCCCACACCGAGGTCGGACCCTCGATGCGCCACTGGCGCAGCCAGCACGGAGAGGAGGTCGACATCGTCCTCGAGAACCGCGCGGGGAGGGTGATCGCGATCGAGATCAAGGCCGGGGCGACGATCAGACGTGCAGATCTGCGCGGGATGAGCCGGTTTCGAGCCCTCGCAAAAGAGAGATTCGTCGCGGGCCTCGTGCTGTGCACCACCCGCCAGACGGTCCCACTCGGCGAACGCACCTGGGCGACCCCGATCCAGGCGCTATGGACCTGACGCCCGCCGGAAGTACCTCGCCCTCGTGTGCTGGGCATACAATCGCCGCCGTGGATGCCTGCACGATCGTGAGCCGGCGCGGGCTTGCGCGGGCGCGCGTGATGGCGGGCACGCTGCGCGAGCACAACTCGGACGCACGGCTGACGGTTCTGCTGCTGGACCCCGGGCCGCAGGACGCCGGCGGGCTGGGACTCGGGAGCGGGCGAGCTCCTGTCCTCGAGCCAGCCCGCCCCGGGCACGGCGGGGGCGGGCGCGACCGGGACGACCTCCAGGACGCCCACGTTCTCCGTCCGAGGGACATCCTCGACGAGGACCAGGCCGGCCTGCTGGCGGCGGCGAACCCGCCGGGGGCGCTGGCGCTGGCGCTGCTGCCCCACCTGGCCCGCAGGGTGTTCGAGAACGGGACGCAGGCGCTGCTCTATATCGGCCCCGGTCAACGGGTGCTCGGGCCGCTGGACGAGCTGGCGGAGCTGCTGGTGGCCCACCCGATCGTGCTGGTGGCGCGCGCCGGGCCGGACCCGTCGGCGCCGGCGGCGGCGTTCACCGGGGAGGGCGCCCGCGGGGCCTTCAGCCGCGAGCTACTCGGCCTGCGCGCCGAGGCGCAGGCGGGCGGGCTGCTGGCGGCGTGGCCGCGCTGGTTCGCGGACGTCGGCGACGACGGCGCGGAGGCGGTGCGGGCGTGGCTGGAGCGCGCGCCGGCGCTGTCCGACGAGGTGGGGGTGCTGCGCGACGCGGGCTACGGCCTGGACCAGTGGACGCTGGAGCAGCGCCTCGGCGGCGTGGATGCCGAGGCGGAGCTGCGGGTGGACGGGCGCCCGGCGCGGACGCTGGACCTCGGCGCGCTCGATCCGCGCGACCCGGCGGCGCTGTTCGACGGCAGTGACCGCGTGCGGCTCAGCTCGGCGCCGGCGCTGGCGGGAGTGGTGGAGCGCCACGCCCGGGAGCTGCTGGCGGCGGGCTTGGAGGCGGACGCCGAGCGGCCGGCGCCGTTTGCGCGGCTGGCGGACGGCCTGCGGCTGACGGCGACGATCCGCGCGGAGCTGGTGGCGGCGCTCGCGGAGGGGGCGGTGACGCGCTCGCCGTTCACGCAGGCGGGTCGGGGGGAGCTGTACGAGTACCTCAACCGGCCCGCGGAGCGCGGGAGGGCGGCGGGCCTGACGCGCCTGCACCTCGCGATCTGGGAGGCGCGGGCGGACCTGCGGAGCAGCTACACCCACCTCGACGGGCCCGACGGGGCGGGCCTGGCGGGCTGGCTGTGCGTGCACGGACACGAGCAGGAGGGCCTGGTGGCGGAGCTGCTGCCGCCGACCCCGGAGACGGCGCTGCGCGACTCCAACCCCCACGTCCACGAAGGCGAGCCGCGCTGGGGGGTCAACGTGGCGGGCTTCTTCACGGCGGAGCTCGGGGTGGGCGAGGCGGCGCGCCTGCTGATCGCGGGCCTGGACGCGGCGGGCGTCCCGGCGCTGCCGATCCAGGGCAACCTGATGCCCTCCAGCCGCCGCGGGGCGCAGTTCGCGTTCAGCGGCCCGGACGAGGCGGCGTACCCGATCAACATCGTGTGCATCAACGGCGACGGGGTCCCGGTGTTCGCCCGCGAAGCGGGCCGGTCGTTCTTCTCAGGGCGCTACACGATCGCGCTGTGGTGGTGGGAGGTCGGCGAGCCGCCGGCGAGCTGGAGCGCGGCGTACGAGTACCTGGACGAGGTGTGGGTGGGCTCGCGGCACATCTACGACGCGATCGCCCCGGCGGCGCCGGTGCCGGTGGTGGCGATGACGCTGCCGGTGCTCGAGCCCGAAGTCGCCCCGCGGACGCGGGCCCAGCTCGGCCTGCCCGAGCAGGGCTTTCTGTTCCTGTACCTGCACGACTACCACTCGGTCGCGGCCCGCAAGAACCCGCTGGGGCTGATCGAGGCGTTCCGGCGGGCCTTCGAGCCGGGCGCGGGGGCGAAGCTGGTGGTGAAGTCGATCAACGCGGCGGCGTGGCCGGACGAGCACGAGCGGGTGGTGCTGGCGGCGGCGGGGCACGCGGACGTCGAGCTGATCGACGCGTACGTGTCGGCGGCGGAGAAGAACGCGATGATCTTCAACTGCGACTGCTACGTCTCACTGCACCGCTCGGAGGGCTTCGGCCTGACGGCGGCCGAGGCGATGCTGCTGGAGAGGCCGGTGATCGCGACCCGCTACGGGGGGACGCTGGAGTTTATGAACGACGCGAACTCCTACCTGGTCGATTGGGAGTGGGCGAGGGTGGGCGAGGACGCCCACCCGTATCCGGCCGACGGGCGCTGGGCCGAGCCCGATCTCGACCAGGCCGCGGAGCTGATGCGCGCCGTCGCGGCGGACCCGGAGGCGGCGCGCGAGCGCGGGCGCGCGGCGCGGCGGGAGCTGCTGGAGAAGCATTCCCCGGCGGTCGCCGGCGCGGCGATGCGGCGACGCCTGGTGCTGATCCACGAGCGCCTGCGGGCGGGGGGGGCGCGCTCGCTGAACCTCGCGCACCTGCCGTCGTCGCGCGACGACGAGCTGATCGCGGCCAAACTCGGGGAGCCCCCGAGGATCGATTGGGGCGGCGGGCGCAGCGGACACCTCAGCTGGCGCGCGCACCGCCCGGTGGCGGACTGGGTGACGGCCTACATCGACCACCAGCGCGGCATCGACATCGAGCTGCACCGCGCCATCGCCCGCCTGGACGCCCGCCTGCGCGAGGTGGCGCGGACGCTGCAGGACCAGCAGCAGGCCCACCACGCCGAGACCCTCGCGGTGCTGCGGCGGCTGGGATCGAGACCCGCGGACCGCGAGACCCGCTGGCCGAGCTGAGGCAGACGCCGGTCCACGGCCGCGTCGAGAGTCAGCAGCCGACGGCGGCGGTCTCGGCCTTGGATTCCCGCGGTGCCCGCAGCCATGGCTCCAATGGGAGTGTGCGCACGGGGCTTCGATGTCGCGGCAGTCGCGCCAGCAGACGGTGCCAGGTGTGGTAAGCGACATGGCGGTGAAGGTAGGGGGTGGCGCGGGCCAGCGCCTCGTCGTGGGAGATGGCTCGACCGTGTACCCGAAGCCGCAGTGCGTCGCACTCGATCAGGCACTGATCGAGCCAGATCGCCGTCTTCTGCTCGTCATGCACACGAAACGCGCCGAGGAAGCGCGGCAGATGCACCATGCGCGCGCCGCTCTCGCGCAGACGCAGCAACAGATCCCAGTCGATCGCGAAACTCAGACTGGGGTCGATCTGCCCGCCCGCGGCCTCCCAGGCGCGCCGCCGCCAGAACAGCGTCTCCTGGGGGACGAAGTCCAGCAATGCCAGCTCTGCGTCGTCGTGGGGCGGCAGCACCCAGATGCCGACCTGGCGGTCGTGCTCGTCGATCATCACGCGGTTGCCGTATACGACATCGACCTCCGGGTGCGCCGCGAAGTAGCTGGCAACGTGGGCCAGCGACCCCGGCAGCAGCAGGTCGTCGGAGTTCAGGTAGGCCATGATCTCGCCAGTCGTGTCCGCGAAGCCGCGGTTGATCGCGTCGCCCTGGCCCTCATCGGGCTCGGAGGCCCAGCGCGATAGCGCGCGCTCGTAACGTCGCAGGACGTCGACGGTGTCGTCGGTCGAGCCTCCGTCCTGTACGACGTACTCGATGGCGGGGTAGTTCTGGCTGACGACGCTGTAGAGCGTTCGCTCGATGAAGGCGCCCTGGCCGAAGGAGGGCGTGACGATCGAGATCGTGGGCGCCGGGCGCGGCGGCTCGGCGGTGAAGTAGGACGTAGGGACCAGCAGCGGCGTGGGCGGATGGTGGCGCAGCCTGCCGATCCGCGGGGCGGTCAGTTGCCGCAGGCGCTCGACGGGATCACGTCGTCCGCGGCGCTCATGCTGCGCGGCGCGCGCGACAGTCTCCAGGTCGTGCACCAGCGCGTTCTCGACGTCGAGCATCCGGGCCTCGACCGCGAGCATCTGGGCGGCAGTCGGGTCAACGGGGATGCCGCGCTCGTCGAGGTCCGGACAGAGCTCCTTGCGCGCGGCCTCCAGGCGCTCGCGGTAGTCCCTCAGAACCTCGGCGATGTGGCTCTGCTCGCTGGGCTGCACGCCCAGAACTGTAGTGGTAGATCGGGTCGGCACGCGCCGCGCTCTGGTGGAACGATCGCGGCGTTTGGACTCGGCGGACGGAGACAGGGCCGAGCTGGTGGGACAGGGGAGGCTGTATAGTCGAGTCGATGCAGCCTCCGTCCGCAGGCGAACGTCGCGCTGGCTTGAGCCTCGCCGGCAAGCGGGTGTTGGTGACGGGCGGCGCCGGCTTCCTCGGAGGGCCGGTCTGTCGACTTCTGCGCGAGCGCGGAGCCGCCGAGGTGGTCGTGCCGCGCCGGGCCGAGCGCGACCTCACCGACGCGGTGGCGGTCGCCGAGCTGTTCGCGGACGCGCGTCCCGAGGTCGTGCTCCACCTGGCCGCCGAGGTGGGCGGGATCGGCGCCAACCGGGCCAACCCCGGCCGCTTCTTGTACGCCAACATGGCGATGGGCCTCCACGTGGTCGAGGAGGCGCGGCGCAGGGGCGTCGAGAAGTTCGTCCAAGTGGGGACGGTCTGCTCCTACCCCAAGTTCACCCCGGTCCCCTTCTCCGAGGGCAGCCTCTGGAACGGCTACCCGGAGGAGACCAACGCCCCCTACGGCGTGGCCAAGAAGGCGCTGCTGGTGATGCTCGCGGCCTACCGCGAGCAGTACGGGTTCCCCGGCATCTTCCTGATGCCGACCAACCTCTACGGGCCGCGCGACAACTTCGATCCGCGTCCAGCCACGTGATCCCGGCGCTGATCCGCAAGTGCGAGGAGGCGCGCCTGGGTGGCGAGCCGAGCATCGTCTGCTGGGGCACCGGCAGCGCGTCGCGCGAGTTCCTCTACGTCGAGGACTGCGCCGAGGCGATCGTGCTGGCGACCGAACGCTACGACAGCCCCGAGCCGGTCAATATCGGGGTCGGCAGCGAGATCACGATCCGCGAGCTCGTCGAGCTGATCGCCCAAGCCACGGGCTTCGCGGGGGAGATCGACTGGGACGCCACCAAGCCCGACGGCCAGCCCCGCCGTGTGCTCGACACCACGCGGGCTACCGAGAAGATCGGCTTCCAGGCCCGTACATCGTTCGCCGACGGGCTGCGCGCGACGGTCGACTGGTTCCGCGAGCACCTCGAGGCCGGCAGCCGGCTGCTGGCTGGTTGACTTCGCGCCAATCCGCAGCGCCGGTGGGAACGTCTGCGCCGTCCACGGCCCGACCGGTGGGTGGCCCCAGCCATCCACCCACTTTGCGCGGGCCCTTACCCCCCCTTGGCCCTGAGCGCCCGAAGCTCGGCCTCCAGCGCCTGGAGCCGCGCGGTGGCGGCCTCCAGCGCGTGCATGCGCGTCTCGGCGGTCGCCTCGAGCTCGTGGATGAGCCCCAGGCGGTCCTGCGCGACCCGCTCAAGTTGGTTGACCAGCTCCAGGCGGTCCTGCGCGGTCCGCTCAAGCCAATCGATGAGCTCCAGGCGGTCGTCCGCGACCCGCTGGAGCTGGTTGATGAGCTCCAGGCGGTCGTTCGCCGCGTCCATGAAGGACCGGCCCAGACGGACCGTCCTCTCCATCAGCCAGGTGGCGCACTCGAGCACGTCGGGCAGCAGGCGTTGGAGGACCCGGTCGTGGAGGAAGACGAGGTTACCCATAGCCCCCGGCGCGACCTCCCCGTCATCCCACCCGAGGGTCACGAACTCCGCCCGATGGACGATGAACGCAAAGTGCGCAAAGCCGCGCGCCTCCATTGCGGCGATCATCTCCTCGGTGCTCCACGGGCAGGGGCCCAGGCCGTGAGGGAGGTCTGTCCAGTGCTCCACCATCACGATGTCGGCCCCCAGGGGGCCCATCCCACGCACCACGGCCAGGTCGTGGCCCTCGGTGTCGATCTTGAGGACGCCTACGCGCGCCGGGATCTCGCGGGCGTCGATCAGTGACGCCAGCGACCGTCGCTTCACGGTCAGCGTCTGGGCCCACCCGATCTCGTCGGTGTCGGCTCGCTCCAGCAGCGTGTGTCCGTAGGACAGCGGCTGGCCGTCGCGATCAGTCGAAACGTGGAGCTCCGCCACGCCGTCGCGCTCGCTGACCGCGCACTCGTGGACCGTCACCCGCCGGTCGTCCGCGAAGCGAGCGCGGAGCGCCGCGGCGTTGTCGGGGTGGGCCTCCAGGGCATACGCCTCCGTCACTCCGGCGCGCAGCAGCTCCTCGACGATCGCGCCCCGCTCGGCGCCGACGTCGATCAGCGTGCGATTGTCGAGCCGGGACACCAGCACGCCCAGCAGGCGTACCTCGGCATCCTGTTCGTATAGCTCCACGGGGGGAGGATGGTAGCGCCCAGCCGAACGGGTCATGCGCTGTGGTCGTTCCGGCTTTGCGTTCAAATAGACTGCACCGATGCCGAGTCGACTAGAAGATTGCGGAATCTGCGGCGGGCCACTCCAGCTGCGCTATCCGGGAGCGGGAGCTGCGCCTACTCCAGACGACCTCTCCCCCACGAGCCATCCGTTGGGGGCACACGCCGACATCGTCGGCTGTCTCGAGTGCGGAACGCTCCAGCAGCCAGCGCTCCTTCAGCAGCCGGACCTTGCCGGGCTTTATCGCGAGATGCGCGACGACGCCTACCTCGAGGAGGAATCGGGACGCCGCCGCACGGCGGGGCGCTTGCTCGATCTGATTAGCGCGCATATCCCCGCGGGGCGACTACTCGATGTCGGCTGCGGCCATGGCCTGCTACTGGACGAGGCCCGCAAGCGTGGTTATCAGACCGTCGGTCTTGAGATGTCGGCGGCAGCAGCCGGGTTCGCTCAGGATGTCCTCAACCTCGACGTTCGTGAGCAAACAATCGGCGAGCTCGATGACAGCGAGCGCTTTGACGTGATCACACTTATCGACGTGTTCGAGCATCTCTCTAACCCCGTAGCGACAATCGGGCAGTGTCGCGACCTGCTCGCACCGGACGGTCTGCTCTGCATAGTAACGCCCAATCCTTCATCGATCACCGCACGGCTCGCTGGCCGGCGCTGGTGGGGACTCGTCCCAGCACACACCTACCTCGTGCCCCGACGAACGCTGCTCGAACTGCTCACCGGACGCGGCTTTGTCATTGCAACGGATGTCCCGCTCGTACGTTCGTTCTCTGTCGGCTATTGGCTCGCTGGGTTGGCCGAGCGCGTGGGCAGTCTTGCGCTCCCGGGTGGCGCAGCATCGAAGAGGTTAGGTGAACGCTTGTCTCTCTCGTTGTCGCTCGGCGACGAGCGGGTCGTTCTTGCATCAATGGTACAGACACTTAAACCACCACGGCAGCTCGTCAACGATCGTGGTGACAAGCCAAAAGTGCATGTCGTGTTGCCCGCCTTCAACGCGGCAAGCACGATCCCCGTAGTTGCACACACGCTTCCAGCGGAGGCAGCCGATCGTGCATTGCTCGTAGACGACGCCAGTCCCGACGACACCTCAACAGTCGCGCTGCGTGAGGGGTTTGAGGTGATCCGGCACCCCACCAATCGAGGTTATGGCGCAAACCAAAAGACCTGCTACGTGCGAGCTGCCTTGGATGGCGCCGATATCGTCGTCATGGTGCACGCCGACCATCAGTACGACCCGGCGCTTGTAGCCGAGATGGTGAAGCCCATCGCCGACGGGCATGCAGACATCGTCCTCGGCTCACGCCTACTCGACGACAAGGCTATCATTGGCGGCATGCCCCGCTGGAAGTGGGTCGGCAATCGACTGCTGACGGCAATCGAGAACCGCGCGTTCCGTCGATCGCTCTCGGAGTACCACACGGGTTATCGCGCGTTCTCGGTCGACTTCCTGCGCACGATCCCGTTCCTGCGCAACAGTGACACCTTTGTCTTCGACCAAGAGATCTTCGCCCAGATCGTAGCCCGCGGGGCGCGCGTGGTCGAGCTCGCGATCCCAACGCGGTACTTCCTTGAGGCATCCAGTGTCTCATTCCTCAAGAGCGTGGAATATGGACTACAAACGCTATGGGTGCTAGTGCGCTTTCGTGCAGATTACCGACATAATCGGTGGACGCTACTGCGGCGCCCAGCGGTTCGCCTTGATCGGGAACGTGACGCCACAAATGCACTCAGCGGTCGCGAGATGAGCATTAGCGATCGATCACACGGCGATATGTACTCCAGCGAGCATGAGCGGTCTGCTTGAGCCGCTTGCCCGCGATTATTCAAACTCCTTCGCCTGGGTCCGCGAGTAGGCCGACCCGGACTCTGTTAGGGCGAGGCGAGGCGATCGTCGCCAATCCACTGTTTGCGTATGGCGCAATTATCGCTCTGCAGCTTCGGGTCATCTGGAATGTCTGGCGGTACAAGGACCTGACGGCTGGCGACACGGCAAGTTACTTTATCGACGCCGCCGGATGGGCACACGGCCTTCACGACGACATCGTGTGGTCGCCGCTGTACTCGGACTTCTGGGGCACGATCCTCGCGGTCGTGCACAACGTCTACACGGCGGCAATGGTCCACCGCGTTGCGATCATCCTCGCCGCGGCGATCCTCGTGCTCGCGCTAATGCGCCGACTGATGCACCCGGCTGTCGCGTTGCTAATAGCGGCTTGGTGGGCCATTCTGCCGGTGAACTACAACGTCCTCTACGAGGTGCACCTCTTTGGCGTGCTTCCAATCCTAGTCGCCACTCTGATCGTGGCGCGCTCCCCGGGGCGAGTCTCCATCGGAATCGCGCTCGCCATTCTCGCCGGCTCTGCGCTGCTTCTTCGCAACGAGCTAGTCATCGCGACAATCATAGTCGCGGCAGCCATCGTGGTCCACGAGATTCGGGAGAGGCGAAAACGTTCGACCCCGGCCTCGACGTACCTCCGCGCCTACGGCATACCATTGGCGATAGTATGTCTACTGGCAAGCGGCATGTACTGGCGCTCGCATGTCCAGGGTAATGCGGTGATACCTGTATTCGATTCCAAGCAGGATGTAAACATGTGTCAGGTATATGCCTTCAACTTCCAACAGCGGCATCCTAGCCGCTTTACAGGCAATCCCTTCTCCGAATGCTCCTCCCTCATGAAGCAGACGTTTGGATATCCAATGCCAAGCTTGGTACGCGCCACGATCGCCAATCCCCGGGCGATAGCAGGATTTATGAAGTGGAACCTCGAGTTGTGGCCAAGTGGCCTACAGGTGTCGCTGTTCAACGCCACGTCGACCGGTGACCAGCCCGACTATCCTCCCGTGGAGACGCATAGGGCCTACGCTCTCATTCTGTCGAGTCTAGTCATCGTGCTCGTCATCGCGGGGCTGCTGGCGGTCAGGCGCGACTCCAAATTCTGGCTTCGCGATTGGCTCCCATCGCGGATATGGGCCGTGATCGTGCTCGGAGCAGCGGCCATCACGACGTTCTATGTAGTGCTGACACAGCGTCCCCGGCCAGAGTACACGTACAGTCTCACCGTCGGCCTGATGGCTCTTGTCGGTGTGTGTGTGTGGGCGCTGGTGCGGCGGCTGAGCTGGACGCACTATGTATCCCTGTGTGCGTGCGGGATTGTCTTGAGCATTGTGCTGGTGCTACCGCCCTACTACCATCCAGGGCCTCGGCCAATGCACGATGCCATTGAGCGGCTTGCGGTCATCCAGAGACGGCTGCAGCAACGAGCGAGCGTGCTCGTCGTCTCGCAGCTCAACCCCGACGTATGTGCATATCTGGCTGCCACGGATGCGCGCTACTGCACCTTGGTGGAATGGCCTGCTCTCCAGGCTCAACTCGCCCGCGGTGTGCCGATTCGCACCGTCCTCAACCAGGTAAAGGCCACAGTAATCTATGCCGATTCGGTGCTGCTCGCCAACCCCTCGATCGCAAAGCTGGTCGCCGCGCCGCAGGCGATGGGTTGGCGCCAGGTCGCCGGTGGCAGCGGGTCAACAGGCCCCTGGCGCATCCTGATCCGCGAGAGCTAAGCCGCCCGAGCCTGTGACAGCCCTGCTCTTCACGCTCGTAGTCTTCCTCGCATGGTGGTTGATCGGTCTCGCCTTCCTAGCACTGGTCCGCGCCAACGTTCGCTCGCTGCGCATCGCGCTGACGGCGCCAGCGCTTGGAAGCGGCGTGACGGTAATCCCCGCCTTCATCCTCAGCCATGCGGGCCTGTCGGTGGACAGCGGCGCCGCGCCACTTGCCGGGGTGTTGCTGGTCGCCTCCGTCGTCGTGCTGGCCATCCGCCGCCCGAGGGTGGCGGCCGGTGTGGTTCCGGTGCTGGGATTGTGCGTCGTCGGGCTTCTGCTCACTGGCTGGCCAATGTTCTCGCTCGGATTTCGCTGGCTGGCCAACGGCAACGAGGACATGTCCAGCTATGTGCAGGAGGCGGTGCAGATCATGCACCACGGACTGCTGGCGCCATTGGACGTCGATGGACTGAATCGGGGTGTGGACTATGTGACGACATCTCTTACCTTCCTGCTGTGGGGACAGCGTCCTGGAAGCGTCATAACACTGGCAATGTTGGCGCGTCTGACCGGGAGGACGGCTTACGCGGTTTACATGCCTCTCAATCTCGCGCTCAGCCTTACCGCCGCCTGCGGCGCAGGGGCATTGGCGCTCACTGTGGCGCGACACTGGTGGGCGGCGCTCATTGCGGTGACACTGGCACTGGTATCTCCGCTGTCAACCTTTGCCGTCATGCAGCAATTGCTGCCGCAGGTATGGGGACTTGCGGCAGTCCTGGCGCTGCTCGCGTTGCTCATGCGCATCGAGCTGCACAGAGGCTCGGGTGCGACACTTGCCGAGATATTGCCGATCGGGCTTTTGGCGACCACCACCGTCCTGGTATATGTCGAGATCCTTCCTGAGCTGCTCGCCGCCTACGGCCTGTATCTGGTGGTGGTCGCACTGCGAAGGGAATTGGGCCTGCGTGCCGCGGCGCGCCTGTGGATCCCTGTTATCGCACTCGCCGCCGTTCTACTCAATTCTTATTTGATTCGCGAGGTCGGCTTCCTGCTTGACCAGGTCCATCACGGCGTCAGCGCCACGCGGCCCCTGCTCTTTGGGTTCATCTTCGTTCCCAGTGCTCTGCCGGGTGTGCTCGGTTTGCAAACTCTCCCGCCTCTCGCGGGTGCGCCACTGCTCGATATTTCAATCGTAGGCGCGGCAGCGCTGCTGCTGGCCGCACTGGTGGGGTGCGGGATCAGTATGCGCCGGCCGTCGCCCCCCGCTGTGGTACTCGTGGTCCTCGCGGGACTCGCCGCTCTCCTCGCTGTGGGGGGCAGCGACTTCGGTTTATTCAAGATCACTATGTATATGCAGCCATTTCTCGCCGCGGCGATCGCCGTATGGTGTTTGAGCGCGAAACGGCGCGCGGCGCAGGCTCTGGTTGCAGGCGCGCTCACCGTATTTGTGATCCTCCAGCTCTCCACGCAGCGGGTCTATGTGCAGGAGAGCCGAGAATCCGTAGATGTCCCCGGCGCGTCCTCGGCCCAGCTTCTCCCGGCCTTTTCGCAAATGATCGCCTCACATCCAGGCGCCACAGTCTCCGTTACCGAGAACCCGTTCCTCATCGAACTGGAGGCAGCGCGCGCCTATGGGCGGCCACTGTACTTCGTCGGCAGAGATTTGTTTGGTGGACTCTTTCCGGCCTATGCTCTCCACACATCGGGCTACAGACGTCGGCAGATCGAGCAGGAGACGCGCCTATACCCATGGAGGACACGCTCGTTCGACCTGAATACCGGCGGTGCCGACGAATTCAAGGAAGACACGCTTGCATCGAGCGCTTTGGCCAGCGGACGCTGTCGCCTCGTGATCCCGTCAGGCCAGACCTTGACCCTCAACCGGCTGGCACTACCAGCTTCCATGCCTGCTCTGATCGACATGCCCTGCTCCGCAGCCCACAACCTGCTTGCCTTCACCCAGTCGGATCTCGGGGAAAGCTTCTACCTGCCCGTTCACCGGCAGGCGGTCAGCTTCTCGCAACTGCAGGCCGACCCCTACGTTCCGGGACAGACGATGGCGGGATTCGGGCGCTACGCGCTGTTTGAGGTGCTGGGGCCCTCGCCCGGGATGCGGCTGGAGCTCGACCTCACCACCACGCTCAACCACGACGGCGCCAACCAACTCCCGGCGGCGGCCGTGGTGGGAGCCTCGCGGACGCCGCTGCCACTTGAGGGACACGGCTCGGCGCGCGTCTTTTCGGCTCCCCTAACCCCGCAGACAATCGCGGGACGGCCTTATGTTCTACTCGACATGGGTGTTGCGCCACGAGAGCCGGCGGTCCCGCGCTCGGGCCTGCAAGCGCTATACGGCCGCTCGATCCCGCTGGACATACGCTTCCTCACCTCGTATGTCCGGGATGTGTCGCTGGTGAGCGCGCAGCAGTACGCCCAGCTGCGCCCGCCGGCTGCGCTGCAGCGGTTCCCATCCGACCTCGCTAACCCAAATCTCCAGTACTCCGGCCTCTATGAGGACGGCTGGATGGGGGCGGATGCGTATGCCGTGCTCGCGGGCGGCCCAGCGGCCGATCTGGTGGTCCGGGGAGAGGTGCCGGCCGGTGCGGGTAAGCACCTGCAGCTGCTCGTCGACGGACATACCGTGCTCTCGAAGCCGATCGTGGCCGGTGCGCTGAACGTGCGCATACCGGTTCACGCCTCCTCTGTCTCAAGGCGTGTGGAACTGCGCTTTGCCGCGACGATTCATCTCGCGCCGCCCGATCTTCGCCCCGCCGCCGCTCACCTGGAATTCCTCGGATTCGTCGGACGGTCCGGCACGTGAGCGCTCATTTCGCCAGGAACTCCTAGTCTGACCAGATGCCACCAAAGAGCCCATCCGTCGACGTGCCCACCGGCGAAGACTCGCTCGGTGGCCGACCGGTCGGCATCTCCCTGGTGCTACCGGTCGGCGGAGCGCCGACCGACGCCCTGAGCGAGGCTGCTGACGCCTACGCAGAGGCGCTCGGTGACCTCGACCAGCGCTGGGAGATCGTGCTCGTCCCCGATGCTCTCGGCGACGTGCGTGCCGGATGCGAGCGGATTGCCTCGGCACATCCCGGGGTGCGCACGGTGGTGAGCGCCCACGGTTGGGGAGCCGCGGTACGCGCCGGACTGAAAGCAAGCGAGGGGAAGCTGCTGTGCTACGCCAACTACGAACGGACTTCGCCCGCAGCGCTGTCGGAGATGCTCCGCTTTGCGCTGCGCAACCCCGATGTGGTTCTGCGAGCCAACCGCAGGACGCGCGACACCCGTATCCAGCGGGCGGGTTCGCTGCTTTTCAACCTGGAGTGCCGGTCCCTACTGGGCTTGTCAACGTGGGACGTCAACGGAACGCCCAAGGTGTTCCCCCGGACATTCGGCAGACTGCTTGAACTAACCCGTGACGACGACCTTTTAGAGGCCGAATTCTCGCTGGTATGCGAGCACGAGAGATATCCCGTGATCGAGATCCCGATCGACGCAGGGCTACTTCCCGGTCTGCGCTCCTATCCAGACTACAGAGCCGCGTTGCGCATGTATCTGGGTGTTCCCACGTTGCGCGCCATACCGCCGCCCGACGAAATCTCTCACGTGTACGACCCATAACACGTCCACAAAAGCAGTCTTGTCGAGTTTAGTACGCGCTTCCAGCTCCACCCACTGCGTAGGGGCCAAGCCAAATCCCGTTCGTCGGTCGAACGAACACATTTAGAGCGCCTAACAAAAGTGTTGGAGTTGTTTGAGGCATATGCGTGCGCAGGCGAGGGTGAGCATGGCTTCGTGGATGTCGGCGCGGCGGGCGTGTCGGCGCGCGAGGTAGCGGTGGGCGTGTAGCCAGGAGATGGTGCGCTCTACGACCCATCGGTCGCGTCCCAGCCCGGATCCGTGTTGGCTGTTCCGTTTGGCGATCTTGGGCGTGATTCCGCGCTCGCGCAGCTCTCGGCGGTGGTGTTTGGAGTCATACGCCCGGTCGGCATACAGGCGTCGTGGCCGGAACTTGCCGTGACGGCCGGTCGGCGGGACACGATCAACCAGCTCGGTCAGCTGCGTGATGTCGTGGCGGTGCCCACCAGTGAGTGTGAACGCGAGCGGCGTGCCTTTGCCATCGACGATCAGATGGTGCTTGCTGCCAAGGCGAGCGCGGTCGACTGGCGAGGGGCCGGTTTGCTCGCCCCCCCTTTGGCCCGCACATGCGAGCTATCAACGACTGCCCTTGACCAGTCAAGCTGGTCGGCGTCGTGAAGCTCGTCCAACAGCACTTGGTGCAGCCGGCTCCAGACGCCGGCTTCGTTCCATTCATGCAGTCGCCGCCAACACGTCATCCCTGACCCACAGCCCATCTCTTGGGGAAGATCCTCCCACGGTATCCCCGTTTTCAAAACAAAGATGATCCCTGTCATCGCCGCTCGGTCAGGCACCCGCGGACGCCCCGTGACCTGCGGCTCACGCACCGGCAAAAGCGGCTCGATACGAGCCCACAACCCATCAGGAAGCAAAGGTTTCGCCATGACGCAGGACTTCGACAGCCCCACCACGAACCCTACCTTCTGTTAGGCGCTCTTAGAGCGCCTAACAAAAGTGTTGGAGTTGTTTGAGGCATATGCGTGCGCAGGCGAGGGTGAGCATGGCTTCGTGGATGTCGGCGCGGCGGGCGTGTCGGCGCGCGAGGTAGCGGTGGGCGTGTAGCCAGGAGATGGTGCGCTCTACGACCCATCGGTCGCGTCCCAGCCCGGATCCGTGTTGGCTGTTCCGTTTGGCGATCTTGGGCGTGATTCCGCGCTCGCGCAGCTCTCGGCGGTGGTGTTTGGAGTCATACGCCCGGTCGGCATACAGGCGTCGTGGCCGGAACTTGCCGTGACGGCCGGTCGGCGGGACACGATCAACCAGCTCGGTCAGCTGCGTGATGTCGTGGCGGTGCCCACCAGTGAGTGTGAACGCGAGCGGCGTGCCTTTGCCATCGACGATCAGATGGTGCTTGCTGCCAAGGCGAGCGCGGTCGACTGGCGAGGGGCCGGTTTGCTCGCCCCCCCTTTGGCCCGCACATGCGAGCTATCAACGACTGCCCTTGACCAGTCAAGCTGGTCGGCGTCGTGAAGCTCGTCCAACAGCACTTGGTGCAGCCGGCTCCAGACGCCGGCTTCGTTCCATTCATGCAGTCGCCGCCAACACGTCATCCCTGACCCACAGCCCATCTCTTGGGGAAGATCCTCCCACGGTATCCCCGTTTTCAAAACAAAGATGATCCCTGTCATCGCCGCTCGGTCAGGCACCCGCGGACGCCCCGTGACCTGCGGCTCACGCACCGGCAAAAGCGGCTCGATACGAGCCCACAACCCATCAGGAAGCAAAGGTTTCGCCATGACGCAGGACTTCGACAGCCCCACCACGAACCCTACCTTCTGTTAGGCGCTCTTAGCGTCTGACTCGGACCCACCGTCGAATCAAACAAGTCCCCAGCGGATTCGAAGACTTCCGAGGGCGCTGAGTAGGTGCTTTCCGCACCTCCCACCGTATATGGACCATGCCATACACCTGCCGGATCTCGGACGAGCGCATTGAGTGTGTGATTTGGACCCTCGTTAGACTCGTACAGGTACCCGGTCTTAGTTTCCACAGTTTGCGACGGTGCCGAATACGTGCTTTCCGGGCCGGCCTGCTCATACGGGCCAAGCCACACCCCGTTGGTAGGCCGAACAAACACATTCAGAGTGTGATCTGGACCCTCCACAGAGTCAAAGATGGCGTTTTCGGCCGGGACCACTACCTCCGACGGGGCCGAGTAAGTGACGAATGCCTGATCGGCGCCGTAACTGGTAATGCCTCCGCCCATTGCAACGATACGGTAATGATACGTCAAGCCTGGCTGTAGACCGGTAACGGTGGAGTTCTCCTGTTGTGGAGTCGCCCCGGCTCCGGTGTTGTCTTCGGTAGTTGCCATGCCGTAGGTGCTGGTCTCACCGTATTGGAAATAATACTTGGCTTCATAGCTGTGTGGATTCACGGTGCCATTCAACGTCACCTGTTCTTCCTGTACGCCTGTAGCGCCCTCCGTGACCGCTTCAACCGGACCCGGCGTGGTGAACGTCGCTTCCCCACCGGTCCCGGTCCCCGTCGCGCTGGTGGCAACGAGACGGTAGTGATACGTCGTGCCCGGTATAAGCCCGCCGATAGACGCGCTCTCTTCAACGCCGCCGTTGCCCGAGCCGGCATCGCCTTCAGGCGTCGAGGCCGGGGAGCCGGTGGTCCAGTATTCAAAGTGGTATTTGGCGTCGACGGTGTTGGGGTTCACGGTCCCATGCAGCGTGGCCCCTTGGGGTTCCACGCCCGACGTGCCGCCCGTGGTCACCGTCGGCGGGCTGGGCACCCGTTCATTTTCGTTTTCCGGCAGGGTCGCTGGCGGGCACGAGCGGGGTACGAACACCCAGTTGGCTTCGCCGGCCCCCGTAACGCGGTCGTCGCGTACCATGACGTACTGGCCGCTGCCGTCGGTGCTGTTGTACTTGGTCGTATAGCGCCACTTCAGCGCCGGATAGTTTGAGCCGGCGCCGCTGGTGGCATATGCCGGCGCGGTGCGAATCAGTTCCTGCTCGACGTTGCTCGAGCTCCACGGCCGGTAGTTCGCGTACTCGAGGCACGCCGTGCGGTTCACGGTCGGATAGCCATCTCCGGTCGATCCGCCGTTGTGTTTTGCCATGAACGTGGATTCTTCGACTTTGAATTCGCTCCCGGACCCTTCCCCGCACGCGCTGTTGTGGTTGCTGTTGAGTTTTTCCAGTGGGAACCGGGTGTCGATCCACCCGCACCCGCTGAACGCTCCGGTGACGAACCCTCCATAGGAGTGTTCGTGCGTTACCGAGTTTTCGGATGCGTACGACACGACCTGGATTTCCCAGCCCTGCTTGCAGTTCCCAAGCGCGAAGTAGTAGTACCAATTCTCGACCGCGGAGTATTTATCGGCGCATCTGTAGTCGCCGTTGGCCGAAGTCGCGAGTGGTTGGATTGCACCCAGCGAGGATTTGAGAGGCGAGGAGATCTTTTCCAGGCGGCCGGTCGCGTCGACGTCCGCGCCTGCGATGCTCGGGGCGAGGAGCGCACATGCGAGCGCCACCAAGACGGCTGGTAGGCCGATCGACACGGGGGACTTCCTGCGCCTGACAGACATCCCAAGCCTCCTTGTAGGTAGTGCATCCGCGTGACGATGCCGGGCCACGTAGAGGGCCGGGCAGACGCATATGCGATGCGATTCCGGGCGAGCGTATGCGGGGCGCTTTACGCCTGTCAAGACGGCACACAGCAGGAATATTCTGGCCTCAGCAGACGTTGGTGCCAGACAGTTATCGTCCATAGGAGTGAGTATTCATATTGGCGGTCAGCGAGCGACGGTATGAAACAAGCCCAGTGCGACCGATCAGAGCAACGAGAGGCTGTCGGCGGCTTCGCCGTCAGTACATGTCTCTCAGCGCCTCTGAGACCAGCTCGCCGTGGGGCGTTATCCACCATTCGTTGACATGCCCTGCGCCACCGGCCCGTTTGGCGAGCAGACCGAGGCGCTCCAACCGGCCGAGCAGCGTCGATATCTGCCCGTGATGCGACAGGCCGATGCCGTCCGCGACAGCACGGTTGCTCGCCCCCGGGTGCTCGGCCACATGAAACAGGCAGAGGCGCGCCCGATAGGCCCGCGGGTCGCCAAGCACGTTGGGGACCGCCACGTCGACGGAGCGGCCCGGAGGCCGCGGGGCATGTTCCTGCACGAGCAATCGCGCGAGCCGCTCCACCCGACGGAGCTCCTCGGCCATCGACCGCGTCTCGGCATATGGCGCGATGACCATCGCGGCCAGCGGGCCGAGCAGATCCAGAAACGGTGGAGCCTCCCCTGTCACCAGCCGGGTGTGTGCAAGATGCCCGCCACCGACGCCACGACCGCCTCGGCGCTCAGCGTCGAGGCCTGTCGTCCGGCCTGCGCCTGCGCGATGACGCCGTCGACGAGATGCTTGAGCACCTCCAGCTCCCGCACGCGGTACTCGAGCGCTGCCGGGCCCGCCGCGAGCGCCTCCACCAGACAGACTCGCGCCAGCAACGGGTCGGAGTCAAGGAAGCCCAGCAGCGCCGCCAATCCCGCCAGCGCCCTCTCCTGCCACGGACGATCGGCGGCGAGCGCGGCGGATATCAGTGCCGTCGCGCGGCGCATCACCGAGTCCAGGACCCCCAGGAAGCAGGCGTCGAGATCCTCGAAGGTCCCACAGAAGGTGACGCGCGACACGCCCGCAGTCGCGACGACCTCCGCGACCGTCGTCCTCCGCAACCCGCGTTCCCCGGCGATGCGCGCCATCGCGTCGATGATGCGCTCGCGCTGGATCTCGAGCATCCTCTCGCGCGGGATCGGCCCCGGCTGAGCGGGCCGCCTGGCGCGCTGCGGCGCGAGCCTACCGCCGGACACCGGCCCCCAGTCGCTGGAAGACATCCCTGTCGGCCTCACTTAGAGCGCCTAACAGAAGGTAGGGTTCGTGGTGGGGCTGTCGAAGTCCTGCGTCATGGCGAAACCTTTGCTTCCTGATGGGTTGTGGGCTCGTATCGAGCCGCTTTTGCCGGTGCGTGAGCCGCAGGTCACGGGGCGTCCGCGGGTGCCTGACCGAGCGGCGATGACAGGGATCATCTTTGTTTTGAAAACGGGGATACCGTGGGAGGATCTTCCCCAAGAGATGGGCTGTGGGTCAGGGATGACGTGTTGGCGGCGACTGCATGAATGGAACGAAGCCGGCGTCTGGAGCCGGCTGCACCAAGTGCTGTTGGACGAGCTTCACGACGCCGACCAGCTTGACTGGTCAAGGGCAGTCGTTGATAGCTCGCATGTGCGGGCCAAAGGGGGGGCGAGCAAACCGGCCCCTCGCCAGTCGACCGCGCTCGCCTTGGCAGCAAGCACCATCTGATCGTCGATGGCAAAGGCACGCCGCTCGCGTTCACACTCACTGGTGGGCACCGCCACGACATCACGCAGCTGACCGAGCTGGTTGATCGTGTCCCGCCGACCGGCCGTCACGGCAAGTTCCGGCCACGACGCCTGTATGCCGACCGGGCGTATGACTCCAAACACCACCGCCGAGAGCTGCGCGAGCGCGGAATCACGCCCAAGATCGCCAAACGGAACAGCCAACACGGATCCGGGCTGGGACGCGACCGATGGGTCGTAGAGCGCACCATCTCCTGGCTACACGCCCACCGCTACCTCGCGCGCCGACACGCCCGCCGCGCCGACATCCACGAAGCCATGCTCACCCTCGCCTGCGCACGCATATGCCTCAAACAACTCCAACACTTTTGTTAGGCGCTCTTATTCGTCGGGAGCTTGTCGTCAGGCCGGTACCGGTCGCGTCATTCAAACTAAGTGGTACCAGAATGTCAGGGTTTGTGCCGCGGGGCGGCAGCACTCGCTGCGCGGGCCCGCGATAGATCAAGCCATCCGAAGGGGCATGACGTCCAATCCGGATATTCGGTTGAAGTGATGGATGTTGGCAGCTGCACTTCCAGGCGCTGTACGGTGATGAGCCCGACGCTGCCTTCGACGACGTCCCGGGCTACGACGCCTCGGCCCCTGAGAGCACGCCTCAGAAAGCGCCGCGGGTCAGGCGCGCACGCCGTAGCGCTCCCACAGCTCCGGATGCTCGCGCAGCCACGCCGCCAGGCCCTCTAGGCCGCTGCGCAGGTCCCGCCGGGGCTGCCAACCCAGCTCGCGGACGATCTTCGACCGGTCGGCCACCCACACCCCGGTGTCCCACGGCCGGGGCTCGTGCGAGCCCCACCGCGGCTCGGCCGCGATGCCCAGCGCCCGCCGCGCGACCTCCACGACGAGGCGCAGGGTGGTCTGCGCGCCGCTGCCCACGTTGTAGATCTCGCTGGAGCCGGGCACCGGCGTGCGCGCGGCGAGCAGGAAGGCGTCGCAGACGTCGTCCACGTGCACGAAGTCGCGCGCGGTGTCGGGATCGACCATCGGCGGCAGCTCGCCGCGGAGGCCGTGGGCGACGAGGACCGGCAGCAGCCGGCGCGGGTCCTCCCAGGGGCCATAGACAGAGTAGAGCCTGAGCGTCGCCATGTGCAGGCCGTGCCGGGCCGCGAGGTTGCGGCACAGCAGGGTCGCGGCCACCTTCGCGACGGCGTAGTCGCTGTTGGGCTCCGGCGCCTCCTCCTCGGATGGCGCGTGGTCCTTCAATCCGTACTCCGACGACGAGCCGGCATGGACGAAGGCCTCGAAGCCGCGACCGAGACAGGCCTGGGCGAGGGTCAGGGTGCCCAGCACGTTGCTCTGGAAGATCCCACGCGCGTCGGCCTGCCACGAGTACGCTCCGTGGGCCGCGAGATGGAAGATCCAGTCCGGGGCGGCCGTGTCGACGGCCGCCCGCACGGCGTCCTCGTCGCGCAGGTCGCCCTCGTGAATGGCGAGGTCCCCGCGGAGGTCGTGCAGGCGCCAGCGGTCTGAGCCGGGGCGCACCAGCAGCTCGGTGTGGTGGCCTTCGTCTAGCAGGCGGCGGGAGAGGCAGGCGCCGACGAAGCCGCCAGCGCCTGCGATCAGCGCCCGCCTGGCGCTCATCCGGCGGTGCGGGCGAGCAGGCTGGCGGGCGGGGGGGCCGGCACGCCATCCTCCAGAAAGCTCGAGTAGCCGAAGACCTCCAGGTACTGCCAGGCCCGCGTGGCCACCTCGGCCCGCTCCTCGCTGGACAGCTCCCGGGCGGTGGCGTGGTTGGCCTCGGGCGTCGGCGTGCGGATCGTCCCCCACGGGTAGACCTCCTCCAGCGGCGCCCCGTTCCAGCTCGGTGTCGCGAGCGCGTCGGCCGCCTCCAGGCCCAGCTGCTCGCACAGGGCGCCCAGCGTCGCCGCGGGATCGGCCATCACGTCCTCCGCGCGCACGATGTGAAAGCGCTCGGGGAACTTGCGCCGGAACAGCAGGGCGTAGTGCTGGTTGAGTGTCCAGCCCAGCAGGTAGCCCTCCAGCGACAGCGGGACAGGGCGCTTCTTGGTGTCGGCGTAGGCCGACCACGGGTTGCGCACCACGTGCAGTACATGCGCCCCCGGCAGGTCGGACAGGATCTTGTCGCCGTCGACCCCGATGATCGGGCTGTAGCCGACGTAGAAGGACTCCCGGCCGCTCGCTTTGTGGTCCCTCCACGCCTCGAAGGTGGCGCGGAAGAAGGCCGCCATGTTGTTCGCGCGCGAGCGGCCGGTCTCGGCCACCAGGCGACAGTAGATCTCGCGGCGCTCGTCGTCGGAGAAGTCGAAGGCGCGGTCGCGGAACTTGCTCACGTTCGGCGTGCGGGCGCGCACCTTGCACTCCTCGTCGATGATCGCCCTGTAATCCTGCGCGGGCGTCGCGTCGAGGGCGAAGACCGGCCAGCGGTACTTGACCGGGAACGTCGAGGACAGCATGTCGTCGACCAGCCGCGTCCCCGGCTGGGACTCGAAGGGATATACGAACAGCTCGGGGTGCCCGTCGAGAAAGCGGTGGGTGGTGTTGCCGCCGTTCTCGTACATCGCGCCGATCATCAGCAGCTTGAAGTCATTGCTCATCGATGGGTCTTCTCCTTGGGTTGTCGAAGCTGTAGAACAGGTTGGCGGCACGACCGGCGCCGGCGCGTCCGGCCGCCGGGGAACGGCAGACCGGCGGATTGCGAACGCGGCAGCCAGTCGATCGCGAAGATCTGGTTGCCGTAGGGCCAGGTGAGACTACCCAGCACCGCCCCCGACATGGCGTCGACCGCGTGCAGCGCGCAGCGGCTGCGCTTCACGTCCAGCCCGGGGGCGTACTGGCGGAAGCGGGGGATCACGCGCGACGTGCCGACGAACGCGACGCCCTCGCAGAAGCACAGCCCGCGCGTCCAGCCGGGCAGCCGGCAGACCGGCTCGAAGCCGCCCTCGTGCGCGAGGCCGAGCTCTCCGTAGCCGCTGTTGTCGACCCACACCGCCCCGCCATACAGCCGGGCGGAGTGGGGCCTGGTGAGCCCGCGGGCCATCGGCTCGCGGGTGGCGCCCGAGAAGATCACACCGCGACGGTCGACGGGGAAGTTGCGGTGCCCTGGGCGCCGCGCCGAGATCGTCTCGGCGGAAGCCGAGAAGAACGATGACGCCACATCCACGCCCGCGGCGATCGAGTTGAGCTGCAGCCAGTTGCGGGAGAAGTCCGGCCGGCCGTCGCGCTCGATCGCCCGCGGCCACCAGACCCGCTCATGGCCGCCGGCGGGGGGCATCCGCACGATCGCGTTCTGGCCGACGGAGTTGGCGTGCAGCTCTCCCGCCGATGTAGGTCAGGTCGTGGATGTAGAGCGCCCCGGGATGGATCGTCGAACGCATCGGCAGCAGCGGTCGGCGATCGACGTCCGGCGACCCGATGTCGCCGCGCTCGAGTGTGCCCGTCACCGGCTCCAGCTCATAGATCTGGTTCGGGTTGCGCGTGCTGGCGATCACCACCACCCCCCGCTGCCGATCGACCGCCAGCCCCGAGGGGTGAGGCAGCGGCAGATGGCTGACGAGCGGGCGCTCCCCGGAGACCGTCAGCGCCATCGCCAGGTGCTCGTACTCGCGGGTCACCAGCAGCGTCACGCCCAGCCGGTCGAGGGTCTCCCACCAAGCCCCCGAGCTGCGCGCCCGCAGCAGACGAGGGTCGACCTCCGAGCCGCCCCAGGGCTGAGCGCCAGGGCCGGATCGCGCCACTGCCGGTCGTGGCCGTCCCACACGAGCTCGCGCACCGATCGCCCGGTCACGGACGCTCCATCTGCCGTCTCAGGGCATAGGCGCCCCGGTACATGCGCAGGGCCGACTGGTAATTAGTAGTCGAGGCGCCGCCATGGCGCACGGTGACGAGGCTGGGCACCTCGATGATCGGGTAGCCCTCGCGGCGGCAGGTGACGACGAACTCGGCGTCGATCAGGTCGTCGTCGCGCGTGAGCTCGCAGCAGTTTGCCAAACGCTCGCGGAAACACCTTGGGCGTGCCGTTGATGTCCCACGTCGGCAGGCCGAACAGCACGCGGCACTCGAGGTTGTAGATCAGCGAGCCGAGCTGGCGGCGCCAGTTGTCGCGGATCGTCCGCTGCGCCTTGACGACCACGTCAGGGTAGGAGTCGGCGTAGAGCAGCGCGACGGACAGCATCTGAGGGGAGGTGCGCGCGGAGTTGGTGTAGCAGAGCACGTCGCCGTCCGCGCCGGCCAGACCCGCGCGCACGGCTCGCCCCCAGCCGCCGGCGGCGAGCTCGATCGCCCGGATCGCGTCGTCTTCGCGCGGCCATCCGCCGGCAGATGTCCGGCGTCCGGTCTCGGCAGGCGTTGGGCACCAGCACGATCTGATGGCGAAGCGGGAGGCGCTGCCAGCGCCTCCCGGTAGTCGCGCACCAGCCCCTCCAGATGGTCGGCCTGGTTGTGCACGGGAAGAACGATCGGAGGCGAGATGGTCGGCCACTATGTCGCGCTGCGCGCGTCCAACGCTCAGCGCTGGTCGAGGCTCAGCGCCTCGACCGCAGCGCGGGCGACCTCGTCGGCCGACAGCCCCGCGCGCTCGTACAGGTACGTCGGCGAGCCGGTCACGCCGCGCGGCATCTCGGCGACGCCGCGCCGAACCAGGCGGCAGTCGATGCCGTTCTCGGCGATCACCTCGGCCACCAGCGAGCCGACGCCGCCGGTCAGGTAGTGAGCCTCGATCGAGATCGCCAGCGGCACGCCCTCCAGCAGCTCGGCCAGGTCCTCCGTCGGCGACGGGTTGAGGCTCGACACGACGGCCACCGTGGCCGAGATCCCGCGCCGGGCCAGCTCCTCGAGCGGCCCGCACAGCCGTGCGGGCCATGTCGCCCAGAGCCACCAGGGCAACGTCCTCGCCGTCGCCGATCACGGCGGCGCGACCCAGCTCGAAGCGGCCGTCGAGGCCCGGGCACCGCAGAGCCCTCCTTGCAGAGGCGGAAGTACACGGGTCCGGGATGGTCGAGCGTCGCCCGCAGGGCGGCCCGCGCCTGGTCGGCGTCCGCCGGCGCCACAATCGTCACGACGGGCTGGACGCGCATGATGCCGACGTCCTCCAGCGCGTAGTGGGTCACGCCGTTGTGCCCGTAGTCGATGCCCGCGCCCATGCCCACCAGCCTGACTGGCAGCTCGTGCAGCGCCGCGCCGTTGCGCAGGAATTCGTACGGGCGCATCGAGGCGAAGGTCGCGATCGAGTAGGCGAACGGCAGGTAGCCGGCATCGGCCAGGCCCGTCGCGATCCCGAGCATGTTCTGCTCGGCGACGCCGACGTTGTAGAAGCGGTCGGGAAACTCGTCGCGCGAATGGCTCCAGCACCGCGAAGCCCAGATCGCCGGTGAGCAGGACGACGCGCGGATCCTCGCGGGCGACCGCGGCCAGCTCGGCGGCGAACTCGGTCCTCATGGCCGCGCTCCCGTGGAGCCGACGAGCTCCGCGTCGAGCTCCTCGACGGCCTGCGCGAACTGCTCGTCGGACATCGGCAGGTAGTGCCACTCGATGCGGTTCTCCATGTAGGAGACGCCCTTGCCGAAGGTCGTCTTCGCGATCACCACCCGCGGCCGCCCAACGGCCTCCGGCTGGGCGCCGAGACCGCCGGCGAGCTGCTCGAGGTCGTGGCCGTCGACCTCGTCGACCGCCCAGCCGAAGGCGCTCCAGCGCTCGGCCACCGGCTCGAGGTCGAGCACCTCGCTGCGTGTACCCCAGCGCCTGCTGGCCGTTGAGATCGATGATCGCCACGAGCCGCCCGAGGCGCTGATGGGCCGCGAACATCGCGGCCTCCCACACCGAGCCCTCGTTGAGCTCGGCGTCGCTGAGCAGCACGAACGTCCGCCTGTCCGAGCCCTGCAGCCGCGCGCCGAGGGCCGCGCCCGCGCCCAGCGACAGCCCGTGACCGAGCGAGCCGGTGGAGAAGTCGATGCCTGGCACCACGTGCTCGGGATGGGCCCCCAGCGCCGAGCCGTCCGCGCAGAACGTCCCCAGCTGCTCGGAGCGCCATCCGGCCCGTAGCGGCGAGGGCCGCGTACAGGGCGAGGGCCGCATGCCCCTTGGAGAGGATGAACCGATCGCGGTCGTCGCCCGCCGTCGAGGCGCAGCACCTCCCCGAAGAGGACCGCCAGGACATCGGCGACGCACAGCGCAGACCCGATATGGCCGACGTGGGCGCGGTGGGACTCCGCGATCATGCTCTTTCGCACACGGTGGGCGAGGTCGTGGAGTTCGGTCGTCATGCGTGCGGGGGCCGGCATCTCCGTATTGTATGGGTGTCCCGGCGACGGCGACTGGGCCGGCATCGTCGCAGACGCCACCGCCGGCATGTTGTCGTCTTTGGATTTGATGACCGATCGCTCGACAGACCAATCCTCGGTATCACGCCCGCGCAGGCTCGCCGACGCCCGCGCCGCGATCCGGCACCTGCGCTCGCCGCGTTCGGGGCTGTTTGGTCAGCTCGTTCGGTTCGGACTGGCCGGCGGTCTGGTGACGCTTGTCTACGTGACGATCACCACGGTCCTCTCCCAGCTGCTCGGGTTGCCTTTCGAGGTCGCACTGGCGATCGGCTTTGCGGCGGCTCTGCTGTTGCACTTCAATCTTCAGCGGCTCTTTGTGTGGATTCATTACGAAGGCTTCGCGCTTCCCATGCAGCACCAGGTGGGCCGCTACCTGGCGATGGCCGGGACACAATATGGCTGCACAGCGGCAGCGACCGCCGTGCTGCCGGGCGCGCTTGGGGTATCGACCGAGATCGTCTACCTGGCGACGATGGCGGTCGTGACGACGACCGGCTTTCTGGTCATGCGCTTTGTCATCTTCCACGGCAAGCCGTCTGCCGTGCCCCCTGCGCCGGGACCGGCCGTCAAGGTTGGCGCCTCTCGATGACGGTGGCTGCGAAGGTGCTCGCCAGCGCCACAGCCGCGACGGCAGCGAGGTCGACCAGTTGTGTACTGGTACCCCAGATTTCGTCGGGAAAGCCGAGCAGCACAGCAAGGGCGACCGCCCATAGTCCAGCGGTCGCCGTCCTTGCCCAGCGCCCGGTGAGCAGCCCACAGAATGGTCCGACGGCTAGCAGCGCGATCAGGACGACATGGCTGAGGACCGCATCGGTGACTGCGATGATTGAGCTGAGAAGGAGCGCGAACCACCATACCTGGCCGACCGACCGCCCCGGCAGGAGCGATTGGTCGCGTGGCGGTATCGACCCGCGACGGGACGGCTGTAGACGTCTTAGGGCGTATCTCAGTAGGTGGCTTCGGGGGTCGCGTGGTGGGCCTTCTTGAAAGCGATCAGGCCGCTAGCGAGCTGGAGGAGCGCGAGGTGGTTCTCCTCCTTCTTGGACCAGCGGATGAGGATTCCGCGGTTGCGGTTCAGCCAGGAGTGCGTGGCCTCGACGACCCAGCGCCTTGCACGCCAGCCGGGTGTGCGCGCCTTGAGTTTGATTTCCTCTCCCCGGGCACGGATATGCGGCGTGTAGCCGTGTTTGACGGCTAGGTCGTGCATCGGTGGGGAGTCATACCCACGATCGAGGCACAGGCCCTGTGGAGACTCTGGCGTCGGCTCGGGACGCTCGATCGGGATGCTCTGGAGGGTCGGCTCTAGCAGCGGCTGGTCGTTGCGGTTGGCACCGTCGTGCGCCAACCCGATCGGGACCCCCGCTCCCTCGCTGAGAACCGAACGCTTCGCCCCCCCTTGGCCCGGTCAGTGGGATTCGGGCCGGTCTTCGCGCCACCGAGAGGGGCCTTGGTCATCGCGCCATCGGCCGCCAGCCACGCCCAGTCGACCCCTACAACCTCGTCGTACTCCAGCAGCCCCTGACGCCATATCTCGTGGAATACCCCAGCTCGCTCCCACTCTTGAAAACGCCGGTGCGCCGAGCTTGAGTGACAGACCCCGGTCGCGTTCAGCGCGTTCCACTGCATCCCCGTCCTGAGTACCAGCAAAACCGCGTCCATCGCGTCGCGATCCGCTACCCGCGGGTTGTGACACCCCAACGGGTGCGCCGGACGCTCCGGCAGCAACGCCTCGACCCGCTCCCACAACCAATCAGGCATACGCCAACCATCATCGAAGTCGATCAAACCCATCAGGAACCTCCTGGTCGCTTGGCCGATCAAGAGATTCGACGCAGGCTACACGACTCCTACCGAGATACGCCCTTAGTGCCTGCTTGGCCGTTCGAAGCGGCGCGGTGAGCCGCCAGCTGGCGGATGCGTGCACCGAATCGAGCCAACGACTTAGAGCGCCTAACAAAAGTGTTGGAGTTGTTTGAGGCATATGCGTGCGCAGGCGAGGGTGAGCATGGCTTCGTGGATGTCGGCGCGGCGGGCGTGTCGGCGCGCGAGGTAGCGGTGGGCGTGTAGCCAGGAGATGGTGCGCTCTACGACCCATCGGTCGCGTCCCAGCCCGGATCCGTGTTGGCTGTTCCGTTTGGCGATCTTGGGCGTGATTCCGCGCTCGCGCAGCTCTCGGCGGTGGTGTTTGGAGTCATACGCCCGGTCGGCATACAGGCGTCGTGGCCGGAACTTGCCGTGACGGCCGGTCGGCGGGACACGATCAACCAGCTCGGTCAGCTGCGTGATGTCGTGGCGGTGCCCACCAGTGAGTGTGAACGCGAGCGGCGTGCCTTTGCCATCGACGATCAGATGGTGCTTGCTGCCAAGGCGAGCGCGGTCGACTGGCGAGGGGCCGGTTTGCTCGCCCCCCCTTTGGCCCGCACATGCGAGCTATCAACGACTGCCCTTGACCAGTCAAGCTGGTCGGCGTCGTGAAGCTCGTCCAACAGCACTTGGTGCAGCCGGCTCCAGACGCCGGCTTCGTTCCATTCATGCAGTCGCCGCCAACACGTCATCCCTGACCCACAGCCCATCTCTTGGGGAAGATCCTCCCACGGTATCCCCGTTTTCAAAACAAAGATGATCCCTGTCATCGCCGCTCGGTCAGGCACCCGCGGACGCCCCGTGACCTGCGGCTCACGCACCGGCAAAAGCGGCTCGATACGAGCCCACAACCCATCAGGAAGCAAAGGTTTCGCCATGACGCAGGACTTCGACAGCCCCACCACGAACCCTACCTTCTGTTAGGCGCTCTAAGCTTGGCCACGTCCTCGTCGCGGCGACGGACCTCATCCTCGAGACCCTGGACCTCGCTCTCACGCATATGCAGGCGGCCGCGAATCGTGTCCAGCTCCACGTGCAAGCGCTCCTGCTCCTTCAACTGGCTTTGCAGAGCCTCGATAACCACGGCCTGTTCTGCGGCCCGCGTCGCAGAACTGCCGACGAGGTCACCCAGCTTCACTAGCTGACGCGCGAAGGCGCCGTCCCCGAGCCGCCGGCGCTCGTGGGCGTCCAGGTGAGCGCGAGTCAGAGCGTGATCGTAGACGGCCAGGTCGGCCGCGCTGCGTTGTGCGAGCAGGTCGAGGGCCTCGGCCGTGAGGAGCTTCTCCCCCGATCCTATGGCGGTCGGGTTGCCAAGGTCCTCCGTCACGTTTAGCTCGGTCGCTTTGAGCTCCACGTCGAACAGGCGCGACAGCCCCTGCCATACGCTGTCACCGAGCTCCAGAACCCCGACGAAGCCCAGCGCGTCGAGCCGCTCGACGGCGTCTGCCGTGATCGCCTCGATATCCGACGGCGCCGCGAAACCCAACTCCGGCAGGCGCGGGTCCTCGTACAGGAGCATCCGACAAACCTGGTTGTCGATGACCGGAGCGAGGAGCGGCTCAGACAGGAACTCCCAGAGGGGGCGCTGTGCATGATCGGCCGCCGGATAGGGGGCCCAGAAGTCACTGGTCCCGGGTGTGCGCCAGTACATATAGAGCGACAGAAGTCGCGCCCGGGGCTCACGTAGCACCGTGGAGATCGACGACGCAGCGGCGATCCGCAGCAACGTGTTCAGGGAGAAGTGCCCGCTGACCGCTCCGTAGCGAGCGAGTGACTGCACCTCGCGTGGGGACGCCGCGACCTGGGAGCGAGCCTCCGGACGCATGAGCTCAAAGTCGTCAAAGTTGCAGAAGAGCGACGAATCGACGCGCTGAGGAGCCAACGATCCCGGCGGCAACGCTGCCTCGAGGGCCGCATGGATGCTCGACCCAGCGCTCTTGGGGATATGCAGGAAGCATTTCGGACAGGCGCCGGCTCGAACAGGAACGCTGAGCGTTTCAGGGGCGCCCCCCGCGAGATCGTCGAACTGCTGGTCCGCCACAGTTCCAAGCATAACTTCCCGGTCGACGACAGCGTGCCACCACCAGCCGTGACTTCGTAACGTTGTAGGATGCCCGGCGATGGAGCCCGAGCTGGAGCGCTGCTTCCCGGCGCGGAGACGAGCGACCTGATGACAACCGACCCGTCCACGTGGACGCGGATTGCGGCTCTTCTTCCATCGCCGATCACGGTGGCCGACATCGGGGCGCGAGGGGGCGTCGAGGACCATTGGTCGCGATTCGGTGCCCATATCAGAGCCTACGGCTTTGAGCCGGACGAGGCGGAATGCGAGCGGCTCAACCGCAGCGACGGCCAGATCGCCGAGTACATACCGATTGCCGTTGGCTCCACCACAGGCGACCGGCGGTTCTACGTGACTCGCGACCCTCTATGTTCTTCTCTCTTTCCCCCCATCGAGCGACTCGCGAGCGAGCGACCGAGACTTGCCGAAATGCGTGTCGACAGAATTACGACGGTTCACACGCAGACGATCGATAACTGGGTGCGCAAACATGGCGTCGGCCGTCTGGATCACCTGAAGCTCGACGCTCAGGGCGCGGAGCTTGCGATTCTCGAGGGATCGGCAAGATCGCTGGGGGCCGTCCGCTCCATCAAGCTTGAGGTGCAGTTCAACCGACTCTACGAAGGCGCCCCACTATTTGGTCAAATCGACCTCTTCCTTCGTGAACGAGGCTTTGTGTTGTGGAGACTGGGCGAACTCAGCCACTGTGGATTTGTCGGTGTCTCCGTCAGATCTGAAGTGCCGGAGATACTCGATTACGACAGCCGTCGTCTTGAGGTGCTCGCCGGTGGAGGCCAGCTGCTATGGGCTAATGCCTACTACGTACGCCGAGAGACTGCCCAGCTGTCCGGGCACATCGACTGGGAAGATTCCGTTAGAGACGCTTTCCTTGCCCAGACGCACCGCTACACCGACCTGGCAGAGGTCAGTCTGCGACGCTCGTTACCCGGAGCACCGAGCGAGGCTCGGGCCGTCATCCGCGCAGCTATTTTCGATCCGCCGGCATAGTGAGTGAGCTCGCCATGCAGCCTTCAGACATCTTCTGGTCCACGCACTACACGCGTCACAATCAACGTCGACAAGAGCATCTGGCTTCGCTAGGTCTGCCCTTAGCCGATCGGAGAGTCCTTGAGGTCGGTGCAGGCATCGGCGATCACACCAGCTTCTTCCTGGATCGTCGCTGCACGATCGTCGTCACCGAGGCTCAAGAGCAGAATCTCGCGATCCTGCGAGCTCGCTATCCCTATCTCGACGTTCGCCAATTGGATCTCAATGAGCCACCCCCAGAGACGATCGAGGTGGACATCGTCTATTGCTATGGGACCCTCTATCATCTACAACGCCCGGCGGAGGCGATCACGTGGATGGCCCGCTGTGCGAGCAGTATGCTCTTGATCGAGACGTGTGTAGCAGCAGGTCAGGCCGATGAGCTGTCTCCTTTCGAGGAGCACGCTGGAGACCCCGACAACGCGATGACTGGGCATGGTTGCCGCCCTACGCGAAGCTGGGTGCGAAGAGAGTTGGAGACCTGCTTTTCACATGTCTATTTGCCGATTACTCAGCCCTGGCACGAGGAGTTTCCGATCGACTGGTCTCTCGCGGGACTAGCTGGCCAGACGCTCATACGGGCTGTTTTCGTCGCCTCTCATCGACCGATTGTCCACCGATTACTCACAGAAGAGCTGCCTATGACTCAGGTGCGATTGTAGGGAGGCTGCTGCGGTGCCTACCGTGAGGAGACTGCGAATTGATCGCACTCAACCAGGTCGCGGGCAAGCGCGGCGGCACCGGGCTCAGACATAGGCCGGCGGCGGGTACGACGGGGGACGCGCCCCGGGATGCACTCGCCGTGCCGCGGCTGATCTATCCGCCGTCGGACGGAAGCAGCGTAAACGCCCTCCCATCCAGCGCGGTGACGGCACGGAAGTGTCGCTGGTCGAACGTCGCAAGCGTGTGGGTCGACCAGCGCTCGGCGAGCACCACGATCGAGGCGTCCGCGAGCCCTAGCTCGAGGTCTCGGTAGCGCGCGCAGATCGCCCGAGCCTCCTTCAGGCCACCGGGGTCCAGCGCCTGGACGGCGTACGTCACCGCGAGGTCCTCCAGCAGCGCCAGCTCGGCGTCGATTCCCAGACGCGTCAGGACCAGGTGGTCGGCCTCGGCCGCCGTGAACGCCGAGACGACAAGCTCTCCCGGCCACCGCTGCAGTGTCGAGACGGTCGCCGAGTGGTCGGGGTCGTTGACGTCCGCCGCGCCGTAGAGCGCGCCGGCATCGACGATCAGCGCCTCGATCGCCCGAGCTCCCTGCGCACGATCTCGTCGGCGTTGCGCGCGATCGGAGCACCGTCTCCACGACCGACCCCCGCGGAGCGCAGCCGCCGTGGGTTCGCCGAGCGCGTCGTACGGGTGATCGCCTCGCGGATGATCTCCGCCTGCGAGCGGCCCGACTCCGCCGCCATCCGCCGCAGCGCCGCCGCGTCATGGTCATCAAGGTAGACGGTCGTCTTTACGATGCCATATATGGTACCATCGCATCTAGCGCTGCAGAACCCCGCGGGCGAAGTCGACAAGCTGGGCGGTCCGTCGGATCGCGCTCGTTCGGTCTTGACCAGAGATGTTGAGGAAGCTGTAGTGAGCCTTGTCCTTGAGGCCTGCGAGCCGCTCGAAGTTGTTCGCGGCGGCCTCGCCGCCGGGGGTGATTCGGCGCAGGAAGGTCGCTGCGTCTCGATGGTCGGGTCCTCGGGAGCTCTCACCGAGCGCCCTGCAGCAGGCGGCATCCGCGGCCGCGATCCCGGCGAGCACCGCGAGCCCGGTCGCGACGTTCTGGGACTCCAGCGAGTCCTCGGTCGCGACGAGCTCTGCCACCTCGAGGTACTTCTCGGCATCTCCGAGTCGCTTGCGCGCGTCGGCCTCATCGCACAGGCGCGAGCGAGGGTCTCGCGCGCGAGCGCGGCTCATCGCGTTCGCCCGAGAAGCTCGTGCAGCGGCGTCCCAGCGAGGTCGATGCCGTCTCGTCGCAGGTCCCCCAGGACGGGTGGGCTCTCCTCGAGCATCCGTCCGACGTCCTGCTCGGCGAAGTCGATGATGCCGGCACGGTTTCCCGTCCACGCGAGGATCGCGGCGCCGGTGTCCGTCAGCTGTTCGCCCCACGTCGGGTCCTCGGCGTCGACGGCGGCGGGGCGGACGACGAAGATGTCGATGTCGCTGTCGATGTCGCCGTCCCCCCGTGCGGCAGACCCGAACAGGGACGCGTGCACGGGTGGAACGCGCCACGCCGCGAACGCGTGACGCAGGCGGTCCAGGAGCTCGGTGCGGATCAGGGCCAGGGCCTCGACGGCGGGGGCCGCGACATGCTGGCGGTTGAGCGTGTACAGCGACGCCGGCGGCGCCTCCTCTCGCAGCACGAGACCCTGGCCCACCAGGCGGCTGAGCGCCTTGGCGACCGCCGCCACCGAACCGCGCCGAGCGAGCCTGGCGATCCGGCGACCGGTGAGCGGCTGCGTCGTCCCGGCGAGGACGACCAGGACGTCTCCCTCGACGGTCGGAGCTACGGCACTGTATGCACGAGACACGTTCATAGCTGTACACTATACCAGACATTTGCGTTTATGACAGTATGGACATCTTTGAAACGAGACATATGCGCCAGGTGGGCGTGAGCGTGGCAGCGTCATGAGACGCGCCCTCGACGCGATCCCCACGTGGCTCCGCGCGCTGGCCTTCTACCTCGCGATGGCCGCCGTCACGATCGCGCGCCACGCGCTGGCCCATCCCACGACGGTGTGCGCCTGCGACGGCACCCAGGACCCCGCGTCGTACATGTGGGCGCTGGCGTGGTGGCCGCACGCCGTCGCCCACGGCCTGGACCCGTTCACGACCCGCTCCCTGTGGTCCCCGACCGGCGTCGACGTCGCTCAGGGGGCGATGATCCCGGCTGCGGCGCTGGTGCTGGCGCCCGTGACGGCGCTCGCGGGGCCGATCGCGGCCTACAACGTCCTGTCGGTCGCCGGCCCGGTGCTGGCGGCGCTGACCGCCTACCTGCTCTGCCGGCGCGTCGTCGGGCGCGAGCTGCCCGCGGTCGCCGGCGGCTACCTGTTCGGGTTCAGCGCGTACGAGTTCGCGCAGCTCACCGGGCACCTGAACCTGACCCTCGTCTTCCTGATCCCCGTGGTCGTGCACGTCGCCCTGCGCCGCGTCGAGGGCGAGCTCTCGCGGGGCGCCTACCTGGCGTGGATGGCGCTGCTGCTCGCCGTCCAGGCGGGCCTCTCCAGCGAACTGCTCGCCGAGACCGTCGCGCTGGGCGCCGTCGCGCTGGTCTGCGCGCGCCTGCTCGCGCCCGCACAGCGGCGGGCGCAGCTCGACGGGCTGATCGCCGAGACCGTCGGCGCCGGGCTGATCGCGGCGGCGGTCGCGTCGCCGTTCCTCTACTACGCGCTGGTCAGCGGCGGCCTCCCCCATGGCCCCCCGGGCCTCTCCGACGCCTACGGGCTGGACCTGCTCAATCCCGTGCTCCCGACGTACTCGACGTGGCTCGGCCGCGGCTGGCTGCAGTCGCTGGGGATCGTCTACGAGGGTCGCGACATCTCGGAGGCCGATGGCTATCTGAGTGTCGCGCTCGTGCTCGCCTTCGCGCTGTGGCTGGTGCAGGCGCGGCGGTCATTGCTCGCGCGCCTGCTGGCGATCCTCGCCGCGGTCAGCTTCGTGGCCGCGCTGGGCTCGCACCTGCACGTCGGCGGTCGGCAGAGCGTCGCGCTGCCGTTCGAGCTCGTCAGGGGCCTGCCGGTGTTCGACGACATCGTCCCGTCGCGCCTCGTGCTGTTCACGACGCTCGCGATCTCGATCGGCGTGGCCGCATGGCTGGCTGCGCCCGCCGGGCGCGGCGTCGCCACGGCCAGATGGCTCGTGATCCTCGCCGTCGCCGTCGCGATCTTTCCCAACGTCATCGACCCGCTGTACGGAGGAGCGCCGGACAACCCTCGCTTCTTCTCGACAGACGCCTACCGCCACCGGCTCGCGCGCGGCGAGACGGTGCTCGTGCTGCCGTTTGGCGAACGGGACCTCTCGATGCTCTGGCAGGCCGAGACCGGCTTCTACTTCAAGATGCCCGAGGGCTACGTCTCGGGGACCGTTCCCGCCCCCTTCGACACCCAGCGGGTCGTCCACCGCCTGCTCGGCGACCTCCCGCCCGCCGCGCCGGCGCTGGTGGCCTTCATCCGCGAGCATCGCGTCGGCCATATCGTCGTCGACCTCGCCGAGGCCGGCCCATGGCCGGCCCTCATGACTCGTCTGGGATTGCACGGCCAGCGCCTCGGGGGAGTCCTGCTCTACGCCGTCCCCGACAAGAGCTCCTCAGCTCGGCGCCCAGGCTTCGGCCGGCGAGTCATACCGTCAATGTAGGGCCCGTCGCTCAGGCGATGCGACAGCGCAGCTTGGACAGCAGCTCGTCGCCGAGCGCGGCGTTGAGGCGGGCGAGGAGCTCGCGGGCCATCAGGTCCAGCTCCTGCGCCCACACCGCGGCGGTGCAGGTGATCGTGAGGACGCCGTCGCGCTCCGCCGTCGGCGTGGCGGCCGCGGCGACCGCGGGGCCGGCGGCGCGCTCCCACACCCGCTGTACGCGCGCGAGGGTGCTCGGCGGAGAGAGCGTCGCCGTGTAGCTCTCGACTGCGACCGAGAGGCGGCGAGGAGCGTATCTGCTCACGCCGCCAGCGCCTCCTGGAGGATCGCGCCGGCGTGGACCCGCAGGCGCGTCACCGCGGCGTCGGATCCGCCGGGCACGTGGGCGAGGTCGGTGGTCGCGATCACGCTCTGTCCGCCGCCGGCGAGCTCGCGCGCGAGCAGCGCGCGGCGCTCGGCGTCGAGCTCGCTCATGACGTCGTCGAGCAGCAGCAGCGGGGTTCGCCCCCGCTGCTGCGCCAGCACGACGCGCTCGGCGAGCAGCAGGGCGAGCAGCGCCAGGCGCTGCTCGCCCTGGGAGCCGTAGACGCGCAGCTCCCGCCCGTCGCTCAGCAGAGCAAGCTCGTCGCGATGGGGACCGTGCGCGCTGAAGCCGCGCTGCAGGTCGCCCTCCAGACGCTCGCGGAGCTCCGCGGCGAACTCCTGCGCTCCGGCGGCGCGCGAGCGCGGGCGGTACTCGAGCGCCGCCTCCCCCCGGAGCCCGAGCAGCGCGGCGCGCTGGGCGAAGGGCTGGCGCAGGAGCTCCACAGCACCGGCGCGATCGTCGCGCAGCGTGATCGCGTGGCGAGCCAGCTCGGCGTCCCACGTCGGCAACGCCGAGTGCGACGCGCGGCCCGTTCGGATGGCAGCCAGCAGCGCGTTGCGCTGGCCCAGCGCAGCCGAGTACGCGCGTCGCGTCGCGGCGCGCAGGGGCCAGACGGCGGCGACCAGGCGGTCGAGGTGGGCGCGGCGGCTGGCGGGAGGGCCCTTCACCAGCTCCAGGCGGTCGGGCGCGAAGACGCCCACCAGTGGGCGGGCCTCGACGTCGAGCAGGCGCTCCACCGGCGCTCCGTCGGCTCGCATGTGCTTCGCCGGGCGGTCGTCGCCCGGAAGCGCTCCGTAGCCGACGCTCAACTCGTGCTGGCCGTCCCGATCGGCCGTCGCCACGACGACCCTGGCCGTCGTCGAGCCGAAGCGCACCAACTCACGGTCGTTGCGCGCCCGCAGCGCATGGCCAGTGCAGCCGAAGTAGATCGCCTCGAGCAGGTTGGACTTGCCGGCCCCGTTGAGCCCGTGGACGACCGTGAGTCCCTCGCCGAGCCGCGCCTCGGCGAGGGCATAGGTGCGGAAGTCGCGCAGCCTCACGCTCACGACGCGCACCGCAGTGCCCTCAGGCGTTCAGCCTTATGGGCATGACCAGGTACACAAAGTTGCCGGTGTCCGGCGACTCGATCAACCCGGGGCGCAGCGGGCTGATCAGCTTCATCACCAGCTCCGCAGTATCCACGCTCTCCAGGCCATCGCGCAGGAACTCGGGGTTGAAGCCGATCTGCAGCGGCTCGCCGTGGAATGGGACGGGGACCGTCTCGCTGGCCTCGCCGACATCGGGGGTCTGCGCGGACACCGTCAGCTGGCCCTCGTCGAAGGCCAGACGCAGCGGCGTGTTCTTCTGTGCGAGCAGGCTGATCCGGCGCACCACATCCGTCAGCTCCGGTGTGGAAAGGCGCAGCTCGTGCTCCACCGACTCCGGAATCAGCTGGCGGTAGTTGGGGAACTGCCCCTCGATCAGCCGCGACGACAGGATCACTCCATCGAGCTCGAAGACGACCTGGTTCTGCTGCACACTCACAGCCACCTCGGATGCGCCGGGCTGTTGAGCGATGCGGCTCAGCTCGTGCAGCGCCCGGGCTGGGACGTTCGCTTCGAAGCTGCCCTGCAGGGGGCTCTCAAGGGCCGTCCGCTTGACGCTCAGACGGTAGGAGTCGGTGGCGACCATCCGCAGCTCTCGGTCGCCGGCCGAGATCAGTATCCCGGTGAGAACTGGGCGCGCGTCGTCTTTGGACGCCGAGCGTGCGACCCGCTCGATGGTCTGCGCGAACGCCTCGGCAGGCAGCGCCATTCGGTTGTCCGGTGAGGGATCCGGGAGTGTCGGAAAGTCCTCGGTCCGCAGTGTGCGCAGATGGAAGACGGCTCCTCCGCAGATCAGCTCGGCGTCCTGCTCGGCCTGGCGCAGCTCCAGAGTGGTCGTATCGGCGGGCAGCGCCCGGACGACGTCTATCAACAGACGTGCCGGCAGCACGCAGCGGCCGGGTCGTGAGACATCGGCCTGTAGCGGTACGCGTACGCCGATCTCCATGTCGGTCGCCAGCAGCCGCGCCTCGGTGTCGTCGGCTGCGACCATCACTCCCGAGAGGGCCTGAACAGCGCTGCGCGTCGAAGCGACGCGTGTCGTCGTCTGTAGCTGTGCAAGCAGGTTGGCTGTGGATAACGAGAGCTTCACGGCCGATACATCCGAGTGACTGGGGTTGTTGTAGTAGGGGCTGTGTACATGTGGATTAGCAGGCGGCGCGGAGGATCTGATGGGCTGGAGGTGTGCATGGAGAGCGAGAGTCTGTCAAGTCGCGCGGTCAACTGTGCTGTGTCGAAGGTATTGGCGCATCGCATCCACAGCACCATGGGACGTGGGGTCGTCGGAGAGCCGTTGCTCGGCTTTTCGACAGGCGTACAGCACGGTCGTATGGTCGCGCCCACCGAAGTGGCGACCGATGGCCGGTAGCGACTCGTCGGTCAGCTCGCGGGCCAGATACATCGCGAGCTGTCTTGGCCACGCGACGCGCGTCGTTCGAGCTCGGGACACCAGCTCGTGGCTGGACACGTGGAAGTACCTGCACGCCGCCGCCTGGATCTCGTTGAGCGATGGGGTTGTGGGTGTGGGCGGTGGATACAGGGCGCCTAGAACTTCTTCGGCAAGCTCGACCGTCAGCGGCCTGCCCGTCAGCGACGTGTGTGCGACGACCCGGATGAGCGCGCCCTCGAGGGTGCGGACGTTGCGTGTGACGCGCCCGGCGATTGCTGCGAGCACCGTCATGTCGACGGGCTCGAGGTCGTCGTGGCGGGCGCGCTTGCGCAGGATCGCCAGACGGGTCCTGAAGTCCGGGGGACCGATGTCGGCTACCAGCCCGGCCTCGAACCGCTCGCGCAGGCGATCTTCGAGGGCTTGCAGATCGCGGGGTGGCCGATCGGATGTGAGCACGATCTGCGCCCCTGCTTCGTGGAGGTCGTTGAACGTGTGGAAGAACTCCTCCTCCGTCTGTGTCTTGCGCTCGAGGAACTGGACGTCGTCGAGCAGCAGCACGTCGGCCTGCCGAAAGTGGGCCTTGAAGCCCTTCATTCGGCGTTGCCCGAGCGCCGCCTGGAACTCGTTGGTAAACGACTCGCCGGTGCTGACGCGTACCGTCAACCCGGGACTGTGATCGGCCAGCAGGTGCGCGATCGAGTGGAGCAGATGGGTCTTGCCGACACCGGGGGGCCCGCAGATGAACAGTGGATTGTATGCCTGGCCTGGCATCTCGCCGACCGTCAACGCGGCGGCATGGGCAAGCCGGTTGGAGTCTCCGATCACGAACTGGCCGAACGTGAATCGAGGATTGCCGCCGGGTGCGGGAGTCCACGCCACGTCGGTCTGCTCGGGTGGCGTGGAGGCGCGCTCCCCACCTGCCCCGCGGGCGCGACGCAGCGTGCCGTCGGCGCCGGCGGCACCGACTACGTCGACGGCGACCCCCTGCCCGAGCACCGCGGCGATGCAAGTTTCCAGCAGCCGCCCAAAGCGCTCTGCGACCCAGCGACAGGCTTGGGACGGGGCTTCGACGGTCGCCGACCTCGACGAGAGGTCGCGGATGCGCAGCGGCTCCAGCCAGGTGCGATAGGTGGGCTCGTCGACTGCCGCGGCGAGCTCTGCCTGCACGTGTAACCAGATCTGGTCCAGCTCGGCGCTCACGGCAGCGCTCATCGACTCCTTCGCAAGGGGTTTCGGGGGCTCTCGACAGTGGGTCCGCGGGGGACCGGGCCGGGCGAATATAACCAAAGCCCGGGGCAGTCGGAGAGCCTCCGGAGCCTCCGTCCCGCAATTGGCGGAAAAATTCCCGTGGGCGTGTACGGGCTATACTTCGAGGCTGTCGGCGGGGCGTTGCGCCACGCCTCGCCGAGGCCATCATGGTCTCAATGGCGACCGAGAACGACGCAAATGAAGCGCACCTATCAGCCAAAGAAACGCAAGCGCGCCCGTGCCCACGGGTTTCGCGCCCGCATGCGCACGCGCAGCGGACGGCTGATACTCAAGCGCCGCCGGGACAAGGGACGTCGCCGCCTGTCGGCGTAGAGAATGCCCCGACCCGAGTCGCACACCGCTATCGAGACACTCCCGTTGGGCACGCGCCAGAACGGCGTGGGCCCTTAGCGGGGTGGATCGAGATGCAGCCGCGACCCCCCGACCGCGGTCGTCGACGTCTCTCGCGCAGCGCCGAGTTCGAGCGGGTGTATCGCCATGGGCGCTCGTCGGCGAACCGCCATCTGGTGCTCTACAGCTTCCCCAACCCGGCGGTTCGTCGTCCGCGGCTGGGGCTGTCGGTGTCGCGCAAGGTCGGCGGGGCCGTCCAGCGCAACCTCGTCAAGCGCCTCCTGCGTGAGGCGTTTGCGGAGGTCGAGAGCGACCTCGGCGACGGACAGGATGTCGTGCTGGTGGCGCGCCCGGAGGCGCGCGAGCTGGCCGAGCGCGAAGGGCTGGCCGGTGTCGCGGGGTCGCTGGCGCAGCTGCTGGACCGCTCTGGTATGAGGGGCTCGGCCTCCACGGGGGGCGGGGGGTGAGGGGCCGGCCCCCCTGCATGTCCTCCCCGGCCGCCGACCTCCCGGCCGCCGACGCTCCGGATGCCTGCCGCCCCACGACGGCGGGCTCGGCCCCCGGCCGTTTTGCGCGGGCCTCGCGTGCGGTGGCCGTGGCCCCAATCGCGATCTATCGCCGCGTGATCTCGCCGGGGCTGCCGCGACGCTGCCGCTATGAGCCGACGTGCTCTCGCTATGCGGCCCGGGCGATCGGGGAGTACGGCATACTGAGGGGCTTGGTGCTCGCTGCATGGCGCCTGCTCAGGTGCAACCCGTGGAGTCGCGGCGGGTTCGACCCGGTGCGGGCCCAGCGGGTGTTCAGAGTCCACCAATCGGCCCGCACGCCCGACGCCTGAGCGCCAGACGGGCCCGAGGATCTCATGCATGCACTGCTCGCCACGACGCCGATCCTCGCGAACATCATCCAGGAAGCGTTCTCGCCGCTGATCAGTCTGTTCGAATCGATCCTGGTGTTCATCCACGATCATGTGGTCGCGAGCTGGGGCCTTGCGATCGTCGGCCTCACCGTGGTCACGCGCGCGGTGATGATGCCGGTGACCTTCAGCCAGTTCCGCTCGATGCGCAACATGCAGCTCCACGCGCCGGAGCTGAAGAAGATCAAGGAGAAGTACAAGGACGACAAACAGCGCCAGAACGAGGAGACGATGAAGTACATGCGCGAGATGGGGATCAACCCATTCGCGTCGTGCCTGCCGCTGGTGCTGCAGCTGCCGGTGTTCATCTCGCTCTTCTACATGCTGCGGACCGACCTCAAGAAGCACATCTGCGGGCCGGAGCTGAAGGCCCACGGGATCGTCACGACGAAGGCGATCGAAAAAGCCACGTGCAGCCAGGTGGCCCCCCACGCGGCCAATGGGTTTCTGTTCGTGCCCGACATCACGGCAAAGGCGACCGGCGTGGTGCTGGTGGTGCTGCTCGCCGTCTACGTCGCATCCCAGCTGGCCTCGACGCTGCTGATGAGCGCCAGCGCCGAGCCAAGCCAGCGCTGGATGATGGTGGCGCTGCCGCTGTTCTTCGTGGTGATTCTGATCAGGTACCCGGCGGGGCTGCTGGTCTACTGGATAACCACCAACCTCTGGACCGTCGCGCAGGGCTTCTATGTGCGCCGCCGCATCACCCCCACGCTCCCCGCAGCGCCGTCGGCGACACCACGGGGAAAACCGGGCGGCAAGCCCGATGGGGTCGCTGCGCCGGAGTCCGCCAACGGAAAGGCCGTCGGTGCTTTGAAGAGCGGCTTGGCGGGGGGAGCTCCTCAGTCCCCGGCCCTGACCGGGGCCGGCGCGACAGGAGGTGCCTCGTCCCCTCCGCCGTCCCCTCGCAAGAAGAAGAAACGCTCGGGCAGGCGACGATGAGCGACGAGCTCGACCATGATCGGCGTGCGGTGGATGGCGACGAGGACCCCGCCGACCTGCTGCTCGAGTTACTGGAGGAGGTCGCGGATGGCGTGGGGCTCGACTGCGAGGTGAGCGTCGAGGAGGGGGACGGAGTGCTGAATGGCTACTTCGAGGGCGCCGACGTGAGTCTTCTGATCGGCCGCCGCGGCCAGACGCTCGATGCCATCCAGCACCTGGCGCAACGGATCGTCTTTCGCGAGCATCCGGCGCAGACCCGCGTGGCGATCGACGCCGGCGGATATCGCGAGCAGCGCACGCGCGCTCTGCACGACGACGCCGACGACGCTGCCGAAGAGGCGCTGCGCTCGGGTCGTCCCGTCGAGCTGAAGGCGATGCCCGCGTCCGAGCGGCGGATCGTGCACGAACACCTGCGCGACCGGGCCGACGTGCAGACCCACAGCGAGGGCGATGAGCCCGAGCGGTATCTGGTCGTGTCACCGCAGCGTTAGGCGTGTGCCCTCGGCCCACCAAGAGCGCGCCCTGAGTGTTTCACGTGAAATCGGTGTAGGTGGAGGGGGGATGGAGGAGGGCCTGACCGCCCTCTGCCGACGCTATCGCCTGGGAGATGCGCAGCGGCAGAAGCTCGCCGCGATCCTGAGAGCGCTGGCGGGTGACGAGCTGGCCCCCACGACGGTGCGCGACCCGCGAGAGGCGCTGGCGAGACATCTGGCAGACTCGCTCGCGGCGCTGGAGCTGGAGGCGCTCCGCTCCGCGCGGACGATCGCGGATCTCGGCACGGGGGCGGGCTTTCCGGGACTGGCGCTGGCGGTGGCGCTGCCGGGCGGCGAGTTCAGGCTGGTGGACAGCCAGGGCCGCAGGTGCGCGTTCGTGCGGCGGCTGTGCGAGACCGCGGAGATCGACAATGCACGGGTCGTCTGCACACGCGTCGAGGAGTGGCGCGAGGGGGTCGGTACAAATGATGTGGCGCTGGCCCGGGCGCTGGCCCCGCAGGCGGTGGTGCTCGAGTACGCGGCCCCCCTGCTGCGTCTGGGCGGGACGCTGATCGACTGGCGCGGTCGACGCGACGCCGTCGAGGAGCAGGCCGCGACGGCTGCCGCCGAGAAGTTGGGCCTGCGCGCCGCTGCGGTCCGCCGCGGGCAGCCGTATGCGGGCGCCCGCGACCACCATCTACATGTGTTCGAGAAGCTCGCCGAAACCCCATCCCGCTTCCCCCGGCGGCCCGGGGTCGCACGCAAGCGCCCACTGGGCGGGTCCCGGCGACGCCCCGCCGAGACGGGCCCTGACCGCGGGCGCCACGGATAGGACCCTGGGCCCCTGCACGGCCCCGGATGGCTGCGTGCACTAACTTCTCGTCGATGGGCACGGTTTATGCGATCGCCAACCAGAAGGGCGGCGTGGGCAAGACCACGACAGCGGTCAACGTGGGGGCGTGCATCGCGGAGGCGGGCTACGGGACGCTGCTGGTGGACGTCGATCCGCAGGCCAACGCGACGGTTGGACTCGGCCATCCACGGACGCGGTCGCCGGGTCTCTACGACGTCCTGAACGGTGCGGCGACGGCGTGGGAGGCGCTGGTGGAGACCCCGATCCCGGGTCTACGGCTGCTGCCGGCGGGCCCGGGGCTGGCGGGTGCCAATGTCGAGCTGCCGCGGATCGAGGGCTTCGAGCGCCACCTGCGCGAGAGTCTCCAGGCGATCAGGGATCGCTTCGAGTACATCCTGCTGGACTGCCCTCCGTCGCTGGGCCCGCTGGCGGTGAGCGCGCTGGTGGCGGCCGACCGGGTGATTGTCCCGGTGCAGACGGAGTACTTCGCGTTGGAGGGTCTGGCTGGTCTGCTGGAGACGCTGGAGCTGGTGCGCCGCGAACGCAACCCGGGGCTGACGGTGGCGGGGATGCTGCTGACGATGCACGACAGCCGCACGCGCCTCGGCCGCGACGTGGAGCGAGAGGTGCGCGAGCACTTCCACGGGCTGGTGTTCGACACGGTGATCCCGCGCAACGTGCGCATCGGGGAGGCCCCGAGCTACGGCCTGCCGGTGACACACCACGACCCGCACAGCGCCGGAGCGGCGGCGTACTTCGAGCTGGCGAGGGAGCTGGCGGCGCGCCCATGAGCCCGCCGAAGCGTGGGATGGGCCGCGGGCTGGAGGCGATCCTGTCGGTGTCGGGCGGCCCGGCGACGCGCGAGGAGCTGCGGGAGCTGCCGATCGACTCGATCTCGCCCAACCCGCGCCAGCCGCGCCGGCGCTTCGACGAAGACTCCCTCGATGCGCTGGCGGCGTCGCTGGGCGAGCGGGGGGTGCTGCAGCCGGTGCTGGTGCGGCCCAACCCGGACGGTACTTACGAGCTGGTCGCGGGAGAGCGCCGCTGGCGAGCGGCGCGGATCGCGGGCCTGAAGCGGATCCCGGCGCTGGTGCGCCCACGCGACGACGCCGAGTCGCTGGAGCTGGCGCTGATCGAGAACATGGCCCGCGAGGACCTCAACCCGGTCGAGGAGGCGCGGGCATGTGCGGCGCTGGTGGAGGAGCTCGGCCTCACCCGCGAGCAGGTGGGACGGCGGGTGGGCCGCGGGCGGGTGGCGGTCTCGAACCTGCTGCGCCTGCTGGACCTCCCCGACGAGGCGCTTGAGCTGATGGAGGGCGGCGCGCTCAGCGAGGGCCATGGCCGGGCACTGCTGCTGGCCAAGGACCACGGCTCCCGCCGCAGCCTGGCGCGCGCGGCGGCCGCGGAGGGGTGGTCGGTGCGGGCTGTGGAAGACAGGGCGCGTCGCAGCAACGAGGCGGTGGATGGCCGCAGGGCCCCAAGCCGCGGTCGGGCGCAGGCCGGCGGCGCGCATCCCGATCAGGCCGAGGCGACCGAGGAGATCGCGGAGGCGCTTGGAGGCGCATTGGGTGCCGAGGTTAGGGTCCGTTCGGTGCCGAGGGGGGGCTACCGCGTGGAGCTGTCGTTTCAGTCGCGCGAGGAGGCGCTTGCGCTCGCCGGGCGCCTGGGTGGTGCTCGCGAAAGTTGATGGTCCTCGTCCCTGAGACGGATCGACGACAAGACGCCGGTCGGCACGACCGCGAAGCCGTCGCCGGGGCGTCGGCTGCCCGGTTTGCGGCGATAAGATGGATCGGCAATACGACGACAGTCGGTCGTCGTTGCACGAGGGCGATTAGCTCAGTCGGTTAGAGCGCTTCTCTGATAAGGAAGAGGTCCCTGGTTCGAATCCAGGATCGCCCACTACTAGAATCCCGTGTTGTGGAGCCAAATCTCAACTCTCCTCGCCGGGCACGCCTAGCCCGCGTTCTGGCTCAAATGACCCCATGGGCCCATTCATGGGCCTAAACTCTCCCTCGGAACTACGGGTGACCTGCCGCGTGAGCGGGCACTCGGCGGGCTCGTCGGCGAAGCGCATCAGCTCCCAGATGGCCTGACGCTCGCGATCGGTCAGGCGCCGGTTGCGGGTCTGCTGGTAGATCTGGAGCGTGAAGGCGGCGGAGCTGTGGCCGATCTGATCGGAGATCCAGTGCGGGTCGCGCCCGGCCTGCGCGGCGAACATCGCCCAGGTCCGTCGCAGAGAGTGCGGCGTGATCTTCGGGAGCGGCGGCAGGCCGTGGTCCGCGCGCTTGGTGTTGGCGCGCTCGACCGTGCGACCGAGAATGCGGTCACGGAAGCGGTCGGGGTCGCGGGGCCCGCCGGTACGTGTCCCGAAGAAGTGGTCCTCGGGCGCCATTGGGAAGCCGTCACGGATGCGCTGCTCGCGGTGGCTGAGGAGCTCGTCGCGCTCCCAGAGGGTCATCTCGACCTCGCGTATCCCCTTCTCGGTCTTGGCGTCCGCGAGCTTGAAGCGCGCGCGTGCCAGATCTACCTGCGCGCAGTGCAGGCCGCAGAACTCGGAGATCCTGAACCCAGCGAGGCCAAGCGTCGCCAGTGCCGCGCGGCGCCCGACGCGATGGTCGCGCCGCGCCTGGCGATCGAGCTCGCCGGCGGCGTCGAGTAGGGCGTGGAACTCATCGACCTCGAGAAACGTCCTGCGCGGTCGGCTTGTCGGTAGGAACCGTTCTTTGCGCTCGCCGACCCGCATCGCGTTGCGCTCGATGTAGCCGTAATCGACGGCGCGCTGCAGGATCTGGCTGAGCAACGCCAGGATTTCGTTGATGGAGCTGTTGAACAGTGCCCGCTTGCGCCGCTTATAGCGCTTGCCGGCCTTCGGGGTGATCTGCTCCATGAGCGGCTTGCCGCGCGCGGCTGCCTCGCCGATGATCCGCGAGCGCGCGGCGAGCTCGTCGCGGAAGCCATCCACGCGGGCGACGTCGATCTCAAGCAGCTCAAGGTGCTCGAACTCCCCGAGGAGATAGCCCAGCCGCCACTCCAGCCCGGCGACCGTGTCGTCGTCGAGGCCGTGGGCTCTCTTTGAGGCGACGACCTTCTGGGCGAAGGGTCCGAAGGGCTGATGCCCGTCTGGCTGGGCGTACTGGGACTGCTTGACCGAGGTTCGCTGCTCGGGCGGCATCCAGGTCCCGCGCTCGACCTTCTGCAGGATGTCCTCCAGTTCGATGTCGGCGCGCGTGCGGTTCCAGCCCTGGCGGTTGGTGCCGAATGTCAGTCGATGGCGCTTGCCATACGCATAGAGCCGCGCGCCGAAGGTGACGGTCTTCCCGTTGGCCCAGGGTCGTTCTGTGACCTGTCCGGTGGTTGGCCTGGGCATCAGTGCCCCCGGTGGTGGTGTGTACGGTTGGGGTGCATCGGGGTTACCTCCCGGTGTCGTGCCGGGGGCCGTTACCGCGGTGCCCCGGCTTTTTCGCGGTGCCCCCACCTTACCGGCGCCCTGAGACGATTGTCGGAGGCTGCTTGCGGGCCTGCATCGCCTGGCGTGCGGTGTGGAGATCGAAGCGCAGCCGGGCCTTGGGGCCGTCGCCGAGGCGCATCGCGCCGAGGTCCATGGCGTGCGCGTAGACGTAGTCGAGGGAGACGTTGAGCGCGCGGGCCAGCTCTTTGGGGCCGAGCAGCTGGTAGGCCCCGGGGGCGGGGTGGTCGAGGAGCTGCACGACGCGCCGTGCAGCGCGCTCCGCGATGGCCTCGATGTCGTCGTGGTCGAGGGTCACAGTCGCTCGCTGTATGGGCGGGGGCTGGCCGGGCGCCGGGGACGAGGAATGACCACACAGACCAAATTAGCAAAACAAACCATAAAATACAAAGGCCCCAGCCGCCGCCGTGAATCCACGGGGAAGCAGCCCGCAGCTCGCGACCCCTTACCTCACGCGCCCCCCGGGGTACGTGACCGTCCCAGGCGACTGGTATTTCTACGCGATGAGCCCCGGTAAACAGAGGCGAAGGCGCGGTCCCCCTCCGCGCACCGCGCAGCCTCGCGGGGGCGGGCGAGTCTCCGATCCTGGGCCGCCATACGAAGTGCTGTGGCATCCAGCGGCCGACGCCGAGCGTGCGGCAATCTCGGACGCGAGCGAGCGTACTGCGATTCAGCACGCACGAGAGAAGCTCGAGGCGGTCGGCCCGCAGCTCGGCGCTCCGCATACCAGCGCGATCAAGGGCGAGGATGGGGCGGGGCTACGCGAGCTGCGTCCCCGTGCCGGACGCAGCCGGTGGCGGCCCATCTACCGGCGAGTGCAGCCCGGCACCTTCGTGATTCTCGCCGTGGCTCCCGAGGCGCAGATCGACAAACGTGGCTTCGATGAGATGGTCCGCAACGCTCAGCGACGCTTCGAGGAGCTGGAGATCTGACTCCGGCCTGCACGCGATAACAACCTTGCTATCATCCTGGAGGGACCGAAAAGGAGAGACGTGAAGCTGAGTGACATGAAGACGAGCGAGCAGGTGCTGGCCGAGGAGCTGCGCGACCCGGACTTCCGACGCGAGTGGCACCGAACCACGGTCGCACGAGCTGTCGCGCTGAAGGTGCTCGCCTACCGCACCGAGCACGGTCTCTCCCAGCGAGGATTGGCGCAGCAGCTCGGCATGACCCAGCCGCAGCTCGCGCGCCTGGAGGCCGGCGAGCACAACCCCACCATCGACACCCTCGCGCGACTGGCGCAGACGCTGGACATCGAGTTCGCGATCGACGTCCACCCGCGCCAACGGGAGCCCAAGCTGCTCAGCGGACGCGCCCAGGGCAAGAACGCCATCGCCTCCTACGAGACCGATACCGCAGCGATACTGCTGGCCGCGGGCTGACATCGATCCCGCAGCGCCCGGCGGTTCGAGGGAACTGCAAGGTACGGTCGATCGTCCGCCGCTCCCCAACCAGGCTTCGCCTGGTCGGGGGCCCCGACCGCGGCGGAGCGCAGTCCCCCGGCCCCCGTCCGCGGGGTAGCGTGGCACACCCTGTCAACCCACAAGGGGTGTGACAGGGTGTGCAGCGGGAGCCGGGCCGGGGGCCGGCCGACTGCTCGATCGACGGAGAGGGTCAAGCGGCGTGCCCCTGCCGGTTATGACCGTATCGGGACCTCGAAGTGGCAGCTGCGGGTCCTGCACCGCGTTTCTTCTGCACCCTCATGCCGCTGCCTTGTCGCGCAGCGATCCGATCTTCGCCCCGAGGGTCCGCTTGACCGCGTTGGCGACGTGGTAACGCTGCATCACTGCGGCGGTGAGCGCCTCGGGACTGAGAATCGTCTCCATGTCACGTGGTGACCAGCGTCGCTCGCCCTGCAGGGCTTGTGCTCCGAGAACGGTCTCGACGAGGGCCTGCTGGAACCACTCGCGGACGACGGCAACGATGATCTCGTTGCCGCGCGGCATTTCATACTCATCGCTCCAATAGTCGGCCATGTCGGTGTAGACCCGGAAGTCGCCGTTGGCCTGGATGAGGTTGTCCTCGGGCAGGTACAGAGCCGCACGGTCGTCAAGCAGGTCGGGGATGTTGGCGCCGTCCGACGCGCTGAGCCAGACGACATCTGGAATGGGCGGCTCGGTAGGAGGGAGCGCGATATCGCCTCGTCGCCGTCGGCGGCGAGCATCGAAGCGAGCAGGTCCCCGGTCTGGCTGCCGGGCTTATGGGCCGCCGGCTCACGCTCGACGGTCTCCGTCGGGCTCAAGCGCTCGCCGGACTCGTGCCCACCGCTCACGCGCTCGCCAGCGCGCAGCGGGCCACCAGCCTGCGAGCGATAGCGCGAGAGGCGAAACAGCTTCACATACGCCTTCAGACGCTCCATGATCGACTCGCTGTTGTCCACGCCCTTAGTGCCTGCAATGACTGAGTCCATGTAGTCACGGATCTCCTGCGGGAGGCTCGCGCGGAACTCGTGCGCCCACTCGCCGTATGGCAGAGGTGCGTTGTTGAGCAGCAGCTGCGTGCGTGCGGTGTTCGCCGACAGGGAGCGCTCCGGGCCGTTCTTGGGCTCGACGTACAGGACAACGCGTTCCGGGCCGAAAAGGACGCCGAACTGCTGTAGGCGGGCGGTGCCACTGCGGCCGGTCGCCATCTCGTAGAGCTCGCCCTGATAGAGGGCGCCGAAGTGGCCGTTGTTCGGTAGCTCGCTCGTCTTCCGGCGCTTGTCTGAGTCATCGAGTATCCACCAGTGGACCTGGCAGCCGGTGAGATCGACGACGCCGGAGTGATCGGCGTGCTCATCAAGGAAGTCGCCCATACCACGCACGCGCTGCAAGATGTTGTGGTTGGTGTCCTCGGGGTCGTACGTCCAACCCTGTCGTGCGCGGACGATCACACCTTTGGGGAAGTTGAAGAAGCGCGCGTTTAGGTAGCGGGCGAACCACCGAGACGGGGTCGGCACGCCCTCTGGCGCCGTAACCGTGTTGTCGTCGTCGTCAAAGCCGAACAGCGTTACCTTGGTGCCGTGCTCGTCGATGATGTCCGGCTTGGCGACATCGGTCAGGGGCACGACGTAGCTGTAGGAACCGTCGGGCAGACGGAACTGCTTCAGCCCATACTGGCGGCTAGTCGGATCCCGCCAGAGCTGAATCATCGAGCCGTTGCCGCCTTGCCATGACTGGTAGACGACACCGGCCGGGTTGCGCGTTGCCGCGCTGATCTTGGCACCGACACCGAAGTTTGCGTCCATCGCCTGAACGCGCCCGGAAGACGACAGGTTGTTGATGTGCTGGATCATCTCGCGAGCACTCATTCCGCGCCCGTCATCAATGCAGCACAGCTTGTAGACGACGCCAGCGGTCGCCTCGTGAAGCATCCAGTCGACGTCCCAGATGACATTCATTGCCTCGGCCTCAAGCGAGTTCATCGTCAACTCACGTAGGTACTGCTGATCACCGCAGTCCGCACCGAGGCGCTCTAGGAGGAACCCGATCTCCCCAACCTCCATCTTCATCGTGCGGTCGGGTGCAATCGGCGACGCGATCATTTCGTCGCTGAACAGGTTGGCGTTGTCGCCGACAAACGGCGGCACAGGGGTAGTAGCCACTAGTAGGACTTCGGTAGGTACTTGCAGGAGTTCGTGCGGGTGCAGGGAACTTGTGTGGTATGGCGAGCTTGCGGACGCGGGAGTATGGGGTCAGGGCGGCTGATCTGGAGGCGCAGCGGGCGGCTTTGGTCGAGTTCGCAGCGGAGATGTACCGGCCGTTGATGCGGTGCGATCAGCGTGCGAAGGGTGAGCAGTATGTGCGTGGGCTGTTGTTGGAGGGGCGGCGCAAGTCGATCCAGCCGATGGCGGCCAGGCTGCCTGATGGTGACGAGGAGGGGTTGCAGCAATTCATCACCGACTCGCCGTGGGAAGATGAGCCCGTCCGGCGGCGGCTGGCGCGGCGGATGGCGGCAGAGATCGAGCCCGAGGGGTGGATCGTGGATGACACGGGGCTGCCGAAGGATGGGCGGTTCTCGCCCGGGGTGGCGCATCAGTACTGCGGAGCGTTGGGCAAGACCGCGAACTGTCAAGTGCTGGTGTCCGTCAACGCCGCTTGCGATCAGGCGTCATGCCCGCTGGGGTGGCGGCTGTTCTTGCCGAAATCGTGGGATGAGGATGCGCAGCGACGTCGCCGGGCGCGGGTCCCTGAGGAGGTGCGGCATGTCCCGAAGTGGCAGCTCGCGTTGGAGATCATCGATCAGCTGTTGGAGTGGGGGCTCAAGCGACGGGTTGTGCAGGCCGACGGCGGCTATGGAGACACCACCGCGTTCCGGGTCGGGCTGGAGGAGCGCGAACTCGAGTACGTGGTGCAGGTCAAGGGCGTGACCTCCGCCCAGCAGGGCGACGCGGTTCCCGTTACGCCTGATTATCAGGGTCGCGGTCGTCCGCCGCGCCCACGCTACCCCGAGAAGCCCGTCAGCCTTCGCGACCTGGTACTGGCCGCCGGCCGTGAGCAGATCCGAGGAGTCGGCTGGCGCGAGGGTGACCGTGGCCCGCTCTCAAGCCAGTTCATCGCACTACGCGTTCGCCCTGCCAACGACGCTCAATGCGACGATGACGGGATACTGCCCGAGCGGTGGCTGCTGGCGGAGTGGCCCGCCGAGAAGGACGAGCCGGCCAAGTACTGGCTCTCTAACCTTCCCGCCGACACGCCGATCGTGACGCTGGTCCGCCTGGCGAAGCTGCGCTGGCGCGTCGAGCACGACTACCGCGAGCTCAAGCAATGCCTCGGCCTCGACCACTACGAGGGCCGAACGTTCTGCGGCTTGCACCACCACCTCACCTGCGTCACCGTCGCGCACGCGTTCCTCACCTGCTGCCGGCTCGCCCGCGGCGACCCCGACGCCGTCCGCCCTCAGCTGGCGGCAGCCTGATCAGCCTCTACCAAGCCCAACGCGACCTGCAGACCGCGCTGGCATGCTGGCACGACCACTGCCCGGTCTGCCAGCGCAGACTGCCGCCATAACAACCTACCGAAGTCCTACTAGGCTCTCCTCAGGTCGTGTGGTCCAAAGGACCACCTGGACAGGGCGGCCACGTCACCTGGCGGGTTGCGGTGGGTCAGAGCTTGAGCGACCGCTCGCCGCGCACTGGACTTGGCCTATGTGCGTATTGTAGTCACTCGCCGGATGACTTTCGGATTGGGCTCCATGAGATGCTCTCGCGTGAAGACTTTCTACGCGCTGCCCAAAACAAATCCCCGCCCGGCGACCGTCGCGCTCTCGACCCGCGGCACCCGCGACACGGCACCCCACCCCAGCTCCGCCCGCCTTCCGCTCAAGCTCCACCCGAGCCAGCTCGGCTCTCGCCTACACCTCCCACGACGCTCCCGCCAGCGCAGAGGCCACCCCGCCGCTCTGCGTCGCTGCGCTCCGCCTCACGGCACACAGTTGCACCTAAAGGTTACTTCTTTTGCTATTTTGGCTTTAGGATGCTCTCGATCGGGAAGATCGCCTTGGGTCAGCACCGCTACTACGAGCAGCAGGTAGCCCAAGGCCAGGACGACTACTACACCGGCCGCGGAGAGGCCCCCGGCGAATGGGTCGGCGCCAGCGCGCAGGCGCTCGGCCTCCAGGGCCGGGTGGGCGCCGGACAGTTCGGCGCGCTGATCGCAGGCCACGACCCACGCAACCCCGCGACACGACTGCGATCCTCCGCGCATAACCCGAAGGTCGCCGCGTACGACCTCACGTTCTCCGCGCCGAAGACGCTCAGCATCCTGTTCGCCATCGCGCCGGAGCAGGTCTCCGGTGAGCTCGTCGGCTGCCATGAAGAGGCGGTCAGGGCGGCGCTCGGGTACCTGGAGGACACGGCGGTGATGGTCCGCCGCGGGCACGCCGGCGAGCACGTGCAGCCCGGGGACGGTCTGATCGCCGCGGCCTACCGGCACCGGATGAGCCGCGCCCTCGACCCGCAGCTGCACACGCACGTCGTCGCGGCGAACCTCGCGCGTGGCCCGGACGGACGGTTCACCGCGTTGCATGGCGCGGAGCTCTACCGGGCGGCGAAGACCGCAGGGTATCTCTACCAGGCGCATCTGCGGGCGCTCGTCACGGAGCGCCTGGGGTTGGAGTGGGGCGAGGTCCGCAACGGTGCGGCAGAGCTCGCGGAGATCGAGCGGCCGGTGGTGGAGCACTTCTCACAGCGCCGCCACGAGATGCTGCGCGCGGCTGAGCAGGGAGGAATCGGCCTGGGGTCAAAGAGCGCGGCCGAGCACGCGGCGCTCGCCACGAGGGAGCGCAAGCAGTACGGCTTGGAGACGCATACGTGGCGCGAGGAGGTGAGGGCCCGCGCCGGCGAGCAGGGCCTCGACACGGAGCGGATCGTGGAGATTCTGCGGACGGGCCGGGAGCGGCTGGTGCGCGGTCTCGCCAGGCGCGGCGGGGTGGACGAGCGCGCACTCGGCGACCGACTCACGGGCGCTGATGGTCTGACGGAGCGCAGCAACACCTTCGACGAGCGTGCGGTGCTGCAGGAGTTCGCCGCCGCGGCGGGATCTGGCGCGCTGGTGGGTGAGGTGCGCGGCCAGGCCGAGGGGTTCGCGGAGCGCGCGGATGTGATCGCGACCCGTGGTGGTGAGATGACGACTGCGGAGCTCGTGGCGGTCGAGCGGCGGCTGATCACGGCCGCGGTCGGCCGTGCCGGCGAGGGGACCGGCATCGTCGACCCGCCGCTGGCGGAGCGTGCGATCACAGCGGCTGACCGTCCCCTCACCGCTGAGCAGGCAGCGGCTGTGCGCGCGGTGAGCGGCTCGGGGGAGGGGGTGAGCGTGATCCAGGCGCTCGCGGGGACAGGGAAGACGTACACCGCCGGCGTGCTGCGCCAGGTGTATGAGAGCGCGGGCTACAGGGTGCTCGGCGTCGCGCCGACCGGCCGCGCGGTACGCGAGCTCGCCGAGGAGGCCGGCATCCCCACCCGCACACTCGACCGGCTCCTGCTCGACCTCGAGCAGCTCGGCGACGAGCTACCACAAGCACGGCGTCCTCATCCTCGACGAGGCCGGCATGGCTGCGACGCGCCCAAGCGCACGACTACTCGAGGCGGCCCAGCGCGCGAGTGTGAAGATGGTCGCGATCGGTGACTCGGGGCAGCTCGCATCCGTGCAGGCCGGCGGCTGGCTCGGCGCGGTAGGCCGTACGCTCGGTGCGCAGCAATTGACGGAGGTGATGCGCCAGCGCGACCCCGCGGAGCGCAGGGCGCTCGGCGCGCTGCACGACGGCCACCCACAGCGCTACCTCGAGTGGGCCGATCGCAACCGGAGGATCGAGACGTTCAGCGACCCCGCCGGCGCGTGCAAGCAGGCCCTCGCCGAGTGGGCGCGCGCGACCGCCGTGACGGGGCCAGCGCAGACGGTGATGATCGCCAGGGACAACGAGACCCGCGACCGGCTGAACCAGGGCGCGCGCGAGCTGCGTCGAGGTCTCGGTGCGCTCGAGCGAGGAGCACACCTACGGTCCGGTCAGAGGTCGCGGTCGGGGACCGGGTGATATGCCGGCGCAACGACGGGCAGCTCGACGTGGACAACGGGATGAGGGGCACCGTGCGCCACATCGACCCCGACCGGGTCGTGATCGACACCGACGGCGGGCTCGTGCGCGAGCTGCCCGCCGCCTACGTGGCCGAGCACGTGGAGTACGCCTACTCCCTGACGGGCCACGGGATGCAGGGCGGCACCGTCGCAGGGCGCGATCGTGGTCGCCTCACCCCGGGATCTCTCCGCGGGCTGGTCCTACACCGCGCTCTCACGCGCAAGAGAAACCACGCGCCTGCTCGTCTACGACGGCGACCTCGAGCGAGAGCGCAGCGAGTTCGCGCCCACAGACCAAACCCCGACAGCGACCCGGGACGAACTGCTCGACCGGGTGGCACGGCGGATGCAGAAGCGCGACGACGAAGACCTCGCGATCGAGCGGCTACCCGGCGCTGGCCGCACAGACGACCCCGACCTCGCCAGCGCCCGCACATACGCGACAGCTCCACCGCAGGAGCACGCCGCCGCCCGTGGCGAGCCGACCGCCGGCCGCGGCGACTCCCGTGCGGCTGCGGGAGCTACGCGAGCGCATCGAGCAGCTGCAGGCGCAGCTTGCGGCGCTACCAACGCGCGAGCTGCAGCGCATTGAGGATCTCGACGCGCGCGCTCTCACACTCACCACCCAGCACGAGCAGCTCACCGGGCGCCTCGCCGGCCTACCCGAGCCACACCGGCGCCTCGGACGCGAACAGGACCCCCACGCGACTCGAGCGCGCCCACCTTACCAGCGCCCTGCAAGCCAACGAGCGGGAACTCGACGCGGTCCTCACACAGCGCGACGGCCTGGAGCGCGAGCTCGGCGACCCCAGCGAGGTCCGCGCCGAACGCGAAGGCCTCGAACACGGGATCACCCAAGCCACCCGAGAGCACACTGCGCTGCGCAACGAACTCGCCGAGCGCGAACTGCACAACCCCGGCCATGGGTGAAGACAACCTTCGGCGAACGGCCCGACCGGCCTGCGCAGCGCGACGCATGGGAGAACGGGGTGCGCCACGCCGCGCGCTACCGCGCGCAGTACGACATCACCGACCCCACCGACGCGCTCGGACCGCGGCCCGAGCAGCGCGGTGGGCAGCAGCGTAACTGGGATCGAGCCCGTGAAGCGATCGAGCGCGCCGAGCGGCGCCTTGGACGCGAGGTCTCGCCAGCGCGCGGCATCGACCTCGGGATCGGGCTCTGACTCATGATGCGCGGGATGGACAGCTTGACCGTACCGATCCATGAGGGGAACGAGGATCAAGCGCGATCGAGCCGGAACCCCGTATACGCTGGGGCGATTCCCGCAACGATGGTTGGCGTATTGAGCGATGGCTGAGCAGCAGATATTGACCGTCCCCCAGGTCGCCGAGGAGCTCCAGGTGACCGCTCAGACGATCCGCAACTGGATCGACAGCGGGGCGTTGCCGGCGGCGAAGATTGGCCGCGCCTTCCGCATACGACGCGAGCACGTCGACGCGCTGCTCGCTCGTGCGCAGGCCGAAGCAGCTCGTTGACGACACGCCGCGATCTCTGGGCGCCGGAGACCCTTGGGTTGCCACACCGCCGCCGCGGTACGGAGCGTCCAGCGTCGGTGTGGGACGAGGCGGGTACCCCGGCGCTGCCGTCCAAGCGCTCCTGAGCCACCCGAACCAGCTGCGACCGATGTTCTCTCCGGTCAGGCTGAGCGACGCGCACGGGCGCGTGGCCGCCGGGCGCTTGCGCCATCTTCGCGCTCGACCGCGTCTGCGAGTTCGGCAGCGGCAGCGGCGAGCTCGTCGTAGGCGCGGGCGACATCGAGCATGTTCTGGCCGGTCGCCGCGGTGTTCAGCCGCCGGACGGCTTCGTCGAAGCGCCGCCAGAGGCCCTCGGGTCCGCGGCGCCCGGTACCGGGCTGCAGCTCATACGGCGGCCGAGGGTCGGCGGCTCGATGAGGCGGCCAGTCAAAGCCTGCGGCGTCTGCGGCCCTGCAGGCGCGCGCCTCCTCGCTTGCAGCCTGGGTGAGACCGGCCAGGCGGGCGCTGAAGCCGCGGTCGGGGGCGCCATCCGATGCGCCTCAAGCGCATTACGCCAGCCGTCGAGCGCGTCTTTGAAGTCACCGAGCACACGCTCATCACCGCCAGTGCTGCTTGTTGTGTTCATTTGGTCATCGTAGCGGGTGCAGGGGATAGCCAGCGCACGATACGCGGGCTCGCCGCTGTGGATACGGACCCCGATCGCTCACCCGAGGCGTGACCGCAGCTGATCGCCGAGCCTGCGCAGATCCACGAACTCCTGCCTCTCTCCCGAGAGCCGCGATGCCTGCGGACGGACGGGCGCGTAATACTTCTCGCCCTCGTCTTCACGAGCGGGCGCAGGGCTCTGGAGGCGATGTACGGCAAGCTGGGCCACCCGCGATCCTGGGGTCAGGCAGATCGGGCTGTCTCCCTCGTTGACGAGCTCTAACGTCAGACAGCCGTGGAACCCGGGATGAACGTACACCGCGGTCGCCACGACCAATCCCAGCCGTCCCCACGATGAGCGGCCCACGACGTAGGCGCTCATGTCGTTCGGCAGGCCGAGGAACTCGAGAGTAGAGGCAAGAACAAAGTGCCGGGGGTGGAGCCACAGCTGCTCCCCAAACGGCACGACCACGCGCTCCTGCTGCTCCTCGACATCCTGTTGGCTGTCCGTCCCGGGATTCAGCCCAGGCTTGCGGGTGCGGCGCAGCAGCAGGAACTCTGTCCCCAGGCGGAGATCGATTGCGCCGCGTCCCACCTGACCTGGGTCCAGGAGAGGCGTGATGATCAAACGCCGGTCAAGATCCTCGTCGGCAAGGGCGCGCTCGATGTCATCTCTTCCGAGAACGCTCATAGGGCCCATGCCGCGGAGACGACGCTCATCTCGATCGCCTTGCCGACGAGATCCTGAAGACGACTATCGGACAGCGCGGCCACAATCCCCTCCGGCGAATCGCCGTGCTCTCGCAACCCCTCCTGCCAGCCTCCGAGAAGGATCGACCTCGGCTGGAGTGCACCCGTCAAGCCGACGGGGAGGATGAGGCGCTCCAGCAGCCGGGCCGCTTCATCGCTCTCCGGCTCGGCGATGGTGCGGTCGAGCGTGTCGCCCCCGGCGCGGGCGACCGCCGCATCCTGCAGCACGTTTGCGTGGGCGAGAAGCTCGTCGCGCAGAAAGTTGAAGTGCGTTGGAAGCGCCGCGCTCGCGTCGGCCGCTATCGAATCGAGCCACATGGTGACTCCAGGTGCCACCCGCTGCATGTAAGGCCGCCATCCTCGCCGATCAAGATGGTCTATCGCAAATCGAAGCCGCAGCGTGTTGGGTGGGTGCGACGGCCCTGGCTCGCCATAGGAGAGCGGGACCACGAACGGAACGAACGCCCACAGGAATGCCGGCCCCATGGCCTCGATCGCGAGATGGTCGCAGAGCAGCTCCTCGACCCATCCGCGAAGGTAGGTGCGAAGCGTGCCGGCGATCGTCGATGGGGACGATGTCCACGTAGTTCCCATGGTCGCTACGGCGGTTTGGAAGGCGGCGACAAAGGCGACGTCGGTGCTGAGGGCGGACTCGACCTGCTGCACCAGGTCATGCTCGTTGACGCTTGCGTGACCAAGCTCGTGGGCAAAGATAGGATGTATCAGCAGCCGGTCACTGTCCGTCAGTGGGTAGTTCAGGACGATTGGACGGCGGGTTGCTTTCGCCGTAAATCCGGATGTGGAATCGATCACAGCGCCGAACGGCCAGCTCGTCGTCGAGTACATGTAGTCGGAGTTGGGTACGACGACGAGGTCCACATCCGCTCCGACCAGGACGCGAGCGCATTCCTCGGTCATGTATAGGCTGCCGAGGTTCAGCGTTGGCGACCGAGTGGCCGCGAGCCAGGGAAGTGCCGCGTGCGCTCCCCGAAGTACCACGATGCTCTGGCGAAGGTTACGGGCGAACGCGCTACGGACAGCCTGCGGCGCTTCCGCCGCGGGCTGCTGCCCTACGCGGTGCTCGACTGCCCCCAGTAGGTCGAGCACGTGGTCGCGTAGCGCAGCTCCGCGGTTGCCAGGGAGGGGCGCGAGGCGTGGATCGCCGCGTAGCGCCTCGATCTCGTGTTTGGCGCTTGCTACGAGGAGCTGGAGATCATTCGGGTCGCCGTCCACGGCCCCGGGTCCTTCCGTGAGGCCAGGACGGAGTTGCTCTCCACGAGCTGAACCTCCCCGACTGTGCCAAAGAACCCGAGCGCCGGCTCGAGCTGCTGCTCCTCTGCCCCGGCCAGGCGTCCCTCCGCTGCCTCGTGGAGCACCTCCGCCATGGCCGACAAAAGCTCTCGGACCTCCAGTGCACGGTCCTCGTCGCTGCGTGCATGCTCCTGAGCAAACGTGGCGACAACGCTCAGCGCGGTGTCCGTGGCCGCGAGGTCGCGCGCTGAGCTTGGCGTCGACAGCGGTTGATCGGCCCGCGCCTGGGTGGCGATAAGCGTGCTGGCCGCATTCGTCAGCAGTCGTCGATCCGCCTCGCTCGGCATGTCGCTCGCCGTGGCTCGATGGAGAGCGAGAACGACATCGTCTGCCCACAGGCCGAGTGCGGCCGTGCTGCTCAGCTCCTCAAGGCGCTGGAGATCACGCATTGGCATAGGCCCCTGACTCTAATGCCTGACTCCGATGGTAGAGCGGTTGTCTGCCCAACTTCATGTCTACACCGTAGGATGTAGCACGGACGGAACCGGCGCGATGCCTGCACGCTCAGACACTCAACTCAACGTGCGTCTCGACAAGCCGCACCGCGCGGTACTCGATGCAGCCGCGTTCGTCCACGAAACGACCGCGACACGGATCGTGCAAGAGCTTGCCGAACGCGCAATCGCCGACTACGAAAAGCAGCCCACAGTGCAGAAGGCGCTGCAAGCAAGACGGGAACAGGCCCTAACTGACCAGGGAAAGCTGACGCGCCTCCGTCCCGCGCAGACAGCAAGCCCAGTGAGCGGGGAGGCTGAGCGCCCGTAAAGACGATCACGGCCATGGCTCGGTTTTGGGGCCTGGCAGGTCTGGCGGTGACCAGAAGGACGAAACAGGCACCGCAGCACCCCATTCTGGCCGCTCGGTGGCTGGCCAAACCGGATACGTTTGGGCCCATAGACCCCCCTCACGGGCCCAAACCCCCCCGATTTGGGCCCAAATCAGCCGATTTGTAACGACCGTGATGAGGGCGTTGTTGGCTTGGATAAAGGGGAAACGGCCAAATCCCCCAAACCTGCGGCACTCTCTGATAAGGAAGAGGTCCCAGGTTCGAATCCTGGATCGCCCATCGCTGAATCCCTCGTGGTGGAGACGTATTCCAGGTTCCGCGGCCTTGCTCTCCGCGGCGTATGGGTTCGGTGCGCCTGCTCGTCTGCCAATAACTGCCAATTCACACGCACGCTGAACTTCGTGACATAAGGACCCCGACTTGCTGGCCGTGATCTCCGTCGTCGTCGGGCTCCTCTTGTTGGCTATCGGTGCCGGCCGTCTGATCCGTCGGCCTAAGATCAGCGCGTTTTGGAAGGAAGACGATCCAAGCGACGGGCTTCAGCAGCCGATGGAGTTCATCGAGATCGTTGTGACAGCGCGGCAACGCGGCCTCGACCTGCGCGAGATCGGGTTGCTTAGAGCGCCTAACAAAAGTGTTGGAGTTGTTTGAGGCATATGCGTGCGCAGGCGAGGGTGAGCATGGCTTCGTGGATGTCGGCGCGGCGGGCGTGTCGGCGCGCGAGGTAGCGGTGGGCGTGTAGCCAGGAGATGGTGCGCTCTACGACCCATCGGTCGCGTCCCAGCCCGGATCCGTGTTGGCTGTTCCGTTTGGCGATCTTGGGCGTGATTCCGCGCTCGCGCAGCTCTCGGCGGTGGTGTTTGGAGTCATACGCCCGGTCGGCATACAGGCGTCGTGGCCGGAACTTGCCGTGACGGCCGGTCGGCGGGACACGATCAACCAGCTCGGTCAGCTGCGTGATGTCGTGGCGGTGCCCACCAGTGAGTGTGAACGCGAGCGGCGTGCCTTTGCCATCGACGATCAGATGGTGCTTGCTGCCAAGGCGAGCGCGGTCGACTGGCGAGGGGCCGGTTTGCTCGCCCCCCCTTTGGCCCGCACATGCGAGCTATCAACGACTGCCCTTGACCAGTCAAGCTGGTCGGCGTCGTGAAGCTCGTCCAACAGCACTTGGTGCAGCCGGCTCCAGACGCCGGCTTCGTTCCATTCATGCAGTCGCCGCCAACACGTCATCCCTGACCCACAGCCCATCTCTTGGGGAAGATCCTCCCACGGTATCCCCGTTTTCAAAACAAAGATGATCCCTGTCATCGCCGCTCGGTCAGGCACCCGCGGACGCCCCGTGACCTGCGGCTCACGCACCGGCAAAAGCGGCTCGATACGAGCCCACAACCCATCAGGAAGCAAAGGTTTCGCCATGACGCAGGACTTCGACAGCCCCACCACGAACCCTACCTTCTGTTAGGCGCTCTTAGCCTCAAGGGGCGCCCGCCGCTTCTGCGTCGCTTGGACGAGGCCGCTTTGTTGACGGACACGCATCGTCGTATGGCGCTCGCAAGCGAGCACGCGACGCTCCCCGACGGAGGAAGCCGGAGCGTCGGCATCGATCTCGATAGTGCGATTGATGAGTTCCACGGACACGCCGGCAGCGAGTACGCCTACGTGCTCGCCAGTGGGACGATCTACCTCAAGAAGACCAAGGTGCTCACGCAGCGCTCTGGAGGGCCGGTGGCCCTATGGCGTCTTGCGGTGCGTCGGTGGCGGCTCCGTCGATGAGTGCGCGGAGTTGCGCCTTCTCGTTCTCGCCGCGGCGCATCGACTGGCGGTAGACGCGCAGCGCGAGGGCCGGGTCCGTGTGGCCCATCTCGTCCATGATGACACCGGGGTCCTCGCCGAGCGCGTACAGCACGCTTGCGAAGGTGCGCCTGAGCGAGTGCGGCGTGATCCGATCGGGGAGCGGCGGCAGCTTGTGCTTGGCGAGGTTCTTGTTGGCGCGCTTGATCGTGGCCCTGAGCACGCGAGCGCGGAAGTTGTCAGGGCTGGGCCGGCCTCCGCTGCTTGTCGGGAAAACGTAATCGCTCGGCGCGGCGTCCGGCTGTCGAGCACGCAGCGCCGAGAGTTCGTCTCTGAGCGCCCCACGCAGCTTCACGCGGCGCCTGCCGGCGTCGGTCTTGGACTCGCCGACGCGCAGCCAGCCTGAGGCGAGGTCAACGTCGCGCCAGCGCAGGGCGCACAGCTCGCTTATACGTAGGCCGGCGAACGTCAGCGTGGCGAGCATCGCGCGACGCTCGACGTGCCGGCGATCCTGCCGCGCCTCGCAGTCCAGTTCGCCGGCGGCGTCCAGCAGAGCTTCGATCTGGCTCGCCATCTCCAGGTAGCTGCGGCGGGGCGCACGCTCCCGAACCCGTCGCCCTCGACCCTTGGCGGGGTTGCGCGCGATCAGTTCTCGCTCCACCGCGCCTTCAAGGATCGCCGCGAGCAGCGTCACGGTCATGTTGATCGACCGTGGGGAGAGCGGATTGTCCTCGCTGAGCTTGCCGGCGACGTAGCACTCGACCTGATCGAAGGTGATCTGGTCGAGGCGCAGATCGCCGAAGAATGGCAGCAGGTGAGTCTCCAGCCTCCAGCGGTAGTTCGCGCGCGTGTTGACCGCGAGCTGCGGCTCGTTGCGAATCCACCACTGCTCGGCGAGCTGATGGAGGGTAGGAACTGGCTCCGGCTCCGGTACAGCCTCGACCGCTGCCGGCGGCTGCCAGGTGCCACGTTCCACGTCAGCCATCGTGTGATGCAGCGCACGCGCCGCCTCCGCCGCGGAGACGGCCCCAAGCGAGACGTACCGGCGTCGGCCATACGCGGTGAACCGCAGCGCCCGGTAGGTGCGCCCGTCTGTGCCCTCGTGCTCGATGACCCTGCCCGTCGCCTTGCGGGCCATCACGCATCACCGCCCTGTAGCTCGTCCAGCAGTCTTCCGGGTTGCACGCCCAGGCCGCGCGCGAGTCGCAGGATGCTCCCCAGCATCGGCTCGCGCGTCCCCCGCTCGAAGCGGCCGATAGCGGTCGAGTGGATGCCGGTCCTACTGGCGAGCGTGTACTGCGAGACGCCGTGCTCGGCGCGCAGCTCGCGCAACCGCTGCCCGAACAACTCCGAGGCCGTCTTCTGCTCGGTCATCGCGCCGCCGCCCGTCGTCGTGCCTTCGCCGCGGGCGGCACACCTTCGATACCGAAGTAATGCCCCAGGAGATGCCCGACGGCGGACTGTCCCACGCCCATCCGTTCGCTGACCTCCCGCAACGTCAATCCCTCCAGCAGCCGCAGGCGCAGCATCTCGACGTGGCGCGGTTGCGGCGCTCCGGCTGACGCCACCGGCTCGCCGTGCGCCACGCGCTCGGCGGCGAAGTAGTAGAAGTCCTCGGCGTCGGTGAGGTCCGCGCCCGCGCTGCGCAACTGCTCCCGCCTGTACGGGGAGAAGATGGACAACTCCCCGCGCGCCAGCCGCTCGGGGCGCTCATCGGGTGGTGGGTCTTCGACCAGCACACGCGGCGCCACGCCCAAGCCACGCGCGATTCGCAGAACGGTAGATAGATGAGGGTCGGCTGCACCCTGCTCCAGGATCGATGCGGTCGTTTGGTTGATCCCCGCCGCCCGTGCGAGCGCTTTCTGCGTGACACCGCGCTCGACGCGCAGTTCGCGCAGGCGCTCACCGAACGCGCGGGCATCGTCAACGGTCACGACTCGTTCGGGTCGGGAGCTTCAGGTCATGCTCGGCCATGTCGCTCAGCCCTCCCCGTCAGTGGGGAGCTGCCCGAAGTGCCGCTCGAACTCCTCCGGGGTCAGCCTGCGCTCCCCGTGTCGTGCGAGTATCGCCTCCACGCTCAGGTCGGGCCTCAGCACGTCCTCCAGTCCGGCGGCAGTGAGGAACCGCTCGATTTGTCTCGCCCTGCGCTGCGCCCGGCGGCGCTGCTTGGCTCCCGAGGGGTCGGCGGGGTCGCCCTGCTCGGCCATCCACCGCTCGAAGTCGTGGCCGTGCCGCAGCGCCGCGACGAGCGCCCGGCGGTGCTCAGGTAGCGCGATCTGCACGGCAGCGGCGGGGACTGTCGGCACGTATCCCACGCACCGCAGAAGCGCGCAGTAGCGCTCGAAGGGCTCAAGCTGGCACTCTTCGATGCCCTCGGGGTGCGCGCGGCCGGAGTCGCTTATCTCGATGGCGCAGTCGGTTAGCTGCGTCACGACCGCCTCGCGCAGCAGGTTCACGAACGACGCGGGGACCGTGACCGTGCTCTCGCCGGCCATCAGATCCCCACCAACCCAAGCTCGTCCAGCGCCCGCGCGCACATCGACGCGCGGATGCCGCGCCCGTGGTCGCGCACGATCACTTGATTGCCCTCCAGGAAGTAGAGGGCCTGATCGAATCGGTAGCGGCTGAAGTCGGGCATCTGCTTGCGCAGCTCGCCACGGCTCCACAACGAGTCGCGGTCGTCGCGAAGCAACTGCATCACGATCGCGCGCTGCGCCTTCCGCAGTTCCTTCGCCCTGTCCGTCTCGGTACTCATGGAGTCCTCCTTGTGGGTCGGAGGCCCCGGAGGACTGCTCTGGCAAGAAAGCCGCGCCGCCGGACTGTTGGTAGCTTGGCTAGCGTGCCGGGAGTTCGTGCTCTCGGTGCCAGGCGCCCGGGTGTTCTCGCACCGCGGGCGCCACTTGTAGGGTCAAGTAAGAGCATAGCCAAACTCGGCTTGCGTGTAAAGGTCACTCGACCGCTCGATGAACGACGACGCCACCAACAGGGAACGACTCGCCCTCGGCCGAGCGCTGCGGGAGCTGCGTCGGCGGGCTGGCGTCACGCAGAAGGAGATGTCGGACCGCGGGGGTCTTGACGAAACGTACGTCTCGCGGGTCGAGCACGGCAGGATCGACGTGAAGTGGACCACCTTGGGGCGCTTTCTGCGGGTCCTTGGCGCCGATCTGCACCAGCTCGCCGACGCGGTAGCCGAGGTCGAGAAGCAAGACGATCCCTGACGGCGCGAGCCTGGCCGAGCGCGCCGGCTCCGCGCTGCCGCTCATGTCCGCTCACGTGGTCGAACGGCCAGTACAGAGCCCGGTTCCGGCAGACCATTTGGCAGACGGCGCCGGCGCCGTGTGGACGCCAGCGCGGATTCGTCTCCAGTGCTCGTGTTGGGCCGCTGCGACCGCTTGCTCGCATAGCAAGCGAACGCCTCTCGCGCCGCCTCTAGGTCGAATCTGAGTCGAGGCTTGGAGCCGCCTCCGAGTCGGATCGCGCCAAGCTCGTCGGCGTGCGCGTAGACGGTCTCCCGTCGTACACCGAGCGCGTCGGCGAGGGCCTGTGCATCGACAAGTCGGGGAACATGTGGAGGGCTCGCCCGTAGACGGTCGGTGATCCGGTCGGCGAGCTGATCGAGCTGCGCCTCGCTGAGCGTAATCACGCTCACGCCGGCGCTGTCTTCCGGTCATCGGCGTGCTTGGCCCACTCGTCCTGAGCGACGAGCTTCCACAGAATCGACCGGCCGTTGAGGCCAGCGCGATAAATCACCCCTGCGCGCTCCAGCCAGCTCAACGCTGCACGTACCTTGTCCGCGCTCAGGGCGCAGTATGCGCACGCGAACTTTCGCGCGAAGACGAACGGCTCATCGAGCGGGAAGCGAGCGTCGCGGAGACCCACGAACACGCGCATCTTTCCGGCCATGATGCGGGCAATCTCGGGACATGGCTCAGGCAGCCACACGTCCAGCGGAACGGGGTAGTGAAGCTGCGCCTCAAAGTCCAGGCGCTCCCGCCACCGCGCAGCCTCCAAGGGGCTCGGGCGATGCTCGCAGCCGTAGGCGATGCAGGCTCGAACCTCGCCAAGCCCGATGCCTCGGTCGAGTCCGTCGCAGTGGTACTGCCAGAAGCCCGCCGTCGTCGGATGAACGCGCGCATGGTGAGCGTGCTCGGGAAGTACGCAGGGAAACGACTTGAAGAGTGCGCTCTCGACACCTAGCGCTCTAAGGCGTGCTGCCGTTTCGTCCCGGCTCCCCACAGAGCCGTCGTCATCCCCACAGAGCCGTCCCGGCACCGAGGGGGAGGCAGGCAGCCCTATCGTCTCTGAGGGCTCTGTGGGGACTACGGCAAGCTGTGGACGTGGAAGCTCACCGGCGCCGAGGCGGCGGGCGATGCGCCCCGGCCGCACGAGAGCGGCCTCGATGAGCTGAACGGGAGCGCACTCGCTCATGGCGAATCGCCTGTCGTTCGGCCGTCCGTGCGCCTTCGTGCGGTTCTTCGGCGCTGGATGGTGCCAAGACTTGTCCAGAAGTCTCTCGCCGGCTCAGCGCCGCGCGCACGGCTGGCGGCGGCGCGGCAGGGGGCGCCGCAGTAGAGGGCGTCTCGGCGCCTGTGAACGAGCGAACCACCGCAGTAGGCGCAGGCTCTCATCGGGGCGGACCCACGCGCGGCGTTTGGCGCCGGGCCTCGTCCGGGAGGCTCGGGATCGTCGCTCGTGCTGCCAGAGTGTGTCGCGCTACTCTGGCGCACGTCGGCCGCCACCATCGGCCGCTCCTGCTCGACCCGGCCTGCCAGCCGGGTCGTGCGTCTGAAGGGGGCGTGTCTGCGCGCTGCCGTCTATCAGCGCATCCACGTCTGTCGATCGCACGCGCACAGCTCGTCCGACGCGAATGGCGGGCAGCTCGCCGCGCTCGATCAGCCGGGCGATGGTGCGCACCGACACCGCTAGGCGATTCGCTGCCTGGGGGCGCGTAAGCAGATGTGGCGCTGTAGCTTCCTCTAGGTGACGGCTCATGCCCCGAGGATGCAGGCACCGCGGCCGGCTGGCGATTCGGTGGTGTCAGCCCAGCTCGAAGACCCGACCGCCTTGACGGCCGACATGAACATCGGTATCGGCGATTTGCGCGTGCTCAGGAGCGAGGCGAGGGACTTCTTGGCTTTCGTCCAGGCCCTCCCCGACTGCACCGCTCGATTGCCTGAGCCTCCGACGTGGACACTCGATGGGCCGCCGGTCGAGCTGGCGCTGCCGGCTGTCCCGTGGTCTGAGGTTGTCCGGGCTGGATCATCCGAGAGCCTGCCGGTCGGCGGATCGGTGTGGGTGGGCGAGCAGGAGGCCGTTGCGCTCAGGGCTTGGCTCAAGCAGCGCTATGAGGGTGTCGGTACAGGTGAGGAATGGAAGCGCGCTCGCTCGGCCGGGCAGTTCTTCGTGTCGGTCGCTGCGCCCCTTCGGATGACCGACGAGCTGGAGCGCTATCGAGAAGCCGTCCGACAGGCTGCCGCTTCGCTTCTACTCGGCGCCTCATGGGCACCGTGGGCGATACACGAAGCCCAGCAGGAGCATCGACCGATCACGCTACCGGCGCCTGATCCGCGCTGCATGGTCACGACTCCGAGGGAGGAGTTTCACGACACGATCACGCGGGCTGTTGCGCTGCTGGGATCGACGCATCACCGGATGTCAGCCGAGCGCGCGCTCGCGCTCAGCGACGCTCTAGAGAACGTCAAGCGTCTACTCGATCACGAGTCACGAGATCGCCTCCGAGACGAACGAGCGCGGACGTGGGGGATAGCCAGAGAGTCGGTCGCATCCGCGGTGCGTGGCGAGTCGGTCACTCCCGCAAAGTCTGCCCGTGCGGAAGCCAAGCGCTATCTCGATGCAGCCGTGACGGGCGTGCTGGCGGAACGCCGGCGTCGTCGCTGACAGCTCCGCCGTTCGATCGTCTAGGCGAAAGCCTCATGCCTCGCGTGCGTCGGCGGCCGGGCCGTCTTGGGATCGCCGGTGGTCCAGCTCCGTCGATCGCGGTCCTGTAGAAGTGCTGGAGCGTGCGCACGGGCACGCCCTCCTCGGCGGCGATCAACTCCCACGTCGCCAGCGGCGATGTACGTGCGGCGACGATCCGATCGAGCAGTGCGACTTGCTCACGTAGCGGCCGGCTCTTCGGTGGTACGTAGGGCTCGTGGGGTCCCCCCCAATTACGCAACATTCCTGCACAGTATCGAGGCCCGGTCGGCAGGCCGCAGTGCCGCTCCAGCGCTGACAATCTGCGTTCCCGCCGGCCCTCAACGGGTGGGACGGAAAATGTCGCACTCCGACATGCGCCCGCTGGCCGTCGGCGGCGTCCTACGCGAGCGCTTGCTACTCGGCGAAGTCGGGGATGGCGACGCCCTGGCGCGCGACCTCGACTTGGCGGTCTGCCGGTATGCCGCTGACTGGCCCGTCGAAGCCGTGGACGCCAACGTGTCTGCCGGACAGTGGCTCGATGCGCTCGATGACATGCACGCCGAAGTAGTGCAGCACGTCGCCGGGGTGGAGGTCTGAGGCGAGCTTTGTGCAGCGTGGCATCGCCGCGAGTCGCCGAAGGTCGAGGCCCTGCACGAACTCGGCACGGCGGGCGCCGGCGCGCTGCGTGCGTCGCTTGCCCGGCAGCTCGGTCGCGCCCTTGACGATCCCAACAACGAACGCGCCGACGAGCAGCACGACGACCGCACCGGCGCCGAGCACGAACGCGCCGCCGGTGCCGGCAAGCGGTGCAGTGCCGACGCTCAGCACTGCACCGGGCCTTCGTATCCTGGCGGCGACGCGGGCTCACCCTGACATTCCGGGCTTTCGAGTGCGCGTTCACCTTCGGGGCTGTTGACCGATGGTGTGCTCGCTTCGCCCGTGCCTTCGACGGGAGCACAGGCGCCGGTTTCACCGACGGGCACTTGGCCCGCCGGGCAAGACGCTGGCGTGGCGGCCGAGGTCGGTGGATGCGCTGGACCGATGCAGCCGCCGCTCCGTGTGGGAGTCGAGTACGGGTCCCCGCCACATCCGGCGCTCTGCCCGCCCGGCTCGACGCACGCCTCGGTGCCTTCAGGGACAAGCCCCGACGGGCAGCCTGAGCCTTCGGCGCTCGCGCGCTGGCTGGCGACTGCTCTGCCCTTGCGGTGTCCGGCGATGGTGCCGGCCTGGCGGCCGTGGTGTTCGCCTGCTTGCAGCCCTGCGGTGTAGCCTCGGCTCCAGCTCGCGCGATAGGCAGCCGCGTCAGCGGTTGTGAGCGCCTGTGCTCTGGCGATCCGCTCGTCTGCGTGAGCGGTGGCCTTGGACGTGCGGTACGACCGCCCGAGCGCGAACCCACCAACGCCGAGACCGACGACGAGAAGCGTGCCGAGGATGGCCGCGAGCGCGACCCGCGTGCTCGCGCCGATGTTCACCTTGTCACCGCCTCGGCATAGGCAGCATGGTACGCGCCGCCATACGTGCGCCGGTAGCCCGCGCGCTCGCCTGCTCGGAGTCCAGCCGGATAGCCGCGTCGAGCACCGATCGCCCGCCCGCGGCTCTGGCCGCTGAGTCTGCCGGCGCGCACTGCTGAGGCGCGGTCGCCGCCGCCAGCGTGCCCCGCGAGGTAGCCGCCGCCGCCAGCGAGCACGGCAAGTACGACCACGGCGGCCACGGGAATGAGCCTGCGTCGGCGCATAGCTACGCGCTCAGCTTCGGTGTCGTGCTGACGATCCTCGGCGGGTCGCCTGCCAGAAAGACGTTGCTGTCGCCGACTCCGCACTCGGTTTCGTATTCGCTGGCGTGTTCGTCTTCGTTCGTGTCCTCCACGTAGCCGCCGAGCTGTTCGCAGGCGGCGCGCTGGTCGCTCTTGACCCGTTCGACTTCTGCGCGCGCTCGGTCGCGCGCAGCTTCTTCTTCGCTGTGTTCGCGTTCTTCCTGTGGGCGCCGCCGCGCGTCGGCGATCCTCAGCGCTCGGCATCGCGCGGCGCTGACGGGACGAAACCTCCCGCTGTGGCTCAGCGTCTTGCCGTATTCGTCAGTCGTGGTGACGGTGTAGGCGTAGACGCCTCCCGGCGAGCTGCAACTCCACGGCACGACGAACGTGCCCGCCGACTTGTAGCCCATGTCCTCGACGCGCCGCCGGCCGTCGCGTCTGAGCGTCAGGCGCAGGTCGCCGCCGCCCGCAGCGTGGACGACCAATTCCGTGCGACCGGGCGCCAGTGCCGTGTTGCCAGCTCGGGAGCGCATCGTGACCTTCAGGCCCGTTAGGTGCGGCGTCGGCGGTTGCACTTCGAGCGTCGCTTCCACGTACTCGTCAGGCTGGGAGCCACCTTCGGGCAGCGCATCGGTGAGGTACGCGCACACCGCAACGTCGCCGGCGCTGGCGAAGCTCACGGTGTAGCTGTCCGAGAACGCACCGGCCGACAGCGGCAGGCTGGCAACATTGGGCGTCCCGAGCCCGGCAGGCGACGCGCCTTCTTCGCCTTCCTGCGGTGGGCACTTCTTCGCGCCGGCGAACGTGTAGACGCGAAGCGCGCCCGCGGTGGCGATCGTGCCCGACACCGTGACCGATTCGGGCTCATTCACGATCGGCTCGTGCTTCGACCCAAACGCAATCCCGATCGTCCCGAACGCGCGAGCCATCGCCCGCGCAGGCATCGCGGCCACGGCCAACACGATCACGAGCGCCGCCATACTCGGCGCGGTCAGCCCGCGGTTTCGTCCGTGCCCGCTCATCGTTCCGACGCCGCATCCTGACAGATTCCCTATTGAGGTTCCGGTCAGGTACGTCGAGGGTGGCGGGCTATGCCCGAGCCCGATCCAGGCGACCCACGCACGACCTTCGGCGCGAACCTCCGCAGAGCAAGAGAAGAGGCCAAGCTCTCCCAAGAAGCGCTCGGGCACCGCGCGAACTTCCACCCCACAGAGGTCAACCGCATCGAGCGCGGGCGACGCAATCCCGGCCTGCTGACGATCGTCAAGCTGGCAAAGGCACTCGAAGTCCCAGCCGGCGACCTACTCGCCGGCCTGTAGTCGCGCGAGTCCCGCTCCGCTCAGCGTCAGGGGCGGAACAGCCCACGCAGGGAGCCGCGCCACCGCGTTACTCGGCTCCCGGACGTCCGAGACCGTGCGTTTCGCACGCCTCACCGGGCGCGGCGTCAATGCGCCCGCAGGATGCACCGCGCGTTTCGCTCGCCTCACAGGCTTTGGCGTCAGCGCTCGTTTGACGAGACCCATTGCGCACAAACCGTACCGAGTCCGCCTCTGCCCTGGTGAGTGGCAATCGGCAGCCCTGCCAAAATCCCCTCGCATCGGGCGCAATCAGCCGCGATCCCGTCCGCTTCGTCGTCCGTCGTCAAGCAGCGGATATGCCTTTATCCATGCGGGATTCCTCCCGCGGCTCGGCGGTTTCTCGTGCTCCCTGATAAGGAAGAGGTCCCTGGTTCGAATCCAGGATCGCCCATCGCTGAATCCCTTGTAATGGAGCGGAGTTGCAGCGTTGGAGCTAAGGTCCCGGTGGCACCGTGGGGGCTCTATGGAAGCGTTATGGAAGCCTTTGGTGTCTTGGCTGTCGTTGGCCCTCACCGGACGCTTTGCCGCCGTAGCCCCAACCCATGATCCAGACGCCACCGACGAGCGCCAAGAGGCCACCGACGCCCTCTCCGTAGATTCCTATGCCCGGGGTACTTTTCGGCGACTCGGCGCTCGGTCCACTCATGACCACGATCACGTTCTTGGTCGCAAAACGTTTGCCGGTGCCGTCATAGAGGGCGACGCCTGTAGCGATGACCGCCACGAGGAGAACGGCCGCAGCAGAGCGGGTTCGCTCCGGGTTCCTATGGATTCGATAGACGCTTGTGGCGATGAGCACGGCGAAGACGATGAAGAGCCAGCCGTTGCCAGACTCGATCAGCATGTTCTTTTCCCGCGCGTGAATTGGCCCGTTGACGCGCGGCAAGAACACAGCTACGGCCATGACGAGCGCTCCAGCGAGTGCCAGAGCCATCCCTGGCCTGTTCGCCTCTTCGGGGACTTCGACGGATTGCTCCGCAACATCCTCCGCTGGCACGATCCCTCCTAGCGGCCCCCGGGCTTGCTGCCCTGGGATGCCCGATCGACGTGCACTTGGACGGCTCGGCGAAGTTCGGCCGCGACGGAGCGGGATTCGCTGGCCGCGATCTCTCGGAGGCGATCGGCGGTCTCGCGTGGGAGACGAACCGTGAAGGACACCGCCTCGGAGTCAGGTTGAGTCATTACGAATCATTTTGAGGCATCACGTGGTAAGCTGATGCGCAGACCATAACAATCGGTCCCGGCGCGGGCAGGAACCCAACGCCGGGACCTGAGCACAGGAGAAGATGCCTCCCATGCCTGACGAGAACCCTATCGTCGCCGAAGTCAACGCGATCGAGCGCGACGTGCTGTACCTGCTTACCAGCGAGTACGACCTGCCGATCTGGTCCGTCTGGGACCTCGCCCGTGCGACCGAACGCGGCAAGCTCATCAAAGACACCATACGGTCCCTGCGCACCAGTGGCCTCGTCAACCAGACAAGCGACGGCCACGTGTTCGCCACCCGCGCGGCCTTCCGCATGGTGCAGATCGTAGGCCGGGTCAACTGACGACCGCAAGGGCGCCACGCCGCAGGACCGGGCGTGGCGCTACGTGCCCACGGCCTCCGGCGGTCCTACCCGCGCGGACGCCACCCTTATCAGTGAACTTGCGGAGCGCCGCGCCGCGGCGGCGTGGATGATCTCGACCGCGTGCGGGACTGCATCGGCAGCCACGCGCTACCGGGCTTGCCGGTCATAGGCCGCGCCGATCTCCGCGAGCGTGGCGCCGAGTCCGTCGGCGAGGCGCACCAGCACAACAAAGCTCGGATTCCGTGCTCCACGCTCGATATCACTGATATACGTGGGGTGCAGGCCGGAGCGTGCCGCCAACTCCTCCTGTGTGATGGCGCGGCTCGCGCGGACCTCCTTGACAGCCCTGCCGAGGAGCCGTTGAATCTGGGGCTTGTCTAGCATCGCCCTTGGACCTTCGCGGTCACGGCCCTCATACGCCATAGGCGATCAGTGAGTCTATACGGTCCGCCTTGTAGATGCGTTGGCCTCACTCGCAGCCCGCGGGAGGCTCTGAACGCAACGGCCGCGCGTTGGGGATGCTCGTGCAGTGATCGACACCACCGGGCAGGTTCCCTAGTACTGCTTTGTTAGGTTTGTTGTAGGGTTCTTTGTGTTTGCCGCGAACCCTTTTCGTGTTGGTCGGGTCGACGCGAGGAGGATGATGGCGGTGATTCAGGCGGCGAGGGTGGACTCTGTGGTGGTGGTCAAGGAGCGCCTTGAGCAGTTCGGGCGTGAGGTGTTGGCCGAGGCGATGAACCGGCCGGCGCAGATGGCTAATGGTGGCTTGTATTTGCGTGGGCTGGTAGAGGACGGCAAACGCAAGTCGCTTGAGCCGATGGTGGCGCGGCTGGGCGGGGAGGCGGATTACCAGTCGATGCAGCAGTTCCTCACCGATAGTCCGTGGGACCCTGGGCTGGTGGTCAAGGCGGTGGCCGAGCGGGTGGCGCCGGTGATCGATGTGGAGGCGTGGGTGCTGGATGACACCGGTTTTCCCAAGCAGGGGAGGCGCTCGCCGGGGGTCAAGCGTCAGTATTCGGGCACGCTGGGCAAGGTCGGCAACTGCCAGATCGGCGTCTCGGTGCATGCGGTCGGGGCGAGGGGGACGGTGCCCTTGGGCTGGGCGTTGTATCTGCCCGAGGAGTGGTGTCAGGACGAGGAGCGCCGGCGCTCAGCGAAGATCGGTGAGGAGATCGAGTTCAGGACCAAGCCCGAGCTCGGCGTGGAGTTGCTCGAGCGTGCTGCGGGCTGGGAGCTACCCATGGCGCCGGTGCTGGGCGACTTGGCCTATGGGGATACCACCTGGCTGCGTGAGCGCTTGCATGACACCGGACTGCAGTATGTGCTCTCGGTCTCGGCGGAGAGCACCATGTTCGCACCCGGAACCGCCTTCGTGGTCCCCGAGCGCAAGGGCGCGACCGGTCGCCCCCGCGGCCGGCTTCGCCCAGAGAGCAAGCCCGTCGCGATCGGAGAACTCATCGCTGGCCTTCACCCCGGGCAGTGGCAGACCGTCGCTTTCCGTGACGGGCCCGACGGCGAGCCAATGAGATCGCGCTTCGCGTTCGTGCGCGTGCGTGCCGCGCACCACTGGCAGTGGGGCTTTGCCACCGAGCCGCGCGAGGAGTGGCTGATCTGCGAGTGGCCCGAGGGACAGGAGAAGCCCACCGACTACTGGCTCTCGAACCTGCCCGCCGACACCGACCCCGAGCACCTGGCGAGGCTTGCCAGGCTGCGCTGGAAGATCGAGCTGGACTACAAGCAGCTAAAGGGCGAGCTCGGCCTCGACCACTACGAGGGCCGCTCATACCTCGGCTGGTACCACCACACCGCGCTGGTCACCGCCGCACACGGATTCCTCACCCTGGAGCGACTGCACCCTTTTCGCCAGCGGCCGGCCTGACACTGCCACAGACGGCACTAATACTCCAGCCCATCTTCAGGTGCTGGACCGGCCGCTGCCAAACCTGCCAACAGCCGATCGACCTCGAGCGACTCTCACTACACCACCACCCACAAAAAGAATAAACCTAACAAAGCAGTACTAGGAGGCTTTGGCGAAACGCTTGGCGAAAGGGATTGACGGGGCCACGAGAGGAGTCTAGCTTCGGCTGATCCCTACAAATTGACCCCCGCGCCGGTTGGAGCCGACCGGGGGTCGTGGCACAGGAGGCGTAACTCCCATGCACGACCAGAATACCCCTGCCCCTACGGCCGCTGAGCGCGGCGACGCGCTGGAACGCGACACCCTCTACCTGATGACCGACCCCGACGGCCCGCCGATCTGGAGCGTCGAGGACATCGCCCGCGAGGTCGAAACCGACGATCCGATGGTCCCGGTCCACGGTCTGCTCCGCGCCGGGCTGATCCACCGGACCTCGGATGGGTTCGTGTTCGCTACCCGTGCGGGGTGGCGTATGGTCGAGATCGTCGGGCCGGTGGTCTGAATGGCCCATGACGCAGACACACACGCGATCTGTCTCGCGTTCTCCTGGCGGCTGCGCGATACTCGCACAGCGTCCCGGCTCACACAGGACCGGCTCGCGCGCCTCTCCGGGGTTCACATCACGGAGATCAGCAAGCTGGAGCGCGCGCTGACGGACCCGCGCCTCTCGACCGTCGTACGCCTCGCACGCGGCCTCGACATGCCGACCTCGACACTGGTCGAGAACCGCTACCAGGACCCGCAGTTGACGCTCGACTGACCGCCGTGGGCGCCACGCCGCAGGGCTGGGCGTGGCGCTCATGTTTCGTCGTCCTCCGATGCCACCGGGGGATCGTGGACGTTCCCGCTCATCCGCGAGTCTTTGACATCGCCGTAAATGCCGCCGAAGCCATCAGGGTTGTTGGAGTAACTGTGCTCGATGACGGAGTTCTCGACCGTTTGGCCGGGACCACCGATCACGAATGATCCCTTCGGGGGCGCTGGCTGACTTGAATGCTTGTGTTCGCCCATAGCTTTCAGCGCGGGAAGATCGATCGTCGTGGTGGACCGTCTGCCCTTCTCGTCGTGGACGCTCAGCGTCAGGGCAACCGCTCGGATCGCGGCGGAAGGCGTATCGATAAACGCGAACGACACGTAGCCTTCCCTTTCCTCGCCCGGGGCGAGGGGAGTGTTGGCAGCATCCGTATCGAGCTGGGCGAGAGGCGCACGGCCATAAAACCGTTGCCAACTTCGCAGATGCACGGCATCCCGGCCAGCGCCAGCGAAACGACCTGACAACGCCCATCGGTTAAGCCTCGTGGGAGCAGAGGTCTGGTTGAGCACTACGGCTTCCACCTGCACAATGAGCTTGTTGTCCGGGAAGTCTTCCCATAAAAGCCCCGCCACCCGGACGTGAATGCCCTCTGATCGTCTATGCCGATACACCAAGCCAAATAGCCACCAGAGGACGAGGAAAAGCGCCACGGTTGGCGCGATCAACAACTGCCATACGACCGCAGTGCCCACACCGATCACGACCACGATGATCCCTGCTGCGAGCAGCGCCAGCGCGGGCACCAAAACGGTGCCAACGAACAGCGCCGTCTGAAGGCGCGCCAGGAATGGGTGATCCAGCAGGCGGAGCAAGCGATCCGGCACTGGCGGCACCGTAGCGCTATCCCGCCCAGCGCGTTTTTCCGTCCGACGCGACCTGTAGTTTCCCTTGTCCTACAAACAAAAATGGCCCCCGCGAGATTGCAGTCTCCGGGGACCCGGATCAAGGAGTTGCACCTCCAATGACCACGCGAAACGTAGCACGGCGATCCGTCGCCGCAGACCTCTCGGACATCCTCGACTCGCCGGAGGTCGCCCGCCTCAGCGAGCGGCTTCAGGAGACCCGCCAGACGGGCCGTCCGGGGTACCCGCTGCGCGCCATGATCGGCATGGCGTTCGCCAAGAGCATGTACGCGCTGCCGACGTGGACGCGCACCGTGGCGCTTGTGCGGGAGCACCCCGCGCTCGCGGCCGTCATCGCCCCCGATGGCGAGGTCCCCTCCCTGTGGGCCTGCTACCGCTTCGCTGGGAAGCTGCGCGCCCACACGGACATGCTGGAGGAGTGCATCGCCGGGGTGCTGAAGGAACTCAAGAAGCGAAACCCGTTGCTCGGCTGGGACGTGGCGATAGACGCCTCCGACATGCCAGCGTATGCGAACGGGCAGCGCTACAAGTACAAGGGAGGCCCGGAACGCGAGAAGTACAGCGATCCCGATGCGTCCTGGGGCCACCGCTCCGCCGTGTCCACGCGCAAGGGTGGCGGGTTCTACGGGTACCGCATCCACATGGCCGTGTGCTCCAAGACCGATCTGCCGCTGGCGTGGAAGGTCGAGACGGCCAAGATGAACGAATCCCCTACCGTCGCGCCGCTCCTCGACAAGCTCCACGGTCTCGGGATCAACCCCGAGACCTGCGCGCTCGACAAGGGGTACGACGGCGAGGCGGTCTACGACGCCTGCGAGGACCGCGACATCCGGCCCGTGATCTGCCTCAAGCAGACCGCGCGCGTGAAGCGCCGCGACAACAAGCCCCCCACCTGCGAGCATGGGGAGTGGAGGTTCGCTGGAGCCGACTACGACCGGAAGGCCACCAAGTGGCGGTGCCCCACCGGCGAGTGCAAGCCCGCGTCCGTGTGGGTGAAGGCCGACCGCCTGCACCCCCTCATCCCGCGCGAGACCTTGCGGTGGAAGGGCCTCTACAGGGGCCGTGCGTCCGTGGAGCGGGGCTTCGGGCGCCTGAAGCACGAATGGGGTCTCGCGCCGCTCCGCGTGCGCAGGATCGAGCGGGTGCGCCTTCACGCTGACCTCACGATCGTTTCCCAGCTCGCGTGCGCGCTGAATCGGGAGCGGTCGCAGGTGGCGCTTGCAGCGTAGGCTTCGCGGGGTGGCCGACCCCATCAAGGGCATCCGTGCCAAGCTCGACAGGGCAGACGAGCACCTGCGCACGATCGAGAACGTCGCGCAGCGGTGGAGCGAACGAGACCCATGCGAGCTTGTCATGGATTGCGACGTGCAGAGCCATGAGCATCGCTTTCGCCTCGCCATCTTCGAGTCGCCCCCTGACGATCTCAACATCCCGATCAGCGAGTGTGTCCACAGCCTCCGCAGCGCCCTGGACCACATCGGCTACCGGCTCGCCGTCAACGTCGGCGGGGACCCTCCCCCCAACGAAACCAACAGCGGCTTTCCGATTTGCCGGGACCCCACACACTTCGCCCGCTCCCTTCCCAACAAGATCGGGAAGCCCAAAGCCATCCCAGCCGCCATGCGAACAGCTTTGGAGGCTGCGCAGCCATACAACGGAGGGGACGCGGCGAACCTGCCGATCTTGGAAGACCTCCACGACTGCGACAAGCATCGGTTTCCCCCGCTTCTCGCCGCCGTCGGAGAGGTTCTGGAACTCCACATCGGGACCTTCACCGGGAGCGCCCTCCAAGGTCCCCTCATGGGACCCCTGGAACACAATGCAGTAGTCGTGCGCTTCACGCCCGACCCGCTTGCGGAAGTGGACATGAATCTCCGCATCCGCTTCGACGTAGCGTTCGGGAGCGGCTATCCAGGTGACGGCCGAAACGTCATCTCGTTCCTGACGACGACGCTCGACTACATCGGCGCCAGCATCTTGCCGTCGCTTACGCCGTTTCTGTAGCCGACCATCCCCTTCCCGTTCTTCGGGGTCCCCGTTGTCATCCCCCCCGGACCCCTGGGTTCCCGTGGGGTAAGATCGCCCGGAAGATGAGGTATCGACCCCCGATCTGTCCACCGATCCCGCATGGATAAAGGGCTCGCGGGTTTCGTCAAACTCTCCTAGACTCACGGCCATGAGCACTCTCAACGTCTCGCGTCGCGCTCGCGTCGGTGCAGCTCGCCACGCGGGCTTCTCAAGCGGCGTGACTTCCGTGTTCCGGGTACTTGGCCGCGGCCGGCCTGCCCCCCCGCTTGTCCGTCGGGGGCTGGGGTCCCTGCGCGAGGACGCCCACGCGCTCCGGCGCGACGGCGAACGACTCTTCCGTGACGACGCAGCCTAGCGGCGCCTCGTGGGTGGATAGTCGGGAAGCTCCCGCGGGCCGGAGAGCGGCGCTCAAGAACTCGACAGGGCTGAGGACGTAATCGATGGCGAGCCGGTCGGCGATGACCACTCGCATCCCGACCGGCGCCGCTTGTCTTGCGTGTTCGTCAGGGTGTTCGTCTATAAGCCGAACCCCCAAACGAACACCCTGGCCGCCCGCTCGATGATGGTTTGTGGCTCTGCGCCTGGCCTTGAGGAAGGGGGTCTCCGCCTCTCCGCTTCGCTCCAACCCGGAGACCCCCTTCCTCGACCCACCACAACACAAATGTGCAGGGTGGGGCCAGGTGCAGAGTGAGCGTTGGGAGCGAGCGGGCGGCCAGGGTGTGAGATAGCTGGCGGAAAACGAAGAGGCAAACGGGGGACGATGGAGCTGGGTTGATACTGGGGCCGGTGTGACTCGGGGCATGATGCGGGATGGTCGTGCTCGGTGATCTTGTGGCGGGCGTGGGCTGCTGGTGGCACTTGGGAGGAACGGACGGGAGGCACGCCGGGCGGTCCGGCGTGCAGTGACCGGCGAGCTGAACTCGCCTTCCCGCGGGCGGCCTGATGATGGTTCCGCCTTCGGCTTCACGCTCCCGCGGGTACTCCCTGGCGGGGGGCCGCCCGCTTCTGCTCCCAGGGGTAGATCAACAGGGCTCCCGGCGGTGCAGGTGGCCCCGGGCGCCTTGCTCCCCGCGGTCGGGGTCGAGCCGCCTGGGGGCCGTGACAGTGGGGCGCGTAGAGGATTCGCTTGCTCGGCGGGGGCGCTGCCCGGCTTACCTACTGAGAGCCGATGCGATCCCACAGGCATAGCCCCTCCCGCCCTCGGAAATCGGACGCCCACGGCGCCGACCCATTGGCGCTGGTCGATGATTTGCTCGACCGGCTTGCCGACCGTGTGGCTGACCGCATCGTCGCCTGCCTCGGTCCCCAGCGTGAGCAGGACGCTTGGCTTGACCTCGCCACTGCGGCCGAGCGCCTTGGCCTTCACCCCGATACGTTGCGCAAGCGAGCGAAGGCGGGCCTTGTCCCCTTCGAGCAGGACGGGCCGGGATGCCGCATGTACTTCCGCCCCTCGGACCTCGACGCATGGCGGCACTCGGGCGGAGCTATTGCGTGGCGGTCGAATCTCGCCGGCCAAGCCTTCGGGCGTGCGGGAAAGGCCGCATAGTGGCTTCCAGGGGCTTCCATCCCCATCGAAACCGGCATCTATGCGGGGACTTTGCCTCGATCCTTGCTATAGCGTGAAGGGTCAGCTATACTTCACTCATCGACTAAGTGGCCCGGCGGTGCGTCAACACCCCGGGCCGTGGCCACTCGACACTGGAGGTCGAACAGCATGAGCAAGAGTAACCCTGCGCCGCGCCGTGAGCGCGTGGAGCGCAACATCTACCGCCGACCCACGGGTGTCTTCGAGATCGGCTTCAAGGACGGGGCCGGCGTGCAGCGCTGGCGCACAGTCGAGGGAGGCATCACCGCCGCTCGGGTCCTGCGTGACGAGCTGCTGGCCCGACGTGGCCGCGGCGAGCGCGTGGCGCCCAACCCCCGCCTGCGCTTTGGTGAGGCGTCGGAGAAGTGGCTCGACGGCCCGGTGCGCGACCTGCGCGCGACCACTCAGGCCAGCTACCGCAACGCCGTGGAGCGCCACCTACGCCCCCGGTTTTCGACCCGGCGCATGGACACGCTCACCCCGGATGACCTCGCCGTGCTTGTGCGCGACCTGCGCGCGGAGGGATTGTCCGAGGCGTCGATCGTTGTGGTGCTCGGCGTCACGGGGCGCATCTACCGCTACGCCGCCCGGCGTCTCGGGTGGTCGGGCACCAACCCCGTTGCGCTCATGCTGCCATCGGAGCGGCCAAAGCCCTCGCGCGCCCAGCGCCGCCGCATCTTCGAGGGGCGGGAGTTGGAGCAGACCATCGCCGCCGCCCACGAGCCGCACCGGACCATGCTGACCGTGGCGGCGCTGACCGGCGGGCGTATCTCCGAGTTGTGCGGGTTGACCTGGGCGGACGTGCGCCTCGATGACCTCGCGGACGCGGAGATCGAGTTCGGCTGGCAGGTCGATCGCAAGGGCAACCGCACCCCGACCAAGACCGACGGCTCGGCACGCACCGTGCCGATCCCGCGGGGGCTCGCGGTGATCCTCGCCCGCCACAAGCTCGCCAGCCGGATCAGCGCACCGGACGGCTACGTGTTCGCCACGCGCACCGGGCGCCCGCTCTCCCAGCGCAACGTCGCCCGAGCGCTGCGTACCGCTCAGCGCGCCGCCGTAGACGAGGACGGACGGCCCACGTTCCCGGCCCTGCACGAGCGGGACGCCAAGGGCAAGCCGGCCAAGGTGCCCCGCGGCTCGATTCCTTCGATGCACTCCTTCCGGCATACGGTGGCGAGTCGAGCGCTTCTCGCTGGCGAGAGCGTCGATGAGATCGCTTTCCTGCTCGGGCACCGCGACGCCAACGTCACGCGGGCTGTGTACGTGCGGGAGCTGGCGGACACGCGGCGCCGCGCCATGCGCCGTACCAGAATGGCGGCGGAGTTCGACGGCGCCCTTCGAGCTGGGGCCGACGAAGGCTTGATCGACCTTCAGTCCGCGACCTCTCCACGACAGGTCCGCGAGTTGCGCCTAGACCCGGGCGCAGCCGCACCGGACGCCGAGCGCGAGACTATCCCGTCGGGAGCAGTTGCAATGATCCTCCGATGAGTACCGGACGCTATGGCAGGATTACCGGATGGTCGGCGACTCCGATGAGGTCCGATGAAGGTCGGCGAACTCGACTACCTTGGGTACATCACGGTGATCGCCAATGTGCCATCGATCATTGATGCGGGAATCCTCTCGCACAATCGTGCTCGTCGTCGTTCGCATATCGACATTTCGATGGAGAGCGTTCAGGACATCCGTGCACGGAAGAGAGTGCCCGGTGGCCTCGTCCTTCACGACTATGCCTGCCTCTACGTCTGCGCCCGAAACGTCATGCTCTACAAGCGTTGCCTCACGATGAGGGATGAGTTGTGCGTGTTGGCGGTCGAGCCTGCGGTTCTCGATCTCCCCGATGTGGTAATCGCCGATCACAATGCTGCTGCCAGCATCGCTGCTTTTGGCCCCTACCCTGACGGACTAGAGGCGCTTGATTACGACAAGATATTCGCACGGTACTGGACGCATCCAAAAGACCCAATGGCCGAGGATCGCCACCGCAAGGAAATGTGTGCGGAGGTTTTGATACCCCACCGGGTAGACACGGCCTTTATCCGCGAGGCTTATGTCGCGAGTAGCACTGCCCGCACGGGGTTTGATGATCTTGGGATAGACCTTAACGTGACCATCGAGTCGGACCGGTTCTTTTGATGGCTACTAAAAACCACCAAGTTCGCGTCGAGATTGGCGACCTCTTCGGGACTGATGCTCAGACCCTGGTAAACACTGTCAACACTGTAGGTGTGATGGGGAAGGGTGTGGCCCTTGAATTCAAGAAGCGGTTTCCGGATATGTTCGATGATTACGTTCTTCGTTGCCAGCGCAAAGAGGTCAGACTTGGTGAGCCCTATCTGTATCGCCGTCTCATTCCTCCTTACATTTTGAACTTCCCGACAAAGGAGCATTGGCGCTCAGTCTCACGATTGAGCGATATCGTTGCGGGCCTTGACTTTCTTCGTGGGCACTACAAGGAGTGGGGCATCGAGTCAATAGCGTGTCCTCCGCTCGGATGTGGGCAGGGTGGACTAGAGTGGAGGGTAGTTGGGCCACTGCTGTACCAAGCTCTTGCACAACTCGACATTCCTGTGACCCTCTTTGCGCCATTCGGTACGGCGCATGACGAGCTAAACCCGGAGTATCTAGCCCAGCGCTCGGGCGACGTGGGGGTTAGCGATGGCCCGAAGTATTACACACCTAGCCGAATTCGCCCCGCTTGGATAGCGCTAGTTGCAATCTTGGCCCGGCTTGAGCGCAACCGCTACCGGTGGCCGGTTGGTCGTACGACGTTCCAGAAGTTGACGTATTTTGCGACGGTCGCCGGCGTACCTACCGGGCTAGATTTCTCCAAGGGAGTGTATGGCCCATACGCCGAGTCGCTGAAAAGTATTCAGACGAAGCTTGTGAACAACGGGCTTGTGACCGAGCATCGACTAGGCGGGCGTATGATTGAGTACCAAGTTGGCCCTACCTATATCGCGGCCCTCCGCGAGTTTGGCGCTGACGTTGAAAAGTGGTCGATGGCGGTCGAGCGGGTCGCATCACTACTTGCGCGAATGAGGACCAGTGACGCTGAGATTGCCGCAACGGCTCATTTCGCTGCGCGTATGGCGGCGCACGATCTTGGCAGGACCCCAACCGAGCGCGAGGTCCTCGACGCAGTGCTTGAGTGGAAGCAGCGCAAGAAGCCACCACTGCGGGAGCGCGATGTTGCTGAGACAATTAGGGACCTTGCGCTGCTTGGATGGCTTGATGCCGAATGGAGCGCTGACCTTCCCGTGGAAGACTTGTCGGAAGTCGCCTTTTAGCCGTTCTGCCCGCCAGTCGGGGGACTGGATATGTGGCACCGCGAGGCCAACGTCGTCCGGGCCGTGTACGTGCGGGAGTTGCGAGGCCCAAGCGCAGCCGCGCCGTCCCCCGCACTCGTGGAAGCGTGATGGAAGCCTCAGCCGCCCGGATGGCGCCCGCAGCGGTCCGCGTCGGGGACGCAAAGCCCTATGGGTGCGGGCGAAACCCGGACCCAACCCACGCAGACCCGCCCCCGCTCGCTCCTGATAAGGAAGAGGTCCCTGGTTCGAATCCAGGATCGCCCATAGCCCAATCGCCTGTACTGGAGCGGGATTCGATGTTTAAGCGGCCTCTGGTTCTACCGCGTCCGAGCCGGTTTCGACGGCTCGTCTGCCGATATCTGCCGTTTCGATGTCCTGCTTGGGTGGGCACCAACCTCGCTCGCTGCGCTGTCGCCAAGGCCGACACACTGAGGAGTCCCCTCCGACGCCCCGCCAGTTCCTGGCGCGACTAAACCATCCCAAGCGGGTGCTCTACTTCTGCGCCGATGATCGGAGCCAGAGCCCCACGTACGTGTCAGAGCTGCTCGCCCGCAAGCCTGCGGGCCTTCTGTTCGGCGTCCGCGAGCGTTCCCATGAGATCGGGAACCACCCGTTGTGCGACCCCACTGAGGTCGGCGAGCTGGTCCGCGAGTTCTCGGGCAGCCGTTGCACGCTCTGGTACGCCGCCTGCCGGTGCTGTCCCGTTCATGACGAGCAGTCGCTGGGGCGTTACATCGAGCACGCGGCATAGATCCCGCAGGCTTTCGGTTGTCGGCGCACTCTTCCCGCGCTCCCAGTTTGACACAGCATTCTTGGAGTTCTCCACGGCACGACGTAGCGCATCCTGGCTCATGCCTCGCTCCTTGCGGGCCTGCTTGATCGCGCTACCGATCGCTCGGCGGTACTCCTCGCTGACGCTGGCGGGCATGTCCACCCGTACTTGTACCTTATCGGGGGGTGCAGAGTACAAGTATGATGGGTTATCGGCGACAGCCAGCCATGCCCAAGCCGATCTTGTTGCGCGGTCCGTTGGCCTGTGTTCCTGCGGAGCCCGGGGCGCGCGTGATGGCGTCGCGCGCGCGCGTTGCCGTCCTCGGGCAGCGATTCGCGGAGGAGCCGATGCTTGATCTATCCGACGTGTGCGAGGTGGCCCGCGTCACCGTCCGCGAGGCGCTGCTGAGCGGGGAACGGGGAGGTCAGGAGGCGTTGCTAACCCCTTTGGAGGATGACCGGTTCGCAATAACGGGTCGACGCTACCCCCCGCGGGGGTTGGCGCTGCGTCGAGGGCAGGATGCAGGAGGAGCTTCGCCGGCATCGCGTTAGGTTCCGGGTCGCGCACGAGTTGGCGCACACGCTCTTCTACTGGCGGCATGGGGACCGTCCGCGGCGCCACCTGCTCGACTCGGCAAGTCAAGGTGGTGACGCCCGTGGACCCCTGGTCGTTGGTCACGGCGAAGGAGATCGACGCGGCGCGGGCTGCTGGGCAAGGCCGCGAGATGATGCAGACAATCGGGCGTCGCAATATTGGCGCGATCCGCGAATGTAGTCTTCTTGCGGCTTACCTGGATGGCCAGGAGCTGGACTCGGGCACGGCAGCAGAGGTCGGCTTTGCGGCTGGAGTCGGCTTGATGTGCTTTGGCCTCCGGACCGATCTACGCGAGTGTGGCGAGACGTCTGCCACCATCAATCTTCAGGTTGAGGCGTTTATTCGCGAAAGCGGGGGCCGAATCTGCTCAAGCCTTGATGAGCTAGTGGGGTGTCAGGCAACGTTCGCCGGGTTGACGGCGCCGAGGATTCGGGCATGACAGCGTTCGGGGCCGAGTCGGTGCCGGCAAACGTTGCCGGGGCCTCCACTAGCCACCGAGTTGGGACAGGTCGAAGTGAGTCACGGCGAGCCAGGCAAAGACGCTGCTCGTGGATCGGGCAAGTGAGCAACGGTGAAGGCTTCGTGCACCGCAGGGCGCTCCGGCGCTCTCCGAGCGTTGCGGGATCGAGCTGGGATAACGCAGGAGCAGCTTGCAGCGCGCCTCCAGATGGACCCGACCTATGTATCCCGTATCGAGCGAGGACGGCGAGGAGTCCAATGGCTCACGGTCCTGCGGTTCCTTCGAGCGCTCGGCGCCGATCTGCACCAGCTCGCCGACGCAGTAGCCGAGGTCAAGAAACGGGATGACCGCTGACGGGCGGAGCCGCGTTGGCTCGACGCTGCGCGGAGACCCGCAGGCCCGCGCGCTGCTCGTCGAGGCCGCCTGGCACGCGATCCGCACTCCTGGCCCGCTCCGCGCGTTCGGCGAGAGGGTGCGCGCCCGGCGTGGCGCGCAGATCGCGGCCGTCGCGGTCGCTCGCAAGCTGCTGGTCCTGTGCTGGCATCTGCTCACCAAGGACGAGGACTACGCCTTCCAGCGACCCTCGCTGACCAGGCAGAAGACTCGCCGCCTCGAACTCGTGGCCGGTGCGCCGCGGCTGCCACGCCGCCACCAAGGGCCGCCGGTCAGCCCAACCGCCAAGCAGCGCGCGGCCGAGATGGCGCTGCAGGCCCAAGCCGAGCAGGCGTACCGGCGGCTGATCGCCGACTGGAGCACGACGGCACCAAGAGGGGGTGCGGGTGCGACACCGGGGCGCGCATCTCAAAGGCCCTCGAAGGGCAAAGCCGCGCGGTAGGCCACAAGCCCCTGACGCCTGCGCTTCGCTACGTCAGTCACCCGCACCAAACACACATCCTGCCACGCCCGCACACCCAGTGTCCAGCCCGCTCAACGCGGACCAGCCGGCGTGCTCCTCGCTGCTCAGCAACGGTCTCCGCGAGCCCGCGCCCCGCCGGACGAGTGGGCTCGCTGACGCCTGGACGCGACGCGAGCGAAAAGCTCACCGAGGGGACGCGCGAGTCGGTGGTCGAGGGCGCGCGAGGACTACGGGCACCCCGAACGGCGGAGTTGTCGCGGCCGGGTGGCCGCCGCTACGTGCACCGGAGGCGTCGGCTTCGCCTCCGTGTCCGCGCTGACGCGCGGGATCGGACCAGGGGTCTACTTACGCTCAGCCTGCCCGATGTTGCCCGCTCCGCCCCGCTTCTGCAGGTTGAAGATCGTTTTGGGCAGCTTGGGGATCGAGTCGGGCGCAGGCGGGCTGCCGGGCTTGGGAGTCGACGGTGGATTACTTGTCGGATGATCTGCCATGACTATGAGGCTAGCGCAGCCGCGGCGGCAAGACCAGCGGTCTCCAGAACCAGAGCGCCGAGGGCAAGACCCAGGAACCAGACCAGTCGCCTGACGGTCTTCGTGTTCTCCTCCTTCTGTTCCTCGAACGCCTCCGCAAGAGCCAGATCGACCATCGGCTGCTCAAGGATCTCCTTCTCCCAGAGCACACGATACGTGGTCTTCGCGTTGACGCTGAAACCAAGCTGGTAGGGCCGCAACAGCATCACGACGAAGACGAGCAGGCCCCCGGCCCCGATCAGCCCCACGACCGTTGCGAACGTCTCCGCCGGGCCGCTGGGGTGCCCGCCGTGGAAGACGGGCTTGGCCAGCAGAGACGCGATCACGGCGCCGGCGGCGAGAAGGGTCGATCCACGGCTCCGCACCTCGGCTACCTGGCGCTCCTGCTCGGCCAACGCCTCCGAGCCGAGTTGGTATATCCGCTCCTCGAAGCTGGTCATAGCGGCGACAGCATGGCCGCTCCGCCGGACGCTTCCGCGTGTTGCCCGGCGCTCCGGGCCGCAGCGAATTGGCAGGGCTGCCACTATCGGTTGATATCGCCTCCAATCGGCCGCTATTTGGACCGCTGGCCGAAGGCTCCGGAAGGGGCGGAAACCCAATATCCATGCGGTGTTCCGTCCTACTCAGCGCTGTATCTCGGGCTCCCTGATAAGGAAGAGGTCCCTGGTTCGAATCCAGTCGCGCCCATTGGTTTGGCCGGAACGCAGCACATCGCACAAGCGCGCAGGAACCAGCTGATTAGCAGGGATTTTGGGCGCATAACCGCGCATGACCGCGCACCACCGCGAAGACCCCGTACGATGCTCCATGTAGCAAGAAGGTAGCAAGGACGAGGTGAGCGGGTAGCAAGTTCGGCCTCGCCTACCCTCCGGCTCTCGGTCAGCGATCATTCGCTGCCACCGCATATCCGCAGGAAGCGGATGTTCCCGCAGGTCTCAGGCTTCGCCCGACTTATGTTCTTCGCACTTTTCCGCGGACGGATTCATTTCGCTTCCGCCGAGGTTGGAGGCCCCTGGAGGGCCGGCGCTGAAACCCTTGTCGTTCCCCCCGGTGTAACCCCCGCCGGTCAGACGGAAGCAGATCGCGGCTCGTACGGGGTCGGATCGAGGAACGGCGTAGGCAGTCCCTTCGCAGCGCCATTCGTCGCTTTCGCTCCGGCAACCGATGACGATGTGGGAGCGCGATGTCGTTTCGGCGGCGGCTTCCTTTCCAAACCCCGCCGCCCTGCGCGCGGCCTCGGCTTCGGCCTCCGAGACGGTACGCGCATCAAGAGCCGCGATGAACTTCGCGCGAAACATCGCTTCAGCTTGCGACTTCGTGGCTTCGGGCTTTTCGCTGGCCCCACATCCAGCCACGAGCATCCCAGCCGCAACTGCTGCGACCACCAAGCCTCGGACCGCGTGAGGTTGGGAAATCGCCATTCGCGTGCACGATATGCCACGGGGCGGTCGGAAGCGGTCCGAGGCGGTCGCTCGCTCCACGACTGAGGCCGGGCGAGGATCAACGGACCACGCCCCGCGCGAGACGCTCCTGATAGACACACAGGAAGTTCTCTTGGTCGCGGGGATAGAGCGGTGGGCCTTCCCATCCAACGCCGACCCGTTTCGCGACCATCTGCCAGTGCTCGGCCCACGCTCGTAGGACCGCCTCGCCCCACGGCGCGCTGGCCTGATCGGGAGTCACACCGAAGACCGCCGCAAATCCCTTGCGCGGCCCGGTGCTTCCCGCCAGATACGCGAGGTCAGGCACGTAGCGCTCGCCCCCAACGCCGAGCGCTCCGGCGCGAAGGAGCAGGTCAAAGCACGTCGTCCGCCCCCACTGCCGCACCTTGGCCTCACGGAGCCTCCGATAGCGGTCGTCAAAGTCTTCGGCGCTGTGGAGGACGCTATTGAAGAAGGGGTGGCGGGCACAGGCGGCCACGAGCGCCTGCTTCGCCCCGGTCAACGTGCTCTGGATGCGGTGATGTCCCACAGACCCGCGCGGGAAGCTGAGCTCCTTAAGGTCCGCCTCGGCTCTGAGAGGGTCGCGTGGGTGCTGGAACCGCGGAGCCGCGGTCTCGGCCCCGAGTTTGCTTCCAAAGCACGTGAACACGACGATGCCCCACCATTGCTCAGGGAATAGCCTTGCCGTCTCGTCTGCATCGCGGATATCAGGACGGCAGTCCATACGCAACGACAACTCTGGCCGTTCCTCCCGCACCGCGAGGCGCTCGTTTTCAAGCGCCCACTGAAGATAGCGACGCATCGGCTCCCGTCGCTCATCGGCGAGAGCGAGCAGCTCCGAGCGGGTTACCGTCGCCGTATTCATGTCCTCATAGCCCAAGCCTGTCGCGCAGGAGCGCCCCGAGACTGCGCTCGCCAGCCGCCCCGAGACCCGTCGGACGAGCGAGCGGGTAGTTCCAACCAGCAAAACAGACACGACGCCCGGCTAGCGAAGCAGATCCACACCACCACTCTATTCGGGCCACACGGCCAGTTTCCTCAACGACGACGCCGAGCGCGCGTTGCGTATGCACTGAAACAGTCTTCCCTGTGCAGATCACAGCCAGGAATGGGAAGCGCCCGAGCTGCCATGCGAGGAAAGGCAGGTCGTTGTTCAAGAGGCGGTCGCGCTCATCGCGGGGAAGCGCTGACCAGGTGGGGTGGGTCGGCTCTTGAACGAGGTCAAGATGTACTGCGCTTCCCTCCGCGAAGCTGGCTCCCCAACCGCGCGCAACACGCTCCAAACCTGCAAACCATCCGTACACGGGCTTACCTGGGTTGAAATAGCCGCGCATCCAGCGGATAGCCTCGTCGCACTGACTATCCGTAAGAGAAGGCCGGTCGGTAGCGCCGAGCGAGGCGAGCGTGGCGAACCGCTGCCGAGAGCCCGTGAGCAACTCTCCGCTCGGGTCCGTGTACTCGCGGTTTGACGGGTTGAGGCCGACTGTCGCGATCTGAGCGGAGAAGGGCTCGCCGAAGAAGAGCACCGGCAGGCTCCCCCCAACCGCGCACGACGAGGGTGGCCTGCGTAGTCGTTCGCGAAGCCTCGTCGCGATGTCCGCGTCCACTAGCTGACCTTAGTTGACGTGCGAGACCTCAGCGATGCGACCGGCCCACCGCTAGGCAGCCCCGCTCGGGCTTCGCGCTGGCGCGCTTACGCCCTCGCGGTCTGCTGTCGCGGTGAGCTGGCCTGTGGGCGGAGGCGCTGCCCTGCGTGTCCGCCCGTGGAGGATGCGAGCGCCGGGGCCACGCTCTTATGCCTCCTCCTCCGCCGCCTTGAAAGCGGCGTGAGTCGCAATCCACGCTTTGCGCAGCGCGATGTAGGCGACCGAATGTGCCACATGCCCGGCCCAGTCGGGCTCGGCCTCGCCCGCTGCCGGGTGATACGCGCTGCTCAGTTCCCCCAAGACCTTCGCCAGGTCTCGCAGGAGACCGACGGCGACCATTTCCGCGATGATCCTGCTCGCGTCGGGCAGTAGCGCCACATCGCCGCACTCGCGGCGTAGTAGAGCGTCGCCTCTTTTGTCCACCGCCTTCTCGGTGAAGGTGGCTAATAGGCGACGCTCTACGTTGCCGAGGTCGGGCGGAGTGTTCAAGATGCCTCCCCCGACCCAACCACGCCGACAACCCGAAGCTTGAAGGCGCGGTTCCCAGCAAGTTGAACCTGCCGGGTTATGACCTCAACCGTGACGGGACCTTGTGCCATCCTCAGCGCCCCGGCGCACTCAGGCGAACACGCAAGCCTAAACACGTCTCCCGTCTCCCGCTGGTGCAGAGTTGCTATTTGAGTTACCGGGTACGGGTCACGCGCTGGCAACTCCACAACGTTTAACACTTCCACACCCGCTAGCTGTAACTTAATCATTACACACTAGTTATACGCTTCTCGGAGGGAATGTGTCAAGCTTTTACGTACGGTTAGAGGATTTTCTTTCTGTTCCCGAAAACGGTTTTGATTTTACCACCACTTGCGAAAAAGTCAATGACTAGACGGTCTGTCCCTCGCACCGTCGCAAGACTAACCGGCTGTCTCATCTGACTGTTCCTGCTGCTCGCGGTAGTCACCCAATGAGGTCACATCCCTCGTTGTGGTAGGCCACAACGCCGCCTCTATCTCGGACAACTCGTCGTCCTCGTTTGGATGCCCATACAGCGTTTCAATAAGCCTTGCGTCGGCCTGTCCGATTTGCTTTGCGGCGTGACGCGGGCTTATACCCATCACATAGACGAGCCACGTAGCGCAGTAATGGCGCAGCTCGTGGAAGTCATAATCGGGCTTCCCAAACTTGACGCGTATCGGATTCCAATAGTAATGCCAACTACTCTTAGTGAAGAACTTTCCAGAAGGCGGGGCAAACACTAGGTCCCGGTGAAGGTGGGGCGTCATGTCACGCAAGGCTTGCTCCGCGATCGGAGGCAGCACAACCCTTCTGGCCTTGTCATTCTTCGGTAGCAGGATTTCCTTGTCGTTGGAGACGGTCTTACTCACGGCGACCTTTTTAGAGGCGAAGTCAACGTCGCTCCATTCCAGCGCAGAACACTCGCCACGGCGAAGGCCCGTGTAGGCGGCAAACAGAATCATCGCCTTCAACTCTTTGCCCAGCCCCTCACCCCAAACCTCAACCGCGCAATCTGCCAGGCGCTGCACCTCATCGGCGCTTAGTACGTCTATGTCCCGTCGTCCCCGACTCTTAGGGTGCCCGAGATTTGCAAACGGGTTGCGCTCGCAGCATTCCATCTTGATCGCATCGTTGAACATAGCCCGTACCGCCTGCACCCGCCATTTGTTGTTTAGCGCCCATTCCTCGGCTTGCATCGGCTTCACGTCAAGGAGGCGCACGCCCTTGAAATCCTCCGAGAACTTCTTCAGTGCTGTGCGATTTAGATCGTTGGTGGCAGCCCGCGCCCGTGGCTTAAGTTCAAGCCACTTCTTCGGGAAGCTGTCGCAGGTGGCGTCCCTCGCTGACGGCTGCACCGTTTTGAGCATCTCTTCACGCTCAACCTGCTTTGCCTCGTTCTTGGTGTCGTACGTGCCGACCCAGCGCTGGTCTCCCTTGACCTTGATCTTCACGCCCCAGCGAACGCCTTTTGGTCCTGTCCTCTTGATGACACTCATTGTCGTGCTCCTGTCGCTTGCTTGCTTATCCAATCTTCTACCTGGCTCGCCCTGAACCTCGCCCGGTTGCCGAAGTGCACCATTGGCATCCCCTCGCGCACGCGCATCTCAATCCAACGCACCGACATACTTAGGTGGTTGGCAAGTTGCCGCTTCGTCATCCACGGCTCCGGCGCGTAGACATCACGAACAGCAGTCGTACCGTCGCTATAAACGCTGTTGGTGATGTCCATGAAGTAACCAGTATCACGAGGGTCCCCACGGCTGCATCAAAGGGCGCAAGAATCGTTGCAACGCCCCGTACGGAGGGTTTTCCGGGCTTCCGAAGCCGCCCAATCGGTCGGGAAGGTGTGGAGAATCGGGCCTCGTTGCGCCCTCTGACGCCTTCCGCGCCGTCGCTGCCCCATATAGGCCCCGATAGTGTTCTAGGGGTGTTCCCGTCGCCTTGCGCGCCGTCGCTGCCCCATATAGGCCCCGATAGTGTTCTAGGGGTGTTCCCGGAGGTCTTTGCCGAAGGACCGGGGTAGCAAGAGCGCCGCTAGAGCCAATCTTTGGGTAGCAATCGGGTAGCAAGGCGTCTGAGATGCCCCGTGTTGCAGGCCTATCTGCGCCCCAACTGAACCTATATCGCCCACTGAGAAAACCCCTGCAAACAGACGGCCGCAGCGGCAAGGCCGGCGATCTGCTCTATCCCGCAGCGCGAGGGGCCCGATGGCTGGCGGCCCACGCGACTATCGCGCCAGATCCGACGACCGTCGTGCTGTCGTCTAGCACCAGCACCGGGACATCCTCCTGCCCTGTGAGCGCGACGATCTCCTCCCGCCTCCCCCTTCGACTCAGCGGGATGTTCTTGAAGCCGCCGACGACCTCGAGCGTGTACGTGTGGCCGGAGGCGTCGAGAGCTTGGGCGGCGACACCGCATGGATGCTTGATGAGCGGCACGCTGGCCCCATGCGTGCGGGCGGGGCAGGTGTAGAGAACCATCGGCCGATTGTAAACCGTCAGAGATCCGCAGGCTCGCGGGGTCCGGGCGCGCCCGGACCCCGCGAGCCTTGGTCAGACGGTCTCGGGCTCGCCCAGCACCACGAGTCCGTGAATGCAGATCACGCAGATGGCAAAGATGCCGAGCGCCCAGAACGGGTGCGCCCCGCCGATGTCCAGCAGCGCTCCGACCGCACCGAGCGTCGCCGCCACGATCCCGATCACCCGCCCGTAGCTGCCGCCGCCGAACAGCGAGAAGGAGGCGGTCAGCTCGATGACGCCGAGGATGATGGTGATCCAGCCCCACGTGTGGAGGCTCGAGAAGATGAACTGCGTGTCGTTGACGTAGAAGTTCGCGTTTCCGACCGCAGCGATGCCGTAGATGATGTTGAGGACGCCCGCCACCATCAGCAGGATCCCGACGAACAACGCACTGCCCGTACCTCGCATATATGTACTCCTTCGGTAGGGGCGCCGTTTTGACGCCGCCCTCAAAGTTCGATAAGGCCGAACCGAATCCTCCATGCGCAGGCCGGCGACCGGCGGCCGGGTCAGACCGGTGCGGCCCTCGATCTGAGAGAGTCCCCCACGGCGCCCCCGACATGCCTCCGCAAGCTCTAGCACTGGCGTTCGCCGCCTCGATCTACCCGCCCGCCGTGGCGGCAGTGATCGCGCTTGGGCGAGGCCCGCAGCTGCGGGTGCGCGTCTTCGCGTTCGTCCTCGCCGCGGCGATCACGACGTACGCGGTCGGCGCCGTGATGCTGCTCGCGCTGGAAGAACTCGGCGCCACGAGCGCCAAGAGCCGCTCGGCGGGCGCGGGGATCGACCTGGCCCTCGGGGTGCTGCTGGTGCTCGTCGCGATTCGCCTGCACAGAAGGCGTCCGGCTCCCGACGCGCCCGCGGCGGCGCCGAAGGGGCCCTCCAAAATCGAGCGCTATCTGGAGAGCCCCCGGTTGGCGTTCGTCCTCGGCATCACGCTCTACGTCCTCCCCTCGCCGATCTTCATCGCCGCGGTCAAGGCGATCGCCGACGCCCAGCTCTCGTCCAGCAGCGAGCTGCTCGCGCTCGCCGCCACCGTCGCGACGATGCTGTGGATGATCGAGCTGCCGATGCTGGTGCTGCTGATCGTTCCCGCCCGCGCCGAGGGCGCGCTGGAGAGCGTCAACCTGTGGTTCGCCCGCAACGGACGGCTCGTCGCGACGATCGCGGCCGCCGCAATCGGGGTGTATCTCGCGATCAGGGGCCTCGTCGATCTGACCGAATAGCGGCGATCCCCTCGAGTCCGCTCTCTCGGGGGCCGCTCTGATGCCGGCTCGCGCCGGCCGCGCGCACGTGCGTCGCGGGGACCTCCGCGTCACACTGGGACTCCTGCGCTAGCGTGATCCGAAGATCGCATGGCCCCGAGGCTCACCTACACCAGCGGCTCGATCGACGCCGCCGCCCACGCCGAGTTCGAGCGGTGTCTGGAGGACGCCCGGGCGGCCGAGAAGGCGCCGTTGGCGCACCTGATCGATGGTCGCCTTCGCCACGAGGGGGCCGTCTTCGAACGCGTCGATCCCGCGCGAGCCCAAGGCACGGCCAGCCGCGCCCACGCCGCCGACCGCGAGCTTGTCGCCGCGGCAGTCGACGCCGCCCGCCGGGCGTGCGGGGAGTGGGGACGCACGCCCTACCGCGAGCGCCTCGAGCTGCTGGCCGCGGCCGCCGCGGCGATCTCCGCGCGCCACGTCGAGCTCGCCGCGACGGTGAGCCTGGAGACCGGCAAGAGCCGCGTCGAAGCGATCGTCGAGGTCCAGGAGGCGATCGAGCTGATCGACACCTACTCCGAGGAGATGGAGCGCCACAGCGGGTTCGTCGCGCCGTTGCAGAGCTTCAACCCGTCCGAGCGCAACGTCGACGTGCTGCGGCCCCACGGCGTGTTCGGGGTGATCGCCCCGTTCAACTTTCCCCTCGCCCTGATCGTCAACATGGCCGCGCCGGCGCTGATCGCCGGCAATGCCGTCGTCGTCAAGCCCTCCGAGGAGGCCCCCTGGACGGGTGCCCTGCTAGCCGAGGTGATCGCCGCCGCCGGGCTGCCCCCCGGGGTCTTCAACCTGATTCACGGAGGCCCCGACAGCGGCCGCGAGCTCGTGGAGGCCGGCGCCGACGGGATCGCCTTCACCGGCTCCGCCGAAGTCGGCCGGCAGATCGCGACGCGTCTCACCGAAGGCCCCTATGCGCGCCCCGCGCTGACCGAGATGGGCGGCAAGAACCCCGCGATCGTCACCGCCGCCGCCGACCTGCAGAAGGCAGCCGAGGGCCTCGCGCGCGCCGCCTTCGGCCTCTCCGGGCAGAAGTGCAGCGCCTGCTCGCGCGCGATCGTCTTCGACGACGTCCACGACGAGCTGCTGGAGCGTCTGTGCGCCTTCGCCGCCACCCTCCCGGTCGGGGACCCCGCCGAGCGCGAGGCGTTCCTCGGGCCCGTCGTCAACGAGGCCGCCGTCCGGCGCTTTCGCGCGAGCGTCGAGGAGGCCGACCGCGCCGGGCGCGTCGTCGTCGGTGGCGGTCTGCCGCGCTCGGAGGGGTACTTCGCCGAGCCCACCGTCGTCGCCGGCCTCCCGCGCGGGCACCCACTCACGCGCGAGGAGCTGTTCCTGCCGCTGCTCGCCGTCACCCGCGCCGGCGACCTCGACGACGCGCTGGCCGAGGCCAACGCCACCGACTACGGCCTCACCGCCGGCATCTTCAGCGAGGACGAGCAGGAGATCGAGCGGTTCATGGACGAGATGCAGGCCGGTGTCCTGTACGCCAACCGCCGCGCCGGCGCCACCACCGGGGCGTGGCCCCGCACCCAGGCCTTCTGCGGCTGGAAGTCCAGCGGCACCACCGGCAAAGGCGGCCTCGGCCCGTACTACCTGCCGCAGTTCATGCGCGAGCAGAGCCGCACCTTCGTCGGCTAACACAGAGCCAAGGGCCTGACCCACGACCCCGTGGCGCCGCTGATCTTCAGCGGTAGGCACGCGAACGCGAACTCGTACACCCGGTCGCGCGCCAGCTCCTCCAGATAGACCATCTCCAGGATGAACACCCCGCGCTCGATCAGCGCCTCCAGGTGCACCGGGTGCGGGCTCTCGGGGTCCGGCGACGGCAGGCACTCCAGCGACTCGGTGTCGCCCGCCAGCGCCACCACGCCCGCATCCATCAGCAGCCTCGCCCCCGCCAGGTCGATCCCGGCGTCGGCGTACCGCGCGAGGCGCTCGCGGTCCGGCCACGCCGACAGGTAGCCCGTGCGGATCAGCGCCACGTCGCCCGGCCCGATCTCGCTGCCCTGGGCCGCCAACGTCCGTTCGATCTCCCCCGGCCCGATCGCCGTGCTCGCCGCCAGCGCCTCCACGCCGAGCGCCCCCGCCACGTCCAGCAGCACACCGCGGGTGAAGATCGGCGGGATCGCCGCCGCGTCGTGCGTCAGCGGACCGAAGTCCCCGAGGTCGCGCTCCGGGGTGCTGCCGCCGAACCAGTGATCGTCGGTCCCGCACGTCGCGTGGCACAGCGCGTCGATGTGCGTCCCCGTGTGCGCGCTGCCCGACAGCAGCTCGCTGTGAATCCCGAAGTTCACCCCGTTCGCGCCCAGCCAGTCCCAGTCGCCCTGCGCCCGCACCCCTCTCGGCGTCCGGTAGGAGAGGACCTGAAATGGCGCGTGCCCATCCCACTGGGGCATGTTCGGCCAGCGCCCGCAGTCCAGGTCATACGTCCGCCCCGTCCGGATCAGCCGCGCCGCCCGCAGCACGCTGTCGGCGCCCAGGCCCTCCAGCGGCGGTGTCGGCGGGCCGCTCATGACCGCAAGTCTGCCAGCGCCTCGGGCGCCGCGTCGTCCAACGCCGCCAGGAAGCGCTGCACCTGCTCGTCGGTCGTCGCCGTGCAAGTGGAGAACCGCCCGTCCGGAGAGACCAGCACATCCCGTTCCAGCAGCGACCTGTAGATCTCCACGCGCGGCCCTCCCGGGAGGGCCGCCGACTCCCTCGCCGAGCGCGGCCGCTCGCGCGCGATGTGCATCCGCCCGATGCCGCCATAGTGGGTCGCCGTCAGCGGCAGGTCGCGCTCGCGCCCGATCCGCTGCACGCCCTCCGCCAGGCGCCGGCCCCGGTCGTTCATCTGTGCGATCACCGGCCGGTCCAGCGCCTCCAGCGCCGCGAGGCCCGCCGCCATCGCGACCGGGTGCCCGTTGAACGTCCCCGCGTGGCGCACCCGGTCTGCGCGCCGCGGGTCGAACAGCGCCATCGCGTCGCGCCGCCCGCCCACCGCGCCGATCGGCAGGCCGCCGCCGAGCGCCTTGCCCAGGCAGATCAGGTCCGGCGTCACCCCGTGGTGCTCCGCCGCCGCCCCGCCGTAGCCCGTGCGCCAGCTCGCCACCTCGTCGAGGATCAGCAGCACCCCGTTCGCGCGGCACCATCGCGCCAGCTCGCGCAGGAACTCCGGTCCGACCGGGATCACGCCCGCCGAGTTCAGGAACACCTCGATCAGCACCGCCGCCAGCTCCCGCGCCCGCGGTTCCAGGACGTCCAGCGCCCGATCGAGGTCGTTGTACGGGAACACCGCCACCCCCGCCACCGTCTCCTGCGCCATCCCCCGCGTCTCCCCCAGCGCCTCGCCGAGCGCCCCGAAGCGCGTCACGCCGACGTCCACCAGATCGTGGCTGCCGTGGTAGCCGCCCTCCGCCTTCGCGATCCGCGCGCGCCCCGTGAATGCCCGCGCCGCCCGGATCGCCTGCAGCGTCGCCTCCGAGCCCGAGTTCGTGAAGCGCACCAGCTCCACCCCCGCAAAGCGCCCGCACAGCGCCTCGCCGAGCCGCGCTTCGGCCGCCACCGGCAGGCCGAACGGCCCGCCCAGCTCCAGCGCCCCGTGGATCGCCGCCGTCACCGCCGGGTGGCGGTGCCCCAGCGCCGCCGCCGAGTAGTTCAGCAGGAAGTCGTCGACCTCCGCCCCGTCGCTCAGCACCACCCGCGCCCCGCTCCCGCGCTCCGCGTACACCGGGAACGGGTCCACGTGGATCTGCGTCCGCGTGTTGCCCCCCGGCAGCGACCCCGTCGCACGCGCGTGGGCCGCCCGCGCCCGCGGCCAGCTGCGCGCGTAGCGCTCCTCCGAGCCGCTCACCCGGCCGTCGGTCATGGGTACGCGCTCATAGGTACGCCCCCACGGGGCCACCGCTCATAGGCCCGTCGTTCATGGGCCGTCGCTCAAGGGCCGCCTCACGGCCGCCATCACGCCGCCGTCGGCAGCTCCGGCGCCGCCGCCGTCGCGACCTCCGCGTGCGGCCCCGCCTGCCGCCGCCTGACCTTCGGGCGGACCCAGACTACGAACCACAGCGCTCCCACCGCGAGCATCCCCAGCATCGTCAGGGCGATGTTGTGGTTGATGTTCGGCAGCGTCAGCGTCCCGATCAGGAAGACCTGCCAGACCAGCGACACCGCCGCCACCGGCTTGCCCCAGCGCCCCAGCGAGAAGCCGCCGAACTGCCGCGGCAGCGTCCCACGGTGCGCCTTCACCAGATAGATCCCCGCGACCAGCGTGTAGACGAGGTTGAAGCCCACCGAGGCCGTCCCAATGACGTATTCCAGCGCCTTCGCGGAGATCAACGAGGGCACCGTGAACATCACGATCCCGAAGGTCGCGGTGCCGATCAACGCCGTATACGGGGTTTTGAAGCGGGGCGTCACCTTGCCGAAGAAGGTCCCGAACGGCGCCATGTTGTCGCGGCCGAGGCTGAACAGCAGCCGCGCCGCGCCCGCCTGGATCAGCAGCACCACCGAGACGAACGAGATCAGGAACACCGCGTTGACGACCTTCACCATTGTCGCGCCCCACTGGTACTGGATGATCGACAGCACCGGGACCGGTTCGGAGAGCGTCTTGGAGATGCCCGGGCTCGCGTAGGAGAAGCCGACCAGAATGATCAGGCCCGTGATCGCGACCGCGATCACCGAGGCGATGATCGTGCGCTGTGTGATCCGCGTCGCTTCGTGCGTCTCCTCGGCCAGGTCCGCCGGTAGCTCCCAGCCCGCGAACGTGTATGCCCCCAGCAGGAAGGCCAGAATGAAGGCTCCGAAATATGCGCCGTGCGCTTCGGGCTGCTTCTGGAACAGGAAGGAGGCGGAGTGCGGGTGCGCCACGATCGCGTACACCAGCAGCGCCAGCGCCACGCCCACGCCGCCGATGATCTCGGTGACCACCGCGACGTTGTTAAAGGTCGTCGCGATCCGGATCCCCGCGATGTTGATCGCCATCACGATCAGCGTCAGCGTCGCCGCTCCGATGATCGTCGCGTTGCGCGTCGTTTCGATGCCGAACTCCGACAGGAAGTACGGCGTCACGCCGTACGCCGTCGCGGCGGCCCCCACGCCGAAGCCGATCAGCCCACAGACCGCCACGAACCAGCCGAACTGGGGGTTCGTCAGGCGGCTCGCCCACTGGTACGCGTAGCCCGCCAGCGGGATCCGCCCCGCCAGGTCGGCGAAGATCGCCGCGATCAGCAGGCAGCCCGCCGCTGAGATCACCCACGTCCAGATCCCGCCCGTGCCGGCCTGTGTCAGCACGAACGGCAGCGTCAGCAGGACCCCCGCCGTGATCGACACCCCCGAGAACGACGCCGCGAACGACGAGAACCAGCCCATCTCGCGGTCGAGCTGCTGCTCGTACCCGAAGTGCTCCAGGATCTCGACCTGGCGCTCTTCGGGGCGGTCGTGCGTCGGTGGCGGCTGCGCGCCGATCGCGCTCATCTCACTCTCCAGTCAGGGCTCGTGTCGAGGTCAGGGTTCACAGCGGGTCAGGGCTCGTATCGAGATGGGCGGTCTCACGTCGGGGCGGTCGCTCGTTCGCACTCACGTCGCCTGCGGCTCCGATGTCGCCTGGCCCGCGAGGGAAACCCGTCCCGGCAGCAGCTCGCGCGCGTCCTCCTCGGAGAGGCCGCGGGCCTCGCCGAAGACGATCCACTCCGCCGCCAACCGTCCCACGATCGGTGACACCTGGATGCCGTAGCCGCCGACGCCGCACGCCGCGATCACGCTCGGGTCCTCCGGACACGGACCGACCTGCGGGCGCCCGTCCGGGCTCACCGGGTACAGCCCCGCCCAGCCCTTCCCCAGGCGCGCGCCCGCGAGCCCGGGCAGCCGCTGGGGCAGCAGTTCGCCGAGGCGCTCCCGATACGCCTGGTCAACGCCCTCAAACCAGTAGTCCGGGTCCACCACCGGGTGGACCGCCTCCTCGCTGTGCAGCCCTCCCAGGAACATGTCGAAGGTCTCGTGGCGGAAGTACAGACCGTCGCGGCCTTCGGCCGGGGCGTAGTCCATCACCTCGGGCATCATGTAGTCCAGCGTCCGCGGCAGGTGGATCGCGACCGCCTGATGGCGCTGCGGCAGGATCGGCGTGTCGCACCCCAGCTGCGCCCCGACCTGCTGCGCCCACGCCCCGGCCGCGTTGACGACGTAGTCGCACTCCAGCCCGTCTCCCGCCGGGCGGGTGGGCCGCTCGACACCGGGCGACGTCTGCAGGACGTGGCGCCCATCGCCGCGCGCCTCGCGGCCGGTCAGCCGCGTCTGCTGGGCGATCCGCGCGCCTTTGGACTGCGCCAGCTCCGCCAGCAGCGCGCAGTACAGGTGCCCGTCGACGAACCCGTCGCTCGGCCCGTACAGACCCGCGCTGACGTCGTCGCCGCGGACGTCCGGGAAGCGCCGCGCGATCTCGTCGGGGCCCAGCACCACCGCGTCCTCGATCCCCAGCTCGCGCTGGATCTCGACGCTGCGCTCGAAGCGCCGCACGTCCTCGTCGGTGTGCCCGATCCGCAGATAGCCGTTGCGCGTGAAGCCCAGCCCGTGGTCGCGCGCCAGCGCCTCGAACATGCGCTTGCTCGGGACCCGCAGCGCGATGTCGAACGGGTCGACGTACTGCGTCTCCACGACCCCCACCGAGCGACCCGACGAGCCGCCGGCGATGTGGGTGCAGTCCAGGACGACCACCTCGCCCACGCCCAGTTCGGTCAGCGCCAGCGCGACGGACAGGCCGACGGCACCGGCTCCGACTATGCCAACTGAGATCTTCTCGTTCATTCGCACGATTGCGGTAGCGCTCGAACCGCTCGAATCGGACCAGGGTACCGACCCGTCTTCCGACTGTCCCGTACTGCCGGAACCTTTCAAACCTCCGAACGACTGTATATCAGGCCTCGTCCAGTTGTGGCGCGTGCTTGCGATTGCGGCACCGGCCGCCCGAACGCGCCGCTGCCGGCGGGGCCGGACGCAGCTAAGCTAGCGCCTCGCAGGGGAGCTGGCAACAGTCAGGACGAGGAGCGCAGATGAGCCAGCCGGTGATGATCACCGCCGCCGTCACGGGCGCAATCACATCAGCCAAGCAGACCCCCCACCTCCCGCTTACGGCGGACCAGATCGTGGAGGCCGCCGTCGAGAGCTGGCGCGCCGGTGCCGCGATCGTCCACCTGCACGCCCGCGACGAGACCGGGACGCCAACGCAGGACAGCGCCGTCTACCGGACGCTCGTCCAGCGCATCCGCGAGCGGGGATGCGATGCGATCCTCAATCTCTCGACCGGCAGCGCCGGCGGGCGCGCCGAGATCGACGAACGCCTCGCCTGCATCGAGCTGGCGCCGGAGATGGCCACGCTGGACTGCGGCTCGATCAACCTCGTCGACGACTGGGTGTTTCGCAATCCGTACTCGACGTTTCTGAAACCGGCCGCCGAGCGCATGCGCGAGCTGGGGATCGCCGTCGAGATCGAGGCGTTCGACAGCGGCATGATCCGCAACGGGCTGCGGCTGATCCGCGAAGGGCTGATCTCCGGGCCGGGCATCTGGCAACTGTGTCTCGGCGTCCCCGGCGGCGCCGCGCCGGACCTGCAGACGGTCGCCTACCTGCTCAGCCGCCTCCCCGAGGGCGCGATCTGGAGCACACTCGGGATCGGGCGCCACCAGCTCGAGGTCAACGTCCTCAGCCTCCTCTACGGCGGCCACGTCCGCACCGGGCTGGAGGACAACGTCTACTACCGCCGCGGCGAGCTCGCCACCGGTAACGCCCAGCTCGTCGAGCGCATCGTCCGCCTCGCCGGCGAGCTCGACCGACCGGTCGCCTCGCCCGCGCAAGCCAGAAGATTGCTGGGAGTGCGATCCTTGGGGCCATGACGACGCCATCGACCCCCGAACCCGTGATCCTCGCCGCGGTGCGCACCCCCGTCGGGCGCTACGGCGGGGCCCTCGCGCAGGTGCGCCCCGACGACCTCGCCGCGCTCGCGCTGCGCGCCGTCGTGGAGCGCGTCCCCGACCTGGATCCCGCGGCGATCGAGGAGGTCTACCTCGGCTGCGCCAACCAGGCCGGGGAGGACAACCGCGACGTCGCCCGCATGGCGCTGCTGCTCGCCGGCCTGCCCCAGGAGATTCCGGGGATCACCGTCAACCGCCTCTGCGCGTCGGGCCTCAGCGCGGTGGTCTGCGCCTGCCAGGCGATCCGCGCCGGCGAGATCGAGCTCGCGCTGGCGGGCGGCGTGGAATCGATGACCCGCGCGCCGCTGGTCCACGGCAAGGACGAAAAGCCATTCGCGCGCGGCGAGCGCACGGTGTACGACACCACCCTGGGCTGGCGCTTCCCCAACCCCCGGATGGCCGAGCTGTTTCCGCTGGAGAGCATGGGCGAGACCGGCGAGAACGTCGCCGAGCGCTGGGGGGTCAGCCGCGCAGACCAGGACGCCTTCGCGCTCGAGAGCCAGCGCCGCTGGGCGGCGGCCGACGCCGCTGGGCGCTTCGCCGATGAGCTGATCGCGGTGGGGGATGTCGAGCGCGACGAGCACCCCCGGCCGCAGGCGACCCCCGAGGCGCTCGCCAAGCTGCGCCCGGTGTTCCGCGACGGCGGCACCGTCACCGCCGGCAACTCCAGCGGCGTCAACGACGGCGCCGCCGCGCTGGTCGTCGCGTCCGCCGACGTCGCCCGGCGGCTCGGCGTGGCGCCGCTGGCGCGCTTTGTCGGCTCTGCCGCCGCCGGCGTGGACCCGCGCGTGATGGGCGTCGGCCCGATCCCCGCCGTCCGCAAGCTGCTGGACCGCGCCGGGGTCGCCGTCGGCGACCTCGACCTCGTCGAGCTCAACGAGGCCTTCGCCTCCCAGAGCGTCGCCGTGATTCGCGAGCTCGGCCTCGACCCCGCGCGCGTCAACGTCAACGGCGGCGCGATCGCGATCGGGCACCCGCTCGGCATGAGCGGCGCGCGCCTCGTCGTCAGCCTCGTCCACGAGCTGCGCCGCCGCGACGCCCGCCTCGGCCTCGCGACGCTGTGCGTCGGCGTCGGCCAGGGGCAGGCCGCGTTGTTCTCGCGCGACGGCTGACGTCCAGCAGAGCTAAGGGAAGTGGGGGCGGCTGCCGATGATGGCCACGTGACGTCCCTTTGCATCCTCCGCGCCGCGCGCGCCCCGCGCCCTGCGCTCGCGCCGCTGCTCGGCGGCCTGTCGACGCTGCTGGCGTCGCTGCTGCTCGCGGCGTCCCCGGCGGCGGCGCTGGTGATCCAGGTGAAAGGCGGCGCCGGCACGGAAACCGTCGGGGTGCAGCCGACATTCGAAGCACTGCCGCTCGACGGCAACGGGGAAAGCCTGTCGGGCGGGCCCAATGCGGCCAAATACAACAATCCGGCCGGCGCCCCGGTGATGCATTCGGTCAACGCCTACGTGATCTACTGGGACCCGCAGGACCGCTACGAGGGCGAGTGGCAGGGGCTGATCGACCGCTACATGAGCGACCTCAGCGGCGCGAGCGAACTGGGCGCCAACGACGTGTTCGCGGTCGACACCCAATACACCGACCGCACCGGCCGCGCCAGCGCCGTGACGCGCTTCGACGGGGCCTACACCGACACCGCGCCGTACCCCGGTAACGGGTGCACCGACAAAGACCTGTCGCTGCTGCCCAAAGAAGTCGCCTGCCTGACCAACGCGCAGGTCCAGGCACAGCTGACCCAGTTCATCGACAATCACGGCCTGACGGCCGGGATGGGCACCCTCTTCTTCGTGCTGACCCCGCCCGGGGTCGGAGTCTGCGTGGCCGGCGAAGCGAGCGAATCGCACTGCTCACAGGACGACGGGAAGGCGTCGGCGGGAGGGTTGTGCAGCTACCACTCCTACTACACCAATCCGCGGCTCGGGACCGTGCTGTACGCGGCGATCCCATGGACCGCCGGCGATACGGCCGGCGAGTTCGACTTCGAACCCGCAGAAGCGTCGGGTGCCGTCTGCCAGACCGGCGATTGGGTCGAAAAGGAAGGCGCGGGTGGATGGGAAGAATCGACCGCTCCGCAGGAGCCCAACCAGATCGCGACCACCGGCCCCGACGGGCTCTACGACGAGGGCCTGCCCGATCTGATCATCGGCCAGATGGCGGCTGAGCAGCAGAACACGATCACCGATCCGCTGCTGAACGCCTGGCAGGACCGCGAGACGCTGGGCGCCGAAGAAGTCGGCTATGAGAACACCGACGAGTGCCGCGGCTTCTTCCTGCCCAAACTGAACGGCACGTGGAAGTCCCAGAAACACACCGAAGCGGGGACCGCGAGCAACCAGGAACTCGGAGAAAACCACTTCTTCCTGCTCAACGACGCGTTCGACCTCGCGGCGCTGAAGCTCCCCTACCCGGGGGTGCCGTGCCTGCGAGGGATCAGCCTGGCCCCCGAATTCACCGCGCCCCCGACGGTCAAGTCCGGCGAAATCGTGGGCTTCAACGGCATGGAGTCCGACATCTCCCTCGACGCCGGCGAGCGCTTCACGGCGAGCGGCGAAGAGAAGATCACCTACCCGACCTTCACATGGGACTTCGGGGACGGCACGCCGACGGTCTCCGGCTACGCCCCCGGCGGCGGGGAGACGACGCCGTCGTTCTGCGACGAACCGTGGCTGAACCCGTGCGCGGCGAGCGTCTTTCACTCCTACCAGTACGGCGGCGTGTACAACGTCACGCTGACCGTCACCGACGTCGCGGGCAACACCACGTCCTACACCCACGCGATCACCGTCGACGGGCCGCCCCCGCCGACCCCCCCGCCGGCGGAAGGCGGCGGCCCGGGTGGCTCGGGCTCGGGCAGCGGCACGGGCTCCAGCGGCGGACCGGGCGGGTCGTCGATCCTCCCGGCGGTCCCCGGCCCGGTGGCCAGCGCGGCGGCGGTGTCGAGCTCGCTCAAGCAGGTTCTCCACGGCGGCCTGGTCGTGCGCTACGAAGTCAACGAGCAGGTCGCCGGCCGCTTCGAAGTCCTGCTCGACGCCGGCACGGCCCACGCGCTGAAGATCTCGGGGCCGGTCGCCGCGAACCTGCCCCCCGGGTACGCGCGGTCGCTGGTGATCGGCAAAGCGCTGCTGGTGACGACAAAGGGCGGCCACAGCTCGGTGCGGATCCACTTCTCCAAGCACGTCGCGGCCCGCCTGCGCCACGTCCACAGCGTGACGCTGACGCTGCGCCTGATTGTCCACAACGCGGCCGCCAGCAGCCCGGTGTCGACCTCGGTGCTCAGCACCGTGGTCCTGCACGGCTGACCCAGGCTCCCGCGTTGCCGCCCGGACCCGTCGGTGGGGTCCAAGAGTCCCGGCGTCGGGTGCAGTTGCCCTACAGCCCGGGCCAGTGCCGCGCGACGAAGCCGGCGTTGGAGCGGACTTCGGGCTGCCAGCGCGAGGCGTAGGGGCCACTGCGCCCGACGGTGTCAAAGCGCATCCAGCGCCCGCCGATGTTGACGTACATGTAGGTGTGCCCGGCGTTGGCGTACACCGTGATCCACTTCCCGGGCCCCGGTTCGCCCCAGCTCTCAAGCGCCCCGGAGGTCTCGGGGGCGCCGAGCAGGCCGCCGGCGGCGAGCGCGTAGCTGACCGAGCCGGAGCAGTCGTATGCGGTGTCGACGAACGAGGCGTGGCCGCCGCCGTAGACGTAGGGGAAGTCGGTGATGGCGTTCGCGCCGGCGATCACGCGCTGGACGACTTCGGGGACGTCCTGGGGGATCGGCAGCTGGCCGTCGCCCCCGATCGAATCGCCGCCGGGGACGGTCGTCGCGGTGGCGGCTTCCTGCTTGCGGGCGGCGCTTTCGACGGCGTGCATCCGGTTGAGCTCGGCGCGGACTTCGGCGTTCGACGGCGCCCCCGGGGCGACTTCTTCGGCGGCGGCGCTCGGGGCGATGGCGGCGGCGTGGTGCGACGTCGCCACCGGGAAGCTCCTGGATTCTTCGGGGTCGCGGACCTCGGCGACCGTCGCGGCCTTGCCGGCCGAGCCGGCGGCCTTGGCGGCCGTACCGGCGGTGGCGGACGCAGGAGCGGCGCCGCCGGCGGCGCCGACGAGCCTGCCCGCAGCGGCGTGCGGGGTCTTCGGAGGGGTGGATCTCTCGACGCCGGCGGCGCCCGCCGGGTGGGTGGGTCCTTCAACACCTGTCGAGCCCGCCGCGCTGCGGCCCCCGGTGGGGGCGCTTGCAACGATTCGTGCACCCGCCGTCGCCCGGTGGGAGCCGCCGAGCGTCAGCACGAGGACCGCGACGACCGCGGCGAGCGCGACGCCGGCCACCGCGCCGACCAGCGTGTTGCGCGAGGGCCCCGCCCGCGACCCCGGCGCGCGCGTGTCTCTCCAGACGCTCACCTCGACAAAGGCTAGCGGGTGTATAGGTGCCCGCCCGCCCCCGGATCGTTTAACGTGGGGGCGATGCTTCTGGAGGATCGCAAGCCCCGGACGCGCGAGGAGCTGCCCGGGGCCGAGCTTCCGGTGGAGGCGCGGGCGCCCGATCTCGGCCCCTCCCCGGAGCCGACCGCGGCCCGGTCGGCCAAGCCATCCGGCCGATCGCGGCGGCGGGTGCTGGTGAACCTGGCGACGGTGGTCGTGACGGTGGGCTTCTCGTACGTCGCGCTCAGCGGGATCAAACCGGCGGCGGCGTGGCACGCGCTGCAGACGTGCGACTGGTGGTGGCTGGCGCCGGCGCTGGTGGCGTTCGGGCTGGGGACGGTGGCGCGGGCGCTGCGCTGGCGCTCGCTGTTCGCCCCGGGGCGGCGCCCGCCGCGGGGGACGACGACGGACGCGATGATGATCGGCTACTTCTACAACAACATCCTCCCGGCGCGGGCGGGCGAAGCGGTCCGGGTGGTGGTGCTCAACCGGCGCAGCGAGGCGCCCCCGGTGGAGATCGTGGGGACGGTGGTGCTGGAGCGCCTGTACGACGTGCTGGCGGTCCTCGTGGTGTTCTTCGCGGCGGAGCCGTGGCTGCCGCACGTGAGCTGGTTCGGCGCGGCGGCGGCCGCGGCGGCGGTGCTGGCCGTCGGGATCGCGTCGGCGGCGGGGCTGCTGGCGGTCTACGGGGACCGCCCGCTGCGCCTGCTGCTGCGCCCGCTGGGGCGCCTGCCGCTGTTCTCGGGCGAGCGCCTGGAGCGGACGGTGGCGGAGCTGGCGCACGGCCTGAGCGGCCTGCGCGACATCCGGGTGGCGGGCGAGGCGTTCATGTGGACGATCCTGGCGTGGCTGGCGTCGGGGCTGTGCGCGTACCTGGTGGGCCTGGCGTTCGGGCTGCACCTCCCGTTCGCGGCGGGGCTGCTGGTGACGGTGGCGATCGGCTTCGGGATGATCCTGCCGGCGGCGCCGGCGGCGGTGGGGGTGTTCGAGGGGGCGGTGCTGATCGCGCTGAGCGCCTACGGGATCCCGCACTCGGCGGCGCTGCCGTATGCGCTGGTGCTGCACGCGGTGAACTTCGTCCCGTTCATCGTGGTGGGGGTGGTGCTGCTGCAGTACAACGCCACCCACCCGGTGCGCCGCGCGAAGGCCGTGGAGGCCCCGGCCCCGGCGTAGGGCCGGCTGTCCCCGGCGTGGGGCCCGGCGGAGGCGTGGACCCGGCGCCCGCGGGGTACGCGCGGGTCCATTTCGGCCACCTATACTCTGGATTCCCCCCTCCGGAGGACACTTGTGCAGGAGATGGTCATCTACGGCGTCAGCTTCGACATGGTCGGCAAGCAGCCGATCGTGCTGCTGAAGACCGTCGAGGGCAACCGCTTCCTGCCGATCTGGATCGGGCACCCGGAGGCGGCGTCGATCCTGATGAAGCTGCAGGGCGCCCAGACCCCGCGGCCGATGACCCACGACCTGCTGTGCGACGTGCTCGGCGAGCTGGAGGCCCGCTGCACCCAGGTCGCGGTGACGGAGCTGCGCGAGAACACGTTCTTCGCCTCGATCACGCTCAGCATCAACGGCCGCGAGCTGGAGATCGACTCGCGCCCCAGCGACGCGATCGCGCTGGCGGTGCGCTCGGGGGCGCCGATCTTCGCCGCCGAGGAGGTGATCGCGGAGTCGGCGATCGAATTCGAGCAGAACGAGGAGGAGTCCGAGGACGTGGTCGAGCAGTTCAAGGAGTTCCTCGACCAGGTCTCGCCCGAGGACTTCGCGGCCGGGGATTCCTGAAGTCGTTTGGCGGGATCGTCCGCGCGGGGGAGGGTGGCGCGGAGGGTTGTGGGCGCGGGACCTCCTGACCCGCGTCGGGGGGGGGGGGGGACTTGGTTGCCGGAGGTCTTGTCACGGGGGCCCACTCCGCGGCGCCGGGCGAGCCTCAGCGTTACACTGTCATACATGGCAGCCGCTCGTCAGTTCTCAGCCCGACTCGATGCCTCGGTGGTGGACCGGCTGGAGCGTCGTGGGATACGCAGCGGCCTGAACAAGTCTCGCCTGGCCGAGCGTTACATCGACGAGGGGCTGCGCATGGAGGACCATCCTGGGATCGTATTCCGCGACGGGCCGACCGGCCGGCGTGCCGGCCTGGCGGGTGGACCGGATGTGTGGGAGGTCATCGCGACGGTTCGCGCGAGTGGGCTCGAGGGCGATGCTGGGCTTGCGGCCGCCGCCGAGTGGGGCAGCCTCGGGCCAGCCCAGATCAGAGCCGCGGTCCGCTACTACGCGGAGTACCGCGACGAGATCGACGAGCGCGTCGCGCGCAACGTCGAGGAGGCCGACGCGGCCGAACGGGAGTGGCGCCGTGAGCGCGACGCGCTCGCGTGAAGCTGCTGCTCGACGAGATGCTCTCGGGCCGCATCGCCGAGCAACTCCGCGGCCGCGGCTGCGATGTCGCCGCCGTCGATGAGCATGCCGATCTACGTGGCCTCTCTGACCCGGACCTGTTCGATCACGCCCAGCAGGAGGAGCGCGCGATCATCACCTACAACCGCGAAGACTTCCTGGCCCTGGACCGCGAATACCACGGTCGGGGCCGCAACCATTGCGGCATCGTGATCCTGCACCCACGTCGCTTCCCGCAAGGCGCAGCGACGATCGGCCGGATCATCGCCGCGCTCGACGCCTTTGTCGTGGAAGGCCAGCCGTATCCTGGCTTCATTCATTGGCTCCAGTAGTGCCGCCTCGTCTTGTGCCTGTACGCTGCGGGATAAGGAGCGAGAGGAACGATCTCGCGGCGGGCCGCGTCACGCGTTACCAGAGCGACGACGAGTTCCTGGCGGCCTTGGACGAGCGCACGAAGCCGCTTGCTTCTGCCTGGTGAGCGGAGGGCGCAGTGGCATCGCTAGCGTACGCCCCGTGCGCGTCGCGACCTGGAACGTGAACTCGGTCAAGCAACGGGTGCCGCGGCTGCTGCCGTGGCTCGACCAGCGTCAGCCGGACGTCGTCTGTCTGCAGGAGATCAAGCTCACCGACGACGCGTTCGACCGGCTGCTCGGCGACGAGCTCGCCGGTCGTGGCTATGCGTTCGCCCGGCACGGAGAGGCGCAGTGGAACGGCGTGGCGATCCTCTCGCGGAGCGGGCTGGACGACATCGAGGTCGGGGTCGCCGGGGCGCCGGGCTTCCCGCACCGGGAGGCGCGAGCGGTGTCCGCGACCTGCGGCGGGATTCGGGTGCACTCGGTGTACGTGCCCAACGGTCGCGAGCCGGACTCCGAGCACTACCGCTACAAGCTCGCCTGGCTGGCCGCGCTGCGGGAGCTGGTCGGCGGCGACCCGCGGGACGCGATGGTGTGTGGGGACATGAACATCGCGCCCGCCGACATCGACGTGTTCGACCCGTACGCCTACATCGGCCAGACCCACGTCACGGCACCGGAGCGCGCGGCGCTGGCGGAGCTTCAGGAGGTGGGCCTGCGCGACGTCGTACGTGATCGCTGGCCCACTGAGCGCGTGTTCACCTACTGGGACTACCGCGCCGGGATGTTCCATCAGGATCTCGGGATGCGGATCGACCTGGTGCTGGCCAGCGCCACCGTCGCCGGCAGGGTGCGGGCGGCGTGGGTCGACCGCCAGGCCCGCAAGGGCACCCGGCCGAGCGATCACGCCCCGGTGATCGTCGATCTCGACGAGGCCCCGGACGGGGACATCGGACCGGTCGTGCCGCCGCCCTCCTCCCCGGCGGCCAAGCGGGGCGCGGTCAAGCTGCCCCAGTCGGCGCGCGGCGCTCTGGCCGGAGAGCTGTCGATGAGCAGCGGGCAGCTGCGGGCAAAGGCCCGCGAGGCTGAGGCGGCGGCCGAGCGCGGCCGGCGCACGGCCAGGTGAGTGTCCTGCGGCGCCCGGCTTGGGAACGATGTGTCTTGATGCGACTCTGTATGCATCTTGATGCGCTACAGTGTGCCCTATGCGTACCACGATCACACTCTCCGAAGACGTTACTGCCGCCGTCGAGAAGCTCCGGCGCGAGCGCGGGATCGGGCTCAGCGAGGCGGTCAATGAGCTCGTCCGCAGCGGTCTCACTGTCGAGCGCTCGCCTCGGCGGTTTCGCCAGAAGACGTACGACTTCGGTGATGGTGTCGATGTCTCCAACATCGCCGAGGTGATCGAGACGCTGGACGGGTCCGCAGCCCGCTGATGCTGCTCGACGCCAACCTCCTCCTCTACGCGGTCAACAGGCGGGCCGCCCAGCACGAAGCTGCGGTGGGCTGGCTGACCGAGCAGCTCAATGGGCCGCGCCGCGTCGGGTTGCCCTGGCAGAGCCTCGGTGCCTTCCTGCGCATCTCGACACATCCGCGGGCTTTCGCGCGACCGCTCACACCAACCGCTGCGTGGGAGCGGATCACAGAGTGGCTTGCCGCGCCGACGGTATGGATACCAGCGCCGGGACCGAACCATGCGCAGCTCCTCGGTGAGCTCATCGCTCGCTACGAAGTGCGCGGCAATCTCGTACCCGATGCGCAACTTGCGGCGCTCGCACTCGAGCACGGCCTGCTGGTCTGCTCCGCAGACACCGACTTCGCCCGCTTCACCGACGTCCGCTGGCAGAACCCGGTCGGCTGATCCCGCCGATTTAGGCTCACCGCGTCCACGCGCTCGCGAGGATCCGACCGACGAGCGCGTCGAAGTCGATCCCGGCGGCGTCGGCGGCCTGGGGCAGGAGGCTGGTCTCGGTGAACCCGGGGACGACGTTGGTCTCCAGCACGTACAGCTCCCCGCTGTCGCGCGCGAGCATCAGGTCGACGCGGGCCACGCCGTGGCAGCCCAGCAGCCGATAGACCGCGCGCGCGAGCTCCTGCGCGCGCGCGGTCGTCTCGGCGGGCAGCTCCGCGGGGCACACGAACGTCGTCATCCCGATCTCATAGCGCGACTCGTAGCTGTAGAAGTCCCTCTCGCGCGGGATCGCCTCGACGACGGGCAGCGCCGTCGGGGGTCCGGGGGACTTGCCCTGTCCAGCCGGGGCTCCGGGGGCCTCGGCGTCGAGCACCGACACCGCGAGGTCGCGCCCGTCGATGTGGCGCTCCAGCAGGACCTTGCGGTAGTAGGACAGCGCCCCCACCATCGCCGCCGGCAGCTCGGCCTCGGACTTTGCGAACTTCACGCCCAGCGCTGAGCCCTGGCTGGTCGGCTTGACGACCATCGGGAACCCGAGCTCCGCCGCGACCGCCGGCAGCGCGGCGGCGACGCCGAGCTCTTTGATCGCGCTCTCCTTGAAGGCGTGGAAGGCCGGTGTGGGGATGCCGGCCTCGCGCATCAGGTACTTCGCGAGCGCCTTGTCGGTGCAGCGCATGCACGCCGACGGTCCCGAGCCCGTGTACGGGACGCCGATCGCGTCGAGCAGCTCCTGGACCGTCCCGTCCTCGCCGTCGCGGCCGTGCAGCGCGACAAACGCCGCGTCGGGTTTCGCCGCGAGCAGCCGCTCCACCAGGTCCGGGCCGGCGTCGATCGGGATTGTCTCGTGCCCCAGCCGCCGCAGCGCGTCCTGGACGTGCGCGCCGGAGCGCAGCGACACGGTGCGCTCCAGCGAGCGCCCACCCTTGAGCACCGCGACCCGCTTGGCGGCGCTCATCGATCCCGCTGGCGGCGGGCCTGTTCCTGCTGACGACGACGCGGGAGCTCGACGACGTCGGCGAGGCCCGGAGAGGGCTCGGCCGGTGGGGACTCTCCATGTGAAGATTCGCTCGGCGGAGCCGGCGGGGATCCGGTGAGGGTCCCGAACAGCCCGACGCGGTCGCCGACGGCCGCGCCGATCCGCCTGATCCCCTCGCGAATCTCCGCCTCCGGCACCCCCGCGAAGTTCAGGCGCATCGACGACGTCCCGCGGCGCTCGTCGAGGTAGGCGGCGCGCCCCGGGACGAACGCGACCCCCTCGCACTGCGCGAGCAGGTTCGTCGTGTCGATGTACTCGGGCAGTGTCGCCCAGATGAACAGCCCGCCCTCCGGTCTGGTCCAGGTGGCGCCCCCGCCGAAGTGCTCGGCCAGCGCCGCGAGCATCGTGTCGCGGCGGCCGCGGTAGAGGTCCTTCAGCGTCTCGACGTACTCGCGCCAGTCGCACTCCTGGAAGTAGGCCGCGACGAACAGCTGGGTCATCGGCGACGAGCACAGGTCGGCGCCCTGCTTGCCGAGGTTGAGCTTCTCCAGCACCGGCCGCGGGGCCACCGCCCAGCCGAGGCGCAGGCCGGGGGAGAGGATCTTCGAGAAGGTCCCCAGGTAGATGACATAGTCCGACGTCCCCCCGCGTCCGGCGCCGGCGGCGTCCAGCGAGTACAGCGTCGGCAGCGGCTCGCCCTCGTAGCGCAGCAGCCCATAGGGGTTGTCCTCGAGCACCAGCAGCTCGCGCTCGCGCGCCACTCCCACCAACCGCCGGCGGCGCGCCAGCGACATCGTGACACCGGCGGGGTTGTGGAAGTTGGGGATCGTGTAGATGAACTTCGGCCGCCGGCCCTCGGCCTCCAGCCGGTCCAGCGTCGCCTCCAGCTCGTCGATCGGCATCCCGTCGCCGTCCATCTCGATCTGGACGACCTCGGCCTGGTAGGCGCTGAACGTCGGCACCGCGCCGGGGTAGGTGGGGGCCTCGGCCACGATCACGTCGCCGGGGTCGATCAGCGCCTTGCACACCAGGTCGATCACCTGCTGGCCGCCGGTCGTGACGATCAGGTCGTCGGCGTCGACCAGTGTGCCCTCGGCGGCCATCACCTCGACGACGCACTCCATCGCCGCCGCCATCCCCTCGGTCGGCCCGTACTGCAGCGCCCGCGCCGTCGACTCGGCGGCGACGTGGGCCATCAGCTTGGCGTAGACCTCCGGCGGGAACGTCGAGGTGTCCGGGAGCCCGCCCGCGAGCGAGATCACATCGGGCCGTTCGGTCAGCGCCATCATCTCGCGCATCGCCGACGAGCGCATCCCGCTGGTGCGCCCCGCGAACAGCTTCTCGTAGCGGGCCAGCTCGTGCGCCGCCGGGCGGGACCGCCGGGTGGGTGAGCGGGTGGGTGGGTGGGGGGGTGGGCCCTCATCCATTATCGTCATGGGCATCGCACGGTAGCGCACGGCCACCCGTGCAGCGCAAGCCTGCTCCCGCGGCACGGCTCGCTTCCAGTTAGCCTCCCTCCCGTGAACGGCCTCGTCTTCTACATCGGCCTCGGCCTCGGCCTCGCCGTCGCGGCGGGGCTGCGCCCCTTTCTGCCGGCGCTGCTCGCCGGGGCGCTGGGCTCCAACGCGGCGCTCGGGGTCGACTTCGCGCACAGCGGCTACGAATTCCTGCAGGCCGGCTGGTGGCTGCTGGCGGTAACGGTGGCGCTGACGGTCGCGTGGGCGCTGCAGCTGCGCCTCGGCGCGACCCGCTTCGAGGCCGGCCCGCTGGGCGCGGCGGTCGCCGGCCTCGGCATCGGGGTGGGGGCGCTGCTGTTCGCGGGCACCCTCGCCGAGCACGGCGACGCCGCGTGGCCCGGCCTGCTCGGCGGCGCGGCGGCGGCGCTGCTGGCTCAGGCGGCCTCCCGGCCGCTGCTGGCACGGACCCGCGCACGTTTGATCGGATCCCCGCCCGGGGGCGGGCGGGCCGAGGACCGCGGGGCCCGCGAAGCGCTGACCCTCTACGTCGACGCCGCCGCGCTTGCGCTGGCGGCCCTGGTGGCGCTGCTGCACCCGCTGGGCTACGTGGCGGTCGCGCTGTTCGCGTGGCTCGCCGTCGGCGCGCGCCGACGCGGCGAGGAGAAGTACGCGGGTCTGCGGATCCTGCGGCGCTGAGATGGGGGCGGACGGGTCGGGGTCGGGCGGGCCTCGAACGGGCGGGCGGGCGGATGGACCGGCGGACGGGCCGTCGAAGCTGGTGCTGTGCGTGATCGACGCGATGGCCCCCGCGATGCTCGAGCGCGCCGTCGCGCAGGGCGCGGCGCCGGTGCTGGGGGAGCTGATGCGGCGCGGGCGCTACGTCCCCGACTGCGTCGCGGCCTTCCCCTCGGTGACGCCGGTGTGCGCGGCGTCGATCACGACGGGCGCCGGCCAGGATCGCCACGGGATCCCGGCGATGAACTGGTTCCACCGCGAGGAGGCCCGCTACGTGGAATACGGCTCCAGCCTGCGTGCGGCGCAGCGCTTCGGGTTCGCGCGCCAGTTGACGGACACGGTCTACAACATGAACCGCGCCCACCTGGCGACCGAGCCGCTGACGGTGTTCGAGGCGCTCGACGACGCGGGGGTGCGGACGGCGGGGACGACCTACCTGATCTACCGCGGGCGCCACCGCCACGAGCCCCAGCGCGACGGCGCGCTGACGCGTCTGGCCTCCAGGACGCTGATGCGCCACCCGGTGATGGGCCCGCGCGAGCTGTTCTACGCCGACGTCTTCGCAAGCCGCCGCACGGGCTGCCGCTCGACGCTGGGGATGCCGGGGGTCCGCGACCAGCATTCGGGCTGCGTCGGGTCCTACCTGGTCGAGCACGACCTGTTCGACTTCCTGCTGCTGTCGCTGCCCGACAACGACTGGCGCTCGCACAAGGACGGCCCCGAGGCCCAGGTCCAGTCGCTGGCCCAGGCCGACGTCCAGCTGGCGCGGGTGATGGACGCCGCGGGCGGCGTCGACCCGTTTCTGGAGGACCACGCGGTGATCGTGATGGCCGACCACTCCCAGGCCCCGGTGCGCCACGCGCTGGCGCTGCACGATGCGCCGTTCGATCTGGAGGTGCTGGAGCCGGGGGGCCGCCCGGCGGAGGCGTGCCTGGCGGTGTGCCCGTCGCAGCGCGCGGCGATGATCTACGTGCTGTCCGAGCGCCGTCGCGAGAAGCTGCGCTCGGATGTCGTGCGCCGGGCACTGGCGCTGGAGGGGGTGGAGCTGGCGATGTGGCTGGAGCGCGACGCCCGCGGGGCACCCGTCGAGGGGGTGATCGCGCGGCCGGGGGTCGGCGAGCTGCGCTTCGCGCCGGGTGGCGCCGTCACGGACGCGCGCGGCGCGAGCTGGAGCGTCGAGGGCGAGCTGGCGGTGCTGGGAGCGGGCGTGCGCGACGGCCTGCTGGACGCCCCCGAACACCCCGACGCGCTGGCGCGGGTGTGGTCGGCGCTGACCTGCCCGACCTCCGGCGAGGTCCTGCTGTCGGCGGCCTCCGGGTGGGAGTTCTCCGACTGGGGCGGCCAGGCCCACGTCGGCGGCGGCAGCCACGGGTCGCTGCGCGCCGAGGACTCGCTCGGCGCGCTGATCCTCTACGGCGTGCCGGAGGACGGCCCCCCGGGCGCCACCGCGGCCGTCTCCGGCGCGCGCGGCGACACCGGCGAGCGCGGGCGCCCCCAGTGGTCGATCCGCGACGTGGCGCCGCTGGTGCTCGGCCATTTCGGCCTCGCCGCCGACTGAGCTCGGCCGCCGCCACCGCCGGGTACCCTCGATCGATGCGGCGTTATGCGACAGCGGTCCTGCTGGCCTGCGCCTGCCTGCTCGGAACCGCGACCGCGACCGCGGCTGCGCCGCTGAGGGCCGGTCTCGGCACGAGCTTCCGCAGCGCCGCCCCGCCGGCGAGCACGACCGCGACGACCACGACCGCGGCGAGCAGCTCTGAAACGCCGGTGCCGGTGGCGCCGTCGGAAACCCCGCCGGTCGGCCGCCATCTGTCGGCCGACCAGGTCCTGCAGATCGCCGACCGCCTGCCGAAGATGCGCCACGTGCGGGCCGAATACCGAGGCTCCTACGGGGGCGCCTATTTGAAGGGCCAGACCCGCTGGCAGGTCAGCTACTTTTCGCGCAAGGGCAGGGAAATCGGACAGGTCATCATCGCCGACGCCGACGGGAGGGTGCTGGAACAATGGACCGGCTTCCAGGTCGCGTGGACGATGGCGCGCGGCTACCCCGGGGCGTTTGGGAGGCACGTCAACGCCCTATATATCTGGCTGCCGCTGTGCCTGCTGTTCCTCGTGCCGTTCGTCGACTGGCGCCGCCCATTTCGGTTGCTGCACCTCGACCTGCTGGTGCTGCTGTCGTTCTCGGTGTCGCTGGCGTTCTTCAACCACGCCGACATCTACGCCTCGGTGCCGCTGACCTACCCGCCGCTGGTGTACCTGCTGGTGCGGATGCTCGTCCTCGCGCGCCTGCGCCTCGCCGGTCGCGATTCCGGGGCGCCGGCCGGTGGAGCCGGCCGGGACTCGCTGCACCTGGCGGTCCCCGCCCCGTGGCTGGCGGTCGGGGTGGTGTTCCTGCTCGGCTTTCGCGTCGCGTTGAACGTGACGGACTCCAACGTGATCGACGTCGGCTACGCCGGGGTGATCGGGGCGCAGCGGATCGCCGACGGCCGGGCGCTGTACGGGGGGTACCCGGCGGACAACGAACACGGGGACACCTACGGGCCGGTCGCCTACGAGGCGTACGTGCCGTTCGAGCAGATCTTCGGCTGGAGCGGCACGTGGGACGACCTCCCGGCGGCGCACGCGACGGCGGTCGTGTTCGACCTGCTCGCGGTCGGGCTGATGTTCCTGATCGGCCTGCGCCTGCGCGGCCCGCCGCTGGGGATCGCGCTGGTGTACGCGTGGGTCTCCTACCCGTTCACGCTGTACGCGCTGGAGAGCAACAGCAACGACATGATCGTCGCGGTGCTGCTGCTGGCGGTGCTGCTGGTCGCGGCCTCACCGCCGGCCCGCGGGGTGTTCGCGGCGCTGGCGGGGCTGACGAAGTTCGCCCCGCTGGCGCTCGCCCCGCTGTTCGCCACCCACGGGCTGCGCGAACTGCCGGTCAAACGGCGCCCGCGGGCGTTTGGGCTGTTCGTGCTCGCCTTCGCGCTCACCGCCGCCGTGGTGTCGATCCCGGCGCTGACGCACGACTCGCTGAACACGATCTACCAGCGCACCTTCGTCTACCAGGCCAACCGCGGCTCGCCGTTCTCGGTGTGGGGGCTCTACGGCGGGCTGTCCGGGCCCCAGCAGGCCGTCGAGTTCGCCGCGGTCGTGCTCGCGCTGGCGCTCGCCGTAATCCCGCGGCGGCCTGGGGTGGCACCCCTCGCGGCGGCCGCCGCGGCGATCGTGATCGCGCTGCAGCTCGGGGTCGAACACTGGTTCTATCTGTACATCCCGTGGTTCTTCCCGTTGGTGATGGTCGCGCTGCTGGGTGGCGAGGCGGACCGCCAGAGACCGGCGTCCGGCCTTTTGGCCGTGTCGGGCTGCGCTCCACGGTTGCAGGAGGAGAACGCTCCGCCCGCCACGGCAGTCAGCATGGCCGGCCGTCCGGGCCGGCCTATTTTGATGGGGGCCGCGGCATCAAGACCTGCTCGATCGAGTCGGCCCGCAGTGGCTGCGAGCAGCGGATGACGACGGCGTTCAGCCAGGGGTCGTCGTCGGAGGTCTCAAAGCGGACCGACATCTGCGTGATCAGCGACTCCAGCGCCTGCTCGCGCTTGACCCCGATCACGCCGCCGCGGGGACCGGTCATGCCGACGTCGGTGATGTAGGCGGTGCCGCCGGGGAGCACGCGGCCGTCGGAGGTCGGGATGTGCGTGTGGGTGCCCACGACCGCGGTCACGCGCCCGTCGAGGTGCCAGCCGAGGGCGACCTTCTCGCTCGTGGCCTCGGCGTGCATGTCGATCAGGATGTGGTCGACCTCGCCGAGCTCCTTCAGCGCGACGTCGATCTCGATAAACGCCGACCGCCCAGGGCTCAGATAGAGGCTGCCGCTGAGGTTCACCACCCCCAGGCGCAGGCCGCCGTCGCTGCGCACCACGCAGACGCCGCGGCCGGGCTGGGAGCGCAGGTAGTTCGCGGGGCGCACGATCCGCGGCTGGGAGTCCAGGTAGGGGTAGATCTCGCGGCGGTGGTAGGCGTGGTTGCCGAGCGTGATCGCGTCGACCCCCGCCGCCAGCAGCTGATCGGCGACCTTTGGGGTGATCCCCAGGCCGCCGGCGACGTTCTCGCCGTTGACGACCACGAACGTCGGGTCGTAGCGCTCGCGCAGCAGCGGCAGGCAGTCGAGCAGGGTGCGCCGTCCGATCCCCCCGACGAGGTCGCCGACGAACAGGATCGTCGCCTGGGCCTCAGCCATACTCTGGCCATGACGGGAGGCATGTGAGCGTCGAGGAGCAGGGGGATAGGAGCCCCCGCCCCGATCCCGCCGCCGGCCCGGCCGCATGGGGAGCCGGCCGCGATCGGCACAGCGCCCGAGAGCGGGCTGCCGCGCATGCAGGAGCGCGAGCCGCTGGACACCGCCGACCGGCTCCCTACGGCCCTGGCGAAGCCGCCGCGGGTGGTGGTGCCGCGCTGGGTGCAGCTCGTGCTGCTGCCGCTGGCGCTGCTCGCGCTGTGGGCGCTGGCGCGGGCCGCCGGAAAAGTGCTGGTGGTCTTCGTGGTGGCGGCGATCATCGCGCTGATCCTCAATCCGGCAGTGGCGTTCCTCCAGCGCTCGCGCCTCCCGCGCGGTCTGGCGGTTCCCGCCGTGTACCTCGGATTCTTCCTGACTCTGGCCGGGATTGGCTTTCTGGTCGCCAACCCGATCGCACACCAGGTGCAGACGTTCGTGCACAACCTGCCCACGCTGGTCAACGAAGCGAACAGGGCGATCGTCAATGTTCAGGGGTGGCTCAACCGACATGGGGCCCATGTGCGGCTGGTCAAGCAGGGCGAGACCGCGGTGCAGACGATCAAGGACAAAATCGCCAAGAGCGCGGGCTCGATCGCGTCGTTCGGCGGCGGCCTGCTCACCGAAGTCGCCAACGCGATCATCGATCTGGTGCTGATCTTCGTGCTGTCCGTCTACATGCTGCTCTACGGCGAGCGCATCGGTCGGCTCGTGCGCAGGATCATGCCCCCCGGGGACGGCACGCCCACCGACGACTACCCGACGCTGATCCAGCACGCGGTCTCGCGCTACGTCGGGGGCCAGCTGCTGTTCAGCACCGTGATGGGCGCATCCGCGGGGCTCGCGCTGTACGTCTTCGGGGTGCTCGGGATCTTCCCCGACGGGCGCAAGTACGCGGTGGCCTTCGGGGTGTTCTACGGCGTGATGGAGCTGATCCCCTACATCGGCCCGATCCTCGGGGCGCTGCCCCCGATCCTGGTGGCGCTGTTCACCGACCCGATCTCCGCGCTGTGGGTGACGCTGCTGTTCGTCGGGCTGCAACAGCTCGAGGGCCACGTCGTGGCGCCGCAGGTCTTCGGGCACACCCTGCGGATCAATCCGCTGCTGGTGATCTTCGCGCTGCTGCTCGGCCTGCAGCTCTACGGCGTCGTGGGCGCGCTTGTGGCGCTGCCGATCCTCGCGATGCTGCGCGAGACGTCGGTGTACCTCGGCCGCCATCTGAGCCTCGAGCCCTGGGGGCGCCAACCGGGCGGTCTGCTGTGACGGAGGCCGGCGAGCCGGTCCTCAGCGTACGGGGGGTCGCCAAGCGCTTCGGCCAGCGCCAGGCGCTGCGCGACGTGAGCTTCGAGGCGCACCCGGGCGAATTGGTGGCTGTGATCGGGCCCAACGGAGCGGGCAAGACGACGCTGCTGTCGATCGTCGCCGGCGTCCAGCGCCCAAGCGCCGGCAGTGTGAGCCTGCCGCCGCCCCGCGTTGAGCGGGGGGTCGGGAGGGGGGTCGGGTGGGTACCGCAGATCCCCGCGGTCTACTCGCGGCTGTCGGTCGCCGAGAACCTCGACCTGTTCGCCCGGCTGGAGGGCGTCGCCGACCCGCCGGCGGTGGTGGCGGCGATGCTCGAGCAGACCGGCCTGGCCGAGCGGGCCAGCGAGCGGGTGGACCACCTGTCGGGGGGCAACCGCCAGCGCGTCAGTATCGCCGTCGGCCTGCTCGCCGACCCGCCGGTGCTGGCGCTGGACGAGCCCTCCTCGTCGCTGGACCCCCGCCAGCGCGAGCGCCTGTGGCGGTTCGTCGCCGGCCTCGCCGCGCGCGGGCGCAGCGTGCTGTTCTCCACCCACAACGTCGCCGAGGCCCAGCGCTACGCCCAGCGGGTCCTCGTGCTCGCCGACGGCGAGCTGTTGTTCAACGGCTCCCCGCGCGAGCTCGAGTCGAGTCCCGCCCATCCGGTCCGCATCGATCCGAACGACGCCCCGCCGGCCCGCGGCGAGCCCGGCTCCGCCCCCCCGGACTTCGAAGCGGTGTTCGTGGAGTTCCTACGGGAGCGGGGCCACTGAATTGCGCTGGATGCTCCGCAAGGACCTGCTGATCCTCGGGCGCTCGCGCGTGCTGGTGGGGATCCTGGTGCTCTATCCCGTCGCCGTCGCGCTGCTGATCGGCCTGGCGATCTCGCGGGCGCCGTCCAGGCCGAAGGTCGCGATCGTCAACCTCTCGCCGCCCGGGGCCACGGTCCAGCTCGGCGGCGAGCGCCTGAACGTCGGCCACTACTACACACAGCTCTTCAGCCAGGTCCAGCCGGTGCCGCTCGCAACGCGCGCCGAAGCCGTGCGGGCGGTCGAATCGGGCAGGGTGCTGGCCGCGGTCGTGATCCCCGCCGACATCGCGTCGCGCCTGAGCTCTGTCACCACGCAGGGGCGGGTCGAGGTGATATACAACGGCGACGCGCTGGAGCAGAGCTTCGTGCACTCCACCATCGAAGCGGCGCTCGCCCAGGCCAACCTCGAGCTGTCCCAGCAGATCCGCCAGCTCGCGGGCAGTGTCATCCGGACGCTGGTCCACGGCAGCGCCGCCGGTGTCGCGGGCGCTCCCCAGGATCTCCCGAACCTCACGAGCATTCCGGGGATCCTGCGCCGCGCGCAGGTCCACCAGCCTCACGGCGCCGACCGCGAGGCGCTCGGCCACGTCGCCGAATTCGCCGAATTCGCCGGCCAGAACCTGGGGCTCAGCGAGGAGGTCCTGACCACGATCGGTCGCCCGATCCAGGTGCAGACCACGCTGTTGCACGGGCGGCGCACACCGCTGGACACCTACGCCGTCGTCGTCGCGGTGAGCATCTCGCTGATGTTCGTCTGCGTCCTGCTCGCCGCCGGCGGGATCGCGCTGGAGCGCGAAGAGCACACGCTCGCGCGGTTGATTAGGACCCCACCTGCCCCGGCCTCTCGGCCTCCCGGCCCGTCCAGCCCCGCATCGTCCTCACCCTCTCGGCCTCCTGGCCCGTCCAGCCTCGCATCGTCCTCACCCTCTCGGCCTCCTGGCCCGTCCAGCCTCGCATCGTCCTCACCCTCTCGGCCTCCCGGCCCGTCCAGACCCGCATCGTCCTCACCCTCCCGGCCTCTCGGCCCGTCCAGCCTCGCATCGTCCTCACCCTCCCGGCCTCCCGGCCCGTCCAGACCCGCATCGCCCCCACCCTTCCGCCGCGCGGGGTCGCTGATCTCGCGCGAGTCGCTGATTGCCGAGAAGCTGACCCTGGCCGCCGGCTGCTCGCTGCCGGTCGCCTTTGCGATGCTCGCCGGGATCGGGGCCTTTGTCGGCCTCGACTGGAGCCGCGCCGAGCTATGGGTCGTGGCGCTCGCCGTCGCCGCGCTCGCCTTTGCAGCGCTCGGCGTCGCGATCGGCGCGCTCGCCCGCGAGGTCCGGGCCGCGTCGCTGCTGGCCTTCCTGTTGTCGCTGCCGCTCGCCTTCCTCGCCCTCGTCCCCGCCGGCGCCGTGGCGGGTGGGCTGTACGACGTGATCCGCGCGATCTCGCTGGTGTTCCCCTACAAGGCCGCCCTGCAGGCCCTCGACGCCGCCGTCAACCGCTCCTCTCCGGGCCTCGCCATCTCGCTGGTCCACCTGCTGGCCCTCACCGCCCTGTTCGCCGCGCTCGCCCGCCTCGGTCTCCGCCGGGCATAGAGAAGGCACGGCGGGTCGGGAGGTCGGGTAGGGCGTGGGGAGATCGGTGGGAGGCCGGGTGGGCGTGGGGTGGTATATGAAAAATCTGGGCAACGATAGCCATTGTCTATATGAGGTAGATACTATTGCGCGCACCTCGCGAAAAAACACAACACCACTCCACGCTCCCGCCCCATCGGGAACCCGGTATCAGGGAAAGGCGTCTGGAGAGATTCCTCGCGGCCGGGATATCCTCGAACCGATGTCGTTTCCGCAGACGCGCATGCGCAGGCTGCGCGCGTCACCCGCCCTGCGCGGGTTGGTGCGCGAGACCGAGCTGCGCGCCGGGCAGCTCGTGCTGCCGCTGTTCGTCTCCGAGGTCGACGAGCCCCAGACATCGGCGCTCGGTGTGGGGCGGGCGGCTGGAGACGGGGCCGGCGGAGGCCGCGGATCGACCGGGGCCCTCCCCGCGCTTGACCGCCTTTCGATCTCGGCCGCCGTCGACGAGGCCCGCGCGGCCGCGCAGCTGGGGATCGCCGCGGTGCTGCTGTTCGGGATCCCCGCCGAGAAGGACCCCGAGGGCTCCTCGGCGTGGGACGACCAGGGCGTCGTGCAGCTGTGCGCACAGGCCATCAAGCGGGCGGTGCCCGACATGCTGGTGATCACCGACGTCTGCCTCTGTGAGTACACCGACCACGGCCACTGCGGAGTGCTCGAAGCCGAGCCCCGCTCGCCTCACGGCCCGCCCCGCGTTGACAACGACGCCTCGCTCGAGCTGCTCGCCCGCACCGCCGTTAGCCACGCTCGCGCCGGAGCCGACGTCGTCGCGCCATCGGACATGATGGACGGCCGCGTCGGCGCGATCCGCGCCGAGCTCGACGCCGAGGGCTTCGCCGACACCCCGATCCTCGCCTACTCCGCCAAGTTCGCCTCCGCCTTCTACGGGCCGTTCCGCGACGCCGCCGGCTCCGCCCCCGCCTTCGGGGACCGCCGCGGCTACCAGCTCGACCCCGCCAACGGGCGCGAGGCCCTCCGAGAGACGCTGCTCGACGTCCGCGAGGGCGCCGACATGGTGATGGTCAAGCCCGCTCTCGCCTACGGCGACCTGATCCGCGCCGTCCGCGACGCCACCGGACTGCCCGTCGCCGCCTACAACGTCAGCGGCGAGTACGCCATGGTCCGCGCCGCCGCCGTCGCCGGGCACCTCGATGAGCGCGCCACCGTCGTCGAGATCCTCACCTCCCTGCGCCGCGCGGGCGCGGACGTCATCATCTCCTACCACGCAAAGGACGCCGCCCGATGGCTGAACGAGCAGAGCTGACAGCAGAGCAGGCCCCCCACGTCGAGGACATCCCCGGCGTCGACGGCGCGCTCGCCGCAGGGAGCGTGCCCGGCGTCGGGGACGCCAACGACCCAGACCACCCGCCCGCCGAGGGCGCCGACGGCATCGACCGCGCCGGTTCGGCCGTTCTCAAGACCCGCAGCCGCGCCGCCGGCGCCGCCGTCGAGCTGGACGAGCTCGACCGCACGCTGCTCAACCTGATGCAGGGCTCCTTCCCGCTCCAGGCCCGCCCGTACGACGCCATCGCGGATGCCGCGTCGATCGACGAGCAGCACGCGCGCGAGCGCGTGCTCAATCTGCTCGAGCAGCGCATCATCCGGCAGGTGACACCGATCTACGACACCCGCGCCCTGGGCTATTCCTCGATGCTCGTCGCCGCCCGCGTCGACCCCGAGCACCCCTGGCGCGCCGCCAAGATCGTCAACTCCCACCCCGGGGTCTCGCACAACTACCTGCGCAACCACGACTTCAACATGTGGTTCACGCTCGCCGTCGAGCCCGACTCGCGGCTGGGCCTCGACGGGACGCTCGACGTCCTCAAAGAGCTCACCGGCGCCGACTCGATCCGCCAGCTCCCCACGCTGACGCTGTTCAAGATCCGCATGGACCTCGAGATGCAGGGCGACACCGCCGCGCTCGCCTCCGAGGGCGTCGCCCAGGAGCCCATCGAGCTGGAGGCCGTCGAGTACGACGAGCTCGACGTCGCCGTGATCCGCGCCACCCAGGGCGACATGCCCGTCATCCCAGAGCCCTACGCCCCCGCCGCCCAGCGCCTCGGGATCGACGTCGAGGACCTGCTCGAGCACCTGCGCGGGATGCGCCAGCGCGGCCTGCTGCGCCGCGTCGCCGCGATCCTCTACCACCGCCGCGCCGGCTTCTCCGCCAACGGCATGGGCGTCTGGAAGGTCCCCCCCGACCGCATCTCAGAGCTCGGTCCGCGGATGGCCGCGTTCCGCGGCATCTCCCACTGCTATCAGCGCCCCACCTACGAGGACTGGCCCTACTCCGTCTTCACCATGGCCCACGGCCGCTCCAAGGACGAGTGCGACGCGATCCTCGACGCCATCGCCGACCAGACCGGCATTCACGAGCGCGCCACCCTCTACAGCTCCACCGAGTTCAAGAAGATTCGCCTGCTCTACTTCACCGACGAATTCAAGGAGTGGGAGTCCCAATACGCCTGAGCCCGGCATGGCTTTGTAGAGGCTCGAAGGCTGGATGCCGGTCACGGTCACTCACGCGGGCCACGGCAAGCCCATGACGGCATCCCTCACCGATACCCGCTCCGCCGAGCTCTACCGGCGCGCCCAGAAGGTGCTGCCCGGCGGCGTCAACTCCCCCGTCCGCTCCATGCGCGCCATCGGGCGCGACCCCGTGTTCGTAGCCCGCGGCTCAGGCGCCGAGCTGACCGACGTCGACGGCAACCGCTACGTCGACTACGTCTGCTCCTGGGGGCCCCTGATCCACGGCCACGCCCACCCCGACGTGCTCGCCGCCGTCAACGACGCCGCCGCCCGCGGCACCAGCTTCGGGGCGCCCACCGCCGGGGAGATCGAGCTCGCCGAGGAGGTCGCCCGGCGGATGCCCGCCGTCGAGATGCTGCGCATGACCTCCTCCGGGACCGAGGCCACGATGACCGCCCTGCGCCTCGCCCGCGCCGCCACCGGGCGCGAGCAGATCGTCAAGTTCGCCGGCGCCTACCACGGCCACGTCGACGGGCTCCTCGCCGAGGCCGGCTCCGGGCTCGCCACCCACGGGATTCCCGCCAGCCCCGGGGTCCCCGCCGCCGCCGCAGCGGCCACCGTCGTCGTCCCGTGGAACGACCCCGATGCCCTCGTCGACGCCGTCCAGCGCTGCGCGCCCGACGGCCCCGCCGCGATCGTCGCCGAGCCGATCCCCGCCAACATGGGGCTCGTCCCCCCCCGCGACGGCTTCCTCGAGCTCCTGCGTCGGCAGGCCGACGCCAGCGGCGCGCTGCTCATCCTCGACGAGGTCATCACCGGCTTTCGCGTCGCCCACGGCGGCGCCCACGAGCTCACCGGCGTCCACGGCGACCTCGTCATTCTCGGCAAGATCCTCGGCGGCGGGCTCCCCGCCGCCGCCGTCGGCGGCCGTCGCGAGCTGCTGGAGCTGCTCGCCCCCGCCGGCGACGTCTACCAGGCCGGCACCCTCTCCGGCAACCCGCTCGCCGTCGCCGCCGGCCTCGCCACGCTCGCGCTGCTCGACGAACATGCCTACCTGCGCCTCGCCGCCGTCACCGAGCAGCTCGCCGCCGGCCTGCGTGCGGCCGCCGACGAATGGACCGGCGGGGGATCGGCCGAAGCTGGTGGATCGGCGGGCCCGTCCGGGCAGGGGGCGGGCGGGCAGGGGGCGGACGGGCCTCCCATTCAAATCGCAAGCCTCCCCGGCCTGCTCACCGTGTTCTTCAGCGACCGCCCCGTCCGCAACCTCGCCGACGCCCAGGCCTGCGACCTCGACACCCACGCCGCCTGGTCTCGGGGGCTGCTCTCGCGCGGCGTCTACCCGCCGCCGTCCCAGTTCGAGGCCTGGTTTCCCTCGCTCGCCCACCGTCCCGAGCAGATCGAGCGCACCATCGAGGTCGCCGCCGCCGCGTTCAGGGAGCTCGGGTGAGGATCGCTTGAGCCGCGCCCCCGATCGCTCGATCCCTGCTCTGCAGCGGCTCGACGCCCTGCTGCGCCAAGAGGGCGGGCTGATGGCCAGCCTGCTCCCGGACGGCGCCGCCCAGCCGCCGGCCGCGAACGGCTCCGGCCCCGCCCAGCTCGCCGCCCGCGGCCCCCGCACGCAGGGGCACGCCGCCGAGTACGAACTGCTGCTGGAGGCCATCTACGAGGGCTACCTCCTGCACTACGGCACCCCCCGCCTGCTGCGCCCCCCCGAGGCCGATCTCGGCCTGCTCGCCGGCGACCAGCTCTACGCGCTCGGCCTCGCCCGACTCGTTGCCCTCGGCGACCTCCTCGCCGTCGCCGAGCTCGCCGACGTCATCACCCTCACTGCCCTCGCCCAGGGCGCCGGCCACGCAGAGCTCGCCCAGGCGATCTGGACCGCCGGCGCCCGCACCGTCGGCTGGGGCCCCTGCGTCGCCCACCTCCACGCCAAGACCCTCGCCCGCGCCGGGCACCCCGACGCACTGACGGAGATGCGCGCCGCCGCCGAGCCCTGATCGGTATGGTTTGTCGCCCCGCGAGCCGCCGATCCCTTGCCCAGCAGACACCACAAGCACAAGTCCAAGTACACCGCCGACCGCCACATCCCGGGCGCCTTTGAGGGCGAGACCGTCACGCGGCGGCGGTTCATGACCGTCTCGGCCAACGCCGCCGGCGGGATCGCCGCCGCGTCGTTCGCGCTGCCCGCGCTCGGCTTCGCGATCGGGCCGATCTTCAAGAGCGCCCCCCACCGCTGGGAAACCGTCGGCCCCACCGACATGTTCCCCGACAACAACTACATCCCCGTCGTCATCACCCTCACCCCCGGTATCGGCGAGGCCGGCAAGGCCACCGTGTACGTCCGCCAGAAAAACCCCGCGATCGACACCGACCGCTACGACCGCGACACCCCCTACATCGCGATCACCACCCGCTGCGCCCACCTCGGCTGCCCCGTGCGCTGGGTCGAGGCCGCCGAGCGCTTCATCTGCCCCTGCCACGGCGGCGTCTACGACCTGCTCGGCCGTCGCGTCGGTGGGCCACCGGTCAGGCCGCTGGACCGCTTCTACACCCGCGTCGTCGACGGGATGGTCCAGATCGGCGCCCGCTTCTCCGTCAACAGCGAGCTCGAGCGCTTCTCCCCGCGCGACCCCGGCGAGCCGCTCGACGGGATCGGCCAGTACCTGTATCCATCCCGCTTCACCGAGCGCCGCTAGTGGCCAGAGTCCCCAAGCTCCCCGCCCCGCCGATCCCCGGCCCGCTGCAGGCCCCGCCGCCGCGGCCCGGGGAGGGCAACGGCGCGGCCCGCCCGATCGATCACGCCGCCGGCGCCGGGACCCACTTCGTCGACTGGATCGACGAGCGCACCTCGCTCAGCGGCGCCGCCCGCTGGCTGATGTTCAGGAAGGTGCCCAAGGGCACCAACTGGTTCTACACCCTCGGCTCCGCCACGATGTTCGCCTTCCTCAGCCAGGCCGTCACCGGGGTCTTCCTCGCGATGTACTACCGCCCCGACCCCTCCGGCGGGGCCTACGAATCGATCCGCTACGTCACCAACGACGTCTTCCTCGGCCAGTTCGTCCGCGGGATGCACAAGTGGGGGTCCAGCGTGATGGTGATCCTCGTGTTTCTCCACATGGCCCGCACGTTCTTCTTCGGTGCCTACAAGTACCCGCGCGAGCTCAACTGGGTGATCGGGGTCGTGCTGCTGATCCTCACGATGGTCATGTCGTTCACCGGCTACCTGCTGCCGTTCGACCAGCGCGCCTACTGGGCCACGATCGTCGGCGTCAACATCAACGGCACCGGCCCCCTGATCGGCCCCTATCTGAGCGACTTCCTGCGCGGCGGCGGGGAATTCGGCGCGACCACGCTGTCGCGCTTCTACGCGATCCACATGCTGCTCCTCCCCGGGCTGATCGCCGCCCTGCTCGGCGCCCATCTGTACCTCGTCGCCAAGCTCGGCACCACCGCCCCGCCGTGGCTGAAAGCCGAGAAAGACCCCGACCTGCGCAAGTCCGAGGCGTGACGATGCCCGCGCCCGCCACCCGCCTCGCGCCGCCGCGGGCGCGATTCTCCATCCGACCCGCGGTCGCGCGATGAACCAGCGCGAGAAGGAGGAGTACCTCCGCGAGTACTCGATGCTGAAGGCCAAAGGGAAGCCGTTCTTCCCCTACGCCGTCGCCAAGGACTCGATCATGGCGTGCGTCGTGATGGCCTGCATCATCACGATGTCGCTCGTCCTCGGGGCCGAGCTCGGCTCCAAGGCCAACCCCACCACCACCACCTACGTCCCGCGGCCGGAGTGGTACTTCTTCTTCCTGTTCGAGGTCCTGCGCGTCGTCAAGCCGCCCAGCCTCGTGCCGCTCGCGACGATCGGCGTCCCGACGCTGGGCATGATCCTGCTGTTCCTGCTGCCCTTCTACGACCGCGGCCCCGAGCGCCGCCCCGAGCGCCGGCCGATCGCCATGACGACCGCGCTCGTCGTGATTGCCGCGATGGCCTATCTGACCTGGGAGGGCGCCAGCGCCGGCTCGCCGACCGCGATCGAAGCGCCCACCCCCGCGGCCCTGATCAAGGCCGGGGGGCCCGCGCTGGCGGTGTACGAAGAAGGCAAGGCCGGCGTCGCCCAGTCGGGCTGTCTCGGCTGCCACAAGCTCGCCGAGAACGGCAACAACGGCCCCGGCCCCGAACTCACGCACATCGGCTCGCGCATCCCGCGCCTCGGGATCGCCCGCACGCTCGTCAACCCCACCAACCCGATGCCGTCCTACAGGCGCCTCCCGCCGAAGAAGTTCAACGCGATCGTCGACTTCCTCTCCCAGCAGAAGTAGCCGGTGGGAGGGCGTGAGCAAGACGCGGTCCGAGGACTTGAGTCGGTCGGAGGGCGTGAGTAGCACAGAGGACGCCGACGCCCTCGCGGAGATCATGTGCCGCGGCGGGCCGCCGCTGCGTGAACGAATGGCCCGCACCGAGGAGCACCTCGAGCGGGTCACAGCCGAGGCCGGGGCCCCGCTGGCCGCGCACGCCGTCGCCACCGTCGCCGCCGGGGGCAAGCGCCTGCGTCCGCTGCTCGTCGTGCTCGCCGCCGACGCCGGGGCGGGCGGGCAGCGGATCGACGCGCCCGCGAAAGCCGAACAGGGCGAGGACGGCTTCGCCCGGCCGCGAATCGACGACAGGTGGCAGATCGACGAGCAGGCCCTCGTACGCGCCGCGACCGCCGTCGAGCTCGTCCACTCCGCGACGCTCGTCCACGACGACGTCATCGACGGCGCCAAGCTGCGGCGCGGCTGCCCCACCGTCGTCGCCACCGCCGGCCGCCAGGCCGCCGTCGCCACCGGCGACCTGCTGTTCTCGCGGGCCTTCGCCGAGCTCGCCCGCAACGACGATCTCGCCCAGCTGCGCGCCCTCTCGGACGCCAGCTCCGCGCTGGCCACCGGGGAGCTGCTGCAGCGCGAGGACGCCTACGCCGCACGCGTCGCCGTCGAGCGCTACCTGCGCCGCTGCGAGCTGAAGACCGCCGCGCTGTTCGAGGCCGCCTGCCGCCTCGGCGCGCTCGTCGCCAGCGACGGCGCCCCCGCGCTCGCCGACGGGCTCGGCGTGTTCGCCCGGCGCATCGGGCTCGCCTTCCAGCTGCTCGACGACGTCCTCGACGTCTCCGGCCCCGTCGAGCGCACCGGCAAGACCCGCGGCGCCGACCTCCTCGACGGCACCGTCACGCTGCCGCTGATCCTCGCCCGCGAACGCGACGCCCAGCTCGCCGCCGTCGACCTCGCCACGCTGGACGGTCCCGACCAGGCCGCCGCCCTATGCGACCGGATCGCCGCCACCGGCGCCCTCGACGAGGCCCGCGCCCGCGCGCTGGCGTTCGTCGCCGACGCCAAGGCCGCCCTGCCCGCCTTTCTCCCCGAAGGCCGCCACGCCCTGCTGGACCTCGTAGCCGACGCTGTCGTAGAGCGCTACAGATGACGCCGGCCCGGCCGGCCCGGAAGGCCGGCCACGCATCGGCTTGTAGGCCGGACGCCGGTCACAGCGGGTGGACCACCAGCCCCGCTAAAAATCGCAGGGGAGGATGAAGTCCGCGTCCAGCGCCCTGACGAACGTGTCGATCTCCTCGGACATGTTCGCGTGGGTCATGCGCTGCAGGTCGTTCAACAGCTCCTCGGTGGCGCGGTCGAGCTCGTCGTCGAGGAACTCGACGGCGGTCTGCGCAAAGATCCCTTCGCGCGTGGCCTCGCACTCGGGGCAGCGCAGCAGGATCCGCCACTGCTCCGGGCCGGCCTCGGCCCAGTCCAGCGGGTAGACGAGCTCGCCGGCGCAGTAGAAGCAGACGTGCAGCGGGCCCGTCGCCGGGTCAGCGTGCCCCTGCCCGGTGCCCAGCGACGGCGGCTGGGGGCTGTCGAGGTAGACGACCTCGATCTGCTTGCCGCTCGGCAGCCGCACATGATGGCGGGTGTGATGTTGATCGTTGTCGGAGTGCATCTAGGTCCTCGCGGAAGTCATCGACTCACCTATCGACCGTCTTTAGCGCGTGCCGACGAATACCGAGGTTTGCGCAGAATCTCGGTCGAGAAACCCCGCCCAGGTGCGGATCTCCCACTGCCGTCCGTGGATTCCCGCCCCCGCGCCGGGGGATCTCCCGCGATCCGCTGCTAGGTTCAGGGGGGCATATGGCCACCGCGATTCGCCCGATCGGCCACGAGGACAGGCTCAGCCTGGTGGAGCACCTCGAGGAGCTGCGCACCCGCCTGATCATCAGCGCGGTCGCCCTCGCGGTCGCCTTCGGGCTGTGCCTGTGGCAGAACCACGCGCTGCTGCACCTCATCAACCGCCCCTACGACGAGCAGACCCATGGGCAGATCGCCAAGGGCGAGGGCCCGCAGGGCCAGACGGCGCTCGCCCAGCAGGGGGTCCTCGCGGTGGCCCGCAGCACCGCGGCGCTCGCCGCCACCCTCAGCGCCCCCCACAGCGGCCTGCCGGCGGCGACCCGCGCGCGGCTCGCCGCCGAGATTCCCCGGCTGCGCGCCGACGTCGCGCGGATCCCGCGCGTCCCGGTTCCCAACAAGCCGACGACGCTCGGGGTCGGCGAGCCCTTCACCGCGACCCTCACCGTGAGCCTCGTCTGCGCCCTGATCCTCGCGCTGCCGGTGATCCTGTTCGAGCTCTACGGCTTCGTGCTGCCCGCGCTGCGCCCGAGTGAGAGACACGCCGCGCGGCCGCTCCTGTATGCGATCCCGCTGCTGTTCGCCGCCGGGGTCATGTTCGGCTATCTGGTCGTCCTGCCCGCCGCGACGCGCTTTCTGCTGAACTTCAACAGCAGCGAGTTCAACGTGCTGGTGCAGGCCAACCAGTACTACCAGTTCGCCGCCACCGTGCTGCTCGCGATGGGCCTCGTGTTCCAGGTCCCCGTCGTCATCGTCGGGGCCGTCCGCGCCGGCCTAGTCACGCCGCGGCAGCTGCGCCGCGGCCGGCCCTACGCGATCGTCGCGAGCGCCACCGTCGCGGCGCTGCTGCCCGGCGACGCCGTCACGATGCTGCTCGAGGCGATCCCGCTCTACGTCCTCTACGAGGCGAGTATCCTGGTCGCATCTGTCGTGACGCGACGCGCCGCCAAGCGGGACGCCGCGCAGCGGACGAGCGCAGCGGACGATCCGCAGTCGCAGCCGAGCGTACACGCCATAATCGACCACATCGACACGACGCTGTCCAACTGATGCTCTTCGACCTCAGAGGCCGCGGCCGCCGCCGCACCGTGCAGGTGATCTATCTGGGCCTCGCGGTGCTGTTCCTGCTCGGCTTCATCGGCTTTGGCGTCGGGGTGGGCGGCGGCGGGGGCGGGATCTTCAATGCCCTCACCGGCGAAAAGAACTCCAACGGCGCCAGCTTCTCCAACCAGGTCAATGCGGCCCTGAAGCGCACCCAGCGCGACCCCCGCGACGCGGCGGCGTGGGCGGCGCTCGTCGAAGCGCAGTTGCACCAGGCCGGCTTGGGCGAATACTACGAACAGGCCGGCGAAAAGTACACCTCGAAGGGCAAGGAGCTGCTCAACGAACTGGCTCGATCGTGGAACACCTACCTGGCGTTGGAACCGAACAATCCGAGCGTCAGCCTCGCCAAGCAGATGGCGGAGAGGGTGTTCGTCGAACAGGCCCTCAACCAGCCCGCGCAGGCGGCGCAGGCGGTGCAGATCATCATCGCCGCAGAACCGACCAGCGAGCGCTGGTACGGGTTCCTCGCGAAATTCGCCTACCAGGCGCACAACGCCCGCGAGGGCGACCTGGCCTCGGCAAAGACCGTAAGCCTCGCCCCCGCGTCCAGTCGCTCGCGCGTCAAGAAAGAACTCGAAGAAATCAAGAGCAACCCCAGCGCGACCGCCGGCGGCACCAGCTCCATTCCCCAGGGCACCTACACGACGACCCAGGGCGGCAAGACCTACACCGTCAAACCGGGGGCCAACGGGACGCTGACCGGACAGGCCGGCACCGCCGGGCAGATCTCTACCGCCAAGAAGTAGAAGCCCTGGGGGCGGGCGGGGATGGATATCGACGACGACGCCGAGCCGGACCCCACGCCCTACACCGCGCGCCTGCTGATCGACTGCACCGACAGGCCGGGCATCGTCGCGGCCGTGTCGAGCTTCCTGTTCGAGCGCGGCGCCAACATCGTCTCCTCCCACCAGTACTCCTCGGACCCCACCGGCGGCAGGTTCTTCCTGCGCACCGAGTTCTTCCTCGCCGACGTCCGCGCCGGTGCTCCCCACAGCGCGCAGGCCCGCGAGCGCCTGCGCGAGCAGTTCGCCGCCGCGGTGGCCGAGCGCTTCGCGATGGACTGGGAGCTGCGCTTCCATGGACAGCTTCGCCGCGTCGCGATCCTGGTGTCCCGCCAAGACCACTGCCTCGTCGACCTGCTGTGGCGCCGGCGGCGCGGCGAGCTGCCGGCGGAGATCGCCGCGGTGATCTCAAACCATCCCGACCTCGAGCCCGAGGCGCGGGCGGCCGACATCCCCTTCCACCACGTCCCCGTCGAGCGGGACCGCAGGGCGCAGGCCGAGGAGCGGATGCTGAGCCTGCTCGTGAACCAGGTCGATCTGGTGGTGCTTGCCCGCTACATGCAGATCCTCAGCGGCGATTTCCTCGGGCGGCTCGGGGCGCCGGCGATCAACATCCACCACTCCTTCCTGCCGGCCTTCGCCGGCGCCGAGCCCTACCGCCGGGCGCACGAGCGCGGGGTCAAGCTGATCGGGGCCACCGCCCACTACGTCACCGCCGAGCTCGACGCGGGGCCGATCATCGCCCAGGGCGTCGAGCGCGTCGATCATCGCCAGGGCATCCGCGAGCTGGAACGCATCGGCCGCGACACCGAGCGGATGGTGCTCGCGCGGGCGGTATCGCTGCACCTCGACGACCGCGTGATCGTTGACGGGGGCCGCACCGTGGTGTTCTGAGCGGCCGCCCGCCCCGAGCACCGGCCCAGCCGTCCCCGAGCGCCGCCCGGCCCTGGCCCAAATCGGTGGGCCGCCCCGCGAGCCAGCGGGTTAGGCCCTAAAATATGAGGCCCCCCTCAGACGCTCCGCCCGTGCGGGCGTCCCCGCGGGCCGTTAGCTCAACCGGCAGAGCAGGGGCCTCTTAAGCCCAAGGTTGCAGGTTCGATTCCTGCACGGCCCATTTCCACGAAATGCCTGCAAACCAACTGGTTTTGTGGCGATAAGGAGGCTCTTGCCTAAAGGTGCAAAGGCCATGGGTACCACTCGTGGGTACCAAACAGCGGCGCAAGACGGGCGTCCTGTCCCCCCCGGCGACGGCGGGAAGGCAAGCAGCCCGACAGGGGCGACGCTCCGCCGAGGGCGGTCGCTGCCGTGTTGCTGGGCGTTCGCCGACAGACCTCAAGCCGGACTTGCCGCGTCCGATCAAGCATGTAATAATGTAAGCAAGCAATCGGATGAGGAGCGGCGTCATGGCTGAGCGCACCACCAAGAGCATCCGCATCACCGAAGACGCCCAGCGCCTGCTGCGGCTCGTGGCCGCGTTCGAGGACCGCACCGAGGGCGCGATCGTCGAGGATGCCCTTGCCGCCTATCTGCAGATCCGCTCGCTCGGCTATGAGAGCGTGCTGCCCGAGGCCCGGGAGCTCGCGCACACCACACCCGAGGATGTCGGCGATACCGTAGCCAGGCTCACCGGTGCGATCGAGAACGCGCTCGCAGGCGGCCGGCGTGCACCCAAGCCCGGCACGGCCAAGCAGCGCCTGCGCGAGCGCGCCAAGCAGCGCGCCGCGTAGCAAGCCGTCCACCGACCGCACATCGCCGTATCTTCCCGACGTGCTCGAACGTTGGTTGACCAGCCGCTGTTGGCGCGAGGATGCCTCCGCTCTCACGACGGCTCGAGGCGCAATCATCAAGTTCCTCGAACAGCAGGATCAGCGCTCCTCCGGGACTGAGCCGTTCGCCGCCGCCGAGCGGCCCGACACGTTCACGTATCACTTCGGCAGTGGTCGTGGCGTTCGCTGGAACGACAAGCCACGCAGCCTGCTCTGGCTGTGCGCGTTCGATGACGGCCACGATCGCGGCTACGAGCACGCCGTGCGCCTGCAGCAGTCAAGGTTGCTCTATCCCGATACCGAGCAGCACGCAGCTTCGCCCGCGAGCGCTCTGCTGCCGTGGGGCACGCATACTGACGAGGACGCACACGAGTGGGCACAGGCGATCTACGGCGCCCTGGAGGCATGGGAGACCGGCAGCGCGCAGCTCACCGCCGACCAGAAGATCAGCTATCCATCTGCTGTGTATCTGGAGCTGTCCAAGGATGAGGACGATATCTGGACGCTCGTCATCCGCAGGCGCCTCGCCTATCTACACACGGGTGCCGAACAGCGCGAACGCTGGCTGACCAACGGCGAGATCCATGCTCTCTTTCGCCACCTCGCCGGTCAGCCTGACGAGCATGACTACGAGTTCGAGAACCCACCCCACCCCCGAGCGTTCCTGTTCGCCCAGGTCCACTTCCTGAACGGGGCCATCTCACCAGCCGCTTGGCTACGGCAGGTCTGCGAGGCGGCTACAAAAGGCGCTCCGCCTGCACTGGTGACGGGCTCTAGTCGGCCCGGCGGTGCGTCCGGTTGATCTCCTCCGCGTACAGAGCGTCAGGTGGAGAACTTGTGGTGGTGGGGATGCGAATGGTGTCCATGACGCTTCTTCGGAGTAGCCGCCGGGGGCCTCGTCTTCACTCAGGGCTGAGTTCGGTGTCCTCGTCGAGCAGCAGGGCCTCGATCTTTGCCCGGATGTAGAGCCGCCGCCGGCCCACCTTCCTCGACGGGACGATGCCTCGTCGCGCCCAGTCTTCTACGGTCGATCGAGGAACGCGCAGTAGAGCGGCGACCTCGGCCGCGGTCATCACGTCGGCGGCGGTCAGCGGGTGGTGGACGGTCGAGCTCATTGGCCGGGTGTCTTGCAGTTGTAAGGTTGGTGGGGCCATCGCGGTTACAGACCGCGACCGGCCCGGACCGGCCACCGACCTCGGGACCGACAAGGAGGCGAAGCCGACGCCTCCGGTGCACGTAGCTGCGGCCACCCGGCCGCCACAACTCCCGACGTTGGGGCGTCCCGTAGTCCTCGCGCGCCCTCGCCCACCGACTCGCGCTTCCCCCTGAGTGCTGCCTTTTGGCCGCTCGCGCGGCGTTCTGGGATCATTGGACCCACCCGTCTGGCGGGGCGCCGGGTTTCCAGGCGCGGGTGACGCCGCCGCCTTCCTGGCGGAGGGTGTGACCGTAGTCGGAGAGGTTGACCTGGAAGGCCAGCTCTTCGCGCGGATCACGGCAGGCATCGTCGATCAACTGGCGCCATACGACCATGGCGCACAGAGTCTCCACGTGAGCCTCGCTCTCCCACCAGCCGTGCTTCAACGAGGCGAGTGCCGTGGGGTAGCGGCCGTGGAGCGCGACGATCCCGCCCCACATCCACGAGCGCCATTCCCGGTCCCCGCCGTAGGGCTCAAGCCACGGCGCCCGCTGTTCGGGCTCCTCGTCCTCGGGCGCAGCGGGTAGGACAGGGGCCAGCTTGGCGCGCGACGGGCGCACCTGTCCGCTGGCGGCTGCTTCAGCGATACCCTGGCGGACCATTTGGCCCGCGAGTCGCGCGGCCGGCTCGCCGATGTTCGCTGCCAGCTCGTCCAGCTGCGCTGCAAGCCCGTCGGGCAATGTGATCTTCAGGCGGCGGCTCATCGGGCGTACCCCCAGGTGTGCCCGCCGACCGTGTTTGTGTTGGTGGGTCTTGTAGTTGTCATGTGGTTAATGACCGTGAGCGCGGCGAAACGGCCATGTAATTCGTAAGGGCCTGTTGTGGTCCTTAAAGGTCCCGCTCGATCCTTGTGCATCTGGTCTGTTCAGACTTTTCGCTGTTGGGGGTGGCTGCGGGAGTGGTCGCGTGGTGGTGAGAAGGCGCGCCGGATCACGCGAGCCTGCGGGCGTGTCGCGCCGGCGGGAGCGCATCCTCTCGATCGAGCGTCCGCTTGTATACCGGCTGCGCCACGGACGATGGCGCGGGCGCAGCGTGCGCGTCAACAGCCGTGCCGACGGAGTGCTGCGGGCGAGTGCCGAGTCTTGGAACGTCGCTGATAGACAAGTAGTATGGCCAAGGTGTTGAACGATGTTCCAGGGCGAATGAAGATGCGGCTAGCGGGGGTGTCCCTCCTGGTCCTGTCCTCGCTGGCGGTGGCACCAGTAGGGGGCATAGGGGCCATCACTGGATCGGCGTTGCGATCCTCGCATGTGTCACAGGCGCCCAATGCAACGCTGCCGCCGCAGCTACAGGCGCTGGAGCAGAAGATGCAGCAGCTCCACGTCAACAGCGAGCGCTACACGCAGACCAGCCGGGGCACCGTCACGGTAGTCAATGAAACGAACGGTAAGCCCGTCGGGCGCGAGAAGTCGGTGTCGCTGGACGAGAACGTCAGTGGAGAGGTCAGCATCTCTCCGCCCCAGGCCGAGGTGATCGACGTCAACACAGGCAAGCCGATCCAGATCCAGGTCGGCTCCACCGAATACACCTACTCGCGGGAAATCGCGCGCAAGCACCCGCGCCGAGCTTGGATTCGCAGGAAAGGCACCGACGGCAGCGCGCTTCCATCCTACTCCAGCCCTCTCGAAGTCTTTGCAAGCCCCGGCGATGCGAGCGTTGGCGGCGAAGGCAGCTATGGGCAACTGTTCAACCTGCTCACCACGGCTGTCGGCTCCGTCGCGGTGCTCGGCCCAGTCTCAGTTGACGGACAAGCAACCACCGAGTTCACGGCCGAGGTCGAACCTCTCCGCCTGATCCGGGGCCTCACGGTGGAAGACGTGCGGAATCTCGAGAAGCATCCGGTCTTCACGAAGCTAACGATCTTCCTGAGCGAAGCCGGCTTTCCGCTACGCGTGACCATGTCGCAGAGTGCCCAGCACGCCCACTTCACGGAGACCACGGACATCACGGCCGTTGAAGTTCCGCTCGCTATCTCTCCACCTCCACCCGGAGAAACGATCAGCGTTGCACAGGCGCGCAAGCTGGAAGGCCCAGGACACACGGTCACAGTCTCAAGCTAGCCGGGCGGGCGAATGCCGCTCGGCACACCACTAGGCTGAGCGTGGCGCCGGACACTGGCGGTGGTCAGGCCGCGACTGCCACGACCTCGGGGGCGTCGGCTGCAAATGCCGCGGTGAACGCCTGCGCCTGCTCGGATGCCGGGCGTGCGTGCAGGTAGCGACTCGTGGTGGCAAGCGTGCTGTGGCCCATAGCCTTCTGAATCGTCACGACATCGACCCCGCGCATTGCCAGCAGCGAGCCGAACGTATGGCGTAGGTCGTGGAAGCGCAGCGGCTGGACGCCGGCAGCGGTCTGTGCGCGACGGTAGCGCCGACGTAGTGCCGAATCATCGAGCGGCCGACCGAGCACATTGCAGAACACCAGGTCGTCCGGTGTGGTGAAGTGCTCGCGCCGGCTCATGCGATCCAACGCGGCTGCTGCCTGGTCGGCGAGTGGCACACGCCGCACGCGGCCGGACTTTGTGGACGACTCCACGCCCGCGCTCATGGCGCGGGCGATGGTCAGCGCGGACCCGGCAAAGTCAACGTCGCGCCAGCGCAGGGCCAACAACTCACCCTGCCTCAGTCCTGCGTAGGCGGCAACTCGGACAATCCCGGCGTCCTGCCGATCCTCGGCGCGCAGCGCCTCTCGCTCCAGTTCGCTGACGCTCGGTGCCAATCGGTCTCGATGGCGACCGTCTGCGAGCGCGCGGGCTATCGCTTCGATTTCCTCCGGCGAGTAGAACACGAGCGCGCCAGGGTGCGGCTCGCGGCGCCTGTCCGCGTCCTTCGCCGGATTCCCCGGCAGCGCGTAGGTGGACGGCTTGCACCCGTAGCTGAACACAGCGGCGATCACGTTTCGGTGCTTGTTCACCGTGCGCGGCGAGGCGCCTGTCTCGCTGATCGTCGTCAACACCTCCTCGATCTCCCGAGTGGTGATCTTTGCGGCGGGTCGATTGCCGAGCGCGGCCATGACGTGTCCGAGGGTGGTTCCGCCGCTGCGCCTGTACGGGGTGCCCTGCTCGGCGAGCACCGAGCGATGGCCGACCAGGGTGGAGGGCTTCGCGCCGCGCACGTCCTCCAGCCATCGTATGTAGGCGTGAGCGACCTCGCGGAAGGTCGGGCCTTGCACTCGGCGCTCGTGCTCGGCTTGCTCCAGGTCAGCGGCCTCCGTGACGTACTCCTCCACGAGCTGCGCTGCGCGCACATGGGCTCCACTCTCGTCGTAGACGCCTTCGGCGACGCGCCCGCGGTGCCGCCGCCAACCGCCGGTCTCGGGGTCATGTTCAAGCCAGGCGGGGCCGACGCGCCGCTTGACCTGCCGGCCGCGGTGGCGGAACTTGGCCTCGTAGAAGGGCCGCCCGCCGTGCTCGCGGATGACGATGCTGGCTGTAGGATTCGATACTGGCATCGGGTACCTCCGGTGTCCCGGCCCCCCGGCGAGTACCAGTCGCACGGGGGGCTTCTCGTTGGTACTGAGCACCCAGTCTTGCACGTGGGTATCACGTGGGTACCGCCTCCGTCGTGGGTACCGCTTTGGGTACCAAACCAACCGGATCACATGGCCTAAAGCCACATTTCGAGCGGCCCAATCGGGCTGATCTACGCGGCTCGGGACCTATCTAAGGGCCTCTTAAGAGCGCCTAACAGAAGGTAGGGTTCGTGGTGGGGCTGTCGAAGTCCTGCGTCATGGCGAAACCTTTGCTTCCTGATGGGTTGTGGGCTCGTATCGAGCCGCTTTTGCCGGTGCGTGAGCCGCAGGTCACGGGGCGTCCGCGGGTGCCTGACCGAGCGGCGATGACAGGGATCATCTTTGTTTTGAAAACGGGGATACCGTGGGAGGATCTTCCCCAAGAGATGGGCTGTGGGTCAGGGATGACGTGTTGGCGGCGACTGCATGAATGGAACGAAGCCAGCGTCTGGAGCCGGCTGCACCAAGTGCTGTTGGACGAGCTTCACGACGCCGACCAGCTTGACTGGTCAAGGGCAGTCGTTGATAGCTCGCATGTGCGGGCCAAAGGGGGGGCGAGCAAACCGGCCCCTCGCCAGTCGACCGCGCTCGCCTTGGCAGCAAGCACCATCTGATCGTCGATGGCAAAGGCACGCCGCTCGCGTTCACACTCACTGGTGGGCACCGCCACGACATCACGCAGCTGACCGAGCTGGTTGATCGTGTCCCGCCGACCGGCCGTCACGGCAAGTTCCGGCCACGACGCCTGTATGCCGACCGGGCGTATGACTCCAAACACCACCGCCGAGAGCTGCGCGAGCGCGGAATCACGCCCAAGATCGCCAAACGGAACAGCCAACACGGATCCGGGCTGGGACGCGACCGATGGGTCGTAGAGCGCACCATCTCCTGGCTACACGCCCACCGCTACCTCGCGCGCCGACACGCCCGCCGCGCCGACATCCACGAAGCCATGCTCACCCTCGCCTGCGCACGCATATGCCTCAAACAACTCCAACACTTTTGTTAGGCGCTCTAAGCCCAAGGTTGCAGGTTCGATTCCTGCACGGCCCATTGGCATAATCCCCAGTTTTATAGGGATTCGCAGGACGGCCGCTCGATCTGAGCGGTCGTTCTGCTGCGGCCGAGGGGGAGATCGCGGGGTTTGAGCAAAGCAACGGCGGGCCGGTCGGCGCGCAGCAGCGGGCCGAAGTCGAACGGAGGATGTCCGGATAGTCGTAGAACTTACCCAAAGCAGGCTGAGCAATCGGGATTATTCGTTTCAAAGTCTCGACGTCGAGGCAAATTCGGTACGGTCTGACGCCATGGCGAGTCCGACGCCGAGGTTGCAGATGTCGGCCAGGAAGGCGGTCCTCGCTCTGCTCGCCGATCAGCCCGACGACGGCCATCGGTTCGAAGAGTTGATGGCAAGGCTCGCGCTGTGTCGACCCAGCGATGTGCCACGTCTGATCGAGCTGCTCCGCGAGGCCGAGCTGGCCTGCGCGGTGCGACTGGAGGATCTCAACGTGTGCTCACGCGAGCAGGAGCGCGCGGCGGACCTCAATGGTTGGGAGGCGCGCCTTAGCGTCGCTGCGATGGCCGGGACCGCGGCGTGGTGGGATGCCCGGATCAGGTGGCTCGGCGACTTGCGCGCCGGCCTGCAGCGGGCGTGGCTCGGCTACGAGTCCGAGCAGCGAGCCGCGGCCTCCGCGCGGACCCGCCGATGACTGCGGGTCGGAGTGAATGACTGCGGGGCGGAGTGGGTGACTGCGCCGAGCAGCGCTGGGCGATGTCTTGCCGACGGGGCCTAATCCGGCGAGGAGCCGTTGCGTGCGGCCAGCGTGCGGCGGCCGTCATCGGTCCAGATCACCTGGTCGCGGCCCGGCCCGACGCCGACGAGTGTCATTGGGGCCCCGACGTGCTCGGCGACGAACCGCAGGTAGTCGCGGGCCTGCGGGGGCAGGTCGGCGATGTCGCGGCACTCGCCGATGTCCTCCTGCCAGCCCGCGAGCTCGGTGTACTCGGCGGTGGTATGATGCAAGACGGTCTGGTGATAGGGAAAGCTGTCGAACTCCGCGCCCTCGGCGCCGCGGTAGCTGGTGCAGACCTGCACGCGATCGAGCCCGGAGAGCACGTCGAGCTTGGTGATCGCCAGCGCCGACAGCGAGTTCAGGCGGGCGGCGTAGCGCAGCGATACGAGGTCAAGCCAGCCGGTCCGCCGCGCGCGCCCGGTGGTGGTGCCGAACTCGCCGCCGCGGGTGCGCAGATGTTCACCCATCCGATCGTGGAGCTCCGTCGGGAACGGCCCGGCGCCGACGCGGGTGGCGTAGGCCTTGGCGACCCCCCAGATCTCGTCGATGTCTTTCGGCCCGACCCCCGCCCCGATGCAGGCCGCGCCGGCGATCGGGTTCGACGAGGTGACAAACGGATAGGTGCCGTGGTCGATGTCCAGCATCGTCGCCTGGGCGCCCTCGAAGATCACCTGACGACCGCTGTCCAGCAGCTCCCACATGAGCTTCGCGGTGTCCGCGATGTGCTGCTCGAGGCGGTGCCCGTAGGTGAGGTACTGCTCGGTCATCGCGTGGAGGTCCAGCGTCGGGTCCTTCTCGAAGGGCCGCAGCGACAGCCGCTTGGGCTCCATCGCGGCGACGATCTTCTTCTTGAGGATCTTCTCGTCGAGCATGTCCTGCACGCGGATCCCGAGGCGCGCGGCCTTGTCGGCGTAGCACGGGCCGATACCGCGGCGGGTCGTCCCGATCTGCAGGCTCCCCAGCCGCGCCTCCCCGGCGGAGTCGAGCAGCAGGTGGTAGGGCATGATCAGATGCGCGTTCGCTGAGATCCGCAGGCCGCTGACGTCGACGCGCCGCGCGCGCAGCGCGTCGAGCTCATCGATCAGGACCTTCGGGTCAATCACGACGCCGTTGCCGATCACGCAGCTCTTGCCGGGGTAGAGGATCCCGGAGGGGATCAGATGCAGCTTCCACTCCTCGCCGTCGCGGACGATCGTGTGGCCGGCGTTGTTGCCGCCCTGGAAGCGCACCACGGCGTCGCTGTGCTCGGCCAGCAGATCGGTGACCTTTCCCTTCCCCTCGTCGCCCCACTGGGCGCCCACGATGACGATTCCAGGCATGTCGCATGGAGCCAGCCGGGCTCGAACCGGCGACCTCCTGCTTGCAAAGCAGGCGCTCTCCCAGCTGAGCTATGGCCCCAGGCGCCCAATTCTAGGGCGTTTATGGTCGCTGCGCTCCTCCCGAGCACAGCCTATGGAAACGCTATGGAAACGCGGGAGTCAGATACGGTCCGTTGACTCCGCTGGTCCCAGCCTCCATGGTCTGACCCTTCGCGACTAGTTGCCGTGGCGGTCCGGGTCTTGAGTCGCCGCGCCTCCATGCCGTCTGGACGATGGCGCAGGAGAGTGGCCCACGGGAGTGGGCCGTCGAAGAAGTGGCCGCCGTAGTGGAGAGCGACCAGTTGCTCCGCGATGTCGCCGATGGGGCTGTTGAAACGTGCGGACGACCCCACGACTGCGAAGCTCCTGAATGGAGCCCGCCCACAGAGCGAGCAGTTCGCGCACGGACAGGTCGGCAAGGTCGATCGCCACCTATCGAGCGTAAAGCACCGCTAACCTGGGCCACGGTCTCCCGGCTGACCTAGTAGGACTTCGGTAGGTTGTTATGGCGGCAGTCTGCGCTGGCAGACCGGGCAGTGGTCGTGCCAGCATGCCAGCGCGGTCTGCAGGTCGCGTTGGGCTTGGTAGAGGCTGATCAGGCTGCCGCCAGCTGAGGGCGGACGGCGTCGGGGTCGCCGCGGGCGAGCCGGCAGCAGGTGAGGAACGCGTGCGCGACGGTGACGCAGGTGAGGTGGTGGTGCAAGCCGCAGAACGTTCGGCCCTCGTAGTGGTCGAGGCCGAGGCATTGCTTGAGCTCGCGGTAGTCGTGCTCGACGCGCCAGCGCAGCTTCGCCAGGCGGACCAGCGTCACGATCGGCGTGTCGGCGGGAAGGTTAGAGAGCCAGTACTTGGCCGGCTCGTCCTTCTCGGCGGGCCACTCCGCCAGCAGCCACCGCTCGGGCAGTATCCCGTCATCGTCGCATTGAGCGTCGTTGGCAGGGCGAACGCGTAGTGCGATGAACTGGCTTGAGAGCGGGCCACGGTCACCCTCGCGCCAGCCGACTCCTCGGATCTGCTCACGGCCGGCGGCCAGTACCAGGTCGCGAAGGCTGACGGGCTTCTCGGGGTAGCGTGGGCGCGGCGGACGACCGCGACCCTGATAATCAGGCGTAACGGGAACCGCGTCGCCCTGCTGGGCGGAGGTCACGCCCTTGACCTGCACCACGTACTCGAGTTCGCGCTCCTCCAGCCCGACCCGGAACGCGGTGGTGTCTCCATAGCCGCCGTCGGCCTGCACAACCCGTCGCTTGAGCCCCCACTCCAACAGCTGATCGATGATCTCCAACGCGAGCTGCCACTTCGGGACATGCCGCACCTCCTCAGGGACCCGCGCCCGGCGACGTCGCTGCGCATCCTCATCCCACGATTTCGGCAAGAACAGCCGCCACCCCAGCGGGCATGACGCCTGATCGCAAGCGGCGTTGACGGACACCAGCACTTGACAGTTCGCGGTCTTGCCCAACGCTCCGCAGTACTGATGCGCCACCCCGGGCGAGAACCGCCCATCCTTCGGCAGCCCCGTGTCATCCACGATCCACCCCTCGGGCTCGATCTCTGCCGCCATCCGCCGCGCCAGCCGCCGCCGGACGGGCTCATCTTCCCACGGCGAGTCGGTGATGAATTGCTGCAACCCCTCCTCGTCACCATCAGGCAGCCTGGCCGCCATCGGCTGGATCGACTTGCGCCGCCCCTCCAACAACAGCCCACGCACATACTGCTCACCCTTCGCACGCTGATCGCACCGCATCAACGGCCGGTACATCTCCGCTGCGAACTCGACCAAAGCCGCCCGCTGCGCCTCCAGATCAGCCGCCCTGACCCCATACTCCCGCGTCCGCAAGCTCGCCATACCACACAAGTTCCCTGCACCCGCACGAACTCCTGCAAGTACCTACCGAAGTCCTACTAGTGGGTTCCCCGGCAACGTTTGCCGGGCGCTGGTGGCGAAGTCCTGTGGTCGAGATCGCTACTCGACCGGGAGGGCTATGGCCACCAGGGTGCAGTTGCGGGAGATCACCAACGAGGAGGGCAACCGGCTGCTTCGGATCGTGCGGCGCACGTCCGGATCAGTCGTGATGTGGCGCCGCGCACAGATCGTGCTGCTCTCCGCGCAGGGCATGTCGCCGCCGCGGATCAGCGAGGTCGTGTTCACGGACCCGGACACCGTCCGGGATGTGATCCACAACTTCAACGCCGATGGGTTCGATGCGCTCTACCCGCGTTACCGCGGGGGGCGGCCGCAGACGTTCACGCTGCCCAAGCGCCAAGAGATCAAGCGGATCGCGCTGAGCGACCCCCAGGACCTCGATCAGCCGTTTGCGACTTGGAGCCTGTCCAAGCTTGCGGACTATCTGGTCGCCGAGGGGGTGGTCACGGACATCTCCCACGAGGGGCTGCGTCAGCTCCTGCGCGAGGAGAACGTCCGCTTTCAAGCCGTGAGAACAAGGAGCAGCATCTCGCCGTCGCCCTGGACGAGCTCGGACAGCTTCTCAGCGAGATCACCGTCACGGCCGACCTCGCCGGGTACCGCAGCATGGCCGGCTGGCTCGGCGAGCTCGACGGACAGGTGCTGGTCGGTATCGAGGGCGCCGGCAGCTTCGGGGCCGGGCTATGCGAGTACCTGCAGGGCGAGGGGGTCGAGGTGTTCGAGGTCGAGCGCCCCCGCCGCCGTGAGCGACGGACCGGGAAGTCCGATCGCCTCGACGCGCTCCTGGCCGCCAAGAAGGTCCTCGCCCGCGACGGCCTGTCGACCCCCCGCGGGTCAGGGACTCGTCTGGCGCTACAGATGCTCCTCGTCGCCTACCGTTCCGTCGTCGGCGAGCGCTCAAGGCTCTACAACCAGCTGCAAGCCCTCAACATCGGCGCACCAGGCGCCCTGCGGGAAAGGATCGGCCCAGCTCGCAACGGCGCGAAGCTCGCGGAGCGTCTCACCGGAATGCGCACACGCTCGACCGCGAGCCTGCAAGAGAACACCACCCTGCAAGTCCTCCGCGACATCGCCAACCGCACCAGGGCCCTCGACACGCAGGCCGAGAGCTACACCCGCGAAATCGCGACGCTCGTCCGCTCCCTCGCCCCGAAGCTCCTCGATGAGCCCGGCGTCGGGCCGATCTGCGCCGGCAAGCTCCTGGCGTTCAATCCCGCGCGCTTCACCAGCGAGGCAGCATTCGCACGCGCAAACGGCACCGCGCCACAACCCGCCTCATCCGGCAAAACTATCCGCCACCGCCTCAGCCGCGGAGGCGACCGCCAAATCAACGCCGCGATCTACACGATCGCGCTCTCACGCTCCGTCCACCACCCCCCGAGCCGCGCCTACATCACCCGCAGAATCGACGAAGGAAAGACCAAGCGAGAGGCCATGCGCTCCCTCAAGCGACACCTCTCCCGCCACCTCTACAGGCAGCTCACCAAAACGCCCTTGACAACATAGAAGCATACAACGAGTTTCCGTCCGACCGGCTCAGCAGGACCTTTCACCCGACCTCGCGCGACCTCCCACACGCCGGCCTCTGGTTCGCTCGTCCAGGTCAAGCGCGAGGGCCTGAGGGCGCCGATGGCTTGTAGCTGCAGCCGCCTTCCCGCTCGCTACCATCGGACGATGCAGCCAAACGCCCCACTCATCTCGGATGCTGAGCACTGGGCGACGTACCCGGACCAGCCGCGGCCCGTGCAGCTTCGCATGGAGGCCGCCGAGCGCTTGCGTCGTCTCGAAGAAGCCGCGAAGGCCGCGCGGGCCAGCTAGTGGGGTGTCAGGCAACGTTCGCCGGGTTGACGGCGCCGAGGATTCGGGCATGACAGCGTTCGGGGCCGAGTCGGTGCCGGCAAACGTTGCCGGGGCCTCCACTAGTCCCGCACGCCGACTCAAGGCAGTGGCATACACGCGACAGGAACCGACGGCCGCGGAGCGTGAGCAGGGGGCCAATGACGTGCTCTATGAGGTGCAGATGCTGTCGAACACCGCTGCGCTGCTCGAAGATGATGGTCGCTGGACGTGGGGTTCGCTCGTGGCTCATTCGGATGCCGGCAGCCAATACACATCATTCGACTACACCCAGCTCCTCGACGACCACGACGTCATCGCCTCTATCGGATCCGTAGGCGACGCCTACGACAACGCGGCCGCGGAGAGCTTCGTCGACAGCTTCAAGACCGAGCTCATCGCAGACCGCAGCTGGACGACGCGCTCCCAGCTCGAGCTCGCTGTCCTGGAGTACGTCGCCTGGTTCAACAACGAGCGCCTACACGAAGCCCTCGACGACCGGCCACCACGAGAAGTCGAGGAACTCTACGCTGCGAAAGACAGGGCAACTACCGACACGCCCAGGGTCTCGCAGATCGGCTCGACCCCGAAGCGCTCGCGATGCTCGTCGATGAACGCGCTCACTTCGGACGGTGTGGATCGAGCTCGCCCGCGAAAAACACGCTGGCGGCCTTCAGGATCTCGTTCGCTCGGCGCAGCTGCGCAACCTCACGACGCAAGGATTTGATCTCCTCGCGCTCCTGGCTGCTCAGGACGTCTTTGCGCCGGCCCTCATCAGCTTCGGTCTGCCGGACATGTTTGCGAAGCGTCTCGCCCTCGATCCCGAGGTCCCTCGCGACGTGCGCGATCGGACGCCCGGACTCGAACACCAGACGCGCTCCGCGGTCCAGCAACTCCTTTGAATACTTCCTCGCATGTGCCATGAGCCGAGACTTCTCCCTCCGCCAGGCAAACCCTGGCCTCGAAGTCTCCGTCAAACACAGGATGGCTCAGTCCGACTTCGTGTGCCCGCCCAGCGACTACGAGACACGGCGAATCCACGGCCGGGGCATCTTCGCCGCTGACTACTGCACCCAGCCCTGGCGACCACAGCCGTGGCCCACACTCCGCGAAGAACACCGACAAATCAGCGCAGAGATCCAGCACTTGACCCTCGACCGCCCGATCGTAGGTCGCAACTGGCCGTATGCCGCACTACACAACAAACTCAAGGACATGCTGCTGGACTTTCTGAACGAGGCCGATTTGCTGTCGAGCCACGTCAAGAACCAACTACGCGGCGTGCTTACCGGTGAAGTACGAGTCAGCGTTGCAGATACTGGCGTACCGAGCCTGGCCATCAGCCTGCAATCACTCACAGATGTGGCAGGGTCATCGCGAGCCACGTCCTCGATGATCGACCCGTCGCAGCTCAAGGAATGAGCTACAGGCGGCTAGTGGGGTGTCAGGCAACGTTCGCCGGGTTGACGGCGCCGAGGATTCGGGCATGACAGCGTTCGGGGCCGAGTCGGTGCCGGCAAACGTTGCCGGGGCCTCCACTAGCCTCATCCGCGATGCCGAGTCGGGGATAGCGCCTCGGCCAGAGGTCGATGCTCTTGGTGCCGCCAAGCTGCGGCCCGTTGCCGACGCGGGTGTGCGACTACAAGGGTGCGAGCGACTAGTGGTTCATTCGTGAAGTTCGTTGGTTATGCTTCGAGGACCTTTCCGGTGTAGGTCCACTTGAAGGGTTTGGCGGTCTGGTTGTAGGTCTCGATGAAGGCGAGCATTTGCTCGGCGAGGTCTTCTTCGCTGAAGAAGCTGCCGTGCTTGAGCAGGCGACGGTAGAGGATCGAGAAGAAGATCTCGATTTGGTTCAGCCAGCTGGCGTGGGTTGGGGTGAACTGGAAACTCCAGCGTGGATGATTCGCCAGCCATTCTGTGACCTCTTGGGTGCCGCGGGTGGAGAGGTTGTCGCTGACCGCGATGATCTGCTGGCCTTTCACGACGGGAATCTCGGTGTCGAGCTGGTCCAGGAAGCGGATCAGGTCGAAGCGGTTGCGTGTCTTTGACGGCATCGCGAGCACATCGCCTTCCGTGACTTTCAGGCAGGCGAACAGGCACTGTGTGCCGTTGCGGACATATTCGTGCTCGCGCCGTGTCGGGCGCCCTGGAGCAGGCAGGACGTCGGGCTTGGTCGGCGCCTTGGCTTGAATGCCGGTCTTTTCGTCGATCGAGACGACCAGCACGTTCTCGGGCGGATTCACGTAGAGACCGCAGACCTCTTTCAGGCGCTCCTCGAACTCGGGCCGGGAGAAGTCGCTCATGACCCAGTAGTCAGTCCGGTGGGGCTTGATCTCCGCACGAGAGAGGATCGCGTGCGCGTGGGAGGCCGACATCCCCACCGCTGCCCCCAATTGCTCATAGGTCCAGCGTTCCTGCTGTGCGCCCTCCGGTGTTTCCGGCGGACGCGTGCACGCCTTCGCGATCAGCCTCGCCCGAACCTCCTGGGAATGGACCAGCGGTTTGCCCGAGCGCGGCAAGTCGGTGAGGGCGGCGATCCCGTCCTGCTCATAGCGCGCCCGCCACTTCTGCGCCGTGTTCGTCGAACACCCCAACAGCCGGCCGATCTCCGCGGCCGAGCGGCCCTCGCCGGCCTCCAACACGATCTGCGCACGCTCGACCATCCGCACCTCCGCAGTGCTGGAGCGCACGATCCGCTCGAGCTCCGCCCGATCCTCAACGCCGATCTCGATCCGCTTCGCCAACGCAGGCATACCGAACCCCCATCATCGCTGAACAGAACAGCGACAACTTCGGCAAACACCACAACACCCCTTCAACAATCCACGAACTTCCCGAATGAACCACTAGGCGCCGAGGACGTACCAGTTGCGCCACGCCGTAAGGTCGGGCAGATCGTCGTCGGTGACGTTGGGCCAGCTGCGCATCGGCCTCATCGCCACGTCCTGCCCGTAGCAGCGGATCGCAGCCGTGTACCGCCGGTAGTCTTCGCGCGTCAGCCGCACGAGCTGACCCTCGCGGTATCGCCCGGCGAGGCTCGGCGCCTGCTCGAGTGCCTTCATGTCGGTTCGGCTCGCTCTGTGGATCAGGACATCCCGGATTGCACCGAGCTCGGTCAGGGCCACGTCGAGGTCCGCAGGGATCGGCCGATCGCCGGCAGTGCCGAGATTCACGCCGCGGAGTCGCTTCTCGTAACGCTCGGCCCCGCTACCCAGCAGCGGATTAATACTGCTTTGTTAGGTTTATTCTTTTTGTGGGTGGTGGTGTAGTGAGAGTCGCTCGAGGTCGATCGGCTGTTGGCAGGTTTGGCAGCGGCCGGTCCAGCACCTGAAGATGGGCTGGAGTATTAGTAGGACTTCGGTAGGTTGTTATGGCGGCAGTCTGCGCTGGCAGACCGGGCAGTGGTCGTGCCAGCATGCCAGCGCGGTCTGCAGGTCGCGTTGGGCTTGGTAGAGGCTGATCAGGCTGCCGCCAGCTGAGGGCGGACGGCGTCGGGGTCGCCGCGGGCGAGCCGGCAGCAGGTGAGGAACGCGTGCGCGACGGTGACGCAGGTGAGGTGGTGGTGCAAGCCGCAGAACGTTCGGCCCTCGTAGTGGTCGAGGCCGAGGCATTGCTTGAGCTCGCGGTAGTCGTGCTCGACGCGCCAGCGCAGCTTCGCCAGGCGGACCAGCGTCACGATCGGCGTGTCGGCGGGAAGGTTAGAGAGCCAGTACTTGGCCGGCTCGTCCTTCTCGGCGGGCCACTCCGCCAGCAGCCACCGCTCGGGCAGTATCCCGTCATCGTCGCATTGAGCGTCGTTGGCAGGGCGAACGCGTAGTGCGATGAACTGGCTTGAGAGCGGGCCACGGTCACCCTCGCGCCAGCCGACTCCTCGGATCTGCTCACGGCCGGCGGCCAGTACCAGGTCGCGAAGGCTGACGGGCTTCTCGGGGTAGCGTGGGCGCGGCGGACGACCGCGACCCTGATAATCAGGCGTAACGGGAACCGCGTCGCCCTGCTGGGCGGAGGTCACGCCCTTGACCTGCACCACGTACTCGAGTTCGCGCTCCTCCAGCCCGACCCGGAACGCGGTGGTGTCTCCATAGCCGCCGTCGGCCTGCACAACCCGTCGCTTGAGCCCCCACTCCAACAGCTGATCGATGATCTCCAACGCGAGCTGCCACTTCGGGACATGCCGCACCTCCTCAGGGACCCGCGCCCGGCGACGTCGCTGCGCATCCTCATCCCACGATTTCGGCAAGAACAGCCGCCACCCCAGCGGGCATGACGCCTGATCGCAAGCGGCGTTGACGGACACCAGCACTTGACAGTTCGCGGTCTTGCCCAACGCTCCGCAGTACTGATGCGCCACCCCGGGCGAGAACCGCCCATCCTTCGGCAGCCCCGTGTCATCCACGATCCACCCCTCGGGCTCGATCTCTGCCGCCATCCGCCGCGCCAGCCGCCGCCGGACGGGCTCATCTTCCCACGGCGAGTCGGTGATGAATTGCTGCAACCCCTCCTCGTCACCATCAGGCAGCCTGGCCGCCATCGGCTGGATCGACTTGCGCCGCCCCTCCAACAACAGCCCACGCACATACTGCTCACCCTTCGCACGCTGATCGCACCGCATCAACGGCCGGTACATCTCCGCTGCGAACTCGACCAAAGCCGCCCGCTGCGCCTCCAGATCAGCCGCCCTGACCCCATACTCCCGCGTCCGCAAGCTCGCCATACCACACAAGTTCCCTGCACCCGCACGAACTCCTGCAAGTACCTACCGAAGTCCTATTAGTGCCGTCTGTGGCAGTGTCAGGCCGGCCGCTGGCGAAAAGGGTGCAGTCGCTCCAGGGTGAGGAATCCGTGTGCGGCGGTGACCAGCGCGGTGTGGTGGTACCAGCCGAGGTATGAGCGGCCCTCGTAGTGGTCGAGGCCGAGCTCGCCCTTTAGCTGCTTGTAGTCCAGCTCGATCTTCCAGCGCAGCCTGGCAAGCCTCGCCAGGTGCTCGGGGTCGGTGTCGGCGGGCAGGTTCGAGAGCCAGTAGTCGGTGGGCTTCTCCTGTCCCTCGGGCCACTCGCAGATCAGCCACTCCTCGCGCGGCTCGGTGGCAAAGCCCCACTGCCAGTGGTGCGCGGCACGCACGCGCACGAACGCGAAGCGCGATCTCATTGGCTCGCCGTCGGGCCCGTCACGGAAAGCGACGGTCTGCCACTGCCCGGGGTGAAGGCCAGCGATGAGTTCTCCGATCGCGACGGGCTTGCTCTCTGGGCGAAGCCGGCCGCGGGGGCGACCGGTCGCGCCCTTGCGCTCGGGGACCACGAAGGCGGTTCCGGGTGCGAACATGGTGCTCTCCGCCGAGACCGAGAGCACATACTGCAGTCCGGTGTCATGCAAGCGCTCACGCAGCCAGGTGGTATCCCCATAGGCCAAGTCGCCCAGCACCGGCGCCATGGGTAGCTCCCAGCCCGCAGCACGCTCGAGCAACTCCACGCCGAGCTCGGGCTTGGTCCTGAACTCGATCTCCTCACCGATCTTCGCTGAGCGCCGGCGCTCCTCGTCCTGACACCACTCCTCGGGCAGATACAACGCCCAGCCCAAGGGCACCGTCCCCCTCGCCCCGACCGCATGCACCGAGACGCCGATCTGGCAGTTGCCGACCTTGCCCAGCGTGCCCGAATACTGACGCTTGACCCCCGGCGAGCGCCTCCCCTGCTTGGGAAAACCGGTGTCATCCAGCACCCACGCCTCCACATCGATCACCGGCGCCACCCGCTCGGCCACCGCCTTGACCACCAGCCCAGGGTCCCACGGACTATCGGTGAGGAACTGCTGCATCGACTGGTAATCCGCCTCCCCGCCCAGCCGCGCCACCATCGGCTCAAGCGACTTGCGTTTGCCGTCCTCTACCAGCCCACGCAAATACAAGCCACCATTAGCCATCTGCGCCGGCCGGTTCATCGCCTCGGCCAACACCTCACGCCCGAACTGCTCAAGGCGCTCCTTGACCACCACCACAGAGTCCACCCTCGCCGCCTGAATCACCGCCATCATCCTCCTCGCGTCGACCCGACCAACACGAAAAGGGTTCGCGGCAAACACAAAGAACCCTACAACAAACCTAACAAAGCAGTATTAAGCCTCGGCTGCAAATCGGCGACGGTCTTGAGTATCACCTCGCGTAGCACGCCGCGCTTTTCGTCGTCGAGTTCGGCCGCGGCGTCGGGAACCTGTTCTTCCGCCCGCTTGAACGCCTGGTCCACAAACGCTTTGACCAGGATCTCGCGCATCGCGGGTGCGAATTCCTCGACCATCGAGTCGAGCGCGCTGTTCATAGCGACGAGCGCTTGCGCGTTCAGTCCTGGGAAGTCGTTGTCAATGTCTCCGCCCGCCAACTCAGCCATCACCCAGATCGGGTCGCTCTCGCGGATCGCCCGGGCGCCGCGGATCGCGAGTTTCCTGGCACGTTCGGTCTCGTCCATCGCGTCCCAGAAGTCCGCGACGGCAGCTCGATCCCGCTCGAGCCGGGGGTCGTTGCGTGCCTTGTCGAGTTCTCGGCGCGCAGTCTCGTCTAGCGCGTCGTATGGGTCCTCCGGACCGTTCGCGGGGACGCTCATGCAAAGACGGTACGCCCTTATCGCTTCGGATGTAGGCGCAGGCGCCGCATGGTGAGAGTCACCTGCACAGTGCGCATCGCGAGCATCGCGCCACCCAGCAGGCCGCCGCCGGGGGTCCACTCAAACGAGACCTCGATTGAGTGGACCCCCGGCGGACACGCCTGAGTGGGGCGAGTGCCATGCTCCTATCAAGTCACGCCGGTGATCCCGACGACGGCGGGCGACGCAACGGCCGTAAGTCAGGCACGACGCCGACAGACAGACTACCGAGTCAGCCACCGCTGGCCCAGACTGAAACCGGCGGATCGGACGCCAACACCACCACCCAGAAGGCACGGTCTCAGCAAGCTGAGACGACATGACTCTGAGCGCCGTGCCCAGGCGCCGCCATCCGGCGCCTGGCACTCTCGCACTCAGAACAGACTACGGGTATGAAATACCGGGTGGGCTGTTGTCCGGTCGTGTTCGTAGGGTCGTTTGACCAGGACAGGGGCTCTTGTGGGAAGACGCAATGGTGGGGCAGGCCGTCGTGCATTTGGGCTGCGAGCCCGTCAATGACTATATGGCCGCCCCTGCGACTCACCTGGTTGGGCTGAGAGCCCGAATCCGTATTTGTCGCTTGCTCGCCGCGCCTTCCAGTTCAAAGCTCGATGGATGGTGAAGGGAGCGGCATGCGGTTTTTCGGTATTGATGTTCACTTGGAGTTCTGCGAGGTCGCGGTCGCTGAGGGCGGCAAGGTCTCGCAGGCCGGGCGGATCGCGAGCACACCGGAGGCGATCAAGGAGTTCGCGCGTGGTCTCGGCAGCGAGGATCAGGTCGTCTTGGATGCCAGCGGTAGCGTGATGGCGATCGCGAGGATCCTGCGGGAAAGCAACGTTGGGCGGGTCATCGTCTCTAGCGCGGCGCAGACACGCGCGATCTCTCACGCGCGCGTCAAGTCCGACCGCTTTGACGCTGCGATGCTCGCCAGGCTCCTCTCAGCAGGGATGCTCAGCGAGGTATGGGTGCCGGACGAGGCGACGCTCGCGTTACGCCGCCGTGTCGCGCGGCGCTCAGCTTTGGTGCGGGCACGCACGCGGATCAAGAACGAGGTGCACGCCGTCGTGATGCGCTGTCTGCTCGGTTGCCCACCCGTAAGCGATCTCTTCGGCCGCAAGGGACGCGTGTGGCTGGCCGAACAAACGCTTCCCGAGGAGGAGGCCGAGACGGTGGCTGGCTGCCTGCGCCAGATCGACTTCCTGGACAGCGAGATTGCTCTGCTTGACCAGAAGATCGCCGAGCAGGCCCTCACATGGCCCGGGCTGTGCAGGCTGCTGACGATCCCCGGCGTGGATATCGGCACCGCGGCGGCGGTCATCGCAGCCGTCGGGAGACATCTCGCGCTTTCAGAGCCCTGGCCAACTGGTCGCCTACCTCGGCTTGGACCCGAAGGTCCGCCAGTCCGGCTCAGAGCCCGCTCGCTATGGGCACATCTCAAAGCGTGGCAACGCCCAGGCCCGCTCGATGCTGGTCGAGGCCGCATGGATCGCGATCCGCAGCCCCGGCCCCCTGCGTGCGTTCGGGGAGCGCGTCCGTGCTCGCCGCGGCGCCCAGGTTGCCGCCGTCGCTGTCGCACGCAAGCTCGTCGTTCTCTGCTGGCATCTGCTGAGCAAGGACGAGGACTACGCGTTCGCGCGCCCGTCGCTGACGCGCCAGAAGACCCGGCGGTTGGAACTCACCGCCGGCGCGTCACGCCGGCCACGCCGCCACGACGGGGCAACCGTCTCGCCGACAGCCGCTCAGCGCGCGGCGGAGCGTGAGCTGCAAACCCAGGCAGAGCTCGCCTACCGGCGCCTGGTCGATGACTGGCGCTCAACAGCATCACCGAAAGGTGGTGCGGGCGCGACACCGGGGCGCGCATCTCAAAAGCCCGTAAAGGGCAAAGCCGCGCGGCAGGCCACAAGCCCCTGACGCCTGCACTTCGCTCACGTCAGTCACCCGCACCACCACAAATCATCTCACCCCGAAGCACTCGACGCTACCCCGCCGTCGACAGCGTCCCCTGCGCCAAAACACGCCCCCAGCGCAACAAGAACGGCCGGACAGACCAGATGCACGCGCCTCCCGGCGCTGTGCGATCACTGTGCCGCCGGAGCGCACCCTCGAGCACGGGGCAGCGCCATCAGCAACCCCGAAGAAAAATTTGTGCAAACCCTTGACTTTTCATCCGTAGATGCGCTGTGATGCTTTCGCACAGCGATTGCTGTGTCGTGTGAGGTATTGGCGGCGGGTGGTCGCTGTGTTGTCGACGTTCCCCCGCGGGGGAACGTCGGGCCTGGTGTTCAGGCTGGCTCCCGGTAGCGATGGACGTGACTCCCACATGCACTGGCCTCGCGTCTTGGCGTGGGTGCCTTACCGCCGATTTGTCCGTCTGTTGCTGCCGGTCCCGGCCTGGCCGCCGCTGGTGGCCTGATCAGAAGCCTGTCCGCCTCGGGAGTCCCCGGGGCGTGACTCATCACAGTCTTGCCCTTCGCGGTTCCTATTGCCCAGGCCGAGTACCGACAGTCAAACCCCCAGAACAGGAGGTCGTATCCCATGCTGGCAGACCAAGCCGACCATGTGCTCGGCGTCGATACGCACCGCGACTCGCTGAGCGCTGCAGTTCTCGCAGCGGACACTGCGGTCGTGCAAGGACAGACCACAGTCGCCGCGAACGAGCGGGGCTACCGGCGGCTGCTGCGCTTCGCGCGGGAAAGCGCGCCTGGGCGCCGTGCGTGGGCGGTCGAGGGGACCGGCAGCTACGGCGCCGGGCTCACCGCGTTCCTCCATGGCCAGGGAGAGCTCGTGCTCGAGGTCGACCGTCCCCGCCGCCCGGCACGTCGTGACCGCGCGAAGTCTGACGAGCTGGACGCGATCCGCGCGGCACGCGAGGCGCTCTCCCGGGAGCATCTTGCGCAACCACGGTTGCGTGGCGAGCGCGAGGCGCTGCGCGTGCTGCTCGCGACACGTGATAGCGCCGTGCGCTCAAAGCGCGCGGCGATCCTGTTGCTGAAGGCGCTGCTCGTGTCCGCTCCGCCGTCGCTGCGTGAAGGGTTACGCGGTTTGGCGACCCGCGAGCAGCTCGCAAAGGCCGCGCGTCTACAGATCAGCCCTACGCTCGGCAGCGAGCATCGCGCGACGACCATCACAATCCGCGCGAGTGCACGCCGCGCGCTCGCCCTGGAAGATGAAGCGAGCGAGCTTCAGCGCGAGATCGAGCCGATCGTCGCTCGGATCGCACCCATGCTCATGGACGAGATGGGAGTCGGCGCGATCGTCGCAGCACAAATCCTCTGCGCCTACTCCCACCCCGGGCGCATCCGTTCCGAGGCGGCATTCGCGGCTCTCGGAGGCGTCGCCCCAGTCCCGGCATCCTCCGGGCAAACCGTCCGGCATCGCCTCAACCGCTCAGGCGACCGCCAGCTCAACCGGGCGCTGCACACGATCGTGCTCTGCCGGATGCGCGACGACGCCCGCACACGTGCCTACACCGCCCGCCGCGAAGCCGAAGGCCGCAGCACCCGAGAGATCAAGCGCTGCCTCAAGCGCTACACCGCCCGGCACCTCTACCGCCTCCTCACCAACCCCCCAAAACCCGCAAATAGCGAACCTTGACAAACATAGAGCGCCTAACAGAAGGTAGGGTTCGTGGTGGGGCTGTCGAAGTCCTGCGTCATGGCGAAACCTTTGCTTCCTGATGGGTTGTGGGCTCGTATCGAGCCGCTTTTGCCGGTGCGTGAGCCGCAGGTCACGGGGCGTCCGCGGGTGCCTGACCGAGCGGCGATGACAGGGATCATCTTTGTTTTGAAAACGGGGATACCGTGGGAGGATCTTCCCCAAGAGATGGGCTGTGGGTCAGGGATGACGTGTTGGCGGCGACTGCATGAATGGAACGAAGCCGGCGTCTGGAGCCGGCTGCACCAAGTGCTGTTGGACGAGCTTCACGACGCCGACCAGCTTGACTGGTCAAGGGCAGTCGTTGATAGCTCGCATGTGCGGGCCAAAGGGGGGGCGAGCAAACCGGCCCCTCGCCAGTCGACCGCGCTCGCCTTGGCAGCAAGCACCATCTGATCGTCGATGGCAAAGGCACGCCGCTCGCGTTCACACTCACTGGTGGGCACCGCCACGACATCACGCAGCTGACCGAGCTGGTTGATCGTGTCCCGCCGACCGGCCGTCACGGCAAGTTCCGGCCACGACGCCTGTATGCCGACCGGGCGTATGACTCCAAACACCACCGCCGAGAGCTGCGCGAGCGCGGAATCACGCCCAAGATCGCCAAACGGAACAGCCAACACGGATCCGGGCTGGGACGCGACCGATGGGTCGTAGAGCGCACCATCTCCTGGCTACACGCCCACCGCTACCTCGCGCGCCGACACGCCCGCCGCGCCGACATCCACGAAGCCATGCTCACCCTCGCCTGCGCACGCATATGCCTCAAACAACTCCAACACTTTTGTTAGGCGCTCATAGAAGCATCGGGTCCCGAGCGGGACCCATAGGTGTCCCTAAATTGCGTGGCCGTTTTGGCGATCTCGCGGTCATTAACCCCAGGCGCGCAAACAGCGCGCTCGCCGCCCACGACAAAGGGGAGCCCGATGAGCTACCGCATGAAGATCACCCTGCCCGACCCAATAATGGCCTAGCTGGAGGCCCTCGCCGAGCAGCGGGGAGAACCGGCGTCGCGCATTGCGGCGCAGATGGTTTGCGCCGGGCTCGCCGAGGGAAAGGACTCACGCCGCGATGACTCCTCGATCTCGGCCTCATCGCCGGCGACAGCCCCGGATCGAAACGCGCCCTGGATCGAGCCCGTTCTCGGCGACCTGGAATGGCGGTCCTACATGTGGGGCTCGATCGTGGCCCTTTACGGCCGCTACCCGCACGCGCTGGCGCACCTGAAAGACGGCTGGTGGGAGGACGCCGCGCACGTCGAGGTGCTGTGCGCGCTCGTGGTGTGGCGCGACTGGATCGACCAGGTGGCGGAGGACCCGCGGCACGAGCTGGCGTTTCATGCGCAGCTCTCCGACTACAGCCGAGAACTCCGTCAAGAAGGCGGCGGCGTCACGCGGGCATGGCAGCCCGGCGCCGCGCCGGACGGGTGGGCTCGCTGATCGCTGAACGCGATGTGAACGAACGGCAGCACCGAGGGGAGGCGCGAGTGGGTGGTCGAGGGCGCGCGAGGACTACGGGCACCCCGGACGGCGGGAGTTGTCGCGGCCGGGTGGCCACCGCTACGTGCACCGGAGGCGTCGGCTTCGCCTCCGTGTCCGCACTAACGCGCGGGGGCGGGACAACTCCCAAATCGCAGCAGCTTCTCGCCGATCTACGCAGCGGCGCTACGGGGGGCGGCGGGTGTCGGCAGGGCTTCGAGCAAGGTTCGAGGTAGGCGGGTGCTGGCGTCCCAGATCTCGATAGCGACGAGCGTATGAGTCGCGCGGTCGTAGTCGCGCAGACCGCCCGGGACGCGCTCGCTGACGACATCGTCGGACTCGCCGGTCGGGAGCCAGGCGATGTCCGCCTCGGGATCGTAGTAGGCGTACATGGTCATTCGAGGTTATCGCGTCAGGCCCCAGCCACTAGTCCACCCGCCACGCGGACACGATGCGTGCTGTCGTCTCGTCGTTCCCTGTGGGATGGTCGTATACGGCTTCAAAACGGACCCCGTGTGCGGTGAGGCCCTCGATGAGCCAGTCGGCCTGTCCGTCGTTGACCTGCCGTCCGCGGTGTCCCTCGCGGATCGCCTGCTCGACATCGGATCGCGTCAGATGTCGTTCGTCAAGCCGAAGCAGGGCGTGATCGGTCCAGACGAAGCGCTCGATGGCCACCGCCGAGAGTCTACGTGCCGGGCTGAACCCTTAAGGGCCTCGGAGCAAAACGGCAGCCCCTTGTCAAGGCCGGTTGAAAAGTCACCCTCTTTCGCCGGTTGAAAAAGGGACCCCCTGTCTGTGTGGGGCGCCGATCAACGCAGCGTCCAGCGTCAGCCGCGGCAGCCGAAGCTCAGTCGTGCGGGGTAGGGGCGCCCGAGGTCCTTGTCGCGCAGACGGTAGCTGTCGTCCTTGAGAGCGAGGATCTCGGCGTGGTGGACGAGCCGATCGATCATCGCCGCAGCGACGACGTCATCGCCGAAGATCTCCCCCCAGGCGGAGAAGGGCTTGTTCGAGGTCACGATCAACGATGCTCGCTCATAGCGCGAGGAGACGAGGCTGAACATCAGGTTGGCGGCCTCGGGGTCAAACGGGATATAGCCGACCTCATCGACGACGATCAGCGGGATGAAGGCAAGGCGGCGGAGCTCTGACTCAAGGATCCCCTGGCGCTTTGCCTCGCCGAGCCGAGCGACCCATTCGGTCGCGGTGGCGAAGGCCACGCGCTGGCCGGCCAGGCAGGCCCGGATCGAGATGGCGATCACCAGATGGCTCTTGCCCGTGCCGGGCGGGCCCAACAGCACGACGTTCTCCTTGCCGTGCAGGAAGTCGAGCTGGCCGAGGTGCTCGATGACCTGCTTCTTGACCGAGCGCTGGAAGGTGAAGTCGAACTCCTCGAGCGTCTTGCGGGCAGGGAAGCGGGCGGCCTTGATCCTGTTCTCGCCGCCGTGTGACTCGCGCGAGGCGAGCTCGGTGGAGAGCACGGCCTCAAGGAAGCGTCGTGAGACCAGAACTCCTCCCGCGCCCGCTCTGCGAGCTTCGGAAGGGCACGGGCGGCGGCAGGCGCCTTCAGCGCCCTGAAGATGTGGCCGAGCTCCGAGGTCGTGCTCATGCCGGGATCAGCGCGTCATAGCGAGACAGGGGGCGAAGCTCGACGTCGACCTGCGGGCCGCGGCGGCGATTCCCGCGCAGGCGATCGAGCTCTGCCTGATGGGCGGGGTCGGTGAAGGTCAGATGGCGCGCGAAGGAGCGGGCGTGCCGCGCACAGAGCTCACCTGAGTCGAGCGCGGTGGCGGTGATCTGGTGCTGGGCGACTCGGCCTATGGGGATAACGAGGTTGTCCGAGTTCTCGTAGAAGTTTGAGTGGCGGTCCTCCTGTCCCGTCCGCTCCGGTTGGGAGCGTTCGGGGCGACCAAACCAAGTCCGATAGGGACAGGAGGAACCGCCATGAAGAAGGTATCTGGCCCGGAGGTCGTCACGGCCGCGGAAGCGTTGGAGAGTCCGCTCCCACCGCAGATTCAGGAGGCGCTTGGTGAGCTCGTCGGCGCGGCGAGAGAGGGGCTGCTCGCGCTGAGCGTGGGTGTCGGGCTCGGCGTCGTGCATGAGCTGATGGCGACCGAGGTCGAGGAGGTGGTTGGCCCGAAGGGCAAGTGGAACCGGGATCGGGCCGCTAAGCGCCACGGTCACGAGCGTGGGTCGATGACGCTTGGCGGCCGGCGCGTGAAGGTTGACCGGCCGCGTGTGCGTACTGCCGATGACGAGCGGGAGCTGCCGCTTGCGACATATGAGCACTTCGCCGACCGCGACCCGCTCACAAGAGCGGTGATGGACCGGATGCTTGCCGGCGTCTCCACACGCCGGTTCACGGACGTGGGAGAGCCGGTCGGCGAGGAGGTCGAGCAGACCAGCACATCGACGGGCAAGAGCACCGTTTCGGAGGTGTTCATCGAGCGCACCCGCACCGCGCTGGGCGAGCTGATGGGCCGGCGGCTGGAGGACGTGCGGTTGGCGGTGATGATGCTCGACGGGTTGGAGATCGCTGGGCGCACGCACATCGTCGCGCTCGGGATCAGCACCGAGGGCGTGAAGATCCCCCTCGGGCTGTGGGAGGGCTCGACCGAGAACGCCACGCTCGCCCGGACGCTGCTGGCCGATCTCGTGGACCGCGGGCTTGACCCCGAGCAGGCGATCCTGTTCGTGATCGACGGCGGCAAGGCGATCCGCCGCGCGATCAAGGACGTGTTCGGCGAGCGCGCGCTGGTAACATCGGTGTCACAGGCACAAGGAGCGCAATGTCTGCGACCTGCTTCCCGAACGCGACCGCCCCGCCGTCCTTATGAAGATCCGCGGCGCATGGGCGCTCAAGGACCCGGACCTCGCCGAACAGCGCCTCGAACTCCTCGCCTCGGAGCTCGATCGCACCTGGCCTGACGCCGCCGCCTCGCTCAGGGAGGGGATGACCGAGACGCTGACGCTGATGCGACTCGGGATCACCGGACAGCTCTCCAAGACGCTGTGCTCGACGAACCCTGCGGAGAGCATGATCGAGATCGTCCGCCGCACCCAGCGCAACGTAAAGCGCTGGCAGGACGGCGACATGCGCAAGCGTTGGACCGCCGCCGGGATGCTCCTCGCCGAGCAGCAGTTCCGGCGAATCATCGGCTACCGCGACCTCGCCGCGCTCGTGGTCGCGATCGAACGCCACGCAGCACGAGCCGCCCTTCCAACCCCCGCCGCCGCCGTTCACACCGAGGTCCCACAAACCGTTACTGTCTAACCATCAAATCCGCGGGGGGCCGCACTCAAAGTTCCACGACGATCCGGGCATCCTCGGGATAACACCTGGCTGCGTGAGCGCTTGCATGACACCGGACTGCAGTATGTGCTCTCGGTCTCGGCGGAGAGCACCATGTTCGCACCCGGAACCGCCTTCGTGGTCCCCGAGCGCAAGGGCGCGACCGGTCGCCCCCGCGGCCGGCTTCGCCCAGAGAGCAAGCCCGTCGCGATCGGAGAACTCATCGCTGGCCTTCACCCCGGGCAGTGGCAGACCGTCGCTTTCCGTGACGGGCCCGACGGCGAGCCAATGAGATCGCGCTTCGCGTTCGTGCGCGTGCGTGCCGCGCACCACTGGCAGTGGGGCTTTGCCACCGAGCCGCGCGAGGAGTGGCTGATCTGCGAGTGGCCCGAGGGACAGGAGAAGCCCACCGACTACTGGCTCTCGAACCTGCCCGCCGACACCGACCCCGAGCACCTGGCGAGGCTTGCCAGGCTGCGCTGGAAGATCGAGCTGGACTACAAGCAGCTAAAGGGCGAGCTCGGCCTCGACCACTACGAGGGCCGCTCATACCTCGGCTGGTACCACCACACCGCGCTGGTCACCGCCGCACACGGATTCCTCACCCTGGAGCGACTGCACCCTTTTCGCCAGCGGCCGGCCTGACACTGCCACAGACGGCACTAATACTCCAGCCCATCTTCAGGTGCTGGACCGGCCGCTGCCAAACCTGCCAACAGCCGATCGACCTCGAGCGACTCTCACTACACCACCACCCACAAAAAGAATAAACCTAACAAAGCAGTACTAGGGCGCGGTCCCCGGATCGGAAGAGCTGCTCATCGAGGTTGGCACACGGTGCACGGCGAACTCCATTGGCCCCGTGTCCAGCACGGTCCGCATATCCAACTCTGCGGTTTCCTGGTCTACATGAAGGCCAGGCATTAGCGGAGGGCCATCAAGGACATCGTCCTCCGCGTACCTCGAAAAGGAGTCCCCCGGGGCGCTCGAATGCACCTCAGACGCTATATTCCGCTCGCGGACAGCTGGCCCAAGAGCATCCAGTTCTTGGCGGGCCACCTCACTCGGGTCGGCGCCCCGCAGACGCTTGAACTCAAGGTGTTGGCGGATGGCGTCATCGAGCAATCCCATTGCGCCCCAAAACGATACCTCGCCCGTCCACGGCCTTGCCATTACACTTGTCGCACTACTCGTCGCGTCCATATGGGGCTATAGCTCAGTTGGGAGAGCGCCTGGATCGCACCCAGGAGGTCGGGGGTTCGAGTCCCCCTAGCTCCATTCCTAAAGTGCCTGCAAAATCGCATGTTTCTGCGGCCCCGCCTCTCGCGGGCGGGGCCGCAGAGAGGCCCGGAGTCGCGATTTGTGCCCGTTTGTGCCCATTCAGGCGTCATGGCTCATCCGTCGCCGACTTATCGTCGGTGGCCGCGGCGGCGTGAGTGATGCCCGCTCCGACGGAGCGGGCATGGGTCCTTTGTCGGGCTGAAGGCGACGGGAAAGCTCGACGGCGAGGCGTACATCCGGCACTTCATCCAACGCCGGGATCGCCCACGTCCACTGGCGGCTCGGGGCATCCCACCAGCTCTTGAGGCCCGGATAGGGATCGTCGAGGTCGAGCTGTTCAGGGCTGTCTGGGAGCTTGACTGCGAACTCGATCTGGTTTTCGCGGCGCAGGATGATGATGGGAACGTAGTAGCCGCCGGGACGCTTGAAGCCGAGCCACCAGGCGCGGAGCGCTGGCGTCCAGGCGAGCTGATGCTCCTGCACGTAGCGCGTGAGCTCGTCGAATAGGCGTCGCGCTACGGCGGGCTGCTCGGCGGGGAACCGTGCTGCGTAGCTCTCCCAGCTCCACTCGGTTGGTTCCTGGCGCGCGCTCCTCCTCCTCCTGCTCCTTGCGGCGTCGGCGGACGAGGTAGTCCTCGGCCTCGGGGAGCGGGAGGAGCTGTCGAGCTGTGATCACCACCTGGTTAGCGCCGGGCACGGCATTCGAGGGCTGCGGCCAACGCGAACGACACTGAGGTCGCCACGGTCGGGATTAGCTGAGCGGCGGCATCCAGCGCCAGCTACGGCTCAGGCGAGATGCAGCTCGCCGACGAGCGTGTCGGCCGAGGGCTTGCCCTCGACGATCATGTACCCGCCGCCGGGGAAGGCGACCACAACGGGGCGCCCTTCGCTGGCGGCCTCGCTCACAAACGCCGAGAAGTGCGGAGAGTCGCTGGAGACGAACGCGGCATGGTTTGGAAAGCGGCCCTCGAGCTCGGGGTCGTTGACCATGGCCATGATGAGGTCAAGAGAGGAATCCTGACCGGGGGTGTGGGTGCCTAGTACTGCTTTGTTAGGTTTGTTGTAGGGTTCTTTGTGTTTGCCGCGAACCCTTTTCGTGTTGGTCGGGTCGACGCGAGGAGGATGATGGCGGTGATTCAGGCGGCGAGGGTGGACTCTGTGGTGGTGGTCAAGGAGCGCCTTGAGCAGTTCGGGCGTGAGGTGTTGGCCGAGGCGATGAACCGGCCGGCGCAGATGGCTAATGGTGGCTTGTATTTGCGTGGGCTGGTAGAGGACGGCAAACGCAAGTCGCTTGAGCCGATGGTGGCGCGGCTGGGCGGGGAGGCGGATTACCAGTCGATGCAGCAGTTCCTCACCGATAGTCCGTGGGACCCTGGGCTGGTGGTCAAGGCGGTGGCCGAGCGGGTGGCGCCGGTGATCGATGTGGAGGCGTGGGTGCTGGATGACACCGGTTTTCCCAAGCAGGGGAGGCGCTCGCCGGGGGTCAAGCGTCAGTATTCGGGCACGCTGGGCAAGGTCGGCAACTGCCAGATCGGCGTCTCGGTGCATGCGGTCGGGGCGAGGGGGACGGTGCCCTTGGGCTGGGCGTTGTATCTGCCCGAGGAGTGGTGTCAGGACGAGGAGCGCCGGCGCTCAGCGAAGATCGGTGAGGAGATCGAGTTCAGGACCAAGCCCGAGCTCGGCGTGGAGTTGCTCGAGCGTGCTGCGGGCTGGGAGCTACCCATGGCGCCGGTGCTGGGCGACTTGGCCTATGGGGATACCACCTGGCTGGAGGATGCCCGGATCGTCGTGGAACTTTGAGTGCGGCCCCCCGCGGATTTGATGGTTAGACAGTAACGGTTTGTGGGACCTCGGTGTGAACGGCGGCGGCGGGGGTTGGAAGGGCGGCTCGTGCTGCGTGGCGTTCGATCGCGACCACGAGCGCGGCGAGGTCGCGGTAGCCGATGATTCGCCGGAACTGCTGCTCGGCGAGGAGCATCCCGGCGGCGGTCCAACGCTTGCGCATGTCGCCGTCCTGCCAGCGCTTTACGTTGCGCTGGGTGCGGCGGACGATCTCGATCATGCTCTCCGCAGGGTTCGTCGAGCACAGCGTCTTGGAGAGCTGTCCGGTGATCCCGAGTCGCATCAGCGTCAGCGTCTCGGTCATCCCCTCCCTGAGCGAGGCGGCGGCGTCAGGCCAGGTGCGATCGAGCTCCGAGGCGAGGAGTTCGAGGCGCTGTTCGGCGAGGTCCGGGTCCTTGAGCGCCCATGCGCCGCGGATCTTCATAAGGACGGCGGGGCGGTCGCGTTCGGGAAGCAGGTCGCAGACATTGCGCTCCTTGTGCCTGTGACACCGATGTTACCAGCGCGCGCTCGCCGAACACGTCCTTGATCGCGCGGCGGATCGCCTTGCCGCCGTCGATCACGAACAGGATCGCCTGCTCGGGGTCAAGCCCGCGGTCCACGAGATCGGCCAGCAGCGTCCGGGCGAGCGTGGCGTTCTCGGTCGAGCCCTCCCACAGCCCGAGGGGGATCTTCACGCCCTCGGTGCTGATCCCGAGCGCGACGATGTGCGTGCGCCCAGCGATCTCCAACCCGTCGAGCATCATCACCGCCAACCGCACGTCCTCCAGCCGCCGGCCCATCAGCTCGCCCAGCGCGGTGCGGGTGCGCTCGATGAACACCTCCGAAACGGTGCTCTTGCCCGTCGATGTGCTGGTCTGCTCGACCTCCTCGCCGACCGGCTCTCCCACGTCCGTGAACCGGCGTGTGGAGACGCCGGCAAGCATCCGGTCCATCACCGCTCTTGTGAGCGGGTCGCGGTCGGCGAAGTGCTCATATGTCGCAAGCGGCAGCTCCCGCTCGTCATCGGCAGTACGCACACGCGGCCGGTCAACCTTCACGCGCCGGCCGCCAAGCGTCATCGACCCACGCTCGTGACCGTGGCGCTTAGCGGCCCGATCCCGGTTCCACTTGCCCTTCGGGCCAACCACCTCCTCGACCTCGGTCGCCATCAGCTCATGCACGACGCCGAGCCCGACACCCACGCTCAGCGCGAGCAGCCCCTCTCTCGCCGCGCCGACGAGCTCACCAAGCGCCTCCTGAATCTGCGGTGGGAGCGGACTCTCCAACGCTTCCGCGGCCGTGACGACCTCCGGGCCAGATACCTTCTTCATGGCGGTTCCTCCTGTCCCTATCGGACTTGGTTTGGTCGCCCCGAACGCTCCCAACCGGAGCGGACGGGACAGGAGGACCGCCACTCAAACTTCTACGAGAACTCGGACAACCTCCCTGGCTGCGTGAGCGCTTGCATGACACCGGACTGCAGTATGTGCTCTCGGTCTCGGCGGAGAGCACCATGTTCGCACCCGGAACCGCCTTCGTGGTCCCCGAGCGCAAGGGCGCGACCGGTCGCCCCCGCGGCCGGCTTCGCCCAGAGAGCAAGCCCGTCGCGATCGGAGAACTCATCGCTGGCCTTCACCCCGGGCAGTGGCAGACCGTCGCTTTCCGTGACGGGCCCGACGGCGAGCCAATGAGATCGCGCTTCGCGTTCGTGCGCGTGCGTGCCGCGCACCACTGGCAGTGGGGCTTTGCCACCGAGCCGCGCGAGGAGTGGCTGATCTGCGAGTGGCCCGAGGGACAGGAGAAGCCCACCGACTACTGGCTCTCGAACCTGCCCGCCGACACCGACCCCGAGCACCTGGCGAGGCTTGCCAGGCTGCGCTGGAAGATCGAGCTGGACTACAAGCAGCTAAAGGGCGAGCTCGGCCTCGACCACTACGAGGGCCGCTCATACCTCGGCTGGTACCACCACACCGCGCTGGTCACCGCCGCACACGGATTCCTCACCCTGGAGCGACTGCACCCTTTTCGCCAGCGGCCGGCCTGACACTGCCACAGACGGCACTAATACTCCAGCCCATCTTCAGGTGCTGGACCGGCCGCTGCCAAACCTGCCAACAGCCGATCGACCTCGAGCGACTCTCACTACACCACCACCCACAAAAAGAATAAACCTAACAAAGCAGTACTAGTGTTCCCATGATTGAAGGATAGCTTCCCAACTCTGAGCGCCATCGGCAAGCGCCTGGGACATCGCAACCTGGATGGACGCATGGGCAAGCAGCTCGGGGGCTCCTCTCCCGCCCGTCATGGTGTACCGATGAAGGTGGTGCTCGTGGCGGTCGTGGGAGTTGTCCCAGGAGCGCACGGTGCTCCACTCCTGGCCCTGGAGGACCTCCAGCGTCACCGAGTAGAGCGGCTCAGGTCCGCGTTCGTAGCGAAAGCGCAGCCGCACCCCCCTCGGCGAGCGGTTTGACGATCTCCCGTTCGTACTTCATGTCGGCTCGCCGCGCCAGTCCTTGCCGGCGAGCCGCACGCGTGGGAAGGCACTCTCGTCCTGGTTGCAGGCTGACGAGGGCACGCGATACACCACCGCGTAGGCCGCGCCCCGAGAGATCATCGTCTGCCCCGCGCCACGGCTGCCAGCGTCCCGCCGACCGGCACTACGCCTGCTCGGCGAATGGGCACAAATCGCGTTGATTGGGAACAAAGATGCTCCCTGGTGGTTCATTGGCGATTCCCTGGCATTGGGCACAAACCGATTTTTGTGCCCAAACCTCCCGATATGGGCACAAAATCACGCATATTTCGGGGCTCTAGGATCGACGAGATGCGCGAGGCGATCGGCACCGACGCCATCCTGGCTCGCGCCGGCGTTACGGCGCCAGCCGCAGCAGCTTTGGAGCGCCCCCTCCAGCGTGCCGACGCTGAGCGTATGCGGTAGAGCCCGCGTAGATACGGGCCGAGGCACCTCCGCCGCCATTATGCGGCACGGATGCCAGCACCGTGTTGCCCTGCCGCAGATGTTGGGAGAAGTCTTTGCGTGAGCGCTTCGATCGCGCAATCTGGCTACTTCGAGATGTCGCGTGTCCAGAACTCGTTCTACGTGACCGGGACCGACTTCCCGATCCTGCTGATTCGCGCCCTCATGCTTCGAAGCCCCGGCAACTAGACCCGTGAATGGGTGACGGTCTTGTTGTGGGGGTCGTCTGCGGCGGATAAAAAGCTACGCACCCAGCAGCTAGGTGTGGAGACTCTCATCCAATGGGACCCGGGCACCCTCGCGCGCCAAGCGACACGTAGCGTCAACGCCAACGCAGCGTCCGAGGGCCAGCGAACATCGGACTCGACTACGCCCAGATCCACCGATCCGGTGGATCCAGGCAACGGTCGAGTCGACGCGCACCGCGCGTGCGGTGAAGCGCTTTCGGTTCTGCGGACTGTCGCTGACGGGCGTTGGTGCTGCACGAGTCGACGGTCCGCAAGCTCGTGCGGCGCCTTGGGCCCGAGATCATTGACGAGATGACTCGGGTCTTGATCGAGAAGGCCGTCCGCGAGAATCGACCAACTCGCAAGCACGATTCTGGCCCCACACCGGACGGAGAGAACCGACTATTTCCGGGGCAAATAGCTAAGAGCGCCTAACAAAAGTGTTGGAGTTGTTTGAGGCATATGCGTGCGCAGGCGAGGGTGAGCATGGCTTCGTGGATGTCGGCGCGGCGGGCGTGTCGGCGCGCGAGGTAGCGGTGGGCGTGTAGCCAGGAGATGGTGCGCTCTACGACCCATCGGTCGCGTCCCAGCCCGGATCCGTGTTGGCTGTTCCGTTTGGCGATCTTGGGCGTGATTCCGCGCTCGCGCAGCTCTCGGCGGTGGTGTTTGGAGTCATACGCCCGGTCGGCATACAGGCGTCGTGGCCGGAACTTGCCGTGACGGCCGGTCGGCGGGACACGATCAACCAGCTCGGTCAGCTGCGTGATGTCGTGGCGGTGCCCACCAGTGAGTGTGAACGCGAGCGGCGTGCCTTTGCCATCGACGATCAGATGGTGCTTGCTGCCAAGGCGAGCGCGGTCGACTGGCGAGGGGCCGGTTTGCTCGCCCCCCCTTTGGCCCGCACATGCGAGCTATCAACGACTGCCCTTGACCAGTCAAGCTGGTCGGCGTCGTGAAGCTCGTCCAACAGCACTTGGTGCAGCCGGCTCCAGACGCCGGCTTCGTTCCATTCATGCAGTCGCCGCCAACACGTCATCCCTGACCCACAGCCCATCTCTTGGGGAAGATCCTCCCACGGTATCCCCGTTTTCAAAACAAAGATGATCCCTGTCATCGCCGCTCGGTCAGGCACCCGCGGACGCCCCGTGACCTGCGGCTCACGCACCGGCAAAAGCGGCTCGATACGAGCCCACAACCCATCAGGAAGCAAAGGTTTCGCCATGACGCAGGACTTCGACAGCCCCACCACGAACCCTACCTTCTGTTAGGCGCTCTAAGGGCGTATCTCGGTAGGAGTCGTGTAGCCTGCGTCGAATCTCTTGATCGGCCAAGCGACCAGGAGGTTCCTGATGGGTTTGATCGACTTCGATGATGGTTGGCGTATGCCTGATTGGTTGTGGGAGCGGGTCGAGGCGTTGCTGCCGGAGCGTCCGGCGCACCCGTTGGGGTGTCACAACCCGCGGGTAGCGGATCGCGACGCGATGGACGCGGTTTTGCTGGTACTCAGGACGGGGATGCAGTGGAACGCGCTGAACGCGACCGGGGTCTGTCACTCAAGCTCGGCGCACCGGCGTTTTCAAGAGTGGGAGCGAGCTGGGGTATTCCACGAGATATGGCGTCAGGGGCTGCTGGAGTACGACGAGGTTGTAGGGGTCGACTGGGCGTGGCTGGCGGCCGATGGCGCGATGACCAAGGCCCCTCTCGGTGGCGCGAAGACCGGCCCGAATCCCACTGACCGGGCCAAGGGGGGGCGAAGCGTTCGGTTCTCAGCGAGGGAGCGGGGGTCCCGATCGGGTTGGCGCACGACGGTGCCAACCGCAACGACCAGCCGCTGCTAGAGCCGACCCTCCAGAGCATCCCGATCGAGCGTCCCGAGCCGACGCCAGAGTCTCCACAGGGCCTGTGCCTCGATCGTGGGTATGACTCCCCACCGATGCACGACCTAGTGGAGGCCCCGGCAACGTTTGCCGGCACCGACTCGGCCCCGAACGCTGTCATGCCCGAATCCTCGGCGCCGTCAACCCGGCGAACGTTGCCTGACACCCCACTAGCCGTCAAACACGGCTACACGCCGCATATCCGTGCCCGGGGAGAGGAAATCAAACTCAAGGCGCGCACACCCGGCTGGCGTGCAAGGCGCTGGGTCGTCGAGGCCACGCACTCCTGGCTGAACCGCAACCGCGGAATCCTCATCCGCTGGTCCAAGAAGGAGGAGAACCACCTCGCGCTCCTCCAGCTCGCTAGCGGCCTGATCGCTTTCAAGAAGGCCCACCACGCGACCCCCGAAGCCACCTACTGAGATACGCCCTAAAGCTCCTACGTCGCGGTGCCCACCGCTCCGTCCGTGCGCTGAACGCCGACATCCGCCAGTGAATCGAGACCTGAAACGAGAACCCGCGCCCCTGCGTGTGGACCAAGACCGCCGAGCAGATCCTCGACGCGATCAGCCGCTACTGCCAACGAGTCAATCCGACAGGACACTAGCGCTGCGCTTCGATCAGATCGAGTGTGCCTCCGCCGGTGCGGTATCGGCCGAACACGGTGACGGCCGAGAATCCGGCGTGCGACACAATGTCGGGAAGTGCGCCTCGCGCGTGCTCGCGCGTGTTTGCAAACCCATCGAGTAGCTGCACGGCAAAGAACGCGGCACGCATTATCGGATCGCTGGCGCGGCCTACGTCGCATACCAAGAGCCGTCCTCCGGGAGCGAGGACACGCCGCGCCTCAGCGAGCGCCGCACGCTTCGTCCCGGGTCCGAGATGGTGAAACATCAGTGTGCTCACCACACAATCGACGTCCGCGTCCGCAAGCGGGATGCGATCGGCCAGCGCCTCGTGGAGCTCAAGCTCGACACCCGCCGCCCGCGCCTTCTCGGCTGCTCGCCTCAGCACCTGAGCATCGCCGTCGATGCCGATAAGCGTCATTGCTCGAGAAGCACGAGTGATCGCCAGCGCCATCTCGCCAGTACCACAACCGAGATCCAGGATCCGCGTCGGAGCACCAGAGCCGACCGCTCGCTCGACGAGCCGGGGACGCCATCGCCCCTGCCGCATCGCAATCGCGTTGATGGCGTCGTAGAGAGGCGTGAGCATCGCACGACCAGCCGCTGGGACATATCTATCGCTCACCTGCCCACCATAGTCCCTGTCCACCCGACGCCCCCGGCCGGCTGACCCCCCGGCCGGCTGACCCACCACCGCCGCTCAAAGCGGCGCGTGTGTGACCGCGACCCGAACCCCGTCTTCGTCCGGAGCGCAAGCCTCGTCCCTGACCGCTGAGACGCTCGCAATCCGGTCGGAAGCAGAAGCACGCCGCTGTGTGGACTGGTTGACGGAGTCTTCGCCGGTAGCCTGACGCTGTAATGGCAACTCCCTGGGACGCGGGCACGTATGACCGGTCGAGCGAGCCTCAGCAGGCGTGGGCCTCAGAGGTGCTCGCACGGCTGGAGGGCATCGCTCAGGACGCGACCGTGCTCGACGTCGGCTGCGGCACCGGACGAGTGACGGAGACGCTGCTGGAGCTCGTTCCACGTGGCCGCGTACTGGCCATGGACGCGTCGGCGGACATGGTCGCGCTCGCGCGTCGCAGGCTCGGCGACCGCGCCGAGGTGTGGTGCCAGGACGCGCTTGACCTCGACGCCGACGAGCCTGTCGATGCGATCCTCTCGACGGCTACGCTGCACTGGGTCGCAGACCACGATCGCCTCTGGGTGCGGCTCGCGCAGGCGCTGCGACCAGGCGGGAAGCTCGAGGTTCAGTGCGGAGGAGAGGGCAACATCAATGGCGTGCGCGAGGTCATCGAGGAGGTCGCCCGTGACAGCTCCCCGGAGCTCGTGGGCTGGTCGCCGTGGGTCTTCGCAGGACCTCAAGAGACCGAACGGCGCCTGCGGAACGCCGGGTTCACTGAGACACGATGTTGGCTTGAGGAGCGCCCGACCTATCCACAGGACGTGGCCGCGTTCGTCCCCACGTCGATTCTCGCCGCGCACCTTGAGCGCCTGCCCGAGGAGCGCCGCGCGCAGTTCGCCGCCGCGGTCGTCGCGGGAGTCCGTCTGCCGCTGGACTACGTCCGCCTCAACATCTCAGCCGTCCGCGGCCCGAGCTGAAGCGCGCTGCTGTCCGCCTCATCCGGAATCCCGGCGCCGGGCTGTTACCAGACAGGCGACGACGCTTGAGCGGATCGACCGCCCGAGCTGTTCGTGCAGGGTCCGATTCGCGCTCTCCATGGCCTCTTGCTGCTCAGATGAGAGGCGTGACCAGAACGACATCGTGCCAAGCAGAGCGTCGAGCTCGGCTGCCGTGTGCTCCATCAGCGTCGGCACCGCGGCGATCTGCGCGTCCTCGAACAGCTGGGCCGCGTACTCGCGTGCCAGGTCGTAGTCGCCAAGCCAGGCCCACACCTCCGAGATGTTCGCGTGGCGCTCGCGCACACCCGCGAGCGTGGTCTCGAGATCCCGATAACGCGGCCAGCCCGCGGTGATCTCTGGCGCGATCGACGTCGTCGCGCTCAACAGCGCGTGCTGGTCATCGGTGCTGCGCGCCTCCTGCAGTCCGAAGTACTGGATGAGCGCAAGCGTCCCGTCGAGCACGAGCGCGTCCGCCACCCGCTGCCAGCCGACATCGGGGTCGACCCAGTGGATCGCGGAGGCCGAGAAGACGGCCCGGAAGTGCGCGCGGGGGAGGCGCGCGTCCTCGAGTCGCGCGTTCACAAGCTCCAGCTCGCCCGTGCCTCCAAGGCGCTGCCGGGCGAGCCCTGCCAGCCGGGCGCCCGGCTCGATCGCCGTGACGCGCAAGCCCCGAGCCAGGAGGCCGCCGGTCAGCTGTCCGGTCCCACAACCGATCTCGAGCACCGCATCGCCGCGCTCGAGGCCGGCGAGCTCACAGGCGAGATCGATCAGCTCCTCCGGATAGGTCGGACGGTGCCGATCGTACTCGGCCGCCATCCGGTCAAAGACCTTGCCGTAGCTGCGCTGCAGTGTTCCCTCGGGCACGCTCACACGGTAGGTGACGCGGCTACCTCGCTCCCCTCAGAGCGGTGGTATCCACCGCGCACCGATTCGCATTCCCTCCTCGCCGGTTCGATGATCGGCGAGGGGGCGTTCATGCGCACCGTAGACGTGCAGCTCGACGAAGCCGTCTGGTCCATCACGCAACACGAATGCCCGCGGACGCCTTATTCTCACCCGATCCTTTAGTTCGTAGGTCGCTTCTACCTCGGCGATCCAGACATCGTCCTGGTGCCACTGCGCGCTGATTCGGTGCGTGGTCTGAAGTATCGTCGCAAGAAAGTCCGAAAGCAGCTCGCGCACCGCGGCCGTCCCATCGGCGCGGCGGCCGTCTACCGCCAGCATCTGGCAATTCGGCGCCATCAGCGCGATCACCGCCGCCACGTCGAGCATGTCGATGGCTCCGAGTAGCTGGTCGATGGGCGACTTGGTCAACAGACGCGATCTTAGCTTGTCGGTCCCGAGACGCAGAGCCAGATGTGGTCCTTCATGACGGCGCTCCTCGCCGCTTCGGTGCGCGCCCGGGCGGCTGTCTAGGGGTATCGCGCGGGGGTGCCGGAGGGATCGGGCAGGTCTGCGGCCGTTGTCCGTCAACCGTCGTCTTCTCGCCGTGATGGACGATCTCCAGGGAGGCGCCCTGAAGTAGCGAGTACGCCGCCTGCTCGGGACCGACCTCCACCAGCAGCCTTCGCCCACGGAAGCAGAGGCGGAACGTGAGCCGGGTGAGCGCCTGCGGTAGGCGGGGCGCGAAGCTCAGAATCCCGTTGTGGTCTCGCATCCCTCCAAACCCCGCGACGGCGCCGATCCATGTCCCCGCGAGCGACGCGATGTGCAGACCGTCGCGCGTGTTGTGCTGGAGGTCGTCGAGATCGATGAGGGCGGCCTCGCTCAGGTAGTCGTAGGCCAGCTCGAGGTGGCCGACCTCCGCGGCAATCACCGCCTGGGTGCAGGCCGACAGTGAGGAGTCGCGAACCGTCAGCCGCTCGTAGTAGGCGAAGTCGCGCGCCTTCTCCTCGTCACCAAAGACGTCCCCGCGTAGATGCAGCGCGAGCACCAGGTCGGCCTGCTTGACCACCTGCTTGCGATAAAGGTCGAAGTAGGGGAAGTGCAGCAGCAGCGGATACTGCTCCAGGGCGGTCGCGTCGAAGTCCCAGATCTCGTGATCGGTGAACGCCTCGGCTTGAGGGTGGACTCCCAGCTCCTTGTCGTAGGGGATGAGCATCGCCTGCGCGGCGTCACGCCAGGCGGCGGCCTCCTCGTCGTCGACTCCGAGCTCAGCGGCGCGCTGGGGATGGCGCTTGGCGCATTCGAAGGCCTCGCGCAGGTTGCGCTCGGCCATCAGGCTCGTGTAGACATTGTTGTCAGCGATTGCGCTGTACTCGTCGGGGCCGGTCACGCCATCGATCCGGAAGCGGCCGGCAGCATTGTGGTGGCCCAACGAGAGCCACAGCCGAGCCGTCTCGATCAGCAGCTCCAGGCCGACGCCGGTCGCGAACTCCTCATCGTCATCGCTGGCCGCCTCATAACGGATGATGGCGTCGGCAATGTCGGCGTTGATGTGGAAAGCCGCCGTACCTGCGGGCCAATACCCTGAGCACTCCTGTCCGCTGATCGTCCGCCACGCAAACGCGGCGCCTTTCAGTCCGAGCGAGGCAGCTCGTTCCTGTGCGAGCTCGAGCGTGAGATAGCGCCAGCGCAGGGCATCGCGCGCGGCGTGCGGAGCCGTGTACGTCAGCACCGGTAGGACGAAGATCTCCGTATCCCAGAACGCATGGCCGTCGTAACCCGGTCCGGTCAGGCCCTTCGCGGCGATCGCTCGCTGCTCAGCCCTGGCGCCGGCTTGGAGTGCGTGGAAGAGTCCGAAGCGAACTGCCAGTTGCAACTCGGAGTCACCGTCGATCTCGACGTCAGCGCGATCCCAGAAGTCGTCGAGGTATGCGCGTTGGTCGGCGAGGAGACCGTCCCAGCCGCGATGTCGCGCCTCCGCCAGCGCAGCCGCCACCTGGTCGACGATCGCCGGGGCCGAACGCTTGCTCGACCATCCGTAGGCGAGGAACTTGACCAGGCGCAGAGGCCCTCCCGACACCAGGTCCGCACTCACGAGCAGGCGACCGACATCCTCGAAGCTTTCCGCGGTTGACCGGGTGCCCGGCGGCCCTTCGACAACATGATCCATCGCGGCGGCCATCGTCAGCCCGCTCGCGCGCGTCGAATGCTCCAGGATCAGCCGCGTGTCGCGCTCGCCAAAGAACTCAGAGCGCAACGGTGAGGCGAGCGCGGCCGCGGCGCGGGGATCGTTCTCGGCGAGCGGCAGTGTCTCATTGGCGACGAGCTCGGACTGCACGACCACCGGAGCCTTGCCGTCGAGTACCTCGACCTCGTACAGGATCGCCGCTACCGCTCGCTGCGCGAAGGAGACCAGGCGCGTGGAGGAAACCCGTATCGAACGCCCCGTCGGAGACACCCACTCCAGCGTGCGGCGCAGCACTCCGGCGCGTAGATCCAGCACCCGTTCGTGGTGGCGCAACTCGCCATAGCGTACGTCAAACGGCTCGTCCTCCACGAGCAGGCGGATGATCTTGCCGTTGGTCACGTTGATGACCGTCTCGCCGGCCTCCGGGTCGCTGTAGCCAGCCTCGGCATAGGGCAGCGGCCGGCTCTCGTAGAAGCCGGCCAGGTAGGTGCCCGGCAAGCCGCACGGCTCGCCCTCATCGAGGTTTCCACGTAGGCCGATGTGGCCGTTGGTCAGAGCGAAAATCGACTCCGTCTGCGCGAGCCTGTCAAGGTCGAGCTCCGTCTCGCGCACGACCCAGGGCGCAACGGAGAAAGCTTGATGTTGGATCATGGCGTCTGGAGCAGCTTGGCTAGATCGTCCACGACGATGTCGGCGCCGTGGGCGCGCAACGCATCGGCTTGCCCAACTCGGTCGACCCCGACCACGAAGCCGAAGCGGCCCGCCCGCCCCGCCTCGACGCCCGCCAACGCGTCCTCGAACACGGCCGCACAAGCGGGCTGGACGCCCAGCGCCTTGGCACCCGCGAGAAATGTGTCCGGCGCAGGCTTGCCCTGGAGCTGCTCGCGCTCGGCGAGGACGCCGTCGACGATCTCTTCGAACAGGTCCTCGATGCCAGCGGCGGCGAGAACCTCGCGGCAGTTGGTGCTCGAGGAGACCACGGCGCGGCGTAACCCGGCCGCTTGGACCGCTTTGACGTAGCGGACAGAGCCCTCATACGGCTGCACGCCCTGCTGGCGGATCAGTCTGAGCATGATCTCGTTCTTGCGATTGCCAAGACCGTGGATCGTCTCCGCCTCTGGCGTGTCATCCGGGTCGCCCTCCGGCAGCTTCACCCCGCGCGAGGCGAGAAACGCTCGTACACCGTCATCGCGAGGCTTGCCGTCGACGTATTGGTCGTACTCGCGGATCGGATCGAAGGGGACGAAGGCTTCGCCGGTCCGTCGGGCGCGCTTGCGCAAGTAGTCGTCGAACATCTGCTTCCAGGCGGCGGAGTGCACCTTGGCCGTCTGCGTCAGCACCCCGTCGAGGTCGAACAGGCACGCGGTTACACCGATGGGTACGCCAAGCACGCCGCAGAGCTAATCACTTGCCCCGGATAAATGCCGGGGACTGAAACGGCCGCGTCCGGTTGGGCGCGGCCGAGTCAGGCTCATTCATGGGTTTGCCTGGTTGGTGGGCTGGTGGGAGTGTTTCAGCGGGCCCGGATGGCGAGGGTGTCGAGGTCGTAGGCGAGGATCGCCCATCCGGTCCAGGTTCTCATTCCGTCATCGCCCTTCAGCCTGGTTCGGCGTAGCCCGTAGCGGCGCTTGAGGTGACTGATCCGGCCCTCGATGCCGGTTCGGTAGCGGGCTCTGCGCTTGCGTGTTCTGCGTGATCCGGGCTCGTGGTGGCCGGAGAGCTGGATCTGCCGGTCGGTGAGGTCGGGGAACGCGCCTTTCGTGGGGCCGGCCTGGAAGCCACCATCGCAGACGATCTCTCTGAGCCGGATATCGGCATGTTCGAGCTCGCGGGCGGTTTGGGGCAACAGTCGGTTCTCGGCGGGGTTGCCCGGCGCGTGCCCGGCGGGCAGGATGAACCCACGAGCGCCCTTTCGGGTGTTCTCGGTCACCTCGCAGATTTGCGCGACATACCCAAACTCGGTCGGCTTGCCGAGCTTGCCCTTGCGGATCGGCCGGGCGTCGGGGTCGGCCAAGGAGACGAGCCTGTCGGTGATCTTCAGCCCGCGAGCGCGACGGTCGATCTGCTCTGTGACCTTCTGGCAGCGCGCGGTGAGCTGCTCGAGCTTCCTCGCTGCTGTGAGCTTGGCCTGGGCACCACGGCCGCGAGCCGATGCCCGCGCCCCAGCGATCAGCCGCTGGGCCTCTCTCACCGAACGGGCGATCACTCGCCCGGCCTGCTCGTTGAGCTTCATCACTTCCGCTTTGGCATCGCCTGTGCGGCGCGCGAGTGTCCGGGTGATCGCACGAACAGCCCGCCCAACCAAACGCGAACGATCCCTGACCCGTGTTGTGTTGCCCTTGATCATCCCGGTCACCTTGCGGCCCTCGCGGGCCAGCGCCCTGACGCCCTGCAAGGCGAGCATCGCGTCGGAGGGATAGCGGATGTCCGCTTCCACGACTGTCGAGTCGATCCTGGCCGCCCGCGCACGAAAACGTGTCTCGCGCTGGGCCTTGGAGATCACCACCCTGGTGATCTCCTGCACGACCTCGGCTCCCAGCCGGCGGGCGAGCTTTCTGACCGTGGACTCCTCCGGCACACGCTGATCGAGCGCGATCAGGCAGAAGCGCCGCAGGTGCAACGAGTCTGAGACCTCCCGCACCAGCGTTTCGTAGCCCCAGCCCGTGCGCTGCTTGATCACCATCAACCGAACGAAGCTCGCCATCGAGATCGAAGGGCGCCCACGATCCCGCGCGTCCTGCTCCCATGCAGCCGCGACCGGCCCGAGCAACAGCGGATCGCACAGCACCACATCCAGACGAGCAAGATCCTCGGGCAGCTCCCGCGCCTTGACCGGCAATACCTCGTCCCACAAGCACTCCACCTGCCCGCCACACAGCGTGAGCATCACACCTCCACCGGGTTGGCAACCAATTCATGAGCAAGCCAATCGTCCTCAACACAGCGGACAGACCGGGGGTTCTGACCGGCCCGGATGGGACCCTCACTACACCCGAGAAGACAGGAGGCGGTGATGCCCGGACCAGGACGCAACGACCCATGCCCATGCGGCTCAAATCGCAAGGTCAAGCGCTGCTGCGGCCAGCAACGCGGACCCTCCGAGGAACAGCTCGCGCGCGCCCACGTCGCACTGCTCGCACGCGACGCCACCGCCGACCTGGAAGGCCTTTCCGAGAGAGCCCTGGACCACCTCTGGGAGCAACTCCTGAACGTGCCCCTCATCGACCTCTCGCTTCTTGTCAGCCTGCCCAAGCTGATCGGCCCCGACCTCAAACGCCTGCAGGAAGCCATCTCCAGGGACGACCCCGACTGGGGCTGGGACGCCCTCACCACCGTCGCAGAACAGATCGACACACCCCAACAGCGAGCCAAGCTCGCCGACGCGCTCGTCCGTCTACGCGACCAACACCGCCTCAACCGCCGACAAGCCGCCGCCGCACTCCTAGACCTCGACAGCCGATCCACACGCTTCATCGCCGCCAGCCTCCTCGACGCCGTCGCAATCTCAGTCGGCGTCGAACGCACCCCCGGCGGCCTCCACCTCGCCGCCTAACCCCGCACTTTTATCCGGGGGAAGTAACCAGCTTGAGGCTCGTGGGGCCGGCCGAGACCTCGAGCGGACACAGGACTCGAGCAGGCCGAGGCAAAACCCGCAGCTACCGGCAAGACGCCAACGTCGGGGGCTCGTCGATGTCGAGGAGACAGCGAGCTCGCTGCGGCTCACGCGGGCGCGGATGTGGGTGGACGCCAACCCCTGGCCAGCGTCGTTTGACCCACCTCGATCAGATAGCCGTCGGGATCGCGGATGTAGCAGCGTATCTCGGTCTCGTGCTGCTTGGGCGGCGTTAGGAATTGGGCGCCCCGCGCGCTCCATTCCGCGTACACAGCTTGGATGTCCGCAACCCGGATGTTGAGGAAGCTGCTCACCCGATCTGGGTCGGGCTGCGCCTCTAGCGTGACGGTCGGCTTGTCGTCAGTCGGACCCCCACCGACGTTGATGATGATCCAGCTGTTGGCTAGCGCTACGTACGTCACCTCGTCGCCCGCCTCCCCCGAAATGACGGTCCTGCCGCCCAGTACTTCGGTGTAAAAGCGGCGGGAACGCTCGACATCATCCGAAACGATGAAGTGGGCCAAGACCATCCGCTCGTCGGTGGTGCTCATACTGACCTCCGTTGTTGGGATTGACTCAATAGTCACGCTACACACCCCGCATCGCGCCTGTGTGTGTCCCTGGTCCGATGCCGCGTTCGCCGCCCGGACGCCGCGCCGCGCGTTCGCCGCCCGCTTCCGTCCTGAAGTACGTATCGAGTAACGGTACGCCGGAGTTAGGCCGCCGTCTTCCTGGTGCGCCCTCCCTAGGAGTCCCCTGGAACGGATGGGGTGGTCGCTGACCGCCGGACTTGCCTGGAGGACTTGACTTCCGCGCCGATGAGAGCAAGAATGTTCGCGAACCACGAGGGAGCATCCTTCGTCGAAGCATTGTTCCGGAGCACCCAGGAAAGGGCTCGTGCCGATTTCCATCGCACCGCAGTCGCCGGCGAGGAGCTGCCGACATGAGCAGCGACTATGACGTGATCGTGCTCGGCGGCGGCTCGCCGGGCGAGCACTGTGCAGGCGCCTTGGCGGAGGGCGGGCTGCGCGTGGCGATCGTCGAGCGCGAGCTCGTGGGAGGCGAGTGCTCGTACTGGGCCTGCATCCCCTCGAAGACGCTCCTGCGGCCGGGCGAGGCGGTCCACGGCGCGCGCGAGGCGGCCGCGAGCGCCGAGGTGGACATCGAGGCGGCGCTCGCCTGGCGGGACTTCGCGGTCTCTGACTACTCCGATGCCGGACAGGAGCGCTGGTTGGCCGATCGGGGCATCGACCTGCTGCGGGGCAGCGGACGGCTCGCCGGCCCGGGTATCGTCGAAGTCGACGGCGTGCGACACACCGCCGACCACGTGGTCCTCGCGAACGGCGCCGATCCGGTCGTGCCGCCGGTAGCGGGCTTGCGCGAGCTCGACGGGGTTTGGAGCAGCCGCGAGGTGACATCGATGAAGGCCATTCCGCGCCGTCTGCTGATCCTCGGTGGCGGGCCGGTCGGGGTGGAGATGGCCCAAGCAGTTCGCCGGCTCGGCGGCGAGGCGGTGGTGATCGACATGGCCGAGCACGTGCTCGCGAGGGAGCCGGCGCCGCTGGGGGAGGCACTCGGCGAGGTTCTGCACGGGGAAGGCATCGAGCTCGTCCTGTCCGCGAACGCGGCCGCTGCCCGACAGGAGGGCGAGGAGTACGTCCTCGAGCTCGACGACGGGCGCGAGCTTCGCGGCGACCGGCTGCTCGTTGCCACCGGCAGGCGTCCGCGAGTACTCGGGATCGGCCTGGAGACGGTCGGCGTCGAGCCGGACGCGCACGGAGTCCCGGTCGACGCGCACCTGCGTGCCGCGGAGGGTCTGTGGGCGGTAGGTGACGTGAACGGCCTTTTCCCGCTGACCCATGTCGGCAAGTACCAGGGTGAGGTGGTCGCCGCGAACATCCTCGGCCAGCCGCGAAAGGCCAACTACGAGTCCGTTCCGCGCGTCGTCTACACGGACCCTCAAGCCGCGGCGGTGGGCGCTTCGGCGGGCCGTTTCAGCGCGATGGTCCCGCTGTCGGGGGTGGCGAAGACCGCCACCTACACGCGCGCCTACGCCGACGGCAACGGCTTCCTGACGTTGCTCAGCGACGGCGAGCGGCTGACGGGCGCCTACGCGCTCGGCCCGGAGGCGGGCGAGTGGCTGCAGCAGGCGACGCTCGCGATCCGCGCCCACATCTCACTCGACGTTCTCGCCGACACGATCCAGCCGTTCCCGACGTTCTCGGAGATCTACGTCGCCGCGTTGAAGACGCTCCGCGGCGAGATCGCGGCAGCGTCCAAGACAGTCGGCGCGGGACCTCCGGATGGCGAGCTGACGGCTCCTGGTCTCATTCCTCCTCGGCCATCTGGAGCAGCTCCTCGACGGTGATCGCCGCGGCGATCACGGATGGTTGGCCTGCATGTGCTCGCGCCCGAGCTTGACGAGCTGCTCGTCGTCCTCGCCACGGACGACGAGACGCCAACGGCACGCCAACGGTCTAGTGGGATGATCCGCCCATGACCGACACCGATGATCAAACCGCCGTCGGCTCTGCCCGAGCCGACGCGTCAACGGTTTGAGGGGTCACGGCGCCCGTGCATTCCGACGACACAGACATCCAGTACAGGACCGCGGCTGTGAACGGGATCGAGTTGCACTACGCCCATGCAGGCACGGGGCCACTGGTCGTCTTCCTGCACGGCTTCCCCCAGTTCCACCATGCCTTCCGCAGCCAGTTGGCGGAGTTCGGCGCCGACCACCTCGCCGTTGCTCCCGACCAGCGAGGCTACAACCTCTCGTCCAAGCCGGAGGGCGTTCACAGCTATGGGGTCTGGCCCGCGGTCGAGGATCTACGCGCCCTCGTCGAGCACCTCGGGTACGACCGCTTCGTGCTCGTCGGCCACGACTGGGGCAGCCTCGTGGCATGGTCATTCGCGCTCCACTACCCGGAGATGCTCCAAGCGCTGATCAGCCTCGGCGGCGCCCACCCCGGTGTCCTGGATCGTGCGCAACGCGAGGACGATGAGCAGATCCAGGCCAGCCAGTATCTCCTCGGTCTACGCCGCCCGGATGCGATCGAGGCGATCACCGCCAACGACTTCGCAGCGCTCGAGCGGGCGCTCGATCACCCCTTCTTCACCGAGGAGGATCGCGAGGCCTACCGGCGCTCGTGGCGTGTTCCGCGGGCGATCGAGTCGGCGCTGCACTGGTATGAGGTCGAGGGGATCGCGCCGCCCGATCGAGACGGCACCCCCGGCCGCGGCAACTACACCCCAGACGTCGCACCCCTGTACGTCGATGTCCCAACGATGGTCATCTACCCGCAGGCAGACCCATACGTCAGACCCGCCTCCCACGCCGGCCTCGAGCACTTCGTTCGCAACCTGACATTCCGGCCGGTGCAGGACGGGACGCATTGGATCGCCGAGCAGCACCCCGAGCTCGTAAATCGCTACATCCGCGAGTTTCTGGCCGCTCAGGGCCCTGCCCCCCGATCCGGTGACCGCGACCGGACCTCTCCGTGAAGGGCTTGCAGATGTACATTTTTCCAGTGTTTGCAGGCATTTAGGCGCTGTCGACGACCGGAGAGGGGGGGTGCCTGTGCTATCGTCATGGGCATAAGCCTTGTGCCCCGGCCCGCGGTCTTCGCACTCGGGAATCCGGGGCTTTCTCACGTCATTGGAGGCCCATTTGGCCGCAGGCAACGACAGCACGAACGGACGCACCGATCCCGAGCACGGGGCGTCCGACCCGTCGGTGGGCGCCGAGTCCAGCTACGACGCCCAGGACATAACCGTGCTGGAGGGCCTGGAGGCGGTTCGCAAGCGCCCCGGCATGTACATCGGCTCGACCGGCGTCATGGGGCTGCATCATCTCGTCTACGAGGTCGTCGACAACTCCGTCGACGAGGCCCTGGCGGGCTTCTGTGGCGAGGTCTCGGTGACGATCCACCCCGACAACTCCGTCACCGTCGTCGACGACGGCCGGGGGATCCCGGTGGCGAAGATGGAGAAGGAGGGACGCCCGGCTGTCGAGGTTGTGCTCACCGTGCTGCACTCCGGCGGGAAGTTCGGCGAAGGCGGCGGCTACAAGGTCTCCGGCGGTCTGCACGGTGTGGGGGTGTCGGTCGTCAACGCCCTCTCCGAACAGTTGCGCGTGGAGATCCGCCGCGACGGCTTCCACTGGTCGCAGGAGTACTCCCGCGGCGCCTCCCAGGGGGAGCTGCGCAAGGGCGAGAAGCTCGCCAAGGACGCCCCGACCGGGACGACCGTGACGTTCCTGCCCGACGCCGACATCTTCGAGTCGCTGGACTTCGACTTCCACACCCTGGAGGAGCGCCTGCGCGAGACGGCGTTTCTGACGCGCGGATTGAAGATCGCGATCGTCGACGAGCGCGGGGAGGGCCACTCGGCGCAGTTCTGCTACGAGGGCGGGATCGAGGACTTCGTGTCCTATCTGAACGAGAACAAGGACACGGTCCATCGCAAGGTGATCTTCTTCGCCGGGGAGAGCGACGAGGGCGCGGTGGAGGTCGCGATGCAGTGGAACTCCTCCTACCAGGAGTCGATTCACTCATTCGCCAACAACATCTCAACGCGCGAGGGCGGCAGCCACCTGTCGGGCTTTCGCTCGGCGCTGACGCGCACGCTGAACAAGTACGCCCGCGACCACGGCCTGCTCAAGGAGAAAGACGACAACCTGACCGGCGAGGACGCCCGCGAGGGGCTGACGGCGGTGGTCTCAGTCAAGCTCCGCGACCCCCAGTTCGAGGGGCAGACCAAGACCAAGCTCGGCAACCCCGGGATGGCGGGCTTCGTGGAGTCGATCGTCAACGCCGGCCTCGCCGAGTTCCTCGAGGAGAACCCCAGCGAGGCGCGCGCGGTGATCATGAAGTCGGTGCAGGCCCAGCGCGCCCGCGAGGCGGCGCGCAAGGCGCGCGACCTGACGCGGCGCAAGTCGGCGCTGGAGAACTCGACGCTGCCGGGCAAGCTCGCGGACTGTTCGGTCAAGGACCCGTCGCTGGCGGAGCTGTTCGTCGTCGAGGGCGACTCCGCGGGAGGCTCGGCCAAGCAGGGCCGCGACCGCAACACCCAGGCGGTGCTGCCGCTGCGCGGCAAGATTCTCAACGTCGAGAAGAGCCGCATCGACAAGGTCCTGCAGAACACCGAGATCCAGGCGCTGATCACCGCGATCGGGACCGGGGTGCGCGATGAGTTCAACCTTGAGAACGCGCGGTATCACAAGGTGGTTTTGATGACAGACGCTGACGTCGATGGAGCGCACATCAGGACGCTTGTTTTGACACTTTTGTTCCGCGAGATGCAGGAGCTGATCGAGGCTGGCTACGTGTACATCGCCAAGCCCCCGCTGTACAAGCTCAAGCAGGGCTCGCGCGAGCGCTACATCGAGAAGGACTCCGAGCTGGAGGAGATCCTGCTGTCGGACAAGTGGGAGAAAATTAACATCTTCGACCGCCACGGCACCCAGTTCAAGCTGACCGACAACCGCTGGCAGCGCTTCGCGCGCCTGCTCAAACAGTACGAAGGCTGGGCCTCCTCGCTGCGCGCGGCACACGGCCATGACATGGTCCAGTTCCTGGAGGAGTCGGCGCTGTTGAGCGAGCAGGCGATGAGCGCCGAGCAGGCGATCGAGCTGCTCTCGCGCAAAGGGCAGGAGGGCGAGACGCACACGACCGAGCTGGTCGAGCAGGACCCGCTGGAGCTGCGCGTCAAGGCCGTGGAGGCGCGCACCGGCTTCGCTCGCACCCACCGCATCAAGCGCAGCCTGTTCGACTCGCAGGAGTATCGCCAGCTGGCCGCGGTGCACAAGCAGCTGATCGAGCTCGCCGGTGCCCCCGCGTTCGAGGTGCGCCTCGGCGACGCCCGCGAGGGCGCCGCGTCGTTCGAGGCGCTGCGCCTGGCCGTGATGACCGTGGTGCAGAAGGGCGTCAAACTCCAGCGCTTCAAGGGGCTGGGCGAGATGAACGCCGAGCAGCTCGGCGAAACCACGATGGCGCCCCAGTCACGCACGCTGGCGCAGGTCACACTTGAGGACGCCGCCTCCGCCGACAGGATCTTCTCGATGCTGATGGGCGACCAGGTCGAGCCGCGGAGAGCGTTCATCGAGGACAACGCACGCGCCGTCGTAAATCTCGATGTCTAGGGAGGTGAGGGATGGCATCTGCTGATGTGATCGGCGGCGGGAATGTAGAGCCGCGGGCGCTCGAGGAGGAGATGCGCACCGCGTACCTCGACTATGCGATGTCGGTGATCGTCGGCCGTGCGCTGCCCGACGTGCGCGACGGGCTGAAGCCGGTGCACCGGCGGGTGCTGTATGCGATGAACGAGCTTGGGCTCAGCCCCACCCGTTCTTACTCGAAGTGCGCTCTGATCGTCGGGGAGGTGATGGGCAAGTACCACCCGCACGGGGACTCGGCGATCTACGACACGCTCGTCCGAATGGCGCAGGAGTTCTCGATGCGCAACGAGCTCGTCGATGGGCAGGGCAATTTCGGCTCGGTCGACGACGACCCGGCAGCCGCCATGAGATATACAGAGGCACGACTGTCTCGTATTGCCATTGAGATGCTGCGCGATCTCGACATGGACACCGTCGATTTCACGCCCAACTACGACGGCTCTAAGCGCGAACCGTTGGTACTTCCGGCGCGCTTCCCCAACCTGCTCGTCAACGGCTCCTCCGGGATCGCTGTCGGGATGGCCACGAACATCCCGCCGCACAACCTGCGCGAGGTGATCGACGCGACCGTCGCCTACATCGACGACCCCGACGTCGAGGTCGAGGGCCTGATGCGCCACATCAAGGGACCCGACTTCCCGACCGGCGGGATCATCCTCGGCCGCGCCGGCATCAGGGATGCGTATGAGACCGGCCGCGGCCGCGTGCGTGTGCAGGCGCGCGCCCACATCGAGCCGCTCAGCCACGGCAAGGAGGCGATTGTTGTGACCGAGCTGCCGTTCATGGTCAAGAAGGGCGGCCCCGGGAATCTGATCGAGAAGATCGCCGACCTCGTCCGCGACAAACGGATCGCCGAGATCTCCGACCTGCGCGACGAGTCCGACAAGCGTGGGATGCGCCTCGTGATCGAGCTCAAGCGCGACGCGATCCCCAAGGTGGTGCTGAACAAGCTCTACAAGCACACACCGATGCAGAGCACGTTCGGGGTGAACATGGTCGCGCTCGTGGACAACGTCCCCCGGACGCTGAACCTGCGCGCGGTGATCCACAACTACGTGGCCCACCAGCGCGAGGTGATCGTGCGGCGAACCAAGCACGAGCTGTCCGAGAAGGAGGCGCGGGCGCACATCCTCGAAGGGCTGCTGATCGCGCTGGAGCACCTCGACGCGATCATCGAGCTGATCCGCGCGTCCCGTGACCGCGACAGCGCACGCGAGCAGCTCGTGGAGCGCTTCCAGCTCAGCCCGATCCAGGCGACGGCGATCCTCGACCTACGCCTCTCCCAGCTCACGGCGCTGGAGGCGGACTCGATCAAACAGGAGCACGCCGACGTGACCGAGCGGATCGCGGAGCTGCGCGCGATCCTCGGCGACGAGAGCCGCGTGCTGGCGGTCATCAAGGAGGAGCTCTCAGAGATACGCGAGCGCTTCGGCGCCGAGCGCCGCTCGGAGATCACGCACTCCGAGGACGAGATCGACATCGAGGACCTGATCGCCGATCAACAGATGGTGATCACGATCACCCACACCGGCTACATCAAGTCGCTGCCGCTGGCGACCTACCGCCAGCAGCACCGCGGCGGGCGCGGGATCACCGGGATGGACATGAAGGACGGCGACTTCATCGAGCACCTGTTCATCTGCTCGACCCACGACTACCTGCTGTTCATCACCAACCGCGGCAAGATCTACCGCTCGAAGGTGTACGAACTGCCGGAGGCCCAGCGCACCGCGAAGGGCCGCGCGCTGGTCAACATCCTGCCGCTGCGCGAGGGCGAGCGCGTGCAGTCGGTGCTCTCGACGCGCGACTTCACCGAGGGCAAGTACCTGATCTTCGCGACCCGCAAGGGGATGGTGAAGAAGACGGAGTTCCTCGCATACAACACTCCGATCAAGGCCGACGGGATCATCGCGATCAAGATCAACGACGACGACGAGCTCGTCGCGGTGAGGCGCACCGGCGGGGACGACGAAATCCTGATGGTCTCGCGCGACGGCAACGCGGTACGCTTCGGAGAGTCAGACGTGCGCGCGATGGGCCGCGACACCGCGGGGGTCCGCGGGATGAACGTGTCGCAGAAAGGCAATTCGTCGCAGAAAGGCAATTCCGTACTCGCGATGGACGTCGCCCGCGACGACCAGGACCTGCTGGTGGTCACCGAGAACGGCTACGGCAAGCGCACCAACGTCGGCGAGTACCGCAAGACCAAGCGCGGCGCGATGGGCGTCAAGACGATCGCGCTGACCGACCGCAAGGGCGCCCTCGCCGGCGCGCTGGTGGTGCGCGAGCACGAGGAGCTGCTGTTCATCTCCACCGGCGGCATGGTCCAGCGCACCTCGGTGCGCGGCATCAACCGTTACGGTCGCGCCTCCCAGGGGGTGCGCCTGATGAACCTCAAGGACGACGACGTCGTCAGCGCCGTCGCGCTCGTGGTCGACGACGACGAGGATGGCGAGAGCCCGGAATAGGAAGCCACCGCCCGTCGAGCGGCTCCTGACTGCCCGTAGCTCGATGCGCGGGTGCGTCTATGAATGACCAGCCGGATGTCCTTCGGTCGCGTCTGATCGAGTTGGTCCGGTCCTCGACGATCTTGATGCGTGCCCTGCGCGCAGCACGGGGGGTCGATCCGCCCGACTGGTTGATTGGGGGAGGAGTGATCCGCGACCTCGTATGGGATCACCTGCACGATCCGCAGCAGCCGTTGATCCCCAAGGACATTGACCTCGCGTTCTTCGACGCTGTATCGCTGGGGGACGATCGTGAGCAGAGCGTGCTCGACGCTGTGAGATCGCAGGCGCCCGACATTCCGTGGGACGTGAAGAACCAGGCCGCTGTGCATCTGTGGTATCCACAGGTCTTCGGCGTCAAGGTCGAGCCCCTCGCCTCCTCGGCTGAGGGCGTGGCGACTTGGCCGGAGACCGCGACCGCCGTCGCAGTCAGATTGCTGGCGGACGACAGTATCGAGGTGGTTGCTCCCTGCGGGCTTGAGGACTTGTTCGGAATGATCTGCCGGCGCAATCCCCGCCGCGTCATGATCGAGGAATACCACCGACGCATCCAGAACAAGCCGATCGCCACGCGCTGGACCAGGGTGCGCGTGCTCCGCAGAGCCAACCCCCAGGATATCGGCTCCGTGTTGACCTTGTGGGAGGCTGCGGGCGGGCCATCGAGTGTGAGCGACACCTCCGATGGCCTCGCTCACCTCATGGCCCACGACCCTGATGCACTGCTTGTCGCGGAGTCCGGCGGCGTGGTGATCGGTTCCCTGATTGCCGCCTGGGATGGATGGCGCGGCAGCTTCTACAAGCTCGTGGTGCATCCTCAGCAGCGGCGGCGGGGCCTCGCCACCGAGTTGCTGAGGGAGGGCGAAAGTCGCCTGCGGGAGCGGGGCGCTATGAGATTGACGGCAATCGTCATCGAGGACGATCCCACCGCGATGGCGTTCTGGAAGGCTGCGGGCTACCTGCGTCAGTCTCAGCGGACGCGATTTATCCGGCACACCCAGGAGTGAGTACGTGACCGACTCCAAGATGCACACGTCCGACGAGAGTCCCGTTCTGATCCTCACCGGCGCTCCGGCTCGGGCAAGACCACCGTGCCCGGCTCCTTGCCGCCAAATCAGAGCGCGCCGTCCACCCCACTTGCCCAACGTCCCCTCCGTCCGCTACTCTGCGTGGACCAGAGAAAGGAGGTGGTCCGTACGTTAGATGACAGTTCTTGCGGGACCCTGGAGGTGACCGGCCGCTAGGTCGGGAGGCTGGACCGCTCAGCGGAATCCAACCCGGGACACCCCGAGACGACCGCCGGCTCTGGTCCCTCCGGCATCCGCAGGTCGGCTCGGTATTCCAGTCAGAGCAGTTGCGAGGGGCGTCGCGTCGGTCGCGGCGCCCCTTCGCTTATGCCGCCTGCGGCAGATACTGCCGCCACGCCACCGGGATCGTCGGGCTGGCCACGTGGATGAAGACCTCCGCGTGGGGGACCCGCGGGATGCGCCGCGGGTGCATCCCCGCCTGGCGCGGCAGCCGATCGCCCTTGCGGCGGTTGCACGGGGCGCACGACGCCACGATGTTGTCCCAGCTCGATAGCCCGCCCTTCGAACGCGGGATCACATGGTCCACCGTTAGGTTCGCCCGCGAGCCGCAGTACTGGCAGGTCCACCCGTCGCGCGCGAACACCGCGCGGCGCGTGATCTTGCGCTTGTGGATGTCGCGCGGGACGTGCACGTAGGCCACCAGCCGGATCACCGCCGGCCGCGCCAGCGTCGTGTTCTCCGAATGCAGCTCCCACCGGCCCCGCTCCAGCAGTTCGGCCTTCGCCTTCAGCAGCAGCACCACCGCCCGCCGCACCGTGCACACGTTGATCGGCTCGTACGTCGCGTTCAGAACGAGCACCCGGCCACTGTCAGGCCCGCGCCGCCGGTGCTCTGAGGGCGGCACGGACCGTGCTGGGGCAGGTGGAACGGTGGCATCCATCTGTTCGGCCGCAGTGTAGCGGCGATCCCGCCCATCGCGCCGAAGCCGGTCGCGCCCTGACCGCCTCAATCGGCGCCCAACCGTTGCCCTCGACTTGCTCATAACGGAGGGCACTCAACCGGCCACCACCGAGGGCGCGCAGTCGGCCCGCGATTGAGAGGCACTCAGCCGGCCGGGTAGGAGCCCAGTATCCGCGCCTCTTCGCAGACCGCCCCCAGACCCTCCAGCGCTTGCGCCACCCGCTCGTCGCCGCGCGCCCCTTCGAGGTCGACGAAGAACATGTAGTGCCCCAGCCGCGCCCGCCGCGGGCGCGACTCGATCTTGGTCAGGTTGATCCCCCGCCGCGCGAATTCGTCCAGGCAGCGCACCAGCCACCCCGGGCTGTCCGCCCCCAGGCCCCAGAACACCACCGACGTCTTGAAGCGCCCCCCGCCCGACGTCGCCCGCAAGGGAGGGCCGTCGGTCGTGGAGGCCCCGCCGGGGGCGGGTCGCGGCGCTGCTGGGGTGCTTGGCGGTGGCGGTACGCCGTCTGCGGTCGGCACAGGGGCTGCCCCCGGGGGCGGGGTCCCGCCCGGGGCCGGGGTGGGAGACGCGTCCGGGGATCTCCGCGCCAGCCACACGAAGCGCGTCACGTTGTCGGCGCGATCCTGGACGCCCTCGCGCAGCACCGTCGCACCGTAGATCTCCGCCGCCAGGCGCGTCCCGAGCGCCGCCCGCTCGCGCCGGCCCTCGGTCGCCACCGCGCGCACCGCCTCCGCCGTCGAGCTCGCCGCCTCGACGCGCGCGTGCGCGAGCTCGCCGCGCAGCAGGCCCGTGCACTGGCCCGGGACCTGCGGATGGGAGATCACCGTCTCGATCTCGCTCAACGCCACTCGCTCCGCCGCGATCAGCGAGTGCTCGACCGCCAGCAGCGCCTCGCCCACGATCTCCAGGTCGCCCCGCTCGTCCGCGAGCAGATCCAGCGTCACCGTTACCGACCCGTCGAGCGAGTTCTCGATCGGCACGATCGCCCAGCGCACCGTGCCGTCGCGGACCGCCATCGCCGTGTCGTAGATGCTCGCCAGCCCCACCGGCTCCACCGCACCCGGCCGCGCGCTGGACAGCAGCGCCTCCTCGGTGAACGTCCCCTCCGGGCCCAGATAGCCCACGCGCGGCGCCCCCGCCAGATCATCAGGCCCGCGGCTCGGCGGCGCCGCCATCAGGCCTGCGGCTCGGGGGCGCCGCCCGCCGCCGGGGCCAGCGCCAGGCGCACCGCCTCCGCCTCCTCCGGCGACAGCTCCAGCTCGCTGTGGCCGGCGCGCAGCTGCTTCGCATACACCCGCGCCTGGTCGCGGTGGTGGATGCACGACAGCACGATCCCCGAGTGCGTCTCGTCGAGCAGCGCGATCGACATCGACTGGTGTCCCGACAGCTCGTTGTACGCGTCGTAGCGCACCAGCGACCGGTGCGCGATCGTCCCCCGCAGCGCCAGCTCGGCCTCCGCCAGGCGCCCGTCCAAGCGCTTTGCCACTTCGCCCACGTACCCCCGCAGATCCTCGAAGGCGTCCTGCAGCGCCGCCGCATGGGCGACCACGTCGCGCTGCTGATCGCCCAGCACGACCCGCTGCGCCGCCCGCAGACGGCGCACCGCCACCGCCAGCGCCACGCACCCCAGCAGCGCCGCCACCGCCACCGCCGCGGCCGCCAGCGCCACGATGCCCTGGGTGTCGGTCAGCGACGTCGCGGGTAGGATCGCCGCGGGCAGGGTGAGCGCGGGAACGGGGACGGTGGGCACGGGGACGGTGGGCACGGGGAGGGCGGGCATGGGGAGGGCGGGCACCAAAACCTAGCGCGTCGAGAGGGTGGGTCCTCGGGGGTCGAGGCCGTGGGATGGATGGGCCCCGGGGTCTATCGGGTCGATGGGTCGATGGGTCGATGGGTCGATGGGTCGGCGGGTCCGCGGGGTGGAGGGGCCGTGGGTGGGTGCCTTATCCAAATACCGCCAGGTAGCTGCCCTTGTTGTTTTCGACGTTCGTCTCCCCCGGCACCGGCTGGATGTAGACCGAGATCCGCGCCGCCACCCCCTGGGGGACGCCTTCGACCGGGATGTCCGCGCTCACCGTCTGCCCCGGTTCGGTCTTTTCGATTGTCTTGGAGGCCTTGTACTGCTTGCCGCCCGCCGTCACCGCGACTTCGACCTTGACATCCGTCTCGGGGTTGCTCCCCGAGTCTTCGACGTTCACCGTGAACGTCGGGTTCGTCCCGCCCGCGATGTGGTTGACCGCCGGTTCCGCTTCCAGCGTCGTGGAGCCCACGCTCACCCCCGTCAGCGCCGAGCCGTGGGTCCCCGGCGCCAGCGTCCCGCTCTGCCCCGAGCTCGCCGACTGGCCCGTGAGGCGCCCGAGGACCGTTTCGGGGTCAAGCCACCCGAGGTTCGGCAGGAACTGCGTCCCCGCCGTCGCTTCCCCGTGGATCCCGTCCGCCGCCAGCGTCTGCTGGATCAGTGGCGCCGTCCGCTGCGACCAGATCACGTCGGACGTCAGGAACATCTCCATGTCGCCCGCGATCAGCGTGCTCGCCCGCTTGCCCTGCCCGCCCAGCGCCGTGCGCACCAGCGTCGCGATCTTCGCCAGCCCCTCTTCGCGCAGGTCCAGCACCAGCGTCAGGTAACGCTGCGCCTCGTCCATTTCTCCGGGCACGCTCAGGCTCCTCGCGCGCCCCGCCTGTTCCTGGGCGAGTCCCCGCCGTTCGTCGATCGCGCTCTGCACCGTCAGCGGGGATTTGCCCGACGCGCCGGCGAGCGTCGCGAAGAACGGACGCGACACCTGCTGGTCGGATTCCGCGACCAGCCGCCCCGCGTCGCGGTTGTATTCCCGCAGCGCTTCTTCGCGGCCGCTGTTCATGCAGCTCTTCACCAGCAGCGCGACCACGATCAGCGCCGCCAGCCCCACCCCGACTGCGATCCGCCGGCGCACCATCAGGGCATGGCGATCGATTTGATGAGCCCCCCGGGCGGGCGGGTCCGCCGGGGCGGGTGGGTCCGCCAAATCTCCGCGGCTGGGTGCGCGTGCGCGCCGTCGTCGCCGCGGGCCGCGACACGGGCGGGCGGGCCGTGGGCGGGCGGGCCTCTCCATCATCGTCGAAGAACGACAAAAGCTGGCTCCTTGCAGGAATTCCAGTGCAAGCGCCCCAGTATGACCGCGCCCGCCTCCTACGACCCTGCAACTTCTCGGTCACTGCGCCTTTTCCTGCCTGCCGGCGGCAGGGGACCGCGCGCGACCCGGCGAACGCAGGCTCGGTGCACCGCTACGACACCCTCGTCGCGACCGCCCGCGACCGCCCGCTCGTGCTCGGTCGCTACCGCTTGTCCGAACGTCTCGGGGCCGGCGGCTTCGGAGTCGTCTGGCGCGCCCACGACGAGCTCCTGCACCGCGACGTCGCCGTCAAGCGCATCCCGCTGCCCGACGGCGAGGAGCGCGAGCGCGCGACCCGCGAGGCGCTCGCCGCCGCCCGCCTCGCCCACCCCGCGATCGTCGCCCTCTACGAGGCCTGCGACGACGACGACGCCTTCTACCTGATCTCCGAGCTCGTCCACGGCCCCACCCTCGCGCAGCTGATCGCCGCCGACGAGCTCTCCGACGCCGAGATCCTGCGGATCGGCGTCGCCATCGGCGACGCCCTCGAGCACGCCCACGCCCGCGGCGTCGTCCACCGCGACGTCAAGCCCCAGAACGTCCTCGTCCCGCAACCGAGTCGATCGGGCCGGCAGGACCGACCGGAATCGGGTGAGCTCGACGAATGGGCCGGCGGGGAGCAATCGAGTCGGTCGGCGCCGGTCGGGACCGCCAAGCTCACCGACTTCGGCGGCGCCCGCCTCGCCGGCGAGGATGCCCTCACCCGTACCGGGGACGTCGTCGGCACCCTCGCCTACATGGCCCCCGAGCAGAGCGACGGGCGCGCCGCCGGCCCCCCCGCCGACCTCTACTCGCTCGCGCTCGTCCTCTATGAGGCGCTCACCGGCGTCAACCCCGTCCGCGGCCCCACCCCCGCCGCCACCGTCCGGCGCATCGGCCGCCCGTTGGAGCCGCTGCAGCGCCGCCGCCGCGACCTCCCCCGCCCGCTCGCGCGCGCCGTCGATGCCGCGCTCGCCCCCGAGCCCGAGGACCGCGGCACGCTCGCCGAGCTGTGCTACGCCCTGCGCCGCGCACTCCAGGACGTCCCCGAGGACCACGCCCTCGACATCCCCGTCGAGCGCCCGACGCTGCGGCGGCGCCACGCCGCCACGACAGCCCTCCCGCCCGTTCGCCGCCCCCCGGCCGGCCCGTATGGGCCGGCCCAACCCGAGCACCCGGCCGAGACCCGCCACGCCGTCCCGGCTCTCCAGGCGTGGCAGGGGGAGCCCGACGAGCCGCCGCCGCTCCGCCGCGGCCGCTGGCTGACCCTCCCGCGCGCCGTCTGGATGACCGGGGCGCTCGCGCTGTCCGCCTGGCAGCTCGGCGCCGGGCGTCCCGACGTCGCGCTGCTCGCGCTCGGCGCCGCGCTGCCGATCGTCGCGCTCGTCCGGCGGCCCGGTCCGCAGTGGCTCGCCGCCGGCCTCGCGCCGCTGCTTGGCCTCGCCGGCCTCGCCGGGGCCTTCCCCGCGCTCGCCGGCCAGTCCGCCCGCTGGCGTACGCGCGCCCTGCTCGGGGCGCTCGGCTGCTGGTGGCTCGCGCTCGCCGCGCGCCTCCCGTCCGCTGCCGCCGTGCATCCCATCGCTCCCCCGCTGAGCCTCGGACTCGCGCTCGGCGCCGCCCTCTGGGCGCTCGCCGCCACGCTGCTGCCCTGGGTCGTCCGCGGCACCAACGCCGTGCTCGACGCCCTCGCGGCGATCGTCTGGGCCACCGCCCTCGCCGCCGCCACCCTGATGCTCGACGGTGGCCTGCACCCCCGTGGCGCCCAGGCCGTCCCGCGCGAAGCTCTGCTCGGCGCCGCCCTCGGCGCCGTGCTCGCCGTCGCCGCGCGCGCGTTTCGCGGGCGGGTGGGCCAGTCGATCACTTAGCATGGCCTCATGGTCGTGCGGGAGGCTTGAAGGCCGGATGCCGGTCGTGTCGCTTTCACGGATGGCCATCCCCAGCCGTCACAACCCGTGAACCCACTGAAGACCATCGAGACCACACTCGCCTCACTCGTCGAGGGCGCCTTCGGGCGCGTCTTCCGCTCCGAGGTCCGCCCGATCGAGCTCGCGCGCAAGCTCGCCCGCGAGATGGACGAGCATCGCACCACCTCCGTATCGCGCGTCTACGTCCCCAACGAGTACGCCGTCTGGCTCTCGCCGCCCGACCGCGCCCGCTACGACGGCGTCGAGGACGATCTCATCGACGAGCTCTGCGCCTACCTGCTCGAGCACGCCCGCCGCGAGCAGCTCACGCTGGTCTCCTCGCCGCAGATCGCCTTCCACACCGACGACGACCTCTCGCTCGGCGAGTTTGGCATCCAGGCCCGGCTCGTCCGCCCGCCCGGCTACGACGACGAGTCCGACCAGCGCCACCGGCGCGACGAGCCAGACGACCGGGACTCCGTCGCCGAGGCCGACCGCGACGAGCACGGGCAGACGATGATCTACAGCACCTCCCGGCGCCTGCGCGAGCCGCTGGAACAGGTCCGCGGAGCGCCCCCCCCGCGCGCGCTGCTGCTCGTCGCCGGACGCCGCCTGCTGGTCGCGCCCGCCGGTGCCGTGATCGGTCGCGGCCGCGACTGCGACATCGTCCTCGAAGACGCCGGGATCTCGCGCCGCCACGCCCACCTCAGCCCCACGCCGAACGGCTGGACGATCGAGGATCTCGGCTCCACCAACGGCGTCCGCATCAACGGCGAGTCGATCCATGGCCCCCATCCCGTCCGTCTCGGAGACCGCATCGAGCTCGGCAGCACTGAGATCGCGTTCGAATTGAGATGACCGCCCCGGCAGCCCGATCGCGCCCCAGCTTCCGCCCCGCCCCCGATACCGCGCCCGAGCTTCCCGCCCTAGCCACGATGACGACCTTGGAGCCGGTCTCCGTCGCGCTCAAGTTCGGCTTCCTCGCCGTCATGTACCTGTTCCTGCTGTGGGTCGCCCGCAGCGCCCTGAAGGACCTCCGCGGGAGCCGCGCGACCGATTGGAGTCCCGGACCCGCCGGCGCCGCCCACGCCGGATCGGGTCGAGTCGGCGCTCAGGACTCGGCCGCCGCGATCCCCCCCGATGCCACCGGCATGTACTCGGCCTCCGGCCGCGGTCGCCTCGACGTCGCCGAGCAGGCCCCGCGCCTGGTCGTCGCGCGCGCCCCCGGGCACGACCCCGGAATGATCTATGACCTCGACGGCGACCTCGTCCTCGGCCGCGGCGACCGCGCCGAGATCCGTCTGCAGGACCCCTTCGCCTCCTCCAGCCACGCCCGCATCTACCGGCAGGGCGGCGCCGTCGTGTTCGAGGATCTGCGCTCCACCAACGGCACCTACCTCAACGAGGAGCTGCTCGACACCCCCCGTCCCCTGCATCCCGGCGATCATCTGCGGATCGGCGAGAGCGAATTCGTGTTCGAGGTCGATTGAGATGCTGCGCGTCAGCGAGCACTACTCCGCCACCGACACCGGCCTCCAGCGCCGCGCCAACGAGGACGCCCTGCTCGCGCGCTCGCCGCTGTTCGTCGTCGCCGACGGCATGGGCGGCGCCCAGGCCGGCGAGGTCGCCTCGCGGATCGCCGTCGAATCGTTCCACGACGGCCTCCCCGACGCCTCCACTCCAGAGGACGGCCTCGCCGCCAACGCCCGCGCCGCCAACGCCCACATCCACGAGCTCTCCCAGAGCAACGCCGAGCAGGCCGGCATGGGCACTACGCTCACCGCCGTCTACGTCGGCGAGCACGACGTCGCCATCGCCCACGTCGGCGACAGCCGCGCCTACTGCCTGCGCGACGGCGAGCTCCTGCGCCTCACCGACGACCACTCGCTCGTCGACGAGCTGATCCGCGAGGGCCGCCTTACGCCCGCGGAAGCCGAAGAGCACCCGCAGCGCTCGATCATCACCCGTGCTCTCGGGCCCGAGGAGACCGTCGACGTCGACACCCGCTCGTTCGGGGCCCGCCCCGGCGATATCTACCTGCTGTGCAGCGACGGCCTCACCTCGATGGTCCCCGAAGCCCGCGTCGCCGAGCTGCTGCGCGCCAACCCCCGCCTGCGCGACGCCGGCGAGGCCCTGATCGCCGAGGCCAACCGCGCCGGCGGGCGCGACAACATCACCGTGATCCTCCTGCGGCTGGAGGACGTCGATCTCGGGGGGGCGGGCCTCCCGCCCGACGGAGCACAGACCCGCCAGCACGCCACCGTCGCCGTCGCGCCGACCGTCGTCCGCAGCCTCGTCGAGAGCCCAGCCGCCGATCGCGACCCCCCCGACGTCACGACCTCCTCGGTGCAGCTCCGCTCGCCCGTCGCCACGGGCGGGGCTCGAGTCGCCGCGCCGGTCGTTGTCCGCCGCCCGCGCTCCCCCGCACAGATCCCCGAGCCCGGGCGGGAGGGCACCGGATCAACCGCCACCGCGCCCCGCGGCCGGCGCCATATGCGTCTGCTTGGAGCGCTCGTCGCCCTCACCGTCGTCGGACTGCTGCTCGCCGGGGCCTACATCGCGGTGCAGTCGGTGTATTTCATCGGGACCGACAACCGGGGCCTGGTCACGATGTACCAGGGGCTCCCCTACGAGCTCCCCGGGGGGATCAAGCTGTACAGCAGCTTCTACGTCTCCGGCGTCGGCGCCGCTACGCTCGCCGCTCGCCAGCGCCACAACCTGCTCGACCACGCCCTGCGCTCCGAAGGCGACGCCGGCTCGCTCGTGCGCAGCCTGGAATTGGGAGAGCTCAGCGAATGACCCGCCGCCCGCGATGAACCGGCCGATCGTCCGGTTGTACGGGTTCACCGTGCTGCTGTTCGCTCTGCTGATCGCATTCACCTCGCGCTGGACCATCTTCCAGGCCTCCTCGCTGCGCGAAAACCCGCTCAACGCGCGCGCCCAGATCGAGCAGGAGCGCATCGAACGCGGCCGCATCCTCGCCGCCGACGGCACCGTGCTCGCGCGCAGCGTCCGCCGGGCGGGAGGGGTCTACGAACGGGTCTACCCCACCGGCGAAGAGTTCGCCCACGCGATCGGCTACTCCTACGTCGACCTCGCCCGCTCGGGCCTGGAGCGCTACCGCAACGCCCCCCTCAGCGGCCAGAGCCAGAGCAACCTCCAGACGATCCTCGACCAGCTCCAGGGGCGCAGCAACCGCGGCGACGAGGTCGTCACCACGCTCGACCCACTCGCCCAGCGCACCGCGATCGAAGCGCTCGGCGCCCACGAAGGCGCCGTCGTCGCCCTCGACCCCCGCACCGGGGCCGTCCGCGTGATGGCGTCGCAGCCGAGCTTCGACCCCAACGCCATGCGCTCCCCCGCCGCCTACCACCGGCTGCTCGCCGACAGCAGCGGCGCGCCGCTCGTCAACCGCGCCACCCAGTACGGGTACGCCCCCGGGTCCACCTTCAAGGTCGTCACCGCCACCGCCGCAATCGACACCGGCGCCTTCACCCCCTCCTCGACCGTCAGCGGGCGCAACGGCATCCTCGTCTCCGGCGTCCCCCTGAGCAACGACTACGACGAAAGCTTCGGTCAGCTCACCCTCACTCAGGCGCTCGCCAAATCGGTCAACACCGTTTGGGCCCAGGTCGCCGAACAGGTCGGCAAGCGCACGCTGGCCCGCTACATGAACCGCTTCGGCTTCGACCGCAAGCCGCAGCTGGACTACCCCGCCGAACAGATGTCCCCCAGCGGCTCCTATGAGGGCGAACGCCTGCTCTCGCCCACCAGCCCGCTGATCGACGTCGGGCGCATGGGCATCGGCCAGGACAAACTGCGCGCCACCCCGCTGCAGATGGCCGAGGTCGCCGCCGCCGTCGCCAACCGCGGCAGGCTGATGGTCCCGCACCTCACCGCCCGCATCGTCGACCCCGAAGGGCGCACCGTCCAGACGATCTCCCCCAGCGTCCAGGCGGTCGTGATGAAGTCCTCCACCGCCACCGCCGTCAGCTCGATGATGCAAGCCGTCGTCAACGAAGGCACCGGCACCACCGCCCAGATCCCCGGGGTCCAGGTCGCCGGTAAGACCGGCACCGCCGAAACCCAGATCGGGACCGCGCTCAACAACGTCTGGTTCATCGCCTTCGCCCCCGCCGCCGATCCCACCGTCGCGATCGCCGTGACCATCAAGGGCGTGCCCGGATACGGCGCCACCTACGCCGCGCCGGTCGCCAAGCGCGTCATGGAAGTGCTGCTGCATGGCTGAACCTCGATCCACCGATCCCGGCGCGGCGCCGGATGGGGCATCGCCGGGATTCATCGGCGCCGCTCCGAGGGATCGCCCGGCCTGTGCGCCGCCGCCGGAAGCCGGGTCGATCGCGTGATCGCCGCCGGGACCGTCATCGACGGGCGCTACGAGGTCCTCTCGCGGATCGGCGCCGGCGGGATGGCCGACGTCTACCTCGCCCGCGACCAGCTCCTCGGGCGCCAGGTCGCCGTCAAGCTGCTGCAGCACCGCTTCGCCGAGGACCAGGAGTTCGTCGAGCGCTTCCGCCGCGAGGCCTCCAGCGCCGCCGGCCTGTCGCACCCCAACATCGTCTCGATCTTCGACCGCGGCGAGTGGGACGGCACCTACTACATCGCCATGGAGTACCTCCCCGGCCGCTCGCTGAAGGCGATCGTCCGCGAGCAGGGCCCGCTCGACCCCGCCACCGCGATCGACATCGTCATCCAGGTCCTGCGCGCCGCCGGCTTCGCCCACCGCCGTGGGGTGATCCACCGCGATCTGAAGCCCCACAACGTGATCCTCGACGGGGAGGGCCGCGCCAAGGTCACCGACTTCGGGATCGCCCGCGCCGGCGCCTCGGACATGACGCTGACCGGCTCGATCATGGGCACCGCCCAGTACCTCTCCCCCGAGCAGGCCCAGGGCCACGCCGTCAGCGAGACCTCCGACGTCTACGCCATCGGGATCGTGCTGTACGAGCTGCTCACCGGCGCCGTCCCCTTCGACGGGGAGACCGCTGTCACGATCGCGCTCAAGCAGGTCTCCGCCGCGCCGCTGCCGCCGAGCGCCGTCGCCCGAGCGCAGGAGGCCGGGGTGGGACAGGAGGCCGGGGTGGGACAGGGGGCCGGGGTGGGACAGGGGGCCGGCATCGGACAGGGGGCCGGGGTGGCGCCGCGTGCCCAAATCCCCCCCGAGCTCGACGCCGTCGTGCTGCGCGCCCTCGCCAAGGACCCCGCCGCGCGCTTCGCCAACGCCGACGAGTTCATCGCGGCGCTCGAACACGTGCGCCGCACGCTCGGCGGGCCGCCGTCGCTGCAGGGGCCGGCACCGCCGACGGGCGGCAACGGGCCGGTCGCGCCCGCCGCCGCAACCGCGCTGCTGCTGGCGCCCGAGGGGGACCCCGCCGCGCTCGCGGGCACCGACGACGACGATCCGCAGGCAGCCGCGCGCCGCCGCCGCCGATGGTGGATCGCAGGCGCCGTCGTGCTCGCGGTCGCCGCCGCCGCGGCGGCGCTGCTGTTGCTGCTCCCGTCGCGCAAAGCCCAGGTAACAGTGCCGAACGTCACCGGCCAGACCGAAGCCACCGCCGCCGCGCGGCTCAAAGCCGTCGGGCTGATGTCCGTCTCCACCCCGACGACCAGCCTCGCCGTGCCCGTCGGGTCGGTCGTCGGCGAGACTCCCGCGCAGGGAAGCGTCGTCGACAAGGGCTCCCACGTCACGATCGCCGTCTCCACCGGCCCGGGCAGCGCGCCGCTGCCGGAGGTCAAGAACCTCACTGGCGCGCAGGCCTCCAGCAAGCTCACCCACGCCGGCTTCAAGCCCACCGTCCAGAATCGGTCGAGCGCCACCGTGCCGGTGGGCGTCGTGATCTCCACCGAACCCTCGGGGGGCACCGTGACGCAGATGGGCAGTCCCGTCACCGTGTTCGTCTCCAGCGGCCCCGCCCAGGTGAGCGTCCCGTCGCTCACGGGCCAGAGCGAAGCCGAAGCCAAGGCCTCGCTGCGGGCCGTCGGCCTGCAGGCCGGGACCGTCACCAAGGAAGTCTCCCCCGGTCAGACCCCCGGGACCGTGCTCTCACAGTCGCCGGCCGCCGAAAGCTCCGCCGCGCCCGGCGCGCGGGTGAACCTCGTCGTTGCTCAGGCCCCGCAGGAAGTCACCGTGCCCCGCGTCGTCGGTCGCAGCCAGACCCAGGCCGCCGGCGAACTCGGCCAGGCCGGCTTCAAGCCCAAGTCGACGACCCGCACCGTCGAAAGCTCCGCTGAAGCGGGGATCGTGCTGACCCAGAGCCCAGCCGGCGGGACCAAGGCGCACAAGGGCGCCACCGTCACGATCACCGTCGGCACGCTGGGACAGCAGACCACGCCGAGCTCCACCACGACCACCCCGCCGCCCGTCACCACGCCGAGCACCACCACCACGTCCGCCGCCTCCCCGCCCGCTGCCGGCGCCGGCCAGTGACGAGCTCCCGCCTGGCCGATGACGACCCTCCCCGCCGCCGACCGATGACCAATCAGGGCATTGGCCGCAGCCCGGGTGCCGCCGGAGCGCTCACCGTGGCGCTGCTTGCCGGTGGGCGCTCCTCCGAGCACGACGTCTCGCTGGCGTCGGGGCGCGCCGTGCGCGAGGGGCTGACGCGGGCCGGGCACGAGGTCCACTGGGTGGAGATCGGCCGCGACGGCGTCTGGCGCCGCGATGGCGAGCCGCTGAGCCTGCACCCCGGCGAGGGCCTGCTCGGGGTGGACGTCGCCTTCCCCGTCCTGCACGGCCCGTTCGGCGAGGACGGCACCATCCAGGGGGTCCTGGAGACGCTCGACGTCCCCTACGTCGGTGCCGGCGTCGCCGCGTCGGCGCTGTGCATGGACAAGGTCCTCTTCAAGGAGCTCATGCGCGCCGTCGGGATTCCCCAGGTCGACTACGTCGGCGTGCGCCGCGAGTGCTGGCGCCGCGCGCCCGCGGCTGTGCTCGCGCAGATCTCCCGCCTCGGTCTGCCGGTGTTCGTCAAGCCCGCCCACCTCGGCTCCTCGGTCGGGATCGTCAAGGTCGTCGAGGTCGCGCAGCTGGAGCAGGCCCTGGAGCAGGCCTTTGCCCACGACCCGCTCGCGATCGTCGAGGCCTTGGGCCGCGGGACCGAGGTCGAGTGCGCCGTGCTCGGATGCCCGCGCGCCCCGCGTGTCGGCGGCCTCCGGGGTACGCGCAGCGGCGGGTTTCCGCGCAGCGGTGGCGGCGGACCCGCGCGCAGCAGCCGCAGCAGCGGCGGCGGGTCCGAGTCGGACGCCGGTTGCCGGCCGGACGGGCCGGCGATGGCCTCGGAGCCCGGGGAGATCGTCCTGAAGGGGGAATGGTATGACTTCCAGGCCAAGTACGACCCCGAGGGGATGGAGCTGGTGGTGCCGGCGCGCATCTCCTCGACCGCGCGCGCGGGGGTCCGCGAGCTGGCGCTCGCCGCCTTCGATCACGCCGGCTGCGAGGGGCTGGCCCGCGTGGACTTCTTCGTCGACGGCGAGCTGGTGCTGGTCAACGAGCTGAACACCATGCCCGGCTTCACCCCCACCAGCGTCTACGCCAAGCTGATCGAGGCCTCCGGGATCTCCTACCCCGAGCTGGTCGACCGCCTCTGCCGGCTGGCGCTGGAGGGGTGGGTGCAGGCGCGGGGATATGATATTAAAAATCCAGAGTGCGTATAACGATGGCTATCGGGCAGCCAATCTATGGTATGCCGTTCTGTATAACTATCGTTATACACTGTCCAGAAAAAACATATGCACACCCATGCTCCTTTATCTTCACGTATAACAAAAGTATTTGTCTAATTGCCGAGGGTGGCGCCCATTGCCGAGGTATCGCTCACGCGCCGAGGTGTCGCTCACGCGGCTACCTGCCGAGAGGGGACAGCAGCAGCTCCACCAGCAGTCTCGGATCGCGGCGCACCCGCTGGGTAACAGCGACGGCAGGCCCAGATCGTGAGGCGCGGGCAGGACTCCGGGACGTGGCTACGGCGGGGCCTGACGGTCCGTCGCCGCCGGGACGCTTGGCGAAGACGAGCTGGTCGGGGTCGTCCAGGCGGCGCAGGCGGCCCTGCTCGATCAGGCGCTCGTCGACCGCGCCGAGGCGGCCCTCGAAGGTGCTGTACACCGGCGTCCCCAGCGCGACGGCCTCGCGGTTCATCGTGCCGCCCGCAGAGATCACGAGATCGGCGTAGGCGATCAGCGACTGCGCGTCGATCGCCCGGGCGGGCACCACGAAGCTGGGGATCGACCGCAGCTCGCCACGCTGGGCGTCGGTGCGAGGCAGCAGCACCGGCTGCACGCCCTGATCGGCGGCAGCCGCACGCAGGCGCTCGAGCACGTCCGCGAAGAGGTCATTCTCAAAGCGGTGGTACAGCGATACCTCCGGCGGGGTGCGCACCACCACGATCGGCCTGCCCGGGTCCAGCGCCAGCTCTGACAGGACCGCCGGGTCGGGCTCGAAGTCGGCCAGGTAGTACTCCTCCTTCAGCCCCTCGTACGCGTGGATCTTGCCGCGCGCTCCGTAGCGCTCCAGGCGCTCGGGGGGGATCGCGTCGGGCACCACCACCGCGCGCGCCAGCCGGCAGTTGACATGGTGCTGGACCGCCGCCCACTCGTAGTCGAACATCGTCGCGCTGGGGATCCCCAGCAGCGCCGCCGCCACGCTCACGTCGTTGGAGCCGTGGCCAAGCGCGATGTCGAAGGGGGGCGGGCTCTCGATACTCGTGCGACTGAACGTCGTCTCGCCGGCCGTCGCGTGGGCGCCGCCGCGGCTGACCATCCTGTGGGCGGGGAGTCGGTCCGCCGCCCTTCGGCCAGCGCCCAGCGCGTCAGCGCCGCCGAGCGCAGCGCCAGGCCACCGGCCTTCGCCGCCAGCCGCTCGCCGCGGTGGCGGCCGATCGCGGTGTGCGGTATCGCAAAGCGCTCCAGCAGCCCCAGCGTCTGGGCGAAGTCGCGCGCCGTCACCTGCACCTCGTGGCCGTCCTCCTGCAGCGCCGCGATCACCGGGCGCATCACCAGCACGTGGGGACTGTTGGTCAGGTCGATCCAGACGCGCATCGCAGAGCACGGTATAGACCGCGCCGCCCGCGGCGGCTATCGTGACCGCGCCATGCTGATCCTCGCCTCGATCACCGAATCGGTCGTCACCGCCACCTGGCACTTCGTCCGCGACGGCGGTCTGCCGGCGGTGTTCGTGCTGATGGCCGTTGGCTCGGCCTGCATCCCGATCCCCTCCGAGGTCGTGATGCTGTTCGCCGGCTTCGCCGTCGCCGACCCCGGCGGCTCGGGCGCCCACCACCACCTGACGATGACCGGCGTCGTGCTCGCCGGCCTGCTCGGCACCCTCGTCGGCTCCTGGATCGCCTACGCCGTCGGCCGCGGCGGGCGCCTGGAGCTGCTCGAACGCCACGGCCACCTGTTGCACATGGGCCCTGCTCAGATCGACCGCGCCGACCGCTGGTTCGCGCGCTATGGCGAGGCCACCGTGCTGTTCGGCCGGATGGTCCCGCTGATCCGCGCCTTCGTCTCGCTGCCCGCCGGCGTCGCGCGAATGCCGATCGTGCGCTTCACCGTGCTCACCGTGATCGGCTCGATCCCGTGGGTGCTCGCACTCGCGCTGGCCGGCCACGCGCTCGGCGGCGACTGGACGAGCGTGCGCAAGGGCTTCGAGTACGTCGACTACCTAATCCTCGCCATGATCGTCGCGGGCGTCGTCTACGCCATCGTCCGCCGCCGGCGACGGATCGCGGCGGGTGCGACCACGGACGCGAGTTGAAAGGCCCACCCGGCCCGGAGGGCCGGTAAGGCTGACTTCCGATGCAGGCGCAAGGTTCACAAACGGAGCCCGAGCCACAATTTCCCTGCGACACGCCGTGGTGCTGGGGCTGGCCCACGGTCCCACCGAGCTCCTGCCGGTCTCCTCCTCGGCCCACACCGAGCTGATCCCGCGGCTCGCGGGCTGGCCCTACGCCGAGCTGCACCCCGAGCTGCGCAACTCCTTCGAGGTCGCGCTGCACGCGGGCACCGCCGCGGCGCTGCTGATCGCAATGCGCCGGGAGCTGGCGCAGGCGCTGCGCGAGTTGGATGGCCGCGGCCTGGCGGCAGCGATGCTCGCCATCGGGCCCCCCGTGCTTGTCGGCTATCTCCTCGAGCGACGGATCGAGCGCCGCCCGGGCGCAGCTCCCACGGTCGCCGCGGGTCTGGCACTCGGCGGGATCGCAATGGGGCTGGCAGACGCCCGCGCGCAGACCCGCACTCAGGCCGACGCCCGTCCATGCGATTGGCTGCTGCTCGGACTCGCCCAGGCTGTCGCGCTGGCGCCCGGCGTATCGCGCAACGGGGCGACGCTGACCGCCGCTCGGGGCCGCGGCTTCACCCGCGAGGACGCCCAGGCTCTCTCCTGGCGGGTCGGCCTGCCCGTGATCCTCGGCGCCGCGGCGCTCAAGGGACTGCGCCTGGCGCCGCGCGGGGCCCTACCGAGATGGACTCGCCCCAACGCGGCCAGACCAGCCCATTGCCGAGCACCCGCCGCGCGGCTCTCACGGCGGCGTTCCTCTCGACGCTGGCCTGCGCCCCGCTGGTCCGCCCCGGCCGTCGCGGACGGCCGCTGCTGCCGTTCTCGATCTATCGCTGGGTGGGTTGGCGGCGAGCGCCGTCATCCGGGCCGCCAGCTCGGGATCGGGCCTGGAGGCGCACAATAGGGAGCGGATGCCCGACACCATGCTCGGCATGGCCCTCGGCGGGCGCTACCGCCTCGACGCCCAGATCGGCCGCGGCGGGATGTCAACGGTGTACCGCGCCTTCGACACCGTCTTGGAGCGGCCGGTCGCGATCAAGCTGATGCACCGCGAGATCGCCTCGGACTCCGGCCAGCTCGAGCGCTTCCGGCGCGAGGCGCGTGCGGTGGCGCAACTCAGCCATCCGCACATCGTCACCGTGATCGACGCCGGCGAGGAGCCGCACGAGGATGGCGGCCGGTACGCCGTACATCGTCTTCGAGTACGTCGACGGGCGAGACGCTGAAGGCGCTGCTCCGGCGCAGCGGGCCGCTGGAGGTGGCGGAGGCGATCGCCTACGCGATCGAGATCGCCCGCGCGCTGGGGGCGGCGCACGAGCGCCTCATCGTGCACCGCGACGTCAAGCCCCAGAACATCTTGTAACAGCGAGGGGACCGCCAAGATCACCGACTTCGGGATCGCCCGCACGCTGACCGAGCAGGGGCTGACGCTCGACGGGCGGGTGCTCGGGACGACCGACTACGTCTCTCCCGAGCAGGCCCTCGGGCACCGGTGACCGGGCAGTCCGACATCTACTCGCTGGGGATCGTCCTGTACGAGATGCTCACCGGCTCAGTGCCCTTCACCGGCGAGACGCCGGTGGCGGTCGCGATGCGCCACGTCCGCGAGGAGGTGCCCGACGTACAGCTGCGCCGCCCCGAGCTGTCGGCCGCGACGGCCGCCGTGGTCGACCGCGCCACCGCCAGAGACCTCTCGCTGCGCTACCCCGACATCCCGACCATGCTCGCCGATCTCGAGGACGCGCTCGCGATCGAGGCCGCCCGCACCGGACAGGCAACCGGCGAGGTGACAACCGTGCTGCGCAGCCTGCCCGCGCCCGCGCGGCGGCGGCTACCGTGGCGGATGCGCCACCCCGCCCGCTGGCTCGCCTCGCTGGTCCTGCTCGGCGGGCTGGTCGCGCTGGTGCTGGCGCTCGCCGCCGGGAACACCCGCCGCGGCACCGGAATCGCCCCCGACGTGACCACCCGGCCGGGTCTCACGGCGGTCCCGCTCGAACAGACCGCCGCCCACGGCTACAACCCGTATGGCACCGGCCCCGAAGACCCGGCCCAGATCGCCGCCGTCGTCGACGGCGATCCCAATACGGCGTGGAGCACCGAGCACTACCTCGACAACGAGCTCGCCGGCAAGCCCGGAACGGGCGTCTACCTCGACGCCGCTCCCGGTCTGCGCGCCCGGGCGATCGAGATCCAGAGCCCACCCCCGGATTCGTCGCCGCCGTCTACGCCGCCCACGTGATCGCCGAAACCCCCCTGTCGCCGCTTCCGCCGGCCTCGGCCCAGCGCGGCTGGACGCAGCTCGCCCCGGCGCGCCGATCGCCGCCCAGACCACGATCGCGCTCGAAACCGGCGGCACCGCCTATCGCTACTACCTGGTGTGGATCACCCACCTCCCACCAGCCGGCGAACTCGCCGAAATCTCCGAAATCACGCTCTTCAAATAAGGACCCCCGCCGCGTCCCGCTCACCGGCTCCGTCCGCCCCATCCCGCCCGAGGGCCGCCCGTCTTTACAATCGCAAGGATGCGCCGACGGATCCGCTCGGCGGCCGTTCCCTCTCCACCGGCATTTGCTGCCCCGGATCGCCGTGGACGGGGCGCTGGTCGCGCTCGCGTACTACCTCGCCTTCCACCTGCGCTTCGACCAGGGTCTGCCCCATCGCTACGAAGTGCTGCTGGGACGCACGATCTGGTGGGTCGTGGCGGGGGCGTGCTCGGCGCTGGCGCTCTCGCGGGTCTACCTGCGCAGCTGGAGCTACTCCGGTCAGCGCGACTACTAGGCGATCGCCCGGGGAGCCGTGGCGATCACGCTGATCGCGGTCGTCGGCGTGGCGATCCTGCGTCCCGTGCAGATTCCCCCCCCGGGGACCACCGCACTGGACCTGCCGATCGGCGTGATCGCGATGTTCTGCTGCTGCTGATCGTGCTGCTGGTCGGCGTGCGGGTCTGGCCCGCGCGGTCCACGAACGGCGCCTGCCCGGGGATCTTCCGCGGCGGTGCGCGAGGGCGAGCGCGGAGTGCTGATCGTCGGCGCCGGCGACGGCGGGCGGCTGGTGCTGCGCGAGATCGTCCGCAACCGCGGGCTGGGACTGGCGCCGGTGGGCTTCCTCGACGACGACCCGCGCAAGCGCGGGCTGCGCATCGACGGGGTCAAGGTGCTGGGCGGCACCGAGGCCGACCTGCCGCGGATCCTCGAGGAGGCCGAGCCCGACGAGGTCATCATCGCGATCCCCTCCGCGCCGGGCTCGACGCGCGCGCGCGTCGTGCGCGAATGCCGCGCTCGCGGGATCCCGGTGCGCACACTGCCGACGGTGTTCGAGCTGCTGCAGGATCGCGGCTCGCGGACAGGGCTCACCGACGCGGCCGCCACCACCTCGCCAAGCAGGTCCGCGAGGTGCGCGTCGAGGACGTGCTCGGCCGCGAGCCGGTGCTGATGGAGCTCGACCGGGTCGGCGCCTACCTCGCGCGGCGAGACCGTGCTCGTGACGGGCGCCGGCGGCTCGATCGGGTCGGAGCTGTGCCGCCAGATCGCGCGCGTCGGACCCCGCCGGATCGTGCTGCTGGACCACGCCGAGGACAACCTGTTCGCGATCCAGCGCGAGCTCTGCGACGAGCGCCACGTGCCGCCGGCGGCGCTGGCGGCGGTGCTGGCGGACTGCAAGGAGGAGGAGCGCATGCGCGAGGTCCTCGCCGAGCACCGCCCGACGGTGGTGTTCCACGCGGCGGCCTACAAGCACGTCGGGCTGATGGAGGCCAACCCGGTGGAGGCGGTGCACAACAACGCGATCGCGACGCGCGTCGATGGCGCACGTCCGGGGAGCCTCGGCGTGCGGCGCTTCGTGCTGGTCTCCACCGACAAGGCCGTCGCGCCGGCGACCGTGATGGGCGCCTCCAAGGCGCTCGCCGAGTTCGCGCTGGAGGGCGCCGCGGCGCGCTTCCACGCCACCGGCTACCGCGCGGTGCGCTTCGGCAACGTGCTGGGATCGTCGGGCAGCGTCGTGCCGATCTTCCGCCGCCAGATCGCGCGCGGCGGCCCGGTGACGGTCACCGACGAGCGCATGACGCGCTACTTCATGACGATCCCCGAGGCCGTCCAACTGGTCATCCGCGCCGGGTCGCTCGCCGCCGCCAGCGCGACCCGCGCCTGGCGCGACGGCCGAGGTGCTCGTGCTGGACATGGGCGAGCCGGTGCGGATCGTCGAGCTCGCACGCGCCATGATCGAGCTCTCCGGCCTGGATCCCGAGCGCGACATCGAGATCGAGATCGTCGGGCGCCGCGCCGGCGAGAAGCTGCACGAGGAGCTGTTCAACCGCTACGAGCGCGCCGCGCCGACGGCGGCCGAGAAGATCCTGCTGGCGGAGCGCGAGCCGCTCGCGCCCGGAGGTGGTCGAGGCGATGTTCGCCGAGATCAACCTGCTGGTGCTCGAGGGCGACGCCGCGGGGCTCGGCGGCGAGGGTCGCCGGGCTCAGCTCGAAGGGCGCGCGGCGCGGGAGAGTCCCGGCGTCGAAGGGCACACCGGCGTCGAGGAGCCGGCCGCCGCGAACGGCGGCCGGCGTGAGCCCGCGCCGGCGGCGCCTGCGCCGCTCGTACACTCCCGCGACGCATGACGCTCTGCACCGCTCGCGCTCTCGCTCTCGAACAAAGTGCTCAAGGTCGGCGCGCTGGCCGCCTTCGCGGGTCTGCTGGGGATCGCGATCCTCTCGCTGCTCGTCTTCTCCCAGGCGCGCGAGATCAAGCGTCTGCGCGAGTGGGCGGGCCGCGCGCCCGAGCGCGCCGCCGAGCTGGAGCAGCGCGTCGCCGCCGAGGCGGCCGCGCGCGTCCAGCGAGCCGTCCAGCCTGTCCCACGCACCGCGCCGGTGGTCGCGAGCGGCCGCAGAACACCGCTGCGGCGACGCGTGTCGCCGGCGAACCTCCGCGCCACGGCTGCGCCCGCCACGCCCGCTCCAGCGGACCCGCTCCCCCCGCCCACACCGGCTGCGCCACCAGGGCAGCCCGCCACGCCCGCCGCTGCTCCGGCCACCGCCGCCGCGCCCGCCCGCAGCCGGCACGGAGGCCGGGCGGAGGGGAGAGGGCGGGCGAGCGGCGGGCTGCCCTTACCGGTCCCCGGCCAGCCGGCGTTCGCGGCCGCGGCGTTCCGATTGTGCCGCGGCCACCGCCGCCGCGCTGGCCGCGGCGGAGTCGCGGGCGACCCCCGCGCCCGCAGAGCCGAAGACCGACAACGGCGCCGTCACGGACGGCGCCGGGGAAGCCCGCGGCCCCGGCTACGGTGGCGGCGCGCGCGACAGATGCAGCGGGCGCGACCGCATCCACGCCGTGGGAGCGCCCCCGCGCCCGCCCGCGGGCGGGCGGCGACCTGATCCCTCGGTTGCGCAGGCGCCGAATCCACCTGTGCCGGCCCACGCGGCGGCGGTCGGGGCGACGCCCGGTCTCCGCCGCGGGGACACGCCTGGGGGCGCGGCAACCGCGACGATGGGGGACCCTGTCCCGGGCGGGGCCGGTCAGGCGGCGGCCCCCGCCCGCGCCCACCGCTGCCGCCGTGGCCGCGCCCCGGCGACGTCCGTGCCTCGCGGGCGACTCCGCGCCCGCCCGGCGCGGGCGGGCGGGCACGCGAGGAGGGCGGGCGGGCACCGATCCTCGGCGCCGGCCGAGCGCCGTTGCTCCCCCGCCGGGGCCGCGGTTCCTGCGCGAGGAGCGCTCGCCCGCGAAAGCGACGGCTGCTGATCGTGGGCGGGGTGGTGGTCGGGGTGGCGGTGTTGGCGGGGTCGTGCTCGTCGCTGGTGGGGGTCGCACAGCACGGCAGCCCGGCGCGCGCCTCCGCCTCGGCGCGGTCGACGCGCGCACCCACGCCGCGTCCACCGTGACGGCCCGGCGGAAACCCACGTGGTGGTGCTCAACGGCACGGAAACGAACGGGCTGGCGCACCGGCTGTCGGGCAGCCTGCAGCAGCAGCGGCTACACCCGTCGCGCCGCTCTCGACGGGCGTCCCCGGAAGCGCTGCACGACGTCGGTGGTCGAGTACACGGGCGGCCACCAAACCGAAGCCGCAGCACGTGGCTCAGACGCTCGGCATCGCCCGGGTGCAGCCGCTGGAAGGCGCGGTCGCGCCGCTGGTGGGCTCGGCGACGGTGGTGGTGATCGCCGGCGCCGACCAGGCCGCGACGACCGGCGCCGGGGCCGGCGAGGCGCCCTCCGGCGGCCGGCGTCCAACGGCGCGGGCAGCGCCGGATCGAGCGCCCCGCCGCCGACGGGCGCCGGCACGGCGGAATCGTCGTCGGGCGCCGCCGGCGGGGAAGCGCCGGCCAGCGGAGAAGCCGCCGGTGGCGCGGGCTAGTGTCAGACACTGAGCGGCCGCCGCCGGCCTTCCTGGAGATCCCGGAGCGCACCCGCAAGCCGCGCGAGCGGGGCCTGACGCACGTGCTCGACAGCGGCCTCTCGCTGGCCGAGGTGGACGGCCTGATGGAGGTCGCGGGGGACAGCGTCGACGTGGTGAAGCTCGGCTGGGGGACGGCGCTGGTGAGCGCCAACCTGCGCCCCAAGCTCGAGCGCTACGCCGCCCACGGGATCCCCGTGGTGCTGGGCGGCACGCTGACGGAGCTCGCGATCCGTCAGGGCCGCGTGGAGGGTCTGGTGGCGTGGCTGCACGAGCTCGGCCTGCGCCACGTGGAGATCTCCGACGGCACGATCGCGATGGAGCCCGAGGTCAAGCACGAGCTGATCCGCCGGCTGGCACGCGAGTTCACGGTGTTCGCCGAGGTCGGCAGCAAGGACGCCGAGTTCATCATGGCCCCGTACGTATGGGTGGAGCAGATCGAAGGCGACCTGGAGGCGGGCGCGTGGAAGGTGATCGCCGAGGTCGAGAGAGTCGGGGACGGCCGGCATCTATCGCGCCGACGGCGAGGTGCGGACGGGGCTGATCGAGGAGATCGCCCACGCCGTCGACACCGACCGGCTGATCTTCGACGCGCCGCGCAAGGAGCAGCAGGTGTGGCAGCTGCAAGCGCTTCGGCACGGAGTGCAACCTCGGCAACATCGCCCCCGACGACGTGCTCTCGCTGGAGACGCTGCGGCTGGGTCTGCGCTCGGACACCGTCGAGCGCTTCGCGCTGGACGGCGGGATTGAGTGGGGCGCAGCGGCTGGCCGGGGCTGGTGTTCGCGGCGTTGGTCGTCGCGTGCTTCGCGGCGTTCGCGGTGACACAGCGGCTCAAGCACAGCCCGACGCCGGTGCAGAGCTTCATGATGGATCTCGCCTTCCAGCCGACCCGCACGCCGGCGGCGGCCTGCCGCGGCCGGGTGCCGGCGCAGTTGGTCAACGCGAGCAGACAGGTCGAGTACCTCTCCTTCAAGACCGCGCAGGCGGATGCGGTGACGGTCGAGATCGTCGACTCGGCCGGCGACGCGGTCGCGACGATCGTGCGCGACCTCCCGGTGGAACGCTACAAACAGCTGTCGCTGTGCTGGAACGGCCACCGCGGGCCGACCCAGGCCGGGCGGCTGGCGCCGCCCGGCGAATACCGCGTGCAGGTGAGCCTGCGCCGCCAGCAGCTCACGCGGCTCTCACCCGACAGCTTCACGCTTGAATCCCACCGATGACCCACCTGACCGTGATCGCGACCGTCCATGGGCTCGGCGAGGCCGCCGAGAAGCTGGGGGTGGTCGCGGTGGCGCTGCTCGCCGCCGCGGTCCTCCTGTCCGAACGGGCGCGAGCCGCCGCGATGCTCGCGGCGCTCGTGCTGACGCCGGCGCTGCTGACGATCGAGATCTGGCACACCTCGCAGCTGACCCATCTGCGCCACTCTCCCGCCGAGGCGGCCGCCGCGGCCGTCGCGGGCCTCGCGGTGGTGCTCGCGCTCGCTGTGCTCGTGCACAGGCGCCCGGCGTCCTTCCCGGTGCTCGCGGTCTTCGCGCTGCCGTTTCGCCTGCCGGTCTCCACCGGCGGGGCGACCTCGAACCTGCTGATCCCGCTGTACCTGGTCGTGGGGGCCGGGGCGCTGGCCCACCTCGTCCCGCGTTTGTCTGGCGCGGGCGGGCCCGTCGAGTCCTCCGGCGCCGGACCGCCTCGCGCGAACCGCCCGGCCCCCAACCGCCCGGTGCCGACCCCAGGGATGGCGCGCGGGACGCCAGAGGCGGGCAGAGGACAGCGATGGGCGGAGCGGGCCGGCGGGACGCATGACGGGGGCGCGCGGACCTGGTGGGAGCGCCTGATCTCCCCGCGGGGCCTGGAGTGGCTGCTGGCGGCGTCGGTCGTGCTGTACGGGCTGCAGGCGACCTACTCGGCGGACTTCTCCAAGGCGCTTGAGAACATGGTCTTCTTCTACGTCCCCTTCGCGCTGCTGTTCGCGCTGCTGCGCGAGGTGCAATGGACGCGCGAGCTGCTGCTGGTCTGCCTCGGCGTCGCGGTCGCGCTGGCGGTGGTGTTCGCGGGGATCGGGTTCGTCGAGTACCACCGCAAGCAGCTGTTCCTCAACCCGAAGGTCGTGGCGGCCAACCAGTACGACGACTACTTCCGGGTCAACTCGCTGTTCTTCGACCCCAACATCTATGGGCGCTTCCTCGCGCTGGTGATGCTCGGCGTCACGACCGCGGTGCTGTGGGCCGCGCGCCGCCGCGACGTGCTGCTCGGAGCGGCGGTTCTGGCGTGGCTGCTGGGGGGGCTGATCACGAGCTTCTCGCAGTCGAGCATCGCCGCGCTGCTGCTCGGCCTCGCGGTGCTCGCGGCGTACCGCTGGGATCTGCGCGCCACGCTCTACGTCGCGGTCGCGCTGGTCGCGATCACCGTCGTCGTCGTGCTGGTGGCGCCGCCGAGCCTGCACCTCGGGCTGACCGGCAAGGGCGGCTCGGCGAGCAACGCGACCAGCGGGCGCACCAAGCTGATCGCCGGCGGCCTGCGCCTGTTCGCCGACCGGCCCCTGCAGGGCTTCGGGCCGGGCTCGTTCGCGCAGGAGTACCGCAGTCACGAACACGTCACCAGCGACAGCGCGACGTCGGCCTCGCACACGATCCCCGTGACCGTCGCCGCCGAGCAGGGGATCGTCGGCCTCGCGCTGTACGTCGCGCTGCTGGTGTCGGCCTTCGCGGTGCTGTTCGCCGGCGCCGGGCGCTCGCCGCCGCGCATCGCGCTCGCCGCGTGCTTCGCGGCGCTGGTGCTGCACACCTTCACCTACGCCGACTTCCTCGAGGACCCCATCACGTGGACGCTGCTCGGGATCGGCACCGCCCTTGCCGTCGCGTCGCGCCGCGACGCCGCGCGGCGCAGCGGGGAGGGCGGGTCCTCGATCAAGCCGGTTCCGCTCACGATCTGAGCGCAAAAAACGGTGCTCGGCTACCTCAAGCGGCTGGTAACGATGGGGGCGGCCTACCAGGCCGCGGACATCGTCGCCAAGTGCATCGCGCTGGTCACGCTGCCGCTGTATACGCGCCACGTCTCCAGCGCCGAATACGGCGCTTACAACCTGCTGCTGACGCAGGTGATCCTGTTCAGCATCCTGCTGCGCCTCGGCGTCCAGGAGGCGTTCGTGCGCTTCTACTTCACCGACCGCGACCCCGCGCGGCGGGCGCGGATCGCGCGCACCGCGACCGCGGCCGTCGCGTGGACGTCGACGCTGGCCGCGCTGGTGGCGCTGGCGTTCTCGGCCGAGCTCTCCCAGCTCGTGCTGGGCTTCCGCGACGCGTCGCTGATGGACTGCGCGATCCTCGGGCTGTGGGCGTTCACCAACATCGAAATGGCCTACGCCCAGCTGCGCGTCGACGAACGCGCCCGCGCGTACCTCGTCGCGTCGATCGCCAACGTCGCGATGACCGTCGCGTTCACCGTGATCCTCGTCGTGTTCGCCGGCGAGCAGGCCCGCGGCCTGCTGGTCGGCAACTTCGGCGCCTCCGCGCTGGTCGTCCTCGGGCTGTGGGTGATGCTGCTGCACGCGCGCCGTTTCTCGCTGCGCGTCCGCCGCTCCGACCTCGCGGCGATGCTGCGCTTCGGGCTGCCCACCGTCCCCGCCGACGCTGGCGTCTACGCGCTGCAGGTCGCTGACCGCCTGTACCTGTTTCGCGTCTACTCCCACAGCGCCGCCGGGCTGTATTCGATCGCGCTGCAGCTCGCCACCGTCGTGTTCGTCCTGGTGCGCGGCTTTCAGTACGCCTGGCCGCCGCTGGCGTACTCGATCGAGAGCGACGTCGAGGCCTCGCGGCTGTACTCGCTGGTCGCCACCTACTACGCGCTGGCCACCGGCGTCGTCGTCTGCGGCGTCGTACTGCTCGGGCGCTGGGTCGTGCGCCTGCTGGCCGCGCCGGAATACTTCGGCGCCTACCGCGCGCTGCCGTGGCTCGCGCTGGGGTGGGCGCTGTACGGGCTGTACCCCGTGCTGATGGTCGTCGCCGGCCGCGTCGGCGTCACGACCCGCAACCTCCCCGCCGCCGCGGCCGGCCTCGCGGTCAACGTCGCGCTGCTGCTGCTCCTCGTCCCGGCCGGCGGCCTCGGGCTGGGGATCGCGGGCGCCGGGATCGCGCTGTGCGGGGCTTATCTGGCGATGCTCGCCGTCCTGCACCTGCTGACCCGCTCGCTGTTCGCCGTCGCCTTTCAGTGGCGGCGCCTGGCGCTGCTGAGCGCGATCCTCGCGGGGGTCGCGGTCTCCGGCGAGCTGCTGCTGCCCACCAGCGGCCTCGGCGGCCTCCTGCTGCGCGCGCTGTGGCTCGCGCTGGTCCCCGCGCTGCTGCTGGCCGTGCGCTTCTTCAGCGCCGGGGAGATCCGCGGGGCGCGGGAGCTGTGGCGGTCGGTTCGTCGTTATCGGCCGGGGCCGCCGCGCGCGGGGCAGGCCTGATCCGAGGGCTCGTTGGGGCCGTGTCGGTGTTGGGCCGTGTCGGGCCCTACGCCGCGGCGTGCTCGACGTAGACACCGGGACCGGTCGGCTCCGGTGGCGGTGGCTGCCGGTCTGGCGAACCTGCCGCCAACCGTCCCATTCGATGAGCTTGATGATCACACGGACCTTCACCGGGGCGAAGTTAGGCCGCGCTTGGGATGGAACGCTTCCGGGGGATATTGGTCGGTGCTCCATGACGTCCCTCCTTACTCGTGGCCGGGAGTGCATTCCGAATCTCGCGCTAGTGGGGTGTCAGGCAACGTTCGCCGGGTTGACGGCGCCGAGGATTCGGGCATGACAGCGTTCGGGGCCGAGTCGGTGCCGGCAAACGTTGCCGGGGCCTCCACTAGGTCGTATACGGTTTGGGTCTGGAGGGGCGTTCCCTCTGGAGTTCCCGGTCGAGCCCGATCGCCGCGCTGATGAGCGCGAGGTGTGTGAAGGCTTGCGGGAAGTTGCCGAGCAGCTCGCCGCTGGAGCCGATCTGCTCCGAGTAGAGCCCGAGGTGGTTCGCGTAGGTGAGCATCTTCTCGAACGCGAGCTGGGCGTCCTCGAGGTGGCCGGCCCGCGCGAGGCACTCGACGTACCAGAAGCTGCACATCGAGAACGTCCCCTCGTCGCCGTCGAGCCCATCCGGAGCTGCCGCAGGGTCGTAGCGGTAGACGAGGCTGTCGGAGACGAGCTCGCTGCCGATCGCGCGAAGCGTCGAGAGCCAACGCGGGTCGGTGGGTGCGATGAAGTGAACGAGGGGCATCAGCAGGAGTGACGCGTCGAGCACGTCGGAGCCCTCGGCCTGGACGAACGCCTGCCGGCGCTCGCTCCATCCGCGCGCCATGATCCAGGCGAAGATGTCGTTGCGCGCCTGAGTCCAGCGGGTGAGGTCCGCAGGGAGCCCGCGATTGGTCGCGATTCTCATCGCGCGGTCGATCGCAACCCAGCACATCAGGCGCGAGTGGGTGAAGCGCTTACGACCGCCGCGGGTCTCCCAGATGCCGTCGTCTGGCTCCTGCCAGTGCTCGCAGAGCCAGTCGATCAGCGCGCGCGAGGTCCATCCAGTCGTCGTAGCCGATGAACTCGCCGTGCCCCAGACGCGCCTGCTGCTCGGCGAGGTAGATCGAGTCGAACAGCTCGCCGTAGACGTCGAGCTGCAGCTGGGTCGCCGCGTCGTTGCCGATCCGGACCGGGCGCGAGCCACGGTAGCCCTCGAGGTGCCCGAGCTCGCGCTCGGTCAGGCAACGCTCGCCGTCGATCCGGTACATGACGTCGAGTGGGCTGCCGCCATTGCGTCGTCGCGGCGACCGTCGAGACCCTTCGGCGGAAGCTGTTGAAGGCGACAGCCTCCGCGGCGAATCCGAGCCGGGATAGCGCGTATATGGAGAACGCGAAGTCGCGCAGCCACGCGTAGCGGTAGTCCCAGTTTCGTGCTCCGCCGATTCGCTCGGGCAGGCTCGCGGTCGGAGCGGCCACGATCGCGCCGCTCGGCTCGATAGGAGAGCAGCTTGAGCGTCAGGGCCGACCGACCCACCATCTCGCGCCAGCGGCCGCGATACGAGGACTGCCGTAGCCACGGAACGCCAGAACCTGACCGTCTCGTCGCCCAGCTGCTCCGCCTCCCGCGCACCGAGCCGGACGGCCTCATCGCCAGCCTGAAGGACAAACGTCAGCCTTTCCCCCGCGGCGAGCTCGAACTCGGCGCTGGCTCCCCCGCCTGTTGCTTGGAGCGCGACCGGTGAGCCGATGGCGAGCGGCGTCACCCTGGGCGCGAAAGACGGCGCCGGTCGGCTCGATCGTGACCTCCGGCTTGTACAGGCCGTAGCCGAAGCGCGGCTCGACTTCGAGACGAAAGCACAGAGCGCCGCGCATACCCACCACGCTTCGGATGAGCCGCTGCGGACCGCCGCCCACAGGCATGAAGTCCTGAATCTCGCTCACGCCTTCCGGAGAGAGAAAGCGGGTGATGAGGACATTCGTGTCGGGGAGATAGAGCTGCTTGGTGCTCGCGAGTGGGTCCGTGGGTGCGATCCGGTAGTAACCGCCGCGGTCGCGATCCAGCAGCGCCCCGAACACGCTCGGGCCGTCGAATCGCTCTGGGCAGAACCAGTCGATCGTCCCGTCGCTGCCGACCAGGGCAGCGGAGTGCAGGTCGCCGATGATCCCATGCTCGGCGATCGGCAGGTAGCGCGTTTGAAGATCCGACGCCGCGGCCGCAGGCGCTGAGGTCAGACGTGCCGTCTGGCGATCCTCGGTCATGGGTCCACACCTCCGGCGCGGTACGCCGGTCATGCGCCCGTCACCTTTCGGTAGCTCCCCTCGCGGAGTTCGTCGACGAGCCCTGGATGCGACGGAGCCCAACCGAGCTCGGCGCGGGCTTTGGCCGCGACGGTCCCCTGGTCGAGCAGCAGGACTTCGGCGAAATAGTCACCCAAACGTGCCATGGCCTCATCGTCGGAGCCTGGCACCGCTCCCGCAGCGCCCGCTGTGACAGCGGCCGCCTCGGTCAGCTCTGCGACCGTCGGGTTCTGCCCATCGCCGATGACATAACGGCCGCGGGCCGAGTCGTGCTCCAGAACGAGACGGAAGAAATTCGCCAGATCCGCGACGTGCACCGTCGACCAATGCTGCTGTCCGTTGCCGAGCATGATCAGATTGCCGGTGTCGTCTCGGGGCGATCCGAGGAGCAGTCCCGGAATCCCCCCTCCGCCATCGCCGTAGGCAGCGCTGGAGACGATCACGACGCTGCGCATGTCCGGGGCGTCGAGCACCCGCCGCTCGATCGGCTCCTTCCACGCCACCAGTGGAGGCGAATCGATTGGTGACTGCTCGCTGACCGAGGGGTTGTTCCCGTAGATCCACACACCGCTGATGTGCAGGTAGGGCTTGCCGGTGCCGGCGAACGCCTCTATCGCTGCGTCGACCACCGCGGAATCCAGGTTTGCGCTCGTGGCGTCACCGGGACTCGCTGTGTGGATCGCCGCCTCCGCGTCGCGCAGCACGCTCACGACCGCCGCTCGGTCGGAGAGGTCAACCACGGTGGATGTGGCGCCGCGGTCGGCGAGGATGTCGGCCTGAGAGGCATCGCGGGCGAATGCTGTCACCTCGTGACCGTGCTCCTGCAGCTCCGCCAGAACGTGAGATCCGATGAACCCTGTCGCGCCGGTGAGTACGACTTTCATGACTGACAGCCTCCTGTATTTAGTTGCGTCGTAGAGATTGGAGATGCGCTGCGCCTGGGGACGCAATGGGCGGACTGATCGATCGCTCACGTCTGGTCCGCTGTGTCGATGTGCCGACGATCATGGCGCCACTGGGCGAGGATCGCATCCCTGAAGTCCTTAGTCTGCGCCCTGAGTCTGTAGGTCGTCATGATGTCGGGGGGAACATGGGCGCAGCGTCTTCAGCTTTGAGATCCGTAGCGAGGTCGCAGGGACCGCAGTTGCTCGGCAGGAGCCGTGAGCGCGAGCGGATCGACGGACTGCTCGAGGCCGCGGGCGGCGGCGACGGCGGGATGTTGGTCGTCCACGGTGAAGCCGGTGTCGGCAAGACGGCGCTGCTGGAGTATGCGGTCGAGGCGGCGCAGGCGTTTCGCGTTCTCCGGACCGTGGGAGTCGAGGGGGAGATGGAGCTGCCGTTCGCGGCGCTTCAACAGTTGTGCTTGCCGATCCTCGAGCTGAGTGAGCGTCTCCCGGGGCCCCAGCGCGACGCGCTTGCCGTCGCTTTCGGTGTGAGCGCTGGCCCAGCGCCGAACCCGTTCCTGGTTGGCCTGGCGGTCCTCGGTCTGATGTCCGAAGCCGCCGAAGAGCGGCCGCTGTTGTGTGCCGTCGATGACGCGCAGTGGCTCGATCGCGCGTCGGCGCGGGCGCTCGCCTTCGTGGCTCGTCGCTTGCTGGCCGAGAAGATCGCCTTGCTGTTCGCCGCGCGCGACGTGGGCGAGATGTTTGCCGGATTGCCGGAGGTGCACGTCGAGGGGCTGAGCGCTCGCGATGCGCGGACGCTGCTCGAGTCGGTGTTGCCGGCTCGTCTGGACGCCCCGATCGTGGAGCGTCTGATCCTCGAGGCGCGCGGGAACCCGCTTGCGCTGTTGGAGATGCCGCGCGGGTTGACCGCAGCGCAGATGGCGGGCGGCTTCGGGGTGCCGACAGCTTTGCCGCTCTCGTCGCAGATCGAGGAGAACTTCACGCGGCGACTCGGAAAGCTGCCGGGCGACGCCCGGCGGTTGCTGCTGCTGGCTGCCGCGGATCCTGTGGGCGATCCCGCTCTCCTTTGGAGGGCTGCTCGTCAGCTTGGGATTCCCGAGCAAGCGGCGGAGATCGTCGAGTCGGAAGGCTTGCTGGCGCTCGACGCCCGGGTGGCGTTCCGCCATCCCCTCGTTCGATCGGCCGTGTATCGGGCATCCGTCCCGCATGATCGGCGCGAGGTCCACCGAGCGTTGGCCGAGGCGACCGATCCGGAGGCCGACCCGGATCGCCGCGCCTGGCATCGTGCACAGGCGACATCGATCCCGGATGGGGAGGTCGCCGCGGAGCTCGAACGTTCCGCGGCACGGGCGCGGGCACGAGGAGGCTTCGCGGCCGCGGCGGCATTCCTGGAGCGAGCCACAGCGTTGACACCCGAGGAGTCGCACCGGTCAGGGCGCGCGCTTGCAGCGGCCCATGCGAAGTTGCAGGCGGGTGCGCTCGATGACGCTCTGCGCTTGGTCGCGACGGCTGAGTCGGGAGTCCTCAGCGAGCTCGAGCAGGCAAGGGCCGGCTTGCTGCGCGCCCAGATCTCGTTCCTCGCGACTCGTGGCGGCGACGCCGCGTCACTGCTGCTCGAGGCCGCGGAGCGGCTCCGAGAGCTCGATGCCGAGCTGGCCCGCGAGACGTACCTGGAAGCCCTGACGGCGGCCATCTTCGCGGGGCGCCTGGCCGCACCGGGCGCAAGCTCGCCCGAGGTAGCAAGAGCTGCGGGAGCGGCACCACGAGCGGGCGAGCCGCGCGGACCAGACCTGCTGCTCGACGGTCTGGCGGCGCTTCTCAGCGACAGCTATGTCGCCGCCGTGCCGATTCTTCGCGAAGCGCAGCGCGCGATCGGCGAGGAGACATCGCAGACTGAGCAGCTGCGCTGGATGTGGGGGGCGACCATCTCAGCGATGCTCCTGTGGGACGACGAGGCATGGGGGCGGCTGGCAGACCGACACCTTCAGCTGGTCCGCGAGACCGGAGCGCTCGGCGAGCTCGCGATTGCGGTCAGCCACCGCGGCCAGCTACATCTCTTCGCGGGCGAGCTGGCGTTGGCGGCGTCACTCCACGAGGTCCTCCAAGAGTCAACCGAGCTGACCGGAAGCCCTCTCGCTCCCTACTACGAGGCGGGACTACTCGCAATGCGTGGCCGCGAGCCCGAAGCGAGACGCTTCATCGATACGGCTCGTGCTGAGGTCATCGAACGTGGCGAGGGGGCTGGTCTGCCGTTCATGGATCGGGCGGAATGCCTGCTCTACAACGGGCTTGGACGCTACCCGGACGCGCTGGCAGCAGCGCGCCGGGTGGTCGATCTTGGGGAGCTGGTCCCCGTGAACTGGGCGCTGCCGGAGCTGATCGAGGCAGCCGTACGGGCTGGAGCGCCCGAGCACGCCGCGGAGGCCGATCGGTGTCTGACGGATCGGAGCCGGGCGAGCGGGACCGAATGGGCGCTGGGGATCGCCGCGCGCTCGCACGCGCTGCTGGCCGATGACGAGCACGCCGAGGACCTCTACGCGGAAGCGATCGAGCGGCTCGGCCGCACGCGAGTCGCGGTTGATCTGGCCCGTGCGCACCTGCTCTACGGCGAGTGGCTCCGACGTCAGCCCCGTCGCGCGGACGCTCGCAAGGAGCTGCGTATCGCCCACGAGATGTTCGCCGACTTCGGAATGGAGGCGTTCGCGGAGCGCGCGCGGATCGAGCTGCAGGCGACCGGCGAGCACGCTCGCAAGCGAACCGCAGAGACAGTGGACCAACTCACCCCGCAGGAGTCACAGGTCTCCCGCCTCGCGGCACAGGGACAAACCAACCGAGAGATCGCCGCTCAGCTTTTCATCAGCCCGAGCACAGTCGAATACCACCTACGCAAGGCGTTCCGCAAGCTCGACGTCAAGTCACGCATACAGCTTGCCAACCGCCTGCCACAGCTGGCGCGGTAGCAGCGCGAGGCACAGACATATCGCATGTGGTCATGCGATATGTCTATGGCTGTTGGACCGTGGGTGCCGGTCCGATGACTACGCGGCCGAGCCCGATCACCTCCATCTCTGTCTGGGGGGCGCAGACGGAGATCTCGGCGGACTCGCGGCGCAGAGTTCGACGCAGCGAGACGAATGCGGCGGAGCCGAGGATCGCGGGAACCCACAGCGCGATTGCTCGATACGCGAGCACCGCCGAGGCCGCGACGGTGATCGGCACGTTGTACAGCACGAACGCTCCCACCAAGCCCGCATCAACGCCGCCGATCCCCCCAGGCACCGGAATCAGTCCACCCAGCTCGCCGATCAAGTAAGCCATCCCCAGGATCGCCAGCGGCGGCGCGGCGCCGAAAGCACGAAACGTCGCCCACAGGATCATCACGTCGAAGACGAGATAGGCGAGGATCCCGCCGATCAGCCAGGCGTTGCCTTCGCGCAGCAGCGCAACCGCCTCGTTGACGCCGTCAGCGACAGCCACCAGCGTCTTCAGCACCAAAGTGGAGCGGCGCGAAGACTCGTTCGCTTCGATGCGATCCAGTCGCCGGTGCAAGCCCGCGGAGGAGCGTCCCGCGAGCAGCGACCCAACGATCGCGGCGGCGGCGATCACGGCGGGCAGGAGCGTCAGCGCCAGACTCGTCTCCCCCGGCAGCACGCGCACGGCGAGACCGACCCCGATGAGGACCACGCCGGCCACGTTTGCGACGCTGGTCAGCATGAAGAAGGCGGCGGTGCGCCGCGCGATCTCGGCCGTCGGCATCCCGCCCCGTTTGAGCGCCCAGGCCCCAAGCGCCAGGCCACCGGCGCCACCGGTCGGCAGGAGCGCGTTCGCGCCCAGCTCAGACATCCCGATCTGGTAGCTGACGCGCCAGCTCATGCGCCTGCAGAACACCATTCGAAAGATCGCCACATACCCCAGGCCGGAGAGCACCTTCAGCCCGGCGCCGAGCGCGAGCCACACCGGGTTGGCGTGCGAGAGCCGCGCGCGCAACCCCTCGAGGCCCGGAAGCAGCGTCACGACCGCAACGACGACAAGGACGACCCCCGTCAAGAACAGCAACTGCTTGCGCACCTTGCGACGACTCAGCTCCGCGGGAACCTGCAGGTCGTCCGGACGGACGCTCGCCGTCATGCGCCACCCCCGCAGCCCGTCCGGGCGCGGGTGTCCTGACCGTTACATCCCAGGAGACCGTGCGATGTGGACAAGCGCCACACCGGCAATTGTCGGGACATCAATTCCAACGCCGACCAGGCTACAGGCGTGCGGCGAGCCGGGTCAGTCGCTCGTGTGCGAACTGGACCACGGCGGCGCCCTCGCCGACCGCGGTCGCGCAGCGCTTGATCGAGCCTGCGCGCACGTCGCCAGCCGCATAGACACCGGGCACGCTTGTCTCGAGCAGGCCCTCTGCGCCAGCGTCCGTGCCGGTCAGGATGAAACCGTCGGCGTCACGAGCCAGCACCTCACCGAGCCACTCGGTGCACGGTGTAGCGCCCAGGAACAGGAACACAAAAGTGAACGGCAGCTGCTCTCCGTCGGCGAGCGTGACCGCTCGCAATCGCCCGTGCTCGCCTTGGAGGCTGGTGATTTCAGAGCGATCACGCACGGCGACTCCGTAGCGGTGGAGCTCGTCGATCAGATACTGCGACATCGTCTCGCCGAGGTCGCCGCGGCGGTGCAGGAGTGTGACGAGCGCGCCCCCGCGCGCCAGCCAGACGGCGGCCTGGCCCGCCGAGTTGCCCCCGCCGACGACCGCCACACGCTGGGCTGTGCAGAGCTGACCCTCCGACGGCCCAGCGGCATAGAACACGCTCAGCCCCTCGTACGCTTCGAGTCCCGCGACGGGCAGACGCCGGTATTCGGCGCCGGTGGCGAGCAGCACCGCGCGTGCGGCGATCTCGTTGCCGTCCTCGAGCTTCACGAGGTGGCGTTCGGTGCCGGGCCTCAGTTCCCGGGCGCGGTAGGGCGAGGCCATGCGCGCGCCAAACTTGCGTGCCTGGGTGGCGGCGCGGCTGATCAGTTCGCCGCCGCTGATTCCGGCGGGGAAGCCCAGGTAGTTCTCGATCCTGCGGGAGGTGCCTGCCTGGCCGCCGATGCCGCTGCTCTCCAGGATCAGCGTGTCCAATCCCTCGGAGGCGCCGTACACGGCTGCACCGAGTCCCGCAGGGCCGCCGCCGACGATCAGAAGATCGACCTCCTCGCGCGGCGCGAGCTCCAGACCGATGCCGAGCGTCCGTGAGAGCTCGCCGTTACTCGGGTTTAGAAGCTCCACGCCGCCAGGCAGTCGCACCAGTGGCATAGCAGACACGGAGGGCTCCGTCGCCGGGTCAGCACCATCGGTCGTCTCGGTGGGATCGATCCAGGTGTGGGGGAGCCGCTGGGCTCGCGCGAACTCGAGCAGCCGGCGGGTGTCGGGCGAGTCGCGCGGGCCGATGATCTCTGGTCCAATGCCCTGGCGCTGCTGAAGCAGCTCACGGCGCTCCACCAAGGCGCCCAGGATCAGATCTGAGAGCGAGGGGTCATCGAACAGCAGGGCTCGCAGCTGCTCGCGTGGGAGGGCGATGTAGCGCATCGGCTGGGTGACGACCGCGGTGACGAACACCGTCTGCCCACTGAGAAGGTTGACCTCGCCGAGAAACCCCGACGCGCCGTGGCGCACGATTTCGTTCCCTGCGCCATCCAAGATTGCCGCCTCACCGTCGACGATCGCGATGAACGGATAGGTCGCGTCGCCGATCTCATACAGCTTCTCGCCCACCCCGGCCGTGAGCTCCTCGCCGTGCTCGGCAAGCAGCTCAAGCTGAGTGCTCGAAAGCACTCTGGCGGCCGGAACCGCCATCTGATCATCAGCGTGGGAAGCCACCTAGAGGCAAGCGTAGCTGGACTATGCGGTGCTCATATCGCCGACTTCGATCTTCAGCGGCTCCTTGCCGTGGTGCGGTAGTCAATCCTCGCCGCCGGGATCGCCACGGAGGAGGAGGTCGACATCTACAACCTTGCCGAGCGTCTGCGAGCCGACACCGGACCCGTCGGGCCAGTTGGCCGCTGGCCGACCGCGATCGGAGCATTCGCCACCAAGCCGTAAGGAGTATCGCCGTGAGCCGCTCGACCGACCCCGTTTGGGTTTGGGCCCACTACCTCGCCCGTAGGCCCAACCCCCTCGTAGTGCTACGGCGCCAGCCAGTGGGTGACGGTGGGCGGGCTGCTTGGATCGGTCATGGCGCCGATCCGGGTGAGGCGCTCCTGGTCGCGTAGGCTCACGCGTTCGTGCTGGCGCAGGTGTTCATCCCAGGAGCCGACGACGAACTGTTCGAGCACGCGACCCGGATCGGCTGCGTCTCGCCACACCCGCCAGCTCACCGCGCCCGTGCGGCGTCGGGCGTAGCGCCCGGCGTGGAGCGCGTCCAAGAGCTCCTGCTCGCGCCCGGGCCTCGCTCGGTACTCGACCGTAACGAGCACCGGCCGATCTGGCCCCGTGGCGCCCACGAGTCGCGGTTCCGGCCAGTCGCCGGCAGGCAGGAGATCGTGCGCGGAGATTGCCCTGAACGGAAGCCATACGCCGGCGAGGGCGACAAGCGCGAGTCCGGCAGCGGCGGCTAGCAGCGCGCCGCGCAGCCCGGCATCCTGCGCGACGATGCCGAAGACGGCGCTGCCGAGCGCGCCGCCACCCTGGAAAACCACCAGGTAGTAGGACATACCGCGCGCCTTGGCCCAGCCGGGGAGCGTCGTCTGATACTGGGAGTTGAGCGTCGAGAGCACGAGAATCCAGGCGACGCCTCCGATCACGAGCGTCAGTGCGGCGAGCTCGCTGAGGCGGATAAACGCCAGCGCCAGCGCCACGGCGGCGAAGACGAGCGTGCCGGCGGTCATGAGCACCCCTGGGCTGACGCGCACGCGGATGCGCGGCAGCAGCGCTGCACCGGCAACGGCGCCGATGCCAACGCCCCCGAGCAGCAGACCGTAGCCGCCGGAGCCCAGATGCAGTCGGGTGTGTGCAACGAGCGGCAGCAGCGCCCAGATCGAGTTGGCGAAGACCATGAACAACCCGGCGCGCAGGAGGATCACGCGCAGCGCCGGGCTTCCGGCGATGTAGCGCGCCCCGGCGCGGATCGCCTCGGTGACGTGCTCCGGAGCGACGACGCTCGGTGATCGCGCTCCGCCGCGCCAGCGAGCGATCACGCCGATGACCGGGACGAAGCTCAGCGCGTTGACGAAGAACAGCGCCGCTGCGCTGGTCGCGACATACAGCGCGCCGCCGATGGCGGGGCCGACGGCGCGGCTGAGGTTCTGGTTGACGGCGCCGAGGGCGATTGCCTGCGTTCGGTCCTCCGGAGCGACGAGTTCAGGCTGCAGCGTCTGCCACGTGGGCGAGGTGAGCGTCTGGCCTGCGCCGACGGCGAAGATCAACGCGAGCAGGACCCACGGCGTCACCAGCCCGGCGAGCGCCAGGACGGCGAGCGCCAGCGCCGCGAGCAGCATGAACGACTGCGCCGCGAGCAGCAACCGGCGGCGGTCGACGAGGTCGCCTATCGCTCCTGCCGGCACGGCGAGCAGGACAACCGGAAGGCCCGCTGCTGTCTGAATCAACGCCACCAACGTGGCCGACGTCGTCAACGTCAGCATCAGCTCCTGTGCACCGACCGTCTGCATCCAGCTGCCGATGTTGCTCACGAACTGCGCTGAGGCCATCCTCGTGAAATCGCGCGAGCGGAAAGGGGCCCAGGCCAAAGAGCTGCTCATCGGCTGCAGGTGGTCCTGCGGTTTGGCATCGTCGTTGGACGCGTTCATCGCGCCGGATTATCCTCGGCTATGGCTCCTCCCGGAGAGCCTCCACTTGGGGCTCGGCAGAGTGTCAAACGCCGCCACTTCGAGGGGGCCCCATTGAAAGGGTACGCCTGTTCCCGTTCAGGAGCAAAAGCGGTCGCCGCTCTGTCGACGAAAGGACGAGACCCGAGCGCGTGCTGGTTTGCGCCCGCGCCTATGTCTGCTCGATGGTCCTCGTCAGAAACGGCCCGGCTCGGTCTGGGCGACGAGCTCGAGCATCTCCGTCGGCGGGTTCGTGGGCAGTTTCGTCGGCAGCTTCATCCCGAGCCTGTGGGGCGCCGGGCAGCTGTCGATGGCGTCCATGCTGTTCTTTGCGATCGGCGGCATAGCCGGGGTCTGGCTTGCATACCGCCTGTCTGTCTGATCGGCTCCGGCACTCGGCCTACTCCGCGCTGGTTCCGGCACTGGGTCTACTCCGCGAGGTTGTACCGCGCGGCCGCCTCGCGCAGTCCCTCGCCGCGCTCGGGATGCAGCGTCGCCGCGACGTGGCACCGGTAGCGGGCCGGCGAGTGGCCGGGGAGCACAAACGCGGCGAGGGCGCGCAGGGCGTACGCCCAGGCTGTCAGCCAGCGCACCCCGCGCGCGGCCGCGGGGGAGTGGTGCTTGCGCATGTACAGGTCGCGGTTGCGCGCCATTTCTACGATCCGCCGCTCCGGGACGGCCGCAGTCGAGAGCTGCTCGTGGTGGATCGCCGCCGCCGCTGGCACCCACAGGCTGCGCCAGCCGGCGTCGCGCAGGCGCCGGGCGAAGTCGACCTCGTCGGAGTACACGAAGAAATCGGGGTCCAGGTAGCCGACCTCGGCGGCCGCCGTGCGGCGCACGAGCAGCGCCGAGGACTGGCACCAATCGACCTCGCGCGTGCGCCGTCCGCGACTCTGCACGACCAGCCACCGGTGCAGGAACAGCGCGCCCGCGAGCGCCGTGAGCGGCGTCGGAAAGCGCCACGCCGACGCCTGCTGCGCGCCGTCGGGGCGCTGCAGCGCGGCGCCCGCGCAGGCCGCGTCGGGCCTGGCCTGGAGCGCTCCGAACAACGCGAGCGTCGCTCCCGACAGGAGCTCTGAGTCCTCGTTGAGCAGCAGCGCGTAGCGCCCCCGCGCGCGGCGCAGCAGCTGGGAGTCGTTGAGCGCCTTGCCCTGTCGCTGTGGGACGGCGATCAGATCGTCGACGGTCGGGTGCTTTCGCGCGGCCTGCGCCGAGCCGTCGCGGGAGCCGTTGTCGAGCACAAGGACCTCGGTCGAGAACGGGAGGGCCGCCCGCTCGCGCGTGATCGCGTCCAGGCCGCGCAGCAGCAGCTCGCGCTGGGAGGTGTTGACCACGCAGAAGCTCAGCTCCACCGCCGGCCGCGAGGGCTCCTCGGCCGCGGTGCCGGCGGCCGCCAGGTGGTCGTCCGTGCTCGTCACGCTCCTATTGTCTCCGCAGCCGCGCGTATCGTCCGCCTCCATGCGTATCCATGTCGTCGACCCCTCGGCCTACACCCCGCCCTACGACCACGCGCTCTGCCGCGCGCTGGGCGCGGCAGGTGCGCAGGTGGAGCTGTTCACCAGCCGCTTCGCCTACGGCCCCGTCGCGGCCGCCGAGGGGTATGAGCGGCGCGAGCTCTTCTACCGCCTAGCCCACCGCGGCGCCATCGCGGGCCGGCGCTCGCGCGGCCGCCTCGCGCTGAAGCTGGCCGAGCACGTGCCCGACATGCTGCGCTACCGCCGCCTCGCGCGGAAGGCCGACGTCGTGCACTTCCAGTGGCTCACCGTCCAGCAGTTCGACGCCCACCTGCTGCCGCGTCGCCGCCCGACACCCGCCGGGCTGGGCCCGAAGCTGGTGCTCACCGCCCACGACGTCATGCCCCGCGAGCCCCGCCCCGGCCAGCGATCGGCGCAGCGGCGCCTGTACGAGCACTTCGACGCCGTCGTCGTCCACTCCGAACACGGTCGCAGGCGCCTCGTGCGCGAGCTGGGCGTCGATCCGGCTCTGGTCCACGCGATCCCCCACGGCGCCTTCACCCACCTCGCCGCAGGAGCGGGGGCGACCGAAACTTCACCGCCCCACCGGGCCGCTGGGCCGGTCGTGCTGTGCTTCGGGCTGATGCGCCCCTACAAGGGCATCGACGTGCTGCTGGAGGCGTGGCGGGGGCTCGCGCGGGAGGAATCCGGGGCCGGGCCCGGGGTCGAGGGGGCCGAGCTGTGGATCGCGGGTATGCCGCGCATGGACATCTCCGCGCTGCGCGCCGCCGCGCCGCCAAACGTGAGATTCGACGCGCGCTTCATTACCGACCCCGAGCTGCCCGCCTACTTCCGGCGCGCCGACCTCGTCGTGCTCCCCTATCGGGAGATCGACCAGTCGGGCGTGCTGTTCACCGCGCTCGCCTTCGGCAAGCCGCTGCTCCTCAGCGACGTCGGCGGGTTTCCAGAGATCGCCGCCACCGGCGCCGCGCGCACCGTCCCCGCAAGCGACCCCGTCGCGCTGGGCGAGGCGTTGCGCGAGCTGCTCGGCGATCCCACCGCGCTGGCGGAGATGGCCAGCCGGGCCCGCGCCGCCGCGTCCGGCCCTTACTCGTGGGAGGCCGTCGCCCGCGCGCACCTCGATCTGTACGGGCAGCTGCTCGCGCATTGAGCCGCCGCGAGCTTCGTCGCGCTCGCGGAGCGGGTGCGCGCCACGCTGCTGACGCTCGACGGGCGCATCGCCGGTGCGCCCGGCATCAGGGCGAGCATCCTGCATGTCGCGTGACCCGTCCGCCCGTCGGCGAGAATGCCAACCAGATGCGCACCGCCCTGGAGATCGTCTTCTGGCTCGCCGCCGCCCTGATCGTCTGGACGCAGCTCGGCTACGCCCTCGCCCTCGCCGCGCTCGCGCGGCTGTTCGCGCCGCGTCACGGGCCCGCGGGTACGGCTCCTTCGGCGCCCCGCAGGTCGACCCGGCGGAGCCCCGACAGGGGCGCAGCCCTCCATTCATCGTCAGCTCCCGGGGCCGACGCCGGCGGCGGTCCGCCGAGCGTATCCCTGGTCGTCGCCGCCCACGACGAGCAGGCCTCGATCGCCGCCAAGGTCCGCAACGCCCTCGCGCTCGACTACCCGCGCGAGCTGCTCGAAGTGATCGTCGCCTGCGACGGCTGCGGCGACGCCACCGCCGCCGAGGCCCGCGCAGCCGGGGCCGACCTCGTGCTCGAGCTGCCCCGCGGCGGCAAGATCCGCGCCCAGGACGCCGCCGTCGCGCGCGCCCGCGGGGAGCTCGTTGCGTTCTCCGACGCCAACGCCCTCTGGGAGCCCGCCGCGCTCGCCGCGCTCGTCGCCGCCTTCGCCGACCAGCGCGTCGGGTACGCCTGCGGGCAGGTCCGCTTCACCCGTAATGCCCACGGGCCCGCGACCAACCAGGAGGGGCTCTACTGGCGCTACGAGATCGCCGTCCGCGCGCTGGAGTCGCGGCTCTCCTCGATCACCGCCGGCAACGGCGCCATCTACGCCACCCGCCGCGACACCTACCTCGTCGTCGACCCGATCATGGGCCACGACCTCTCGTTCCCCTTCAACACCGTCAAGCACGGACGCCGCGCCGTCTACGTCGCGGAGGCTCGCGCGAGTGAGCCGATGGTCCCCTCGATCGAGGGCGAGCTCGCGCGCAAGCGGCGCATGATGAGCCACACCTGGCCGATCCTCCTGCGCGGCGGGATCCTCTCCCCGCGCGGCTACCCCCCCGGGTACGCCTTGATGATCCTCTCCCACCGCCTCCTGCGCTACTCCACTCCATTCCTGCACCTCGTCGCTCTCGCCGCCAACGTCGCTCTCGTCACAGTCCTCACCCCCGGGGGCTGGTCCGGGGGGGTCGCGCAGTCGCTGTACACCGTCACCCTCACCCTCCAGATCGCCCTGCTCGCCGCCGCCGGCCTCGGCGCTGTCGTCCGCATCCGGCCGCTGCTGATCGCGCGCTACTACGTCCTCACCACCGCCGCCATCGCCCTCGGCCTGTTCGACTGGCTGCGCCACGGCACCGACGCAACCTGGGAGGCCGCCGAGGGTACCCGCCCCTCCGCGCCGCCGCGCGGGGCCGCCGAGGGGATGCCATGATCCGCCGCCTTGTCGACGTCGTCGTCGCCGCCGCCCTGCTCGCGCTCGCCGCGCCGCTGCTCGTCGCCGCGATCGTCGCGATCCGCCTGGAGTCCCGCGGGCCCGCGCTCTACCGCCAGCGGCGCATCGGGCGCGACGGGCGGCCGTTCGACGTCCTCAAGCTGCGCACCATGGTCGACGGCGCCGAACACCTCGGCGCCGGGCTCGCCGTCAACGAGAACGACTCTCGCATCACCCGCGTCGGGGCGCTGCTGCGGCGGACCTCGCTGGACGAGCTCCCCAACCTCGTCAACGTCCTGCACGGCGACATGTCGCTGATCGGCCCCCGCCCCACCGTCCCGGTCCAGGTCCAGCGCTACACCCCCCGCCAGCGCCGCCGCCTCGCCGTCCGGCCCGGCATCACCGGCTGGGCTCAGGTCAACGGCCGCGCCGCGCTGCCCTGGGGCGAGCGCATCGAGCTCGACCTGTTCTACATCGAGCACCGCTCGCTCGCGCTGGACCTGCGGATCGCGTGGCGCACGCTCGCGATCGTCCTCGGCGGCTCCGGCCTCTACAAGGGCCGCACCGGGGGCTGGGCATGACCCCCGCGATCCTCCTGACCGGGGTCGGCAAGCGCTACGACATCGTCGCCTGCTTCGCCGCCCTCACCACCACGATCGCCGCCGACCCCAACCCGCTGGCGCCCGCGCAGTACGCCGCCCACGTCCGCGCCGCCGTCCCGGAGATCGCCGACCCCGGGTACGTGCCCGCGTTGGCCGAGCTCTGCCGGCGCCACCGCGTCGGCGCCGTGATCCCGCTCACCGACCTCGACATCGAGACGCTCGCTCGCGCCCGAACGAGCCAGACCCCGCCCACTCTGCCGGCGCTGACGCCCTCCCCCGAGGTCGCGCGCGCCACCTACGACAAGTACGAGACCCACCTGCTGCTGCACAGTCTCGGCCTGCCCTCCCCGCCGACCGTGCTTCCGGGCGAGGAGCCCGACTCCTACCCCGTGATGGTCAAGCCCCGCCGCGGCTCCGGTGCCCGCTCGATCCACCTCGCTCGCGACGCCGCCGAGAAGGACTTCTTCATCCGCTACGTCGCCGCGCCGCGGGGTGAGCCGGGTTTCGTCTCTGAGGGCGAGCCCGTCATGGTCCAGCGCGCCATGCGCGGACCCGAGCTCTCGATCGACTGCCTCGGCGATCTGGACGGGCGCTGCCTGAACGCCATCCCCCGCACCATGCTCGAGTCCCGCGGCGGCGAGTCGATCAAGGGGACCGTCGTCCGCGACCACGAGCTGATCGAGCTCGGACGGCGCGTCATGGAGGCCCTGGAGGTTCGCGGGCCCGCCACGATCCAGGTCTTCCGCGACCCCGACGTCGGGCTCGGGATCACCGACGTCAACACCCGCTTCGGCGGTGCCTTCCCTGCGCCCGCCTACGCCGCCCTGCCGGGCCGCACCTACCCCGAGCTGATCGTCGCGATGGCCGCCGGCGAGCCCGTCGCCCCGCACGTCGGAGAGTTTCGCGACGGGTTCACGTTCACGCGCTACTACTGGCAGCTCGAGCTCGACCCGCGCCTGCAGCCCACCGGCCGCGAGCTCGTCCCCTGGGGGCCCCTCGCGCCGTCGGTTGGCGAGTCGGGGCCATCTGCGTCGTCGGCAGGGGCGCCGGGGCCATCTGCGCCGTCGACCGAGGGGCCGGGCTAGAATCGAGACAGTGACCTGTCCCAATTGCGATGCCCCTATCCAGGAGGGACAGCAGTGGTGTCTGCAATGCGGCGCCGCCCAGCCCGGGAGCCTCGGCGGGCGCCCCGCGTGGCGGCCGCTGGCCGCCGTGGCCCTCGTCTCTGTCGCGCTCGTCGCCGCTGCCGCCGTCGCGGCGGCCGCGGCGCTGGACAAGCACAACACCGCCCACCATGTCGTCGTAATCGCGCAGGTCCCCGCGGCGGGGACCGCCAGCACCCCGAGCACCACCACACCCGGCGCGACCCCCACGCCGGCGGCCCCCGGCACCAAAACGGCCAGCCCCGGCGGCACCACCTCCAAGACCCCGACCACCCCCAATCCCCTGTTCCCGCCGGCCTCCGCCAGCAAACCGCCGAAGATCCCGGCTCCCGCCACCACGCCGGAACCGTCGGGCTCGACCGGCACCGGATCGACAGGGTCCAGCGGGACGACGACCACCACGCCGTCGGAAACCGGGACATCCACCACGAACACCACCACCACCGAATCGAAATCCACCGGCTCCGGCAACGCCGAACCGCCGAGCCCGATCCTGCTGGACACCAACGCCGCCACCACCTACGACCCCTACAACTACCCCGAATCAGAATTCGGCGACCCCGCGCTGGCGATCGACGGCGAAACCTCGACCGCGTGGACCGCCAAGGTCAACCCGACCGTCGCCCCGCGCATGGCCGAGGGCCTGCTGATCGACCTCCGCAGCCCCACCAAGCTCGGCAGCGTCGAAATCCGCACCGACACCCCCGGGATGACCGTCCAGCTGTTCGGCGCCTCCGCCAGCAAGGCCCCCGCCGCGATCACCGACCCCGGCTGGACCCCGCTGCACGCGTCGCGCGTCCTCAAGAAAGACACCAAGCTCAAGCTCAACACCGGCGGCCGGCCCTTCCGCTTCCTCGTCGTCTGGATCGTCAAGGCTCCGGCCTCGTCTACGGCGCAGGCGCCCGGACACGTCAGCCTCAACGAGGTCGTGCTGTTCGGGCCCGCCTCGTAGCCGCAGGGGTCGCCTCTATGTCGAGGAGGCCCGTTTGCGCGGCGCCGATGCGCCGGTCAGCCGCGTGGGCCTCTTCGATGGCGAGCGTTTGGGGCGGGCGGGGCGCCGCATCCCTCGCTTACCCCAGACCTCGTCCAGGAACGCCGCGATCTCATCGGTCAGCCGCTCGGGCTGCAGGCGCAGCTCGACCAGCGAGTCCGCCTCCAGCAGCCTCCCGTTGGGAAGCTCTTCGGCGAGCATCCCCGCATCGGAGAACGGGTGCACCGGGTCGCGCCTGTGCCCGATCACCAGCGTCGGCACCTCGATCGTGTGCCGCTCGGTGCGGTGCGGGGCGACGTGCCCAAAGAACAGCCCCTGCAGCACCGCCGCCCCCGGCCCGGGGTCCTGGCGCACGAGGTCCAGCAGCACGTTGCCGTAGTGCGGGAGCAGTTTCCGCGGGATCGCGCGGGTCGTGCGCGACACCAGCTTCATCACCGGCTCCCCGAACGTCAGCGCCACCAGGATCGGGGTGAACGTCAGCGCGCTCGCCAGCAGCGCGTTGTCGAGCACCGGCATCTCGATCACCAGCCCCCGCAGCCGCTCCGGCGCCGCCGGGGCGAGCTCCAGGGCCGCGTTGGCTCCCAGCGATGTCCCCATCACCACCGCCTGCTCCAGTTCCAGGTGGTCCAGCAGCGCCAGCACCTGCTGCGCGAACGACCGCATCGAGTAGCGCCACATGTCCCGCGGTCGCTCCGACTCGCCGTGGCCGAGCAGGTCGACCGTGATCACCCGGTTGCCCCGCGCCGCCAGGTCGCGCGCCAGCGGCCGGTGCATCTCCTGCGAGAGCAGCAGCCCGTGGATCAGGATCAGCGGCCGCTCCGCCGGCGCCGAGCGCGCCGTGCGTCCGCGCCGTGGGCGGGTGGGGCCTGGGCGGGTCGTGCTCCCAATCATCGTTACCTCTGCGGGTCCGCCTCCGTATTCGGTGTAGGCGATCCGCTGACCCTCATATTGGAAGTAAGGCACACAAATAAGCCTACTCTTCAACCCGCTGAAGTACAGCGGGCGCGCCCCGTGAAGTACCCCGGGCGCACTCGCCGGAGCACAACGGTGCCGCCCCGTCGAAGTCCAGCGGCGCGCATCCGATCGAGCCGATCCGTCCGCCGGCGGACGGGCTCGAATCACACATGCCCGGGCGAAGCCGTGGATCGCCCGGGCGGTGTGTGCCCTTTCCCCTCTCGGTCCCCGCTGTCCCAGGCGGGTACGACAGTTCAAACCCATCGCGCGCCCAAAAGGTGCGCTACTGTCCGACGACTCACCGGACCGGGCTCACGCTGGGTGGGGCCCCGCGATATCGGGGCCCATAGCCGATGGGCGGGTGGGCCCAGCACAAAAGGGAGGACGAAGATGGCCAAGCAGCCCCGCATCCTCGCCGGTCAGACCGCGGCGATCACCGGCGCCGCCCGCGGAATCGGCCGGGCCACCGCCCAGGCGTTTCTGCGCCACGGGATGAGGGTCGCGATCGGCGACGTCGATCTCGCCGCCGCCCAGCAGACCGCCGCCGAGCTCGGCCCCCGCACGGTCGCGCTCGCGCTCGACGTCACCGACAGGGAGTCGTTCGCCGGCTTCCTCGACGGCGCCGAACGGGAGCTCGGGCCGCTGGACGTGCTGGTCAACAACGCCGGGATCATGCAGATCGGGCGATTCATCGACGAGGACGACCTCACCGCGACGCGCATGATCGACATCAACCTCCACGGGGTCATCCTCGGGATGAAGCTCGCGCTCGACCGGATGCTCCCCCGCGACCGCGGCCACATCGTCAACATCTCCTCGCAGGCCGGCAAGTTCGGGGCGCCCGGCGGCGCCACATACTCGGCGACCAAGCACGCCGTCGTCGGCCTCACCGAGGCCGTCCGCGGCGAGCTGCGCCTGATGGGGGCCCACATCGACCTCAGCTACGTGATGCCGTACATCGTCAACACCGAGCTCGGCTCCGGCCTCGGGCAGGCCCGCGGCCAGAGCAACCTCGAGCCCTCCGAAGTCGCCGACGCGATCGTCGACGCCCTCCAGCACCGGGTCGTCGAAGTCTGGGTCCCGAAGTCCACCAAACGCACCAGCATTCTCGGCACGCTGCTGCCGCGCCCGCTCGCCGAGGGCCTCGGACGGGCGATCAAGGCCGACCGCGTGCTCGCCGGCGCCGACGCCACCGTGCGCCGCGACTACGAGTTGCGCGCCGCGCGCTCGGAGCCCGCGCTCACCGCGGCCGAGCACGCGCAGATCACCGAGGGCTCGAGCTGAGCCAGTCGGCAACGAGGCGCCCGATCTCCGGGCCCTGGTCCTCCTGGAGGAAGTGCGACGCGTTCTCGATCACCCGCGGAGGCTCGCGGCCGATCGCCCCGGCGAACCTCTCGGCCACCGACAGCGGCAGCACCAGGTCGGAGTCGCCCCACAGCATCAGCGTCGGGCGGCGGTCCTCGCGCAGCTCGTGCAGCACCCGCCGGCCGTCCGCCGCCCCGGGGGCGTCGGGTCCGAACGGGATCAGCTCCGGGAACGCGCGCGCGCCGGCCTTGGACGGCGCGTTCGGGAACGGCGCCTCGTAGGCCGCGATCACCTCGTCGCCCGGGTCGATCTTGCAGCCGCCGCGCACCAGCATGCCGATCGGCAGGTCCTCGGTGCGGGCGACGAAGTCGCGGAACGCAAGCCACGCGTCGGTCATCCGCTGGTTCCCGGTGAACAGACCGGTGTCGAGGATCACCAGCCGCTCGATCCGCTCCGGGTGATCGACCGCGAGGCGCAATCCGATCGGGCCGCCCCAGTCGTGCACCGCGATCGTCGCCTCGCGCAGGTCCAGATCCTCCAGCAGGGTCTCCGCCAGCGCGACATGGCGGTCGTAGGAGTACCAGTCCAGGTCGATCGGCTTGTCCGAGCGCCCGAAGCCCATCATGTCGGGAGCCACGCAGCGAAAGCCGGCGTCGCGCACCGGCGGGATCACCTTGCGCCACAGAAACGACCACGTCGGCTCCCCGTGCATGAACAGCACCGGGGGTCCCTCACCCTCGTCCAGATGCGCCAGGCGCAGACCCTCCACCTCGCGGTAGCGAGCCTGGAAGGGGAATTCCGGCAGACCCTCCAGCAGCTCGTCCGGCGTGCGCACCGCGTCGGTCATCTCGCGAGGGAGCATAGGGCGTATCCTCCCGATCGGCTAGGCTCGGAATCCGATGCACACCGCCGTCTCGATCCACACCGCCGCGCTCCCCGCGCTCGTTCCCGTCCTCGCGGCCGCCGCCAAGAGCAAGACGCTCTTCTACATCGCCGGAGGCCTGCTGATCTGCTGGGCGCTCGTCGTCTCCCTCGGACTGGGGCTGCGCAAACCCGACTTCCCCGGCAGCGCCGCCGGACAGCGGGCGGTGATCGGGATCACGGTGGTGCTCGTCGCGACCACCATGGCGATGGCCGTCGCCACTTCGGGTGGGCCGGGGTAGCACAGCCACGGGCATCCTCTGCGCGGCGCTGATCGGGGCGCTGTGCTCGACGCCCTCCGCGATGGCCACATGGTCGGAGCCGGCCGCGCCGGCTGCCTGCGCGTCGGCGCTCTCGATGGCGTCGGCACCGCTGATCGTATTCCCCAGCTCCAATCCCCAGACCCGCAGCGGGCCGGGGGCGCTGATCTGGACCGCCCCCCGAGGCTGTCGAACCGGCGGCGCCGGAGAGGCATTCGGCTCGCCGGTCGGCGAAGACGACCTGCCCGGGCCGTCGCGCCCGCTGATCGCCGGGACGGGCGACCTCGTCGGGATCGCCGCCGCCACCGGCACCGCATTCGGCCAGGTCGTGGTCGCCGGGGTCGCTCCGGGGGGGTCGGGCGCTGGTCCGGGGGAGTCCGACGCTGGCGCGGCGGCGTCCGGCGCGCTCGTCGAGGGCAGCATGACCGGCTCGCTGTATACCGCCGGGTCTCTGGACGGCCCGAGCGCGCCGCTGGCGGCCTTCAGCGCCTTCCTCGGCGACGCCGTCGTCGTCTCGCCGACACGTCGACCGACGGGGTGGGATCTGGCGGTGCGCGTCCAGCGCCACTACAGCGGCACTCTCGCCGCTCCGCTGCTGCTGCCCGCCGGCCCGCGCCGGCCGAGCGCGCTGACCGCGACGATGGACTACCGCGGCGAAGTTCTCGTCGTGTGGGCCGTCGGCGGCGGCGTATTCGCGCGGGACGTCGCGCAGTCGGGCGCCGCCGGACCGGTGCGCCGGCTTGGGAGCAGCCCCCCCGACCCCGAACTGCGGGCGCTGACCAGCGACGACGGTCGCGCCATGATCGCGTGGCGCAGCCAGCGGGCCCTCACCGGCGGTGGCGCCAGCACCAGCATCGAGCTGAGTATCACGGGCCCCGCCATGAGCTTCGATCATCCCCGGGCGGTGGAACGGTTTGACGATCCGCCCGGGTCGGCACCGCCGCCCGGCTCACTGCGTCTGGTGCGACTCTCCAGCGAGGCCGTGACGATGGCCTGGACCGGTGTCCAGGCCGGCCGCTACGTCGTGCGCGCCTCGCCGGTGTCGCTGCGGCGCGGGGCGTGGGCTCCGGTAACGATCTCCGCGCCCGTCTCCTCCTCCTCGGTCGATCCGGCTGCGCCCGTCTCTGGCGCCTCGGCCCCTGCTGACGGCGATGCCGTCGCGCCCCCCGCCGCCGCGACCCCAGACGCCGTGCTGGCCGACCTCGTCCCAGGCCCGCGCGCCGAGGCGCTGGCCCTGTGGACCTCGGCACCGCGCCTGCCCTCCGGCGCACCAAACCCCGCCCGCCGGGCGATACTGGCCGCGCGCGGCCACTTCGCAGGCCCCGGCCGGGTGGCCTTCGGGCCGCCCGAAGCGGTTGCCCCGCCCGGGCCCAACGGCGCACCGGCGGCGGCCTTCGACCCGCGCAGCGACCAGGCGCTCGCGGCGTGGGTCACGCTCGCGGAAGGGCCCGGGGGAGCGCAAACCCCGCGGATCGCATACTCGCTGCGCGCCCCCGGGCAGGCCGCGACCGAAGCGCCCGCGGGGGCGCGCTCGTCGGCGCCGTTGCCTCCGCTGTCGATCGTCCTGTCCGTGGGCGCCGCCCTGCTGGTCCTGCTCGGCGCCGCGGCTTGGCTTGCCGTGGGACGCCGCCACGCCGGCGGCATTCGCGCGGACCGCGGCTGAGGGCCCGCTCAGGCCAGCAGCGACAGCAGCGCCATGCGGATCGGGACGCCGTTGGCGGCCTGGTCGAAGTAGGCGGCCTGGGGCAGGTCGTCGACCTCGGCGGCGATCTCGTGGGTGCGCGGCAGCGGATCGAGCAGCAGCTCGATCCGAGACCGCTGCAGGTCCTGCGCGGTGATGCAGTAGCGCTCGCGATAGGTCCCCGCGGTCCCGCTCCCCGCCCGCCCGTCCTCGATGCGCTCGACCTGGAAGCGGTTGACGTAGACGACCTCGCGGTCCAGCAGCGCGTCCATGTCGTCGCTCTGCTGCACCGCGAGCCCGCGCTCGCGCAGCTCGGCCAACTGCTCGTCGGCGAGCCACAGCTCGCGCGGTCCGACCAGCAGGACGTCGTTGGAGGGGTAGTGGCTGAGGGCCCGGCACAGCGAGTGGATCGAGCGCGAGTGCCGCGGGTCGAAGCCCATGCCGACCCGCAGCGAGTCCAGCCGCCCGAGCCGGCGCTGGATCGTGTACATGTCGATCAGCGCCTGCGTCGGGTGCTCGTTACCGCCGTCGCCGCCGTTGATCAGCGACACCGGGCTGACGTCGGCGGCGCGCTGCGCGACCCCGGAGGCCTCGTGGCGCAGGACGATCAGGTCGGCGTAGGATCCGACCACACGGACGGTGTCCTCGATCGACTCGCCCTTCGACAGCGAGGAGGACTCGACGCCCTTGTGGGTGATGACCGCCGCCCCGAGACGCGCCGCGGCGGCGTGGAAGCTGAGGATCGTCCTCGAGCTGGGCTCGAAGAACAGCAGCGCGACCACCCGCCCGCTGAGGCTCGACAGCCGCGTCGGGATCCGCAGCGCCGCCGCCATGTCGTCGGCCACCCCGAAGATCTCGCGCGCCAACGCGTCGTCGATCTGGTCGATCGAGATCAGGTGGCGGGGCATCGCGGGCAACGCGGGCAATATACCCCGGTGCCCAGGGACGCTGCCAAACTGGGCGCGTGGCCGACCCGCTTCCCGAGCTGATCGTCGCCGACGCCGCCGCGTGGTCGGAGTGGCTGAGGGCCAACCATGGAGACGCCCCCGGGGTCTGGCTGGTGCTCGCCAAGAAGGGCCACACCGAGCCGACGGCGCTCACCTACGACGACGCGCTCGATGAGGCGCTGTGCCACGGCTGGATCGACGGCCAGGTCGGGCAGCGCGACGAGCGGACCTACCGCCAGCGCTTCACGCCGCGGCGCCCGCGCAGCCCGTGGTCAAAGCGCAACGTCGGCCTCGCGGAGCGGCTGCTCGCCGAGGGCCGGATGCAGCCCGCGGGGCTCGCCGCCGTCGAGCGGGCCAAGACGGACGGCAGGTGGGAGTCGGCCTACCCCGGCCAGGCTGCGATCGAGGTCCCGGCCGACCTCGCCGCGGCGCTCGCCGCCGAGCCAAGGGCTCAGGCGACGTTCGAGATTCTCTCAAGCCAGAACCGGTACGCCGTCCTCTACCGGATCCACAGCGCGCGGCGCCACGACACACGGGTCCGGCGGATCGAGCAGTTCGTCGCGATGCTCGCCCGCGGTGAGACCCTCCATCCGCAAGATCGGACCCTCGCCGATCGCGACACCTGATCGAACCGGGCCGCCTTGTCCGGGCGCGCCCTGGACCGGGCCGTCTTGCCCGGCAAGTGGATCTGCCGTATCGTTCCGATCTATGCCCGCCAAGGAGCTCGTCAAGATCCTCTCGATCGACGGTGGCGGGATCCGGGGGATCATCCCGGCGCTGGTGCTCGCCGAGATCGAGGCCCGGACGGAACGCCGGGCGTGCGAGCTGTTCGACCTGATCGCGGGGACCTCGACCGGGGGGATCATCGCGCTCGGCGTCACCGTCCCCGGCGACGAGCGGCCCGACGGGACGACGGGTCCACGCTGGAGCGCGCAGGACCTCGCCGACATGTACGTCAGCCAGGGGCCGAAGATCTTCGACCGCTCGTGCGCACGGACGGTCGTGACGCTCGACGGTCTGGTGGCCGAGAAGTACTCCGCGGCTGGCCTCGAAGCGGCGCTGGAGCTCTACATGGGCGACGCGCGGCTCCAGCAGGCGCTGACGGACGTGCTGATCACGTCATACGACATCCAGACGCACAACCCGTTGTTCTTCAAGAGCTTCTCGCCCTCGGCGCGCTCCGTTCCCGGCCCTGCCGCCGGCGCCGAGCGGCCCGCGACTTCGAGCGTGCCACCACAGCCGCTGCCGGACTACCCGATGAGGGTCGTCGCGCGCGCGACCTCGGCGGCGCCGACCTATTTCGAGCCCGCCCACGTCGAAGTCGCGGCTTCCCCGGCCGGCGGGCCGTCCCCGACCGGCGGCGCATCCCCCGGCGCGGCGCTGGTCGATGGCGGGACGTTCGCGAACAACCCCGCGATGTGCGCGTACGCCGAGACGCTGCGTAACCATCCCGGCGCCGACGTCCTGATCGTCTCGCTCGGCACCGGTCGCCTCAAAGAGTCGATCTCCTACGACCAGGCCAAGCACTGGGGTTTGATCCAGTGGGCCCGCCCGCTGCTCGGGGTGATGATGGACGGCGCGAGCGCGGCGATCGACTACCAGCTCGACGAACTGCTCGGCCACGACACCGACCACTTCCGCTTCCAGACGCTGCTCGAAAAGGCCAGCGACAGCCTCGACGACGCAAGCCCCGCCAACATCGCCGCCCTCGCGGCGTGCGCGAAGGCGATGATCGAACGCGACGCCGCCAAGCTCGACAAGGTGTGCACGCGGCTGACGGGGCCCTGACTACGCGGAGGCGCTGCCGCTCGACGACGGCGCGGTCGACGCGGCGATGGCGTGCGTGACGATCCACCACTGGAATCCCCCGCGGCCGGCCTCGCCGAGTTGCGCCGGGTGGCCCGTGGACCGGTGGTGGTCTTCACGTTCGAGCTCGACGGCCTGCCGGCGTGGCAGCACGAGTTCCTGCGCGAGGGGGTCGAACAGGAGCGACCGCGGTTTCCCGCACTCGACGAGATCGCCGCCGCGCTCGCGGGCGCACATGCGTGGAGCGCATTCCGACGCCCGGCGACTGCGTCGACGGCTTCTTCGAGGAGGGATCGTCCGCGCGGGTCGCGGCGGATCGTGGTTGTGGGCACGGGGCCTCCTTGCCCCGCGTCGGGGCGCATCGCCTCGGGTCGAGGTCACTGATGTGTCTCACCAGGGTGTGGGTCTTGAGGACCGGAGCGCGGCCCCCGGCGGGCACGGCGATCCGCTCTGCCGGGTGGGCCTGCCGTGCGAGACGGGCTACTTGGGCGACGTTCGCGGCGGCCGGCCGATCGGATCGCCGTGCCCGCCGCGGTCCTTTCGTGAGTCCGAGGCATGGGGGCGCTGGCCGCGAGCTGGGAGGATCGTCAGCGTAATGATCGGCCTTCGGGACGAGGCACGCGCGGCAGCCGACCGGTCAGGAGGATGATGGCCGCAAGTGAGCGGTTGCGCGTTCCTCGAAGCGACGAGCCATCTCCTCGGCGACCGTGCGCTGCCGATCGCTGGCAAGACGAGGCTTGACGTCCCGCAACAGAGCAGCCGCGCGGAGTTCGCGCCGCTTCATGCAGCGATCGTCAGATGCAGCAGTCTCGCGCTCACGCCCATCATTGGCCTCGCCCGGCTCGGGGGAGAGCATGAGCCGGAGCGCAGCGGTGACATTCGCGCAGGCCTCGGCCCGCGTACGTCCCTGGCTGAAGACGCCGGCCACCTCGGGAATCGACGCGATCACCCAGCCTTCCTCGCCAGGCTCGTAGATGATCGTCAGATCAAGCTGCTCGGATATGCGACAACGATACCGACAGGCGTGACTCCAAAGCTCGAGCAGCCTGTCGTTGTAAGTGCTCAACGCGCAACGCTAGTGTCGGGATCGGCGAACTCGTGACGGCGTGGCTCGCAGCGGTGGCCGGGAGGTCGAATGGCTCGCGGACGACTTCACCGGCTGACGGTTGAGACGGCGAACCTGCTCATCGATCTCCTTGACGAACTCTCCAAACTCGGCGACCTTGGCTGAAGCTGCGTCGCGCATCGTCTTGTGCGTCGCCTCGGGCATTTCATCGAGTTGGTCCACTAACGCCAAGTGCTGACCCTTTAGCCCTTCGACCACGTAGACCGCGCCGACGCCAAGGTTGAGAGCAGTATCACCCTGCGCGTCGCTGTCTCTCCAGCCGATATTGCCTAGCAGTATGCGGATGGTGTCGAACTTTTGTAGAGATGCACTGTAGATGCCGTCTGACGCGCGGCTGCCAAACCGTAGTGCCAAGTTGGCGATATCTTCCGCTGTCCATCCCCACTCATCGAACAGGCCGCTGCGCAGGTACGGGATAAAACCGGCCGGTATGGTCAGCGTGGCATCCTCCTCCGACTTCTCTTTCTCCATTCCGCTTTCGTTGACCTCGATCTGTGATGTTGTGGATCAGCGTGAGCGCCGCAACTGCTACCTCAGCGGGCACTCACGCTGATCCTTCTCCACGCGCGCCAGGGCGGCGCCGCTTTCTGTCCCTCGGAGAAGGCGGGCCGAGCCGAGGAAGGACAGCCGGCTCGGCCCGATTCTCCATACACAATGGCCGACTTGGCACTTGCCGAACTTTCCGGTAACGACGGGATCGTGGGGGGATGCTCGTCGCCCTGCCGATTTACTGTTCGGTTTCTTGGCCTCGCCGGTCATCGTACGGCCGAGCATGACCGACCTCGATGCGCAGGTGAAGTCCCTAACCGGCTATACCGTCAAGGGGTATCCCTAAACGGATAGTGCGCTCGAACGAGCCTGATTTTTCGAGCAACCCCTGTCCTTCGCACGAGTCGACGGGCACGCAGTATGAGTATCGCTGGCATCGCCAGCTCGCCGAGTGTATCGAGCACGCTTTCAGCGGCTGGGCGGGCAGTAGGCTCCCACGCCTGCCGGTCGGAGATGTAGAGGCTGGTCATGCCGGCCAAGATGACGGCGTGCTCGGTCCCGGCCGCCACGGCGTGCCGGGCGGCCTGGGCGGCGACGAACCCCATGCGCTCGGCCGTCTCCTGGGCCGAGGCGTAGCGGTCGAGGAGATTGTGCTGGCCGGTCGCGGCATCCTCGGCGCGGTCGATGAGGCTGTCGAGGAGGGTATGCAGCGCGTTGGCCCACGGCCAGTACAGGGCCTCGACCGCCTCGGCCCGGCCGTCCTCGCCCATCGTCGGGTCGGCGGCGGTGGCCAGCAACGCGAGGGTCGCCAGTGACGAGCCGGAGGCCGCCCATGTCTCCCACCAACGCAGTGAGTGGTACGGCGTGATCTGCGCCGCGCGCCGCATGAGCGCTGGGTGATCCTGCTCGGTGGCGAGGTTGACCTCGCTCTGATAGCTGACGATCCGCCGGGTGCTCTCGATGATCGTCGCCGAGAGTGGGGGATACGAAGGCAGCTCGCCGACAACGGCGCGGCAGCCATCCACCAACCGCGTGAGGTAGCCGCCGTCCTGATCGCAGACGTGATGGCGGTAGTAATCGGGGTGGGGACGGCCGGGCTGGAGAATGGCGACGATCGCGGCGTGGAGCTGCCGCGCGTTGGCGGCTGGAACCACGCTCGGCTGCTCCATGAGCGTGTCGGCGTAGTCGTAGGCGGCCTGGAAGCCAACGAGCAGACGAGCCACTGCGGGCCGGAGTTCGCGCGGCGCGAGGACGGCGAACGCCGCCGCACCCTCCAGGCTGGCCCACTTGATCTCCTGCGCGTCGAGCGCCAGGCGGCGCAGGGTCGGGTCGGGAATCCTCGCCGCCTCGACACGCAGTCGGTGAACCTCACGGCGGACCACCGGGAAGACGTCCAGCCAATAGCTGCGCGCGGCCGAGGCAAAGACCGCCGCGCACGTCACCCGCCAGTTGCGCGTCGAGGACACACGGTATGATCCCCTGCGTCTCCCCGACCCCGCAAATCGGAGGAGATCACTCCTGAAAACTGGCCTCCGTGGGGATGCCGGTGGCGGAGTAGCCGGGCAGTGCGATCACTGCCAAGGCGATGCCCACAACGATCACCAGCGTGAAGATCGCCTGTGGCACACCCAGGGAGAACGGCGCCGGAAAGCCGGTGCCGAGCCGCAGGTAGCGATCGGTGAGGGCGTGTCCGTACAGGCCGAGGATCGCCCCGTCGAGACAACCGATCACGAGCACGACGACGCTCTCCACCAGCAAGCCGCGCCAGAGCTGGAGACGGTCAAAACCTTCTGCCTTGAGCGCAGCCAGCCGTGCCCGCCGCTGATAGATGGCGGTCGAGAGGGCCGCCGCCAGCGCGAGCGCCGCCGTCAACAACAGCAGCGTCGAAATCTCTCTGAGACTTTTCAGGCCCTGACTTGCCTGGCGTTCGATGTAGGCGATGCGTTCGTGGCTCGTCATCACCTGAAGCCCCGTCTGACCGCCGAGCGCCAGTGACACCACACGCCGGCCTGCTTCGGGACTGACACCCGGCTTGAGGTCGATCGCCAAGGCGGTCGGATCAGTGGAGTTCCACCATCGCCGGTAGTCGGTGGTGTTCAGGGTGATGGCGCCCGGTGGCCATCCTATATTGGTGGTGATCGCAGCCACCCGGAACGGTGCCGCGCCCGCCGGGGTGGGCAGAGTGAACATGCGGCCAAGCCGGAGATGATGTTCATTGGCGAACGCATTGGAGACGGTCGCCCAGCCGCCACGGCGCAACAATGCGGTAGCCTGCGCAAGGTTGCCTTCGAGCACCTGGCTTGGGAGGAGCATTACCGGGTTGTCGGGAGGTCGGGCGCGTATCCAGAGCCGCCGTGCCCCCACGTCGAGATACCCGCCCTGGTACACATTGACCGAAGCGACGCCGGGTGCCTTGGCGATGGTGCCGGGTGCAGTCGCCAGTCTGAAGCTGTCGGTCGTAAAGATGTTCTTGTCGTTGCCGATCACCCACACCTGCGCGGCCTGATAATCCTGGTTCGTTGCCTGGCCGAGGCCGTGGATCAAGTCGTTGCGCGCTCCTCCGACGGCGACCGATCCGTAGATGGCGAGCGCAGCGATGCCCGCCAGTGCCGCTGAGCGAGTGGCGGTGCCGTCCAATTCGATGACGGCCACCGCCAGCATCCCACCGTGATACTTGCGGCCGATGTAGCGCATAAAGCGCGTGGCGGCACGGAAGGCCAACGGGATGAAGCAGAGCGCCGCGACCGCCAGCAGCACTCCGCCCACCGCCGTCAGATCGGAATCGACCAAGACGATGACGGTGACAACGGCGACCAAGGCTGCTCCCCCCGACGCGGCCCAGCGCGCGACCCACTCGCTGATGTTCTGCCCTGGCTCGCCCGGCTTGTGCAGCACGGCGTCCACCGGCTCGCGGGACCGCAGGTCCAGAATCGGCGACATCGACGCCAGTACCGCCGCCACGATCCCACAGCCCAGCGCGATCAACACCGCGCTTACATGCACCGTCTGATGCCCGCTCGCCGGGAACGCGATCGCGATGTAGTTGGGCACTTCATGGAACAGCGTGCGGGCCAGCATGTCACCAACGACGATTCCTGCAAGCGATGCGGCGACGCCGAGCGTCCCTGCCTGGAACGCGAGGATGACAAGCACCTGCCTTCGATCGAAACCCTGCGCGCGCATGTCAGCGATCACCTTGCGACGCTCGGGCATGGTGAGCAGCATCGCGTTCCACGCCAGCAGCAACCCCACCATAATCGCAATAGCGACGAACAGTGACGTGGACTGTGTGCTCGGCTTGGAAGCTGTCTGCACGAGCCCCAATTCGTTATCGGCAGGCACTACGTTTATCGTGTTGCCTGCCAGTGCTCGAAGCTCGTCCATTACTCGCGCGGTTTCCCTCGGCTGCGTGCTGATGAGCACGTTGGTCACTCGCCCGCTCTGCCCGGTGAGATGCTGCGCCCTGCGCAACAGTGAGACGACGATGCCGCTGTCAGCGACGGCCCCTATCGTGCCTTCGCTGAGAACCGCGCGCACTCTCACCGCGTGAGCCTCCCCATTGGTCAGCACCCGAACGGTGGATTCCGGCTGCGCGCCGATCGAACTTGCCACCCCGGAGGGAAGGCCGAGCCCACCGGCGAGCAGCGCAGCCCCCGACCCGAGGTTGCGCGTTGCGCTGCCTCCCAGCGCAACCAGGCCGGCGGTCACGCCGACGAGCTGCACCGGCCGTTCTCCCGCCGGACCCTGAATGATCGCGTTCTTGCGCAGCACGTATGCCGAATCCTTCACGCCGGGCAGAACTGAGGCGCGTTCTGCCAGGGTTTCGCTGAACCCCTGCGAGGAGCGTGCCGCCAGTTCGACCGACGCGCTGCCGTCAACCTCGTGGAGGATTTCGCGCGCCGACCCCACAATGCTCGTGTTGGCGACCAGCACCCCGAACACGAGCGCCACCCCGACGGCGATGCCGGCGCCGGCCAGCAACTCCCCGACGGGGTGGTGCCTGAGCCGCTGCCAGTACATGCCGAACAGGGCGCTCGTGCGCATGTTGAAGATGAGCGGGTCCAGCGACGGCCGGCGCATCAGGAGACCGTCGGCTGCAGCTCGGCATCAAGACCATCGGTGATCTGCCCGTCACGCAGCGTCAGGATGCGATCGACAAATGATGCCGCCTGCGCGTCGTGCGTGACCAGCAGGACGGGGATCTCCTGCTCGCGCCCGATCTCCCTGAGCATCGCCAGCACTTCCCCGCTGCGCTTGCTGTCGAGGTTGCCCGTTGGCTCGTCCGCGAGCAGCAGCCGGGGATTGGTCGCCAGCGCTCGCGCGATCGCCACCCGCTGACGCTCGCCCATCGACATTTCCGCCGGCTTGTGCTCCAGGCGCGCGCCGAGCCCGACCCGTTCCAGCCACGGGCGCGCGGCACTCGCCGCCTCGCCCATTTTCATCCCGAGCGCCAGCAGCTTCATCCCCGCGTTGTCGATCGCCGACGCTCCCGCGACCAGATTAAAGGACTGGAACACCACGCCCACCAGCTCGCGCCGGTAGCGGGCGCTCTCGCGCGGCGAGAGCGCGCCCAGCTCCAACTCCCCAAAGCGGACACTGCCGCTGTCAGGGTGCATGATCGCGGCCGCCATCAGCAGCAGCGTCGTCTTGCCCGACCCGCTGGGGCCGTACAGCGCGACGAACTCCCCTGGAGAGACGGTCAGCGAGACGCCGTCGACGGCGCGAACTATCTCCTCGCCCGCCTTGTAGCGCTTGACCACATCACGCAACTCCAGTGCGCTCACGGTGCGTTGGGTCTCGTTCTGGGCCTCAACTCCACCACCTTGCGCCGCCGATCGGTGGAGTGCAACTGCACGTCGAGGTTCATCACCCGGCGCGCGCCGCGCAACGCCGTGACCTCTTCCGAGGCGATCACCAGCGCCAGGTCGAACCGCTTGGGCAGTTCGTGGAGCAAGGCGAAGAACTCCCGCGCGTCGCTCGGCCGTGGCAGCACCGCCGGCTCGTCCACCAGCAGTACGCGCGGCTCACGCACCAAAGCACGCGCCAACTCGACGCGCACCCGTTCGCTCACCCCAAGACGATCGGTCGTCCGGTGCCCCAGGTGCGACACTCCCACCCACTCCAGCGCCCGATGCGCGCACCGTTCCGCCTGGCCTATTTTCAGGCCGTCGCTGTAGAGCGAGGTCGCCACGTGCGTCACGACCGACTTGGAATCCACCGGACACCAGTCGCACGATGCCAGCGCGATCCCACGGCGACGGCGGTAGCTGGTGCGCTTGTCCGTGTTCATCTGCGCGAGGTCGTCGCCTTCCCAGCACACCGAACCTGAATCTGGCAACTCCAGGCCGGCGGCGATCTTGAGCAGCGTCGTCTTGCCCGCCAGCCGCGCTGCCAGCACGCCGATGGTTTCGCCCGCGTCGATCTCGAACGACGCGCGGTCCAGCACCAGCCGGGGGCGCAGCCCGTCGGGGTAGCTCTTGCTGACGTCCTGGAGCGCCAACAGCGTCATCGCGCCGGCCGCCCCGAGATGCGCTCCTTGAGGTCGGCGGAGATGACGTTGACCCATTCGATCTCCGCCTTGCACCGCTGATCGACCTCGGCCCGCAGATGCCCGAGGACGAACCCCAACCACGACTCCTCCGGTGCCGCCCACGTCAGCGTGTTCTCCTCGATAGCTTCCAGCAGCTCCGCTCGGTACTCGGCCAGAGCACGTAGCAATACCGGGGTATCCTCTTCGGTCGAGAAGGCGATACGTGTATGGATGTCCGCTCGCAGGACACCCATCGCCGGCCGGCTGCCGAACCAATCGTCCCGCGCCTTCCGCGCCGCCTCGGTCGGGTAGTAGATAGTGCTGTAGCCAGGTGGCTCCGGGGACGGCACAACCTCTGATCGCACCAGACCGGCACCTTCGAGTTGTTTCAGTGGCTGGTAGATGTGCTTGGGATTGATTGCCCACGTCCCCATGCGCTGGTTGACCCGCCGCGCCACGTCGTAGCCATGCCCCGGTCCTTCCAGGAGCACCGCGAGCACCGCGGCCTTGATCGGCGCTTTGCCTTCCAGCCGACCCGGCTGAGGCTCCTCCTGCCGCTGTCGTCTCCCTCGGGACATCTTCCTCTCGTCCGAATCGTACATGGCGAAAGCAAATGACGCTGTGCCAAAGGCACTACAGTGGAGTTCTACAGCTCCGCCAAATGTTTCTGACTACCCGAGCGGGTCATCGCTGTCTGCGCTGGATAGAATGTCCAAGCATGTGGACGCTGCGCCACACCCCACGACCGTCGATCGCGTCGCACCGGTCTGTCATGTTGACCGTCGCGCTCGTGCTTGCCAGCCTGCCGTCGGTCTATGCGGCCCGCGCCGCATCCGGGCACGCGCAGGCGGCGCGCACGCTTAACATGACCGACGAAGCGCACCTGCGCCTGACCCGCTCCGCGGGCGAACTCATCGAAGGCGAAGGGCTGGCCACAGGGGCGCTCCCCGGCAGGGTCCACATCCGCTTCGTGGTCGGCACCTACATCACCGGCACCTTCACGTTCTACCCGCGCGGCGGCGGCTCGATCACCGGCCACGGATCAGCCCGCTTGCACTCCACCAGCACCTACGCCAGCTTCGGCGGCACCATGTCCGTGAGCTACGGCACCGGACGCTACGCCCACGCGCACGGAAGCGGCGGCCTCTACGGCACGGTCAACCGCCGCGACGACGCTTTGGTGGTCCAGACCACCGGCCGGCTTTCCTACTGATATGGACGCCTTGCCGGGCGGCAGTACGGGAGCACGCACACTGTTGGCCGCCCTCGCCTGCGCCCTCTGCCTGCCGGCATCGGCGGGCGCGATGCCCACGGTGACGCTCAAAGCCGGTCTGCATCCCGAGCGGTTGGGCGCCGGCACGACGATCAAGTTCGCCTTCTCGATCGCCTTCGCCCCCGGAGAAACGCCCTCCCCGGCCAGGGTTGTCGAACTTCGCTACCCAGCCCACGTGGGCATCGTCACCAGCAGCCTCGGCCTGACCTCCTGCCGCGTTGCCGTGCTGGAAGCCGAGGGACCCCCCGGCTGCCCCTCGACCTCGGTCATGGGCTACGGATCGGGGCTTTTCGAGGTCCCCTTCGGCCCTTCCATCGTTGACGAGGAAGCGCGCCTGACGACCTTCATGGGTCCACTGACCCCTGAAGGCAACCTGGGACTCATCTTCTACGCCGAGGGCAACGAACCCGTCTCCACCGAACTCGTCTTTACCGGCGAAGTGCTGCACTCCACGCCACCCTACGGCGGCAACCTCGCCACCGTCGTCCCTCCGCTCCCAACCCTGCCGGGAGCGCCTGACGCCGTGCTGACCAAGCTCAACACCACCCTCGGCCCCGAACACATCACCTATTGGGAATACCGCAAGAGCCGCTACATCCCATACCACCCGCGCGGCATCCAGCTCCCGCCACGATGCCCGCACGGCGGCTTCCAGTTCGCCGCCGCGTTCACGTTCGACAACGGCGTTCATGCCGGCGCTCACGCCGTCGTGCCGTGTCCCGGTAGCCGCCGAGCCAGAGACATTCCAACGCGATAGCGGCCAGGGTCCTGTGGTCGGGTTGGCGGACTTGGCTCAAGAGCTGTATCCAGCCGACGGCTACTACGAGGACATGCCTCTGGAGCGCCGTCACGGCGGCTACGTCCGATGTGGTCGTTAGCGTCGACGCCGATGGCGAGCGGCTCAGCGGACGATCTACTCCCAGACGATGATGCTGTCTGGCTCGCGGACAACATGGATGTCTTGCCGAAGCTCCCCGGCAACGCGTTCCAGCTGATCTACATCGATCCGCCGTTTAACACCGGGACGGTACAGGCCCGCAAGACGTTTACGACGGTCGCGGACCAAGCAGGTGATCGGACCGGTTTTGGCGGCCGGCGCTACAAGACAGAGTTGTTGGCCGAGTCCTCCTACCGCGATTCCTTCGACGACTATCTCGCGTTCCTGGAGCCTCGCCTGCGTGAAGCGTCTCGGCTTCTGACGTCGACCGGGACTTTCTATTTCCATATCGACTATCGTGAGGCTCATTACTGCAAGTTGCTGTTGGATGAGATTTTCGGTCGCGAGTGCTTCTTGAACGAGATTATCTGGGCGTATGACTACGGAGCGCGCTCCAAGTGCCGCTGGCCGGCAAAGCACGACACTATTCTTGTCTATGTAAAGGACCCCGACAGTTACTACTACGACGCGGAGGCTGTTGACCGCGAGCCATACATGGCACCCGGCCTGGTTACGGCGGAGAAGGCTGCCAAGGGCAAGCTCCCCACGGACGTCTGGTGGCACACGATCGTCCCCACGAATGGGCGCGAGAAGACTGGTTATCCAACCCAAAAGCCGGAAGGCATCATCCGGCGTGTGATTCAAGCCTCCACCAGGCCAGGTGACTGGTGTCTCGATTTCTTTGCTGGTAGTGGCACACTCGGTGCCGTGGCGGCGGCTCTGGAGCGCCGTTACATACTGATCGATAGCAACCCCGAGGCTATCGCCGTGATCCGCTCTCGCCTTGGCGGCAACGAAGAGACGGCACTCCCTTGTGAATATGCAGCGGCGCAGCCGAACTCAACCAGAGCGGTCGCGGCGGGCTTGTTTTAGCGTTTTCTTGGCCCGACTAACCGGCCCTTTTCAAGCGGATACAAGCCGCAGGCGAACGAACCACCGTAGGCCGTTCGCGATCATTACTCAACACCTCCATCGGCCTCGGCGGTGGCGGGCCGTGTTCGACTTGGACGGTCAGTCGGCACGTCACCCGGCGGGGACGCAGCGGCTCGGCTGGACGCCGGCGAGGCCGTGCGGGATCACCGCGAACACGGTCGGGTCGAGCTGCAGGCACTGCGAGCGTCCCCGCACCGTGATGCGCACGAGCCAGCGGTGCGGTTCGGTGTGGCCCAGCAGCTCGGCCGCGCAGCCCGTGCCGCAGCCGGCGCCGCCGAACGCGTCGAGCATGACGGTCGCGTCGGCGCTGACGATCTGACGTTCGGGCAGCCGCCAGTTCGAGGTGTCGCGGTCGCGCAGATAGATCCACGCCACGAGGCACAGGCTCGCGGTCAGCAGGCCCACGGTGACGCCCAGCCACCTCATGTCCGCGCGTAGTACCAGAAGGCCTGCACCTCGCGCTGGCCGTCGCGGGCGCGGAACAGCGGCCCGATCGCGAGGACCCGCGAGCCCCACGGAGGTGTCGCGGCCCCTTCTGGCAGCCGCACGATCACGACGTGAAAGTCGCTGAGCACCGCGACGTGCGCCTCGTGCGGCCCGGGCCCGTGGGTCCAGCCGAGCACCCGACCCTCGACGCGCGCACAGAACGCCAATCGCCGGCGGTCCTCGCGGGCGCGGCCCTCGGTGCACAGCCGCGCCCACGCGGGCAGCGTCGCGAGACCATCCCCGCCCGCGGCCGGCCCGCGGGCGATGATCGTGAGCGACCCCTGGGCCGTTGCGAGCACCAGCCCGCACAGCAGCAGCGCCGACAGCGCCGCCGTAACGCGCCACAGCCGCGGCCGATCGAGGGCAGCGCGTACCGCGCCGCCGCCGCCGCGCGCGGCGCGGATCGCCCGAGCCGGTCGTCGAATCGCCGTCGCCTTCCGGAGTCTTAGAGAATGAGGTCGAAGGGGAAGCTCGTCGGCAGCAGCCGCGAGAGCCCGTAGCCCAACCCGATCTCCTGCGGCCCGAGCGCGCGGTTGAAGACCTTGACTTCGTCGATCGTCCCGTTGAAGTCCGATGCCGGGCACCACGGATAGTCGCCGATCGCGAGATCGTTGGAGGTCGGCAGCCCGTAGGCGATCGGCGCGGTGTCCGGCGTCCCGGAGCCGACCTGGCGGCCGTCGACGTAGAGGCGCACGCTGGAGCCGTCGTAGGTCCCGACGACGTTGTGCCACTGCCCGTTCCACTCGCCCCGCCCGGCGTCGGGCGACACCGTCCAGGACAGCCCCTCGTCGGTCGACACGTAGAACTCGAGGCCTCCCGTGCTTCCGGTGTAGAGGCCGTACGACGCGGAGAAGCACCCGTTGGCGCCCTTCGCGACGACGTATCTGTAGCTGCCGGGGCTCGCGCTGGCGTCGATCCACGCGCTGACGCTGACCGACGCCGGTTCCAGGACCGGGCTGTCGGGCACGTTCACCGCGGCGTCGTCGCCGTTGAAGCCGAGCGCGCCCTGAAAGCGCCCCCGCGTCCACTGCGCGAGACCTTCGACGGAGCCGTTGTCGTGGCGACCGGAGTAGTCGTATGCCACGGTGCCCTTGCCTTCGTTGAGCGGCCAGGCACCGACCGGGAGCAGGTCCGCGCCCGCGGGCGCAGCCGCCGTCAGCAGGATCGCCGTCGCGAGTCCCGTCGCGACCTTCGTCGCCCTCATGAAAAACCTCCGTGTCGTTCTCAGTTCAAGGGAGCGCGTGGTGCGCCGTCCACTGAAAGACAACGCATCGGAGGAATGCTTCTTCTGTGGAGTCGCGAGCCCGCCCGCCGTCGGTCCTCGCATGGCGCTTGGCGTGAAAGCGGCAGTCAGCTAACTGGGTGTCCGCGCGTACCGCACCGCGTTCTCGAAGTGCGGCGCCCACGGCTGCGCCGAGCGCGTCCAGATCTCGACCGTCGGTTCGATCCAAGATGGATCGTCGATCGTCCCCGCCTTCAGGAAGACCACTCCCGGCATCGACTCGATCGTGCTGAATATCGGCGACCCGCAAGCCGAGCAGAACCGCCGCTCGGTGGTGCTCTGGTAGTCCTCGCTGTCGGTCTTGAACGAGGCGAGTGTGCCGCCCTGCACCGCGAGCCCCGCGCTCGGCACGCCCACGATCACCGAGAACGCCGTCGCGGTCTGGCGCCGGCAGTTATCGCAGTAGCAGGCCCCCTGCCACACCGGCTCGGCGTCGACGCTGTAGGTCACGCCACCGCATAGGCAGCGGCCCGTGATCGGTCGTGGTGCATCGGCCATGCACCTGAGACTTTACACCCAGCACCATCGCGCGAACCATCCTGCGGCTATGCCGCTCACCGGCCCATCGTCCGTTCGCGGACTGGCGCGCCGCCTACGGCACCATCACGACGCGCCCGAAAGCCCGGCGGCTCTCGATGTAGGCGTGCGCCGCGGCGGCCTCGGCGAGCTGGAACGTCCGGTCGATCTCGACCCGCAGCCCGCCGCTCGCGACTCGCGCGAATAAACCGGCGATCATCGCGTGGACACGGGGGTACTCGCTCAGCAGGGCCCCGCCGAGGAAGACGCCGCGCAGCGTGTTGTTCCGCGCCCACAGGTCCCTCGCCTCGACGTTGGAGCCGGCCCGGCCCGCCACCCCGACGCTGACGAGCGTCCCGCGGTAGGCGAGCGCGCCAACGCTATCGACGAGGTTCTGGCCGCCGACCGAGTCGAGGATCACATCGACACCCCGCCCTCCGGTGAGCTCGCGCGTTCGCTCGACGAAGCTCTCGCTGGCGTAGTTGATCCCGTGATCGAGGCCGAACTCCCTCAGGCGTTCGAGCTTCTCGTCGCTCGACGCGGTCGAGATCACGGTCGCGCCGGCCTGCTTGGCGAGCTGGATCGCGGCCATCCCGACCCCTCCGGCTCCGGCGTGGATCAGCGCCGTTTGCCCGGCCTGCAGGTTGCCCGCGGTGAACAGGCACTCCTGGGCGGTCCCGAACGCGACCGGGACGCACGCCGCGGAGGCCGCGTCCAGGCCGTCGGGGATTGGCCAAGTGGACATCGCCGGAACGGCGCGCTTGGAGGCGTGGGAGCCCGCCATGTTCAGGGTCACAACCCGGTCGCCGACCGCGAGATCCTCGACGCCGGCGCCGACCTCGACGATTGTGCCCGCGGCGAGGTATCCCACGATGTGCGGGACCGACACCGGCGGGGACCCCGCGCGAGCCAGGAGGTCACCGCCCTCGATGCTGATCGCCTCGACGTCGATCAGCACGCAGCCCTCGGGGCACGCGGGGTCGGGTACGTCCTCGTAGCGCAGGACGTCCGGGCCGCCGTTGCCATAGATCACCGCCGCCTTCATGAGGCCGCAACTCTATTGCACCTCATTGGGCTCCACCGGCCCGGAACTGCTCCGCGATCTTCGCGCCGACGAATTGTGCTGTGTTCGCTCAGGAGTCCTCCGGTGGGCGGCGCTCGCGCTTGCGTTCGGCCCCCCGGCGCTTGGCCGCAAGGCGTCGCTCGCGCGAGGCCGCGGTCGGGCGGGTGGCGCGGCGGCGCCTCGGGGTCGCGAGCGCCCGTGCGAGCCGCTCGCTCAGGCGGGTCAGCGCCAACTCGCGGTTGCGCGCCTGCGAGCGCGCGTCCTGCGCGATCGCCACGACGCGCGGGCCCACGCGAGCCAGCATCCGCTCGCGCTGCGTATCGGTCAGCGTCGTCGAGGCGAGCACGTCGAAGCTCGCTTCGACACGGGAGGCCGTGACATTCGCGTGCTGGCCCCCCGGGCCCGAGGAACGGCTTGCGCGCACCGTCACCTCCGAGAGCGGGATCGCCAGCTCGCCGCCGATCCGCAGCCGTCGCTGGGGGATATCTTCGGCTTCGGTCAACTTTACGTCGCCTGTCTGCCGGGTACGCAGCACAGCTGCGCGGACCCCGTCGCGAGCAGGCTCCCATCGGTATCCCAGATCCTGCCGCCTACGCCCATCAGACCGCCGTCGGCGACGGCGCACTCACTGTCGACCAGCAGCCATTCACAGCCGGGGTTGAAATGGTGAAGCCACGCGCTTGTATCGAGATTCGGCGCCAGATACCTCATGCTTCGGTACCGGCGGTACGCCGCCGGGAAGCCGTAGGTGTCCAGCAGGATCAGGGCGCGCGCCGCGTCGAGGAACGGGTCCTCGAAGCACGCCGTCGGCCGGTAGCGCGTCCACTCGCGGATCACCGGTGCCGTCGGCTCCTCCGTCGTGCGCTGGTCGACCGGCCGCCGTTCGACGTTGTTCCAGAAGCTGAACGGTGGGCGGCGCCGGGCGGGCAGCAGCTCCTCGTAGGTCTTCAGGGCCTCGGGGAGGGGCACGTCGGGCACCTCGGGGTGCTGGTGGCTGTAACCCGGCGCCTCGGCCGCGGTCTTCACCAGCGCGTGGAGGATCGGCTTGCCCCCCTGTGTCATCTCCACCGTGAACGACTCCGCGCGGCGGCCCCGCTTGAGGACGCTCACGTCGAGCTGGACCGTGTCGAAGGCCGGCGAGCTGAGGAAGTGGCAGTAGAAGCTCGCCGGCCGCTGAATCTGAGCGACCATGCCCGCGGCGCGCAGCGCGATCGTCGCGAGGTAGCCGCCGTTCGGCCCCCAGATCTCCCAGTCCTTGGAGAGCTGCGCGGCGTACTCGCCGTCCTTCGCCTCGACACGCGTCGCTAGGTCGAGATCCGAGGCGACCCGTGTCATCGGGTTGCGTCTCGTCTGCCGCACGCGGCCGCCGAGCAAGGTCCGGCCTCAGCTCTGCCCATCTGTGACGCCAACTCCACCTCAGCCGCTCTCGGTGGGTGTCAGGACGATCACCGGGATCACGCGCCCGGCCTTTTTCTCGTACTCGGCGAACTGCGGGACGCGCTCGGCCTGCGTGCGGTAGAGGCGCTCGCGCTCCTCGCCGCTCGCCTCGGAGGCGACGACGTCGATCGTGTCGCCCCCGACCTCGATCGTGACGTCGGGTTGGGCCTTGAGGTTGTGGTACCAGTCGGGGTTCGTCGGCGCCCCGGCCTTCGAGGCGAACACGACGTAGCGCCCGTCGTCGCTCTGGTAGGCGAGCGGGTTGACGCGGCTCTTGCCGGACTTCGCGCCGGTGTGGTGCAGCAGCAGCAGCGGCATGCCCTCGAACATGCCGCCGACGCGTCCTTCGTTGGCGTGGAATTCCTCGATGATCTTGGCGTTGAAGTCTGCGGGGGAAGTGGACATCGTGCTCCTCGGGACGTGGGACAGGGCGGGACGCTGAAGGCGACCCAGTCTATGAGCACGATCCTGCCGCGCAGGTGGCGCTGGCTGGGCCGGGCCGGCCCGGGAAGACCGACCCGACCACGAAAGTAAAATATCGTAGACCAACCTATACAGATAGTGTGCAAGCCGGTGGAGGTAGACGATGACTTCTGAAGCCGCGGCCGGGCAAACTTGAGGAACGGCGGGTCGATTTCGGACATGCTTCCACTTCGCCTCTCGGACGGCTACTCGCTCAGACTGCTGGATGGCTCCGACGCAACTGAGCTGCACGCGCTCGTCGAGGCCAATCGCGCGTATCTCGGCCGCTGGATGCGATGGGCGTCGAGTCAGACTCTCAGCGACACGTCGGCATTCATCGATGGCGCACGCCGACAGGTCGCCGAGGACAACGGCTTTCAGGCGGCGATCGTCGCCGAGAGCACGATCATCGGCGTCGTCGGGTTCCACTCTGTCGACTGGCTCCACCGGAAAACCTGCATCGGCTACTGGCTGGGCGAGCGCCACCAGGGCCGCGGCACGATGACCCGAGCCGTGCAGGCAATCGTCGATCACGCGCTGCGCACCTGGCAACTGCACAGGGTCGAAGCGCGGATCGCGCCCGACAACGTCCGCAGCAGGGCGGTGGTCGAGCGCCTGGGATTCCGCCAGGAGGGCACGCTTCGCCAGGCCGAGTTGGTGGGAGAGCGGCATCTCGACAACGTGGTCTACGCGGTGCTTGCGTCCGACCGGGATCCGTCCAGCCAGTAGCCGCTACGCGCGTACGGCTTCGGAGGGCCGTCTTCTCTGTCAACCATCGCGGCGCCTATAGGGCCCACCGATCGCATCCACCTAAACATTGAAAACAGCTACACAAAAGTCACACGCATCGGGCGGTCGGGTGGTAGCCTACCACACTAGTTGCGGGTGGCATTCCGGTTCGCCCGTATTCAGAATGGAGGCAGTCGGATGAGTGTATCTAAGAGCGCCTAACAAAAGTGTTGGAGTTGTTTGAGGCATATGCGTGCGCAGGCGAGGGTGAGCATGGCTTCGTGGATGTCGGCGCGGCGGGCGTGTCGGCGCGCGAGGTAGCGGTGGGCGTGTAGCCAGGAGATGGTGCGCTCTACGACCCATCGGTCGCGTCCCAGCCCGGATCCGTGTTGGCTGTTCCGTTTGGCGATCTTGGGCGTGATTCCGCGCTCGCGCAGCTCTCGGCGGTGGTGTTTGGAGTCATACGCCCGGTCGGCATACAGGCGTCGTGGCCGGAACTTGCCGTGACGGCCGGTCGGCGGGACACGATCAACCAGCTCGGTCAGCTGCGTGATGTCGTGGCGGTGCCCACCAGTGAGTGTGAACGCGAGCGGCGTGCCTTTGCCATCGACGATCAGATGGTGCTTGCTGCCAAGGCGAGCGCGGTCGACTGGCGAGGGGCCGGTTTGCTCGCCCCCCCTTTGGCCCGCACATGCGAGCTATCAACGACTGCCCTTGACCAGTCAAGCTGGTCGGCGTCGTGAAGCTCGTCCAACAGCACTTGGTGCAGCCGGCTCCAGACGCCGGCTTCGTTCCATTCATGCAGTCGCCGCCAACACGTCATCCCTGACCCACAGCCCATCTCTTGGGGAAGATCCTCCCACGGTATCCCCGTTTTCAAAACAAAGATGATCCCTGTCATCGCCGCTCGGTCAGGCACCCGCGGACGCCCCGTGACCTGCGGCTCACGCACCGGCAAAAGCGGCTCGATACGAGCCCACAACCCATCAGGAAGCAAAGGTTTCGCCATGACGCAGGACTTCGACAGCCCCACCACGAACCCTACCTTCTGTTAGGCGCTCTAAGACTATGCGGGGCGTGGGTCTGGCGGTGTGTGCAGCGATGGGCATGTCGTTGGCGCTGGCCAGCGGAGCGGCGGCGGCGGCGCGTCCGGTGGGACCAGTTTACTGGTGTGTCCCAAACGCAGTCGGCGGCGCGGTCGTATCGGGCACCGAAACGGGTGAATGCAAAACAGGGTATCGCTCGGTCGGGCTGCCCGCAAATATCGAACAGCAGGAAAAGCTGATCGATATCATTAGACACGCCACGTACAAAGAAAAAGGCATTGACGGCAAGCCGACGGTCCAGTTCTCAGGCGTAAACGTCCAGGTCGTGGCCGGTACGAAAGAGGACGAAACAACCGGCTTGGGCAATCTGGTAATCGGCAGCAATGAAAGCCCCGGGACACAGACGGGGTCGAACAACCTTGTCATGGGAAGCACCGCACAGACCTTCACCAGCTTCGGCTCGATCCTCGGCGGGTCCCACAGCAGCACACTTGGCCAGAGTGAGACCGTGCTGGGTTTCAGCAACGAGGCCACCGGCCCCGAAGACTCTGTGACTGGCGGCAAGGAAAACCTCGCCGAAAGCATCAACTCGTCGGTGAGCGGCGGTATTGGCAACCATTCCATCGGTGACAGCACGGCGATCGCCGGCGGCAACAGCAACGTCGCGAATGCGGCCCAGTCCGTGGTGCTCGGCGGCGCCGAGAACGAAGCCCTGGGGAATTTCAGCACGGTCCTCGGGGAACTCGGGTTGAAAGCAACCAACGAATTCGAAATCACACCCTAGAGACGCACCAGTAGATCGCCGCGCGGCCCACCATTCCGGGTCGGTCGCGCGGCCGCATCTGCGGCGACGCGATGACGGGGACGGGTGCGGGCCAATAGCCGCACCCGTCCTTTTCGTGCCCTCCTGCGTTCTGGTTCTCCTGGCCTCACAAAAGGCCCTCGGCGGTCACGGCGATCCGATCGGCCGGCCGCCGCGAACCTCCCTCAAGTGGCCCGTCCGCACGGCAGGCCCACCCGGCAGAGCGGAGCACCGTGACCGCCGAAGGCCACGCTCCGCTTCCAGAGACCACCTCTTGGGGTGCTGGCTACTTCTTGGGCACGATCATCGTCTTGACGGTCGCCGTCACGCCCTCGACGACCTCGACGACGACCATGTAGGTCCCGACGTTCTTGATCGGTTCCGGAAGGTGCACGTTGTGGCGGTCGATCCGCAGCGACCTCGCTTCGTGGATCGCGTCGGCGACGTCCTGCGCGGAGACCGAGCCGAACAGCCGCCCGTCCGCGCCGGCCTGCTGGGGGATCGTGAGCACCGTTTTGTTGAGCAGCCCCACGTTGTCCTGGGCCCGCGCCACGAATTCCCGCTCGGCCCGTTCGGCGGCCTCCTGGCGGCGGCGCACCGCCTCGATCGCGCCCCGCGTCGCCGGCTGGGCCAGCTTGCGGGGGATCAGGTAGTTGCGCAGGTAGCCCTTGGAGACGTCCACCACCTTGCCCTGCTCGCCGAGCGTCTCGACGTCCTTGAGGAGGATCGCCTCCGGCATCTCGACCTACCGGCCCCGGTCTCCGCGGTCGCCGCGCTCGCGGCGCGGGCCGTCGTCGCGGCCGCCCTCGTTGACGTACGGCAGCAGCGCCAGCTCCCGAGCCCGCTTGACCGCGCGCGCGATCTGGCCCTGGTGGCGGCGGCACGCCCCCGTGATTCGCCGCGAGCGGATCTTGCCCTTCTCGGACACGAACCGCCGCAGCGTCGGGATGTCCTTGTAGTCGACCTGCTCGATCTTGTCGCGGCAGTGCTGGCACGGCTTGCGCCGGCCGCTCCCCGGGCCGTTGCGCCGCTCACGCCGCCGCACCGGCTTCGCGCGTCGCGCCTTGCCCATCAGTCGCCTCCGCCGCGCCGGCCGTCGGCGGCCCTGTGGCCTCCGCCGCGCCGGCTGTCGACGACTCTAACGGGGTTGGGATACGCCCTATCGGTCCTTCGGGTCCGTCTGTGCACAGGTGCCTCGCTGACTGGCTGGTTTAGAACGGAATGTCGTCGTCGCCGGTCGCCGCGGCGACCGGGGTGGGCTGGAAGTCCCGCTGGTCCGCCGGGACGTCGCTGCCCGGGGAGCTCCCGTTGCCCGCGAAGCCACCCCCGCCTGAGGGGTCCTCGCGCGAACCGAGGAACTGCACCGAGTCCGCAATGATATCGACTGCCTGGCGCTTTGTCCCGTCCTGCGCCTCCCACTCGCGCCACTCCAGGCGTCCGTCGAGCGCCACCGGGCGTCCCTTGGACAGGTAGCGCGCCGCGTTCTCGCCCTGCGCGCCCCACACCGTCACGTTGAAGTAGTTCGGCTTGTCCACCCATTCTCCACTGCTCTGATCCTTGCGCCGGGTGTTGCACGCGATCCGCAGGCTGCACACCGACATCCCGCTCGGCGTCGACCGCAGCTCTGGATCGGCGGTCAGGTTTCCGGTCATCACGACCCGATTGATGTTCGTCGCGGCCACGGCTGCCTTCCTTTCGGCTGTCTCTGAGTCCCGCTCGCGGGACCCTCGTCGTATCTCTTGGCTGAGGCCCCGAGTCTAATCCCGCCGTCGGGCGCCACCGCAGACCCGGCCGCGCCTCAACCCGCTAGTTGCGGCGATCGGTGCGCGACGACGTCCTGAAGATCTCGTCCCAGTACGGCGCGCTGATCCCGAAGCCCCGCGTGTCGTCCTGGAAGTGGTGGCGCATGTGGCGCTCGCGCAGCATCCGCCCCAGGCGCCCGCGGGGGGTGAAGTGGTGCAGGTAGTAGTGCAGCATGTCGTACACCACGTACCCCGTGAAGAAGCCCGCCGCCAGGCCCGGGGCGTAGCGCTCCCCGAAGGCCAGATACAGCACCCCGAACACCGCCGCCCCCAGCGGCACGCTGACCGCCGGCGGCATCACCAGGCGCAGCGGGTCGTTGGGATGCTCGTGGTGGATCCCGTGGATGATCCAATGCAGCCGCGCCCCCACGCCGCGGTCGGGCTCGAAGTGGAACACCACCCGGTGCAGCCAGTACTCGAACAGCGTCCACAGCGCGTACCCCGCCACCGCCAGGCCCGCCATCGCCGCGACGCTTACCTGCATCAGGCCCCACGCCGCCATCACCGCGATCACCGGCACGAACACCAGCAGCGGCACCAGCGGGTGCACGCGCGAAAAGAAGTCCAGCACTCGCGACTCGAACATCGGCGGCGACGCCCTCAGCACGTCGGTCCTGCTCGCCCGCCGATCGCTCGTCTGCACCCGGCTCACGATCCCGAGTTTATCTCGACCTCGATCTCCGCCTCCGCGACGGTCTCGACCACTGCCTCGACCTCCGTCTCGGCCTCGGCGATTGCGCTCGTCTCGACTCCGGCCACCGCCTCGACTCCGGCTCCCACTGCGACCTCCGCCTCCGCCGCCCTGCCCGTTGCGGCGGCGTGCATGTCCGGCGCATCCGGGGTCCCCGGCTTGAGCTTGACGATCCGGAAGCGGATCACCTCGTCCGCGATCCGCAGCGAGCGGTCGAGGCCTTTCAGCAGCTCCGGCGAGCCCGCGTGGAACTGCAGCAGGTGGTACTCCGCCGCCGTCTTGTGGTCGATCGGATACGTCAGCTCGCGCCTGCCCCACCGGTCGTGGCGCAGCAGCTCCCCCTGCTCTCCGATCGCCGTGCTGGCATCCGCGAGGATCTTCGCCCGCGCCTGCTCCTCGACCTCCACGTCGAGCAGCAGTACCAGGTCGTATGTCGGCGCGGGCAGGGTCATCGGGCCGGCGATGATAACAGCGGCCGTTGGATTACCCAGAGCGGCCCTTCGCGCGAATATCCGCCAGCTGGTCGTCGACCCAGTCGCCGGGGTCGCGCGAGGTCACGATCTCCGTCAGCCCCTGCGCGCGCCGCCGGCGCTCGGCGACGTCCATCGTGAGCGCGGCGAAGATCGAGTCCGCGAGCTCCTGGATGTCGAACGGGTTGACCGACAGCGCGTACTCCCCGAGCTCCTCGTGGGCCCCGGTGTTCTCCGAGAGGATCGAGACCCCGTCGTGCTCGTTGACCAGCGGCCCCTCCTTGGCGACGAGGTTCATGCCGTCGAACATCGCGTTGACGAGCAGCACGTCGTAGTGCTTGTAAGCCGCGACGGCCTCCTCCAGGTCGTCGCGCAGCTTGAGCTGGATCGGCATCCAGTCGGGGGTCCCGTGGCGGTGGTTGACGACCGCGACCAGCGCCTCGATGCGGTCGAGGTACTCGGCGTACTGGGGGACGTCGGTGCGCGACGGCATCAGCTGCGCCATGAACGTCACCCGCTCGGAGAACTCGGGGTGCTGCTCTAAGAACAGGTCGAACGCGGAGAAGCCGCGCAGGACGTTCTTGGACAGGTCGGCGCGGTCGACGCGCAGGATCAGGAAGTCGCGGCGGCGCGCGAGCAGCTCGCGCTCGAACGCCCGCACCCGCTCGCGGCCGGCGAGCTGGCGGGTCGCGCGGTGGTCGATCGGCAGCGGGTACGCTCGCACCCAGACCTCGCGCTCCCCGAAGCGCACCGACCCGCGCTCGAAGTCGACCTCGAGGTCCATCAGGTCGCGGCAGCACTGCAGGAAGTTGCGCCGGTAGGAGCGCGTGTGAAAGCCGACGATGTCGTTCGCGAGGATCCCCGCGAAGATCTCCTCGCGGATCCGCGACGGCAGCACCCGCCAGGCGTCGGACTGCGTCCAGGGGATGTGGATGAAGTGGTGCAGGAACGCGTCCGGGCGCGCGCGGCGCACGAGGTCCGGGAGGGTGTAGAGGTGGTAGTCGTGGACCATCACCACCGGCTGCTCGACGTCCTGCAGCTCCTCGACGACGGCGCGCGCGAGGTCCTCGTTGACGGCGTTGTAGCCGAACTCGAACGCCTCGATCTCATGCCGGCGGATGTCCGGCGCGTTGGAGAGGTCCCACAGGTAGTGCTGGATGAACCACAGCATCGGGTTCGCGAAGACGTTGTAGAAGCGGTCGTATGCCTCGGGGTCGCTGGCCACCAGGCGCACCCGGTACTCCCCGCCGTCGGGCGAGCGCACCGGGAAGGCGCGCCCGCCGTTGCCGCGCGAGACCTCGACGTCGTGGTCGCTCATCGCCGACGCGATCCACGTCGCCTCGCGGTGCGACGCGAGCCCGATCAGCGCCGTCACCAGCCCTCCCGACCCGCGCTGGACCTCCCCGCCGGGCCCGAACGTCACCGGGCCGCGGTTGGACACCAGCACAAGCGGGGCCCGCTGTGCCGGTGTGTCGCTCACGTCACCCGCCCCCGCCGGCATGGGTGCGCCGCTCCAGCGCCACTCCGCATGGTCACGATTCCCTGAGCTCGTTGAAGATTCGCAAGTAGTCGCGAAGGTAGCGCGGCATCAGAAAGTGCGCGCGCACGTGCTCTTTGCCGCGCCGCCCCAGCGCCTTGCCGAGCGCGGGGTCCTTGAGGATGTCGATCGCCCTGGCGGCGCACTGCTCGGTGCTGGAGACGAGGTACCCGGTGACGCCGTTCTCGATCTGCAGCGGGATCCCGCCGACGTTGCCGCCGATGAACGGCCGCGCCTTCCAGATCGCCTCGGAGACCGTCAGCCCGAAGCCCTCGCGGGTGGACTTCTGGATCACGACGTCGGAGTGCGACTGGAACGCGTTGACCTCGATCGCCCCGACGTTGTTGAAGTTGTTGAGGATGTGGATGTCGGGGTCGCCGTCGGCGTGGGCGATCGTGGCGTTGAAGAAGTCCCATCCCTCGGGGTCGTCGCTGGCCATCGACCCGACCAGCGCGAGCTGGGCCGCGGGGATCTTCTCCTTGACGATGCGGAACGAGTCGATCACCCCCAGCGGGTCCTTCCAGGGATCGAAGCGCGACACCTGGCACATCAGCGGCCGGTCGACGTCGATCCCGAATTGGCCGCACACGTAGGACGCGTCTTCGGGCAGCAGCGCCATGTTCTTCGGGGTCAGCGGGTCGATCGCGGGCGGGACGACGTTGACGTGGCCGTGCATCCCGGGGGGGACGTAGTTCTCCATGTGAAACAGCGACTGCGGGTAGTCTTCGATGTAGGGCATCAACTGCGCGATCGTGTCGGGGTTGGGCGTGGAGAGGTCGATGTGGCAGCGCCACACCCAGCCCTTCGCCTTCTCGGGCACGAGCTTGTGCAGCGCGGCGGGCTGGGGGTCGTGCACGAGGCAGACGTCCCATCCGTCGGTCAGCTCGCGGGCGTTCATCTCGCCGTAGCGCCGCCAGGTCTCCCACTGCTCCTCGTCGAGGTCCTCGGGGGCGCCCTGCAGCGCGTTGTGCATCAGCTTGGTGGCGTTGAAGAATTCCTCGCGCCCGTAGATCACCTGCCATTCGCACTCGAGGCCCACGTCGCGCATCAGCGGGACGAGCGTGTAGAGGATCTCCGAGACCCCGCCGCCGAAGGCCGTCGCCGAGATGTGGACGACCCGGCTGCCCTGCAACGGCTCGGCCAGCTCGCGGATTTCGTCGACGAGGCCCTGGCCGCAGATGTGCGTGTAGTCGGCGAGCGTCTTGTTTCCCACGGAGACCGGCTGGAGCACGGGCGCAAGATATATGAGAGGGCGGGCCCCTCCGGGCCCGCCGCGCGGCGATGAGGTGAGCGCACTGGCGGTGCGCGTGGCGCCGCCATGGTTGCGGGGTGCTCGGAGCCGCCCCCGGGGGTAGGCTGCGAGAGGTGCTCAACTGGCGCATCTATCGCGCTGCCTTCGCCCCGTTCGTGTTCGCGGTGGCGATCGCGGGGTTCTCCCTGGGCGGGCGTCCGGGGCCGCTGACCTCGAATCTGGCGCCCGACGCGTTCGACGGGGCGCAGGCGTTCTCCGAACTGCAGAGCCTCGCCAAGCTGTACCCCGAACGGCGCCCCGGCGGCGCGGGCGACGAGGCGCTGGCGGGCCACGTCGTGAGCACGCTGAAGCAGCTCGGCGGCACGTCCGCGGGGGGCTTCTCGGTGACGGTGCGCCACCCGCGGGCGCAGACGATCGACGGGGAGCGCACGCTGACGACGGTGATCGCCGAACGCCCCGGCACGACCGGCGCGACGCCGATCGTGATTCTCGCCCACCGCGACACCGCAGGCCGATCGGAGCAGGGCCGATCGGAGTTCGCCCACCCCGAACAGCTGTCGGCGACGGCGGTGCTGCTGGAGCTCGCCCGGGTGTTCGCGGCCGGCGAGACCCAGCGCACGATCGTCCTGGTGTCCACCAGCGGCGGCTCCGGCGGGGACGCCGGCGCGGCGGACTTCGCGGCCTACGTCGGTGAGCACGGCGGCGGGTGGGCTGGCGGGGCGACGGGCGCGCAGACGGGCGGCTCGATCGACGCGGCGATCGTGCTCGGCGACCTGGCCTCCGAACCGCCGCTGCAGCCCGCCGTGGTGCCGTTCTCCGACGGCCTCGGCGCGGCCCCGGCGCTGCTGGAAAGCACCGTCTCGGCGGCGGTCGCCCAGGGGGTCGGGGTGCGGCCCGCAAGCCCCGGGGGGCTGAGCCAGCTCGCGCACCTCGCCTTTCCGCTCGCGGCCGGCGAACAGGGTCCGCTGAACGCGCGCGGGCTGCCGGCGGTGCTGGTCGGGGTCGGCGGCGAACAGGAACCCGAATGGACTGGGCGCGAAGGCGGTGCGCAGGAAGGCAGTGGCCGGGACGGGGCCGGCGGGGAAGACGGCGGTCTGGGACGGCGCGAGCGGGGATCTCGGCCCGAGCCGGTGAGCGCGGCGCGTCTGGAAGCCCTCGGACGGGCGGTGCTGTCGGCGGTGTACGCGCTGGACGCGGGGCCCAACGTGTCGGGCGCGGGGATTGGGAGCCCGCCCGCCCCGGGGTTCGAAGCGGGGCTGCCGATCCAGCGCAAGGTGCTCCCCGAGTGGGCCCTGCGGCTGCTGGTCGGCACCCTGCTGCTGGGACCGCTGCTGGTAGCCCTCGACGGCCTCGCCCGCCTGCGCCGTCGCCGGGAGCCGGTCGCGCGGTGGGCGCTGTGGACGCTGGCGTGTGCGGTGCCGTTCCTGGCCTGCGCCCTGCTGGCGATCCTGCTGGGGGCGCTCGACGCATTCCCGGCGCCCCGCCCGCCCGTGTCCCCGGCGGCCCTGCCCCTCGCCGGCCCGGCCCTGGAGGCGCTGGCGGCGACGGTGCTGGCGCTGGTGCTCGCCTGGCTGGCGTGGCCCGCGGCGATGCGCCGGCTGGGCCTGCCGGTCCGCCCCGTCGCCGCCTACGCTCGCTCTGCGGCGGCGATCACGATGCTGCTGGTGTTGGGTGGCCTCACGGTGGCGGTGTGGGTCGTCAACCCGTTCACGGCGCTGCTGCTCGTCCCGGCCCTGCATCTGTGGCTGGTGCTCGCCTCCCCCGAGTCGCGCTACTCCGACCGCGTCCCCTTCCAGGTCCCGGCACTGGCGGCGGTGGCGCTGGGACTGGTTCCCCTCGCGCTGCTGGTGGCCTGCTACGCGGACCAATTCGGGCTGGGGCTCGGGGGGGTGGCGCATACGGCGCTGCTGCTGCTCGCGGGCGGGCGCATCGGGCTCGTGGGGGCGGCGCTGTGGAGCGTCGCGTTCGGCTGCCTGGCTGCCGCGCTGCTGATCGCGCTCGCCGCTGCCCGCCTGCCCGGCGGCGATCGGCGCGATCGGGGGCTGGATGTCGACGACGCCGGTGACTGGTTCCCAGACCATGAGGTCGCCGGCCGCTCGATCGCGATACGCGGCCCGTCGTCCTACGCTGGTCCGGGGTCGCTCGGCGGAACCGGGTCGGCCCTGCGGCGCTAGGTCTGGCGCTGAGGTCCGGTATAAAAATCGAGGCGGTGGTCAGTTGAGATTGGGGCACGCCAGGGCCGAGTGGCAAGCGAGGACCGGTTGCAAGCCGGTCCCGAGTAGGCGGATGGCGGCGCCTGGGCGGCGATCAGGATAGCGATAGTAGTTACCGTAGTTTAAATGAGCATAGACGTGGATATATAAAATCGAGCGGTGTCCCACAATAGTATATTTGGGTAGATACCATTGTTCAACACCACCCAGAAAAAACAACATCACCTCCACGCACCCGTTCTGCAGGAAGCCCCCAGGTCGGCGCGTCTGGCGTGGGCATCTGGCGCGCGTGGCGCGCGCGCCACGCGCGGTCGTTCGCGACGCGGGCGCGCGCTGAGCGCGCTCTCGATCGTCCTGATCGCCTTCGGCGCGCTGGCGCTGGCCGACGCGGCGGTGACGCTGGTCTGGCAGGAGCCGCTGTCAGCGCTGTATGCCAGGTTCGAGCAGGACCGTCTCAGCGGGGCGCTGCGCCGCGTCGAACGCGCCGGGCCCACCGCGGCCCAGCGGCTGCGCCTCGCGCAGCTGCGCGACGAGCGGCGGCGCATCGCCTTCCTCGCCGGCGACCTGCAGCGCCACGCGGCCCCCGGCAGCCCTGTAGGCGCGATCCACATCCCCCGCATCGGCGCCGATTTCGTCGTGGTCGCCGGCACCGGTACCGAAGAACTGGAGAAGGGCCCCGGGATCTACCCCGAAACGCGCTACCCCGGCCGCGGCGGGACCACCGCGATCGCCGGCCACCGCACCACCTTCCTGGCGCCCTTCCGCCACATCGACGCGCTGCGCCGCGGCGATCACATTCTGCTCGACATGCCCTACGCGCACTTCACCTACACCGTCACCGACCATCGGATCGTGGTTCCCACCGACGTCGCCGCCGCCGTCGACGACGTCGGCTACAGCCGCCTGGTGCTGTCCGCCTGCAACCCCCTGTTCAGCGCCGCCCAGCGGATCCTCGTGTATGCGCGGCTGACGTCGGTCGTCCCCGAGGGAGCGGCGCGGGAGCCCGGCCGACGATCCCAAGCTGGGGGGTCAACCGTGCTGAGCCCCAGACCGCTGACTCCCGTGCGAGGGATCTGAGCGAGCGGCGGTTTGCCGGGGCGGTTTTCCGGGATTGGATGGGGCGGATCCCGCCGGGGCGGGCGGCCGTCATCCGCCGGCCAGCGCCACCGCGTCGGCGGCCAGCGCCACCGCTCTTGCCGCCAGCCTCGCAACCTCGGCCAGCGTTCCCGGCGCCATCGCGTCGGGGGCCCGCATAACCGGTGCCATCGCGTCGGCGGCGAGCGTCACGGCACTGGCCGCCAACGTGACCGGCTCGGCGGCCAATGGGATTCGCACCGACGTCTCTCCAGCCCTGGCGTCGGCCGGGATCTCGACGGACGGCGCGACCGTCGACTCGAGGCCCACGGTGGGCTGGGCCGCCGGTTCGATCCGCCGGCGCCGCAGCGCGGCCAGCGTGCCGGCCAGCGCGACGCCGGCGCAGCCCAGCGCGAACGCGCCGCCCGCGCCGTGGGCGTCGATCAGCGATCCGCCCAGCGCCGACCCCGCGGCCATCCCGCCGACCGTCGCGGCTCGGTGCCATGTGAAGGCCTCCGTCGTCGTCCCCGTCGGGGCGAGCGCGCCGACGAGCGAGAACTGGCAGGACATCATCGGCGCGATCCCGAGCCCCGCAACCCACGCCAGCACGAACGCGGCCGTCAGCGACGGCGCGACGATCAGCGGCGCCACCGCGACCGCCATCGCCAGCAGGATCGCGGCGTAGCGCCGGGCGACCGAGCCGTTCCAGATCCTGGCCGAATAGGCCAGGCCGCCGGCCATGCTGCCGACGCTGAACACCGCCATCAGCGGGCCCGCCGACCAGTGCGCACCCCGCTGCACCGCCAGCGCCGGCAGCCCCACCTCGATCGCCCCGATCACGACGCCCGCGAGCGCGACCGAGCCGAGCAGCGTCCGCAGCCCCGGGCTCGCCAGGGCGCTCGCGCGCGAGCGCTCGCGCGCCACCCCGCGCCAGCCGCGCGAGAGCGTCGAGGAGGCGAAGAACAGCGTCCCGCAGAGGACGATCGCCGCGCACAGCAGCACCGCTGCGCTCGGCGCGACGAGGCCCGCTGTCAGGCCGACCAGCAGCGGGCCGACCGTCCAGATCAGCTCCTGCACCGTCGCGTCGAAGGAGTACACCGTCTGCAGCGCCTCGCCGGCCGCGACCTCCGCCCACAGTGCCCGCGTGCAGCCCGCGATCGGAGGCAGCGCCGCGCCCGCCAGCGCCGCCACGGCGACGATCCTCGCCACCGGCGGATGGGCGGGGTGGGCGGGGTCCCCATCCCCGACGAGCACCAGCGCCACCAGCAGCGCGCTCTGCGCCGCCGCGGACCCCAGCAGCACCCGCGTCTGCCCGACGCGATCGACGAGCCCGCCCAGCAGCGGGCCCACCAGCGCGCCCGCCACCGTGAACGCCCCCACCGCGAGTCCCGCATCCAGGAACGAGCCCGTCTGCGCGTGGACGAACAGCAGAATCGCCAGCGAGAACATCCCCGACGGTAGGCGCCCCAACAGGGAGCTGGCGAGCAGCCGCGTGAAGCCCGCAACCTGAAAGAGAGCGCGGTAGCGGGCGATCACTTCGGGGCGATCACTTCGTCGTCACGCCACCGGCTCGGGCGCCGCGGCGCCCGCCCGTCTCAGAGCCCGCGTGCGCCGTCGAGCCCGCGTGCGCCGCAGAATCCGCCAGTGCTGTGGATTCTGCATGTGCCGTCGAGGCCGGGTCGGCTGCACAGGACGCCTCCGTCATGGAGTCGATCGACCGCAGCTCGCCCATCTGCGCCAGCTCCTCCAGCGCCGCGACCAGGGTGTCGATCTCGGCGTCCGTGTTCGCCGCGGTGACCTGCACGCGGAAGCCGACCTCGTCGCGGGGGACCAGCGGGTAGGCCGCGAGCGTCACGTACACCCCGCGGTCGAACAGCAGCCGCCCCACGTCCGCGATCCGCTCGTGGTCGCGCAGCGGCACCTCCACGATCGGCAGCCCCGAGTGGTTGGGGGTCCAGACCCCCAGGCGCGCCAGGCACTCCAGCACGCGGCCCGTGTGCCTGTGGACCGTCTCGCGCAGCGCCTCGCCGCGGCGCTCGTTGACGTCAAAGCCCGCCAGCACCGTCGCCAGCGACGCCACCGGCGAGGGCCCCGAGTACAGATACGGCGGCGCCGCCACCTTCAGCGTCTCCTTCAGCTCGGTCGGGCACGCGATGAACGCCAGCAGCGACGAGTAGGACTTGGAGAAGCCGCCCACCAGCACCACGCCGTCGTAGCCCTCGTCGAAGTGGCGCACGATGCTGTTGCCGCGCATCCCGTACGGGCACCGCTCGTCGGAGCCGCGCTCGCCGATCACGCCGAAGCCGTGGGCGTCGTCGACGTACAGCAGCGCCCCGTAGCGGCGCGCCACCTCCGCGAACGCCGGGATGTCGGGCTGGTTGCCCGTCATGCTGTTGACCCCGTCCATGCACACCAGCCGCTGGGGGTCGCGCTCAGCGCGCAGCAGCTCCTCCAGGTGCCGCGGGTCTTCGAAGCGAAAGCGCTTGATCGTCGCGCCCCGCGCCCGCGCCATCTGGCAGCCGTCATAGATCGTCTTGTGCGCCCGCGCGTCGAGGAAGATCGTCCCCGACCCCGCCAGCACCGGGATCGTCGACATGTGGATGTGGGTGATCGTCGGCAGCACCAGCGAGTCCGCGCTGCCCAGCAGCGCCGTCAGGCGCTCCTCGATCTGCTCGTACAGTACCGGGCTGCCCAGCAGCCGCGACCAGCTCGGATGGGTGCCCCACGCCTCCAGGTACGCCGGCACCGCCTCGATGATCTCGCGATCCAGGTCGAACCCGAGGTAGTTGCACGACGCGAAGTCCGCCAGCCACTGCGACCCCACGCGGATCATGCGCCCGTCGATCTCGTCGATCACCGCGTCCATCATCGGATGCGACCGCGTCAGCGCCGTCAGGTCCGCGAGCGCCCCCGGCAGCCGCTCGATGTGCGCCTGCCCGCCCGCTCCCCCGCCGTTGGACGATGAGGACGGGCGGGGGGGCTCGTTGGAAGACGAGGACGCTCCGTTGGATGAGGATGGGCGGGGGGCTCGTTGGAAAACGAGGGCTCCGTCTGGAGCCCGTTTTCGACGGACACCGGGGCGTTGGTGGCTGCCTCGGAAGACAGTTGTGCAGCGGACTCGGCGGTGGCGATCTCGGCCGCAGTGGACGACCCCCGGGCGGCTGGCGCAGCGGGAGTCGACCCGTTGAGGGGTTGCGCGGCGGCCGCGGCCCCAGGGGTCGGCTGGGCGCGCAGCAGCGTCTCCAGGTCGACCGCCGGCAGCGGCCGCGAGAGCGCGTAGCCCTGGACGAGCTCGCACTCGTTGGCCACCAGCGACGTCCACGTCACCTGGTCCTCGATCCCCTCGGCCACCACGCGGATGCCGATGCTGTGCGCGAGCTGGATCGTCGCCTGGACGATCGCCGCGTCGACAGGGTCGGTCGTCATCCGCCCGACGAACGAGCGGTCGATCTTGACCTCGCCGACCGGCAGCGACTTCAGATGGGTCAGCGACGAGAAGCCCGTCCCGAAGTCGTCCAGCGACAGGCCGATGCCGAGCTCGCCGAGCTGCGCGAGCACGTCGCCGACCCGCACGGGGTCGGCGAGGACCATGTTCTCCGTCACCTCCAGCACCAGCGCCTCCGGCGGCAGGCCGTGGGCCTGCAGCGTCGCCGCGACCTCGGGCGGGAACTGCGTGTCCTGCAGGTCGGCCACCGTCGTGTTCACCGCGACGTGCAGGTTGAAGCCCGCGTCGCGCCACACCCGAATCTGTTTGAGCGCGAGGTCGAGCATCCTGCGCGTCAGCGCCCGCCCCAGGCCGGCCTGCTCGGCGACCGTCACGAACTCCGCCGGCGAGATCAGCCCGCGCACCGGATGCTGCCAGCGCACCAGCGCCTCGACGCCGACGATCCGGCGGCTGCCCGCGTCGGCCTTGGGCTGGAAGTGCGCTTCGATCTCCCCCGCCTCCAGCGCGTGCGAGAGTTCGCCCGCGAGCGTCAGGCGCTCCAGCGAGTGCTTGTCGCGCTCGCGGGCGTAGCACGCGTAGCCGGACTGCGCGGCCTTGGCCTCGTACATCGCGACGTCGGCGTGCTGCATCAGCTGTTCGTCGTCGTCGGCGTGCTCGGGGAACAGCGCGATCCCGATGCTCGCCGTCACGCGCAGCCCGACCGTCTTGATCGGGAACGGCTGGGCGATCACCTTGAGGATCTTCTCCGCGACCAGCTCCGCGCTCGCGCCGTCGCTGGAGTCCGACAGCAGCACCCCGAACTCGTCGCCGCCCAGGCGCGCCGCGGTGTCGCTGGCGCGCAGCACTCCGCGCAGCCGTTCGCCGACCTGGCACAGCAGCTGGTCCCCTGCGTCGTGGCCGAGCGTGTCGTTGAGCTCCTTGAAGTGGTCGAGATCGACGATCAGCAGCGCCACGCTCTCGCCGGTCGCGCGGCTGGCGACGATCCCGTCGCGCACGCGCCGCAGGAAGTGGCGGCGGTTTGGCATCAGGGTCAGATCGTCGGTCAGCGCCTGGCGGCGCGTTTCGGCGAGCGCCCGCACGTCGCGGAACGTCAGCGCGATCCGCGCGAACGCCACCAGCATCGTCAGCATCGCCAGCGTCAGCGCGATCGGGTCCAGGCGGCTGAAGTGGTCGTAGACCAGCAGTCCCAGCGCGCTCACCGTGAACGCCGCGGGGATCGCGAGCACCGCGCCGCTCGGGACCGTGTCGGTCTCGATCGCCGCCCCCGGCTGCCACGCGGCGAGCGCGAGCAGCATCACGCCGATGTCATAGGTCATGTTCGTCAGGGCGCTCGGCGCCGCGGCGCCCCCGCGACCTGCAGCGCATACATGCAGTCCGCGGTGGCCAGCACGATGAAGCCGGCGCCCAGCATCCCCCACATCCGGTTCAGGCGCCAGCCGCGCAGCGCCAGCACCCCGACGACCAGCGCGGCGAGCAGCAGGTCGCAGAGCGGGTAGGCCATCTCGGTGATCACGGCCGCCGTCCCCCCCGACACCGTCGCGAGCACCGGCCGCACCACGATCGCCGCCCCGATCGCCGCGATCCCGAGGCCGGCGACGATCCCGTCGAGCCACATCCGCGCCGGCACCCGCCGCTCGCGCAGCCGCGCGAGGCCGACGATCCCGATGTAGCAGCACGGGTACAGCGTCAGCCACATCCCATCGCAGATCGACGGGATCGGGGGGTTCGGGAGGTGTTCGATCCACGCCGCCCACAGCACGTTGCCGAGGCCGTAGATCGAGATCCCGAACGCGAAGATCGCCCACGATTTCCGCGACTCGGTGGTACGCACGGCGCGCCAGCACACGATCACGCCCACGAGGATGTAGACCGCCGAGGTGAGCCAGTCGCGGATCGGCGTTTCGACGCTCTGCCCACCGATCCCGAGGGTCGCGTGGGCGCCCGTCGCGGCCACGATCGCGATCAGGCAGGCCGTCGCGATTCGCAACATCCGGCGCTCGCCGGGCTGGAGCCCTGACGAGAGCGGCAGCAGTGACGTGCGCATGGGCCGTGTATCGGACGGCCTGGATATATCTTTACCATTGCGATATTCGGGTAGTCCAACGTCTCTATCCCCAGTCCGCCGGCGATCCGAGCCCGCAAAGCTGCATATTTGGGTACCTGGAACTTCGAATGGCTGCGTGGCCAGTAGCGAACTGCGAAACCCCGGGCCGGCGCTGGGGAACGGGCACTCCAATCGAGGTCGCGCCGCGATCTGCCGGCGATCGGCGGCCGCGATCTACCAGCGGTGCTCGAAGCCATCCAGCCGCTGGACGCGTCCAGCTCCGTCCAGCAGCCCCACCCCCGGCGGGGCCGCCGCGCCCGCCGCGACCACGCGGCCGACCCAGGTGATGTCCGCGCCGCCGGCCGCCCGCAGGGCGCGCTGCGCGCGCTCGCGATCCGCGGGGGCCAGGCACACGCACAGCTCGTAGTCCTCTCCCGCCGCGGCCGCCAGCTCCCACGGCGCCACCCCCAGCTCCGCCGCGACCGCCGCCACCCCGTCGTCGAGCGGCAGCGCGTCGAGCTCGATCTCCAAGCGCACCCCGCCGGCGCGCCCCACGTGGCCGGCGTCGGTCGCGAGGCCGTCGGAGAGGTCGATCATCGCGTGCGCCCCCGCCAGCGCCAGCGCGCGGCCCTCGGCCAGCCGCGGGATCGGGCGGCGCAGGCGGGAGATGGTGGCCGCCGCGCCGCCCTCCACCCGCCCTCCCTCCACCCGCCCTTCCAGCACCGCGAGCCCGGCTCCGGCCCCCCCGAGGTGCCCCGTCACCCCGACGAGGTCCCCGACGCGCGCCCCGTCGCGGCCCACCAGCTCGTCCTCCGAGTCGGCCCAGCCGACCGCCGTGACCGACACCGTCAGCGCCGGCGCCGCCACCACGTCGCCCCCCGCGATCGTCACTCCAGCCGTGCCGGCCAGCTCGTGGGCGCCCCGCATCAGCGCCAGCGCCCGCTCCTGGGAGAACCCCGCCGGGAGGCCCAGCACCAGATACGCCTCGCCCGCCCGTGCCCCCATCGCCGCGATATCCGACAACGCTCCGGCAAGCGCACGCCCGCCCACCTGGGCGGGCGTCATCCATCCCTCACGCAATCTGAAATGCACGCCGTCGACCATTGCGTCCACCGACGTCACGCACAGCGGCCTGGAACGGACCACCGCCGCGTCGTCGCCCACCCCGCGCAGCACGCGGTCGCCCGTCGGCGCCAGCTCGGCCGCGATCACCTCGATCAGGGCACGCTCGCGGTTCGTGCGCATCGTCGGTGGCGCAGACCGCCGCGGAACGGCCGCCTTAGCGATGCCTGTAGACGATCCTGGCGCGGTCCAGATCGTAGGGGGAGAGCTCGCAGCGCACACGATCCCCGGGAGGATGCGGATCCTGAAGCGGCGCATCTTGCCCGCGACGTGCCCCAGCACGACGTGGTCGTTGTCGAGCTTCACGCGGAACATCGCGTTGGGCAGCGCCTCGATCACCTCGCCCTCGAATTCGACCTTGTCTTCCTTTGCCACGAAGCTCAAACTACCAGCGTCGGCCGCACGGGGCGGTCCTGAGGGCCCGGGTCGGGCCCTCGGTGACAGCCGGGGGCCGGGTCGAGTGTCGGCCGGGTGGACGGTCTCGCGCTGTCAAGGCGGGGCCGTCCCGCCGGTTTTGCCCCGCCCCCGCCGCTCGTCGGGTGGACCGGTTCAGCCGCCGTGCCATGGCCGCCGTTGGGTTCGGCCGACACGCCTTTCCCCTGGGCCGGCGCCGGTTCGGCGGGGGCGCCGTTGCCCTGCGCGCCCGTCGGTTCGGCCGGCGCGCCGTTTTCCTGGGCGTTGCCCTGGCCGCCGCCGGGGGCCGGTTCTGGTTCGGCCGGGGCGGCCCTTCCCTGGCCGCCGCCGGCGCCGTGGTGGCCGTGGCGGGGCGTCTTGACCGGGCCGCTCGGCGCGGGCGCCGTTTCGACTTCGGAGTGCACCGCGGACTCGCCGGTCGTCGCGAACTTGCCGAAGAACGGCTGGTAGTTCAGCGGTTCGGTGGGTTCGGGGAACGGCACGCAGTCGGTGCCGACCACTTCGGACATGTAGTCATGCCAGATCTCCGCCGGCAGCGCCCCCCCCTGCTGGGGTTCACCATGGACGTCGGTCATCGAGATCCGCTTGTTGGGGTAGCCCATCCACACGACCGTCGAGTAGTCCGGGGTGTAGCCGTCCAGCCACGCGTCCACCAGTTCGCTGGTCGTCCCCGTCTTGGCCGCCGTCGGGCAGTCGATCGCCGAGCGCACCGCCGTCCCCGCGAGGACGTTCTGATGCAGGATGTTCGTCTCCTCGGCCGTGACTCCGTTGGAGAGCACCTTCACGCGGTGGGGCCTGCCCCAGTTGGAGTCCACGCGGCCGTCGGGGAACACGACCTTCGTGATCGCGATCGGCGTGTTGCGGTAGCCGCCGTCGGCGAGGGTCGCGTAGACGGTGGCCATTTCCAGCGGGGTGACGCCCAGCGTCAGCCCCCCGAGCGCTTCGGCGGGGTAGCTTGAGAGGTGGGTCACGACCCCCATCTTGTAGGCCATTTCGGTGATCGTCTGCTCGCCGAGGTCGGCGGCGAGCTGGGCGTAGACGGTGTTGTCTGAGGTCAGCGTCGCCTGCACGAGGTTGATCGACTTGTTCAGCGAGATGCCCTCGAAGGTTTTTACGGGCACGTTCCATCCCGGCAGTTCCCCGACCGGGATCGTGTGGGACAGGTAATACGTGGTATTGGGGTCCACCCCCCGCGACAGCGCGTCGGCGAGGTCGATCGCCTTGAACGTCGAGCCCGGCTGGCGGTGGCCTTCGGAGGCGAGGTTGAACTGGGACTGCTCATAGCTCTCGGACTCCGCCATCGTCTCGATGTAGCCGTTGTGGGGGTCCATCGTGACGATCGCCGACGCCGGGTCTTCGGGCTCGTCGAGCACTTCGGCGATCGCCTTATGCGCGAGTTCCTGCATGTGGAGGTTCAGCGTCGTGTAGACCTTCAGTCCGCCCCGTTCCACGACCCGCGGCCCGTAGCGCTGGACGAGCTGCTGGCGGACGTATTCGAAGAAGAAGCCTTCCTGTTTGGCGGAGTAGAAGTCGCCGTGCCTGACTTCCAGCGGCGCCCGCTCCGCGGCTTCGGCCTGCGCGGGAGTGACGTAGTGCAGTTCGGCCATCTTGCCCAGCACCTCGTTGCGCCGCTGCCGCGCGGCCGCGGGGTACAGGAACGGGTTGTATTCCGACGGCGCCTGCGGCAGCCCCGCGAGCAGCGCGGCCTGCTGGAGGTTCAGCTGGGAGGCCGGCCGGTCGAAGAAGGTCCGCGACGCGGCCTGCACCCCGATCGCGGTCTGCCCGCCGACGGTCCCGTAGGGGATGCTGTTGAGGTAGCTCGTCAGCGTCGCGCGCTTGCTGTGGCGTTCCTCGTACTCCAGCGCCAGCTTCGCCTCGATGATCTTCTGGCGCAGCGTGTGCTGGTCGCCGCCGAGATACAGGTTGCGCACGAGCTGCATCGCGATCGTCGAGCCCCCCTGCAGCGCGCGACCTTGCGAGATGTCCCTCACGGCGGCGCGGAAGATCCCGGTGAGGTCGACGCCGTCGTCCTGGTAGAAGCGCTGGTCCTCGATCGCGACCGTCGCGTCGCGGAGGTCCGCGGGGATTTCGCGCCACGAGATCGGCGAGCGCAGCTCGTCGGACTGGATGAAGCCCAGGCGCGTCCCGTCGGCCGCAAACACCTGCGACGACGCCCCTTCGACGATCGGATGCAGCGAGCTCAGCGACGGCGCCGAAGCGGCGACCGACAGCACGTACGCCGTCATCCCGAACGCGCCCGCCGCGACCGCGACCGCGAGCACGCCGAGGCCGACCAGCAGGATGCGGGAGGCCCCGCCGTGGTTGCGACGGTAACGTCGCTGTCGTGCATGTCGAGACATCGACTGGAGAGCCCGCCCGGAGACCGGGGGGCTCTCTCGCAGGGTACCGTCCCCGCGCCGCCGATGATCCTGCACGCGCGGCGGCGCTGCGCGACACCTGGCGCGCGCTGTGGGTCTCGCGCCTGCTGATCTGGGCCGCCGGCGTCGGGGCCGTGGCGGCGTTCGGGCTGGTCCACCGGCGCAACGTCTTCGACCCGCCGGGCGTGACCGGCGGGTTCGGGTGGCTCGGCGACCTGCTCGCGGCCCCCGCGGCGCGCTGGGACGCGGCGTGGTACCTGACGATCGCCCACTACGGCTACCACCCCGAGCTCGGCGCCTTCACCTCCTCGCGTACGGCGTTCTTCCCGCTCTACCCGCTCGGCCTGCGCGCGATCTCCGACGTCGGCCTACCGCCGGTGGTCGCCGGGGTCGCGCTGTCGCTGGCCGCGCTCGCGGCGGGGCTGTACGGGATCCACCGCCTGACGACGCTCGAACTCGGGCGCCTCAGCGGCGGTGGACGCCGCGTGGGCGCCGTGGGCGACACCGCCGCCGGCGCGGGCGGCACGGGCATCGCAGGCGACACCCCGGAGGGGCGCTTCGCCGGCGTCGCGGGCGGCGGGACGGCGCGCCTGGCGGTGCTGCTGGTGGCGCTGTCGCCGATGGCGTTCTACCTCTCGGCGGTCTACAGCGAGTCGCTGTACCTGGCGCTGTCGGTCGGCGTCTTCTGGTGCGCGCGCCGGGGGCGCTGGGCGTGGGTGGGGGTCCTCGGGGCGCTCGCGGGGGCGACGCGCAGCGCGGGACTCGTGCTGGCGGTCCCGGCGCTGATCCTCTACCTGTACGGCCCGCGCGACGACCGCCCGCCGGACGTGCGGGCACGCCGCCCGCCGGACCTCCCGCCAGGCGCATCGCCCCTGCCCGGCGGCGATCACGCCGGCATCGCCTGGGCTGGCGCGCGCTGGCTGGAACGGGCCTGGGCACGTCTGCGGGGGGTGGGCGGGATCCGATACAAACCGCGGCGGGACATCCTGTGGCTGGGGCTGCTGCCGGCGGGGGTCGCGGCGTACATGGCCTATCTGGCGCTCGCGGGCGGCGACGCGCTGATGCCGTTCCACGCGCAGGAGGTCTGGGACAGGGGCTTCGCGGGGCCGTACGTCGCGGTGTGGGACGGCGCGCGCGCGGCCTTCGACGGGGTGCGCCAGCTGCTGTCGTTTCAGACCCGCCACGTGTACTTCACGGCCTCCGGCGAAGCCCCGATGGTGAGCGCGGGCCACAACACGGTGCTGTTCGCGTTCCTGGTGGCCGCGGTGCCGGCGATCGTGGGGGTGCTGCGGCGGCTGCCGATCGCCTACGGGGCGTACGTGCTGGCGGCGCTGGCGCTGCCGCTGTCCTACCCGGTGGCCCCGCAGCCGCTGATGTCGCTGCCGCGCTTTGAGCTGGTGCTGTTCCCGCTGTTCATGTGGCTGGCGGCGTACCTACAGGAACGCCCGCGGGCGCGCGCGCCGGCGCTGGCGGCGTGCGCGCTGCTACTTGTGTTCTTCGTGGGCGAGTTCGCCACCTGGCACTGGGTCGCGTAGGGCGGGCTGGGATGTGAAGGAGCTCCGCCGGCGGGGGCCGGCTGCGCGGGCGGCGGGGCGCACGGGGTTCCTCAATCCCCGCCCGCCCGCGGCGCCGCTGCGGCGGGCGGTGCTGCTGGATGGGCTGGGGACGCTCGTGGCGCTGGACCCGCCGGGCCCGGCGCTGGTGGCGCGGCTGCGCGAGACCCACGGGGTGCGGCTGGGGCTCGCGGAGGCCGAGCGGGCGTTTGGCGCGGAGATCGCCTACTACCGGGCCCACCACCACGAGGGCGGCGACACGCAGGCGCTGGAGGACCTGCGCCGGCGCTGCGCGGAGGTGCTGCGCGGCGAGCTGCCGGCGGCGGTCGGCGCGGCGGTGACGCCGGCGGACCTCAAGACGGCGATGCTGGGGGCGCTGCGCTTCCGCGCCCATCCCGACGCGCCGGGGGCGCTGCGGGCGCTGCGCGCCCGCGGGGCGACGCTGGTGGCGGTCAGCAACTGGGACAGCTCGCTGCCGGCGGTGCTGAGCGCGGTCGGGCTGGAGGGGCTGCTCGACGGGGTGGTGACGTCGGCCGCGGTCGGCGCCGCGAAGCCGGCGCCGGCGATCTTCGCGGCGGCCCTGGCGCTGGCGGGCGTCGCGCCGCAGGAGGCGGTGCACGTGGGCGACTCGGTCGAGCACGACGTCCGCGGGGCGCTGGCCGCGGGGATCGCGCCGGTGCTGCTGCGCCGTCCGGGCGCCGAGCTGGCACGGGCGCCGGCGGGGGTGCCCGCAGGGGTGCCCGTGATCTCGACACTCGCGGAGCTGCCACCCCTAAGCTGAGGTCATGGAGGCCCGGACGGACAACGAATGGCCGTGGTGGACGGCCCCGGCGGCGCTGGTGGGGGGGCTGCTGCTGGCGGCGCTGGGGGCGCTGGCGGTGGACATCCCGGCGGTGCTGCTGGGGGTGAGCGTCACGTCGTCGCACGTCCCCGGCGGGCTGGAGCTCGCGGACACGGTCGTCCAGGACGTGGGGTTCGTGGCGGCGGCGGTGATCTTCGCCCACGTCGGCCGGCGCACGGTGGCGGCGTGGCAGTTCGGCCTGCGGCCCCCGCGCCTGCCGTGGCGGCGGGTGGCGCTGGTGATCGTGGGGCTGCTGATCGCATTCGTGGTGTTCACGGCGATCTGGGAGGCGATCCTCAACGTCGAATCCAAGGAGAAACTGCTCGAACAGCTCGGCGCCCACGAAGACGCGGCGCTGCTGGCGCTGAGCGCGGTGCTGACCTGCGTCGTGGCCCCGATCTGCGAGGAGTTCCTGTTCCGGGGCTTCATCTTTCAGGCGCTGCGCAGCTGGAGGGGGACGTGGCCGGCGGCGATCATCACGGGGCTGGTCTTCGGCGGCATCCACGCCGGCTCGGCGCCGGCCGTGGACCTCGTGCCGCTGGCGGGCCTGGGGTTCGGGCTGTGCCTGCTGTACCGCTACACCGGCTCGCTGTACCCGTGCATCGCGGCGCACTGCCTCAACAACTCGCTGGCCTTCGGGGCGCTGGAACACTGGCTGTGGTGGCAGGTCGTCGTCTTGATGGCGAGCGCGCTGACGGTGATCGCGCTGCTCGCGCTGGGCCTGCGGCGGGTGGGCGTGATCACGGCGCCCCCCGCCGATCTCGCGGTGGCGCCGGCCGAGGCCGCGACCGCGGCGGCGGCGGCGTGACGGGGGCGGATCGACCGCCTCGCCGACCCGGGCGGGCGACGTCGCTGCGGCAGAGTCCATCGAGATCGGGCGGCGGACGATCGGGGCGGATCGGGAAGGGGTTGTGGGGGGCGCGTCGTAGGATCAGGTCACGATGATCTCCACCCCACCAGCGCCTCCGCCCGCGGCTCCGGTGGCGGGGCACATGACGCTCGCGACCCAGCGCGTGGGCGGCCGCCCGCCGTTTGCGCTTACCGGCGAACGGCTCGTGGTGAGGGGCACGGTGAGGCCGTACGCGGCGGGGCAGCGGGTGACGGTGCGCTTCGAGGAGGACGGCCGCGAGCTGGCGACGAGCACGGTAAGCGTGCTGCCCGGGAGCGACGGGACGGGCCGCTTCCGCCTCGGCTGGTCCCCCTCGGCGCCGGGGCTGGTTGCAGTCAGCGCGGTGCACGCCGCGTCGCGGCGGCTGTCCTCGTTCACGGCGCGGACCGCGAGCGTGCGCTACGTGACCCCCGAACTGAGCGAAGGGGCGCGCGGCCCGTCGGTGTGGCTGCTGCAGTCGGAGCTCAGCGCGCTGCACTACGCGGTGCCGCTGAATGGGGTCTTCGACGAAGGGACCGACCAGGCGGTGATCGCGTACCGCAAGCTCACCGGGTTGGCACTGGTGCCCACGACGGATGCCCAGCTCTTTCATCTGCTGCGGCGCGGCGCGGGCGCGTTCGGAGTGCGCTACCGTGGCGACGGCCGGCACGTCGAGGCCGATCTGCTCAGGCAGGTGCTCGCCGAGATCGAACCGGGCGGGAGGGTGCGGCGGATCTACACGATCAGCTCCGGCAAGCCCTCGACCCCGACGGTGCTGGGCCGCTTCCGGGTGTATCTCAAGACACCGGGGGTCAACGCGAAGGGGATGGTGGACTCCAACTACTTCATCGGAGGCTACGCGATCCACGGCTACCCCGAAGTCCCGACCTACGCCGCCAGCCACGGCTGCCTGCGGGTGCCGATCCCGGACGCGCCCGCGATCTACGCGTGGGTGCAGATCGGGACGCCGGTGGACGTGTACGACTGAGGTGCCCGTCGGAGCGACGGTCGCTTCAGACTTTGACCCGGATGACGCGGGCGAGATATCCAAGCCCGAACCCGTAGACGAGCAGGGCCATGAGGAGGTCGACGCCCTGCACGAGCCACTGGCTGGAGGAGCCGGCGGTGATCGCGGAGAACGGCGAGGTCAGCGCGGATGCGGCTTCGTCGATCGTCCTGTGCACCGTGCTCTCGCGCGGCGGCAGCGTCCCGGTGGGGGTCGGGGCGGTGGCGGCGACCGTGGTCCCGCCCAGTTCTTCCTGCTGATGGGTTGAGGCGTCGCTGGTCTGCCCGACGGCGAAGATCGCGAAGGACGCGATCACGATCACGCAGGCGATTCGCGAGGCCACCCGCAGGATTGCCGCGAGGGGAAAGAGTATGCGCGAACCGGTCATGGTGGCTGCCGAGGACTAAATGGAGACTGTCGGGTAGATTAGGCGCGCTTGAAACCAGCGGCGACGACTTTGGACGGATATACGAGCGGCGATCTCGCGGCCGCCCGGGGGCGTCTGGTGGCGGATCTGCGCGAGCACGCGCTGGTGATCGGCGAGGTGACGCTGACCAGCGGCGCGACGGCGCAGTACTACGTGGACGTCAAGCGCGCGATCCTGCGGCCCGAGACGTTCATGGCGCTCGGCGTGCTGATCGCCGAGCGGGCCCGCGCGTGCGCGGCGACGGCGGTGGGCGGGGTGCCGGTCAGCGCGATCCCGGTGGCCTGCGCGGCGCTTACCGCGGGCGTGGCGCTGAAGGCGCTGATCGTGCGCACCGAGCGCAAGCCCCATGGGCTGCAGCGCTGGATCGAGGGCCCCGAGCCGGCCCCGGGGGAGCGCTGCCTGATCGTCGAGGACGTCGTTACCACGGGCGGCTCGACCGTCGAGACGGTGGCGCGCGTCCGCGGCGAGGGCCTGACGGTGGCGGGCGTGGCGTGCGTGCTCGACCGCCTCGCCGGCGGGGGGGAGGCGATCGGCGCGGCGCTCGACGGCGCCCCTTACGCGGCGCTGACGACGATCGACGACGTCTACCCCGGGCGGCCCGATCGATGACCGAGCGCCCCCATCAACGAGCGCCTCGCCCGTTGACCGCGCCCTGCCCGTCGGTCGAGCCCGCCGAGCGATGACCGGGAGCCGCGATCGATGACGGCCGTCGTGCCGGATGCCGCGATCGTGCGCGATGCCCGGGCCGGCGACGTCCCGGCGCTGCTGGAGATGTTCGCGGAACTGGCCGAGTACGAGCATCTCACTGACGAGCTGCACGCCACCGCGGACGATCTGGACGCGGCGCTGTTCGGCCCGAGCCCGGCCGCACGGGCGCTGGTCGCCGAACGGGGCGCCCGGGCGATCGGGTACGCGCTGTACTTCCCGACCTTCTCCAGCTTTCTCGCGAGCCGGGGGGTGTGGCTGGAGGATCTCTACGTGCGCCCCGCCCACCGCGGCGCGGGGGTCGGCCGCGCGCTGCTCGCCGCCGTCGCGGCGCACGCGCGCGACGGCGGGGCACGGCGCCTGGAGTGGACGGCGCTGGACTGGAACGAGCCGGCGCTGCGCTTCTACCGGGGACTGGGGGCAGCGACGATGGGGGAGTGGGTCAACCACCGCCTCGCCGGCGACGCGCTGGAACGCCTGGCCGGGGAGCATCCGGTGCAGCCTCGCTAGCCTTTGCGTGAGCCTCGATCGGAGCGGGCAGGCCCTCGTAGTCCAATGGATAAGACAACCGCCTCCTAAGCGGTGGATCCAGGTTCGACTCCTGGCGGGGGCATCGTTGAGAAGTCCCTGCAACTATGCGGGATTGAGGCCCGCGCGTTGGTCGCCTGAAGTTCCATCCAAGGCGCGTAAACCGGACGGCTGCCCATTGCTGCCCATTCAGCAGTCGGAGATGGTTACGACCGAGCAAGTCCTTGTCTTCAGCGCATGAATGGTCAGAGGACGAACTGGCTGACGGTTGGGGAGCTGTTTCCCGCTCGCGACATCGTTGCGGAATGGGTCTTCTCCGTCACTGCACTGATCGAGGACATCCAGGTCGGCGTTGGACCGTCCAAGGAGGCGATGGAGGTCGGCGACCTCCGGGCCATGATGTTCTGGCACCGCCAACTCGTGACCCGTCTCTATGAGGCTCGCCGGCTTGTAACGATTGTTCGACGCAACGCCACAGTCAAGGCGTTCGCGGAGTCGCTCTTGAGCCTTCCGGGCCTGATTGATCTCAGCACCGCATACACACGGCCCTCGAAGGGCGTGCCTTCCCCGGTGGAAAAGCTCTACAGCGACGTACGGCACCGCACGGTGCACTACTCCCACGTCGGCCAGGCAGAGCTTCAAGCGATCCTGTCAGACCACGCGAACTACCCCGCGTAGATGACAGTCGGCAGACGAGAGGACGGTGCTTTCGATGTCCAGTTCCAGTGGGTCCAAGCTGTGCGCGGGAGAGATGTCTTCGGTGACGTGCGACAGGATGACTTCTTGACGCGACTCAAAAAGCGCGGCGAGATGACGGGAGCGATCACCGGGGCATGGATAATGGCCGCCGGCCTCGCGGTGATCCTCAACGCTCATCGGCTGAACATCGACACGGAGAGGCTTGGGGACATCTCGACGTGGGCACTCCCAAAAGTTGAGAGTCTTCAACCCGATCCGTCCGGTGCGCAGATGCCGTCCAAGCCGTAAACGATTGGGTCCGCGACGACGCTGCCGGCACGAGGCCCGCGATCCCCGCTGCTCGTGTGCCTCCCAGGTGACGTCGCAATCCGTGCCGCAGGACCGAATATCAGCGTGGGCCGACGGGATGTCGTAGACAATCAGGAAGCGCTCGATGTCCGCCGGGCTCAGGGTGTGGTCCCTCGGCGGCACGAGCAACCGCGTGCTACGCCGTGGTCGTGGCGCGCTGCTGTGCGTGTGCATACAACGTCTCGGGCGCGATGTCGGCGTCATTGGGCCAGACGATCGTGCCAGCCTCGGCGTCTGCGCGGAGCTGCGCGAAGTAGGCAGGGTCGCGCAGCGGCTCGAACACGCCACCGTAGTCGAGCAGGTAGGAGAGGTCCACGTCGGCCATGGTGCCGTCTTCGAACCGGACGTGCACGGTGTACCCGTCCAGCGGCTGGGCCTCGGTGAGAAGGGGCGTGCTGCGCATGGTCGCAATGGTAGAGCGTTCAGCGCAGCGGCTCAATCGGGGCGAGCGGTTGGTGGTCGCGCGCACGGACCCAGTTCTCGTGTAGCTCGGTTTGATGCGTCTTCGCCCACTCGACCACGAGCCGCTGCCCACGGGGCGGCAGTCCCCCTGCGAGAGTCGCCAGGTTCTCGATATCGACTGTGGCCTCGTCCCCGCCGTAGCTGGCGTGGAAGTGCGGACGCCCGCCGTGGTGCGCCTCGTCGTGGTACATCCAAATCACGATCCCGTAGAACGCGCTGATACGTGGCATCACATCACGCACCTCGCCCGAGGCATCCGCGGGTTGGCTGGGCGGCATAGGCTCCTTGCTGCCGGCGCCAACGGGGCGGCTGATTCCAGATCGTCATGGCCTCGCAGACTACCCACGACCCCCGACACCTCAGTCAATGGGCAGCAGCTGGTTGGAGTTACTCGCTAGGCGCCGTCGCGGGTGGGCGCGCCCGCGCCGGGGTCGTCGTCGGGGGCAGCCGCGACCGGGGCGATCTCGTTCAGACGTTCGAGGATCACCCGCAGGCCCCCCTGCGTTTCGAGGTTGAGACGATCGAGGATCGTCTCCGCGTCTTTGAACGTGTTCGCCGAACGCGCGTCCGCCGCCAGGCTCTGCACGTTCTGTCCGACCATGATCACCGACAGCAGGACGAGCTGCAGGAACGTCTGGGCGATCCACGCCACGATTCCCTCGCCGCCGGGTTTCAGCGCCGGCCCCAGGCCGAGCAGGGCGATCACGGCGAACACGTAGGCGCACCACATCGTTCCGACCAGCCTCGTGATGAGTACCGCGAACTTCGCGTTGAAGCCATCGACCTCGCCCATCGCCTCTCTGAGCACACGGGGGCTCGGGTGCAGCGCCTTCGCGAGATGATGCTCGGTCTTCACTGGCCTGCGTTCTGTCATTCGATCCTCCTCACCACCATGCGATGGCATCCGCGCCGTCGACGTTTGCTGATTGCAGCGATTGTATGCGGGCGCGGTATGCGGGCGCGCGACCTCTCTCCAAAGGACGGAGTCCCGCCGGTCGGCGGGACTCCTGTGGCCCGAGTCGCGTAGGGGCTGGGTGTGCCCGCCCCTACGCGACGGGTCGCTGAGGTCCGCTCAGGGAGTCGGATCGTCGGCCATCAGGCCGGCGACGGCGATCCTATGCTTCGCTTTCCACGACCGCCGCCGGCTCGCCAATGTACATGTTGGCTATGAGGCGCGCCCTGTTGTGCCCCGTGGGTGAGGGCAGAGCCTGCTTTTCATCGATTTCTCTGTCGACAAGCAGCGACTGCGGCCCTCCGCATCCCGCGGCCACGGGCGCCGTGTACGAGTTGTCGACGAGGTTGGTCCCTTCAAGGGCGATGATATTGGAATTGATGAAGTCAAGGCGGCCGGAGTCTCCCACGAGTTCCGGCTCGATCCCCAGCGGCGGCTCGGCTCCGGTGGTGAACTTGAGAGTGATTGGATCCGATGTCGACCCGATGTAGCATTTGCCGCCCAGGAACGGGTTTCTCAGGCGCACTCTGAGCGGTATTTCGAGCGCCGTGCCCTCCTCCTCTAAGGCACCGTCCAGGTTGACGGCAGGTTTGCCAACGAGTTCCGGTGTCGCGGTCACCCTGCAGTCGGAATTATTGGGGAAGTTCGCGCAGAAGTTCCGCAGATACCCCGGATAGCGGCCTCCTTTGACCAGTGCAAAGATGCCTCCGTGCATCACTTGGGGGGCCTTCACCAGCGATTCGCCGTTTGCGGCGGGGATGACTTCGGATACCCTTTCGGCTACCTGCCCGAATCCACCTTGCAGTACGATCGGCTTGGTGATCGGGACGTCAACATTCCCGATCTGGAATTCCCCGCCATAGGCTTCCGCAACGGAACACAGCTCGACTTCAGGATTTTCTGCGGGACATTGTTCGAATCTCAAATATTCTCCCGTCGGGTGATGTTCTTTTTCTGCCGCAGCCGAGGCGGCCATCGCCAGCATGCCGATTGACACGACCAGCGCCGCCCCGACGAATTGCTTGATGTTGCCCTTGATCACAACTTTCCCCCTTGCGGTTTGAAATCGGCAGAAGGAATCGCGAAGGCGTAAGGCAGACCAGCTCACAGTACGCGGACCCCCCGGTTGACACGAGACAAGAACACTAGATACTAAAAGTCACTGGGTATCTTAAAGACACTAGCTACTGTGTATTATCAGGTGCATGCCGGCTTGGCAAGGAGCAAAAAAGTACAACAGCCCTCAGATCAGGGCCGCCGTCGCGTTTGGTGGCCTCCCCTTTGCACCGGGCACGGCACCGCGGTGTGTGCGCTTGCATGGCTGCCGTCCGCGAAGCTGAATTCGGCGGCGAACGGGAAGCCGCCGCGGGGACAGCTCGCGGGCAGCAGGATGCCAGGGGGCTCGTAGGCCAGCGTCCTGCCCTGCACCTGTTCGTAGTAGACGACCCCGCTCGGGCCGAGCGTCGAGTGCAGCTGCACCAGCGCCACGTCCTGGGCGCCGGGGACGCTTGGGATCAGCGGCGTCTCGATGCTCACGCGTCCCCCGAACGGCGCCGGCGCCGCGAGCAGAACGCCGGGGAACACCGCGGTCGCGTCCAGCGGGGCCGTTCCGACGACGTCGAACAGCAGCGCGAAATGCCCTTCCTGGTCGGCTGTCCGCAGGATCGTCACCGGCGCGCTCTCCGTCACGACGTCGGGGCCGAGGGCGATCTCCGCCAGCGCCGCGCCGCGGCCCATGATCGAGTCCGCCGGGCATCCCTCCACGCCGGAGGTCTGGAGCGTCGCTTCCGCGCACGTCGCCAGGCCCAGGCCGCTCAGCGCGATCCCGAGATAGTTCGGATAGCTCAGGTCGATCTCGGTCAACGCCGGAGGGACCCGGCCCGCTCCGGCAGAGATGCCGAAGCCGAAGCCCAGCGTCGTCCTCTGACCGAGGCGCTCCGGCGTGAGGCTCGCGCTGAGGCTCGCCGTCGGCGCGGCGCACGCCGCCGCCGGGATGCAGACGCCCAGCACGGTCGCCGCGAGCAGGGTCGCCGCGAGCTTCTCCATCTCAATAGGAGAGCGTGCCGGTCGTCTGCACCGTCAGCGCGTAGTTGTCGCGGTCGAACGTCCCGTAGAGCCCGGTATGCCCCCGCGCGTGGGCGTAGCGGCCGCTGCCGCCGGTGACAACCAGCGTGCCCGCGAAGCTTTCATAGACGCCCGCGCCGTGGGGCGTCGCTTCCCCGTGGCCCCTGATCGTTCCGCCCCGTGTGTAGATCGTGAAGCTGCCGCTGAGCGTCGTGCCCACGTCGAGGTGGACGCGCATGCTGCCCGGCAGCGTTCCGGAGGCCGCGCCTTCCTCGAACAGCAGCGACCCCGAGGCCGACACGTAGCGCAGGTGCGCCGTGTCCGTCGCCCTGAGCGCGTGGGCCGCGGCCGCCCCCGGTGCGAGGAGCGCCGCGGTGGCGAGCAGCGCGAGCAGCGCCGCGCCGGTTGCGACCGGGATCCTCCAGTGGTTGGGTTTGGGCATCACGCTCTGCTCTCCCTTGACAGCTGTAACACGGTCGGGCTCGCCATGGCGTGGTGCGGGCGCGCCCGCTTTGCCAGCCGCCACGTGCGCATCAACGCCAGCGTCGGCGCCATCAGCGGCTGCAGCTCACCGCGCATCGACGCCGCCACGGGCAGCGCGAAGGCGCTGCCCGCAGCCCGAGACGAGGTGTAGTACGCGACCACGCCCACGAGCGTCATCACGTGGTGGGCCCCGTGGGGGAGCGTCCGCGTCCCGGCCGCCGCGTCCCGCGCCACGGCCCCCAGGCGTCGCGCCATCAGCTCGCCGCTCTCGTAGTGCGCCGCGTATCCCAGCGCGCCCGTCACTTCGTCGTCCTCGCGGTCCACCAGGCTGTCGAGCATCGTCAGCGCCCCGATCGACAGGTACACCGCGTCGAGCCGCTCCGCGTCGCAGCGCGTCGTCCGCCCATCTGCCGCCGCCGCGACCAGCGCGTGCACCGCCAGCACCGACGCCGCCGCCCCCGCCAGGAACTCCGGCCACTGCAGCCCCGTCCCCGCCGCTTCGCGCCTCGCCCACTGTCGCAGCTCGGCCATCCCCGCCGTGTGGCTCGCGACCTGCGCCTCCGCGCAGCGCCTCGCGCTCTGCTGCGCCATCTCGGCAACTGCGGCCGACGCCGGGAGCTGCGCCAGCGCGTCCCTCGCCGCGCTCACCAGCTCGCGCAGGTAGCCGCCGTCGTCCTGGTGCCGCCGGTGGGCGCGTGGATCACGGGGGTCTTGTCGGGGATTGGGGTGGGGAACGTGCCGTGGGTCGTGCGGGGGATAGGGATCGTGCGTGCGCTGGGGGTAGTAGTCCTCGCCGGGCTCACGCTCCGGGGTCAGCGCGTCGACGAGCGCCGCGAACAGGCGGTGGCCGTCGCGCACCGGGTCCGCCAGCGGCTGCTCGGTCAGCAGGTCCAGGTAGTCGTACATCGCCTGGAGCGCCACGATCGCCCGCACCGCGGGGCCGCGGTACACCTGCCTCGCGAGTGTCGCCAGCGTCGCCGCGAGCTCGACGTTGAAGCGCTCCTCGCGCAGCTTGCGCCGCGCCGTCGTTCGCAGCGCCGCGTCGGGAATCGCCCCGGCGCGCCGCTCCCAGCCGGCGAGCTGCGCGCGCACCAGCGGCGCCACCGTCGTCCAGTAGCGCACGTTCGCCAGCACCAGCGCCGCGCCCGCCCGCGCCATCAGGCGGCCGTCGGCGAATGGGTCCTCCGCCTCCGGCCGCCGGCGGAGTTGGTCGCCCGACCGTCGCCATGCGGGGATCGAGAGCCGCCGCGCGATCCTCGGCGGGTGGCGCGCGATCGTCGGGAGGCGCCGCGCGATCGTCGGGGGGCGGCGGTTCCGGGTGAGCGGTGAGGCGCCCGCTCGCCGGGTGGGGGGCTCGCCCTCGATCGCTGCCGCGGGCCTACTCATTGAGCGCCAGGGTCGGGGACACCCGGGAGGCTAGCCACGCCGGGACCGCCACGATCGCCAGCACCGCCGCCACCACCAGCGCGAAGACCTCCAGCGGCCGCAGCGTCGCGCCGAGGCCCGCCACCGGGAAGCCCGTCACGTGCGCCAGGTAGCCGTCGATCACCACCTGGCCGTAGATCCCCGCCAGCGCGCCCGTCACGCAGCCCGCGCCGAGCATTAGCGCCGATTCGACCGCCAGGATCAGCCGCAGGCGGTGCGCTCGCACGCCCGACAGCCGCAGCGACGCCAGCGACACCCGCCGCTGCCAGATCGCCGACGTCAGCGCCGCCGCCATCGCCAGGATCGCCGCGATCAGCAGCAGCGTCGCGATCTCCCCGAGCTGGCTCAGCCCTTCGCTGGTCAGCGCGTCGATCCGCCCTTCCAGCGCCTGCGCGCTGGAGACCTCCAGGCCTGAGCTTCGGAGCCCGCCCGCCCCCAGCGCGCGCTCGATCGCGCGCCGCACGCCGGGGACGCTCGCGCCCGGCGCAAGCTGCACGCCGAGCGCCGTTGGCGCCGCCGTCGCCCACAGGCGGCTGAAGTCCGCCGTGCTCATGAACACCGCTCCCGGGCTCCAGGCCAGGTTCGTCGTCGTCGCCGCGATCCTGAAGGGCACCGGGCCCGACGGGGTCGGCAGCGTCAGCGTCCCGCCCACCCCGGTGTGGTGTTCTTCGGCGATCTGCCGCGACACCGCGATCCAGCCGCCCTGCACACCCGAGCTGCCCTGCACACCCGAGCCGCGGGTGGGCGGGCCTTCCATTCTCCGCGTGCCGCCCTGGCCCACGTGCGAGCCGCCCTGCCCGGCGCCCGTGCCGCTCTGCCCCAGGCGCGCCACCGCCACCGCCGCGCTTCCGCCGACGACCTGGCTGGCCAGCACTTCGCGATTCGCGCCCGGCGGGCGCGCGATCACCCACACCCGCCTGTCGCCCAGTTCCAGGAAGCCCCCCTGGAACGGGCGCACGCTCGCCACGCCCGGGACCCGCGCGATCCGCGCCGCCACGCCGCCCGCGCGGAAGTCCACCGTCGCCTGGTTGTCTTCGGGGTTGCCCACCCACAGGCTCGCGTCCGCCGTGTAGCTGCGCGCGAAGCCCTGGATGCCGCGCAGCAGGTCCCCCCGCGCCCCGCCCAGCGCCACGCTGCCGAACAGCGCCACCGCGCCCGTCGCCGCCAGCGCCAGCGAGCGCAGCGTCGTCGCCCGCAGCGACGACAGCGCCACCGGCAGGATCGTCAGCCGCTCCTGCCGCTCAGACAGCGCTCGCGCCGACCGCAGAACCCCCGCGAACACCAGCGGCACGGCCAGCACCGTCGCCAGCGCCAGCAGCGCGCACGCCACCAGCGCCAGCGACGGCTCCAGCGCATACAGCGCCGTCGCCGCCGTCAGCAGCCCCAGCGCCGCGAGCGCGACCCGGCGGCGCCAGCCGCCCCCGAGCGTGTTCCCCGGCACCCCGTCCTCGCGATACACCGCGTCCAGCGCCCGACCCGCGCGCAGGTCCAGCAGCGGGACCGCCGACGCCGCGCAGGTCGCCAGCACGCCGCCGGCGAACGCCAGCGCCAACGGCCACGCGCTGAAGACCGTGCCCGTCCCGAGCGTGAACGCCTCCGCGAGATAGCGCGGGGACTGGTGCAGCGCGCCGCGCGACAGCGCCCAGCCGCCCGCCAGGCCCAGCAGCGACGCCGCGATCCCCAGGCACAGCGCCTGGAACGCGAACAGTTGCACGATCGCCGCCCGCCGCGTCCCGATCAGACGCAGGTCCGCGATCGCCCGCCGGCGCTCCGGGACCGTCAGCAGCAGCGCGTTGAACGCGAACAGCACGCCCAGCAGCGCCGCGATCGCCGCGAAGAACGCGCTCGCCTGGTCGCTCGGGCGCAGCGCCTGCCGCAGCGCCGCCACGTCTTGGTCGGTCGACGACACCGTCAGGCCCGCGCCCGCCACCGCTTGTAGCTGTGCGCGTGCCGCCGCTTCCTGCCCCGGTCGCGCCCGCACCAGGATTCGCGTAATCCGGCCCCGCAGGCCCGCCAGGCGCTGCAGCGACGCCAGCGACATCACCGCCACCCGCGCCCGCGACAGCGCCCCGAACGCTTCCGCGCCCAGCACCGCCGACACGCTCAGCTCGGTTGCGCGCCCGCGCAGCGTCAGCCACACCGCGGGTGCGTGGGCCCCGACGCCGATTTCCTGCGCGCTCGTCCTGCTCAGCCCGATCCCCCCCGAGGAGATCGTCGCGATCGGGAGCGTGTGCGCCAGCCCGTCGAGCACCACCAGCGCCGTGTCCGCACCGGCGAGGTCGATCGTGATGCGCCGGCCCTCCGGGCCGCGGATCGTCGCCGTCTGTTCCAGCAGCGGCGCCGCCTGCGCCACCGCCGGCAGCCGTTCCGCACGCGCCAGCAGACCTTCGGACATGCCTTCCGAGGAGCGCGCCCGGATCTGCAGCGTCGCCGGGCCCACCACCGCGTGCGCCACCTCGCCCGCCGAGCCCGCGATCCCGCCCGCCGCCACGATCGTCGCCAGCGCCAGCGCCACCGCGATCGCCACCCCCAGGCCCGCCAGCAGCTCCTGCGCCGCGTCCACCCGCAGCCGCCGGCGGTAGAGATAGACCAGCGCGTACGGCCGCAGCAGCGGCCGCGCCCGCAGCGGCTCAGCGCGCCACATCGCCCGCCCCACGGTCCGGAGGGCGAGCAGGGCACCGGAGCGCCGAGCCCGCCCAGTCGCGGTCAGGAGCGCAGCGAGGCCACCGCGGCATGGTGGGACTCCCCCTCCGTGAGGATCTCCGTCAGGCGTCCGTCGCGCAGCGCGCAGCGCCGGTCCGCCACGCTCGCCGCCTCCAGGTCGTGGGTCACCAGCAGCACCGCCGCGCCGCGCTCGTGCGCCACCGTCCGCAGCAGCGCCACGATCTCCGCACCGCGCGCGCTGTCGAGGTTGCCCGTCGGCTCGTCCGCCAGGATCAGGCGCGGCTCGCCCGCCAGCGCCCGCGCGATCGCCACGCGCTGGCGCTCCCCGCCGGAGAGCTGCTCCGGGGTCCGATCCAGCGAGTCGCCGAGGCCCACGCGCTGGAGCCATTCCCGCGCCCGGGCCCGCGCCGCGCGCGTCCCCGCGCCCCCCAGCAGCAGCTTGATCGACGCGTTCTCGATCGCCGGCACCCGCGCCATCAGCTGCGGGCTCTGGTACACGAAGCCCACGTCGCGCAGCAGGTGGTCGCTCGCCTCGTCTTCGGACAGCGTCGCCAGGTCGCGGCCCGCGAAGCGGATCGCGCCCCGGTCTGGTTCCAGCAGCCGCGCGATCAGCAGCAGCAGCGTCGTCTTGCCCGAGCCGCTCGGGCCGTGCAGCGCCACCATCTCGCCCGGCTCGATCGTCAGGCTCACGCCGTCCACCGCGCGCACCTCCTCCCCTGCCCCGCGGTAGTGCCTCACCACCTGCTCGAGCTCGAGCGTTGCCACCACCAGAAACAGTCTACCCCTTATTCACAACCTCCCGGCCGACGGCGGGTGGAGGCGACCGTCTGCTGACGCGGCCCGCCTTCTCAGTCAGCGGCTGCTCCACAGCCCGCTGACCGGGACCGCCCACAGACGGTCCCCGAGGGGGATCGTCTGGCGGCCCGTGTACAGGACCACGCCCGCCTTGAACCGGTCGCCGCGACTGTCTCGCAGCTTGCCCATCACCCGCCAGTCGCGCTCCCGGATCGATGCGCTCGCCTTCACCTCGACCGCCGCGAGATCGCCCGACTGCGTCTCGACGACCATGTCGATCTCCTCGTCCCCAGCTCGGTAGTGGTGCAGCGTCGAGCTCTCCGCCGCCCAGCTCTGGTGCTTGAGGATCTCCATCCCGCAGAACGTCTCCAGCGCGGACCCCGTGACCTGGTCGTCCTCTGCGATCCGCCGCTCCCCGACCCCCAGCTGCTGGGCCAGCAGTCCCGTGTCTGTCAGGTATACCTTCGGCGTGTGGCGCTCACGCGAGCGCAGGCCCGGGCGCCACGCCGGGACGACGTGAACGAGGAACACGGTCCGCAGCAGCTCGACATACGCGCTCACCGTCTTGTCCGAGATCCCCAGCTCCCCCGCCAGCTTGCGGTAGTCCAGCAGCTTCCCCGAGTTCGTCGCCAGCAGCCGCAGCAGCCTCGGCATCTCCGAGAGCTTCTGGGCCGAGGCGATGTCGCGCAGGTCCCGCTCCACCATGCCCTGGACGTAGTCCCGATACCACAGGCCGCGCTGGCGCTCCCCCAGCGTGCGGACCGCCGGGTAACCCCCGCGTGCCACGAGCTCGACGAAGGCCTCCCTGCCCACCGGCGCGCCCGTCAGGAGTGGGGGATCCCCCGCGAGCAGTCGCTCCACGAAGTTGCCCGCGCTCCCCACGATCTCGGCCTGCGCCAGCGGCCACAGCGCCACCCTGCGAACCCTTCCCGCCAGCGACTCCGAGATTCGCGGCGCGGTCAGCACGTTCGCGGAGCCCGTCAGCAGGAACCTCCCCGGCGTCGGGTCCTCGTCCACGGCCTGCTTGATCGCGTACAACAGGTCCGGGACCCGCTGGACCTCGTCGATCAGCACCGGCCCCCGCAGGCTCCCGATGAAGCCGTGAGGGTCCACCCGGGCGGCCTCCCGCGTGCCCTGGTCGTCCAGCGTCAGGGTCCCCGCCGGGCGATCGCTGCTCACGATCTGCTTTGCCAGCGTGCTCTTGCCCACCTGCCGTGCGCCCAGCACCAGCACCACCCGGCTGTAGCCGAGCGCCTCCACGACGAGCGGACGGGCTCGGCGCTCGATCAGCATGACCGGGGCCGCATCTGCGAAGGGTTGGTTGCGCAGACGCGGAGAGTCGATGGCGCAGATGCGGAGAGTCGATGGCGCAGATGCGGAGAGTACCACGTGCGGATGCGGAGGATCTTCCGACCTTGGCCCAGCCGCCTTCGCGTGCGTCCAATTGCTCGGCTGAGAGCTGCGCCTGGTATGCCGCAAGCTCAGTGGGCTGGCCTCACGCGCCGGCCTGGCGGCGCAGCGGCACCACCGGCGCCAGCTCGGGCTGAAGGCTGCCGCGCAGCTGCCCGTCGGCGAGTGTCAGGGCGCGGTCGGCGCCCGACAGCTCGGTCGCCTCGCCCGCGCTGACGAGGATCGCGAGGCCGTCGTCGGCCAACGCGCGCAGCAGCGCCAGGATCGCGTCGCGCTCGATCAGGTCCACGCCCTTGACGGGCTCGTCGATCACCAGCAGCAATGGCGCCAGCGCCAGCGCGCGTGCGAGCGCCACGCGGGTCGCCTCGGCGGCGTCCAGCTCGCGTATGCGGCGTGCCGCGCAGTCCTCGGCGCCGCAGCGCGCAAGCGTCTCGCGGGCGCGCTCGCGCGCCGTCGCCGGCGCGATCCCGCGTGCGAGCTGCGCCACCAGCAGCTCGTCGAGCACCTGCTCCCCCGCGGACCCCGGTGACGGGCGCTGGCAGTAGCCGATGCCGCCGCCCAGCTCGTCGAAGCCGCGCGCGGGCAGCTCGCGGCCGGCGAAGCGCACGACCCCCGTGTCCGGGGGCTCGATCCCGGCCGCCACGCGCAGCAGCGTCGAGCGCCCCGAGCGCCGCCTCCCCCACACGGCCACCAGTTCGCCGGCGTCGACCTGCAGCGACACGTCGAGCAGCACCGTGCGCTCGTGCGCTCCGCGCCCGCGGCGCAGGCCGACGCCCTCCAGGGCCAGCAGCGTCATCGCCCCGGACCGCGCCCCGCGGCGAGCGCCCCGAGCTCGCGGCGCGCGTATTCGATCCAGGAGAGCCGCGCGCCGATCGCCAGGCGATCCTCCTCGGCGACCAGCCGGTCGGCCAGTCCGGCCGGGCCGTCGGGCGGGTGGTCCTCTGCGCCGGCCGGCGGTGTGCGGGCCGCGTCCTGCAGGCAGGCCTGCTCGCAGCGGTCGATCACCGTCAGCGCCGCGTGCGGCGCCAGCGCCGCGAGCTGGCGCGCGAACAGCCGCGAGCGCCGGCGCTCCTCGTGCACCTGGGCGATCAGCCAGTCCTGGTAGCCGTGCACGCCGTCGGCCGTCGCGCGGTAGTGGGGCTTGGGTTGGCGGACCGCGCCGTTGGCCGGCCCGTCGGGGGGCAGCTCCCCGATCAGGCCCCGGCGCGTCAGGGTGTCGAGCGCCGTGTAGATCTGCGACGGGCTGCTCAGCTCCAGCTCGTCGCCGAAGGTCCGTTCGAAGCGCTGCACCAGCTCGTAGCCGTAGCTGGGGCGCTCGATCACCAGGCCCAGCAGCGCCCAGTTGACCGGCGATCGCATCGCCACGGCGCCTCGGTCCCTTGCCGCCCCTGCTCCCATCGAAAACAGTGTACATCATTATTCACAACCTAAACCTCCTCGTCGAGGATTTCTGGATCGCCGCCTCTTCCCGCGAGCCGGCCCACCGTTCGCTATTCACAACCTAGAACCTTCTACGGACTGGCTTGGCAACGGCCGTCGCCGGCGCCATCATCGGCTCCAAGACGGATGGGAGAGGGTCACTGGGTCATGCACGTCGGCTGCGTCGGGGTACTTCGGGCGCTCCCGGGACGGGCAGATGCTCCAACGGTCTCTCGCCGTCGCGTGCAGCCCGGCTCAAACGGGTATCAGGATGGTTGACCCTTTGAGGAGGGGATGTTTTCGATGAGGAGAGATGCGATGAACGCTCGTAGGCTGGCCGCGGCGACCCTGACGACGCTCTGCGCGGCGGTGGGCGCCCTGGCGTGCACCGCTACCCCCGCGCTCGCCCTCGAAGCGCACAAGTTCTCCACCAGCTTCGCGATGCCCGCCGCCGACGGGGCGCTGTCGCTCGCCGCCAACAGCGGCGTCGCGGTCAACCGCGAAACCGGCGACGTCTACGTCGCCGACACGAGCAACGCGCGCGTCGACGAGTTCACCGCCACAGGCGAATTCGTGCTGACGTTCGGCCGCGAGGTCAACAAGACGGCGGTCATGCTGAGCGGCACCGAAGCCGAACAGAACGTCTGCACCGCGATCTCGGCAGACGAATGCCAGCAGGGCACGCCGGGCACCGGCCCCGGCCAGTTCACGGCCCCGGCGTTCATCGCGGTCGACAACTCCGCGGGCGCCTCCAAGGGCGACGTCTACGTCGGCGACACGGGCGACAACGTCGTCACCAAGTTCAGCGGATCCGGCGCCCTGGTTGGATCGTGGGGCGTCAAAGGCCAGCTCGACGGCAGCAGCGCGCCCGCACTCGCCTTCGGGTCGCTGGCGGGCGTCGCGGTTGAAACCGCTGGGGGCGGCAGACTCGATGTGCTCAGCGAAGCGAGCGTCATGTTCGAGTTCGAACAGGACGGCAGCTTCGTCACCGAAATAACAGTCGAACGCGGAACCGCGCCACGGGGCCTTGCCGTCGACTCGCTGGGCGATTTCTTCAAGGTCGACGGAAGTCCGGCCGTCGAGGAGATCACAGGTTCCGACAGCGACGTCGGCCAGGTCGGTTCCGAATATACCGCCGAACAGGCGACCGCCGTCGCGGTCGACGGAACAGACCTCTACGTCGCCGAACCGGACATCGTCAGGCACTATGTCTTCACCGCGCTGGGAGTGGTGAGCGAGCCCGGCAGCCAGACCTGCACGATCGCCCCCTACCACGGGTGTCCGTCGACCGACACGTTCGGCTCGAGCGCCCCCGGCGGCGGCAGCCTGGCCGGGGCCAGCGGCATCGCCGTGGACTCGTCTGGCGGCAACGCCTATGTCGCCGACGCCACGGCCAACCGCATCGACGTCTACGTCGCGATCACGGCTCCGGAAGCCACCACCGGGCAGGCCACCGCAGTGAAGGCCAGGGCCGCCACATTGAACGGCACCGTCGAACCCGAAGGCGTGGACGTGACCGGCTGTCAGTTTGAATATGTCGAAGAAGCGCATTACAACGCCTCCGCCGCGAACCCGTACGCCGCGGGCGGCACCGCCGCGTGCGAACAGACGGTCGGCGCGGGCACGGGCGAAGTGCCGGTGACGGCCAAGCCGGCGGGTCTGCAGACGAATACGACCTACGATTTCCGCCTGCGGGCCGAAAACGCCGAAGGCGGTGTGCGCGAAGGGGCAAACGCGACGTTCACGACGGCGGCGGCGCCGGCGATCACCGGCGCCGCCGTGTCCAACCTCGCCGCCAACTCGGTGGATCTCGACGCGCAGATCGACCCCGGTGGCGCGGACACGACCTATCGCTTCGAATACGGCAGGACCACGGCCTACGGCGCGAAGGCCCCGGTCCCGGACGGCGACGCCGGCGCGGGCACCGGCAATGTGTCGGTGACCCAGCGCGTCGAACTCCCGGAAGCGAACGTCGCCTACCACTGGCGGGTGGTCGCGACCAACGAAGCCGGCACGACCACCGGCGTCGACCACACCTTCATCTATCCCGAGGGCGCCGCCGCCGGCCTGCCCGATCATCGCGTGTATGAAATGGTCACCCCGGTGCAGAAGGACGGGGCGCTGGTCGGCGCCCTTGCTCTCACCCCCGACATCGCCGAAAACGGCTCGCGCCTGGTGATGAGCTCCATCCAGTGCTTTCCCGGCTCGGGTGCCTGCCCGGCGTTTCGCGTGGTCCTGGGCACGCCCTACTCGTTCACACGCACCGCCGCCGGCTGGGTGACGACCGACCTCCTGCCCCCGGGGACCGAGTTCGACGAAAGCAACTGGTGGCTCGTCAACGCCAACGCCGGCACGGCGCTCGTCGGCGCGACGACCCCCCCCACGGCGAGGACGACTTCTACATCGGCCATGAAGACGGGTCGTTCCTCGACGTCGGCCCGCTCTCCCCGCCGGCGAATGGCCCGACGTCAAAGGCGGCCCTCGCCCGTGTCCAATACGGCCACATGGCGGCGACCGCCGACTTCTCCCACGTCGTCTACAACCACTACGACGGAGAAGCCCAAACAGAACAACCGCTCGTCGAGTACGTCGGCACCGGCAACGCCGCGCCCTTCCTGGTCGGCGTCGTCGGCGGGCGCGGCAGCACGGAACTTCTCGGTAAATGCCTGGCTCCGCCGGCCGGCGGAGGAGAAACCCACAGCTGGCTGTCCGCCGACGGTCGCATCGTCTATTTCTCCGGCTCATGCAACACCGGCGAACCCAATATCCTCTACGCGCGCATCGACGGCGAACTCCCAGACGCTCACACGGTCGCGGTCTCCGAGCCCAAGGCGCTGCCCTCCGATCCCCCCGACGAAGCCTGCACATCCACCGAATGCCAGGAAGACCTCGAACCAGCTCACTGGCCTAACTCTTCACAGTTCCAGACTGAATTCAAGGGCGCGTCCAGCGACGGCTCCAAGGTGTTCTTTATGAGCTCCCAGCAGCTCACCAACGAAGCGAGTCAAGAGTCGACAAACAACCTGTATCTGTACGACTTCGACAACCCGGCGGGGCACAATCTGATCGACGTCTCCGAAGGCGCCAAGAGCACTCCCGAAGGCCCGGGTGTGGTGGGTGTGGTCGCGGTCTCCCCCGACGGCTCCCACATCTACTTCGTATCCACGGGCAAGCTCGCCCACAACAGGAGCGCGCTCGGCGCCGAAGCCGTCGAAGGCGAACACAACCTGTACGTGTACGAGCGCGACGCGCGGTATCCAAACGGCCACCTGGCGTTCATCGCGATCCTGTCGCCGACCGACCTGAACGAGTGGCAAAACCCCGACGAGCCGGCCAACGTGACACCCGACGGACATTATCTCGTCTTCATGAGCAAAGCCGCGCTCACGCCCGACGACACCCGCACCGACGGCGCGGAACAGGTGTTCCGCTACGACGCCGAAACCGAACAGCTGGCGCGGATCTCGATCGGCGAGGCCGGGTTCAACGACGACGGCAACGCGGGGGTCGGCGATGCCAAAATCGTGGCGCCCCTGAACGGAAAAGAGAACGCCCAGGCCGGCCCGCAGCGGACGAACCCGACGATGTCCAACGACGGCGCGTACGTGTTCTTCATGAGCCCGGCCGCGCTGACGCCCGGGGCGCTGAACGACGTGCCGCTCGAGAAGAACTTCCAAGGGCAGCTGGAATACGCCCAGAACATCTACGAGTATCACGACGGGCACGTCTATCTGATCTCCGACGGGCGCGACACGAGCATCGCCGTGAATGAGCCCTGCGGGACGATCTCGGCGACCTGCCTGCTCGGCACCGACGCCACGGGCGACAACGTGTTCTTCAACAGCGACGAGCAGCTCGTGCCGGCCGACACCGATGCGGATCTCGACATCTATGACGCGCGGGTTTGCGATCCGGAAGAACGGAGCGCGTGCGCGCCGCCGCCGCCGCCTCCTCCGCCGTGCTCGGGCGAAGCCTGCCACGGCATCCCGCCCGCGGCCCCGTCGCTGCTGACCCCCGGGAGCGCCTTCTTCAACGGCGCCGGGAACATCCCACCGGCCGCATCGGCGCCACCGGCCCTCGCCAAGCCCAAGCCGCGGACGAGGGCGCAGAAGCTCGCCGCTGCGCGGAGGGCGTGTCACAGGGATCGAAAGCGCAGCAGGCGCGCGATCTGCGAAAGGAAGGCGCGCAAGCGATACGGAGCCGACAAAGCCAACAAAGCCAGCAGCGACCGGAGGGCCTCCTGACATGTTCAAGCGATCCATATTCGTCCTCCTTCTCTGCTGCGCGCTGTTCGCGCCGCCCGCCTCTGCGGCGACCCCCTCTCCGGGCTGGACGATCTCCTCGGCCGCCATGCCCACCGGCTTCTCGGCCGCCGCCAACGCGACATGCCTTTCTGGCGGCGCAGCCGTGCCGAGCGAAGAACGGCCCTGCGACAGCTACAGGGTGTATGCGACAAACGCCGGCAGCGAACCGACCAACGGCAGTCCCGTCACGATTACCGACACACTGCCCAAAGGCGTGACGCTGGTGGCAGCCCAGGTGTTGTCATCGGCGTACTTCAACGGAGAAGGTCCCATATCCAGCTACTCGTGCAGCGGCACCTCGGTGGTGAGGTGCGAAGTCCCTGGCGAATACAGCACGATCGCGCCCGACCGGGCGCTGCAGCTGATCGTCTACGTGACCGTCGAAGAAGGCGTCTCGGGCGCGCTGCCCGACGTCGCGACCGTCTCCGGCGGCGGCGCCCCCGAAGCGTCGACCTCCGGCGAAGCCCAGGTGTCCTCCGCGCCGGCGTCGTTCGGGCCGGCGAGCTTCGACCTCTACATCGGCGGCGTCGACGGCACGCCCGACACCCAGGCCGGCGGTCATCCCTTCGAGCTGACGACCACCGTGGCCATGAACAGCAAGTTGGCGCAGGATCCGTCAGGATCTCTGAGGCCCGCCGGTGCCTCAGACGTCAAGGACGTGATCCTGGACCTGCCGCTCGGCGTCGTCGGCAGCACGCTGTCCGCGCCGCAGTGCACGATCGCGCAGCTCGCCGCGGAACCGCGGCCGCCGGCCGTGGGCCCCGGAGGCTGCCCGCCGGACACGCAGATCGGGTACATCCGCACCGAACCGGTGGAGACCACCGCGATCAACAGCCCGCTCTACAACATGGTGCCCGACCACGGGGCGCCGGCCGAGTTCGGCTACGTCGACAAACACGACGGCACCCACGCCCTCTATGCGCACGTCGTGCCGACGCCCGCGGGGTACGTGCTGCAGACCACCAGCACCGAAGTCCCGCAGTTCCAGCTGAACCGGTTCGTCGTCACGATCTACGGGAACCCGGCCGCCAGGGACAACAGCGGCCAGGCGTCGATCCCGCTTTTGACAAACCCGACGCTCGTGCGGATCGCCGCTGCAGGCCACGGCCTGGTTTGACTCCTGGCAGCACCCCGGCAGCTACAACGCCGACGGTACCGCCGACCTCGAAGGGGGCCCGAGCTCGAACTGGGTGAAGGCGACGTCGCAGTCGCCGCCGATGACCGGCTGCAACGAACTGCAGTTCACCCCGGAACTGAGGCGCAGCCGACCACCCACGAAGCCGACAGCCCCACGGGCCTGGAATTCGAGCTGAAAGTCCCCCAGACCGAAGACTTCGCCGTGAACGCGACCGCGATGCTGAAGAACGCCGTCGTGACGCTGCCCGAAGGGATGTCGATCGACCCATCGTCGGGCAACGGGCTGGGGGCGTGCTCAGAGTCGCAGGTCGGCTGGGAAGGCCCGAGCCCGTTCAACTTCAACGCCGACCAGCCGCAATGCCCGGAATCGTCGAAGATCGGCACGCTGGAACTCGAATCCCCGCTGATCTCCCGCAAGCTCGAAGGCGAGCTGTATCTCGCCACGCCCGACCAAAACCCGTTCGGGAGCACGCTGGCGACGTACATCGTCGTCGACGACCCGATCACCGGCGTGCTGATCAAGATCCCGGGCGAATTCAAAACCGACCCGTCCACCGGGCAGCTCACAGCGGTGTTCCCCGAAAACCCGCAGCTCCCGTTCACCGACCTGAAGCTGCACTTCTTCGGCGGCCCCCGCGCGGAGCTCGCCACCCCTGAGAGCTGCGGCGTGTTCACCACCCACAGCGAACTGACGCCGTGGTCTTTGGAGGGCTCCGAGCTCCCCGCCACCCCGTCCGACGGCTACACGATCGACGAAGGCTGCGTGAACGGGTTCGCCCCGGCGTTCACCGGCGGCAGCACGAACCTGCAGGCCGGTGCCTTCACCACCTTCGAGGCATCGTTCTCGCGCCAGGACGCCGACCAGGAACTCGGCGGGCTGAGCGTCAGCCTGCCGCCCGGGCTGCTGGCCGACGTCGGGACCGTGCCGCTGTGCGACGAAGCCGACGCCAACGCGGGGACGTGCCCGCAAGACACGCAGGTCGGGACGGTCGACGCCGACGCCGGCCCGGGCCCGAACCCGCTGTTGGTCCCCGGCAAGGTGTACCTCACCGGCCCCTACAACGGCGGCCCCTACGGCCTGTCGGTCGTGGTCCCGGCGATCGCGGGCCCGTTCAACTTCGGCAACGTGATCGTGCGCCAGTCGCTGCGGATCGACCCCTACGACGCGCACGTCACCGACGTCTCCAACCCGTTCCCGACGATTCTCGACGTCAGGGGAGCCAACGGCCAGGTCAGCGGGATCCCGATCAAACTCCGGCGCGTCGACGTCCTGATCGACAGGCCCGGCTTTACGTTCAATCCGACCAGCTGCAGCAAACTGCAGGTCGGGGGCGCCATCACCAGCACGCAGGGCGCGAGCTCCGCGCTGGCGACGCCATTCCAGGTCACCAACTGCGCGTCGCTGAAGTTCGCCCCCAAATTCGCGGTCTCGACCTCCGGGCACACCTCCAGGTCACAGGGCGCGAGCCTGTCGGTCGACCTCACCTACCCCAGCGGGCCGCAGGGGACCTACGCGAACCTCTCGAGGGTCAAAGTCGAACTGCCCAAGCAGCTCCCGTCGAGGCTGACCACATTGCAGAAAGCATGCGCCGCCGCGCAGTTCGAAGCCAACCCCGCGGGCTGCCCCGCGGCGTCGGTGATCGGCCACGCCAAGGCGGTCACGCCGCTGCTCTCGGTTCCCCTGGAAGGCCCGGCCTACTTCGTCAGCCACGGCGGAGAAGCGTTCCCGAGCCTGGTCATGGTGCTGCAGGGCGACGGCGTGACGCTGGACATCGTCGGCACGACGTTCATCAGCAAAGCGGGGATCACGAGCAGCACCTTCAAGACCGTCCCCGACGCGCCCGTCGGCTCCTTTGAATTGACGTTGCCGGAGGGCCCTGACTCGGCACTCGCCGCGAATGGCGACCTGTGCAACTCCAAACTGACGATGCCGACCGAATTCGTCGGCCAGAACGGCGCGGAACTGCACCAGACGACAGCGATCGCCGTGACGGGCTGCAAGCCCGCGATCGCGGTGGTCCACCACGCCGTCAAGGGCAGAACGGCGACGATCACCGTCAGCGTGCCCTCCGCCGGGAGGCTCGTCGCGACCGCCGCGGGTCTGTCCCGCGCCACCGCGAAAGCCGGCGCCGCGGGAGCCGTGACGGTTCACCTCACGCTCTCCGGCAAAGAGCAGCGCTTCCTGCGCCGCCACCCCGGGCGCCGGCTGAAGGCGACCGTCAGGTTGGTCTTCACGCCGAAGCACGGCGGGAGGCTGTCGAGCTCGGTGGCGGTGCTGATCCGCTGAGCGCCCCATCCAGAAGCTTGCGCGCCACTCTCCCAGCAGCTCGGTGGCGCTCAGGGACAGGGACAGACCGAGCCGGAGCGTTGTCCTCTCTCTGCGCTCCAGTCTCAAGCCAGACCCCATCTGACCCAGTCGGCGGGCGCCGTGGCCGGTCTTTCAAGGTCACGGTGCCCGCCCACCCGCGCCACGCTCAGACGCGGGGCAGGAGGCAGGCTCACGCTCTAGCGCGCCGACGCGGGGCAGGACGCCCCGCGCCCACCGCGCCGAGCGCCCCACCCGCCCGCGCGGACGCGCCCCAGATGAACGCCCGGATCCACAGGTCGTGTCAGGGCAGCAGTGGGAGGCTGTTAGGCCACGCTGCCGCGGGGCACGATCCATTGCACGGGCTGCTCGGTGATCTCGGCGATTTGTTCGAAGTCGGCGTCGTAGTGGACGACCGCCAACCCGGCGGTCTCGGCGCAGGCCGCCACGAGCAGGTCGGGCAGTGGCACGGCGCGGTGCTGGGAGCGCTGTGCCAGTTTCGCTTGAACTTCCAGCGCCCGTTCGACGGCGGTCTCGTCGAGGGCGACTCGTGGCATTCCGCGCAGCGCCGCGGCGAGCGCTTTGTAGGTGGAGGGGCTCGTGGCGCTGTAGAGCATCTCCAGGTCGACGATTCCGCAGGTCGCGATCTCTCCTTCCAGCAGCAGGGGGTCCAGCGCCTCGCGCACATCGGCTCGCGTCTGCCGGCGGGCCAGGGCGCTCTTGTCGGCGAGGAAGGCCGGCACCGCTCAGCGCCAGGCGCCGGCCATCACGTCAGGGTTGTCGAGCTCCAACGCGCCCGGAGTGGACAGCAGCTCGAGCAGGTCCCGGCGCTGTCTGCGCTTGACGACCTCCGCGAGCGCCGCATCGACGGTGTCGGTGAGCGTCCTGGTGCCAAGGATGTCCTTCGCGGCCGCCACCTTGGCCGTGTCAACCGCGAACGACGTCTTGCGCATGGTAGCGATCTTCACGGGCACAAGATAGCACAGAAAGCGCTTTGAGATAGCAAGCGGGCTGGGGCGCGAGGCTCCGGAGCCGTCAGACCCCGTGCTCGGGCTCGGTGAGTGCGGCGATGTCGGCGAGATCGATCGGTCGGCCGGCTGCGCGCTTCATCCTGATGAGATCGTCGCGGCCGGCGATTGGGATCGGGTGGCCGCCGAGCGCGATCACGAGCGCGCGTTTGCGCAGTTGGGGGAAGGGCGCGGCGCCGGGCGCGTGGTGCAGCACGTCGATGTCTCCGTGGCGTGTCGAGAGCTGCCATAGCGTCGCTCGGGGCAGCGTTCGTGCGTCGAGCTTCACGTGCTCGCTGCCGGGGTTCAGCACGCGCGCGTCGAGATCTTTGAGCGCTCTGGCGAGGCGCTGGAGGTTCTCCGGGGCGGGGGAGGGGATCAGATCGACGTCATTGGTCATGCGCACGTGGCCGTGGACCTGGACGGCGATGCCGCCGATCACCACGTACTCCACCTCGTGCGCGTCGAGTGTCGCGAAGATGCGCTCGGCGTCGAGCGGTTGTGCGTCAGGCATGGGCGCGCGCCGCGCGCCCGGCGGCGGCGAGGCGTCCAGCCATCCTGTTCCACGAGAGCGCCAGCGCGAGCCGTTCCTCGGGCGTTCGCGCAAGCGTGCTCGCGAGGTGGGCCGGGTCCCAGTCGGCCGGCAGCCGCCGGGCGCTCAGAACGGGCTCCTCGCCCATCGCGATCATCAGCGCGCGAAGGGTCGCGAACGTGGGCGAGACGACGCCGCGCTCGATGCGGCTCACCGCGGCCTGGGTGGTGCCCGCGCGCAGGGCCAGCCGGCGCTGGCTCAAACCGAGGCGCTCGCGTGTCGAGCGGACCAGCTCTCCAGGGCTCATGACATCATAGATGATATCAGATGGCGGCTTGCTGCGTCGCGGCGATCTCGGGTGACGAGGTCTATGGCTGCGCTCAGGCGCCGAACGCCGCGACGATGTCCTCGGGGGTCAGGCGGACGTCGAGGCCGTTCACGTGAAAGCCGCTGCGGGACACGCCGACCAGGAGCGTCTGGTCGGTCGCGCCGGGTATCAGCGCGCGGTGGCGGATCAGCGTGCTGAAGTCGCCGCGGTCGAATTCGCCGCGGTCGCGCCACTTGATCGAGCCGACGAAGTCGATCTGCTCGCTTGTCGTCTGGCCGCGGCCGCCGACGAGGTCCACCTCCACACTGCCGTCGCGGTTCCAGAACGAGCCCACGAACTCCGCGGCCCCGAAGCGCCGGTCGGGAAGCAGCCTCTGGATCGCGCCGCGCACCAGCGGCTCGATCGCGTGGCCCGCGAACGACGCCCATGACGCGCGGATCTGCCGATGCACGATGTCGCCGCGGCCGCGCTCCAGCGCCGGGATGCTCGCGCCGATGAAGCGCAGCCAGAAGCGCAGGTAGGGATCGCGGACGTAGTAGCGCGAGAGCTTCGGGCGCAGCTCGGCGCTGTAGGGCAGCGCCCTGTCGATCACCCGCTTCGCCGTCAGCGTCGCGAGCGTCGTCTCCAGCGTTCTGTTCGAGATCCCCGCCCGTTGCATGATCGCCGTGAACACCCGCTCGCCCGCGCCGATCGCCTCCAGCGCGCCGCGCGCCTTCAGCTCCGCGGGGAACTCCGCGCTCAGCGAGCGCTCGCCGAGCACGATCAGCGGCGACTCCGGGTTCTGAAGCTCGCGCCCCAGGAACCTCCAGAGGTCCTCTCCGCGGCGCCAGATCTCCGCGAGTCGCGGAAAGCCGCCGATCGCCAGGTAGGCGTCGAGCGCCGCCGCCGCCGGCAGCTCCAGCAGCTCGCCGATCGCCGCCGGCGAGAGCGGCCCGATCGTCATCTCGGTCAGGCGCCCATAGAGCGGCCGGCCGTAGTCGTTCAGCGCCGACATCATCGACACGTCCGAGCCGATCAGCACCAGCAGCACCGGCCGGGCCTCCAGCCCGCGGTCCCACTGCTTCTGGACGATCGCCTCGATCGCCGGCTCGCTCTCGATCAGGAACGGCAGCTCGTCGATCACGAGCACCAGCGGCTGCCCGTCTGACGCATCGCTCGCGGCGATCGTCAGCGCGGCCTCCCACGAGCCGATCGGCCCCGCCGCCGCGACCGTCGCCGCGGCTGTCGCAGACGCCGCGAGCTGCTCGCCGAAGTTGCGCAGCTCCCGCACCGAGCTCTGGCGCGACGCCGTGTAGAACACCGCGCTCGCGCCGCTGCGCCCGATGAACTCCTCGATCAGGCGCGACTTGCCGATCTGTCGTCGCCCGCGCAGCGCCAGCATCCGCCCCGACCCACTGTCGCGCACCCGATCGAGATGTCCCTGGAGCTTGGCCAGCTCGGCCTCTCGCCCGACGAAGCGTTTTGTGCTCATGGGAGAAGTGTAACACGATAAACACTACTTGATTACACTTCTATGGCCGGGTCTTGCTCAGCTCGGACTTGCCGCGCCCACCGCCGGGTCGCTTACCCACCCGCGCGGATGCGCCCCAGACGAACGCCCCGGTCCACCTCGCGCGAGGGCTTCATGTGTGGGTTCTAGGCCACGCTGCCGCGGGGCACGATCCATTGCACGGGCTGCTCGGTGATCTCGGCGATTTGTTCGAAGTCGGCGTCGTAGTGGACGACCGCCAACCCGGCGGTCTCGGCGCAGGCCGCCACGAGCAGGTCGGGCAGTGGCACGGCGCGGTGCTGGGAGCGCTGTGCCAGTTTCGCTTGAACTTCCAGCGCCCGTTCGACGGCGGTCTCGTCGAGGGCGACTCGTGGCATTCCGCGCAGCGCCGCGGCGAGCGCTTTGTAGGTGGAGGGGCTCGTGGCGCTGTAGAGCATCTCCAGGTCGACGATTCCGCAGGTCGCGATCTCTCCTTCCAGCAGCAGGGGGTCCAGCGCCTCGCGCACATCGGCTCGCGTCTGCCGGCGGGCCAGGGCGCTCTTGTCGGCGAGGAAGGCCGGCACCGCTCAGCGCCAGGCGCCGGCCATCACGTCAGGGTTGTCGAGCTCCAACGCGCCCGGAGTGGACAGCAGCTCGAGCAGGTCCCGGCGCTGTCTGCGCTTGACGACCTCCGCGAGCGCCGCATCGACGGTGTCGGTGAGCGTCCTGGTGCCAAGGATGTCCTTCGCGGCCGCCACCTTGGCCGTGTCAACCGCGAACGACGTCTTGCGCATGGTAGCGATCTTCACGGGCACAAGATAGCACAGAAAGCGCTTCGAGATAGCAAACGAGCGTTCCGGGCCCTATGCCGGCGTCGCAGTCGCCGCGTAGCAGCGACCCGAGAGCCGGCTCAGCGCTCAGACGCGGGGCAGGACGCCCCGCGCCCACCGCGCCCGGGCGGCGCACTAACTCGCGCGGATGCGCCCCAGATGAACGCCCTGGGATTCCTGATACCATCGCTGGTATGAATACCACTTTCTGAATCCATACCAGAAGTGGTATTCCAGCGACCGCGGGGCGCTGGCCGAGCAGTTGGTCATGAGCCCCGAGGAGCGGATCCAGAGCGCCGCCGCGCTGCACAACGCGACGGCCGAGATGAAGGCCGGCCTGGATGGCTGAGGCGCGCTGAACCCCGCCGCGCTGCTCGGGACTCTGTCTGCGTGCGGCGTCGACTACGTCGTCATCGGCGCGCTCGCCGTCGGCGTGCACTCCGAGGTCCGCGCCACCGGCGACGTCGATGTGATGCTCCCCACCGGAGACGAGACGCCAACAGGCGCGCGCTTGCGCAGGCCCTCCAGGATCTCGACGCCGTGCGGCTGGCCGCCTGATCCTTGCGACTGGCTCACCAGACGACCGGAACGGCGTACGCCGCGATCGCGCTGTCGGCGGTGACGATCACGCAGCCCTCCAGCTGGGCCTGGGCGATCAGCAGGCGGTCGAAGGGGTCGCGGTGGTGAAACGGCAGGGTCGCCGTCGCGTGCGCGTGGCGCGCGGTGATCGCCAGCAGCTCGGCGTCGGCTTCCTCAATGCGCTCGATCGCGTCGTCCGGCGCGTCCAGCTTGCCGATCGAGCGCTTGATCGCGATCTCCCAGACGCTCACGACGCTCACGACCAGTCGTGCGTCCGGGCGCTCCATCGCCGTGCGCGCCGCGGGCGACAGCCGGTAGTCGGAGGAGAGCAGCGCCAGCAGGCTGTGCGTATCGAGCAGGAGTCTCAATCGTCGATCATGCCGAAGGCGCGCTGGAGGTCCTCCGGCAGCTCGTCGAAGTCATCGGGTATCACGACCCTGCCCTTCCACACCCCCTCGAGCGCCATGAGTCCGCGCGGCCGCTCGTCGTAGGGGACGATCTTCGCGACCGCGTGCCCCGAACGCTCGACGACCACCTCCTCGCCGCCGCGCGCGCGCTCGACCAAGCGCGACAGCTGGGTCTTGGCCTCGTGCATCCCCACTCGGATCATGCCGACGAGTGTAGCAGTTGGAGGGTCTAGTCCGGCTTAGCCCAGCCCGTGCAGCTCGCTCGCGAAGCTCTCCGGAGGACGCTTCCGCCGCTACGACGGCGTCGATGCGCGCGACCCCTTCGCCGTAGCGAGTCGACGACCGCCTCCTTCTTCACCTGCGAGGGGAAAGATTTAGGTAACAGATAACTTGCCCGCGCAGCTTCGCCGCACCCTGTGGGTTGAAGTGTGAAAGGTCAAAGAAACTGTCCTTTACATTTCAACGTCGACCATCGGAGGCCCCATGCCTCAGCTCACGATCAGTCACGGGCTCACACCTGCACCGAGCCCCCGCAAGCCAGTCCGGGAGCGGTCATGCTGACCCCGCGCGGACCCCACGAGCGCCGGATCAAGCTCCGCGCGCGCAGGCCCAAACTGCCGCCGTCGCCCGTCACCGTCCGCTACGTCGATCCCACCACGATCCCGCCGGGCTCGACCGTCACGCTGTCGACGTCCACCCGCGGCGTCCGCACATCCACCCACGACACCGACCTCAACCGGTGAACCGCAAACGGCGCCTGTGCTAGATTCCGCGGTCATGCGCCGTCTGCCTGTCGTCACCGCCACCGTCGCCATCGTGGCCGCCGCTTTCAGCGTCGCGGCCACCGGCGCCGGCGCGTCGTTGACGCCCTCCGCGCCGTCGACGCCCTCCCCGGCGTCCGCGGTTGCCCAGGCACGCGCCGCCCGCGCGTGCGGCACCTTCCGCTCCAGCGGCCACACGCTCGGCGTCACCGTCAGCCGCGGCAACACCAACTGCGCCGAAGCCCGCAAGGTGCTCTCGGAGTTCGTCAACGGGACCAGCACCCTGCACCCCGCCGGGCGCAACACCTACTGGACCGTCGGCAGCTGGAGATGCCTCCCCACGAGCAACGGCGGCGCCTGCACTCGCGGCGGCACCAACCCCCGCACCGCCCGCGAATCGATCGCCGCCGCGATCAAATAGCCGGCCCGCCCACGGCGCGCACATCGCCGCGCGACGGCGCTCACCATCGCAGCGCGCAGATCGCTACTCGGCCGCCTCCTCGGCCTCCTCGTCGTCGTCCCCCTCGTACAGCGACTCCCGCGCCAGCTCCCGGCCCTTGGAGCCCCACAGCTTGATCTCCAGCAGGTCGTGGCGGTAGTCGTCGGGGGCGATCAGCGTGAAGCGGCTCTCCACCAGCTCGCACTGGTCCACCGCCAGCCCCGCCAGCTCAGCCGTCACCACCCGTCCGCCCGCCACCAGCGGGCGACCCCACACCAACGTCATCGCCGCCACCGAACCCGCCGGGCCGCGCCAGCGGCCAATCACCTCGTCGCACAGGTCCAGCCGCCACTGCGGGTTCTGCTCGGCCGTCTGGTCGGTGAAGTCCACCCAGGCCCACAGCCCGCTCGGCTCGCCCTCGTCCTCCGCCGGCACGAAGCGCACGTAGCCGAACAGTTCGTAGCCCTCCGACGTCAGGGACGTCGCCGGCACGTACGTCCGCCCGTGCCACGTCCGATCCGGGTACCACAGGATCTCCCCCGGCTGGCCCAGCTGCTCGTCGGTCTGCGCCAGGTCCAGGCACGCCGCCAGCAGCTCCTGGCCCAGCCGCTCGGCCCAGCGGCCGTATGGCAGGCCCTCCTGGGGGGGCTCCGCCGCGAACCGCGGCACGACACGCTGCTCGGGTGGCACGCCCGCAGACTATCGGTGCCCGCCCACCCCGCCCGCCCACACGCCCGCCCCCACGCCTCGCGCCGCACCCCGCGCCGCCCCGCGCAGCGCCCCGCGCGACACCGCCCTACGCCTCGCGCAGCACCGCCGCCGCGTCCTCCGGGGCCACGATGTTCAGGCTCACCCCCGTCGACAGCTCCAGGCCCGCCAGGTGCGTCAGACGCGGCGCCACGTCGATCCGCCAGCAGAAGTGCTCGGCGCCCCGCGGCGCCGTCCGCACCCACAGGTTCAGCGGCGGGCTCGACCCGAAGTGGCGCGCCAGGCGGCGCAGGCCGTCGTGCAGCAGCGCCGCGCCCGTCGCCCCGTCGTCCTCGAAGCGCGCCCGCGGCGCCCGCGGCGCCAGCATCATCTGAAACGGCACCCGCGACCCGTATGGCGCCATCAGCACCGCCTCCTTGTCGATCGCCACGATCCGCTCCCCGATCCGCACCTCCTCCGCGACCAGATCCTCCAGCAGGTCGCAGCCCATCGTCCGCGTCGCATACGCCCCGAAGCGCTCCCGCTCGCGCGCCACGTCCGCCGGCACGAAGTCCAGCGCGTACAGCTGCGCGTGCGTGTGCTCCAGCGACGCCCCCGCCTCGCGGCGCTCGTTGACGATCAGCTGCGTGTAGGAGCAGCCCGCGTGCACCCGCAGCCGCTCCCGCCACACCTCGATCGCCGCCGCCACCTGCTCGACCGGCAGCTGCGCCAGCGACTGCACCGGCTGCGGGCCGTTGACGATCACCTCGTGCGCCCCCGTCGCCGGCGCCGCCGCGAACAGCTCCAGGCGCGCCGCCGCCTGCCCGCCCGCCCGGCCGGGGGCGGGGTTCGGGCGCAAAGCACCGCCCGCCCCTCCGCCGGCCTCCTCGCCGGACGCGCCGCCGATCGCGGCGGGGGCGAGCGCCGGGTACATGTTCGGCACCACCCGCACCGTCCATCCCCGCGAGTCCGCCGTCCCGCCGTTTGGGCGCACCGCGTACAGCTCCGGCGGCGTCCGGTCCTCGTGGCCCTCCGCGAACGGATCGGACTCCGGGTCGATCGCGTCGGCCGCCGGGCAGCGCGGCTCGCCCCCGGGGCGCCTGGAGCGCTCCCCCGCCACGATCGTCCGGTACCCGCTCAGCGGGTCCACGCGGATCTCAGGCACGCTCAGCCACCCTCCGCGCCCCGGCTCGCGCGGCTCACGCGCCCAGGGCGTAGCGTTGGACGTCGCGTTCGAGCTTCGCCGCGCTCGGGTAGGGCCCCTGGTGGATGTACTCGCCGCCGCGCGCGTCGTAGAAGACCGTCACCGGCCTGAACGACGAGTCCGTCACTTCCAGCCCGAGCCGTTCGCTGGGGTCGTAGAAGCTCGGGTAACTCACCGGGAACGCGCGCATGAACGCCAGCGCCACCCCCCGGCTGCTGTCGCCGGAGTCGATCCCGATGAACGCCACCCTGCGCCCCAGGTTCACCGACGCGCGCTGGAACGCGCCGGACTCCGACCGGCACGGCTGACACCACGACGCCCACTTGTTGATCACCACCGGCCATCCCCGCAGCGCCGCCAGGCGCGCCCGCAGCGCCCTCCCGCCGCCGCCCAGCAGCGCGTCGGCCTGTGCGTGCAGCGCCGCCAGCGGCGCCGGGGACCCCGCCAGCCGCGCTCGCATCTGCGCCGGCGTCAGCCGCGGCGCCTCGGCGGCCGGCGTCGACGGCTTCTCCGCGAGCTGCGCCAGGCCGATCGCCAGCAGCACCGCCAGCGCCACCGCACCCGTGATCGCCACCACGCGCGCCGGCGACGCCGGACGCGCCCGAGGGCTGTCGGGGGGTGCCGGGGTCGTGGGAGCCGCGCCGGGCATCGCGACAAAGGGTGCCAGATGGCGCGGGGCCCACGCAGGTTGTGCCGGTTGCGCCGATGAGGGGAGAGGTGGTGGAGAGGTGGTGGAAGGGCGCGGCAGAGGCGGGTCCTTCAATAACGCCTCACCGTGCTATATCCTGGAGAGACATCAGAGCCGGGTTGCTCTGAGCACCCCGGCCGTCTGCCGGCCAGGCGCCGGCGTTTTGAGCCACGCCGAGTCTTTTTCTGCGGCGGCTCCGTCTCGAAGTCCAAGAGCCTCAATGGCCGAGTCCACGACAGTGGCCCTCGCGGCCGCGCCCATACCAAGCTCCGCCGACATCTCTCGCGCGGAGAAGTTCGTGCGCGAGCGCTTCCTGCACGACGGCGAGGAGCCCACCGCCGCGCTGGCTCGGGTGGGTGGGGTCGCCACTCCCCGGCGCCGCGCGCTGGACGCCGCGCTGGGCGAGCTGGGGGAGGGTGCCAAATATCCGTCGACCGCGTGGCGGCGCGAGTTCTCGCTGCTGCTCGGCCTCGAACGGCTGCTGTCCGACGACGAGCCGCGCCTGAACGACGGCACCCTGCTGTCGGCCCACCAGGTCGACGCTCTCTCCGGGACCCTCACCGCGCTGCTCGCCGAGGCCGAGCGCAGCGCCGGCAACGGCAACGGACGCGCCGCCGCCGCGGCCTCCCCCGAGCTGCTCGCGTCCGCCGCGATCCTCGGCGCGCCCGGCGAGGAGCGCATCGGCGGCGGGCTCGACGCCGAGAACGGCGACGGACTGGACGCGAAGGACGACGCCGGCGAGCTGCGCGGCGGCGATGCGCTCGACGACGAGGACGAGGACGACGAGGATGACGATGACGACGAGGAGGACGAGGACAACGAGGAGCTCGGGGACCTGGAGGACGAGCTCGAGCCGCTCCCCGAGGACGACGCGGGCGCCGCGAACGGCGAGGTGGGCGGGATCGATGGGATCGGCGGGGCCACCGATCTCGAGGACGAGCCGCGCGACTGGGTCGATGAGGACGACGAGGAGGTTCTGCCCGACCAACCGGAGGATCCCAACGCGGCGAAGCGCTTCTGGTTCGAGCACGCGACCGGCGCCGGCAAGACCGTCGCGGCACTCGGCTTCGTCGAGGCGTCGCAGACCGGCGGGATCCTGATCCTCACGCACCGGCGCAACCTCGTCGAACAGTTCCTCGGCGAGCTGCGCGAGCGCGGCTACTCCAAGCGCATCAGCCGCGCGCTGTATGTCGGCGAGGACTCGGTCAAAGGCCCGGTGTCGGTCGAGACCTACCAGTGGTTCGTGCGCAACGCCGGGCGGATCTCGGGCGCCTACACGATCGTGATCTGCGACGAGGCCCACACGGCGCTGGGGGACAAGACCAGCGCGACGATCCGCGCGTGGACGGGCCCGATCTTCATCGGCATGACGGCGACGGGGGCACTGATCGCGCGCCACGTGACCGACCTGTTCCCGACGCAGACGTCGCGCTTCGACCTCGCGCAGGCCGCCCGCCGCGGGGTGATCTCGCCGCTGCGCTGCGTGCGCATCTCCCCCGGCGTCGGGGTCCGCACGATCGCCAAGGTGCCGCTGCGCCGCGGCGAAGTGGACACCGAGTTCGACCAGGACGAGCTCGCGAAACTGCTCGACCAGCAGCCGTTCAACATGGCGGTCGCGAACCTCTACAAGACCCGCTTCAACGGCGTCCCCGGGGTCGTCTACGCCGCGGGGGTTCGCCACGCCTATAACCTCGCCGAGGCGTTCCGCGCCGAGAACATCAAGGCCCAGGCCGTCTCCGGCGAGACCCCCAAGCGCGAGCTCGCGACGATCCTCGCGCACTACGAGCGCGGCGACATCGACGTGCTGATCAACGCCCAGCTCTTGGCCGAGGGCTGGAACAGCCCGCGAGCGACGGTCTGCGTGCACCTCGCCCCGACGGCCTCCAAGCGCGTCTACCAGCAGCGCGTGGGGCGCGTGACCCGGCGGCACCCCGGCAAGGAGGCGGGCCTGGTCGTGGACTTCGTGCACCCCGCGACCAAGCACGACGACCCCGTCGTGACGCTGCACTCGCTGCTGGACCGCGACGTCTACCGCGGCGGCGCGATCGTCGTCGGCCCCGTCCGCCGCGGCCGCGGCCGGCGGATGCGCGTCGAGCGCCGCGTGCTGCCGGTCTGCGCCGAGGAGGAGCGCCGCTTCGAGGTCTTTGAACGCGAGCTGTGGCGGATCGCCGTCGAGCACCTCGACTACGGCGAGCAGCACGTGTGGGCCGCGCTCGCCGGCGCCCGCGTCTCGCCCAACGGCTGGCGCCGCGCGCGGGCGATGCTGCACTTCGACCGCAACGGCGAGTTGCGCAGCCGCTTCCTCGTCACCGCCGTCCAGCGCAACCCCAACGCCCAGCTGCGCCTGCGCGCGCTCGCCGACATCGCCGCCGGCCGCGACCCAGACGCGTTCGACACCGCTGTCGACGTGATCGGCGCCTGGCCCCGCGACGAGCGCCGCGAGGCGTCGAAGATCATGCTGCGGGCGCTCGTCGAGCGGCGCATCGGCCGCCGCGACCAGGCCAGCGCGTGGATCTGGCGCCTGGCGGAGTACACCCGCGACCTGCACGAGGAGTACGCCGTCCAGCGCTGGCCCGAGACCAAGCGCCTGCTCGGCCTGCTCGTCAACTCCTCCGGCGGCGCCCACGGCCGCAACGCCCGCCGCCTGATCCACGCGGCGCGCAAGCAGGACCGCCGGCTCGCGGCGGCGCTGCTGGCCGCGGCCCCCGGCCACACCCCCGAGGCCGAAGAGGCCCTGCGCGGCGCCCGCACCCGATTGGCCCGCAAGCCCCCGGCGCTGGCGCGCGAGCTGCTGCGCAACTTCCCCAAGCGCCGCGCCCGCAACAAACGCCGGCGCAAAGACAGCAAAGCGCCCCAGCAGGAGCCCCAGCAGGCCTGAGCCCGGATCCTGGGAGAATGCCCTGTGCGCACGCCCGGCCTCTGCACCGCGACCGGCGGCGGGCAGGGCGCGATGGCGCTGGCAGTCGCTCCCGCAGCCGATTCTCCCAGCCGTCCCGCGGCCGATCTCGCCGACCGCCTCGCCCGGCGCACGCTGCAGCTCGTCGAGATCGCCTCGGAATCGGGCGCGGAGAGAAACATCGTCGAGCACGTCCTGGCCGTCCTGCGCGACGGCGGGGTCCCGGTGCGCGATGCCGGAGACTCGTGCGTCCTGGCCGGCGCGGCCGGCCGCGGGGGTCGTCCGTACGTGCTGCTCGCCGGGCACCTCGACACGATCCCCGCACAGGGCAACCTCCCGGGGCGGCTGATTGGCGGGGACACCGAGGAGGTCGGGGCTATCGAGGGGATCGGGACCGCCGCAGGGCGCGGCGCCACGGCCGAGATCTCCGGGGCTGGTGTCGATGGACCTGGGGCCGTCGAAGGGCTGGGGGCCGCCGACATGAAGGGCGGTGTCGCCGTGATGATCGAGCTTGCGCTGAGGCAGGTGGGGGCGCTGGGGCAGGCAGGGGCGCCGGCGCGGGCGGGGACGCCGGGGAGGGCGGGGGCCGCACAAAGCGCCGTCGACGTCGGCTACGTGCTGTTCGGGCGCGAGGAGCTGCCCGCCGCGCAGGGGGCGCTCGGGCCGCTGCTCGAACGCGAGCCCGGCCTGCGCGACGCGGACCTCGCGATCGTGCTGGAGCCGACCGCCAACGCCGTCCAGGCAGGATGCCTCGGCAATCTCGACGCCGCCTGGACGTTCCATGGGCGCGCCGGGCACTCCGCGCGCCCGTGGCTCGCCGACAACGCGATCGACCGCGCCGCCGACGGGGTGCTCGCGCTGCGCGCGATCGAGCCCGCGACGCTCACGATCGACGGGCTCGAATACACCCCGGCGGTGTCCGTTACGACGCTGCACGCCGGGGTCGCCCGCAACGTGATCCCCGGCGCCGCCACCGCCAACGTCAACTTCCGCTACCCCCCCGACATGACAACCGAGCAGGCCGAGCGCGCGCTGCGTGCCTGGTGCGAGCCGCACGGCGAGATCGAGCTGCTGTGCAACACCCCCGGGGCGCTCCCGCCCCGCGACAACCCGCTGCTGGAGCGCCTCGCCGACGCCGCCGGCGCCCCCGTCGAGGCCAAGCAGGCGTGGACCCCCGTCGCCGAGTTCGCGGCCGCCGGCGTCGACGCCGTGAACCTCGGGCCCGGCGACCCCGCGTTTGCGCATCGCCCCGACGAGCGCGTCGCCGCCGCGGCGCTGGCGCGGACCCACGAGATCCTGGAGGCGTTCCTGTGTGCCTGAGCCCGAGACGCCACCGTGCACCCGAGACGGCAGGCGGTGCGGCACGCCCGAGCCGGGAGGCGCCGCCGCGCCCGGGAGAGAGGATGCCGTGCGCCTGAACCCCGCCGTCGAGGAGGCCCCGGCCTACCCGTTTCTGCGGCTCGCCGAGGCCCGCCGCGCGGCGCAGGCACGCGGGGTCGACGTGATCGACCTCAGCCTCGGACAGCCCACCGACCCCGCGCCCCAGGCCGTCCGCGACGCGCTCGCGCAGGCGGCGGCGACGCTGCCGCTGTGCGACTACCCCTCCGGCGAAGGGCTGCCCGAGCTGCGCGACGCGATCGTCGGCTGGATCGCGCGGCGCTTTCAGGTAGCGCTGGACCCCGCGCGCGAGGTCCTGCCGACCCTCGGGGCGAAGGAGCCGATCGCGCTGCTCGCGCGCCTGTTCGCCCGACCGGGCGACGTGATCGCGCTCGCGACACCCGGATATCCGATCCCCGAGCGCAGCGCCCTCGCGGCGGGCCAGCCGGTCGCGCGCCACGTCCTTTCAGCGGCGGACTCGTGGCTGCCGGACCCCGACGCGATCCCGTGGGAGCGCACCGCGATCGTGTGGGTCGTCAACCCGCACAACCCCACCGGCGCGATCGCGCCGCTGGAGCTGCTGGAGGAGTTCGCGGCGCGCTGCCGGCGCAGCGGGGCGATCCTCGCGCTCGACGAGACCTACTCGGAGCTCTGGTTCGACGACGACCCGCCCCCGTCGGGGCTGCAGCTGGAGGACCGCCGCGGGGTGATCGTGTTCAACTCGCTGTCCAAGCGCTCCGGCCTCGCCGGCCTGCGCTCGGGGCTGATGGCCGGCGACGAGCAGATCGTGCGCCGCGTCAAGCGCCACCGCCCCGACATCGGGACCACCCCGCCCACGCTTGTCCAGCGCGCCTCGATCGCCGCGTGGGGCGACGACGAGCACGTCGTGCAGGCCCGCGCGCGGTACGCCGCCAAGCGCCTCGTGCTCGCGCGGGCCGCGCGGGGCGCCGGCCTGGAGCACGTCGGCGGGCCCGCCGGGATCTTCCTCTGGCTCGCGGTCCCCGGCGGCGACGACGAGAGCTTCGCGCGGCGGCTGCTGGAGCGCTCGCTGCTGACGATGCCGGGATCCTACCTCGGCCAGGGCGGCGAGGGGCACCTGCGCGTATCGGTCACGCCGACCGCCGCGCGGATCGCGCGCGCGGCGGAGGTGTTGGGGGCCGTCGCGCCGACGGTGGTGTAGCCGCCCCGCGGTGGCGAACCCCGCTTCCGGCGGCCCGCCAACTCAGGGATTCGGCGCCTGCCAACTCGGAAAACAGCGCCTGCCAACTCGGAGCTTCAGCGCGTGGCTACACTGGCGGCGATGACCGACCGCAACCGCTGGATCGCCCTCTACGTGCTGTGCGTGGGGGTCCTGATGATCGTCCTCGACGCCACCGTCGTAAACGTCGCGCTGCCGTCGATCGAGCGCGACCTCGGGTTCACGCAGTCGAGCCTCGCGTGGGTCATCAACGCCTACCTGATCGCCTTCGGCGGCCTGCTGCTGCTCGCGGGGCGCCTCGGCGACCTGCTGGGGCGCAAGAACGTCTTCATGGTCGGCCTCGTGATCTTCACCACCGCCTCGTTGGTCTGCGGGCTCGCGCAGAGCCAGACGATGCTCGTCGCCGCCCGCTTCGTCCAGGGCGCCGGCGGCGCGATGACCTCCGCGGTGACGCTCGGGATGATCGTCACGATGTTCCCCGAGCCCCGCGAGCAGGCCAAGGCGATCGGGGTCTACGGCTTCGTCGCCTCCGCTGGCGGCTCGATCGGGCTGCTTGCCGGGGGCATCCTCACGCAGTCCATCAACTGGCACTGGATCTTCTTCGTCAACGTCCCGATCGGGATCGCCACCGGCGTCCTCGCCGTGCGCCTGATCGAACGCGACAAGGGCATCGGCTTCGCCGCCGGCGCCGACATCCCCGGTGCGACCCTCATCACGAGCTCGCTGATGCTCGGCGTCTACACGATCGTCAAGCCCGCCGCCGAATACGGCTGGGGGGCGGGCCGCACGCTCGTGCTCGGCGCCGCCTCGGTCGCGCTGCTCGTCGGCTTCATCGTGCGCGAGGCCACCGCACGTCACCCGCTGATGCCGCTGCGGATCTTCCGCTCGCGCACCGTCTCCGGCGCCAACGTCGTCCAGGCGCTGATGGTCGCCGGGATGTTCGGGATGTTCTTCCTCGGGGCGCTGTACCTGCAGAAGGTCCTCGGTTACGACGCCCTGGAGATAGGCCTCGCGTTCCTGCCCGCCACGATCGTCATGGGGGTCCTGTCGCTGCGCTTCACCGAACCGCTGATCATGCGCTTCGGCGCTCGCCGCACGCTGCTCCCCGGCCTCTTTCTGATCGCCGCTGCGCTGCTGCTATTCGCGCGGGCGCCGGTCGACGGCAGCTACATCGTCGACGTCCTCCCCGTGATGATCCTGCTCGGCTTCGGCATCGGCACCTCGTTCCCCGCCTTGATGACGCTCGCGATGTCCGGCGCCACCCAGGAGGACGCCGGCCTCGCGTCGGGGTTGGTCAACACCGCCGCGCAGGTCGGCGGCGCGCTGGGGCTCGCCGTGCTCGCGACGCTCTCGGCCACACGCACCGAGCACCTGATCCACAGCGGGACGTCCACCGCCGCGGCGCTCACCAGCGGGTACCACCTCGCGTTCGTGATCGCCGCCGGGCTTGTCTCCTTGGCGATTGTCATTGCTGTCACCGTGTTGCGGCCGCAGGCCGCTCACGTTCATGGTGAGGAGGCTGAGGTGGGGAGTGCCGAGCCGGGGAGTGCAGAGCCGGTTTACTCGGAGGTATGAGCACCATGTCAGCGCCGCGCATCGCGGGCGCCGCCTGTTGAGCGGAGCGTTGACACCGACGAGGGGACTCCGTCCTGCACCCCGGTCACGAACGCCGTCACGAAGCGCCCCGCCACAAGCCGACGCCGTCGACCAAACAGAGGATTCGAACCGCGCCCGCCAGCCGCCGTCCCGACAGGGACGGACAACCAAAAAGACACGCTCCGCCTGCCCCAGGCAGCCCCGACGGCACGTGGGTAGCCTGGAGGAATGCGCGTCGAGCTTCTGTTCTGGGAGGGCTGCCCCTCGCACCCCAGGGCGCTCGCCGACCTGCGCGCGGCGATGGCCGACGTGGGGCTCGACCCGGACACGGTCGTCGTCCGCGAGGTCCGCACACAGGCCGACGCCGACCGGGAGCGCTTCGTCGGGTCGCCCACGATCCGCATCGACGGCGTCGACGTCCGGCCAACCGGCGGCGAGCCGTTCGGGCTGACCTGCCGCGTCTACCATCGTCGCGACGGTCGGGTCTCCCCGACGCCCGACCCCGCCGACATCCGTGAGGCGCTGCGCGCCGCCCAGACCGCCACCACCGAGAGGAGTATGTAGATGACAGCGATCGGCGACCACGCTCCGACGTTCACACTGCCCGACACCGAGGGGACCACGCACGGGCCCGGTGGGGCCCCCGCGACGGTCGTCGTGTTCACCTGCAACCACTGCCCCTACGCGCTGGCCTGGCACGAGCGGATCGTCGCGGTCGCGCGGGACTATGCCGGCCGCGGAGTTCAGGTGCTCGCGGTCAATCCGAACGACGCCGAGCGCTACCCCGGCGACTCGCCGCAGGCGATGCGCGCCCGGGTGCAGCGCGGGGAGTTCGACGGCGTCCCGTATCTGCGCGACGAGTCCCAGGACGTCGCCCGCGCCTACGACGCGAAGACCACCCCGGATGTCTTCGTCCTCGATGCCGCCGGGGCGCTCCGCTACCGTGGCGCCCCCGACGCCGACTACGACGACCCGGCGCAGAACGCCGCCTTTTTACGCGGCGCCCTCGACGCCGTGCTCGACGGCCGCGACCCCGATCCGCCCCAGACGCCGCCGGTCGGCTGCTCGATCAAGTGGAAGGCCTGAAAGCTTGCACGCACGAACCACCCAACAGCCAAAGCCAACGCCCCAAGCCGCGGCGCGCGCCAGAGAGGAGCACCGATGACTGAATGTACGCATCTCGAGCAGGTCCGGGTAGAGCGGCCCGAGCAGGTCCCCGGATGCGAGGACTGCCTCGCGATCGGCGGCACGTGGGTGCACCTGCGGGTCTGCCGCACCTGCGGCCGCGTCGGCTGCTGCGACTCCTCGCCCAACCGCCACGCCACCGCGCACGCCCACGCCAGCGACCATCCGATCGTCACCTCCGTCGAGCCCGGCGAGGACTGGTCCTACTGCTACGTCGACGACATCGCCTTCGTGCTCGGAGACCCCGCGTGAGCGAGCCGCTCGGGACGGAGACCGACGCCACCAGGCCGGCGCGCCACCGCGCCGCGCGCACGGCGGCGGTCAGCGTGTCGATGTCGTAGGCGCCGTGGTGGCGGCGTCCGTTGATGAAGAACGTCGGCGTCCCCGAGACGCCGCTCGCGTCGGCGCTCGCCACGTCCTCGGCGACCCGCGGCGCGTACTCGTGGTGGCGCAGCTCCTCCCAGAAGCGCTCGACGTCGAGGCCGAGCGCCTCGCGCGTAGCGGCCGCAGCGTCCGGCGGGGTCGAGCTCGTCCTGGTGGGCGAGCAGCGCGTCGTAGATCTCCCAGAACGCGGCCCTGCGCCGCGGCCGCCTCGGCCGCCTCGGCGGCGAGCTGCGCGCTCGGGTGGACGTCGTTGAGCGGCAGGTGGCGCCAGACGTAGCGCAGGTCGTCGCCGAAGGAGCTCAGCAGCTCGCGCACGACCGACTCCGCCTGCCCGCAGTAGGGGCACTCGAAGTCGCCGTACTCGAGCAGCGTGACGAGCGCGTCGTCGGCGCCGCGGATGTGGTCGCGGTCCGGGTCGACGTCCTCGGAGAGGTCGAGGAGGTCCTCGGCCGTGCCGGCGATCTGGCGCGCGCGCACGCCGGCCGCGGCAGCCGTTTGACCGAGTCGGAAGACGCCCCACGCGACCAGCGGCGCGAGGACCGCCGAGGCGAGCACCCCGAGCTTCGCCTCGGCGAGGCGCTCGCCGCTGAAGGCGAGGCTCGAGATCAGCAGCGACACCGTGAAGCCGATGCCCGCCGACCGCCCCGCCGCCGGCGAGCACCGGCCAGCTGAGCGGCGGGCCGCGGCCCGCGCAGCGCCGGCCGCGTAGGCGAGCCACGAGGCGCCGACGATGCCGAGCGGCTTGCCGACGACGTAGCCGACGAGGATCCCGAGCGTGATCGGCGAGGTGATCGCGTCGCCGAGCAGGCCGCCGGTCACGTGGATGCCCGGCGTTGGCGAGCGCGAACAGCGGCACGATCACGTAGCTCGTCCACGGGTGCAGGCCGTACTGCAGGCGCTCGTTCGGCGAGATCGCCGAGAGCACGCTCTGCTGCGCCGAGCGCGCCAGCTCCGGCGTCGGCTGCTCGCGGAACGAGCGCGCCAGCGCCGTCGCGCGCTCGAGGTCCTCGCGCGACGGCGGATAGGCGCTCGTCACCAGCCCGATCGCGAGGCCGGAGATGACCGGGTCGATGCCCGACTTGAACAGCGCGACCCACAGCGCCACGCCGACGACGCGACCGACAGCCTGGCGGCGCCACGCCGGGCAGCGTAGCGCAGCGCCAGCAGCAGCGCCGAACAGCCCGACCGCGACCGCCAGCGCCGGCAGCGAGACGTGCGTCGGTGTAGGCGGTCGCGATCACCACCAGCGCGCCGAGGTCGTCGACGACCGCGAGCGTCAGCAGGAACACCCGCAGCCGCGTGGCGCCGCGCGCGGCGTCAGCAGCGCCAGCGCGCCGAGCGCGAACGCCGTGTCGGTCGACATCGCCGCGCCCCAGCCGTGCGCGCCCGGCCCGCCGGCGTTGAACGCGAGGTAGATCGCGACCGGGACCGTCATCCCGCCGATCGCCGCGAGCACCGGGATCGCCAGCCGGCGGCGCTCGCGCAGCTCGCCCAGGTCGAGCTCGCGCTTGGCCTCGAGCCCGACGACGAGGAAGAAGAACGTCATCAGGCCCTCGTTGACCCAGTGGCGCAGGTCGGCCGAGATCCCGCTCGCCGCCGATCGTGGATCGACAGCTTCGTCGTCCACAGCGATTCGTAGGAGTGCGACCACGGCGAGTTCGCCCACACCAGCGCCGCGACCGCCGCCGCCCAGCAGCACGATCGCGCCGCCGGTCTCGGTGCTCGAGGAAGTCGCGGACCGGCGCCGCGAGGTTGCGCGCCCACGCCGTGCGGGTCGTGTAGGGGGGCGGCTGGGCGTCGGCCATAGGCCGGCGATTATCGCTGGAAGTGCAAATCTCAGCCCGAGGCGAAGTCGCGATCGAGGATGGCCGCGAGGTCGATCCATTTCGCGGGCTCGGGGTACAGCTCCAGCCAGCGCTCGATGCCGCGGGCGATCAGCTCGAACTCGCGGTGGTCGATGCCGTAGACGAGGATCGCGCCTGCGTGCGAACGCTGCGCCGCCGCCCAGTCGCGCAGGATGCTGGGGAAGTCGCGGATGTTGTGGGTCACGAGGATGCGGTGATCCTTGGCTGCGAGTGCCAGGACATCCTCGTCGTCGAGCCCCTCCAGCGCCGGCTCCTGGTCGAGCGCGCGGACGTCGTGTCCGTTGGCTTGCAGCCGCCGTCCCACCCGGGGCCCGGAGACGTACGCGTCGAGCAGGAGCCGCACCGACGCCGGCTACCCCGAGAGGGTGGCGCTGTGCAGGAAGGGATATAGCTCCCGAAGCTCCTCAAGAGGACGATGGTTCTCTTGCAGCAGCGGCTCGATCTCGTCGGGAAAGCGCTCCGCGTAGGCGCGCGCCGTGCGCAGGTGCCGGTCGCTGAGCAGCGGGTGGCTCGCCCAGCAGCTGCTCCTCGTCGCCGGCGTAGGAGCGCGGCAGGTCGACGATCTCCCAGACGTCGAGGCCGCTGCCGATCACCCATGCGCGGCGAGGCCTGCCGCGGAACGCGATGCCGGGATGCAGCCGCGTCTTCGCGGCCTCCTCGGCGAGCTCCTCGACGACGACGCTGCGCGGGCGCCCGGTGCGGCGGACCTCGTCGGTGACGAGCAGGTTCGCCTGTGCGCCCAGCCGGATCGAGAAGGGCTGTGTCTTAGCGGGATTGGCAGCCATCGAACTACACTGTAGAGGACGTAGCGACAATGCCCCGCCGACCCGCTGCCTCAAGACCGAGGGCTGCGAGCGGGCTGCGAGCGGCGAATAGGACGGGCGTTGCAGGTAGCGTGTGACCATGCGTTCTGCGTGGCCCGCGCTTCCCTACGACCAGTGGCGCGCGACCTGCGACACGCTACACGCGCACACCCAGGTTCTCGGCAAGCTCGCGGTGGCGCTCGCCCCGCCCGAGCCGCAGCTCCAGCACGCGGCGTTGCGTCTGACTGCACGGGGATGGGAGACCGCCCTGCTGCCGGCGCCGGACGGCTCGGGGGCGCTGGTGGTCGCGCTCGACCTGCGAACCCACGAGGCCGTCGTCGAGCACAGCGACGGCCTCGTGCGGCGCATCGCTCTGACCCCCGATCGAGCTGTCGGCGAAGTCACGCGCGAGGTTCTGAAGGCGCTCGGCGAGCTGGCCGGTCCAGTGCGGATCGATCCGACGCCACAGGAGGTGTCGTGGAGCGTGCCGCTCGACGAGGACGAGGAGCACGCGCGCTACGACCGCGCCCATGTCGAGCGCTACTTCGCCGCCGCGACCCGCGCGGCGCTCGTCCTCGCGGACTTCCGCGCGCCCTACCGGGGACGCTCGACGCCGGTCAACGCGTGGTGGGGCTCGTTCGACCTCGCGGTCAACCTGTTCTCGGGCCTCCCCGCGGACCCACCATCGGATGACTTCATCATGCGCAACGCGATGGACGTCCAGGAGGTCGCCGTCGGTTGGTGGCCCGGCGACGCGCGCTACGAGAAGGCCGCGTTCTACGCCTACGCCCACCCCGCGCCGGAGGGGTTCGCCGCCACCACGCTCTCCCCCGCGGCGGCGCGCTGGGAGGGGGGGCTCGGCGAGTACGTCCTCGACTGGGACGACGTCTGTGCCAGCACCGACCCGCACGCCACTGCCGTCGAGTTCGCCCGCTCAGTGTTTCGCCACGCGTGCGTAGTGTGCGATTGGGACCCGGCGCTGCTCGCCAGCGCCGAGGGAACGCCACCGCCGGTTGTTTAAGTGGCACATCGCGCACAAGGGGTATGACCCGTTCGCCGACGCGCTCGGATTCAGAAAGAAGTAACGAGCATGGTAGGCGGTGGCTTTCCTTCGTCCGCATCCACTGCTACAAGTCGCGGTGTGCTGGTAGATGCAATCAAGCTCCGCCCGCCGGCGAGGTCCCCGGCCTCAACCGGAGATCACCGCGGCTCCGGCGTACGCGCCAATGTCGACCCCGGCTGAACGCGTATACGAGGCGGCCGCCGGCAACCTCGCTGATCAGCAGGCGAAGGCGGCTCGGTTCACGAGCGCGTTGACACCACTCGCCGCAACCGCGACTGCCGGCGCGCTGCTACTCGAACCGGCCACCAACGGGATCCCTCATGCGGGGTGGCTGCAGGTCACCGGACTGGTGGTCGGCAGCATTGGCCTGCTGGTGGTGTTCTTTGGGGGGATAAACGTGTTGGCTGGTCCCTACATCCCGAGCGTGCAGCCCAACCTTCTCTACCAAACGGCAAAGAGAAGCGACAGCCTGGAGAACCCCGACAAGTTTCACCTCGAAGCGGCCGCGGCGCTTGCGGGCGTGTGGGAAAAGAACCGCCACACGATCAAAGGCGTAGTCTGGGGCTTTAGGGTCTTTGTCCTAGGTCTCGTCCTCGAGATCGTTGGGCTCGGCGTCGCGGCGTTGGTTCGACCGGATCCAGCGCATGCCACAACGCCGGCACCGGCTGCCGCGTCGCTGCACCTCATCAGCGGCTACCTGAACCGGAGGGCGATGGGCGTGACCGGAGAAATCGCAGCAGGCGCACAAGGGAAGGTGTATATAGAGGTCAGCCTCCTCGGGCGAACCGGTCGGGCGACCTTGCTCAAGCCTTCGATCCACGACGGTCGTTTTGTGGCGCACATAAAGGCGCCAAACGACCTCGCTCCCCTTCGCTCGGCGAGCTATACGATCACGTGGGCCGGGTCGAGTGCGGTTGCGAGTGCGTACCTCGCGGGCACGATCGCACGCTGCCCCAAAGACTGCCAGTAGCGCTGTGTGGCAACCACCGGATGCCGCGCTAGACTCTCTGTATGGAGCGAGAGAAGCTCGTTGAGTTGACCGCAAAGCAAACTGGCGTATCGGAAGGCACGGCGGCAGAGGTGCTAAAGGCCGCAAAGCTGATCGAGGCCACGGACTTTTTTGGCGAGCAGCGGCCCTCAGTTGAGGGGGTTAACGCAAAGGATCTCACCGAGCCCGTGGCTCCGACTGGGCAGTCGGATGCCGTCGAGAGGGCCCGATCGCCCAAAACGTTGGATCAGACTGCCCTGGATAAGGCGGATGCAGCTTTCGGCGGCCAGGATGAGTCCGGTCAGGCCGGGCCTGCATATACCGAACGGAGCGGCCTCCTCGCTTAGCGTGCCCGACCACAAGCCGACGCCGTCGCCCCAACCTAGGGGTTCGAGACGCGCACGCCAAGCAGCCGTCCCGACAGGGACGGACACCCCAAACGCCGACCGACGTTCCGCGTGACCCAAGTGGCCAACACGGATCGGACGCCTACAAAGACGCCCCGTGCTCGCGCACCAGCTCGTTCAGCCGCGCCTTGTCGTGCCGCTCGCCCGCGGCCAGCCGCTTGATGACCAGCACGCACGGCAGCCCGAACTGCCCACCCGGGAGCGTGCGCACGCGCGTCGCCCCGATCGCCACGCTCCAGTCCGGGATCCGCCCGCGTCCCAGCTCCTCGCCCGTCGAGGCGTCGATCACCGGGATCGTCGGCGAGAGGATCACGCCCGCGCCGACCACCGCCCCGCGGCCGACCCGCGCGCCTTCGATCAACATGCAGCGGCTGCCGATGAACGCGTCGCTCTCGACGACTACCGGGCTCGCCTGCAGCGGCTCCAGCACGCCGCCGACGCCGACGCCGCCGGACAGGTGCACGCCGTCGCCGATCTGCGCGCACGAGCCCACCGTGGCCCACGTGTCCACCAGCGTCCCCTCGCCGACGTACGCTCCCACGTTCACGAAGCTCGGCATCAGGATCGCGCTCGGCGCGAGGTAGGAGCCAAAGCGCGCGTACGCCCCCGGCACCACGCGCACGTCGGAGTACTCGCGCTTGGGGGGCAGGCGGTCGACGAACAGCATCGGTCCCGCCTGTGTGCGCTCCAGCGGGCAGACGCGGAACAGCATCACGATCGCGCGCTTGAGCCACTCGTGCACCACCATCTCGCCGTTCGCGTCGATCTCCGCGACCCGTAGGCGCCCGCTGTCCAGCAGCCCGATCGCCCCCAGCACCGTCTCGCGGGCCTCGCCGTCGCGGTCGTCGAGCTGCGCGCGGCGCTCCCACAGCTCGTCGATCTCATCTCGCAGCGTCTCCAGCCTGCGGGCGTCCGCCACTGTCTCCGCGGTGCCCGTGGCGGCCACGTCAGCTCACCTGCGCCGGTGCCCTGTCGGCTGGCCCCCGCTCCCGCGCCCGTTCCGCGTCGACCGCTCGCCCGCCGCACGGTCCTGCGTCGGCCGGTCCGCGGGCCGGGGATGCCGGGGTCAGCACATCCGGCTCGAAGCGCAGCGTCGCGAAGTAGTCGCGCCTGACCTCCTCGCGGCGGCGGATCAACTGCACGCTGCCGTCGGCCCGCAGCAACAGCTCCTGCGGGCGCAGCCGGCCGTTGTAGTTGAAGCCCATCGCCAGGCCGTGCGCCCCGGTGTCGTGGATCAGCAGCAGGTCGCCCTCGCGCAGCCGCGGCAGCTCGCGCTGGACCGCGAGCTTGTCGTTGTTCTCGCACAGCGACCCCACCACGTCGACGCATTCCAGCGGGCGTCCGCCATCGTCGCCGTGCAGCGTCACGTGGTGGTAGGCCTCCGGGTACAGCGCCGCCCGCATCAGCGCCGCGATCCCCGTGTCGACACCCGCGTACTCGCGCCACTTGCTCATCCGGTTGATGACCCGCGTCACCAGCGCCCCGTGCGGGCCCGTGATGTAGCGCCCCGCCTCCAGGAACAGCCGCGGCCGGCGGCCCGTGCGCTGCGCGTGGGCGTCGAGCAGCCCCCGCGCCCCCGCGCCCAGCGCCTCGACGTCGAGCGTCGGGTCGCCCGGGCGGTACGGGATCCCCAGGCCGCCGCCCGCGTTGACGAACTCCAGCGCGATCCCCGTCGCCTCGTACAGATGCTCCTCGACTTCCAGCTCCATCGCGATCGTCGCCAGCAGCGGCCCCGTCTCCAGCACGTTGGACGCCACCATCGCGTGCAGCCCGAAGCGCTCGCACCCGCGCTCGCGCGCGCGGCGGTACGCGCGCTGGAGCTGGTCGCCGCGCAGGCCGAACTTCGCCTCCAGCGGCGAGCCGATGTGGCGGTCGCCCACCCGCTCCGGGCCCGGGTTGAAGCGAAACGACACCACCGCCGGCGCGCCCGGGAGCTTGTCGATCAACGACACGTCGTCGACGTTCACGATCGCCCCCAGCGCCAGCGCCGCCGCGAACTCCTCGCGGGTCGTGTTGTTGGAGGTGAAGAACACCTCCTCGCCGCGCGCCCCGCAGTCCTGCGCGAGCTCGAGCTCCGCGATCGAGCTGCACTCCATCCCCAGACCGTGCCCGCGCAGGATCTGCAGGATCGTCAGATTCGGCAGCGCCTTCACCGCATAGAACTCCGTAAAGCCGAGGCCCTCGATCGCCGCCGCCAGGCGGTCGGCGCTGGCCAGCATCCCCTGCTCGTCGTAGATGTGAAACGGCGTCCCGAAGTGCTCCGCGATCTCCGCCAGCCGGGGCTCCAGACGTTCGCGGAAGATCGCGCTCATCGGCATCGCCGCCCCCGCCTCCCGCTACCCCGCGGCGCGGTGCGCCGTGATGATCGCCCGCGTCCGCAGCCCCGACAGCGGACGCCGGTAGGCGATCGACGCCGTCGAGATCCGCGTGAAGCCCGCCCGCCCCAGTTCTTTGGCGATCCATCTGTCAGACAGCCAGTAGAAGCCCGGGACGTTCGCCGACTGCTGCACCGGCTCGTCGGTTTTCGGGGCGTCGTTGGAGATCACCACCGTCCCGCCCGGCCGGCACCAGCCGTGCAGCCGGCGCAGCGCCACGTGCGCCCCGTCCTGGCCGTCGTGCAGGTGGCCCAGCAGGCCGTCCGCGTAGATCACCTCCCAGTATTCGCTCGGCGCCTCCCAGCTGTAGAGGTTGCGGCAGATCGCCGGGACCCCCGCCCGCCGCGCCAGGTCCACCGCCTCGGCCAGCGCGTCGACCGCGAGCACCGTATAGCCTTCCCGGCACAGCACCCGCTCCACGAACCCGTTGCCCGCCCCGAGGCTCAGCAGCAGGTTCTTGCGGTCGCGGTTCACCGCGTTGCGCAGGTGCTCCAGGATCCACCAGCGGTACGTCGGCGAGCAGATCGACGGCGTCGTCGAGTCGCCGCGCGGCACCCCCAGCTCCCATTCGTCGAACAGGCTGCGCTCCTCGCTGCCCGTCAGGTAGAACGACCGCAGGTCGTTCTCCAGCGCGTTCGGGTCCGCCATCGAGGTCTCCAGGGCCATCGCGCTTACCCGTCCCGCTCGGGGGTCCGCACCAGCCCGAGGGCGCTCAGGCCGCCGCCGAGCAGCGTCCGCATCACGCGGCCCACCGACGGATCGGCGGGCCGGTCCAGGTACCACGTCGCGATGCGCGCCACGAAGCGCACCAGCACCAGCACGTCCATGTTGCTCACCGCGTGGTCCAGCAGCGGGCGCAGCAGCTGCGCCTGCGCCGCGATCGTCCGGTAGCGCTCGTCCTCGGGCCGCGGCTGCGGCGGACCGTCGTTGTCGGGGTCCCACGCCCTCATCCAGGCCCGCGCGAACAGCCACCCCGTGCTCGTCTCGCGGTCCAGCACCCGCTCGGGCGTCAGCCGCAGCGGCTCGCGCAGCGGATGGTCCAGGCAGATGCCCAGCAGCGCCATCGCCGCGAGGTCGCGCACCGCGCACGACGGGCGCTCGTCGATCTCCAGGGTGCGCAGGTCGGGGTCGTCGATCAGCGCGTCCAGCAGGTCGTCGATCATCAGCGTGCTCTCTGCGCCCGGGCCGACGTCGCGGTCGGTCACGACCTCGGCGTGCAGCACCGCCGTCGGGTAGACCCGCGCACCCGGCGCCAGCCCGCGCAGGATCTCGTCGAGGTTGTCGCGCCGTTCCTCGCTGGTCAGGCGCACCATCGTCACGTCGGTCATCTCGGTCATCAGCGACCGCCAGATCGTCAGCGCCCGCAGGTCGCGCGTCGGGAAGCCGTTGGCGGCGAGCAGCGGCAGCCGCGTCTGCCCGTCGGCGCCCGCCCCGAACTGCAGCGGCCCCAGCGGCGAGCCGCTGACGACGCCCTGCGCGAGCGCCAGGCGCACCAGCGGCTCGATCCGCGGGGCGTACTGCGAGTCGAAGATCGCGCGGTCAAAGCGCACCCCGAGCCGCGCCAGCGTCTCGTTCTGCCCGCTCAGCGCCCAGTCGCGCACCGTCTGCCACAGCTCCCGCACCTCCGGGTCGCCGGCCGCGAGGCGCAGCAGCAGCGAGTCCGCGAGGTCGGCGTCGTGCTGGGGCTCGTGCGCGTACAGCGCGTGGCGGCGGCCGACGAAGCGGTCGCTCTTCTCCCCCGCCGTCGCGGGGTCGACCTCCCCGGCGTGGAGCTGGCAGCCGGCCATCGCCTCGCCCATCTCGCGCCCCGCGTCGGCGATCTGCGTCTGGCGCGCCACGTGCGCTCCCGCCGCCGCCAGCGCGCTCGCCAGCGCGTGGCCGAGCGCGATGTTGCGCAGATAGCCCGCGTGCAGCGCCGTCGCCGGGCTCGGATCACAGAAGTTCACGATGTACGGCGCCCCCGCCAGCAGGTCGGCCGTCGCCAGCGCCGCCGGGTCGCCCGCCTCCAGCGCCGCGCCCAGCTCGGCGACGCGCGCGTCGCTCAGCGGGGTCGGCGTCGTCGCCGACGGCGACTCGGCTGTGGATGCCAGTCCGGTCGCGGGCGCCAGCCCGGTCGCGGATAGGGGGTCTCCCACGGCGGTGTCGGTCGGTGTGGCGGTGTCTGCGGCCATCGCGGTCCGGCGAGGCTAGTGATGGGGCGGCCGCTGTCAAATGGGTCGCCCGCCCGCCGCCGGCCGCCTGCCGGCTGCTCGCGCGTTCGCCACGGCCGGCGGACCGTTCGATCGCTGTGGACCTGCAAAACCGCAAAGTCCTACGGCAGGAGCGGGTCCTCGGCCAGATTGCTCGGATCGTCTCCGACATTCGGGACAAGGTGCACCTCGCCGGCCTCCAGCGCCGTGCGCGCGCCGTCGGGGCCCCGCACCACCAGGCGCCCGGTCTCGTCGATCCCGTCGGCACGGCCGCGGCCGTCGGACCACGCGACCTCGCGGCCCCGCAGCGCATCGCGGGCGCGCCAGGCGTCGAGGACCTCCTCCAGCGGTGCCGCCAGGCGCCGTTCCAATGCTGCAAGGAGCCGCGCGAGCGCCGGCTCGATCGCGCTCGCCGGCTCGCCGAGGGTCGCGGCGGTGAGACGCAGGTCCTGCGGCAGCTCCTCCACGCGCACCGCGACGTTCAGGCCGACGCCGAGCACCGCCCAGCTCTGCTGGGGGCGGCCCTCGACGAGGATCCCCGCGAGCTTCGCCAGCCCGCCATCTTGCGGGTGCGCGACGACGACGTCGTTGGGCCACTTGACCAGCGCCCGCTCGCCGAGCCGCGACCGGTCGGCGACGTCGCACACCGCCAATCCCGCCGCCAACGGCAGCGCCGCCGGGGGCCAGCCGGAGGCCGGGGGCGGAGGGCTGTGACGGCCGGGTCGCAGCACCAGCGACAGCAGCAGCGAGCTGCCCGGCGGTGCCGTCCAGCGCCGGCCCTGGCGCCCGCGCCCCGCGGTCTGCTCGTCCGTTGTCACCAGCGTCCCATGCGGCGCCCCCGCGAGCGCAAGCGCGCGGGCCCGCTCGTTGGTGGAGTCCGTGCGGCGCAGGTGCAGATGTGGACGGCCGAGCGCGCCTGTCCGAGGCCCGTCCATCCGATCGGGTGTGGGGCGAGGCTCGTCGCGGGCGTGGGGATCGTCAGCAGCAGCGGGCGGGCGCTGCTCGGTACTCACGCCGGGCGCACCAGCAGCATGTCATTGCGGGCGATCCCGAGCGTCTCGCCCGCCGAGCCGCGGTTGACGGCGAGCGCGGCCATCCGTCGGGCGTCCTCGTAGAGCAGCAGCTCCCCCGGGGGCACGTCGGCGAAGGTCGTGGCGTAGCGCGCCCCATAGACGCGCCCGGCGACTTCCACGGTCAGCGCTTCCCCGAGGCGCAGGCCCGCCAGGGCTAGCTGCTCGTGGTCGGCGTCGAGGGTGACGTTGCCGAAGCGGTCGAGGTGCAGCGCGTGCGTTCGCAGCTCCCCCGCGACGGCGTGCGCCCGCGGGAGCTCCAACCGGTGCAGCTCGCCCACCGCGAACGGCTCCCCGAGGCCGGCCAACGGCTCGCCGGAGGCGAGCGCGGCGGACACCGGCGCGAAGATGTCGCGGCCGTGGAATGTCGCCGACACCGGCTGCAGGCGCTCGGGCGAGCGGCCGATCTCGACCGCCTCCAGCGCCCCTCCGAGGCGCTGCACCGCGAGGTCGAGCAGGCCGTTGTCGGGCCCCACCAGCAACCGCCCGTCCTCGGCGGCGAGCACCGCGACGGCGCGCCGGACGTGGCGGCCGACCGCGCCGACCTCGGGGTCGACCACAGCGAGGTGGATTCCCGCCGGCATGTACTCGAGCGCGCTCGCCAGCGTCAGCGCGCCGGCGCGCACGTCGTGGCGGGGGACGGCGTGGGTGATGTCGATCACCCGGGCCTGCGGGCAGCGGCGCGCGATCACCCCGTGGCAGACTCCCACGAACTCGTCGTGCAGGCCATAGTCGGAGAGGAACGTGATCACGGGCCGATCCACCGCCGGAGTGCTATCAGCTATGGGCCCCGTCGCCGCGCCCGCCGGCACGCGACCTACCGAGACGCGTCCCGATCGCCGCGCGCGGCGGCGTCGCGGACGAGCGCCTGGACGACCCCGTCGACGTCGTGCTGGGATGCCTCGACGTCGGGCTCCAGGCCATGCTCGCGCAGCGCGGCGCTGGTGACGGGGCCGATCGAGACCACGCGCGTCGTGGGGGCCAGGTCGGCGCTGCCACCGGCGGCCTGCAGGAAGAAGCGCACGGTCGAGGACGAGGTGAAGGTGATGTAGTCGGCGGCCAGGGCCGCCGCGAGCGTGCGTTGGCTGAGCGGCTCGGCGACGGTCTCATACAGAGCCAGCACGTCCACCTCGACGCCGCGCGCGCGCAGCGCGTCGGGGAGTACGTCGCGCGCTTCGCGCGCGCGGGCCACCAGCGCGCGGCGCACCGGGATCTCGGCGAGCGCCTCCACCAGCGACTCCGCGACGAAGCGCGCGGGCACTACGTCGGCGACGATCCCATGCTCGGCCAGCGCCCGTGCGGTGCCGGGGCCGATCGCGGCGACCCGCGCCCCCGCCAGCGCGCGGGCGTCGCGCGGCGAACCAGGCGGGCCGGACGAGCCGGACGAGCTGGACAGGCGCTCGAACAGCGCGGCGACCCCGTTGGGGCTCGTGAGGCAGATCAGGTCGTACGGGGAGAGGTCCAGCGGCGGGACGGTCGGATCGGAGATCGGCCGGATGTGGATCGCCGGAGCCTGCACGACCCGCGCTCCCAGCTCGCGCAGCCGCCGCGCCAGCCCGCTCGCCTGGGCGCGCGCCCGGGTAACGGCGATGGTGTGGCCGTTCAGCGGATAGCGGTCGCCGTTCTCCCGCCAGCCCAGCCGCTCGGCCAGCTCGGCGACGGCGCCGACCACGGTGATCGAGGGGGGGCGGATGCCGGCAGCGTCCGCGCGCTGCACGATCGTCGCCAGGGTGCCGGTGACAACGCGCTGATCGGGCAGCGTGCCGCGCTCGACGATCGCCACCGGTTCGGACGGCGGGCGTCCGGCCTCGATCAGCGAGGCCGCGATCTGGGGCAGTTGGCGGACGCCCATGTAGAACACCAGCGTCCCCGGGAAGGCTGCCAGCGCGGCCCAGTCCAGCGCGGTCTCGTCGTCTCCCCGCGTCGCGCGCGCCGCGTCGGGGTTGTCCGCGCGGGTGTGCCCGGTGACGAGCGCCACCGCGGTGGACAGCCCGCGGTGCGTGACGGGGATGCCGGCGCAGGCCGCGGCGGCCACACCGGCGGTGACGCCCGGGACGACCTCGAACTCGATGCCCGCCGCGCGCAGCGCCAGCGCCTCCTCGCCACCGCGGCCGAACACGAACGGGTCGCCGCCCTTCAGCCGCACCACCGTCCGGCCGGCTCGCGCGTGCTGGACCATCAGCGCCTCGGTCTGCTCCTGCGCCACCGACTCCCCGCCGCCCTCCTTGCCGACGAACAGCAGCTCCGCGTCGGGGCGCGCCCCCTCCAGCGCCTCCTCGGGGATCAGACGGTCGTAGAGGATCACGTCGGCCTGCGCGATCACCTCCAACGCCCGCGCCGTCAGCAGGCCTGGATCGCCGGGGCCGGCGCCCACCAGGTGGACACGGCCGCTCACGTGCCCACCGGCCAATGCTCCACATCGAGCTCGGGCATCGGGAAATGTTTTGGATTGCCAGTCGCCAGGCGCGCGCCGACGCCAACCGCGGCGGCGGCGATCAGGCAGTCCGCCTGCCCTAGGGTGATCCCTTCGCGCGCGTAATCTCTGCGCCAGCGTCCTGCCAGCTCACCCTCCGCTCGCCCGAGCGGAGCCAGGTGCAAGCCTTTGAGGAAGCGCAGCACGATTGCCTCCCGCTCGCTGTTCGACCCACGCAGCACCTCCTCGACGTTGACGGCGCAGATCCACGGCGCCTGCATCGTGTCGCGCAGGCTCCGCACCCGCTCGGCGGCCGGACGGGCGCGCAGCGCGTCGATCAGGACAGTCGTGTCGAGCAGCAGACGCAAACGCTGAGCGGACCTTCCGGGCTGCTAGCCGACACGGCTGGGATCGCCGTATCGCTGCGCTCTCACCCAGCCAGCGGGGTCGAGATCCCACTCGTGCTCACTGCCCGCGAGGGCGCCGAGGCCGGCTTCGATGTCCTCCCAGCGGCGGTCGTCGTCGAGCGCGCGCCGCAGGGTCTCAGAGATGAACGCGCTGCGATGCCGCCTCCCCACGCGCCGATCGAGCTGCTCCACGAGATCCTCCTCGAGGCTTATGTGCAGACGCATGGCCACACGCTAGCACACAACCCGCAGCAGCTCGTCGGCTCCGGCGACCCGCAGCCGCTCGGCCATGCGCCGCCCCAGCTCCTCCGGGTCGTAGAAGCCGCCGTGCAGCTCGTCGCTGCACCACGCCGAGCCGTCGGGCAGTCCGACCCAGGCGCGCAGGTGCAGGCAGCCGCAGCCCGCGTCCCGCGCATGGGCGCCGAGGGGGGTGTCGCAGTCGGCCGCCAACGCGCGCGCCACGGCGCGCTCGGCCAGCAGGCACGCGACGGTCCGCTCGTCGGTGATCGCCCGCACGGCCTCGTGGACGCGGGCGTCACCCGTGCGGCCCTCCAGCGCGAGCGTGCCCTGGCCGGGGGAGGGCACGAAACGCGCGGGGTCGAGCACCGCGCCGATCTCGTTCTCGCGGTCGAGGCGCTGCAGGCCGGCGCGGGCGAGCACGATCGCGTCGAAGCCGTCCGCGCTTCGCGCTCCGTCGGCAGCGGGCGCCCCGTGCTCGTGCAGCTTGCGCAGACGGGTGTCGACGTTGCCGCGGATCGTCACCACCTCCAGGTCCTCTCGCGCCGCGCGCAGCTGGGCGGCACGGCGCACGCTGCTCGTGCCCACCCGCGCCCCCGCCTGGAGCTCCTCCAGGCCGGCGGCTCCGCAGAGCACGTCCTCGGGCGCCGCCCGCGTCGGGGCGCCCAGCAGGGTCAGGCCGTCGGCCAGCTCGCCGGGAACGTCCTTGGCGGAGTGCACCGCCAGGTCGATCTCGCTCTCCGCCAGCGCTCGCTCCAGCTCCGAGACCCAGCGGGACTTGTCGCCCCCGGCAGCGTCCCGATCGCCCGCCGTCTGGATCGTCACGATCTCTGTATTGGGTGCCCGCCCGCCCGGTGCCCGCCCGCCCGGTGCCCGCCCGCCCGGTGCCCGCCCGCCCGGTGCCCGCCCGCCCGGTGCCCGCCCGCCCGGTGCCCGCCCGCCCGGTGCCCGCCCGCCCGGGGCGCGGTCCAGCAGCTCGGCGACGAGTCGCGCCTGCGCGAGCGCCAGTGCGCTGGCGCGGGTCCCGATCCGCAGCGGCTTCATCGGCGCTCAGGAGCCGCCGGCGGCGCGGCGCGAGAACGGCCTCACGTTGTCGGGCCGCACCTCGCCGGCCTGCCCGTCATCGACCCGCCCGTCGTCCCCGCGCTTGTCGCCGCGCTCACGGCCGTCGCGCCGCGACAGCTCGTCCTCGCGGATCCCGAACAGTTCGCGCACCATCTCCAGGCTCGCGTGGCTGCGGGCCTGCGAGAGGCTGCGCAGGCGGATCGTGGGCTCGTGCAGCAGCTTGCCCATCACCGCGTGTGCCACCGCCTCGATGCGGGCGAGGTCGCGCGGCGAGGCCGACTCCCAGCGGCCCGCGTTCTCGGCGAGCACCCGCTCGACGATCGCGTCGCCGTGCGCGCGCAGCGCGCTCACCGTCGGCAGCACCTCCGACTGGCCGAGCCAGCGCGCGAAGCGGTGGATCTCCTCCTCCACGATCGCCTCCGCCTGGGGGATCTCGCCGGCGCGGGTGCTGAGGTTGCGGGCCACGACCTCCTGGAGGTCGTCGATGTCGTACAGCGTCACCCCCTCCAGCTCGCCGCAGCCGGCCTCGACGTCGCGCGGCACCGCGATGTCGATCAGCAGGAGATCCCGCCCACCGGACGGGCTCCGGTCGGCGCGCTGGGCCATCACCAGCTCCAGCTCCGCGTGCCCCACGATCGGGTGCGGCGAGGAGGTCGAGCAGACCACGATGTCCGCCGCCACGAGCTGTTCGGGCAGGCCCTCCAGGCCGACGACCGACCCGCCGAAGCGCCGCGCCAGGCTGAGCGCGCGATCCACGTGGCGGTTGGCCACGAAGATCGTCCCCGCGCCCTGGTCGGCCAGCGCCTGCGCCGTCAGCTCGCTCGTCTCGCCCGCCCCCAGGATCACAGCGTGGCGGCTGCGCAGGTCTCCCAGCACGTCGCGCGCCAGGCCCACCGCGACCGACGGGATGCTCACCCGGCTGGAGCCGATCCCGGTCTCCGAGCGCACCCGCTTGCCGGTCGCCAGCGCCGCGTTGAACAGGCGGTTGCTGAACGCCCCCGTGCAGCCCGCCCGCAGCGCCGCCTCGAAGGCGCGCTTGACCTGGCCCTGGATCTCGGCCTCGCCGACGATCATCGACTCCAGGCCCGCCGTCACCCGGTACAGCTGGCGCGCCGCGTCGCAGTTGCGCGGCGAGTAGATCTCCTGCGCCAGCTCCGTCGGGCGGATGTCGGCGTGGCGGGTCAACATCCCCAGCGCGTCCGACTCGGCCCGCACCGGGTCGCCGACCACGAGGTAGACCTCGGTGCGGTTGCATGTGCTCAGCGCCACCGCCTCGCGCACCTCCGCCGTCGCGATCATCTCCCTCGCGAGCTCCACCGCCCTGGTCTCGGTGAACGCCAGCCGCTCGCGCAGCGCGACCGGCGCGGTCTTGTGGGAGATCCCCAGCGCCAGCAGCTCACTCATGGTCGAGCTCCTGCAGCAGCTCGCCCAGCTCGCGCTCGATCCGGCTCAGGCGCACCGCCATGATCGCCACGTAGATCAGCACCAGCACGAACAGCACCACATAGGCCGCCGCCACGTACTTGCCCGCCTCGTGCAGCGGCAGCGCCGGCAGCTCGCCCAGCGGCAGCGTCGCCATCAGCCGCCCGGCCTTCCCGTCGCCCGCGCGGTCATCGCCGCGGCGCGATTAATCGTCCGCCCGCCCGGGGCGGCGCTGCGCCGCGGGCGGACCTCCAGGTCCCCGGCCTCGTTGGACAGCCGCCGGCGCAGCGCGCGCAGCTGGGCGCGGGTGTGCTTCGCCGTCAGCTCGTACTTGCACAGCGTCGCGAACAGCAGCGCCATCGCCAGCAGCGAGGCGAGGAGCGTGAACGCCATCGGGCCCGGGAGGTTCGAGGTGTTGCTGAACACCCGCGGGTGCACGATAGGCGGTCGAGAGGCTCACGGCGATGTAGTTCATCGGCACGAAGGCCCCCGCCGTGATCGCGAACACCGACGCGTAGCGCGCCTGGCGCTCGGGGTCTTCGATCGCGAAGCGCAGCGGCTGGTAGGTCGCGTACAGCAGGAAGATGATCAGGAACGACACCAGCGTCGGCTCGCTCCATACCCACCAGTGCCCCCACGAGCCCTTCGCCCAGATCGAGCCCGTGATCAGCGTGCCGACCGCGAAGATCAGGCTCATGTGGATCACCACGTAGGAGCGCATGTCCCAGCGCGGGTCGCGCGTGCGCAGGTGCTGATCGCCAGCAGCCCCCCGAGCACGAACCCGCACAGCGCGACGATCGCCAGCGGCACGTGCACGTAGAAGATCTTCTGCAGAGAAGCCCTGTTCGGCTTCCAGCGGGGCGTAGAAGAAGACCAGGCCGAGCGCGCCGCCATCGCCACGGCCGTCGCGATGCTCAGCGCGCGCAGGCCCTTTCCATAGAGCGGAGGGAGGGGATGGCGCGAGCCCGGGCCGGAGCTGGGCGGGCCGCGAGGTCCGGTCGGGTTCCCCGCCAGGCGATGCAAGAGCGCTGGAGGGCGAAGCGCTGTCACTGCAAAGCCGGCTCCGGGCCGGCTGAGGAGTCCATCTAGTCCTCCAGGAGGAAGTCGAAGACGGCGTAGGCGATCAGACCGAACACCAGATCATAGAGCGCCAGCATGCCAGCCAGCGCGCCGCGGGCCCCGTGGGATGGGCGAGCGAGAGCAGCGGCGCGCTGGCGCGCGCCCCGCCGATCACGATCGGGACCAGCAGCGGCAGCGCCAGCAGCGGCCCCAGCAGATCCCGCGCGCGTGTCCGCACCGCCAACGCCGCGACCAGCGTCCCGATCAGCGCCACCCCGACGTCGCCCAGCGCCAACACCGCCGGCAGGTCGGGCAGCGCCGGGCCGAGCGGCGGTTCGAGCAGCAGCAGCGCGAACGCCGGCACCGCCACCAGCTCGAGCGCCACCAGGTAGACCAGCAGCGTCAGCGCCTTCGCCGCCAGCAGCGCGCTGCGATCGACCGGCGCCAGCAGGAACGCGTCGAAGCCGCCCTGCTCCTCGTCGGCCACGAACAGCCGGTTGACCCCCAGCAGCGCCGCCAGCAGCAGCGTCACCCACAGGATCCCCGCCGCCTCGTCGCCGCCGACGCCGTTGGGTTCAACGCGAAATGGAACACCACGAACACCGTCACCGCGAACAGCGACATCCCCGGCAGCGACTGCAGCGTCCGCAGCTCCACCCGCAGCTCCTTGCGCAGCAGCGCCGCCACGGTCGCCGCGAAGCCGGCGGCGCGGTGGCGGACCGGCGGCCGGCCGCGCGCGACGGCAGATCTGCTCCGCGGGGCCCGGGCGGGCGCCCGCGGGCACTCGTCGCGGAGGCGCCGGCCGCGGCGGCTCCGTGCGGGCGACCTCGTCGGCATTGCCGCGGACTCCCCGGTCGCGGTGTTCACCGGTACATGCCCCGCGCTAGCTCGGCCCGCCGATCGTGTCTCGGGGCCGCCGGGTCCGAGCAGCGCCGTTGGCCCGACTCGCAGGCCGAGCACAAGGTCTGCTCGGCGAGGTCCGCGCCGGGGTCGTGGCTGCACAGCACGCGGGGCGCCCGACCCGACCCCCCCGATCAGCGGCTCCGCCAGCTCCGCCGCCACGGGGTCGAGGTTCGCGCGCGGCTCGTCCAGCAGCAGCAGCTCGGGGTCGTGCAGCACCGCTCGCGCGACCGCCACCCGCTGGACCATCCCGCGCGAGAGCGTCCGCAGCGGCTCCGCCGCGCGCGCCGCCATCCCCACGGCCGCCAGCAACTCCTCCACCCGCTCCGCAGCCACCCCGTGCAGGCGCGCGTGGAAGCGCAGGTTCTCGCGCGCCTCAACTCGCGGTAGAGCAGCGGCTCGTGGCCCAGCAGGCCGATCCGCCCGCGCACCGCCCATCGCCGTCCCGGCAGGCCGTCCCCAGCACCCGTACCTCGCCCGCGTGGGGGCGCAGCAGCGTCGCCAGGATCCGCAGCAGCGTCGTCTTGCCGGCGCCGTTGGGGCCCAGCACCACCAGCGTCTGCCCCTCGCTCAGCGACAGCGATATCCCGCGAGCGCCTCGCGTTCGCCATAGCGGCGGGTGAGGCCCTCCAGCTCGACCGCCGCCACCCTCAGGCGACCCCGGGCCGTGCGTGCGCTGCGCACCGTCGCGATCCAGCTCGCGCACCGCCCGGCCTACGCCCGCCTGCCCCGCCATTGAGCGCGGGTCTCGCTCGGCGCCCGTCGCCGTCTTGCGGGATATCGCCGCCCCGCAGCAGCTCGATCGGGTCGGGGTCGCCATTGACGATCCCCTCGAAGAACTCCTTGCGCTCCGGTAGGTCGGCAGCGTGCCCTTCGCCCAGCCCCGCGCCTCGTTCAGCAGCACCGCCAGCCGCGCGTACTCCTCCCGAAGCGCGCTTCGATCTCGCGCTTGATGCGCTTGGCCAGCGCCGGCGACGCGCCCGCCGTGGAGATCGCGATCGCCAGCGGGCCCGTGCGCACGATCGCCGGCAGGATGAAGTTGCACAGCGGCGGCACGTCCACCACGTTGACCAGCATCGCCCGCCGCTCCGCGTCCTCGTACACGCCGATGTTCACATCCGTGTCGTCTGTCGCCGCGATCACCATGAAGACCCCCTCCAGGTCCGACGGCCCCGCGTAGCTCGCGCCGCTCCCAGCGGATCGAGCCCTCGCGCGCGTAGCTCCGCCAGCGCCGGCTGCGCCGCGGGCGCGATCAGCGTCACGTCGCCGTCGCACGCCAGCAGGCCCTCGACCTTCTCCAGGCCGATCGCGCCGCCCCCGACGACCACGCAGCGGCGGCCCTCGAGTTTCAGGCACGCGATGTAGAAGGGGGTGTCGAGCATGTCCCGCACGCACGACTGGTCGCAGATCCCCCTGCGCAACTGGCACACGCACTCCTTGCCTGCATAGGCCTGGGCGGGCATGCCGACGAAGGGTAGCCCCCTATCGAGCCAGGCCGCATGCGGCCTGGCTGGCAGGGCCACATGTGGCCCTGCCCCGGCCGGTGCCTGACCGGTCGGCGGATCGGCGCATGCGCCGACCGCACAGCAAGCCACCGCCGCACTTCCGGGCCGAACGCGCGCGCGCTCGACCCGCGCGAGCGAGACCGCCCCGTGGCGCCACGCCCGCTCGCGGTCGGAGTCGCGCGACGAGCGCAGCTGGGCCACCGCGTGCGCCGCCCGCTCGCAGCAGCTCGTCATACGGCGACCACCACAGCCCCCGCATCCCCGCGGGGTCCCACGTGATCAGCTTCTCCTGCGCGCATCCCCGCAGGCCCGTCTCTCCCAGCGTCCGGCCCAATCCGCCGCCCGCCGCTGCGCCCCACGGGCCGCGCGAGACCGCCGGGCGCCGGGAGGTGGTCGTTCAGCCACACCATCCCCGCTCGCAGCTCCCGCGCGATCCGCAGGCCCTGGTGGCGGTCGGCCGTCCACACCGACGCCCCCAGGCCGTAGTCGCCGTCGTTGGCCAGCTCGATCGCCCGATCGGTGCGCTCCACCGCCATCACCGCCAGCACCGGGCCGTCCAGCGGCTCGCGCATCACCCGCATCTCGTGCGTCACCTCGCTCAGCACCGCCGGCGCATAGAACGCCCGCCCGTGCAGCCCTCCGGCTGGGCCTCGAGCGGGCCGCCGCAGTGCAGTGTCGCGCCATGCGCCACCGCATCGTCAACGAGCTCGTCGCACGTGCTCCAGGCGCCGCCGCGAGGCCAGCGGCCCCACCTGGACGCCCGCCCGCTCCGGGTCGCCCACGCGCAGCGCCCGCGCTCCCTCACCAGGCGCGTCAGGAAGCGCTCGTATACCTCGCGCGCCACGTAGACGCGCTCCACCGACCCCCGCGCCTGCCCCGCTCCCGCGCAGCCCGACCACAGCGCCCCGCTCACCGCGCGCGCCACGTGCGCGTCGGCCAGCACCAGCATCGCGTCCTTGCCCCCGAGCTCCACCGTCACCTCCTTGTCCTGCGACACGCACGCCCGCGCCACCGCCCGCCCGACGGCGGGCGAGCCGGTGAACAGCACCTTGTCCGCCGAGGAGCGCGCCAGCGCCACCCCCGTCTGTGTGCCGCCGTGCACCAGCTGCACCAGGCCCTCCGGGAGGCTCGCCCGCGCCAGTACCCGCGCGATCCGCTCGCCCGCCAGGCACGCCCGCCGCGCCGGCTTGAACACCACCCCGTTGCCCGCCAGCAGCGCCCCCGCGATCTGGCCCAGCGGCTGCGCGAACGGCGCGCTGCCCGCCCCGATCACGCCCACCACCCCGTACGGCTCGTAGGCGATCCGCGCCCGCTTCGCCGGCGCCATCGAGCGGTGCACCCCCACCCGCCGCGAGCCCAGCAGCCGCCCGCCCTCGTCCGCGATCCAGATCAGCGCGTCGATCGCCGCCAGCAGCTCCAACGTCGCCACCTCCGCCCGCGGCCGGCCCTGCTCGCGGCCCAGCAGCTCCAGCAGCTCGTCGAACTCGTCGATGATCGCCTGCGCCACCCGGCGCATGTAGCGCGCCCGGTCCTCCACCCGCAGCAGCGCCCACAGCGGCTGCACCCGGCGCACCGCTCCCACCACCGCCTCGACCCCCTCCGGCGCCGTCTCGCGGCACGCCGCCGAGGACCGCGCCGGTCGCCGGGTTGCGCGCCTGCAGCTCGCGCGGCGCCACGCCCTGCGACGTGGAGGTCTCGGTCGGGGTGGAGGCCATTCAGCGATTATCGCCTGCCCGAGGGTCTAACCCTCGCGCCCTCTGGCCCGGCGCACCTCCTCCAGGCGGCGCGCCAGCTGCGCCTCGGTCTCGTCGGGCTCGTAGAAGCGCTCGCCCACCGCACCCTCCGGGGCCAGCTCCTGTGGGGAGACGTGCCCGGGGTGCGCGTGCGGGTAGTCGTAGCCGCCGACCTCCTGGCCCGGGCGGGGACCCGAGCGCAGCCAGCCTGGGACCGGCGCCGCGCCGTGCTCGCGCACGTGGCGCTGCGCTGCCGCCAGCGCCCGGCCCGCCGTGTTTGACTTCGGCGCCAGCGACAGGTAGATCGCGGCCTGCGCGAGCGCGAATTGGCCTCCGGCATCCCCACGTGCTCGACCGCCTGCGCCGCCGCCACCGCGACGCCCAGCGCCGCCGGGTCGGCGTTGCCGACGTCCTCCGAGGCCAGGATCACCATCCGCCGCACGATGAAGCGCGGGTCCTCGCCGCCCTCCAGCATCACCGCCAGGTAGTACAGCGACGCGTCCGGGTCCGACCCGCGCGTCGCCTTGATCCACGCCGAGATGTAGTCGTAGTGGCGGTCTCCCTTGCGGTCGTACAGCACCGCCCGGCGCTGCAGTGCGTCCTCCGCGCGCGCGATGCCGACGCATCGCTTACCCAACTCAGCCGCCGTCTCCACGGCCAGCTCCAGCGCGTTCAGCGCCGTCCGCGCGTCGCCTTCGCTGCGCATCGCCAGGAAGTCCAGCGCCGCCGGCTCGACCGCGATCGGCGCCCCGCCCCCGCCCGACCCGTCCTCCGCGCCCCGCTGGGCCTCCTTCGTGTCGTCTGACTCGCCGTCCGCCTCGTCCGCGCCTTGCGCGCTCGGCTCACCCGGTGCGAGGGCGGCGCCGTCGAGCTCCCGCGACGCCAGCGCGCGGCGCAGCACCTCGCCGACCTCCTGCGCCGTCAGCGCCGTCAGCGCGTACACCCGCATCCGCGACAGCAGCGCCCCGTTGACCTCGAACGCCGGGTTCTCCGTCGTCGCCCCGATCAGCGTCACCAGGCCCTCCTCGACCGCCGGCAGCAGCGCGTCCTGCTGGGCCTTGTTGAAGCGGTGGATCTCGTCCAGGAAGAACACCGTCGCCTCGCCGCTCGTCGCCCGGCGGTGGGCCGCGCCGCTCCAGCACCTCCCGCACCTCCGCGCGGCCGGCCTGCACCGCGCTGAGCTCCTCGAACGCCGCCCGCGACCGCTCCGCCACCATCCGCGCGAGCGTCGTCTTGCCCGAGCCCGGCGGGCCATACAGGACCATCGAGTGCGGGTGGCCCTGCTCGATCGCCGTGCGCAGCCCGGAGCCCTCGCCCAGCAGGTGGGTCTGGCCCACGAACTCCTCCAGGCCGCTCGGCCGCACCCGCGCCGCCAGCGGGCGGGCGTCTGCTCCGCGGCCTGGCCGTGCATCCGCCGGGAGGAATCGCCGGGCCGGCTGCGGGTCCCTCGGCTACGTCCGTGCCGTCCGGCGGTCGCGGAGCCCATCTCCCGGCAGGGGCGCCGCCTTCCTCGGCGTCGGGCTCGAACAGCTTGTCTACGTCCACATGCGTGTCTCTTTCACAGGAGGCACCGCCCGCCGGGCGTCGAACTTGTACTGCTGGTGATCCACATTAGAGACACATCATCACGCGCGCCGGGGCCGGCCGGGTACCGGTGCCGGGCAAACAGTGGTCGGCAGCGTCCGGGGAGCCGGGCAGAGTCGGCAGGGTCCAAGGTCGCTGACAGATGACAACGGGCGCCGCCGACATCCTTTTACAAGGTCCCGCCCGTCGCGGCCGCTCCGACGAGGCCGGCCGCGTCGAGCTGCTCGACGCCGGTGGGGAGATCGCCGCGCGCTCGCCCTGGCAGCTGTTCTGGCGGCGCTTTCGCGCAGACCGCGTCGCGCTCGTCTCGCTCGGCTTCATCGTGTTCTGCTGGTCGTCGTCGCGCTCGCCGCGCCGCTGATCGTCGCGGTCGCCGGCGTCCCCGGGCCCATACGTCCAGAACCCCAACGCCACCGACGCCTTCGGCAGCCCGCTCGGGCCGAGCGTCGCGCACCCCTTCGGGGTCGACCAGCTCGGGCGCGACGTGCTTCGCGCGCGTCGTCTACGGCACCCGCGTGTCGCTCGCGGTCGGCATCGTCGGCACCGCGATCGCGACCGCGATCGGCACCGTCGTCGGCCTGCTCTCCGGCTTCTACCGCGGCTGGGTCGACACGCTGCTCTCGCGCGCCACCGACGTCGTGCTGTGCTTCCCGATCCTGCTGCTCGGCCTCGGCCTCGGCGCCGCCTGCGGGGTGCGCGGCTGCGTCAAAGGGCTGATCCAGCCGGGCGTCTCCACGATCGATCGCGATCGTCGCGCTGTTCACCTGGACGTACATCGCGCGCATCGTCCGCGGCCAGGTGCTCTCGCTGCGCGAGCAGGAGTTCGTCGTCGCCGCTCGCTCGCTGGGCGCCTCCAACGCGCGCATCGTGTTCCGCGAGATCCTCCCCAATCTCGCCGCGCCGCTGATCGTCTACGCGAGCCTCCTGATCCCGCTGAACATCCTGCTCGAGGCCGCGCTCTCGTTTCTGAACGTCGGCGTCCGCCCCCCACCGCCAGCTGGGGGCAGATGCTCGCCGAGGCCACCCCGATCTTCAACACCGCCTGGTGGTACATGACCTTCCCCGGCCTCGCCCTGCTGCTCACCGTGCTCGCCTTCAACCTGCTCGGCGACGGCCTCCAGGACGCTCTGAACCCGCGGGCAGGGGCCATATGAGCTTTCGCTTTCCAGCGCCCCCGAGGCGCGTGCATCGCAAATGTTCGCCGGACCCCAATCACATGAGGAGATAAAGAGGATGCTCGACCACCGCCACAGACGCCGCCGCTCGTCGTCGGCAGCCGTCCCGTCGCCGTCCTGGTCGCCGGTCTGCTCGCCCTGGTGCTCGCCGCCTGCGGCTCGGGCACCACCAGCGGCACCTCCGCCACCACCGCCGGCGCCGCCAGTGTCCCGCTCAAGCAGGGCGAGTCGCCCAGCGGCCAGCAGCTCTACGGCAAGCGCCGCGGCGGGGTGCTCACCGTCTGACCAGGAAGCCGACTTCGAACACCTCGACCCGGGCTCCACGTACTCCGCGAGGACTACACCGTGATGTATGCGACCCAGCGCCCGCTGTACTCCTATCCACCCAACCGCCTCCAAACTGGAACCCGACGTCGCCTCCGGCCCGCCGATCGTCGCAAACGGTGGCCGGACCGTCACCGTCCACATCAAGCGCCACATCTACTTCAGCCCGCCGGTCAACCGCGAAGTCAACTCCGGCGACGTCGCCTACGCGATCGAGCGCGGCGCCAACCCGAACGTCGCCAACCCCTACTTCACCCCCTACTTCGGCGACATCGTCGGCGCCGAAAAGGCCAACGGCGGCCCGATTGCAGGAATCGAAACGCCCAACCCCGAAACGATCGTCTTCCATCTGACCAAGCCGACCGCCGCGATCCTCGCGGGCGCGCTCAGCCTGCCGCTGTCCGCGCCCGTGCCGCCGGAATTCGCCAAGCCGCTCGACGCCCACCAGCCCACGACGTACGGCACCGAATACCTCGTCGCGACCGGGCCCTACATGCTCAAGTCCAACAGCGCCGGCAAGTTCCTCGGGATCGGCTACCAGCCGGGCAAGTCCGCGACGCTCGTGCGCAACCCCAACTGGAACCCCCACACCGACTTCCGGCCCGCCTACCTCGAACCAGATCAACATCAACATCGGCGGCCAGAACCGACCGTGATCGGCCAGCAGGTGCTCAAGGGCGAAGACATCGTCGCAGAACGATCCGCCGGCGCAGTCGATCGTCAGAGAAGCCTACGAACACTACCCCCAGCAGATCACCTTCACGCCGGGCGCGCGGCACCTACTACGCTTCGCTGAACAACGCCCACGGCCCGTTCACCAACGTGAACCTGCGCAAGGCCGTGTGGGCCGCGCTCGACCGCGACGCGATCGTCAAGGTCCGCGGCGGCGCGCTCGTGGCGGCGCCGATGACCCACTTCCTCTACCCCGGCGTCGCCGGCTATCGAACAGGCCGGCGGCGCCGCCGGCCCGAAGCTCGACTACAACGAACACCCCGAAGGCGACATGGCGGTCGCCGAAAAGTACATGAAGCTCGCCGGCTACCCGAGCGGGAAGTACACCGGCCGCAAGACCCTCCAGGTCGTCGGCGTCACCGGCGAACCCGAACGAAGGGACCGCCCAGATCGTCAACCAGGCGCTGCAGAGCCTCGGCTTCAAAACTCACCTCAGCCTGGTCGACAAGGCGGTCATGTATCGAAAAGTACTGCGGCGTCCCCGCCCAGGAGATCGACGTCTGCCCCGAACGTCGGCTGGACCCGCGACTTCGCCGATCCGCAGACCGTGCTGTTCGTGCCGTTCTACGGGCCCGCCATCATCCCCCAGCGGCAACGCCAACTGGGGCCAGGTCAACAACCCCCAGATCAACGCCGCGATGGAACAGGCCGAGCTGGTCGTCGGCGAACCGTCGCGCGCGCAGGCATGGGCGAAGATCGACGAAATGCTCGTCGCCCAGGCCGTCGCCGCCCCGGAGCGTGTTCGTCAGCCAGGCCAACGTCGAGGGCAGGAACGTCGCCGGCGTCAACCAGCTCTGGAACAACGGCGCATGGGACTACGACTTCACCTCGCTGAAGTAAAAGCGTGGGGTGGCGTGAGCGAGACAGATTGAGCGAAGGCGGCCCCGTCCGATCGGGTGTGCCAACCCAACGTGATCGGCCTGGACTCGAACGGGAGAGCAGTGCAATAACCCGCTACATCATCCGCCGCGTGCTCTGGGGCGTAGCGCTGCTGTTCATCGTCGCGGCGATCACGTTCGTGCTGTTCGACATCCTGCCCTCCGCCGACCCCGCGCGGCTGCGCGCCGGGCGCAACCCGAGCCCGCAGACGATCGCCTATATCCGCCGCGAGCTCGGCCTCGACAGGCCGCTGCTACACACAGTTCTACGACTACATGAAGGGGGTGTTCCTGCACTTCGACCTCGGCTACAGCTACTACAGCAGCGCCTCCGTCAAGAGCCTGATCGCCGAACGCCTCCCCGCGACGATCTCGCTCGCCGCCGGCGCCGCCGTGATCTGGCTGGTGAGCGGCGTCTGCGATCGGGATCGTCTCCGCCGTGCGGCGGCGCACGTGGCTGGACCGCGCCGCGATGGGGACCGCGCTCGTGTTCGTCTCCGCGCCCGAATACTGGCTCGGGCTGATCGCGCTGTTCCTGTTCGCCTCGGACATCGGCAAGCTCAAGATCTTCCCCGGCGCCGGCAGCTACGTCGCCTTCAGCAGCGACCCCTGGAAATGGTTCACTTCGCTGATCCTGCCGTGGCTCGTGCTCGCCGCGACCTTCGCCGCGGTCTACGCGCGCCTCCTGCGCGGCAGCCTGCTCGACGTCCTCGGCCAGGACTACATCCGCACCGCGCGCGCCAAGGGCCTGCCCGAGCGGCGCGTGATCCTGCGCCACGGCGTGCGCTCGGCGATCACCCCGATCGTCACCGTGCTCGGGCTGGACCTCGGCACGCTGCTCGGCGGGGCGCTGCTGGTCGAAGCCGTCTTCGACATCCCCGGGGTCGGGCGCCTGAACTACGACGCGATCGTGCACTCGGACTTCCCGATCGTCCAGGGCACCGTGCTGCTGGCCGCGCTGTTCATCGTCGTCGCGAACATCCTCGTCGACATCTCCTACGCCTATCTCGACCCCGGGTCCGCTTCTAGTGAGCTGCCATCCGCTGCTGCGCGTGGAGGAGCCTGCGCGTGGAGTTCCCGACCGAGGATGGGATCGTGCACGCCGTGGACGGGATCGACTACGAGGTTCACGCGCGGGCGCACGCTCGGGATCGTCGGGGAGTCGGGCTCGGGCAAGACGTCGTCCGCACTGACCATCATGGGCCTCACGCGCGCGCAGGGGGCCTGCATCTCCGGGCGCATCCTGTTCGAGGGCCGCGACCTGCTGGCCCTCTCCGAGCGACAGATGCGCGCGATCCGCGGCAACGAGATCGCGATGATCTTCCAGGACCCGCTGTCGTCGCTGCATCCGCTGTACCGCGTCGGCCGCCAGCTCGTCGAGGCGCTCCGCGCCCACCGCGAGATCCCCAAGGCCCAGGCGCGGGCGCGCGCGATGGAGCTGCTGGAGCTCGTCGGGATCCCCGGGGCGGCGGGCACCGCGGGGCGGGCGGGCATCGACAAGCCTACCCGCACGAGCTCTCCGGCGGGATGCGCCAGCGCGTGATGATCGCGATGGCGCTCGCCAACGACCCCAAGCTGCTGATCGCCGACGAGCCCACGACCGCGCTCGACGTGACCGTGCAGGCGCAGATCCTCGCGCTGCTGTGCGCGCCTGCAGCGCGAGCTGGGGATGGCGATCGTGCTCGTCACCCACGACCTCGGGGTGGTCGCCGAGATGGCCGACGACGTCGCGGTCATGTACGCCGGGCGGATCGTCGAGGCCGCCCCGACCGAGATCCTGTTCTCGGCGCCCCAGCATCCCTACACGTGGGGCCTGCTGCGCTCGATCCCCACGCTAGAGCGCCCGCGCGAGGAGCCGCTGGTGCCGATCGAAGGCCGCCCGCCGAGCCTGATCCACCCGCCCTCGGGCTGTCACTTCCATCCGCGCTGCCCCTACGCCCAGCCCGACCACGCGCGCATCGACCCCGCGAGCTGCGAGCCGCGTGCCCGAGGAGCCCGACCCACCAGCGTGGCGTGCTCTAGCGGCGCGACGCCCGAGGCTGCGCAGGCCGAGCTCGTCGCCCGCCGACGATCCCCGCGGAGTAGCGGGCCCGCGTAGCGACCCGCTGGCTAGCCGGGGAGCCGCTGGTGCAGGTGCGCGACCTCGTCAAGCACTTCCCGCTCACCCGCGGCGTCGCTCTTCCAGCGCCGCGTCGGCGCGGTCGAGGCCGTGGACGGCGTCAGCTTCGAGGTGCTCGGCGCGGCGAGACGCTCGGGCTCGTCGGCGAGACCGGCTGCGGCAAGAGCACCACCGCGCGGCTGATCATGCGCCTGCTCGACCCCACCGCCGGCGAGGTCCGCTTCGACGGGCCGGGACATCACGCGCCTGCGCGGCGCGCCGCTGAAGGCGGTGCGCCGCGAGATGCAGATGGTCTTCCAGGACCCCTACTCGTCGCTGAACCCGCGCAAGACCGTCGGCTCGATCGTCGCCGAGCCGTTCGCGATCCACGGCCTGGAGCGCGAGGCCGGGCAGCGCCGGCGCCGGGTGCAGCGAGCTGATGGACATGGTGGGCCTGAACCCCGAGCACTACAACCGCTACCCCCACGAGTTCTCCGGCGGCCAGCGCCAGCGGATCGGCGTCGCGCGCGCGCTGGCGCTGAAGCCGCGAGCTGCTGATCGCCGACGAGCCGGTCTCCGCGCTGGACGTCTCGATCCAGGCGCAGATCCTCAACCTGCTGCGCGAGCTGCAACGCGAGCTCGGGCCTGACGCTGCTGTTCATCTCCCACGACCTCTCGGTCGTGCGCTACATGTGCGACCGCGTCGCCGTCATGCACGCCGGGCAAGATCGTCGAGCTCGCGGCCAACGAGGCGCTCTACCGCGCCCCGCGCCATCCCTATACGCGCGAACTGCTCGCCGCCGTGCCCGGGGCGCGCCGGGATCGGCGTACGATCACCGGGTGAGCACGTGTCGCATCACGCATAGGGCGAGCGTGGACCGAGCGGGGGCAAGGACGCACCGAGCCGAAAGTGCCGGGCGGACATCGAGGGATCTCCGATGGTGGCGATCGGCACATGAGCGAGGGAGGGCCCGGCACCCGCGAAGCGTCGACGCTCGCCGCCGAGGCCGCAGGAGCTGCTGCGGGAGCTGATCCGCTTCAACACCGTCAACCCGCCCGGCGACGAGCGCCCGCGCAGGAGTACCTGCTGGCGCATCCTCTCCGACGCCGGCTTTCAGTGCGAGCTGCTCGGCGCCGAGCCCGGGCGCCCCAACCTCGTGGCGCGGCTGACGCGAGCCCGCTCCGACCGCCCGCCCCGGCCCGACGCTGTGCTACCTCGGGCACGTCGACACCGTGCTCGCCGACCCCGGCGAGTGGCGCCACGACCCGTGGTCGGGCGACGCTCGCCGAGGGCTGCATCTGGGGGCGCGGCGCGCTGGACATGAAGTCCCAGGTCGCCGCCGAGGTCGCCGCCGCGGCGTCGCTGGCGCGCTCGGGCTGGCGTCCGGCGCGCGGCGAGCTGCTGATCGTGGCGGTCGTCGACGAGGAGACCGGCGGCGAGCTGGGCGCCGAATGGATCACCGCAGACCCATCCCGACAAGGTCCGCTGCGATCTGCTCGTCAACGAGGGCGGCGGCGCGCGTGTTCGAGTATGGCGGCCGGCGCCAGCTACGGGGTCTGCTGCGCCGAGAAGGGGGTCTTCCGCTTCACCGTCACCACCGACGGGCGTCGCCGGCCACGCCTCGATGCCGAAGGTCGGGCGAGAACGCGCTGCTGAAGATGGGGCCGCTGCTGCAGCGCCTGGCCGCGCGCCAGCCCTCCTATCGAGCTGACCGCCGAGCCCGCGCGCGTTCCTGCGCGGGATCGGCGAGGACCCCGACGATCCCGCGGCGGCGCGCTCGCGCGCCTGGCGCGGCCGACCCGCGGCTGGCGACGATGTTCGAGCCGATGTTCGGCGTCACGTTCACGCCCACCCGGATCAGCGGCGTCGGAGAAGATCAACGTGATCCCCAGCCGCGCCGAGCTGAAGGTCGACTGCCGCGTGCCCCCCGGCCTCGGCGAGCCCGAGGTGCCGCGCGCGATCGCCGAGGTGCTCGGCGATCGGACGGCTCCTTCGCATCGAGTTCACCGAGCGCGTCGTCGGCAACCGCTCGCCGGTGGACTCCTCGCTGATGGATGCGATCGCGCGCCTGGGTCGCGGCGCGCGACCCCGGCGCCGAGGTCGTGCCGGTGGTCCTGCCCGGCTTCACCGACTCGCGCCATTTCCGCGCCGCCTTCCCCGAGTGCGTCGCCTACGGCTTCTTTCCCCAGCGCCACCAGTCGCTGCTGGAGAGCGCGCCGCTGATCCACGCCGCCGACGAGCGCATCGACGTCCGCGACCTCGCCTTCGCCGCGGAATTTTTCCGCGATCTCGCCCGTTCTCTCCTTGGCGACGAAAGCTCGGGAGAGTAAATCCCTGCCAAACGGGTAGAGGTTGGTTCGCAGGGTCGGTAGACGATTGAAGCACCAGGAGTCGGCAGTCGCAGCAGCAGGAGTCGGCAGCAGCAACAGCAGGAGTCGGCAGCAACACTAGGAGTCGGCAGCAGCAACAGGAGTCGGCAGCAATAGGCCAGCGGATGAATGACACACAGCGAAGGAGGGTGACTGGAGCGGCGTGCTCGCCGAATTGAGCACCGAACTGACGGTGGCGTGGCACGCGGCGCAGGCCGCGGTCGCCGGGCTGCCGCGGCACCTCACCGCCGCGCTGCTGGCCGCGAACACCGTCCATACGACGCCGCAGACCGTCGCGCTCGTTCCGGCTCCCGAAGCGCCCCACCCGTCGATCGTCCAGCACATCCAGGAAGCGGGCCGAGCAGTGGGAGCCGGTCGTGATGATCGTGTTCTTCGCCGCGCTCGTCTACCTGATGTGGCGCACGCTGAAGGTCATGCCGCGGGTCAAGCCCCAGCAGATCAAGCCCGCGTCGGACCAGTCGGTCGGGTGGGACGACATCGCCGGGGTCAAAGAGGCCAAGCGCCGAGCTGCAGGAGATCGTCGAGTTCCTGCGCGACCCCGCGCAGTTCGAGAAGCTAGGGGCACAGGTCCCCAAGGGGATCCTGCTCCACGGCCCGCCCGGGACCGGCAAGACGCTGCTCGCCAAGGCCGTCGCGCACGAGTCCGGCGCGCAGTTCTTCGCCCAGTCCGCCGCCTCCTTCGTCGAGATGTTCGCCGGGCTCGGCGCCGCCCGCATCCGCAAGCTGTTCGCCGAGGCCCGCAAGCACGAGCCCGCGATCATCTTCATCGACGAGCTCGACGCCGTCGGCGGCCACCGCGGGATGGACATCTCCGGCGAGAAGGACCAGACGCTCAACCAGCTCCTGGTCGAGATGGACGGCTTCGTCTCGCGCGGGCAGCTCGTCGTGATCGCCGCGTCGAACCTGCTGGAGAAGCTCGACCCCGCGCTGCTGCGCCCCGGGCGCTTCGACCGCCAGGTGCTCGTCGCGCCACCCGACGTCAAGGGGCGCCACGGGATCCTCGCCGTCCACACCCGTGACAAGCCGCTGGACGACGTCGACCTGGAGCTCGTCGCCCAGCAGACCAGCGGCCTCGCGGGGGCCGACCTCGCGAACATCTGCAACGAGGCCGCGATCTTCGCCGCGCGGCGGCGCGCCGCGCGGATCGGGGCGCAGGACTTCGACATGGCGCTGGAGCGCGTGATCGCCGGAGCGCAGTCGCACCGCGTGCTCAACGACCACGAGAAGCGCGTAGTCGCCTTCCACGAGGCCGGCCACGCGCTGTGCGGCGAGCTGCTGCCGTCGGTCGACCGCGTGCACCGCATCTCGATCGTCCCGCGCGGCCGTGCGCTGGGCTACACCCTGAACCTCCCCGCCGAGGACCGCTACCTGAAGACCCGCGAGGAGCTGATGGACTACATGACCGTCCTGCTCGGTGGCCGCGTCGCCGAGCAGGTCGTCTTCGGCGCGATCACCACCGGCGCCTCGGATGACCTCAAGCGCGTCGCCGACATCGCCCACTCGATGATCCACGATTTCGCGATGGGCAACGCCGGCGTCGGGCGCTCCCCCGAAGGCAACGTCCAGCTCTCGGAGTCCACGCTGCGGATCCGCGACGAGGAGCGCCAGGACATGGTCGAGGAAGCCCGCCGTGCCGCGCTGAAGATGATCCTCGCCCACCGCCGCCAGCTCGACGCGCTCGCCGCCGAGCTGCTCGAGCACGAGGTCCTCGACCGCGACGCCATCGACCGCATCATGGCCGGCACCCCCCGCCTGGAGCGCGCTCCTGGGGTCGGCCTGCGGGTCGTCGCGGCGACAGCGCTGGACGGACCCGCGGGTCGCGGCGAGGTCGTGCCCGGCCCGACCGTCACGGGGTCCAACCCGACCACCGCGGGGTCCAGCCCGTCCGTCGGCGGGTCGGGGCAGGTCGTCGCGGGATCCGGCCCGACCGTCGCGGGATCCCACCCGACCACGGCAGGGTCCGGCCCGACCATCGACGGGCCGGGACAGATATACACTCCCACAGGTGCTTGACAGGATCGATCACATTGGAATCGCCGTCACGGAGATCGAGGCAGCGCTGGAGCTGTGGCGCGACGTCTTTGGGCTCGACGTCGCCCACCGCGAGGTCGTGTCCGAGCAGGGCGTCGAGGCCGTCCTGCTGGACGTCGGCGAGAACCACGTCGAGCTGCTCGCCCCACTCGGGCCCGACACCCCCGTCGGCAAGTTCCTCGTCAAGCGCGGCCCGGGGCTGCACCATGTGGCTTACCAGGTGGCCGACGTGCAGGCCGCCCTGGCCGCCTTGGAGCAGACGGGGCTGACGCCGATCGACAGAGTTCCCCGCCCCGGGATCGGCGGCAGCAGCGTCGCGTTCCTGAAGCCCAAGGAGACCGGGCGCGTGCTCGTCGAGATCGTCCAGCCGGCCCACCGCGAGCGTGTCGAGCCGGGTCGGCGCAGCGAGGCGGTGCACTGATGCCGTCCTCGATCCGCGTCAGCGTCGGCTTCCAAGGCGGTCAGGTGCTGGCGCTGCGCGTCAGCGAAGAGCAGCTGGGTGAGTTGCACAAGTCGCTCGGCGGCGGCGGCTGGCACGAGCTGCAGAGCGAGGACGGGCCCGTGCGCCTCGATCTCTCCCAGGTCGTCTATGTCCGCTCGGAGATCGACGATCAGCGCGTCGGCTTCGGCGCCTGACCGAGGTCGGCGCCTGTGAGGGACCGTGTTCTTTTTGCGCAGTGCGCGCCATAGTCTCTACGACCTGGACCGGCGGCTGCTGTGCGCGGCACGCACCCGCGGGCACTCTCCCGCGGCGGACCGTGCCGTCGCGGGCCTCTCGCGGCTGGGCGAGCACGGGGCGCTGTGGCTGGCCCTCGGAGCGGCCGGATCGCTGCTTGCCGACCCCGACCGCCGGGTGGGCTGGCGTCGGGCAACCGCCACCGTCGCCGGGGTCTACGCGCTGAACACCGGCTTGAAGCTCATCGTCCGCCGCCCCCGCCCCGAGCTGCCGGGCCTGCCGGCGCTGACCTCGACTCCCACGCGGCTCAGCTTCCCCAGCGCCCACGCCTCCACCTCGTTCGCCGGGGCGCTCGCGTACGCACGGCTCGGGCTGCCGAGCGCTCCGCTGTACGCGCTTGCCGCGAACCTCGCGCTGTCGCGCCTGTACCTCGGCGTCCACTACCCCTCCGACGTCCTCGCCGGCGCGCTGCTGGGCACAGCCGCCGCGGCGGTGGCGCGATGATTCCGCGCGCCCCGCGCTTGTCTGATGGCCCGCCCACCGGGAGGCCCCGCGCCCCCCGCGCTTGTCTGGTGGCCCGCCCACCCGAGGCCCCGCGCCCACGCGCTTCGCGCGCGGCTGGCCCGCGCGGACGATCCACGATGGGCACCCCCGGATGAGCACCCGCATCGGCATCGTCGGGCTGCCCAACGCCGGTAAGTCCTCGCTGTTCAACGCCCTCACCAAGGCCGGCGCCGAGGCCGCCAACTACCCGTTCACCACGATCGAGCCCAACGTCGCCGTCGTGCCGGTCGTGGACCGACGACTCGACCAGGTCGCCGCCACCCTCGGGGCCTCGGAGATCGTCTACGACACGATCGACTTCCACGACATCGCCGGGCTCGTCGCCGGGGCGCACAAGGGGGAGGGCCTCGGCAACCGCTTCCTCGCCAACATCCGCGAGACCGACGCCATCGTCCACGTCGTCCGCGCCCACCGCGACGACGGCGTCGTCCACCCCGAGGGCCGCGTCGACCCGCTGCGCGACATCGAGACCATCGAGACCGAGCTCGCGCTCGCCGACCTCGAGCAGGCCGAGCGGCGGTCCGAGCGCGTCGTTCGCACCGCCCGCGGGGGAGACCGCGCCGCGATCGCCGAGGAGCGGTGGCTCGGCGAGGTGATCGCCGCGCTGCAGGCCGGGCGCCCCGCGCGCACCGTCCCCGTGCCCCCCGACGCCCCCAACGCCGCCCGCGACCTCGGCTCGCTGACCGCCAAGCCCGTCCTGTTCGTCGCCAACGTCGACGAGGGCTCCGACCACGTCCCCGACGTCATCGCCGCCCACGCCGCCGCCCACGGGGCCGGGGTCGTCGCGGTCTCCGCGCGCATCGAGGCCGAGCTCGCCGAGCTCGACGACGAGGACGCCGCCGCCATGCGCGCCGAGCTGTACTCCCTGCCACCCGGGGAGTCGGGCCCGGGGAGACCGGACCTCGACCGGCCCGATCGATCGGAATCCCATGCACCCCTGGACCGCGTGATCCGCGGCGCCTTCGCGCTGCTGCAGCTCATCGTGTTCTTCACCGCCGGCGAGGCCAAGCCCGCCCAGTCCTGGCACCTGCGCCAGGGTCTCACCGCGTGGCACGCCGCCGGGGAGATCCATTCCGACATCCAGAAGGGCTTCGTCCGCGCCGAAGTCATCGGCTGGCAGGACCTCGTCGACGCCGGCGGCTACGCCGGCGCCCGCGACCGCGGCACCCTGCGCCTGGAGGGCCGCGACTACGTCATGTCCGACGGGGACGTCATCACCGTCAAGTTCACGCCGTAGCCGGTTATCTTCCGGATCGTCACCGAAGCGTCTGGGCGGTCGTATTAGATCATTTGTCCAATTCGGAAATGAGGCTCAAGTCCGCCCCAACAGCCGGTCGATGGTGGCCCAAGAACCGTCGCTCAGGGCAAACCCGTCGCGAGGCGGGGACGCAAAGCCAGGGATCTCCCCGAGACCGCCCGGCTGCCGACCCAACAGGCTGGTGCCCGAGGCACCGACCAACAGATTCGGCTGGTGCCCGTGGCAGATGGAATCCTGAGATGCTCCAAATAGTTCGCCTCCGGCGAGCTCGGAGCACCTTGGCCAGGCGACGGGCGCGCCCTCAGTGGCGCGCTCCCCGGGACGCGAGCGCGGCGGGCCATGGTCGGCCGGCTCTGGCAAGCCAGCGTCTGGCTCCATCCGTCAAGCGGCTCGCACAGGTGGCCGTCGCCACGCTGCTCGTCGCCGGCGCTCCGATCGCGATCGTCTGGTGGCTGCGCGCTTCGAGAACGATCTCCTCCGCCGTCCTCGGCGTGCTCCTGGGGATGGGGCTTTCGCTGTGCGCTTCGCAATTGGGTCGCATGATATGGGAGAAGCGGTCTGGCTCTGGAGACCTGCTGTTCAGTGAGTTGATGGTCTGGGGGTACCTGCGTCGCTTGCGCACCCAGCAGCGGCTGGCGTCCGCGCTGGACACGCTTGGGCCGATCGGCGAAACGCCGCGTCGTGACGTGGATGGCCTGAGCACCAAGGAGCGCGCCAAGCTGCTGGAGCGGCTGGTCGCGGGGATCGAGACGCGCGACCCCTACCTTCACGGTCACTCCCGCAGGGTGGCCAGACACGCGTGGATGATCGCTAGGCGGATGGGCCTCCCCCGCGCCGAGATCGCCCGGATCCGCACCGCGGCCGCCATCCACGATGTCGGGAAGATCAATACGCCGACAGCGATCCTGCATAAGAGCGCCTAACAGAAGGTAGGGTTCGTGGTGGGGCTGTCGAAGTCCTGCGTCATGGCGAAACCTTTGCTTCCTGATGGGTTGTGGGCTCGTATCGAGCCGCTTTTGCCGGTGCGTGAGCCGCAGGTCACGGGGCGTCCGCGGGTGCCTGACCGAGCGGCGATGACAGGGATCATCTTTGTTTTGAAAACGGGGATACCGTGGGAGGATCTTCCCCAAGAGATGGGCTGTGGGTCAGGGATGACGTGTTGGCGGCGACTGCATGAATGGAACGAAGCCGGCGTCTGGAGCCGGCTGCACCAAGTGCTGTTGGACGAGCTTCACGACGCCGACCAGCTTGACTGGTCAAGGGCAGTCGTTGATAGCTCGCATGTGCGGGCCAAAGGGGGGGCGAGCAAACCGGCCCCTCGCCAGTCGACCGCGCTCGCCTTGGCAGCAAGCACCATCTGATCGTCGATGGCAAAGGCACGCCGCTCGCGTTCACACTCACTGGTGGGCACCGCCACGACATCACGCAGCTGACCGAGCTGGTTGATCGTGTCCCGCCGACCGGCCGTCACGGCAAGTTCCGGCCACGACGCCTGTATGCCGACCGGGCGTATGACTCCAAACACCACCGCCGAGAGCTGCGCGAGCGCGGAATCACGCCCAAGATCGCCAAACGGAACAGCCAACACGGATCCGGGCTGGGACGCGACCGATGGGTCGTAGAGCGCACCATCTCCTGGCTACACGCCCACCGCTACCTCGCGCGCCGACACGCCCGCCGCGCCGACATCCACGAAGCCATGCTCACCCTCGCCTGCGCACGCATATGCCTCAAACAACTCCAACACTTTTGTTAGGCGCTCTAAGCATATCAAAGCTATACGAGTCAAGTAGTCAGAAACAAAATACTCAAACTGATGACCGGCTCGAGTCCCCAGAGCGTCGCACTTTCTGTGCGCTGTGGGTTATTGTAACAGTTACCTCTGATGGTATGAATGGGTGAATCTCAAGATCGTGGCGCCGGGAGCCCGGTCGCCGAAATGGAGACAAGAGGCGACGAGCGCTTGGTTCCATCAGGTGTGTCGCCAGGTGCGCTGGGCGTTGGTGATCGCGAGGTAGAGCAGCTTGCGGGCTGAACCGTCGTTGGGGAAACTGTAATTACCATAGCAATCGCCATGGAGTCACTACGGTGTAGGTATGCGTATCCGCGTCGCGCGCCCCGACCATCCGGAGGTTACGGAGGTGATCGCCTCCGATCACTGCCTGCTGCGCTTTCGCAAACGCAACAGGATTCGCACCCCCGGGGTGCAGGCCGTCAGCGAAGCCTTGCAGACGGCCTTTGAGGAGGCCGATCTCACCCGCTGGGCGCCCACCTGGGTGGACACCGACCGCCGAACACAGATGTGGGCGCTGCTCGATGACATCGCCTTCCCACTGACCCCCACCGGGCAGCCCGGCACATGGCTGGCGACGACCTGCCTGGTGCGCCGGCGCGCCTGACCAGTAGTCGTCCCTGGCCGGAGGCGAGCGCGCCTGACCAATAGGCGTCCCTGACCAGAGGCGAGCGCGTCCGGCCAGATGCGGCCCTGACCGGAGGCGAGCGCGTCCGGCCACTGGGTAGGCTGCGGGAGTGACGGACCCCGCGCCGGATGACGATCTCCACAGCGCCTACCGGCGGGCCGGCGTCGACTACGCGGTGCTCGACGCCTCCAAGCGAAGGGCGCTGGAGGAGGCGCTCGGCACCTCGCGGTGGCTCGCGGCGGCGGGCGGCCGCGCACTGGACGAGTCCCGCGGCGAGCCTGCCTTCGTGCTGCGTTTCGCCGGCAGCACGCTGGCGTTCGTGCTGGAGACCCTTGGGACCAAGTCGATCCTCGCCCGCGAACACCTCCAGCTGACCGGCGCCAACCGCTTCGACCACGTCGCCTACGACACCGTCGCCGCGATCCTCAACGACCTGATCTGCGTCGGCGCCCTGCCACTCGTCGTCAACGCCTACTTCGCCACCGGGTCCAGCGCCTGGTACGAGCACACCGAGCGCGCCGCCGCCCTGCTGCAGGGCTGGCGCCGGGCCTGCGACGACGCCCGCTGCGCCTGGGGCGGGGGCGAGTCGCCGTCGCTGTCGGATCTCCTGGCCCCCGACGAGATCGAGCTCGCCGGCAGCGCCCTCGGGTTCGTGCCGCCGCCGGGCGAGCCGCTCCTCGGCGCCGACCTCGCCGCCGGCGACGAGATCGTGCTGATCGCCTCCAACGGGCTGCACGCCAACGGGGCCTCGCTCGCGCGCCGGGTCGCCCAGGGGCTCCCGGACGGGCTCGCGACGACGCTGCCCGACGGCGAGGGCCTCGGCGAGGCCCTGCTGCGGCCGAGCGCGCTGTACGTCGAGCTCGTCCGCGCGCTGCTCGCCGACGAGCAGGTCACGATCGCCTATCTGAGCCACATCACCGGGCACGGCCTGCTCAAGCTGATGCGCCCCCGGCGCGAGCTCACCTATGCGATCCACGCCCTCCCGCCCGTGCCGCCCGTGCTCGAGTTCCTCGCCGAGCACGCCGCGATGGACCCCGCCGCGGCCTACAGCACGCTGAACATGGGGGTCGGCTTCGCCGTCTACTGCCGCCCCGGACACGGCACCCGAGTGGTGCAGGTCGCTCGGGGAGTCGGCCTGCAGGCGCTCGTCGCCGGCGTCGTGCACGACGGACCGCGCCGCGTCGTCCTGGAGCCGCTCGGCGTCGTGTTCGAGAGCGATCAGCTCGCGCTTGCTCCCGACGCCGCATCGGGCACGCCCACCCCGGCGTCCTGATCTCCCGACGCCCCCCGCGCGACCGCGTGCGTGCCGCGCTGGCGCTGAACCCGTTCGGCCTCCCGCAGGGCCTCCGCGAAGATCTCGATCCCTCGCACCAGCAGCGCCCGGGAGATCACCAGCGGCGGCAAGAAGCGCGCCACGTTGCGGTAGTGGCCCCCGATCTCGATGATCAGGCCCTTCTGACAGCACGTCGCGCGGACCGCCGCCGCCAGCTGCGGCCACGGCTCGCGAGTCTCGCGGTCGCGCACCAGCTCCACCCCGATCATCAGCCCACGCCCCCGCACCTCCCCGATCGCAGGCAGGCCGTCCCCGGCCGCAGCCTCCCGCAGCAGTCCGACGGCGAGCTCGCCGAGCTGCGCCGCGTGCCGCGGGAGGTCCATCGCGACCGTGAACTCGATCGCCGCGGCCCCCGCGGCCATCGCGACCTGATGGCCGCGGAACGTCCCGACGTGGGCTCCCGGCTGCCACGTGTCGAGCGTCTCGTCGTACGCGATCCCCGACAGCGGATAACCGATCCCGCCGAGCGCCTTCGACAGTACGATCACGTCCGGCGTCACCCCGTCGGCTTCGCACGCGAACATCGTCCCCGTCCGCCCGAACCCCGTCTGGATCTCGTCCACGATCAACGGGACCCCGCGCTCGCGCGTGACGCGCCGGATCTCCGCCAGCCAACCCGCGGGCGGCACGACGGTGCCGCCCTCCCCCTGAATCGCCTCCACGATCGCACCGGCCGGCGCCGGGACGCCGCTGTAGGGATCGTCGAGAGAGGTCTCCAGTAGCTTTGCGCACGCCAGCCCGCACGACTCCGGGCGCAGGCCCAGCGGGCAGCGGTAGCAGTACGGGAACGGCATGAAGTGCACCGGCGTGTCCAGCGGCCCCCCGCACTCCACGTCGCTGGTGACAGACAGCGCGTCCGCCGTCATCCCGTGGTAGGAGCCCTGGAAGGCCACCATCGCCCGGCGCCCCGTATGGGACCGCACCAGCTTCAGCGCCGCCTCCACCGCGTCCGAGCCCGTCGGTCCGCCGAAGTGAAACCGCGCCGTCCGCGCCAGCGACCCCGGCAGGAGCCGCTTGAGACGGCGCATCAGCGTCAGCTTCGGGGCCGTCGGGAAGTCCAGCGCGTGCACCAGGCGCTCCTGCTGCTCGCTCGCCGCCCTCGCCACCGCGGGGTTGCCGTGGCCCACGTTGAGCGTCCCGGCGCCGCCGAAGAAGTCCACGTAGGTGTTGCCGTCGACGTCGCGGATCGTCGCCCCCCGGCCCTCCTGCAGCGCGATCGGGACGCTGCGCGGGTACGAGCGCGCCCGGCTCTCCAACGCCGCCTGTTCGGCGAGCATCCGCTGCGACCGCGGGCCCGGCACCCGCCCGCTGATCGCCGGCGCCGGGGCGAAGTGCAGCTGTGCGAAACGATCCTCGGGGTGGGCGGACAGGCAGTCTCCGGAGGGCGGACGGCTCTCCGCGCGAGACCCCGCGGGCGGATGGCTCTCCGCGCCGGGGTGGGCGGGCAGGCGGTCCCGGGGGATCACGGGGCTCACCGCAGCGCCCAGCCGGCCACCGCCGCCTGGCCCAGCGCGACGCCGCCGTCGTTCGCGGGGACCACGCGGTGGGTGTGCACCGCAAAGCCCGCCGCCCGCAGCGCGTCGTGGCAGCCGCGCAGCAGCAGCTCGTTCTGGAAGACACCTCCGCTGAGCACCGCCCGCTCCACGCCCGAGCACTCCGCGATCGCCAGGCAGGTGTCGCGGACCATGTCGATCACCGTGCAATGGAAGCGCAGGCTCAGCTCGGCCGCCGTCGTGTCCCTCCGCCGCAGCCTCGCGGACCAGCTCGCGCACCATCGGGGCGGGATCGATCAGCCATGGCCAGCGCTCTTCGCCGCACAGCTCCCACGGCAGCGCCCTGGCCACGAGCCCGGCTGTACGAGCTGTTCCAGCTCGATCGCCGCCTGCGCTTCGTAGCGGCTGTGCTCGCGCACGCCCAGCAGCGCCGCCACCCCGTCGAACAGTCGCCCCATGCTCGACGTCAGCGGGGAGTTGACCCCCGTCTGCAGCATCCGCTCGAACACCCGCCGCTGCTCCGGGGTGCGGTCGGCTGAGCGACCGGCAGGTCGACCGCCTCAAAGGAGCCCCCGTAGGCGTCGTGCAGCAGCGCCAGCGCCACCCGGTAGGGCTCTTCCACCGCCCTGTCCCCGCCGGGGAGGCGGAAGTAGCGCAGGTGCGCCGCCCGCTCGAACCCGGCGAAGTCGCCGACCAGGAACTCCCCGCCCCAGATGTTGCCGTCGATCCCGTACCCGGTGCCGTCGAAGATCACCCCCACCACCGGCTCGGTGAGCCCCTGCTCGCACATGCACGCCGCCATGTGCGCGTGGTGGTGCTGGACCGCCACCGTCGGCAGTCGCTCCTGCGCGAGCGCGAAGCGCGTGCTCAGGTAGCCCGGGTGCAGGTCGTGCGCGATCACCTCCGGCGCCACCTCCAGCAGCATCGACAGGTGCTCCACCGCGTGCTCGAACGAGCGCATCGTCTCCTCGTTCTTGAGATCCCCGACATGGTGGCTCAGGAACAGCTCCTCCCCGCGCGACACGCAGATCGTGTTCTTGAGCTCCGGTCCCACCGCCAGCAGCGGGGGCCCCGCGAACAGCGCCCGCACCGGTTCGGGGGTGTAGCCCCGCGCCCGCCGGATCGGGGTCGCCACGCTGTCGGTGTGCGGGGACGAGGCGGGCGGGGAGAGGGCGGGCGGGGAGAGGGCGGGTGGAGATCCCATACAAACGGCCCGCACGATCGAGTCGTCCACCCGGGTGAAGATCTCCCGGTCGCCCACCAGGAACGCGTCGGCGATCCCCGACAGACGCTCCAGCGCGTCCTGGTCCTCGAACGCGATCGGCTCGTCCGAGACGTTCCCGCTGGTCGCCACCAGCGTGTCGAGGCCGTCCCGGAGGAGCAGGTGGTGCAGCGGCGTGTAGGCCAGCATCACCCCGTAGCAGCGGTTGCCCGGCGCCACCCCGGCGGCCAGCGCGCGTCGGACCGCTTGGACACCAGCACGATCGGCCGCGCGATGCTCGACAGAAGCTCGGCCTCGTGCTCGGACACCCGCGCGTAGCCGCGCACCGCCGCGAGCGTCTCGGACATCACCGCGAACGGCTTCTCCTCGCGCCGCTTGCGCCGCCGCAGCTCCGCGACGGCCTGCTCGTTGCGGGCGTCGACCATCAGGTGGTAGCCCCCGATCCCCTTGACCGCCACGATCGCCCCGTCGCGCAGCAGCTCGATCGTCTGCTCAACCGGATCCTCGCGCCGCGGGTCGCCGCGGGTCGCCCGCGGGTCGCCCGCCGATCGCGCGGGGTCCCCCGCTGCCGGAGCGCCGCGGCCGGCGCCACCGGGGCTGCGCGGAGGAGTCTCGCCCGGGACGCACCAGGGCGACCCGCGGGCCGCACTCCCAGCAGGCCGTCGGCTGCGCGTGGAAGCGCCGGTCGCGGAACATCGTGGTACTCGTGCTCGCAGCGCGCGCACATCGCAAACGGCGCCATCGTGGTCAGCGCGCGGTCGTACGGGGACCCCTCGGATGATCGAGTAGCGCGGCCCGCAGTTCGTGCAGTTGATGTACGGGTAGCGGTAGCGGCGATCGGCGGGGTCGAGCAGTTCGCGCAGGCAGTCCGCGCAGACGCAGGTGTCCGGGGAGATCAGCGTACGCGCGCTGCCCGAGCGCTCGCTGAGCTGGATCTCAAAGCGCTGCACGGCTGCGCGTCGTAGCGACGCTCGACCAATGCCACCGACTCGATCCGCGCGAGCGCCGGGGCCTGGGTGCGGACCTCGACGATGAACTCCTCCACCGCCTCCGGCGGCCCTGGACCTCGATCACGACCCCGTCGGAGTCGTTGCGGATCCAGCCCCCGAGGGCGTGACGCTCGGCGGTGCGGAACACGAACGGCCTGAAGCCCACGCCCTGGACGATCCCGCGGATCTGGTAGCGGCGGGTCTCCAGCAGCACCGCTCGGCGGCGATCGACGCGGCGCGGCATCCTCGTCCGCGCGGCGCGGGTCGGTCGCGGACCGACGGTGTCAAGGGGCCGCGCGGGCCTCCCTCAGCAGAGCCGCGGCAACTCGGCGCCGTAGAGCAGCTCGACCACCGCTTCGGTGCCGTCGGCGCGCCCCATCGTGACGGCGCTGCCGGCGCGCTCGCGGACCGTGCCGACGATCTGGGCGGCGCGGCCGTGCGGGTGCCAGCGGATCAGCTCGAGGATGTCGTTCGGCGGCGTCGCCGTCGACGAACATGCAGATGTTGCCCTCGTTGGCGAGGTACAGCGGGTTGACCCCGAGCATGTCCGCGGCCATCGCGGTCTCGTGCTGGATCGGTAGGCCGCGCTGCTCGACCGGATCGAGACGCGGGCGCCGTCGGCGAGCTCGTTGAGCACGGTCCCCAGCCCGCCGCGCGTGATGTCGCGCATGCAGTGCACCTGCGCGGCGTAGTCCTCGAGCACGTTCCAGACCAGGCCGTCCAGCGGCGCGCAGTCGCTGAGCATGCGCTGCTCGAAGCCGAGGCCCTCGCGCAGCGAGAGGATGTGGATGCTGTGATTGCCGAGCCAGCCCGTCACGATCACGGCGTCGCCGGGGCGCACGCAGGCCATGCCGAGCTGAGCTCACGCGCGAATTCGCCGACGCCGGCGGTGTTGATGAAGAGCTTGTCGATCTCCCCGCCGCGCACGACCTTGGTGTCGCCGGCGACCACCTGGACCTGGGCCTCGGCGGCGGCGTCGCGCACCGAGTCCAGCACGCGCGCGAGGTCCGCGATCGGGAAGCCCTCCTCGAGCACCAGCGACAGCGTCAGGTAGCGCGGGGTCGCGCCGCTGACGGCGAGATCATTGACGGTCCCGCAGACGGCGAGCTTGCCGATGTCGCCGTTGCCGAAGAAGATCGGGTCGACCACGAACGAGTCGGTGGTCACGCGCGATGCGCGTTGCACGTCGAGCTCCAGCACCGCGCTGTCCTCCATCCGCCCCGAGTGCACGGCTCCCAGGCGCGGCGCGATCAGCTCCGCGATCAGCTCCTGGCTCATGCCCGCCGCCGGTGCCGTGGTCGAGCTGGATCAGATCGCCGGTCATGGGATCGGGACCACGTTGAACTCGGGCAGCTCGTCACGCGCGATCGCGTCGATAAGCTCGGCGGTCGGCATGATCGTCGCGCAGTAGGAGCCCAGCCACTCCAGCGCTCGCGCCTGGTCCTCGGGGCGGGCGGAGACGACGGCGTCGGGAGGGACGATCACGTTGTAGCCGCGGAAGAAGGCGTCGGCGGCGGTGGTCTGGACGCAGATCTGGGTCTGCATGCCGGTGATGATCACCGTGTCGACCCCGAGCTCTGCAGGCGGTCGTGGAGCTCGGTCTCATAGAACCCGCTGTCCTTGTTCTTCTCGACGAGACGTCGCCGTCAGCGAGGAAGTCCTCCACGATGCGCGCTCCCTCAGAGCCCTTGGTGGCCGGCAGCCAGCCGTCGTAGCGCTCCGCGTGGGGGTCGTCCTCGAGGTTGATCAGCTGCAGGTGCACGACCGGCACCCCCGACGCGCGCGCCTCGTCGAGGAAGCTCGTCATCCGCGGCGCAAACGCCGCCACCGCCGCGACGCGCTCGTCGTTCTTGTTGATCAGGTCGTACTGCAGATCGTTTGTCAGTACCGCGCAGCGGGCCATGTGTCGTCTCCCTCCATTGCTCGGGGCTCTCGGCCCAGACAGGGCCGCTCCACAGCTCGCCGCTCGATGAGCCTCGAGTCGTGGGGCGGCCGGCCGTCCAGAGTCTGGCAGGACATCAGGCGCACATCAATATATCCGATGCATTTTATTTTGTCTGGAGACTTCCTCTGCGGTATCCGCTAGCTTCGAGATCATGACCGGTTCCCGAACTTCCGCAAACGCCCCGCTTTCGCCGTCGGGTGCAGGGGTTTCCGAGCCCCGCGACGGCGCTTCGGTGCACGGGGAGCGTCTCGCACGGGCACCCACCAGTAGGAAAAATTCGTTCCCCACTCGCGGCGCCGACTACGATCCGGCGTCGATCGAGGCTCGCTGGCAGGACGCCTGGCAGCGGTCGGGCGCGTTCGCGGCACCGCCGCCGCAGGACGAGCGCGAGCCGGCGTATGTGTTCGCCGGCTGCCCCTTCACGTCGGGGGACGCCCACATGGGCCACATCCGCAGCTACACCATCGCCGACGCCTACGCCCGCTTCCTGCGTGCCCGGGGCAGGGCGGTGCTGTTCTCGCTGGGCTTCGACTCCTTCGGGCTGCCCGCCGAGCTGGAGGCCGAGCGCCGCGGGATCTCCCCACAGGAGTGGGTCGCTCGCTGCTGCGAGCGGATGCGCGGGCAGTTCGAGCGGCTCGGCTACTCGTGCGACTGGGCGCGGACCTTCGTGTCGTCGCAGCCCGGGCACTACCGCTGGACGCAGTGGCTGTTCGGAGCGATGCTCCAGCGGGGCCTCGTCTACCGCCAGGAGGCCCAGGTGAGCTGGTGCGACTCCTGCCAGACCGTGCTCGCGACCCTGCAGGTCGAGGACGGCGCCTGCTGGCGCTGCCACTCCGAGGTCCGCTTCGTGCGCCTGCCGCAGTGGTTCATGCGCATCAGCGCCTACATCGAGGACAACGAGCGCGGCCTCGACGCGCTGCCGGGTTGGGACAAGGCCGCGACCGGCTCCCAGCGGGCGGTGCTCGGGCGGGTGGACGGCGTCGAGCTCGACGCGGCGACCTTCGACGGCGGCGGGTTGGTGGTGTTCACCCCTCACCGCGACGCGATCGACAGAGCCGCCTTCGTGGCGGTCTCCCCAGGGCACCCCGACGTCGACCGCTGGGTCGCCGAGCCGGGGATCGCCGAACAGCTCGCGGGGGTGCGCGAGGCGGGGTGGCGGCGCGAGGACCGCGAGGCCGAGCAGATCCCGGTCGTGCAGACCGGGACGCTGGCCACCGTCCCCGGCGTGGCGGGGACGCTCCCGATCGTAATCTCCCCGCTGGTCGACGCCCGCTTCGGTCCGACCGCGGTGCTGGGGATCCCCGAGTGCGACCCCACCGACCGCGCGATCGCCGCCAAGCTGCCGACGCCCACCCGACCTGGAAAAATGGGGTGGAAGGCGTCGAAGTCCGGCGCCGCCCCGCGTCCCGCGGTGCGCTACCGGGCGCGCGACTTCGCGATCTCGCGCCAGCGCGCGTGGGGCGCCCCGATCCCGCTGATCCACTGCCCCGCCTGCGGGACCGTCCCGGTGCCGCTCGACGCGCTGCCGGTGGAGCTCCCGGACGACCTGCAGATCGCCGGCGTCGGCAACCCGCTGGAGCGTCGTCCGGACTTCTACGAATGCGCCTGCCCGAGGTGCGGCGGGCCGGCGCGTCGCGAGACGGACACAATCGACTGCCACGTCGACGGGATGTGGATGTGGATGCCGATCTGCGTCCCACCCGAGGGCCGCGAGACCGCGATGTTCAGCCACCCCGAATACTCACGCTGGCTGCCGGCGGAGCAGATCGTGTGGGGCGCGGACGCCGGCGGCTACATGTTCGACCAGCGCCTGATCGGCAAGGTCCTGCAGGACCTCGGCCAGCTGCCGCCGCTCCCTCACCGGGAGCCGTTCTCCAAAGCTCTGATGCACCAGATGATCCGGATGGAGGGGCGCAAGATGAGCAAGCACCTCGGCAACGTCGTCGACCCCAACGAGCTGGTGGAGCGCGTCGGCGCGGACACCGTGCGCCTGGCGGTGCTCTACGCGGCCTCCCCGGGGAGGACCTTCAACTGGAACGACCAGCCGGTGCGCTACTGCGAGATCTTCCTTAAGAAGCTCTACGGCTACGCCGCGCCGCGTCTGACGGAGTGGAGCCCACCGGCCCCGCCGTTGGCCGAGCGCCACACCGAGCCCGCCGGCGATCCGATCGGCCCCGGCGATCCGCCGGGCGCCGCCGCCCCGACAGGCCTCGGCGATCCGGGCGCCGCCGACGCCCCGGTGCTCGCGCGGATCGACGTCTCCGACAAGCTGCGCCGGCGGCTGGCGAGCTGGTGCCGGGTGGCCTGCGAGAAGGTCACCAGGGACCTCGAGCGCCTCGAGCTGCAGCGGGTGGCCCACAACGCGATGCTGCTGCTCACCCGCATCCAGGACTTCGAGCAGCGCGCGCAGCGCCGCGGGGACGGCGACGGAGAGCTCTCCGAGCGCGACCGCGAGGCGGTGGTGGCGGCGCTGCTGCTGCTTGTGCAGATGCTCGCCCCGCTCACACCCCACATCGCCGAGGAGCTGTGGTCGCTGGCGGGCAACGACACGCTGGTCGGCGCGGCGCCGTGGCCGAAGGAGGCGGCGTGCGGCGAGGGATGAGAACGCATCCAAGGGCTCGCGCCATCGTGGCGTGGGTTCACAGCCGCCCGCCGCAACCCGGATCGGGCCCGGCCGTACCGGGCTAAGACCGAAGCCCTCATACGCGCGTCCGTAGCTCAACTGGTCACGGCAAGCGAGTATCCGGTGGGGGCGGGCTTCGTGCGAGCCATCCAACCGGAGGCCCCTCGGCCAAGCCGGCGGCTCCACGCCGCGTCAGCGGTCACGGCGCCCTAAGCCACCGGCGAATCCACGCCTAAGAGCAGCGGCCTTTGGAGCCGCAGATACGGGTTCGAGCCCCGTCGGACGCACTGTCAAGGACCCTTGAGAATATTGACGGCCCTCGGATGGTGTCCTTGTGTTTTGCGGAAACCTATGTCGTTTCTTGCGGAAAATTATGTTCTTTCGCCAGATAGTTCGTTAGAAAGTATGTTTTTTCGCTATCGCGCGATCAGGACACGACCTTCCGTGAGGCGTGCGTCGTCCTAACGGGATCCTCGGCGCGCGATCTGGAGCAGGCGCGCAAGGATCTGGCCGACCGCCGTGGGGGCATCGCCGACTCCGACAGGCTGCTGCTGCCGATGGGCTTTCGGGCGTTCTGCCGGGCGCTGGGAAGTCTCCAGGAGCTGCCGCCGGTGGCCATTCGCCCCAGAGACTGCCTGACCCCCCAGGCCGAGCGTGCGATATCGGCCTTGGAGCCGTGGAGTGACGCGCTGGCGGATGCGTGGGAGCTGTTCCTCGACGTCGGCGGCTTTCCGCGCGCCGTCGGCGAGCTGGTGGGCAGCGGCGCGGTGAGCGACGTGTTTGTCCAGGGCCTGTGGGATGTCGTGCTGGGTGACGCGATCCGTGCTGCGCCGATGTCCGAAGCCGATGTGGCGGCACTGGTTGACCGCCTGGTGGCGAACCTGTGCAGCCCGATCAACGTCTCGCGTGTCGCCCGCGACATCGGCCTCTCCGGGCACCAGGCGGCGATCAACCGCATCGAGGATCTGGTCCGCGCGTTCCTTGCGTGGCGCTGCCATCGCGTCCGCGATGGCAGGCCCAACACCGCGGCGCAGCGCAAGCTGTACTTCGTGGACCCCCTCGTCGCGCAGCTCGCCCACCGGCGCAACCCGAGCTTCCCCGCCCCGGACACCGGCAAGCTCACCCAGCAGCAGATCGGCCTCGCGCTGGCCCGAGCCGTATCGCTGCACGCGCCGGCCGCGTTCGTGCAGACCGACAGGGTCATGTACGAGCGAACCGCCACCGGCGCCGAGATCGACTTCGTCGGCGCGGATCTTGAGATCCCGTTTGAGTGCAAGTACACCGACGGCCGCTGGCGCCAGGAGGCCCTCACGATGAAAGCTCGCCACGGTCGCGGTGTGATGGTCACCCGCTCGCCCCTGTCCACCGGCGCTGATGAGCCCATCTGGGCGATCCCCGCCGGCATCCTCGCCTGGCTGCTGGGGAACTGAGGTAGGCGCACTCGACTCTGTCGGAAAGCCACCGGCGATTAGCCAACGACGCGACGTCGAGCCGACGCCCACGGCGCCGTGGGTAACCTCAACCGACCCCGGCCGGCACGGCGCGCAGGCGCGCGACGGCGGCGAGGACGGTCTCGCGGGCGTCCTCGGGCTCGAGCACGGCGGCGTCGCCGGCTTCCTTGAGAACCTCGCGGACGAGCCACTGGACGCCGGCGAAGCTCAGCTGCACGACGAGCGACCCGTCGGGGCGCTCCTCCAGGACACGGCGGCTCTCGCGCGCCCAGCGGGCGCGCTCGGGAGAGATCCACAGGCGGGCGGTGCGCGAGGCCTGGACCTCGCCGGTGCGCATCCAGCCGTCGACTTCGGCGGCGGGGTCGACCTCGGGACGGGGATCGAAGGGCTCCCCGGTGACGCGCGCGCCCCTGATGCGGTCGAGGCGGAAGTGGCGCATCTCGCCGCGGGCGGGGTCGAACGACGCGACGTACCAGCCCTCGCGGCCGTTGACGAGGGCGTAGGGCTCGACGCGGCGCAGCGAGAACTCGTCCTCGTTCTCCTTGTAGTAATCGAGCTCGATCAGACTGTGCCCGACGATCGCCTGCGAGATCTGCCGGGCGACGTCGGAGTCGTCGCTGCGGCCGTGAGCGACCTGGAGGCCCTGTTCCATCGGGTCCTCCCCGAGGGCCGCGACGATCTTCTCGCGGGCCGAGCTCAGCGAGCCCTCGGGGATGTGCTCGCCGATCAGGTCGATCGCTGCGATCAGCGCCTTGGCCTCGACCGGCAGCAGGCGGGCGGGGCGGTCGAAGTTGTCGCTGTAGGGCTCCGGGTCGACCTCGATCTCGCGCTCCTCCTCGTGGATCTCGGCGTACAGCACGTAGGAGCCCCCGCCGAAGTTGACGACGTTGAGGACGTCGACGTCCTCGCGCAGCTCCTCCTCGGTGAGGTTGAGCCGCTCGCACAGCTCGACGAGCGACAGGCGCTGTCCGCGACGCCCGGCCTGGATCAGGATGCTCGCGAGCGTCACGAGGCGCGCGAAGCGCTCGGGCCGGATCGCGGCCTCGTTGCGATGGGTCTCGTCGGAGTCGTCCTCGCCCGCTCCCAGCCCCGCACGCCCGCGTCGCCGTCTGGGCCGAGTCGCGCCGGCCCGCGCGTGGATCGCCGCCGAACCCGTCCCCCCCGGCCCGGCGCCCGGGGCGTGCTCGTCGTCGTCCGTCGCGAGCGGGCTCTCGAGGTGGCGCTGCTCGAGCAGGTCCAGCCGCTGGACGAGCTCGTCGGTCAGCTCCGCCGGACCCAGCAGGCGAGCGTGCTCGCCGAGGCCGAGGACCCACGAGACGATCATGCGGGTATTGGCGTAGGGGGTGTGAAAGATCCGGTCGGCCTCCTCGGCTCCCTCGTCGGCGCCGGCGGCGGCGATCTCGCCGAAGCGCCCGAAGTGGCGTTCGATCTGCCAGGCGATCCGCTCGGACAGCAGGATCGTGGCGACCCCGCGGGGCTCGCCGAGCTGCCACTCGGCGCGGTTGGCGTAGGCGCGCGGGTCGAAGTCGGCGGGCCGCCGGAAGTCGTGCTCGGCCTTGGTGGCGTAGGCGACTTTGCCGCGGATCCGCGACAGGCGGAAGACGCGGATCGCGCGGCGCTCGTGGGCGTGCCCCAGCAGGTAGAACTCGCCGCCCTGGAACAGCAGATGGTAGGGGTCGACGCGCCGGTGGCCGACCTCGTCGCGCTCCATGGTGTAGTAGTCGAACACGATCGTCTTCTGGCGGAAGATCGCGGTCTCGACCTTGGCGAGCCGCGCCGACAGCTCGTGTCCGCCGGCGGATGCCGTGATCGCGAGCGCGATCGAGCGCTGCTCGGGAGCCCGCAGGGGGCTGGGGCGCCCCCACGTGATCTGCTGCAGCGCGAGCCGCAGCGGCTCGGCGTAGGCGAACTCGCCGTCGAGCAGCACCAGCGCGGTCTGCAGCGCGGCGAGCTCCTCGTCGGTGAACTCGATCGCCGGCAGGTGGAAGCTCTCGGAGCGCAGCGAGTAGCTCTCCTGCTCGGCCGCCGCGTCGGCGGGCCGATCGACGGTGAGCTGGATGCCCAGCGATTCGAGCTCGGCGCGGTCGGCGTAGAAGCGCCGGGCGAAGGCGTCTTCGTTCATGGTGCTGTATCCCTCGACGTCGCGCCGGATCTCCAGCGCCGTGACGGGCCGGCGCTCGGCCATCAGGTAGGAGATCAGCGACAGCTGGCGGATCAGCTTCTCGGTGTCCTTGGCCATTCACAGCCAAAGATAGAGCTACGCGGCGAGACCACGATCCCGGCACGCGCCGGGGCAACCGCTATTTGCGAGGTTCTACGCCGCCTCGAGCACGTCGGGCTCGGGCTCGCGGCGGTGTACGAAGAAGGCGGCGGCGCCGAGTGCGCGGTCGATCTCCGACCAGCGCCGCCCGGGGGCCAGTTCCTTCTCGAGACGGTCGAAGCTGCCGAGGCGCCCGCCGAGGTTGTCGATCATGTGCACGAGGGTCGCCTCGCGGGTGCACGGCACGACGGGGGACCCGTGCTCCAGAGAGCCGTGATGGGAGAGGATGATGTGCTCGACGGCCCACGCGAGCTCGGCGGGGAAGCCGTCGAGCTGCTCGATCGTGCGGCGGACGCGGTAGTAGCCGAGGGCGATCTCGCCGTGGAGGCGGCCGACGTCGGTGAGGTCGATGGCGCGGTCGGAGCCGCTGTAGGCCTCGAGCTTGCCGATGTCGTGCAGCAGCGCCCCGGTGACGGCGACGTCGCGGTCGACCCCGAACACGCCGATCGCCGAGATCGCGCTGACGGCCTGGGCGACCCCGAGGCAGTGCTCGAGCAGTCCGTGGCGGTAGGCCTGGTGGTAGTGCTTCGCGGCGGGGGCCGCGCGGTAGGCGGGCCACAGCGGCGAGTCCTCCCCGAGGATGCGCTCCAGCAGCAGGCGCAGGTGGGGCTCGTGGACGGTGGCGATCAGCTGGCGCAGGTCGCGCTCCATCTGCCCGGCCTCGCGCACGGGGCCGTCGAGCAGATCCTGCTCGCGGTAGCTCCCCGGCTCGGCGGGGGACAGGCCGCGCAGGTTGATCTGCGGCCCGAAGCGGGGATGCACGGAGTAGCGCCCGCGGACGTGCACCGGTTCCCCCGGGCGGGCCAGCTCCTCGATCTCGTCGAGCCCGTCCCACACCATCGTGGCGACCGCCCCGGTGCGGTCGCCGAGCGTGAGGCGCAGGTAGTCCCCGCCGTCGCGGCGGGGACGGCGTTCGAGTTGGCGCACCAGCAGAACCTGATCGACTTCGAAGCCGTCTGTGAGCTCGTTGACGAGCATGGGCAGCAAGTTAGAGACAGCCGCGGACGGCTACTTCAGCGCGGCGATCTTCCAGGCGCCGCCTTCCTTGACGAGCGCGAGCGTCGCGAGGCGCTGCTTGCCCGACCAGATGCTCTTGACCTGGGCAGTGGCGGCCCCGTGGAGGACGGCGATCGTCTGGACGGTCATTTCGTAGTCGTCGATCGCCCCGAGCTGTTTTTTGAGCGCCTGCTGACAGGTGGAGCCGGCGACGCGCAGCCGGGCCTGGACGACCCGCGCGAGGTCGTTGGCGCAGAGTTTCTGCTTGCTGCCGGCGGTGAGGTCGCTCTGAAAGCTCGAGATGCGTTCGGCGACGGCCTTGCTTTCGCCGGTGAAGCTGCCGGTGGAGACAGTGCTCCCGCAGGCCCCGAGGCCGGCGACGGCGAGAACCGCGAGGAAGGGCAGGCCGAGGCGCATCACGGCTCCAGCCGGTTGGGTCCGCGATACAGGAACGTGACCTCGCGGACGTTGTCCTGGGCGAGCAGCTGCATCAGCAGGCGGGTGAGCCCGAAGCCGAAGCCGCCGTGCGGCGGGGCGCCGTAGCGGAAGAAGTCGAGGTAGTACTGGATCGGCGCGACGTCGACGCGCTTGTCGCGGGCCTGGGCGAGGAGGGTGTCATAGCGGTGCTCGCGCTGGGCGCCGGTGGTGATCTCGATGCCGCGCCACAGCAGGTCATAGCTGCGGGTGAGCCCGGGCCGGTCGGGGTGGCGCATGTGGTAGAAGGGCCGGACGGCGATGGGGTAGTCGGTGAGGAACACGAACTCGTGGCCGTGCTCGGCGGCGACGATCTGTGAGATGGCGCGCTCGGAGGCGGGGTCGAGGTCGTCGTCGGGCCCGGGCGCGGGATGCCCGTGGTCGCGCAGCAGCTGCTTGGCGTCGGCGAGCGCGATCCGCGGGAACGGCAGCGCGGGGACGACGACGTCGGCGCCGAAGGTCGCGCGGATGGCGTCGCCGTGCTCGGCGGCGACGACTCCGAGGACGTGGGCGAGCCAGGCCTCCTCGAAGGCGATGACGTCCTCGTGGGAGTCGATCCAGGCGATCTCGACGTCGACGCTGGTGAACTCGGTGTCGTGGCGGGAGGTGAAGGAGGGGTTGGCGCGGAACACGGGCCCGACCTCGAAGACCTTGCCGAAGCCGCCGGCGATCGCCATCTGCTTGTAGAACTGCGGCGACTGCGCGAGGTAGGCGGTGCGGTCGAAATACTGCACCTTGAACAGCTCGGCGCCGGACTCGCTGGCGGAGCCCATGAACTTGGGGGTGTGGAGCTCGACGAAGCCCTCGCGGCGCCAGTGCTCGCGCATGGCGTGCTCGACGGTGGTCTGGACGTCGAAGATCAGCCGGCGGTCGGGCCGGCGCAGGTCGAGGTAGCGCCAGTCGATGCGCTTGTCCAGCGCGGACTCCGGTGTTACCGGCAGTTCGGGCTCGGCGGGGGAGTCGATCTGGAGCCCCTCCAGGCGGACCTCGATCCCGCCGAGCTTGACGCGCTCGTCGGCGACGACGCTGCCGGTGACGGTGACGGCCGACTCGTCGGTCAGCTCGGATACGAGCCGGTTGAGCTCGCTCGGGGGGTCGCTCTTGTCGAGCACCGCCTGGGCGAGCCCGGTTTCGTCGCGGAGGATCAGGAACTGCATACGCTTCTGGTCGCGAACCGCGTTGACCCATCCGCGCAGAACCACGGATTGCCCGGTCTGCGCGGGGAGGTCGGCTATCAGGGTACGGGCCACGCGGCGGCATCGTACCGGCCCGGTGATACGGGGGCGGACCACGGCCGGTCCGGAGATCGGCGGACCGGCCCCCGAAGGGGCCGGTCCGCTGTGCGCGCGACGCGCCGTGTCCCTGGCTACGGCGCGGCTGCGCTCTCTCGCGTAGCTACTCCCGCTCGTCGTCGCGCCGGTACCCCAGCCGCGCCGAGATGCGGTCGGCGGTGGAGACGAGGTGCGGTCCGAGGTGGTCGACGAGCTCCTCGAGCGAGATCATCGAGCTGTGTGCGGCCATGTTGACCGCGGCAACGACCTCGCGCGACTCCGAGCGTACCGGCGCCGAGATCGAGTGCAGCCCGGAGGCGAGCTCCTGATCGTTGACGGCGAAGCTCTCCTCGCGCACCTGCTCGAGCTCGCTGCGCAGGCTCTTCTTGGAGGTGATGGTGTTCGGTCCGCGCTTGGCGAGCTTCATTTCCGCGAGTACGGTGCGCTGCTCGTGCTCAGGGAGGTAGGCCAGCAGAAGCTTGCCCATCGCGGTGCAGTAGGCCGGCAACCGCGAGCCCGGGGCGAGACCGAGGTCGATCTTGCTCTGCCCGCGGCGGAAGCTGCGGGCGCGATCGACGTAGAGGATCTCCGACCCGTCCAGGACGGCGAGGTTGACGGTGTAGGAGGTGCGCTGGCGCAGCTCCTCCAGGTAGGGCCGCGAGTGCTCGCGCAGGCCGGTCGAGTTCAGCGCGGACATGCCGAGGTCTGTGACCCGCAGTCCGAGCCGGTACTTGCGCGAGGCGCCCTGTTCGAGGTAGCCGAGCGCGACCAGCGTGATCACGTAGCGGTGGGTGGTGCTGCGGCTCATGCCGAGGTCGTCGGCGATGTCCGCGATCCCGAGCACCGGTCGCTCGGGTGTGAAGCAGCCGAGAATCGCGAGGCCGCGCTCCAGCGACTGCGAGTAGCGGGGCTCGCGCAAACTGGGAACAGCTCTGATCCATTCCCCGTCGGCGTTGAGTCTGTCAGTATGTAGTTTGGTTCTTGGCATATCGCTAATGGACCCCTGTCCGTAGTCCCGTGTGTCCAAACCCCCTATGGGCCGAACATGTCTGAACAACGATCATACCTCGAAGTTCGGATGTTTTCAATCATAAACACAGGTTTGGTGAGCGTGCTGGTTTGGTACTCCCCGGGACCGCGTGCGATCTGCACGCTGGCGCCCCGTTCGGCGCGCCCGGTGAGCGACCCGCGGGACATCCCCGAACCCTCTCTGATCCTGCCGTGGATCGCTCCGGAGGCGGGCCAGCCGACGTCGCCGACGGCGCCGGGCTCGTCGCATACGCCGGCGTTCTCGAGCGTCAGCGAGTCGTCCCACACGCAGGAATTCGCGCGCGACCGGTGGGGTGGGCACGGCCGCGGGCGTGAGAGCGTTTGAGCAGCCGCGTGTTTCTGACATGAACCAGGGCGGAGGCCGGCGGCTGAAGGGCCTAATTCTATCGGGCGGCAGGGGCACGCGGCTGCGGCCGATCACGCACACCAGCGCCAAGCAGCTGGTGCCGGTGGCCAATAAGCCGGTGCTGTTCTATGCGATCGAGGCGATCACGCAGGCGGGAATCGAGGAGATCGGGGTGGTGATCGCCCCGGAGACCGGCGACGAGATCCGCGCGGCGGCGGGGGACGGGTCGCGCTTCGGGGTGCGGATCACCTATGTGGTGCAGGACGAACCTCTGGGATTGGCCCACGCGGTGCTGACGGCCGAGGCGTTCCTGGGCGACAGCCCGTTCGTGATGTACCTCGGGGACAACCTCCTGCAGGGCGGGATCTCCGAGCTGGTGGAAGCGTTCCGCGAGCACGGACCCGACGCGCTGATCCTGCTGACCCCGGTGGCGGACCCCAAGAGCTACGGGGTCGCGGAACTGGCCCCGGCGCAGCCGGGGCAGGCCGGACGGGTGCTGCGGCTGCTGGAGAAGCCCGAGGACCCGCCGAGCGACCTGGCGCTGGTGGGGGTGTACATGTTCACCGCCGCGATCCACGACGCGGCCCGCGCGATCCGCCCATCGGCGCGCGGCGAGCTGGAGATCACCGACGCGATCCAGCATCTCGTGGACGCCGGGCTGCGGGTCGAGCCGCACGTGGTGCGGGGCTGGTGGAAGGACACAGGCCGCCTGGAGGACATGCTGGAGGCCAACCGCCTGATCCTCGACAACCTCGTGGGCGCGGTCGACGGCGAGCTGATCGACTCGCGCGTGGACGGCCGCGTGGTGGTCGAGGCGGGGGCCCGCCTGGAGCGCACGGTGGTGCGCGGACCCGCCGTGATCGGCGCGGGGGCGCGGCTGCGCGACTGCTACATCGGCCCGTACACCGCCGTCGGCGAGAACTGCGCGATCAGCGGGGCCGAGGTCGAGCACTCGATCCTGCTGGAGGGCTCGTCGGTGTGCGACCTCGATGGGCGCATCGAGTCGTCGCTGCTGGGGCGCAACGTCAGCGTACGCCGCTCCGAGCGCCAGCCGCGGGCGTACCGGTTCATGGTGGGCGACAACTCCGACATCTCGATCCTCTGATGAGGCTGCTGGTGGTCGGCGCGGCCGGGATGCTGGGCGGCGATGTGCGACGGGCAGCGGAGCGCGCGGGGCACGAGCCGGTGGCGGTCGATCTCCCGGAGCTCGACATCGTCGACGCGGACGCGGTGGCGCGGACCTTCGAGCGGGTGCGCCCCGACGCGGCGGTCAACTGCGCGGCGTGGACCGACGTCGACGGCGCCGAGACCCACCGGGAGGCGGCGTGCGCGGTCAACGCCGACGGCGCCGGCAATCTCGCGCGCGCGGCGGCGCGGCACGAGGTCCACCTCGTGCACCTCTCGACCGACTACGTGTTCGACGGCCGCGCGCCGCTGGACTCCGAGGGTCGTCGGCGGCCGTACCTGGAGTCCGACGCGACGGGCCCGCTGTCGGTGTACGGGCAGAGCAAGCTCGCGGGCGAGCGCCCGGTGCTGGAGGCCTCGCGGCGCCACACGGTGGTGCGCTCGGCGTGGCTGTTCGGGCTGGACGGGCGCAACTTCGTCGACACGATGCTGCGCCTCGCCGACGAGCGCGAAGCGGCGGTGTCCGGCGCCGCGACCGGGGCGCCCCCGGCCGACCGGCCGACCGGCCGACCGGCTGGCGCGGCCGGGCCGTCGGTGCGGGTGGTCGACGACCAGAGCGGGTCTCCGACGTGGACCGGCCACCTGGCCCCGGCGCTGCTGGGGCTGATCGAGCGCGAGGTCCACGGCGTGGTGCACCTCGCGGGGTCGGGGGTCGTGACCTGGAACGGCCTCGCGCGCGAGACCTTCCGCCAGGCCGAGCGTGCCTGCGGCGTGGAGGCTGCGAGCACCGCCGAGATGGCCCGCCCGGCGCCCCGGCCGGCGTGGTCGGCGCTGGCGAGCGAGCGCCCCGACACGATCCCGCTGCCCGACTGGCGCGACGGACTGGCCGGCTACCTGGCCGCGCGGGCTGGGATGATGCGCCGATGAGGCTGCTGGTCTGCGGCGGCGCCGGGTTCATCGGCTCGCACTTCGCGCGGGTGCGCGTGCGCGAGCACGGCGACGAGGTCGTGGTGCTCGACAAGCTGACGTACGCCGGGCGCGAGGAGAACCTGCGCGACCTGGTCGACGAGCCGGGCTTTCGCTTCCAGCGGGGCGGGATCGAGGACCCCGAGGCGGTCGCGCGGGCGATCGGCTCGCCGCCGGCGGCGGCGATCGTGAACTTCGCGGCCGAGACCCACGTGGACCGTTCGATCTCCGAGCCCGACGCGTTCGTGCGCACCCACGCGCTGGGCACCTACGTGCTGCTGGAGGCCGCGCGCGAGCATCGGCTGCGCTACGTGCAGGTCTCCACCGACGAGGTGTACGGCTCGATCGAGGTCGGGACCTTCACCGAGGGCTCGCCGCTGCGGCCGTCCTCGCCGTACTCGGCGACCAAGACCGGGGCGGATCTGCTGGTGGCGAGCTACTTCCACACCTACGGCCTGCAGGCGACGATCTGCCGGGGCTCGAACAACTACGGCTCCCACCAGTATCCCGAGAAGCTGATCCCGCTGATGATCCTCAACGCGCTGCGCGGCGACGCGCTGCCGGTGTACGGGGATGGCAGGCAGGTGCGCAACTGGATCCACGCCACCGACTTCGCGCGCGCGATCGGCGTCGTGCTGGAGCGCGGCGCCGCGGGCGAGGTCTACAACGCGGGCGGCCCCGACGAGCTCGCCAACATCGACGTCATCCGGCGCATCCTGGAGCTGACCGACGCCGACGAGTCGCTGATCGAGCACGTAGACGACCGTCCCGGGCACGACCGCCGCTACTCGCTGTCCTCGGCGCGGGTCCGGGCGCTCGGCTGGGAGCCGCGGGTGCGCTTCGACGAGGGCCTGGAGCAGACCGTGGCGTGGTACCGCGAGAACGCCTGGTGGTGGGAGCCGATCCGCTCGGGCGAGTACCGGGCCTACTACGAACGGCAGTACGGGCGCGTGCTCGGGTAGGGCGCAAACAGGCAAACCCGACGGCAGGCCCTGCGCCGACCGCTGGGCTCCGAACAAACGAATCTGACGGTCCAACGACGAGGGCCCGGCTTCCTGCCGGGCCCTCGCTCCAATCGGTATCGGCGTTCGCCGATAAGTCCTATAAGGGCGTGCGGGCCCTCTGGACCTACATCATCCCGCTCATGTCCGGCATCCCGCCGCCGCCAGCCGCCGGCGCCTTCCTTCTCGGGCACCTCGGCGACGATCGCCTCGGTGGTGAGGATGTTCTTGGCGATCGACGCGGCGTTCTGCAGCGCCGAGCGGGTGACCATCGCGGGGTCGATGATGCCGGCCGCGACGAGATCGACGATCTCGTTGGTGGCGGCGTTCAGGCCGTGGCCTTTCTTGGCCTTGCGCACGTCGTTGACGACGACCGAGCCCTCCAGGCCCGCGTTCTCGGCGAGCTGGCGCAGCGGCTCCTCGAGCGCGCGCAAGACGATCCGCGCGCCGGTGCTTTCGTCGTCGATCCGTCGGCTCGAGCCGCCGTTGGAGCTGATCGACGGCCGCGAGGCCTGCAGCAGCGCGACGCCGCCGCCGGGCACGATGCCCTCCTCCAGCGCCGCCCGCGTGGCCTGCAGGGCGTCCTCGACGCGGTGCTTCTTCTCCTTCATCTCGGTCTCGGTCGCCGCGCCGACCTTCACGACGGCGACGCCGCCGGAGAGCTTGGCCAGGCGCTCCTGGAGCTTCTCGCGGTCGAAGTCGGAGTCGGTGTTCTCGATCTCGGCTTTGATCTGGTTGATGCGGCCCTTGATCGCGGCGGCGTCACCGGCGCCGTCGACGATCGTCGTGGTGTCCTTGGCGACGACCACGCGACGGGCGCGCCCGAGCTGGGAGAGCTGGGTGTTCTCCAGCTTCAGGCCCATCTCCTCGGTGATCACCTCGGCGTTGGTCAGGATCGCGATGTCCTCGAGCATCCGCTTGCGGCGGTCGCCGAAGCCCGGCGCCTTGACGGCCACGCCGGTGAACGTCCCGCGCAGCTTGTTGACGACGAGCGTCGCCAGCGACTCGCCCTCGACGTCCTCGGCGATGATCAGCAGCGGCTTGCCGCGACTGGATCACGGCCTCGAGCACCGGCAGCACGTCGCGGACCGAGCCGATCTTCTGGTTGGCGATCAGGATGTAGGGGTCCTCCAGCGTCGCCTCCATGCGGTCCTGGTCGGTGACCATGTACGGCGAGATGTAGCCCTTGTCGAACTGCATGCCCTCGGTGAACTCGAGGTCCATGCCGAACGTCTGGCCCTCCTCGACGTTGACCACGCCGTCCTTGCCGACCTTCTCGATCGCGTCGGCGATCACGTCGCCGATCTCCTCGTCGCCGGCCGAGATCGTCGCCACGCGGGCGATCTGGTCCTTGCCGGAGACCTCCTTGGACTGCGATGCGATGTTCGCGACGACCTGGTCGACGGCCTTCTCGATGCCGCGCTTGAGCGCGAGCGGGTTGGCGCCGGCCGCGACGTTCTTCAGGCCCTGGCGGACGATCGCCTGGGCCAGCACGGTGGCGGTGGTGGTGCCGTCGCCGGCGACGTCGTTGGTGGCCGTGGCGACCTCGCGCACCAGCTGGGCGCCCTGGTTTTCGAAGACGTCCTCGACCTCGATCTCACGCGCGATCGTGACGCCGTCGTTGGTGATCGTCGGCGCGCCGAACTTCTTGTCGAGCACCACGTAGCGGCCCTTCGGGCCGAGCGTGACCTTGACCGCGTTGGCGACCGCGTCCACGCCCGCCTCGAGCGCCTTGCGCGCCTCGGCGTCGTACTTGAGCTCCTTGTGTGCCATGTTTCTTCTCCTAGGCGAGGCCTGACGGCCTCGCGATCCGTTTTGTTGTTGACTGAGCGACCTTGGCGAGGACGTCGGACTCGCGCAGCACGAGCAGATCCTCGCCGTCGACCTTGATCTCGGTGCCGCCGTACTTGCTGTAGAGGACCTCGTCGCCCTCCTTGACGTCGAGCGGGATGCGCTTGCCGTCGTCGTCGAGCCGGCCGTCGCCGACGGCGAGGACCTTGCCCTTCTGCGGCTTCTCCTTGGCGGTGTCGGGGAGGACGAGGCCACTGGCGGTGGTCTGCTCCTCCTCGATCGCCTGCACGATCAGCCGATCGCCCAGGGGCTTGAGCTTCATGTTGAAAAACCTCCGCTAGTTGGGAATGTTTCGCGCTTCTCTGGCACTCCCGGGGAGAGACTGCCAAGGCGCTAGGGCCAATATATAGAAGATCTCGCGACCTCGCCGGTAAATTTTTGGGTCAGTCCCTGCGCGCAGGGACTGACCAGTCGCTCATCCCCGAGGATGAGCCACGTATCGCGAGCGCTCTGTCCCTACACACGCGCGTGGCCGCGGTCGCCACGTCCTGTATCGCCGCCCGACACGATCTCGGCATCTTCGACGTCAAGTCCCTCCACCGTCCTGCGTCAGTTCTGGGCGCCAACCAGTACCTCCGGCGCCCGGCGTCAGTTCTGCGCGCCGCCGAAGCCCTTCATCGCCTCGGTCATGCCCGCCGGCTTGTCGAGGATCTGCGAGAAGCGCACGACCGTGACCGTGTCCTGCGATCGAGACCGCGCGGCCGTAGATCTGTTCGAGGAAGTGGATCAGCTCCTCGTGACGGCGGAACTCGGGGTTGTCGTGCTTGATGTCGCGCGGAGAGAGGTCGCCGAGCGCCATCACCTCGACCTGGTCGATCACCGCTTCGAAGATCCGTTCGCGCGGCGAGTACTGGTAGCCGATCGTCACGAGCACCGCCTGGTTCTTGCGGTACTTGCCGGACTTGTCGCCGAGCCGGATCGTCGCCGTCTTGCGACCGCGCTTGAGCTCGTCGGCGAAGATCGTCGAGTAGAAGTTGAGGACCTGCACGGACGGCAGGCTACCGGTCTTCGCTCAGTGCGGTCCAGCGCGAGCGCCACCATCTCGCGCTCGCCGTCGTAGCTGAGCTCGCTCGGCGCCGCGCGCAGATCGATCCAGCGGGCCTCCTCGACCTCGTCGTCGTGATCGTCGGTGTCGCCCTCGACGTAGTCGAACAGGTAGAAGACCACGCGACTTGCCGATCGTGCGCCCGTCGCGCCTGTACCAGTAGCGCGACTCGCCCAGCTCGCACACGGGCTCGGCCACGAGACCCGTCTCCTCGCGCACCTCGCGCGCGGCGGCCTGCAGCGCTGTCTCGCCGGGGTCGACGTGCCCCTTCGGCAGCGCCAGCACCCGCGAGCCGTCGGCCGCGCGGCGGCGTCGGCACGATCACGACCACCTGCTCGCCGCGCACCACGCACCCCGCCGAGGGCTCCGGCGGCGCTCGCGCCTCCTGCGCCCCCCCTGGGGCGCCTCGCCCGGCACGGATCGCGGCTCAGAAGACATACCGCTCCAGCGCCCGCACGTCGTGCACCACCAGTCGCCCGCGGCCCTGGGAGATGACCCCTGCGCGCTCGAGCACGGCAAGAAAGCGACTGGCCGACTCGCGCGAGGAGCCCGCCAGCTGCGCGAGATCGGCCTGGGTGGCCGTCACGAGCACATCCTGCCCGTCCGGCGCGCCATCCGGTCGCTCCTGCACGACGAGCTCTGCCAGAACGGCCGCAACCCGGCTCTGGACGGTCTGGAACGACTGGCGCGACAGGCGCTCGTTGGTCTCCCGCAGGCGCCGTCCAAGGGCGATCACCAGGCGCGTGGAGATTTCGGGATGCTCGACCATCAGCCTGCGCATGTCGGGGCCGAGCACCGCTACGACGCTCGTCGGCTCGATCGCTTCGACGGTGGCCGAGCGGCGCTCGTCCTCGAACATCGCGAGCTCGCCGAAGATGTCTCCGGGCCCAAATGTGGCAAGCGTGATCGTGCGCCCGTCGCCGTGCTCGCGCACGGCGCGCGCGCGGCCCGAGCGCACGACGTAACAGGTGTCGCTGGAGTCGCCCTCGCGGAATACGACCTGGCCCGGCTCGAACTCGCGCGGGACGGCCAGCTCCGCGATGCGCTCCAGATCGCTCTCGTCCAGCGTCGAGAACACAGGCACGTGCGCCAGCAACTCGACGACCTCGGCTGAGCGCGTACCGGCCACGGCGCAGGGATATCACACCAAGGGCCAACATCCAGACCGGCGCCGGCAGATGCCGTGCGACGCTATCTTCGGGCAGATGATCAGCGTTCTTGAGCGGCGCCCGTTGCATTGCGCGCTGGCGCTGGCGATCGCCACGCTGTCCAGCGCAGCACCGCCGCAGGGCGCGCAGACTCAGCCCAGCGGACACTCGCTGCTGACCTCGCGCGAACTGTGGGCCACCGTCGACGTGTGCAACCCCTCCGACCAGCCCAACACGGTCGGCATCCGCGGCTCGATGCCCGGCGACGGACACTCGCGCAACACGATGTACATGCGCTTTCGACTGCAGTACCTGGAAGCGAAGACCAAGCACCTGGACCGACCTGTTGCACGGCGGCGACTCGGGCTTCATCGCGGTCGGCACCGCGACGTCCGCGCGCCAGGGCGGCGCGAGCTTTCAACTGATGCCGGTCGCGGGCAAGCCCGCGTACACGATCCGCGGGCTCGTGACTTCCAGTGGCGCCAGCGGCGCCAGCATCCTCCACGAAGCCACGCGCACCACCTCGGCCGGCCACAGGGCGTCGCGGGCGCCGATCCCGCCGGATTCAGCGCCGCGCACGTGCGCACTCGCCTGATGGGCCGGGCTGCTCACACCGAGCGAACAGCCGCGGGTCGTTGGTGATGATCCCGTCGACGCCCACGCGGTGAGCGCTCGATCGCGCGGCGGCTCGACGGTCCACACGTAGAGCTCGCCGCCGCCTCGGCGACGGCGCGCACGAGCGCCGGCGTACTACGCCAGTGGGCCATGATCGCGTCGAAGCGGCCCGCCGCGCAGGGCCGCGGGCGCGGCCGGGCAGCACGGCGCGGTAGCCCGTCGAGCAGCGCCAGCGCCGGACGCGGTGAGCCGGCTCGGCGGTGTAGTCGCGACGCGCGCGCGGCACCGACCAGCCGACGCGCAGCGCCGGCTCGATGCGCGCGCATCGCGTCGAGGTCGTCGGGGTAGGTGCTGCTGACCGAGCGAGCGCTCGACCAGGCCGGCTCGCGCAGCGCCCGCACGACGCGCTCGCCGTAGCCGGGCAGCTTGACGTCGACGTCGAGCTCGACGCCGGCTAGGCCTCGCCGGCGAGGTGCTCGAGGCGCCTCTTAGCGTCAGCGGCGCGCTCGGTCCGCGAGCGCCGGTAGTCGTGGGCGAGCAGCAGGCGCCCGCTGCCGTCGGGGCGCTCGCTGAGGACGTCGAACTCGATCATGTCGACGCCGGCGCGCACCGCGGCCTCGAAGCTGCGAGCTGTTGCCCGGGCGCGAGGTGCGCGGCGCCCTTGTGTCCCACCCGCCCCGGTGCGTGACTCGGGCTGGCGACGCTCATGAGCCACTCGTCCACGGCCGGCGCCAGCCCGCGAGCCCGGGCTCGCGCGCCGGTTCGGGCACCAGCACCAGCCGGCTGCCGACGTCCTGCCCGTCGATCGTCTCGATCGCGACCTTGGGGCCGATATAGGGGGCGAGCACGATGAAGGCGAGGTGGTCGGCCAGGGAGGGCAGGTAGCTTGATGCGTTTGCGCGGGTGTAGTTCGCTGATGATGGCCCAGATCGCGCCGGTGATCGCCTCGTGGGCGATCTGCGGGGGCGCGGCGCGGCGTCGGGCGCGGCCGGGTGAGCAGCTCGGTGAAGCGCGAGTCGAGCTGGCCGATACGGTCGACCATGCCGGGGCCGACGTCGAAGAGATCGACGAACGCCATTTTCGCACGAGCCCGGGTGGGCGACGAAATGCTCGATGACGGCGCTGCACCCCGATGGGCGGCCTCCGGCCAGGTGCCCGCGCGGCGCTCGCGGCCGCGGCGATCGTCTCGAGCGTTTCCTCGACGAACTCGTCGATCGACGGTGAGAAAGCATTCCTCCTTGGTGGGGAACTGCTTGTGGAAGGATTCGGTCGAGATGCCGGCGAACTGCGCGATCTCGGGTCGGTCAGTTCGGAGTAGCCTTGGTCGAGCGTCAGATGCACGATCGAGCTGAGCACGCGGGCGCGTGTCTCCCGCTGCCAGGAAGCGCGCCGGTCGGCCGGGATGTGCGGCGGCGACCTTCAGCGCCAGCTCCGATCCGGGCGGCCGGCGAGCGGTAGGCCTGACCCAGTCCAGCAGTTCGTCGGTCAGCGTCGGCAGCTCGTGCTCGCGGCCGTTGCGCACCGGTCGAACAGCGACGTGGCGAGCGCCGCCGACGATCGCCTTCGGCGCGAGCGGCGGGAGCGGCACGCCGTCGGGCGCGACCCTGAACGCCGGCGTCGAGCACGCCGCTCGAAGGCGATCGCCGCGAGGCATCAACCGTTCGCGGCCTTGGCGCCGATGCCGAGCGCCGTCGATCAGCACCAGGCGCGCGGCCTTGGCGTGGTCGCGACGATGTCATCGACGAAGCCTGGCAGGAGCGGTGCATGCGGTTGTCCCAGCCGCGCTCGCCCATCCAGCCTTCGAGCACCGCTTCTTGGCGCGGGCCGACGGTGATGTCGTAGGTCGCCAGGAAGCAGTCCTCCTTGTTGGCGAACTGTTCGTAGAAGGCCCGTCGCGAGACACCGGCCAGCGCGATCACCTGCGCGACGGTCGTCGCGGCGTAGCCCTGGCGGTCGATTGCCTCGATCATCGCCCCGTACAGCCGCGCGCGCTGATGCCGGGCGACCTCCTCACGGCCCATACCATGCGGTCCATGAGGCAGTCGCCGGTACAGCGGCGCTCAGGTCCTTCTCGGTTCCGCTGATCCCCACGGTTTGGGAACGTTAGTCGGACTCCCGGAGGAAATGCAAGTTTAATTTATAGGACAGACCGAGTGTTTCCGACTCCTGCAAAGGCGCGCCAAAACCCGACTGACAGTGCCATATCTCAGGGGTCCTCGACAGACCAAGGAGATTCGAGCATAGACCCTCGCGGCCGACTTTCCAACCATCGGACATTGCCGTCGCAATGTTGCAGCCTTGCGTGGACACTCCCGTGGGCGTGAACTTCGAGCCGGTACGGGTCGTCCGACGAGCCGAGGGCTCGGCCGGGCGCCGGCGCGAGCGCCGGGCGACGGCTCAGGCGCCGAGCGTGAGCCGGCGGGGCCCGGCGTGGAACCCGACGCGCGCGAGGGCGGCCTCCCAGGCGCGTGCCCGAGCACGCGGCTCGCCGTCGACCCGCTCGAGCGCCAGGCGCGTGGCGAGCCGCCCGGCGCGGGCGTGCTCGGCGAGCGCCGCGAGGGCGACCTGCGACGCGCTCGTCGTCGGCGTCGGCGAACGTCACGCAGCGCGCGCCCGCCGCGCTCGACGTACAGCACCGGCTCGGCTCCGACTGTCACCACCACGGCCCCCGGCACGCGCGCCGGTCGGCGCCCGGCGGTGGAGCGCCCGGCGGTGGGGTGCCGCGCGGTGGAGCGGCCCGCGGCGGCAGCGCCCCGGAGGGGCGCCCGGGACCCGCGCGCGCCCCGCGGCCGGGCTCCGGCCACGGCAGCGCGGCGCCGTAGGGCTGGGCGGGGTCGGTCGCGGCGAGCACCAGCGCCCGGCGGGCGGCGCGCTCGGCGATGCTGGGCGCGCAGCCGCTCGACGGCGCCGGGCAGCGCGAACTGGGCGCCGCCGAGGCCCTCGACGAAGTAGCCGCGGCGCGCGACGCCGAGCGTCTCCAGCCGGCACAGCTCGGGGTAGAGCGCGGCGAAGCCACCGGGCACGCCTTCGGCGAGGACGAGCTCGCGGGTGAGGATCCCGTGGCGCTCGAGCAGCAGCTCGGCCAGCGCGCGCGGCGGTCCGAGTGCCGTCGGCCGGCCCGTCGCGAGCCCGCCCGCCCGCCCGCGCGTCTGCGCCCCCGCCCGTGGACCGGCTGACCGGCGGCCCGCCGATCGGTGGCGCTCTCGCCGAACAGCGGCGCGGTCAGCGACCAGCGTCCGGGCGGGATGGGATGGGGCGCGGCCGGCGCCGCGCCGTGCGGCGAAGCGCGTGGCTGGGGCCCCTGGCGGTGTCGCGGCCAGCGTCAGGCGCCGGGCGCGCAGCGGGGCGAAGGCGTCGTTGGTGGCCTCGCCCGGCCCAGACGAGGTCCCACAGCGCCTCCCGCAGCGCCTCGGGCGCGAGCTCGAGGTCGGCGAGCAGGTCGGTGAAGAAGCACGGGCCCTCGGCCAGGCGCGCGCGGACGCCGGCGCCTGCGTCATCTTCGGGTCCCGCGTCACCGCGGCGCGGCGGCGCGGGCTGCCGCTCGGCGGGCCTCGGCGGTGGGCTGGGGGTCCCGACGCAGCGCGACGTCCTCGCGGAAGTACAGCGCGACGCGCCCATCGGTACGCGGACCCGCCCGCCCCGGCGCAGCGCGCCGGCGCCGATCCAGACGAGCTCGCCGCTGGCGCAGAGCTCGTCCATCCAGGCGGCGAGTAGGCGCCCGACGCGGCGCGGCAGCACCTCGCGCTCCCAGGTGCTGCGGCGGTCAGCGCGAGCCCCTGCAACGGCACGAGCTGCTCGCGCAGGCGCTCGACGCCGGCGCCGGCTGCGCCGCCCCCATGGCGGTCGATCCCGTGCCAGGCCGGCAGGAAGGCCGCGAAGGCGCGCTGCTCGGCGGGCTCGATCTCCTTGCGCAGCGCCGCCAGCGAGGCGCGCCGCAGGCGGCGCAGGACCTCGACGTCGCACCACTCGCGGCGGTCGCCGGTGGGCGAGGGCGCCGGCGGCGGGGGGCGCGGCGCCGGCGGGGACCAGCGAGGCGGGATCGGGTGCAGCTCGCCGCGGACCAGCGCTCCGCTGCGCTCGAGCTCGCGCAGCGCCGGCTCCAGGACGCCCGCCGCGAGCCCGTAGCGCGCGGCGGCTGCGCGGTCGAGAAACGGCCCGTGGGTGGCGGCGTAGCGGCGCAGCAGCGCGCACGCAGCGCGTCGGGGACGTCGGCGAGGAACGCCTCGGGCAGGCCGCCGGGCGGGACGACGCCGAGCGCGTCGCGGTAGAGGCCGGCGTCGGCGGCGTCGATGAAGCGCTCCTCGCCGCCGATGCGCACGCGGACGGCGCGCCGCTCGCGCTCGCAGCGCCGTCCAGCAGGCCGTCGGGCGTCGACGCCCTCGAGGACGCGTTCGGCGACCTCGGCGGGATTCAGGTCGCCGAGCGGCGCAGCGCGTCGTGCAGCTCGTCGCGGGTGGCCGCGCGGGTCTGCTCGCGAGCGGCGCTGCAGGTCGTCCTCCAGCGAGCGCAGCGCGCCGGGGTCGATCAGCTCGCGCAGCTCCTCCTGGCCGAGCAGCTCGCGCAGCAGGTCGCGGTCGAGCGACAGCGCGGCGGCGCGGCGCTCGGCGTTCGGGGTGTCGCCCTCGTACATGTAGGTGGCGACGTAGTCGAACAGCAGCGAGCCGGCGAACGGCGAGGCCGTCGGCGGTCTCGACCTCGACGAGGCTGAGCTCGCGGCGCTGCAGCCGCGCAGCAGCTCGCGCAGGCCGGGCAGGTCGAGCACGTCGCGCAGGCACTCGCGGTAGGTCTCCAGCACGATCGGGAAGTCGCCGTAGCGGCGGGCGACCTCGAGCAGGCGTCTGGGCCTTCAGCCGCTGCTGCCACAGCGGCGTGCGCTTGCCGGGGTAGGCGCGCGGGATCAGCAGCGCGCGCGCGGCGTTCTCGCGAAAGCGCGCGCCGAACAGCGCGGTGGAGCCGAGCTCGGCGACGACGAGGTCCTCGAGCTCGTCGGGGTCGATCAAGACAGCTCGGCAGATCGAGCGCGTCGCCCACCCGGCTCGTCCGTGTCCATCAGGCTGCGTCGGCGTCGGGCAGGTGCACGACGATCCCGTCGTCGGACCAGATCGCGTCGGCCTCCAGGCCGAGCTCGCCGCGGATGCGCGCCGCCAGCGCGAGCCCCCAGGCGGCGTGGACGCGCCCGCCGTAGGGCGAGAGCACGCACAGCCGCCAGTCGCCGATCTCGTCGCGGAAGCGCTCGAGCACGATCGTGCGGTCGCTGGGCAGCACGCGCGTGGCGTCCTGCTGCTCGCGCAGGTAGTCGAGCAGGTTGCGCGCGGCGCGCGCGGTCGAGGTCGTACTCGCGCTCCAGCGTCTCGGGCGTCCTGCTCGACGGCCCAGCGCGAGAACGCGCCGATCGCCTCGCCGAGCTCCTTCGGGCGGCCGACCCCGTCGCCCTTCCAGAACGGCACCGCCCCGGGCGCGCCGGGGGCGGGCGTGACGATCACGCGGTCGCGGCCGATCTCCTCGATCCGCCAGGACGAGGCGCCGAGCAGGAAGACCTGGCCGGGCCGCGCCTCGTAGACCATCTCCTCGTCGAGCTCGCCGACGCGCCGCCCGTCGGGCAGCGTGACGAGGTACAGCCCGCGGTCGGGGATCGTGCCGGCGTTGGCGACCGCGAGCTGGCGCGCACCCTTGCGCGCGCGGATCGTGCCGGCGACGCGGTCCCACACGATCCGCGGGCGCAGCTCGGCGAACTCGCTGGAGGGATAGCGCCCGTCGAGCATGTCGAGCACGTTCTCGAGCTGGCGGCGCGGCAGCTCGGCGTAGGAGTAGGTGCGCGTGACGAGCGCGTAGAGCTCCTCGACGGACAGAGCTCCTCCGTCGTCGTCGCGCGCGGCGGCGATCGCGACGATCTGCTGGGCGAGCACGTCGAGCGGGTTGCGCGGCACGACCGTCGGCTCGATCGCGCCCTTCGCGCATCCGCCTCGGCGACGACGGCGCACTCGAGCAGGTCGCCGCGGAACTTCGGGAAGATCCGCCCCTTGGAGACCTCGCCGACGCCGTGCCCGGCGCGCCCGATGCGCTGCAGCCCGCGCGGCGACGGACTTCGGCGACTCGACCTGCAGCACGAGGTCGACCGCGCCCATGTCGATCCCGAGCTCGAGGCTCGAGGTGGCGACGATGCAGGGGATCTCGCCGGCCTTCAGCAGCTCCTCGACGACCTGGCGCTCCTCGCGCGCGAGCGAGCCGTGGTGGGCGCGGGCGATCTGGACGAGGTCGCGGTGGCCTCGGCGTCCGGGGCCGGGTGATCGGATCCCCGCCCACCCCGCCAGCTCGTTCAGGCGCAGCGCGAGCCGCTCGGCCGAGCGGCGGTTGTTGACGAACACGATCGTCGAGCGATGCTCGCGGATCAGCCGCAGCAGCTCGGGGTAGATCGCCGGCCAGATCGAGCTGCGGGTGGACTCGCCGACCACGGACTGCGCCTCGCGGGCCCGATCGGCTCCAGCGGGTCGACCGCGTCCGGTTCGGTCATCGACTCGACCGGCACGTGGATCTTCAGGTCGAGCGGCTTGCGCGCGCCGGCGTCGACGATCGTGCACTCGCGCTTGGGCCCGACGAGGAAGCGCGCCGACCTCCTCCAGCGGGCGCTGCGTCGCGGACAGCCCGATCCGCTGCAGCTCCCGGCGGCTCGACCCGCCGCTCGACCCGCCGCCCGTCACCGCCGCTCGCCTCCGCGCGACAAGGCGTCCAGGCGCTCGAGCGTCAGCGCGAGGTGCGCGCCGCGCTTGGTCGCGGCGACCGCGTGGATCTCGTCGACGATCACCCACTCGGCGCCGCGGAGGATCTCGCGCGCGCGCGATGTCAGCATCAGGTACAGCGACTCCGGGCGTCGTGATCAGGATGTCGGGCGGCTCGCGCAGCATCGCCGCGCGCTCGCGCTGGGGGGTGTCGCCGGTGCGGATCGCGACGCGGAGTCAGGTCGGGCGCCGATCCCGCGCAATGGCGCGCGCAGGTTGCGCTCGATGTCATAGGAGAGCGCCTTCAGCGGCGAGACGTAGACCAGCCGCGTACGGCGCGGCTGCTCCTGGGCGTCGGGACGACCAGCCGGTCGAGCGCCCACAGGAACGCGGCGAGCGTCTTGCCTGAGCCGGTCGGCGCGGAGATCAGCACGTGCTCGCCGCGTCGCGATCGCCGGCCACGCCTGCGCCTGCGCGGGCGTGGGCGCGGCGAAGGCCCCTGGAAACCACTCCCTCACCGTGGCGTGAAAGCGGATAGAGACACTTCCACGAGCGCAGCCGCCGCAAAGATACAGCCTGCCGCCAAGTTCCAGGTGTTGGTGCGAACGCGTTTATCGGGTACCCTCGGCCTCATGGAGACCTCAAAGCTCGACCTCGATCCGGGCGTGGTGGATGCCTGCCGGCAGGCGGCGACACGGATCGCCGGGCAGGTCGCCGAGGAGGTCTCCGACAGGACGACGGTCTCGGTGGAGCGCACCGTCGCGCGCCTGCTGGGGGTGGACGGCGTCAACGAGCTCGAGGTCGCCGCTGCCGAACGTGCTCGTGGACCACGTGCGCGAGCGCGAGCAGCTGGGCTTCGGGGTCGCGTACTGGCTGGGCAACGCGATGCTGCAGGCGGGCGCTCGCCGCAGCAGCTCGCGGAGGCAGTGAGCGCCGGCGAGCTCGACATCTGCGGGCTGCCGCGCGCCCCGGAGGGCGCGATCCGCGACGCACTCGCGCGCGAGTGCGAGCGGCGCCTGGCGGATATCCGCGGGCGCATGGGCGAGCGCCGCGCGCTGCGCGAGCGGCTCGGCGAGAGCCCGCCGCCGCTGCGCTACGTGCTGACGGCGACGGGCAACGTCTACGAGGACGTCGTCCACGGCCTCGCGGTCGCCGAGGCCGGCGGGGACATCGTGGCGGTGATCCGCTCGACCGCGCAGAGCCTGCTCGACTACGTCCCCTACGGGCCGACCACCGAGGGCTATGGCGGCACGTTCGCGACGCAGGCGAACTTCCGGATCATGCGCGAGGCGCTCGACGAGTGGTCTGAGCGCAACGGCCGCTATGTGCGCCTGTCGAGCTTCTGCTCGGGGCTGTGCATGTCGGAGATCGCGACGATGGGCGCGATCGAGGGCCTGGACAACATGGTCAACGACGCGCTCTACGGGATTCTCTACCGCGACATCAACATCCTGCGCGGCGCTGATCGACCAGCGCGTCTCGCGCACGATCAACGGGTACTTCGGCGTCACGATCAACACCGGCGAGGACAACTACCTGCGCACCGCCGACGCGCTGGAGGCGGCGCCGTCGGTGACGGCTTCGCAGTTCATCAACCACCAGCTGGCGCGCGACTCGGGCGTGCCCGACGAGCAGATCGCGCTCGGCGACGCATTCGAGATCGATCCGCCGACGCGACAACGGCCTGCTGTACGAGTGGGCGCAGGCGCAGCTCACGCGCGAGCTGTTCCCGGACTGCCCGGTCAAGTACATGCCGCCGACGCGGCACATGGACGGCAACCTGTTCCGCACGCACGCCTGCGACACGCTGTTCAACCTCGTCACGGTCGCCACCGGCCAGGGGATCCAGACGATCGGCGGTGCCGACCGAGGGGATCTTCACGCCGCACATCCACGACCGCGTGCTGGGCCTGCAGAACGTCAACTACGTCTTCAACTCCGCGCGCGACCTCGGCGACGAGATCGAGTTCCGCCGCGGCGGGATCGATCCAGACGCGCGCCCAGGAGGTGCTGCGCGGAGCGCACGAGCTGCTCGAGCGGATCGCCGACGATCGGCCTGATCGCGGCGATCGAGCGAGGGCGTCTTCGGCGACGTCAGCCGCCGCGTCAGCGAGGGCCGCGGCATCGAGGGGATCGTCGGAACCGAGGAGGGGTACTTCAACCCGGCGATCGAGCTGATGCGGGGGGCCTCGGCGTTGCCTGACGGATGGCAGAGCGCCGAGGCTCCCGGGGCGAGCTGCCGGCGAGGCGACATCATGACCGCGGACCTCGAGCGAAGGCGGCGGTGTGCGGCAGGAGGGGAGCCCACGGCAGCGCCGCCACCGGCGGGGCGCACATCGGCGCGGCGCCCGGTCGACCTCAGGCGGCGGTAAAGCCCTACGCCGACCACCTCGGCGACGGGATCGTGCAGCTCAGCTTCACGCTGCCGGTCCCCCACGGCCTGGCGGCGCGCCGCGCCGCGCTGGAGCTCGCCGGCAAGCATGGGCTCGAGCGCCCCGAGGTCGTGCACAACGAGCGTCTGACGGAGGGCTACACGTACTTCGTCGATCTACGGCGAGCTGCGCGCACACGGTCGACTTCGACCGCCCAGCAGGTCGAGGGCTCGACGCTGGAGTACATGAGCGAGGCCGAGATCGAGTCGTACGCGCGCGAGCAGATCGGCCGCCCGATCGTGGTCGTCGGCGCGAGCACCGGCACGGACACGCACAGCGTGGGGATCGACGCGATGCTCGAACCTCAAGGGCTTTCACGGCCACAGGGGCCTGGAGGGCTATCGGGCTTTCCAGGCCCACAACCTCGGCAGCCAGGTCCCCAACGGCGCGCTCGTCGCGAAGGCGATCGAGCTCGACGCCGACGCGATCCTGGTCTCGCAGACGGTGACCCAGCAGAACCTGCACATCCACAACCTCACCGAGCTCGTCGAGATCGTCGAGGCCGAGGGGCGCCGGCGGCAGCCGATCCTCGCGTGCGGCGGCCCGCGCGTCTCCAACGAGCTGGCGAAGGAGCTCGGCTTCGACGCGGGCTTCTCGCAGAGGCACCTATCCGCACCACCTGGCCACGTTCCTCGTGCGCGAGCTGGCCGACCGGCTCGCCGCGATGGGACGGGTCCCGCCCACCCGTGGGGGTCGATGCGGGCGGGCGGGACCGATCGAGACACAGGCCGCCACGGGCGGGCCGGCCGGCTAGTCTGAGTGGTCGTGTCGCTCCTGCAACTGATCGCACCGGCGCACCGGCTGGCGTTCGTCGGCCTGGCCAAGAACACCGGCAAGACCGAAACGCTGACGTGCGCCCTGCGCGAGCTGCAGCAGAGCGGACGCTGCGTCGGCGTCACCTCGGTCGGGCGCGACGGCGAGGAGCGCGACGTGATCGACATCCGCATCGAGAAGCCGCGGATCGACCTCCCGGCGGGCAGCCTCGTCGCGACGACCGAGGCGCTGCTGCGCGCCGGCGCGGTCGCACACGAGCCGCTGGTCCACACCGGCGTGCGCACTCCCCTGGGCCGCGTGGTCGTCGCCCGGCTGCTCGCGGGCGGCACCGTCGAAGTGGCGGGCCCGAGCGCCGCGCAGGACGTCCGCGCCGTCTGCGACGCGATGCTCGCCCACGGCGCCGACCGGGTGCTGATCGACGGGGCGGTCGACCGCCGCGCGGCCTCCTCGCCGGCCGTCTCCGACGGCCTGGTGATGTCCACCGGGGCCGCCCTCCACGAGGTGATCGAGCAGGTCGTGCTGCGCACGCGCGAGGCGGTCGACCTGGTGCGCCTGCCGGAGATCGACGACCGATCGGAGATCGGCTCGCGGATCCGCGCGGTCGCGGCCTCCCAGCGCGCGAGCGTGCTGCTCGGCGAGGACGACTCCGAGCCGGTCGCGCTGCACCCCCAGTTCGTGCTGACCGGCACCGCGCGGGACATCGCGGGCCTGCTGCGCGCCAACCCGACGGCGGGCCACCTCGTCGTGCGCGGCGCGCTGTGCGAGCCGTTCCTGGAGGAGCTGCTGCGCGCCGCCGACGGCCGTGAGCTGCAGCTCACGGTGGCCGACTCCACGAAGGTGTTTCTCACTCGCCGCGGCTGCGGCTGGTATGAGCGCCAGGGCCTGTCGATCAGGGTGCTCGCGGCGATCGAGCTGCTGGCGCTGACCGTCAACCCCATCGCCCCGCAGTCGCACAGCTTCGACTCCCAGCGCCTGCGCGCGCTGCTGGAGGACGCGATCCCCGACGTGCCGACGCTCGACGTCCGCAACCCCACCCACGACCTGGTGCCCGCGGCGTGACCGGCCCTGGCGCGACCCCGCCCGAGGAGGCCCCGGTAGAGGTCGAGGAGCCGACGGCCGACGTCAACGGCGGCGCGGCGGCGGGGGCCGAGGGCAACGGCGCGGTGGCCGCCGACGGCAAGCCGGCCCGCGAGGACGAGGCCGTCGGGGCCGACGAACGCCGCGCGAAGCTGGAGCGGCTGCGCGCCGAAGGGCTGGAGCCGTACCCGTACCTGGAGACGAAGGTCCCGCGCAGCTGGATCGCGGACATCCAGGCGGCGCACGACCCGGCGGAGATGAAGCGCCGGCGAGCACCCCGGCCTGACATACCGGCTGTGCGGGCGGCTGATCTCGCGCCGCGGCCATGCGAAGACGACGTTCTTCGACGTCCGCGACCAGTCGGGCGAGATGCAGGTCGTGGCCCGCCTGGAGGCGATGGGCGACGAGGCCTACGCGCGAATGCTCGACCTCGACATCGGCGACATCGTCAGCGTGGAGGGCGACGTGTACGTGACCCAGCGCGGGCAGCTGACGCTCGGCGTAAAGCGCGGCACGATGCTCGCCAAGGCGCTGCGCCCGCCGCCGGATCGCCACCACGGGATGGAGGACCTCGGGCAGCGCTACCGCTACCGCGAACTGGACCTGCTCGCCAACGCCAAGACGCGCGAGATGTTCTTCAAACGGACGAAGATGATCGAGGCGATCCACGAGTTGCTGCGCGAGCAAGGCTTCACCCAGGTCGAGACGCCGATGCTGCAGACGCTCGCCGGCGGCGCGTCGTCGCGGCCGTTCACGACCCACCACAACGCGCTGGACGTCGACCTGTACCTGCGGATCTCGGTCGAGCTGTACCTGAACCGCTGCATCGTCGGCGGCCTGGAGAACATCTACGACCTCGGGCGGGCGTTCCGCAACGAGGGGATCTCCCATCGCCACAGCCCGGAGTTCACGATCCTCGAGTAGATGATGTCCTACGCCGACTACTGGGACGTCGCGGTGTGACTGCGAAGAGCTCGCCGAGAAGGTCGCGCTGCGGACGCTGGGGACGACCAAAATCGAGCAGTACGACGGCCAGGTGATCGACCTCGCCAAACCGTGGCGGCGGATCACGCTGCGCGAGGCGATCCGAGACACCGTCGGGATCGACTTCCTGGAGGCCACCAGCGAGCAGCTGATGGACATGCTCGGCGGCGACGTCGAACCCGAACAGACGTGGGCGAAGCTCGTGGAAGCGGTCTACATAAAGCACGTCGAGCCGACGCTGATGCAGCCGACGCACGTGTTCGACTTCCCGATCGACCTGTTCCCGATCTGCAAGCGCCACTCCGAGGACGCGCGGCTGGCCGAGCATTTCGACTCCGTGATCCGGGGGATGGAGGTGCTCTCCGGCGACACCGAGCTCAACGACCCGCTGGACCAGTGGGATCGCTTCGTCAAACAGCGCAGCCAGCGCCCCGGCGACGACGGCGACCAGCCGCACCCCTACGACGAGGGGTACGTGCGGGCGCTGGAATACGGGATGGCCCCGACCTCCGGCGGCGGCCTCGGCGTCGACCGGCTGCTGATGGTGCTCTCCGGCGTCGAGTCGATCCGCGAAGTCGTGCCGTTCCCCACGCTGCGCGAGCGCCGCTAAGCGAGGACCGTCGCCATCGGCTGCGGCGCGACGCCGAGGCGCCGCGCGTCGGCGGTGCCGCGGGCGGAGACCATCGAGACCTCCATCAGCTCGGCCTCGTCCCAGGTGGCGAACGCGCGCGGGCCGGCGACGGTCTCCAGCAGGCGCAGCGCGCGCGAGACGGCGGCGGTCGGGACGTGGACCAGCGCGCGGCGGCGCCGGCGCGCGCGCAGCACGATCCGCACGATCTCGGAGTGGCTGAGCGTCTGCGGCCCCGCGAGCTCGAAGGATCCCGCGAGCTCGGGGTCGCGCAGCGCGGCGATCGCGCAGTCGGCGACGTCCTCGGTCCAGATCGGCTGGTAGACGGCCCGCCCGCGCCCGGAGACCGGCATCGCGGGCAGCAGCGACAGGCGCTCCAGCAGCGTCAGCCACGGGTCCCCGGGGGCGTAGACGATCGACGGGCTGAGCACGATCGTGCGCAGGTCGGCCTCGCGCACCGCGCGCTCGGCCAGCGCCTTGGCGCGCAGCAGACGCGCGCGGTTGTGGGTCGCCGCGCCCAGCGCGGAGAAGAACAGAAAGCGCTCCACGCCGGCGCGCTCGGCGGCCTGGACCATGCGCCAGGTCGCGATCCCGTTGAGCTCCTCGATCGACCCCCGCGGCTGGTCGCGGATCGCGGCGGCGAGGTGCACGACGGTGTCGACGCCGCGCATCGCGTTGCGAAACGACGGCGGGTCGGTCAGGTCGCCGAGCGCGATCTGCACGCGCACCCGCCGCGCGCCCAGCCGGCGCGGGTCGCGCACCAGGCAGCGCACGTCGGCTCCGTCCGCCAGCAGGCGGCCCAGCAGCGCGGAGCCCACCTGGCCGGTGGCGCCGGTCAGCAGCAGCATCGCCCGAAAACCTACCGGGCGGCCCCCTCGGCGGCTCCCTTCCTCCTAGAATGGGCACCCGCGAGATCCTCGCGAGCCCACGCAGACGACAGCCCACGCAAACGAACAGGAAGAAGGCGAATGGCCTACGTGATCGCAGAGCCGTGCATCGGCACCAAGGACAACTCGTGCGTCGAGGTGTGCCCGGTGGACTGCATCCACCCGACCCCCGACGAGCCCGGGTACGACGCGGCCGAGATGCTCTACATCGATCCCGAGGAGTGCATCGACTGCGACGCCTGCGTGGAGGCGTGCCCGGTGGACGCCTGCTTCGCCGAGGACCAGCTCCCCGAGGAGTGGCAGAAGTACACCCAGATCAACGCGGAGTACTTCGCCAACACTCAGCCGTAGAAGCGCGCGACGGTCAATAGCTGGCTGAAGATGTCGTGCGCGAGGATCAGCAGCACGATCAGCGTGCCGACGGCCGGCCCCAGGCGCCGGCCGGCGCCGCGCGCGGCGAGCGCGAGCACGGCGCCGAACAGCGCCGCGAGCGGCAGCAGGTAGCGCGGCTCTGAATAGCCTCCGGAGCGGCCGGGGAATTCCAGGTAGGAGTCGGCTCCCACGAGCGCGAGTACGCCGACGGCGATCAGGGCGTAGACGGCCAGCTCCGGCGCGCGCAGGCGCAGCGCGGCGCGGCGCAGGTACAGCGTGCGGGCGCACAGCGCCGCGATCAGCGCGGCCGGGATCAGCGCCGCGTCGTAGACGCGGTCTGAGAAGAAGGTGTCCAGCCACCCGTACATCCCGACGGTCCGGTCGAACCACAGCTGGCGGAGGGTGAAGATCCCCGGGAAGTCCGAGGTCATCCCGGGCAGCCGCGGGAGGTAGAGCTGCCAGATGTAGGCGAGCTCGTCGAGCGGGGACCCGCGTCTGCCGGTGAGCCGCAGGCCGGAGGACGCGATCCCCAGCAGGGAGTGGTTTGAGAGGATGTTGACGATCGCATACAGGTAGACCGGGCTCGCGCCGATCGCGGCGGCGAGCGCCAGCGAGCGGCGAGCGTCCCCGCGGGAGGTCCGCGCGGCGCGGCGCGTGAGCAGGATCAGCGCGAGCGCGACGCCGGGGACCAGTCCGACGAAGTTGATCTTGGTCAGGAAGCCGACGGCCGTGACGGCGCCGATCGCGACGGCCAGGGGGGGCGTCAGGCCGCGCCGAAACGCTCGGGCCAGGCAGTACAGGAGCGCGGCCGCCACCGCGCAGAGCATCGCGTCGGGGTTCACGGCGCCGGACATGAAGCCCAGCAGCGGAAACAGCCCCACGCCGAGCGCCCCGACTGTCCAGGCCCAGGGGGCCGCGGGCAGCGCTTCGCGCAGGAACAGGTACACGAACAGCGCGCTCGCGCCGGCCATCAGGGCGCTGAGCAGCCGCATCAGCGCGAGCTGGTCGAGCAGGTTGCCGCCCGCGGCCAGACCGTAGGGGATCGTCTGCAGCGCGTAATACAGCGGTGGCTCGGGGGTCGCCACGTCGGCGTCTCCCGGTCCCCTGCGGGCCAGCGGGCGGGCGAGGTCGCCTTCCAGGCGCCGCTGCTGAGCCGGTGAGGAGATCGTGCCGACCGTCGGATCGAAGCGGACTTCCAGATGGTGCAGATCTGTCAGCACGGCGTTCTCGGCGGGGGAGTAGTTCGATTCCGCCGACGTCGGCAGCCGTCCGGTCTCGGCGAGCTGCTGGGCGTAGGCGAAGTGGGAGGGCTCGTCGGGCACCTGGAAGGGGGGCGTGACGATCGACCAGCTCGCCGCGCTCAGACAGGCGACCAGCGCGCAGATCCACGCCGGTCGATTGAGGAGCCCGCCCTCCAGCCCGCCCTGCCCCAGCCGGCTGCGCGCCACCGATCCCAGGATCAGCCACGAGACGAGGGCGGCAACCGCCGCCATCAGCGCCAGCGCGACCAGTGCGATCCAGGCTCCGCTCGGGGAGCGGCCGAGGCCCATCCGGCGGGCCGTCGCGGACGCCAGCGACCACCACGAGCGCGGGCCCGGCCGCAGGTATTCGATCCGCAGCTTGGCGGGCCCTTCGCTGCCCGCCCCGGCCGCGGGCGCCCCCAGCAGTTCCACCTCCCCGAGCGCCGCGCCGAACGCGACGCAGACCTTCACAGCGGAGGTCGTGCGCGGCACGCGCCGGACGGGGACCGTGGGGTCGATCCCGCTCCAGCCGGGCTCCCGCGCGCCGCGGGTGAGCACCCGCGAGCCCGACAGCGCCGTGACGGCCAGGCTGGGCCCGACGGCGGCCGACACCGACAGGCGCACCGCCGTGGTGCCGCCCGGCAGCGTTTCGCCCCGCTGGCAGAGGCGCGCGGCGTGCCGGGTGGTCGTGATCGCGGCTTCGGCTGGGACCGAGTCGGTCGCGGCGACGACCGGCGGCGAGCGCGACAGCGTCACGGCGAGCGCGACCGCGAGCAGCGCCAGGCCGGTGGCCAGCGCGACGCGGACGCGCAGCCGCTGGCGGGATGCCCGGGTCTTGTCCAGGAGCAGGATCTCCGGATGATTCAGAGCAGCCGGACGGGCGTCAAGGACGGCCGGGCGACGCCTCTACACAGGGGGCCGCGGTCGCGACGCCGTGTCTCCGTCAGGGCGCCGTCAGCGACATGCCGACCGGCCTGGGGCTCGCCGGCGGTGGAGCGGGAGCCACTGTGCGGCCCGGCCCCGAGGCCTGCGTCCAGGCGGGGCCCTCAGGCCATCGGCAGCGACATGCCCACCGGCCTGGTGCTCGCCGGCGGGGGGGCCGAAGCGGGGCGCGGCGTCCCGTCGCCGTTCCCGTTCGGGGCGGCGGAGGGCGACGGCAGCACGGGCAGCTCGGCGGGGCCGATCGCGATCAGACCGCGGGCGGCGTGGCGGATCGCCTGCGCGGCGGGGTCGTCGGGGTCCTCGAGCACGAGCGGGACGCCACCGTCGGCGTGCTCGCGCAGGGGCATCGTCAGCGGGACCCTGCCCAGCAGCGGCACGTCGAGCTCGTCGGCGAGCTCCTGGCCGCCGCCCTCGCCGAAGATCGCATAGCGCTCCCCCGTGGGAGCGACGAAGCCGGACATGTTCTCGATCACCCCGGCGATCTGCAGCGACACCTTGTGCGCCATCTCGGCCGCCCGGCGCGCGACCCGCTGGGCGGTGGGCTGGGGGGTCGTGACGATCGCGAACTGCGCCTGGGGCAGCAGCTGGGCGAGCGTCATCGAGACGTCGCCGGTGCCGGGGGGCAGGTCGATCAGCAGGTTGTCCAGCGCCCCCCAGTCGACGTCCTGGAGGAACTGCGTGAGCGCCTTGTGCAGCATCGGCCCGCGCCACACCACCGCGGCGTCCTCGGCGACGAAGAAGCCGATCGACATCACCTTCACCCCGTGGGCCTCCAGCGGGACGATCTTGCGCTGCGCCGACACCGGCGGGCGCGTCGATCCGAGCCCGAACATGCGCGGGATCGAGTAGCCCCAGACGTCCGCGTCGAGTACCCCCACACGGCGGCCTTCGAGGGTCAGCGCCGCCGCGAGGTTGGCCGTCAGCGTCGACTTGCCGACGCCGCCCTTGCCGGAGCCGACGCACAGCACGCTGCCGACCTGCGCCAGCGCCCCCGCGGGCAGGCTCGCGCGCCCGAGCCGCTGCTTCAGCGCGGCTTTCTCGGCGTCGCTGAGCACGTCGAAGTAGACGTTGACATGGGCGACGCCCTCCAGCGCACCGACCGCCTGTGCGACGGCGGTCTGGAAGTGCCCGCGGATTGGGCAGCCGGCGGTGGTCAGCGAGACCGTCACGTCCACCACCCCGTTGGCGCCGACCTCGACCGAGCGCACCATCTCCAGCTCGACGATCGAGCGGCGCAGCTCGGGGTCGATCACCGCCTTCAGCGCCTCGGTGATCTCGGCTGTGGTTGGCATGGTGGTCATGTTAAACGACCCACGGGGCGACCGGAGCCGCCCCGTGGGCTGAGGGAGGAGAGGGTCCTTCTTCCGCCGGCGGGATATGAGGCCGGCAGACTTTCCCGTCCCGAGGGTCTCCTCCGACCCGGGCGCGGGGGAAGCTTTTAGACCAGGCTCAGCACGCGCTCCTGGACGCGGTTGGCGAGGTCGGCGCCGTCCTCCAGGCGCCTGTCGAGCTCGCGCCGGCGCTGGCGCAGTTCGCGCTCGACGCGGGTGCGGGTCTTGCGGACCTCGCGCTCCAGCCGGTTGCGCGCCGTGGCGCCGCGCCGCTCGAATTTGCGTAGCTGCGTCTGGGCCCTGGAGGGGCTGGAGCAGCTGGAGATCGCGTCGCTCACGCCGGTGGCGACCCGTTCGCGGGCGATCAGGACGGCCCCGACGGGGATCAGGACGGCCCGTTCGGCGTAGTCGCCCACGCGCGTCGCGGGGCTGGCCGTCGCCGTCGCGCGCCGCGTTGCGGTGGCTCGGGGGGTCGCGCCGCGCCCACGGGCGCCTGCCGCGGAGGCGGTCGATCGCCGCGCGGTCGCTTTGGTGGCTTTGGTGCGGGGTTTGCTGTTGTTGGCGTCGGTAGGCATCTGGAGGGTCTCCTGTTCTTGTTCCTCGACCTCAGCGGCGAGGATCGGCAAGTTTTTGCTGGATGTCTCGGCGGCATCGTCTGCCATCGAACACGTGTTTGTACCCTGCGTTGCCGAGATTGTTACAGCGCAAGCTTAGCACGTTGTCAAGGGCCCGTAAAAACTGGCCAAAATCGCGCAAAACCGCGAGCAGTTTGTAACAATAAGAACGTGCGTTCGGCATGACAGGTGGTCAGCCGTGGATGGGATGCGCCGCACGCGAGCGTGAGCGTGCCGCGGCGGCCGAGCGCCTCAGGCGGTGCGGGCGAGCCACAGACCGGGGGTCTGCAACTCCGCGGCGGTGGGCAGGTCCTCCGGGGAGCGCCACGCCCGCGCCAAGAGCCGCGGGCCCTCCCGCTCGCCGCCGGCGGCGACGACGGCGTCGCAGAAACGCCGGCCGACCTCGTACTGGCGCATCTTCAGCTCGAGGCCGAGCAGCCGTTCGAGCACCCTCCACGGCAGCGGGCGGTGCTCGCGCCGGCGGGTCATCGCGGCGCGCATCTGCGGCAGCGACGGCAGCGCCTCGGCGCCGACGGCGTCCATCACGTGCTCGGCGTGGCCCTCGATCAGCGACATCGTCGTCTGCATCCGCTCGACCAGGCCCCAGCGGCTCTCGCCGAGGGTCAGGCGCAGCAGTTCGCCGCGGCGCAGGCGGTCGGCCAGCGCGCGCAGGTCGCCGCCGGCGGGCAGCTTCAGCAGCGCCCCGATCGAGACGTTGACCTGCAGCCCGTCGATCAGCTCGCGCAGCATCCCCGCGAGGTGCTCGCGCAGCCACGGGGCGCCGGAGAACTGGACGGCGTGGGCGATCTCGTGGATCGTGACCCACGCCACCAGCTGGTCGCCGTCGACCTGCATGTTGCGCGCCGCCTGCGCGAGGTTCGGGGCGACCAGCAGCAGGCGCGGGCTGACCGAGGCGTCCAGCAGCGCGAGGTCGTACTGGCCGAGCACCCGCTGGGAGAGCATCCCCGTCATCGCCCCCACCTGCGCTCCGAGCAGCAGGCCGGCGGCGGCGTTCAGCGCGTCGTACAGCGGCCGCAGGTCCTGGCGCGACTGCAGCGAGCTCAATTTCAGCGGCCGGCGGCGGACGCTGCTCCCGGCCTGCTGGGCCAGCGGCTCGAGGATCGGGCGCATCGTCTTGAGGTTGGCCGCGATCCAGCGCGGCCGGTCGACCGCTTCCAGCGGCGGCATCTGCGCCGGCGGCTGAAGGCCGGAGTAGTCGCCGACGAGGCCCGCGAAGTGCTCGGCCAGCGGCGCGACCGACGCGGCCAGCGGCCCCCCGGAGGGGGGCGATCCGGCGACAAGCTCGCCGACGCGCTGCGCGGTGCTCCAGTCGATCGCGTCCACCCTCAGAGGGTAGCCGCACCGCCGTGCTCATATCCTGCAACCGTGTCCTCCCTGCTCGACGGTCTCCACAGTGGCGCCGTCGAGCGCGCGGAGCTGTTCGAGCGGGCCGAGGTCCGCGACGTGCTCGCGTGGATGCGCCTGCTGACCGACCCCCGCGACGCCGCCGCGGCGGCGCGCGCGCTGGTGCGCCCGCCGATCGGGCTGCGCGGGGTCGACCTGGCGCGCGTCGTCAAGCTCGCGCGCCGCCGGCGGCTGGACCTCGTGTCGGGGCTGGCGGTCGCGATCGAGCTGCCGCGGATCCCGCCCCAGGCGCACGAGCGGATCCGGCGGTTCCTCGATCTGCATCGCGCGGCGGCGGCCGACCTGGAGACGGCCTCCCCCGAGCGGTTCGTCGCGGACCTGATCGAGCGGCTCGGCCTGCGCCGCCGGCAGTTGTTCGCGGTCGACGCCGACATGGCCGAACGCGAGGCGGCGCTTGCGAGCCTGTGCGAGCTCGCCGGGGAGTTCGCGCGCCGCGCGCCGGGGGCCGGTCCGCGGGCGCTTGCCGCCCAGCTGGTCGCGCTCGCGCAGGAGCTGCCGCCCACACCGCCGACCGCCGGGCCGCAGACGGCGCCGCCGGCCGGCGGCGCCGAGACCGAGGAGCAGGAGCGCGAGCGGCTGCACGCCGTGCTGTCGGCGCTGCGCGCCGAGCTGCTCGACGGCGTGGGCCGGATCGCGGGTCGCCTCGGGGAGCTGCGGCTGGACACCGACCTCGACGTCTCCCACGGGGTCGTGCGGTATCTGGAGCTGGTCAAGCTCGCGGCGCTGCTGGAGCGCCCCGCGGGGCAGAGCGTGGCCGAGGCGCTGCCCGACGTCAACGCCCGGCTGGCGGCCGCGGCGACGCCGCTGCAGCATGAGATCTTTCAGACGTCGTCGCTGGACGCGTCGCTGGTGGCGGCGGGTCGCGCGGATGTGATCGCCGCGCGCGAGGAGCCGTCGCTGGAGGCGTTCTTGCCGCGCAGCGGCGACGGGCTGTCGCTGTCGGCGTCGGACATCGCGACCTACCGCGCGTGCCCGCTGCGCTATGAGTTCGCGCGGGTGCTGCGGATCCCGCGCGAGCTGACGGTCAACCAGCGTTTTGGGATCGTGGTGCATCAGGTGCTGGAGCGCTACCACGCCGCCGGCGGGCAGAGCTCCGCGCAGCTGCTGGAGCTGCTGGACGGCGCGTGGCGCCGGTCGGGCCTCGGCGACGGCGCGGCGGAGCGGGGCCTGCGGGCGAAGGCAGTGGAGGCGCTGGAGCGCTACCGCGAGCGCCTCGCGCAGGAGCCCGCGGTCCCGGTGTGGTTTGAGCGTTCGTTCTGTGTGCGTGTCGGCCCGCACCAGCTGCGCGGGCGCGTGGACCGCGTCGACCGGCGTCCCGACGGCGGCTATGAGCTGATCGACTACAAGACCGGCCGTCCGCGGGCCGCGTCTGAGCTGGCCGACGACGTCCAACTGTCGCTGTATGCGGTCGCCGCGCGCGAGGACTGGGGGCTCGCGGACGTCAGCCAGGCATACCACTACCTGCTGGACGACGTGCGGGTCCCCGTGCGCCGGGGGCCGGCCGACGCGGAGGCGGTGAAGGACGTCGTGCTGGAGGTCGGCGCGGGGATCCTCGCCCAGGACTTCCGCGCGACGCCGTCGCCGGGGGTATGCGCGGGCTGTGACTACCGCATTTTGTGTCCCGCACTGGAGCGGTGAGTGGTCCCGGGGAGTGGGTTTTGGGGGTCAGTTGGGGTTTCGTGTCTCTGATTTTCTGCGGGGCTGTTAGGGCCCGAAACCCCTCCGTTTGCAGGGCTTTTTAGGATCGTTCGGTCGGCTGGACGGTATCGACCCCTGGCTCTCTTCCGGCTGTCGCTTGACAGGCCGAGGAGGGGAGGCTATGGTCGGGGCACGCTCTTGGTTTCGAGAGCTTGATCGGTTCCGATTGGGCTTTGGTTCCCCGGGGTGTATTAACGAGAAGGCTAAAGAGAAGTCTGGGCGTCCGTCGTCCTTTGGGCGGGGTTGTCTGGGCTTCTAAATCCAGTGTCCCGGGTTGCCGGGACGGAAGGGTAGTTGGTTACATGTCTAGAGTAAAGATCACGATGCTGAGCCTGCTGGCGGTGTTCGCGTTGAGCGCAGCCGCGTCGGCTACGGCGTCGGCAGCGACGCACCAGTGGATCATCAACGGTACGGCGCTGGGAAAAACGGAAACGACTGAATTCCAAGGCAACGGCCTGCCGTATGTTCAAGAAGGTCAATTCGAAACGTCACTCGCTGGTCTACAGCTTCATATCTACTGTCAAACGGCCATCATGCCCAGCGGCACAACAAACGTGCTTGTTGGTGGCGAAGTGGGCAAAGCCGAAGTCTTCATCGAATTCACCGGCTGCGCCGTATTCGAAGTGAGTAAAGCCGGGGTATCGGTGCCTCTAAGTACCTGCAAGATCGAAGAAGAACCGATCGTAGCAATCGCTGAAGGTGAAATGAAAGAAGCGGGTATCCTGACGCTCAAAGAAAAAGGCCAGGTGTTCTCTAAATTCCATATAACGAAAGTTGGCGCCACTACCTGTGCTGTCGAAGCTAAAGTCGAAGTCAAAGGGACACAGGTCTGTGTGTTGCCTCATTTCGGTGTGGCGCTGTATGTGCACGTTCTTGAGTGCACGCCGGGTGGCAGCAGTCTGGAAAACAATGCCAAAGAACCTGCCAGACTCTATCTCGGGACCGGGATCACTTTGGAGAAGGGCGGTAAATTCTGGTCTTCGTGATGGTGTGATGTCCGGGGTGTAGTTCTAGCCCGGGTTGTCTGTGCGGCCCGTGTCCTGGTTGGTCTGGGGCACGGGCCGCCAGCTTGGCGGCGACTGGCTGGTCGGCCAGTCGTGTCTGTCGAGGGTTGGGCGTGGCTGGGTTGGTTGTAATGAGAAACAAGGGTTGCGTGCTGTCGGGCGAGTTGGCAATACTTAGACGGTGTTCGTTTTCGTCATAATCGTGGATTTTTTATCATTGATCGCGTTGTCATGATCGCGGATAGGACGTGGGGGGCAACGTGTTCTTGGCGTCGGTTTGCTGGGGTGGTTGTGTCGATGGTTGCTGGGTGGCTTGTGTTTGGCGCGGGGCCTGCGGTTGGAACTGTCTGTCCAAATGAAGCTATTCGTCTGCAGGAGGGCGACGCGGCGGCGCTTCCGGATTGCCGAGCTTATGAGCAGGTGTCCCCGGTCGATAAGAACCTCAACGATGCCGTTGGGGTGATCGGTTTGATGCAGAGCTCTCCGTCGGGCGAAAGGGTCAGCTATGTCTCGCTTTCGCCGTTTGCGGGGATCTCTGGTGCGGCGGAATTCCCGACGTATGTCAGTACGCGGCGGGTTGGGGTTGGCGGTGCAGGCGAATGGTCTACCCAGGGTGTTCTGCCGCGGACTAAAGCCGGTACGACCGCGACCCCGGGCGTATTTGTCCAGGCGTTTACCGAAGATCTCTCTGAGGCTCTGGTCACGACCTCCGGGTCGTCTGCGTCTCAGTTCCTTTTTGTGAGCGATGGTTCGTTGTTCGTCCCGTTTCCGCCTGTGGAAAGGTTTTCGGGCGCCAGCGCCGACGATTCGGATATCCTGTTTGAAAGCGAAGAAGCGCTCGAAAGCGAAGGGGTGCCTGTGGCGGGTGCGAGGGCTGGGGTGCCCAATCTTTATGAGTGGGATGATGGGCGGCTGTTGCTTGTTGGCGTGCCCGAAGAAGGCGAAGACGGGACTCCAAAAGGTGGTGCGACGGCGGGCCCCGACCACAAGAAGGGTCGCCAGAATAGCTATTATACGCAGGGTTCGATCTCTGAAGATGGGTCGCGTGTCCTTTTCACCGCCGTGGAATCGGGGCGGATCTATATGCGCGAACCGCTGGCGGTGACGACGATGAAAGTGTCGGGGTTGGGGCCAGCGGAATGGCTTGCCTCGACGCCAAGCGGGTCGGAGGTGTTCTATACCGAAGGCGTTGACCACGACCTCTACCGGTTCGGTGCGGAAAGCCAGACGCGAGAACGCCTCACGCAGGACGCGGGAATCCAGGGGATGCTCGGGATCTCAAGCGACGGGTCCTATGCCTATTTTGTCGCTCAGGGTGTGCTCGCCGGAGAGAACGCCGAAGGCAACCGTCCGGTCGCAGGGGCTGAGAATCTCTATGAGTGGCATGAAGGCGCCACCATCCCCATTACCTACGTCGCTGATCTCAGAGGCGGAGGACTTGGTGACACTGATGAATCTGACTGGCGTGGATGGATTGCATATGGCGCGGGGTCGTTTGAAGCTGGTGAAGGGGAGAAGAGCTCGGGTGTCACACCCGATGGTGAGACGGTAATGTTCAGCTCGATCGGACCGCTGACCGCGTATGACAATGGTGGGGTGCATGAGCTTTATCTTTATGATGCGGAAAACGCGAGGATCACGTGCGTGTCGTGCAATCCACTAGGGCCGGCGACCACCGGTGCGTATCTGGCAAGGAAGGGCGAGAACGGTACTTATCCCGTTTCGCGGGCGCCGTTTTTGACGCGTAATCTTTCGTCTGATGGTAGGCGTGTCTTCTTTCAGACAGAAGAAGCGTTGGTCGCGAAGGACAGCAACGGTTTGAGCGACGTGTACGAGTGGGACGAAGGCCATCTCTATCTGATCTCAAGCGGGCAGAGTGACGCAGAAGGGTATTTCGCCGACGCAAGCGCCGATGGAGATGACGTGTTCTTCTTCACCCGGCAGCCGCTGGTCAGCGAGGATCAGGACGACAACGCCGACGTCTATGACGCTCGTGTGGATGGTGGGATCGCGGCGCAGAACCCCGTTGTTCCCACGCCGTGTGTGGGCGAAGAATGCCACGGCGTGATCGCGCCGGCACCCGTGTTCGGCGTGCCCGCCAGCGCCGTCTACTCGGGCGCTGGGAACCTGGCCCTCACGACGCCTGCAGCGTCCTCCGGTGGAGGATCCAAGGCCGGCAGCCAGCTCGCCACGGCACTGCGCGCGTGCGCGAAGAAGAACTCGAGCAGGAGGCGCTCGGCGTGCCGCGCACGAGCTGAGAAGCGCTACGCGCACAAATCCACGATCGGGAAGAAGACCTCAAAGCGAGGATGATGGACACGCCCCCTTGGCGGGGTGTGTGCAAAGGCGCAGCGGGCGCTCCTTCTTCGGGCGAGAGTCTCTGTTCTCACGGGCTCGGCCCCAACGTCCGCCTTCCGTCACTTGGGGCAACCTCGTGGTCCCCGACGGTCCAGAGCCGCCACAAGGCTGACGCACCAGGTCGTGGCCGTTGGACCTTCAAGTTATCGACCTTAGTCCGATCATTCGCTTGACATCTGCCCGGGAATGGGCTACGGTGTGGCTGCCGATGTGGTTCGATCTGTCCATTTGAATACGGGCCCGTGGGTATGCGGATGGGATAAAGAAAGCCGAGCGTCGGCCGTTCCCGCGGGAACGGCGGGCTGTTCGGCACTGTAATTCGAGCGTCCCGGATTGACCGGGGCAGGAGGTAGTTGACTACATGTCTAAAGTAAAGCTCACAATGCTGGGCCTGGTGGCGGTGCTCGCGTTGAGCGCGGCCGCGTCGGCTACGGCGTCGGCGGCCACCCACCAGTGGATCATCAACGGGACGGCACTGGGGACGGGAGAAAAAACTGAATTCCAAGGCAACGGCCTGCCGTATGTTCAAGAGGGCCAATTTGAAACGTCAATCGGCGGTGCCCCGATTCATATCCACTGCCAAACGCCTTTCCTGCCCAGCGGCATGAAAAACGTGCTTGTGGGAGGCGAAGTAGGCAAAGCCGAAGTCTTGCTCGAATTCTTCGGTTGTGTCCTATCTTCGATATCCAAAACAGGAGTCTCGGAAACGATATCCAACTGCAAGATCGAAAGCGAACCGATCGAGGTGGTTGCCGAAGCCGAACTAAAAGAAGCCGGCATAGTAACGTTCAAAGAAAAAGGGGCGCCATTCGCTAAATTCGGTATCACAAAAGTCACAGGTACGTGTGTGATAGAAGCCAAACTCGAAGTCAAAGGAACGCAAGCGTGCGTCGTGCCTCATTTCGGGGTGGCGCTCTACGTGCATGTGCTCGAGTGCACACCTGGCGGCAGCAGCGTGGAATCGTCGCTTCGCGAACCCGTGAGTCCCTATATCGGGCTTGGGATCACGCTGGAGAAGGGCGGTAAATATCGGGCCTCATAGGGTGTGACGTCTAGGGCGCACCGTAAGCGACGGTCCGTACGCGGCCCGTGTCCCGGCTGGTCCGGGGCACGGGCCACCGTCTTGTGGCGGCCGACCGCCGGCGCACCTAATCCAACACCGTGCCACCTGGCGGAAATCCGCGTCGTAGTTGACACGAGCCATCAACTTACCCGCAGAACGCCGTCAGCTCCCGGGCAACCCCCACCGGGTCGTCATAGGCGATCAAAAACCCCGTCCCCGCCAGTACCCGCAGCTGCGCGTCGGGCAGCAGCTTCAGCGCCTCCTCGGCGCCGGCCAGCGGGTGCAGGCGGTCGCGGTCGGCCCACAGCAGCAGCACGGGCATCTCCAGCCGGGGGTAGAGGTCCAGCAGCTCCGTGCGGGCCGCTCGCGGCCAGTGGCGTGCGAACTTCGCCCACGAGCGCGCCAGGTTCGGGTTGCCGGGCACGTCGGCGAACGCGTGGCGCAGCAGGTCGCACGCCGCCGGCTCGGCGCGTGCCGACAGGCGCAGGCCCAACGACGGGGAGAACACCCGCGGGGCTGCGTGCGTCAGCAGCCGGTCCAGGCCGGGGACCGCGCCGGCGCGCGCCGCGACCAGGCACGCCGCGCGGGCACGGGTGTGCTCGGCCGGCCGGTGCAGGTGGTTGGGCGTCAGCACCAGGCGCGACGGCGCCACGCGCCCGGTCTGCACCGCGTGCAGGAGGATCTCGGCGCCGAGGTCGTGGCCGCCGATCAGCGGCCGCGGGCCGAGCACGTCGGTGGCGAAGCCCGCCAGCACTTCGGCGAACCAGTCCAGTGTGTAGGGGTGGCGGGGGCGGTCCTCGGAGTCCCCGTGCAGCGGCAGGTCCGGGAGCACCACGCGAAAGCGCTCCGCGAGCTGCGCCACCGCCGGCTCCCACTCCATGTGGGAGAGCAGCGCCGAGTGCAGCAGCGCCAGCGTCGGGCCGACGCCCACTTCGCGGTAGGCCACGCGGGCGCCATCGGTGTGGTGGTAGAGGCGCAGCCGCATCGCAGCGCATCGTAGGCGCCGGCGGGTCCCTACCCGGTCGGGTGGGCGCACGCCGCGCGGCGGGCCCGCGCGCGCAGGAACGCGTCGGTCTGCGCCAGCGCCGCCGGCGTCCCGATCTCATAGAAGCGCCGGCTGGCCCGGAAGCCGTGGAGCAGGCCCGCCCGCGCCAGCTCGCCGAAGAGGTCGCCGAGGTCGCGCGTCTGCGCCGGGACGAGGTCGAGCGCCCCCTGCGCCAGCCCCCCGAGGCCGTAGTCGATCCAACGCATCCGCGGCCGCTGGGCGCGCTTGTCGTAGGCGACCACGCGACCTTCTGCGTAGACGGCGTTGGAGGCGTCCCAGCGCCCTTCGTTGCGCAGCACCGTCATCATCGCCGGCAGCCCGCTGGCCTGCCAGGCCGCCGCGACGGCGGCGTAGTCGATCCGCAGATAGGTGTCGCCGTAGAGCACCAGGAAGCGCTCGCCCAACAGCTCCCGCGCCCGCCGGATCGCGCCGAGCGTGCCGGCCGGCTCGGCGCCGTCGAAGCTGTAGGAGATCCGCAGGCCGAAGCGCTCGGCGCCGACACGGGCCCGGATCTGCTCGCCCAGGTAGCCGACGCAGAGCACGACCTCGCGGGCGCCGTGTACCGCCAGCAGGCGCAGCTGGTGCACAGGAACGGCTCGCCGGCTACCTCCATCAGCGGCTTGGGGGTGTCGCGGACCAGCTCGCCCAGGCGCGTGCCCAGCCCGCCGGCGAGGATGCAGACCGGCGGCAGCGCGCTCGGGGCGGGTGGGCCGTCAGGCGGGTGGGCGGGCGGGTGGGCGGGCACCCGTAATCCTCGTCCCATCCCCAGCGCGACTCCACGATGTACTTCGGCCGCTGCCGGGACTCGTCGTAGATGCGCCCCACGTACTCGCCGATCACGCCGAGCGACAGCAGCTGCATGCCGCTGAAGAACGCGACCACGATCACGATCGTGGGGTTGCCGACCGGGAAGGCCGCGCCGACGCAGCTTCAGACCAGGTACACCACCGCGAGCAGGAAGGCGAGGCCGGACAGCCCGACGCCCATCAGCGAGATCAGCTGCAGCGGGTAGCGCGAGAAGCCGACGACGCCGTTCAACCCGATCAGCAGCGAGCCCGAACAGGCGGTTGTACTTGCTCGACCCCGCCGCCCGGGGGTCGCGGTCGTAGGGGACGCTCGTCTGGCGAAAGCCGACCAGCGCCGACCAGGCCGCGCAGGAAGCCGTGGCGCTCCTCGAGCGCCACCACGTTGCTCGACGACGCGCCGGCTCATCAGCCGGAAGTCGCCGGTGTTCGGCGGGATCTCGACTTCGGCGATGCGCGCGATCAGGCGGTAGCCGACGGCCGACGACGATCCGCTTGGGCAGCGTCTCGCCGGCGCGGGTGCGCCGCTGCGCGTAGACGACGTCATACCCCTCGCGCCAGCGCGCCACGAGCTCGGGGATCAGCTCCGGCGGGTCCTGCAGGTCGCAGTCGATCACCACCACCGCGTCGCCGGCGGCGGCCTCCAGGCCGGCGAGCGTCGCCATCGGCTGCCCGAAGCGCCGCGAGAAGCGCAGCATCTTGACCCGGCGGTCGCCGTCGCGCAGGTCCAGGATCAGCTCCTCGGTGCGGTCGGTGCAGGGGTCGACGCTGAAGATCAGCTCCCACTCCATCCCGAGGCCGTCGAGGACGCTGCGCAGCCGCTCGTACATCCGCTCGACGTTGCCTCCTCGTTGTACACCGGGATCACGACGCTCAGAGCCTCACCGCGCGCCCTCCGGGCGTGCGCAGCACGGTCAAGCCCGCGGATCCCGAACGGCAGGCGCACGCCCCGCCCGCAGCATCTCGCGCTCCAGGCGGCACGCCAGCGCGCCCGACGCGCGAGCGCGCGTGCGCGCGATGTCGCGCGCCGCGCGCCGCTCGAGCGCCGCGCCGGGGAGGCGGCCGTAGCGGCGGCGGTTGCGCTGCTTGACCAGCCAGAACGGCGGATACAGCAGCGAGCCCAGGTGGACGTCCTCGATCACCTCCAGGCCGGCGCCGCGCGCCTTGCGACGCCAGCTCGCCCCGTGCGTAGCGCCGCTCGTGTCCGAGAAAGCGATCGTAGTAGTCGTAGGTGCCGGGCCCGGCGGGCACGACCAGCACCGCGCGCGCCCCGGGCGCAGCACGCGACGCAGCTCGCCCAGCGCCCGCTGGTCGTCGGGCACGTGCTCGAGCAGGTTCGCGCTCAGCGCCGCGTCGACGCTAGCGTCCTCCAGCGGCAGGGCGCAGACGTCGGCCTGCAGCAGCCGCGCCCGCGGGACCAGCGCGCGGTGCGCCTTGCGCAGCCCCGACGCGACCAGGTCGACCCCGATCAGGAGCGCGTCCGGGTGCGCCGCGTCGAGGTCCTCGAGCAGGTAGCCGGTGGAGCAGCCGAGGTCGGCGAGCACCGGCCGCGCGGGCAGCGGCCCGAGCCGCTCGAGCATCGCCCGGCGCGTCCACACGTCGATGAAGTGCTCGCCGCCGCCTCGGCGTGCAGCTCCTCCAGCTCCGCCGACCAGTTGACGGCGTGATCGTCGGCCGCGGAATGGGATGGACAGCTCCTGGCACGCGTCCGGTCACATGCTCCCCAGTCCAGGCCGCGGTCGCCGGGCACGATCCGCCGCAGCGTGTACAGTCGGAGTCGAGATCGGCGCGGCGCCGCGGGCAGCTGGGCCAGGGATCCCACACCGCGCTCAGCAGCTTGCCGGTGATGCCGTCGCTGGCCGCCGAACCCAGGAAGACCGACGAGCTCGGCTCCCCGCCGCAGCGGAGTCGCCGCCGCGCTCGCTGCTGCTCAGCGCGCGCTCGTAGAAGGACTCGCCGACCCGCTCGGGGCCGGCCGCGAGCACCTCGTCGAGCATCCGCGTGTTCAGCGCCCCCGGCGCGACCGCGTTGACGTCGACGCGGTGCTCGCGCAGCTCGCCGCGAGCGTCTCGGCGAAGCGCACCACCGCCGCCTTGGAGGCCGCGTAGGCGCTCAGCCCGGCAGCGGCCGGTGGCGCCGCCGCCGGAGAGCTGGACGATCTTGCCGTAGCCGCGCTCGGCGAAGTGTGGGGCGACGGCGCGGGCCGGCAGCACCGAGCCGAACAGGTTGATCTCGACGGCCCGCACCCACTCCGACCAGTCCGTCTGGGCGATCGGCCCGTTCGGCCCGTAGACGCCGGCGTTGCAGACCAGGATCGTCAGGCCGCCGAGGCCCGCCACGGCGCTCGCCACCAGCCGCCGCACGTCCTCGGGGTCCGACACGTCGGCGACCTCGGCCAGGATCTTCGCAGGCCCGCCCGCCTGCGCCTCGCCTGCCTGCGCCCCGGCCGCGTCCGGCCCGCTCGCCTGCGCCAGCTCGCGCAGCTCGGCGACGGCGCTGCGCAGCGCCGTCGCGTCGCGCCCGCAGACGCACAGCCCGTCGACGCCGGCCTCGAGGTAGGCGCGCGCGATCTCCAGGCCCAGCCCGCGGGTGGCGCCGGTGATCAGCGCGCGTGCGGCCCGCGAGGGGACGATCGGGCGCCTCGGTCATCGACGCGCCGCCTCCGAGCGTCGGCTCGGACTGCGGCGCTCGGCGCCTGCGTCGGACGGCTCGGCCGACCCGCACGTAGCGCAGCCTCGGGATGGCGACGCCAGCGAGTCGCGCCAGCCAGCCGGCGGGGTCGATGACGAGCGGCTGGCGCGAGCGCGGACCAGCAGCTCGCCGGCCGGCACCTCGCGGTACTCCGGCCACGCCGTGCAGACCACCAGCGCGTCGGCGCCGGCCGCCGCCTCGAGCGGCGTCGCGCACAGCTCGATCGTCCCCGGCGAGGCTCGCGCGGCAGCGCGCTCACGGCCGGGTCGTGGGCGCGCACCGTCGCCCCGGCGTCGGCAGCCAGCGGCACAGCTCGACGGCGCTCGAGCGCCGCAGCGTGTCGGTGCCAGGCTTGTAGGTCAGGCCCCAGATCGCGACCGTAGCGCCGGCGAGCAGGGCACGCTCTGTGCGTCTCCGTCCGCGCGCTCGTCCGCCGCCGCGCCCAGCAGCTCCAGCAGCTTGCGCCGCGTCCAGCGCCTGTGGGCGGCGTTGCCGTCGGCCACGCCGGCGAACACGTGGCCGGCAGTCCGTGGCGCTCGGCCAGCCGCGCAGGAAGCCGATGTCGCGCGCGAGCGTCCCGCCGGCGAACGCGTCGCCGGGCGCAAGATACGCGCGCGGCCCGATCCGCCGCTCGCTCTTCAGGCCGCGCGAGACCTCCGCCGCGTCGGCGCCCACCGACTCGCAGATCGCGGCGACCTCGTTGATGAAGGCCACCGAGGTCGCAAGGAAGCCGTTGAGCGCATGCTTGGTCATCTCGGCCGACTCGACCCGCATCCACTCCACGTCGGCGCCAAACGGCGCCAGCAGCTCGGCCAGCTCGCTGCCGGTCCTCCTCGCTGCGCACCCCGGCGACGATCCGGTCGGGCGCGCGGAAGGACTCCAGGGCGCTGCCCAGGCGCAGGTTCTCGGGCACGCACGCAAAGCGCAGCCCGCCGTCGCCGCGGCGCGGCGGCGCAGCGCGCCTGCAGCGCGGCGACGCTGCCGACCGGCAGCTGCGAGGAGACGATCACGAGCGCATCGCTCGGGAGCGGCGCGAGCAGCTCCTGCAGCACGGTGCAGCGACCCACTCGACGTCGGCGTCGTCGTCGTCGTCGACCGGCGTGTCGAACGTCACCCACGCGCACGCTGCGCCGCGGCGAGCGCGTCCGGGGTCGGCCGAGAAGCGCAGGCGCGCGGCGTTGCGGCGCCAGCAGCTCGCGCGAGCCCCGGCTCGGACACCGGCGGCCGCCCGCGGCGAGCCCCGCGACCACGGACGCGTCGGGGTCGACGCCGATCACCTCATAGCCGGCCTCGGCCAGGCAGGCGGCGGTCACGCTGCCCAGATGCCACAGGCCGACCACGCCGATCGGCCCGCCGCGCGCTAGCGTTGAGACTGGCACGGCGGCGCGGAATCCTATCCCAGCGGTTCGAGGGCGTCGCCGCGCATGGCGGCGTAGGGACCGGCCGCGTAGGCGGCCTCGATCTGCTCCCAGGCGTAGCGGGCGTCGCTGCAGGTCGCCGTTCAGCAGGCCGCTCGTCGCCGGCGCCGATCGCCGCCGGCGAAGCTGCGCCCACTCGCGCTCCCAGGAGCGGTCCTCGTCCGGGTAGGCGAGCTCCTCGACGTCCGGCGGCCCGAGCTCGGGGCCCATCCGGTAGATCCGCAGCCGCTGGGGCCCGTAGGAGCGGACCAGCCCGTCGACCTGGAGCTTGGCGCGTGCGGCAGTAGATCTCCAGCGAGAACAGGTTCTTCCACTCGGTCCAGCTCACGTGCAGCATCGCCCACGGGCTCGGTGCGCGACTGCGCCTCGCCCAGGATCAGCGCCGCGTTGTCCTCGACGGGCGTGTCCCAGAACTGGGTGCGCAGCAGCGCCGAGTGCAGCGGCAGCGGGCCGGCCAGCCAGTGGCTGAGGTCGAGCAGGTGCATGCCCTGGTCGACCAGCTCGCCTCCGCCCGAGCGCGCCGGGTCGGCGCGCCACTCGCGCTCGTAGCCGACGGCGCCCGCCGTGCCCGTAGCGCGCGCGCAGGTGCATCAGCTCGCCGTGGCGGCCCGAGTGGACCTCCTCGGCGGCGCGCAGCGATGCCCGGGTGAAAGCGGTGGTTGAAACCGACCTTGACCAGCCGTCCGCTGGCTGCGCTGGCACTCGATCAGGCGGTCGATCTGCGCGCGCGACACGCCCGCCGGCTTCTCCACGAGCACGTGCGCGCCCGCCTGCCAGCGCCAGCTCGGCGAGCTCCGCGAGCTGGTCGTGGACGGTGGCCACGACGACGACGTCGGGGCTCGGCGTCCAGCAGCTCCTCGAGCGTCGCGCACGGCCTGGCGCCGTAGCGCTGCGGCCAGGCCCGCGGTCGCCTGCGCGTCGACGTCGTAGCAGGCGACCAGCTCGTCGCCGGCCGCCGTCGAGCGCCGCCGCCCGCTTGGCGCCGATCAGCCCGCAGCCGACGATCGCCACGCGCAGCGGCCGCTCATGCGTACTCGCTCGGCGTAGGCGCCGCCGAACTCGAAGTCGAACGCCAGCTCGGAGGCGCCTGCGCGGCCGCCATCGCCTGCCTGGTGTCCTCGGGCCGGCGGGCGTAGACGAGCAGGAAGCCGCCGCCGCCGGCGCCGACGAGCTTGCCGCCGATCGCGCCGCTGCGCCGGGCGAGCGTCGTAGAGGCGGTCGATGTGCTCGTTGGTCATCCCCGGCGAGCGGCGGCGCTTGTGCTCCCAGTGCTCGTGCATCAGCTCCGCGTAGGCCTCGAGCTCCCCGGCTCGAGCAGCTCGCTGGATCTGCGCAGCCCGAGCTCCTTGGTGCGGTGCAGGTTCTCGAGCATCTGCCTGCGTCGCCGGCCTTGGAGCGCGCGTCCTGGTCGGCCAGCACCGTCGAGGCCGAGCGCGCCTCGCCGGTGTAGAACAGCAGCAGCTGGTCGCGCAGCCGCCGCAGCACGTCGGGGTCGAGCTCGAGCGGCTCGACCTCGACGGCGCCGTCCGGGTGGAACGTGTAGGCGCAGATCCCGCCGTGGGCGGCGACGTAGGGGTCCTGCTTGCCGACCGGCTCGCCGAGCACGTCGATCTCGATCTCGCACGCCGCCTCGGCCAGATCGCGCGGGGTGATCGAGCTGTGCCGCGCGCGGCGCCAGGCCCTTGAGCAGGCAGACGGTGTAGGCGCCCGAGGAGCCCATGCCGGTGCCCGCCGGCACGTCGGCCACCGAGGCGATCTCCAGCGGGTTGCCGCGCCAGTGGCGCAGCAGCGTCTCGCGCAGGATCGGGTGGCGGATCTGGCTGATCTCGTCGACCTCCTCGAGCTCGGAGTACTTCATCCGGTAGCGGCGCTGGAAGACCGTGTGGGTGAGCATGTAGACGTACTTGTCGATCGCCCCCGACACGAGGAAGCCGCCGTGCTCGCGGTAGTAGGAGGGCAGGTCGGTGCCGCCGCCGCCGAGCGAGATCGCGCAGCGGGGCGCGGCTGAAGATCACGCTCATGGCGCCGGCTCCCCGATCGTGTGCAGCCCCGTCCGGCTCCTGCACGGCGTATGCGGCTCCGCTCGCAGCGTCGCCATCCAGCGCTCGCGCCAGGCGTACTCGTTGGCGTCGAGCCACTCCAGGGTGCGCACGATCGCCTGCGCGATCGTCAGCGGCGGCCGCCAGCCGAGCGCGCGGATGCGCGCGGTGTCGAGCTGGATCAGCGGGCTGTCGCCCGATCCAGCCGCGCGGCCCGCCGGTGTGCTCGATCTCGCGGCGAGAGCGACGAGGTGCTCGGCGATGATCCGCGACCGAGTCGTCGACCACGATCGTCTCGTCGGTGCCGAGGTTGTAGACGTGCGCGCCGGGCTCGTCGTGGTGGCGCTCGGCGGCGATGCAGCATCGCGTCGAGGCAGTCCCCGACGTACAGGTAGGACTTCTCCTGGCGGCCGTCGCCGAGCACCGCGCAGGCGCGTCGGGTCGCGCTTGCAGCGCGCGGTAGAAGTCGAACGACGTGCCCGTGGGTGTAGCGCTCGCCGAGGATCGAGACGAAGCGGCAGATCACGCCGGTGAAGCCGTAGCCGGCGGCGTATGCCGCGATCAGGCCCTCGCCGGCGAGCTTGGAGGCGCCGTAGAGCGAGGTCTGGACCGGGAACGGCGCGTCCTCGGGCGTGGGGAACACCTCGGGCTCGCCGTAGACCGAGCCGGTCGAGGAGAACGCGATCCGGCGTGACCGCCCGCGCGCGCATCGCCTCCAGCACGTTGGCGGTCGCGATCGTGTTCTGCTCGAGGTCGCGCCGGGGGTGCTCCAGGCCGTGGCGCACGTCGGCGTTGGCCTGCAGGTGAAAGACCCAGTCGCAGCCCTCGATCGCGTCCTCAGCACGGCCTCGGTCGAGCACGTCGCCCTCGACGAGCCGCACGCCGGGGCGCCGCAGCGCTGCGGCGACGAACTCGCGCCGGCCGGTGCGGAAGTCGTCGACGATCACGACCTCGACGCCCTGCGCGCTCAGCCGGTCGGCGAGGTTGCTGCCGATGAACCCGGCGCCGCCGGTGATGCAGGCGCGCCTCATCGCGCGGCCCACGCGCGCCGCGGACATGTCGTGCGCCGGGACGCGCTCTGTGCGGGTGAGTCGGTCACAGCGTGAAGCCGGCCGCGAGCGCGTCGCCGTGGAACATCCGCACCGTCTCCAGCGAGTACTGCTCGAGGTCCTTGCCGAGGCAGTCGAGCTTGTTGAGCAGGTCGTGGGTGATCGGTGATGATGTGGCAGCCGACGCTGTCGGCCTGCACGAGGTTGAGGATCTCGCGCGGCGAGGCCCAGATCAGCTCGGCGCGCGGCGCCTGCGCCATGATCTCGACGGCGCGTGCCATGATCGGCACGGGGTCGACGCCGGCGTCGGCGATGCGCCCGGCGAAGACCGAGATGTAGGAGGGCGCGCCGTCCTTGACGGCGCGCCGCGATCAGTCTCGACCTGGGCGGTCGTGAACAGCGCGGTGACGTTGACCTTCACGCCGTCCTCGGAGAGCTCGCGCACGAGCGGCGCCAGCGACTCGCCCGTGGTCGTGGTGACCGGGATCTTGACGTAGACGTTCTCGCCCCACGAGGCGATCATGCGCGCCTGGCGGCGGATCTCGTCGGGGTCGTCGGCGAACACCTCGAAGGAGATCGGGTGCTCGGTCGATCCGCTCGAGCAGGCCGCTGGGCGAACTCGGCGTAGTCGGTCAGGCCGGCCTTGCGCATCAGCGTCGGGTTCGTCGTGAACCCCGCGATCCGCGGGTCCGCGGCGAGCGCGAGGATGCCGTCGAGGTCGGCTCCGTCGGCGAAGATGCGTGTGGAGATCTGATCGAGCATCGGCGATTCACCGTACCGACCGTCACGGATCGCTTCACATGCGCTCAGCGACTCGGCGCGACCGAGCGCTGCGTCGACGGCTCGCGGCGAGGCTCGCGGCCGGCAGTCTGGGCGGCCGCCCGCGAGCGCTTGTGAGCGCTGCCCGGGTACTCGATCAGCACGCGTCCGGCAGCCCGCGGCGCGGCCGGCGCCACGTCGGCGTCGGTGTCTCCCACCATCCACGAGGCACGCGCAGGTCGACCCCCAGCTCGGCCGCCAGCCTCCAGCAGCATCCCCGGGGCGGGCTTGCGGCAGGCGCAGGGCCCGGAGAGCGCCGGCACGACGCCGTCGGGGTGGTGCAGGCACAGGCGCGACGCGTCGAGCCGCACGCCCTCCGCGCCAGCAGCTCGAGCGACGCGCGCGTGCACGGCGAGCAGCTGCTCCACCGAGACCCTGCCCTTGGCGGCGGCCGGCTGGTTGGAGACGCACACCAGCGCGAAGCCGGCCCGCGCCAGGCGCGCGCGCCGCCGCGGCGGCGCCCTCGATCAGGCGGACGTCTGCGACTCGCAGCGGCGACTCCGGCAGCGCCCGAGGCGGGGTCGCGGACGAGCTCGTTGAGCGCGCCGTCGCGATCCAGGAACACGACCGCGCGGGCCGCTCACGGACCGGGCGCCGGCGGCGAGCGACTCCCAGTGGCCCTGCTTGAGCGGCCAGCTCGGGGTGGGAGACGAGGGCGTGCCAGACGACGCGCCTGGAAGGACTCGACCAGCGGCGTGCGCAGCGCCGCCGGCGGCTCGATCAGGATCGCGACGTCGGCCAGCTGCGCGAGCGTCGCCGCCGGGGGCGCCGACGACGCCGTAGATCGACGCGCCGACCTCGTGCGCGGCCTCGATCGCGCGCACGAGGTTCGTCGAGACGCTGCGGCTCGCGCGAGCCGCCGCCGACGGAGAACACGAGCAGCGCGTCGCGCCGCGCCAGCCGCGAGACCTCCAGCCACGCCGCTGAACGACGTCTCCCAGCCGTCGTCGTTGGTGCGCGCGGTGAGCTCGGAGACGTTGTCGGTCGGCGCGTAGCTCTCGATCACGCAGAGCTTGCGAAAGTCGTTGACGGCGTGCGAGGCGTGGCCGGCGCCGCCGCCGACGCCGAGGATGAACAGCCGCCCGCCGCGCTCGCGGACCGCGGCGAGGCCCCGCGCCATCGCGTCCAGCTGCGCGGGGTCGATCGCCCGCGCCAGCTCGCCGGCGGCGGCCAGGTAGGCGCTGCTGTGATTGCTGTCGTGCATCCCCATGGTTGACCTCCGGCGCGGGCGCGAATCCCCGGCGTTGGTCGCGAGTTTGCGACCATCCTAAATATAGGGAGCGCTGCGATAGAGTTGGCCGGTGTCCGTCTCGGTAGACGTGGTGATCGTGGCCTACAACCACTACGAGCTCACCGAGAGCTGCCTGCGCCACCTGCGGGCGCAGACGATCGCGCACCGGACGATCTTGGTGGACAACGGCAGCACCGATGACACCCGCGCGCGCCTGCGCGCCGAGTGGCCGACCGTCCAGCTGGAGTGCCTCGACGAGAACCGCGGCTTCCCCGAGGCCTGCAACCGCGGCGTGGCTGCGGGCTGCGGCGAGCTCGTGGTGCTGCTCAACAACGACGTCGACTGCCGGCCCGACTTCCTGGCGCGGGTGGCCGCGCCGCTGCGCGCCGATCCAGCCGTCGGATCGGTGGCCGCGCTGCTGCTCAAGCCCGGCGGCGAGCAGATCGACGGTATCGGCCTCACCGCCGACGCCACCCTCGCCGGCTTCCCGCGGCTGCGCGGGCTGCCGCCGGCGCACGCCGGCGAAGCGGCCCCCACGCTCGTCGGTCCGGGCGGCGCGGCGGCCGCCTACCGGCGCGCCGCCTGGGAGCAGGTCGGGGGGCTCGACGAGACGATCTTCGCCTACATGGAGGACTTCGACCTCGCGCTGCGCCTGCGGATCGCGGGCTGGCGCGCCGTCACCGAACCGGGCGCCGTCGGCGTGCACCTGGGCTCGGCCACCCACGTGCACCGCTCGGCGTCGCAGCGTCGCAACGGGGGCTACGGGCGCGGCTACATGCTGCGCCGCTACGGGCTGCTGCGTGGCCGCATCGCGCCGCGGGCGCTCGGCACCGAGGCGATCGTCGTGCTCGGCGACCTCGTCATCTCGCGCGATCTGGCCGCGCTGCGCGGCCGCATCGCCGGCTGGCGCGCCGGACGCTCGGGGCCGCGGCTGGCGCTCCCGCCGGCCGAGTCGATCGACCGGAGCATCGGCTTTCGCGACTCGCTCGCGCGACGCTGGCGGATGTACGCGCTGCGCGGCGCCTGATCGACCGACGGCTCCGGCGCGGGCGCCATGCCGCTCACCGTCGCCACGCCGCGCCGCTCGCCAGATCGCCCTGGGACTCCCACCAGCGCACCGTCTCGGCGAGCCCGTCGGCGAGCGTCCAGCGAGGCCGGAAGCCGACCTCCTCGCGCAGCCGCCCGACGTCGGCCACCAGCGACGGCGGGTCGCCGGGGCGGTCGGGCAGCGCCCCGCGGCGCACGAGCTCGGGGTGTCCGATCAGCCCCACGTGCCGACTGACCAGCTCGCCCATCGCGATCCCCACGCCGGAGGCGACGTTGACCGCGCCGACGACAGAGCTGTCGAGCAGCGCGGCCAGCGCGCCGGCAACGTCCTCGACGTGCAGGTAGTCGCGGACCTGCTCGCCGCCGCCGGTCGCGACCGGCGCACCGGCCAGCAGCGCGTTGACGAGCGACGGCACCAGGCGCCGGGGGTCCTCGCGTGGACCGTAGAGAAAGAACAGCCGCGCCCACGCGAGCTCGAAGCCCTCGCGCTCGGCCTGGGCCGCGGCGGCCCTGCGCAGCGCGTCCTTGGCGACGCCATACAGCGCCCCCGGCGCCACGCGCGAGCGGGTCTCGTGCAGCGGCGCGCCGGTCGCCGACCAGTCGTACTCGGCGCACGTCCCGAGCAGCACCGCGCGCCGGCCGCCGTTGCGGGCGAAGGCGCGCGTCAGCCGCAGGCTGCGCTCCACCCAGTCGATGTTCTCCCGCGCGTCCCAGAAGCGACCGTGCTCGGTGTACCAGGCGAGGTGAACGAGCCGCTCGGGGCGCAGCTCGCGCATCACCGCCGCGACGGCATCGCCGTCGGCGAGCTCGACGCGATGCCAGCGCACGCCAGGCGCACGCGGAGGATCGGGGCGCCGCGACAGCGCGTGGACCTCGGCGCCGCGGCGCGCCAGCTCCCGCACGACCGGCAGGCCAACGAAGCCGGCGGCGCCGCTGACCAGCACGCGCGCGGCCCCCGCGCCGGGCTGCGGGGCGGTCGTCATCGCCCGGGCCCGACTGGGTGGTCGGGGTAGGCGCGGTCGCCGGCCGAGATCGTGCGCTCGCCGCGGGCCGGCGGCCACTGGATCGCGAACGCCGGATCGTCCCAGCGCACGCCGCGGGCCGCCTCGGGCACGTGCTCGCCGCCCATCTGGTAGTGAACCTCGCAGTCGTCGCAGAGCGTCTGAAATCCGTGCGCGAGCCCGGCCGGGATGTAGATGGCGCGGCGGCTCTCGGCGCTGAGCCGCACGCCGTGCCAGCGCCAACGGGTGGGGGAGCCGGGGCGCAGATCGACGGCCACGTCGAAGATCGCCCCGCGCACGCAGCGCACGAGCTTGGACTCGCCGTGAGGCGCGGCCTGGTAGTGCATGCCCCTGAGCGTGTCGCGGCGCGGGTTGAACGAGACGCTGCACTGCGTGACCTCCGGGCTCAATCCGCGTGCGCGGAACTCCCGCGCGTCAAACGCGCGCGCGAACCAGCCGCGCTCGTCGGCGAGCGGGTCGAGCTCGATCGTCCAGACCCCGGGCAGCGGTGCCGGCGCGAATTTCATCGCGCCACCGGATCGGGCCGGCGGTCTGCGGACGGCGCCGCCGGACCGGCGATCACAGCAGCGCCAGCTCCGGCGTGCGCGCGGCGAAGCGCCCGCCCCACTCGCCGATGTAGCCGTGCTCGCGCACGATCTCGTCGGTGAGGTTCCAGGGCAGGATCAGCACCGCGTCGGGGCGATCCTCGCGGAGCGCCGACGGGGGCAGGATCGGGATGTGGCTGCCGGGCAGCAGGCGCCCCTGCTTGTGGGGGCTCAGATCGACGGTGTAGTCGAGGAAGTCGCGCCGTACGCCGCAGTAGTTCAGCAGCGTGTTGCCCTTCGCCGGCGCCCCGTAGCCGACGATCCGCCGGCCCTCGTCCTTGAGGTCGATCAGCAGCCCGAGGATCTGGCGCTTGTCGGCCGCCACGCACGCCCCGAAGCCCAGATAGGTCTCCAGCCGCTGCAGCCCGGCCTCGCGCTCGCGCCGGCGCAGCTGCAGCGCGCGCTCGGCGTCGGGCCGGGGGTCGTGCTCGTGGCAGCCGTAGACCCGCAGCGAGCCGCCGTGCGTCGGCAGCTCCTCGACGTCGAACAGGCGCAGCCCGTGCGCCGCGAACGCGCGGCTCGCGGTCAGGAACGAGAAGTAGGAGAAGTGCTCGTGGTAGATCGTGTCCCACTGCCGGCCCGCGATCAGGCGCAGCAGGTGGGGGAACTCCATCGTGATCGTCCCGCCGGGCGCCAGCAGGATCTTGATGCCGGCGACGAAGTCGTTGAGGTCGGGGACGTGCGCGAGGACGTTGTTGCCGACCAGCAGGTCCGCCGGGGACTCCCACGCCAGCGACGTCGCGGTGCGGCGGCCGAAGAACTCCACCAGCGTCGGGATGCCTCGGCGCAGCGCCACCGCGGCGACGTTGGCCGCGGGCTCGATGCCGAGCACCGGGATCCCGCGCGCGCGAAAGTACTGCAGCAGGTAGCCGTCGTTGGAGGCCAGCTCGACGACCTGGCTGTGCTCGGCCAGCCCCAGCCGGCGCACCATCTGCTCGGCGTAGCAGCGGCAGTGCTCCAGCCAGCTGGTCGAGTAGGACGAGAAGTAGGCGTAGTCGGAGAAGATCTCCGCCGGCGACTGGGACTCCCGCAGCTGCACCAGAAAGCACCGCTCGCAGACCAGCGCGCGCAGCGGGTAGAACGGCTCCATCGCGTCGGCGCGCTCGGGCGGCAGGTAGGAGTTCGCCAGCGGCGAGGACCCGAGGTCGGCGAACACCGCGCTCACGGAGGCCCCGCAGAGCCGGCAGGGACTCCCGGCCTCCTGCGCGAGCCCGCCGGCCTGCTGCCCGAGTCTGCCGCCCGCCTGTGCGAGTTCGGGGGCCGGCGGTGCAAGCCCGGGGGCCGCCCGGGCGCCGGCGGGCGTGCCGGGCGCCGGGCTCACGCAACCGCCGCCGCGACGTGCGCGAACGCCTCGATCTGCCCCGCGGTGACGGCGCGCATGTCCCCGCCGGCGCGCAGCGCGCGATACCAGTCGACGACCGCGTCCAGCCCCTCCTCCAGGCCCCAGCGCGCCCGCCAGCCAAGCAGCGCGCGGGCGCGCGAGGAGTCGAGCCGCAGCCGCTGGGCCTCGTGGCGGGCCCCGCGCTCCTCGATCCACTCCAGCCGCTCGGGCCACCGCGCCGCGATCCGCTGCACGACGTCGCGCACCGGCTGGGCGTCGCCGTCGGCCGGCCCGAAGTTCCAGGCGCCGGCGAGCCGTGGCTCAGACCACAGCGCCTGGGCCAGCGCGAGGTAGCCGTCGAGCGGGTTGAGCACGTGCTGCCAGGGGCGGATCGCGTCGGGGTTGCGCACGCGGATCGGCTCGCCGGCGAGCGCGCCGCGCATCGTGTCGGCGACCAGGCGGTCCGCGCTCCAGTCGCCCCCGCCGATCACGTTGCCGGCGCGCACCGAGGCCAGCCGCGGCGCGTCGTCGGCGACGAAGAACGAGCGCCGGTAGGCGCCGGTCACGAGCTCCGCGCAGCCCTTGGAGCTGGAGTAGGGGTCGCTGCCGCCGAGCGCGTCGGACTCGCGGTAGGCCAACTCCCACTCGCGGTTCTCATAGCACTTGTCCGAGGTCACGACGATCACGACCCGGACGTCCCGCGCGCCGTCGTCCCCCGGCACGCCGTCGCCTCGCGGCACATCCCGGCCCGCCCGCGCCCCCGCGCCGCGGCGCAGCGCGTCGAGCAGGTTGACGGTCCCCATCACGTTGACCTCGTAGGTCTCGCGCGGCTGGGCGAGCGAGCGGCGCACGAGCGACTGCGCGGCCATGTGGACGACGACCTGCGGCCGCGCGGCATCGAGCGCGGCGGCGAGCGCCCGCGGGTCGCGCACGTCGCCCTCGAGGCTCTCGATCGCCTCGCCGACGCGCGCGAGCTCATACAGCGAGGGCTCGGTGGGGACCCCCAGCGAGAAGCCCGTGACGCGCGCGCCGAGCAGCTGCAGCCAGAGGGCCAGCCAGGCCCCCTTGAAGCCGGTGTGCCCGGTCAGCAGCACGCGGCGGCCGCGCCAGAAGGCGGGGTCGACGGTCACGGCCAGCTCCGCCAGGGGGCGCGCCCGGAGACCCACAGCTGCTCGAGCTGGTTGCGGTCGCGCAGGGTGTCCATCGCCTGCCAGAACCCGGTGTGGCGGTACGAGGCGAGCTGTCCCTCGCGCGCGAGGGTCCGCATCGGCTGCTGCTCCCAGACGGTCGCGTCGCCGGGGATATAGCGGCCGACGTCGGGGGACAGCACGAAGAATCCGCCGTTCAGCCACGCCCCGTCGCCGGGCGGCTTCTCGTCGAAGCTGCGCACGCGGGCGCCGTTGAGCTCGACCGCGCCGAAGCGGCCGGGGGGCTGGACGGCGGTGACGGTCGCGAGCGCGCCCTGCTCGCGGTGGTGGGCGATCAGCGCGGTGACGTCGATGTCGGCGAGGCCGTCGCCGTAGGTGAGGCAGAAGTCCTCGTCGCCGAGGTAGGGCAGGACGCGCTTGAGCCGGCCCCCGGTCATGGTCTGCTCGCCGGTGTCGACCAGCGTGACCCGCCAGGGCTCGGTGCTGGAGCGGTGGACCTCGACCTCGCCGTGGGAGAGGTCGAAGGAGACGTCGCAGGTGTGCAGGTGGTAGTTGGCGAAGAACTCCTTGATCAGGTAGCCCCGATAGCCGAGGCAGATCACGAACTCGTCGACGCCGTGGGCGGCGTAGATCTTCATGATGTGCCACAGGATCGGGCGGCCGCCGATCTCGACCATCGGCTTCGGCCGCGTCGTGGTCTCCTCGCTGAGCCGCGAGCCCAGGCCGCCGGCGAGGATCACGGCCTTCATCGCGCGCTCCCGACCGTGGAGCCGCGCTCGCGGGCGGCGGCGACCGGCACGAGCGTGTCGGTCGAGCCCCGGGGCACGAGCGCGTCGGTGGGGTTGCCGCGGACGAGCGCCCCGTACAGGAACGTGTAGTCGCGGCCGGCGTAGGAGATCGGCGGCCGGCGCGGGCCGTCGGCGAGCGGCGCGCGCAGGACGGCGCGGGGGTCGCCGACCGGATGCAGGTCGCGCTCGCGGGCGCCGTCCAGCAGCGCCTCGATCTCCGCGGCGCTGAAGATCCGCCAGTCCAGGCCGAACAGGCGCGCGCCGTCGGTGGAGATCTTGGCGGGCCAGTAGTCGGTCGAGAAGACGAACGCCCCGCCGGGGCGCAGCAGGCGCGCGACCTCGTCCAGCAGGGCGCCCTGATCGAAGCCGTGCTCGATCACGCTGATCGCGGTGATCGCGGCGAAGCTCCCGTCGCCCCACGGGGCGGCGGTCATGTCGGCGACCCGGTAGTCGATCGCGTCCGCGAACGGCATCCGGCGCACGCGCGGATCGAGGTCGAGGCCGTGCAGGTCGCGGTAGCCGAGGCGGTGCAGGCAGGGGAGCACGGGGCAGGCGACGCTGCCGAGATCGAGGACCGGCAGGTCCGGCGCGGTGGTCTCGGTGAGCGCCCGCAGCGCGCACAGGACGTCCCAGCTCTTGATCGGGTCCGGCGCGAGGCTGGGGCGACCGAGCACCCGCGCCAGCGCGGCGGCGGGCCGCGAGCGTGCGAGCGGCGAGCCGAAGCTCACCCAGCCGCGCCGGCGCAGCTCGTCCGCGGCGGCGCGCACGTCGTCGCGGCTGCGCAGCACGTCGAAGCGCAGGCGCTCGGAGGTCATGCGGCGACGGCCGGCCGGTCGGCTTTCGCGGCGGCGTCGTGCCGGGGGCCGGCGCCGGGCGTACGGTCCCGCAGGCTGCGCAGGGCGCGCCGCAGGGGCTTGTGGTCGAGCGCGACGAACGCCCGCCGGCGCAGCGCGTCGCGGCGCCGCGACGGGGCGTGCGCCGGCCGGAGCTCGCGCGTGTCGGGTCGGGGCTCGCGCGCGGCCAGCCCCGCGGCGGCCTCGCGGTAGTCGGCGAGCAGCGTGGCGGCAACGCGGTCCCAGGTGCGCTGCTCGGCGTAGGGGTTGGCGAACAGCTCCGCCAGCGCGCGGTGGAGCTCGGCGGGGGTGCGGAGCTTGCGCAGGTTGGGGGTGCGGGCGGGGAGGTCGCGGAACCACTCGGTGTCGTTGACGAACACCGGCCGGCGGGTCCCGATCGCGAGCGGCGCGCCGGCGCTGCCGCCGGAGCGCGGGTCGTCGTCGTACCAGAGCACGATCGCGTCGCAGTCGCGCAGCCAGGCGAACAGCTCCTCGCTGTCCAGCCAGCGGTCCTCGCCGAAGCTGTGGCGCAGCTCCCAGCCGCCGCGCTCGCAGACGGCGGCGATGACGTCCAGGCGCGAGCGCCCCAGGCCGAAGGTCTTGACGACGGGCCGGCGCAGGTCGATGCCCTGGGGGATCAGGCGCCGGGGGCCGACGCCGACGTCGGGGCGGTGGGCGTAGAGCAGGTCGGGGAGCTCGTGCGGGAAGGCGAGCGCGCCGCCCTTGTCGTGGTAGGTCAGCGCGGTGACGCCGGCGAAGCGGCTCAGCAGCTCGACGAGGCGGCGGCGGTCGAAGAACAGGTTGCTGTACTGGACGTGCAGGACGTCGAGGTCGTGCGCGAGGATCGCGTCGACGTCGAGCTCGAAGCGGTGCGCGGGATGCCAGATCTGGACGTCGAACACCGGCGCGGCCCATTCCTCGTAGGCGGCGACGGCGCGCTCGCCGAAGTTGCGCGAGCCGAGCACCGTGACCTCGACGGCGCCCTGGCGGCGCAGCGCGTCGACGAGGTGGCGCGCGTACTCGGCGATCCCGCAGCGGGTGTTCCAGGTGCTGAGGACGCCAACGCGCAGGGGCCGGCCCTCGGATGCCGGCCCCCGGCGTTCTGACGCGCCCGCTGGTCGCGGCCCGCGGCGCTCTGACATCGCCTGGGGGCGCGGCTCCCGGCCCCCGGGGCGCTCAGGCGAGGACTGGGTGTGGCTGGAAGGCACTGGGAACGGGCCCGGGGACGATGCGGACGGAGGGCATCGGCACGATGAACCTCCCGCCGCGGTCGAGGAACTCGCGCTCGCGGTCGAGGAACTCGTCGAGGAAGTGCCAGGGGAGCGCGAGGTAGTAGTCGGGCGCCAGCTCGCGCGAGCGCTCCTCGCTGATGATCGGGATGCCGGTGCCGATCGTCTCGGAGCCGTGCTTGTCGGGGTTGCGGTCGGCGGCGTAGGGGACGAGGGTGCGGTCGATGCCGGCGTACTGGAGGATCGTGTTGCCCTTGGTGGAGGCGCCGTAGACGTGGATCGTGGCGCCGTCGTCGACGAGCCTGCGGCACAGCGCCTCGAGCTCGTCGCGGACGCGCTGGGCGGCGGCGGCGAAGCGCTCGTAGGGCGCGGGGGCGTCGAGCGCCAGCTCGAACTCGCGGATCCGCAGCCGCTGCAGCGCGCGGGCGTCGGGGCCCTGTGCCTGGAAGCGCCCGGCGCGACGGACGAACAGCCGGATCGAGCCGCCGTTGATGTCGTTGAGCTGCGCGCGGACGACGGCGAGCCCGGCTTCGGCGAGCAGCCGCTCGATGACGGCGAGCGAGTAGTACTCGAGGTGCTCGTGGACGATCGCGTCGAACTGGTTGAGGTCGAGCATCGTCGGGAGGTAGTGCAGCTCGATCGCCCAGACGCCGTCGTCGGCGAGCGCGCGGCGCGACGTCCTGCACGAAGGCACAGGGCTGCTCGAGGTCGTAGAACATCGCGATGCTCGTGACGACGCGGGCCTGCTGGTCTGAGTAGCGCAGGCGCAGGCGCTCGTATGAGTAGAAGTCGCGGACGACGTCGTAGCCCTTGGCGGTGGCGTAGCGCCCGACGTCGGAGGGGTCGAAGCCGAGGTACCGGAGGTCGGTGGTGCGGTAGCCGTCGAACAGGGTGCCGTCGTTGCAGCCGACGTCGATCACGAGGTCGCCGGGGTGCAGCTCGACCAGCCGCTCGGCCTGGGCGGCGATCTCGTGCAGGTTGCGGGTCATCGTGCGGTTGACGCCGCTGCGGTACCAGTAGGACGAGTAGAGGATCGACCCGGGGACGGTGTGGCGCAGCTGGATCAGCCCGCAGCCGTCCTGGTTGCGGGTCATGTCGCAGCGGACGAGCTCCAGCGGTATGCGCCGCGAGACGGGCTGCTCGCCGCCGGGCTCGGCGAAGGCCCCGGCGATGTACTGGTCGCCGAGCGACAGCACCGGGACGAGCTCGGGCGAACCGCAGATCCGACAGGTGGTTCGTGTTGTCAGGCTCGTTCGAGGGACCAAGGGCGGTCAATGTAGGGGGGTGCGGTGCGGCGCGCAATCGTCCGCTCCCGATGTGGCGGCAAGCCCCATGCCGAGCCGCCGCGGCTTGGCGGCCGCGTTTCTGTCTTGCCCACCCGCGCCCCGCGAGGACCGGCGCCCCGCGAGGACCCGCGGGGCCGCGACGTGCGCCGAGCGCCGAGCGGCGGGCCGCGGTCGCAGCGATACCGCCGCCTACAATGGCCGCCCCGTGACGGCCGACCCGCGACATCCGCTGATCCCGCCGCGCAAGGTGGACGCCCAGCAGCGGCTGCCGGCGCTGGAGGAGCAGGTGCTGGAGCGCTGGCGCGAGCGCGACGTGTTCGCGCGGTCGCTGCAGATGCGCGCGCAGGCGCCGAGCCGTGGGTCTTCTACGAGGGCCCCCCGACGGCGAACGGCCGCCCGGGCTCCCACCACGTGCTGTCGCGGGTCTTCAAGGACATCTACCCGCGCTACAAGACGATGCGCGGGCTACCGGGTGGAGCGCAAGGGCGGCTGGGACTGCCACGGCCTGCCGGTGGAGATCGCGGTCGAGCAGAAGCTCGGGATCGCCAGCAAGCGCGAGATCGAGGACGTCATCGGGATCGAGCAGTTCAACGCCGGTGCCGCGAGTCGGTGTTCGAGTACCTGGAGGAGTGGAACCGGCTGACGGAGCGGATCGGCTTCTGGGTCGACCTCGACGACGCCTACCGGACGCTGGATGAGAGCTACATCGAGTCGGTGTGGTGGGCGCTGGCGGAGATCCACCGCCGGGGCCTGCTGTACGAGGGGCACAAGGTGGTGCCGTACTGCCCGCGCTGCGGGACGGCGCTGTCCTCGCACGAGGTGGCGCTGGGCTACCGCGACGTGGTCGACCCGTCGGTGTACGTGCGCTTGCCGGTCGCGGCACGCAGCGGGACCGCTGCCGCGAGGGCGACGCGCTGCTGATCTGGACGACGACGCCGTGGACGCTGCCGGGCAACGTGGCGGTGGCGGTCGGGCCGGAGGTCACGTACGTGCGGGCCGCGTTACGGGGACGAGAGATTGGTCGTGGCGGAGGCGCTGGTCGAGCGGGTGCTGGGCGAGGGATCGAGATCCTCGACGATTCCCCGGTCGAGCGCTGGTCGGCGGTGGCGGCGGCTGGTCGGCGGCGGTGGCGACGCCGGCCGTCGGCGGGCCCGCGGGCGGGTCGCGGCGACGGGCCCGGCGGCGGGTCGAATCGGGGCCCGATCTTCGAGCCGGCCGACGCACGGGCGGCTTTCCGATCGTCGCGGGGGACTTCGTGACGACTGAGGACGGCACGGGCCTGGTGCACATCGCGCCGGCGTTCGGCGAGGACGACTTCGACGCGGCGCGCGGCGAGCGGGATCTTCGACCGCGACCGATCCGGCGACGCTGTACAACCCGGTCCGGCCGGACGGCACCTACGACGGGCGGGTGCGCGGCGGCGAGGGGCGCTCCTACGAGGGCCGCTTCGTCAAGGACCCCGAGCTGACGGAGGAGCTGATCGCGGACCTCGACGCGCGCGGCCTGCTTGTTCAGGCGCGAGCGACTACGAGCACTCCTATCCGCACTGCTGGCGCTGCGGGACGCCGCTGATCTACTACGCGAGGGCGAGCTGGTACATCCGCACGACGGCGGTCCGCGAGCGGATGCTGGCGGCCAACGAGACCGTCGACGTGGCACCCGCCGCACATCAAGCACGGGCGCTTCGGGGACTGGCTGTCGAACAACGTCGACTGGGCGCTCTCGCGCGAGCGCTACTGGGGCACGCCGCTGCCGCTGTGGCGCTGCGCGCGGGGCCACGTCCACGCGATCGGCTCGTTCGCGGAGCTGCAGGAGCGCTCGGGGCGGACGCTGTCCGACCACCACCGCCCGTACGTCGACGAGGTCGAGTTCCCGTGCCCGGGGCCGGACGGGACCGGCGACGGCGGCGAGTCCGGCGGCGCGGCGCGGCGATCGGGGGCCTGCGGCGGGCGGCGCGGCGTGCGGCGAGCCGATGCGCCGGGTGGCGGAGGTGATCGACGTGTGGTTCGACTAGCGGCGCGATGCCGTTCGCCCAGCACCACGTCCCGTTCGCCGCCGCGGCGAGACGACGGGGGGCGGCGGAGGCGCGAGCCGAAGCCGCACAGGCCAAGCGTTTCGCGGCCGACCCGGGGCGCTTTCCGGCGGACTTCGTCTGCGAGGCGCTGGACCAGACGCGCGGCTGGTTCTACTCGCTGCTGGCGGTCTCGACGCTGCTGTTCGACACGGCGCCCTACCGCAACGTGGTGTGCCTCGGGCTGATCCTCGACGCCGAGGGCCAGAAGATGTCGAAGTCGCAGAGGCAACACGGTGGAGCCGTGGCAGGTGCTCGACGAGTACGGGGCGGACGCGTTCCGCTGGTACTTCTTCACCGCCAAGCAGCCGTGGGACGGCTACCGCTTCTCGACGGAGGCGATCGGCGAGGGGGTGCGGCTGTTCCTGCAGCCAGCTGTGGAGCACGTACTTCTTCTACGTGCTCTACGCGCACGCGAACACGCGGTCGCTGCAGGAAGCGACCGCCGATCCGAGCCCGACGACCGCGACGGACGACCTCGACCGCTGGGCGCTGTCGCGCACCGCGGCGACCGCCGAGCTGGTGGCGCGAGCGCCTGGACGACTACGACGCGACGGCGGCGGGGCGCGCGATCGCGGAGCTGGTGGACGAGCTCTCCAACTGGTATGTGCGCCGCTCGCGGCGGCGCTTCTGGGACGGGGACCCCGAGGCGTTCCGGACGCTGCGCGCGTGCCTGCTGACGGTCGCCAAGCTGCTGGCCCCGTTCTGCCCGTTCGTGGCGGACGAGATCTACGACAACCTCGACGGGGACGCTGGCGAGCGTGCACCTGTGCGACTTCCCCGTCGGCGATGCGCTGCCGGCCCGCGACGGCGAGCTGGAGGAGGCGATGGTGATCGCGCGCGAGACCGTGCGCCTCGGCCTGGCGGCGCGGGGGCAGGCGAAGATCAAGGTGCGCCAGCCGCTCGCGGAGGCCGTCGTGGTGGCGGCGGGGCGCGAGCGCGCCGCGATCGAGCGCCTCGCAGGCGTGGTGCGCGACGAGCTCAACGTCAGGCGCGTGCGCTTCGTGGCCGGCGCCGAGGAGCTGGGGCGCTACGAGGTCAAGGCCAACTACCGCCGCCTCGGCCCGCTGTTCGGCCGCGAGATGCCGCTGGCCGCCGAGGCGATCACGGCGCTGGACCCCGCGCGCGTGGCGGCGGCGGTGTTGTCTGGTGGCAGCGACGGGACGGGTGCCGTTGGCGGGACGGACGGCGATGCGGGGAAGGACGGCGATGACGGTCCCGACGGTCGGGCGGACGGCGCGGAGGATGGCGGGGCGGGCGCGGGGATCGGACTGGGCATCTCGGTGGCCGGCCGCGAGCACACGCTGACGGCCGACGACGTGATCCTCACGATGCGCGCCCCCGACGGCTACAGCGTCGAGCGCGAGGGCGCCCACGCGGTCGCCCTGGACCTCGCGATCGACGACGACCTGCGCCGCGAGGGCCGGGCGCGGGAGATCGTGCACGCGGTGCAGAGCGCGCGCCGCAACGCCGGCCTCGCGGTCGAGGACCGGATCGAGCTGCGCCTCGCCGGCGACCCCGCGCTGCTGGAGGCGGCGCGGCGCACCGCGAGTATCTCGTCGGCGAGACGCTCGTGGTCGCGCTGGACCTCGGCGTCCGCGACGACGACGACCCCGGCTCGTCGGTCGACCACGCCGGACACGTCGAACAGGCCGCGATCGACGGTCTCGATCTCACGATCGCCCTGTGCCGCGCGAGGCGCACGTAGGGCCGTTGCCCATCCCTATGCCGATCGTCGACGTCATGCCCTCCGCGCGCGCACTCGGCGGACCGCGAGCGCCGCGAACTGCGCGGCGAGGACGATGATCGCGATCAGGGTGAGCAGGCGCCCGAGCATCACCGGGAGGCCGCCGGCGGAGCCCGCGGAGACCGTCTCGGTCGGCACCGGGGATTCGCCTCCCCCGGCGGCCCGCGCCGAGGCGCGGTTGTGGCGATCGACTTCGAGCACGTTGTCGCCGCTCTGATCGATCCCGACGATCCTCGCGCCGGTGATGTCCATGAGGTCGGCGCCGCCCTCGAGGTTCGTTTCGAACAGCTGGCCGGGGAGCAGGTGGACGACCCTGGAGACGCGATCGTCGTGGACGGTCGCGGGCGGGAAGACGACTCTCGCCAGCCGTGGTTCGCGCTGCGGATGCCTGCCGTAGATGACCATCCGGTGCACGTCGACGTAGTCGACCTCTTCGGCGAGGGGGCTTGCGAGAAACGACCTCACGACCGCATCGCGGTCGCCGACGGTGGGGTGGGCGTCGACCTGCTGGACGGCCCCCACGACCGAGACCAGCAGGATCGGCGGGAGCGCCAGCATCAGCAGTCGCACGCTACGCGTGACGGGACCGCGGCGGGCCAGCACGAGGACGGCCAGCGTCGCGGCGCTCACACCGAGCAGGACGTAGCTCTCCAGGCGATAGCTGAACTGCAGCGTCGCGAGCGGGCGCGGCAGGGCGAGGATCAGTCCGGCGTGGGTCATCAGCACGCCGAGCAGGGCGGTCGCGCACGCGACGATCAGGAGCATCCTCATCCACGTCCCCCGGCGGCGGGCCAGCGAGAGGATCGCGATCCCGGCGAGGACCCAGGCGATCTCCAGGATCGGAAGCGACAGCGCGAAGTCCTCGCCCGGGGCGGCGGCCGAGGCGCGCGAGAGGGTGAGCAGACGACCGGTCGAGACCAGATACATGCTGTTGCGCAGGAGGCTGCGCCAGTGGGGATATTCGACGCTGATGATCGTATGCGACTGATAGACCGCCGCAGGCAGCAGGCACCAGGCGCAGACCAGCGCAGCGGGGACGACCACGCCGGCGACGCGCATGGCGCCCCGCCGCGTCACGTCCCCGCGCGCCTGCGGGACGAGGACGACGATCGCCAGGCCCCCCAGGCCGAGCAGGGTGGCGCCCCACACCAGCGTGAGGCTGTGGCTCCCGACGAACACGACGCAGCTGCCCGCCAGTGCGATGGCGGGCCAGCCGCGCAGGCGATCGGCGCGCAGGACGCTGAGCCCCGCGGCGACCATCAGCGGAATCGCGGAGACCCCGAGAAACTCATTCCAATCGCCGCGGGCGTAGATCAACGTGAGGTAGTACGCGGAGGTGATGAACACCAGACCCGGGACCTGCGCCGACCAGCGTCCGAGGCCGGCGCTGCGCGCGATCCAGTACCAGCCCCCATACGCGGCGGCGAAGCCCAGCAGATATGTCAGCACATAGGTTTCGATCGGCGCGTCGCCCAGGGCGAGCGACAGCGCTCCGGCGAGGGCATAGAGCGGTCCCGCCATAGAACGCGAACAGCGGGTAGAGAACCCCGCCGGAGTAGTTGAGATAGAAGCTCGGCAGGCGGTCGGCGCGGATCGAGCGGCTCTGGTGCCAGATGAACCACAGGTGGATCGGCCAGTCGCCGTTGAAGATCGAGTCGGTGAAAAGCAGCGGCCACGCGAGCACGCCGATCAGCAGCGCCGGCGCCACGACGAGGCCGGCCGACCGCATCGCCGAGCGCCGCGACCCCCTCCCGAGCAGGCCGACCGGGGCAGTCTGATTGCCGACGGGGGCCGTCTGACCGCCGACCGGGGCCGACCGGATGGTTGGCTCGTCGCCGATGGCGCCGATGGTATGGAGCCGTCGCCGCCGCTCGGCGTCATCGGCTCGGCCCGCTCACATCCTCGCTAGATGCGGGAGAGTGGGCGCCCTTCCGCCGGCCCGCTGTCTCCAACTCAGGCCAGCGCGGGCTCCAGCTCGGCCTCGATCTTCTTCTTGGGGTAGGCCCCGACGACGGTCTTGACGGGCTGGCCGGCCTTGAAGAGGATCATGGTGGGGATCGAGAGCACCTGGAAGCTGGCGGCGGTCTGCTGGTTCTCATCGACGTTCAGCTTGACGATGCGCAGGTCGGGGCGCTCCTGGGCGATCTCCTCGAGCACCGGGCCGACGACGCGGCAGGGTCCGCACCACGGCGCCCAGAAGTCGACCAGCACCGGTGTCTGGGACTCGATGACCTCGGCCTGAAAGTTGGCGTCGGTGACTTCGCTGAGGTTGCCTGCCATGGTGTCTCCTTTGTCTGCGGCTGCTCGGGGAGGGCGACTCTGCTCCTGCGTTCCGTCCTCTTACTATACAAAGTGTAGTGCCTCTCTCCGGCGTGGGATCGCTCATCGTCCGGCGCGGATCGCTCGTCGCCCGGGCTTTGCGCCCATCTCCACGGCCCCCGGGGATTATGCGGCCGCGCGATCAGCTCCCGCCGACGGAGACGGTCCATCCTTCGACGTGGCGCACGATCGGGAAGTGGATGCCGGTGACGGCGCTGAAGACGTGGGGAGACACGTAGACCTCGAGGATCGCGGTGACGACGAGCACCGGCACGGCGACGGCGACGGTGACGAGGGTGGCGGCGAGCAGCTGGTCCCACTCTCCTCGCCGGCTGGCCATGATCCAGGCGGCGAGCGGCAGGAACAGCGCGATCAGCTCGGGGATCGCGTGCGGGAGGACGGCGACCAGCAGCAGCGCGGGGGAGACGTCGAGAAAGTGGGCGAAACCGGCGAGCCGGTGGCCGAGCAGGTAGGCCTGGGCGGACAGCGAGAAGGCGGTGGCGCCGATCACGAACGCGATCGCGATCCGCCCTCCGTGCTCGTGGACCCAGCGCGAGATTCCGCGGTGCGACTGGGCCTGCAGCGGCAGCGAGCTGCCGGCGATGAACCCGGCGACGCAGGCCATCGCGTGCAGCGCGAGCACGAGCAGGTTGTGGCCGAGGATCCCGACGACGTCGGCGGCGTCGCCGACCGCGAACGGCGGTTCGGGCGAGATCGGCTCGACGTAGCCGCCGGAGAGGGCCGAGACGATCAGGACCGCGACCAGCAGCCCGCCGGCGGCGAGTGCGGAGCCGGCGATCCACCGTCGGAGGACCCTCCACGGCTGGCGCTGCCAGGCGCGCAGGGTGCTGCGCGTGCGGCGGATCCCGTGGGCGAGCGCGTAGGCGGATGCGTCCACCCTCCCCTGATCGGCCGCGGGGTCGGCTTACGTGAGCGCGCGCTCGGCGCGGCGGCTCACGACGACGGACCGCGAGCTGCGGGTGCCCCGAAGTCGAGGTTGCGGGCGGGGGTGCGGGCACGACGGGCGTGGACGGAGGTCCAGACGAGTACCCCGAGGACGGCGAGGACCCCGATGATGCTCAGGATCTCACCGAGCTCGATGAGCGGGCTGCGCTGGGCTTCGATCGTGACGTACACCGGCCCAGCCCCGCTGAGACCTCCTTCCCCGGCGGCCCCGCCGCGCCGGTCGATACGCCCGACGACGGCGTAGCCCGCCGGGTTTCGACCGAGCCAGCGCAGTCCGTGCAGGCGCACGAGATAATCGCCGCCGGCGATGTTCGTCTGGATCGGTTCGGGGCCCGGCGGCAGGTCGACCCAGGCGGCGAAGCGGTCGCCGTGCACCTGGCTCGGTTCGACGATCAGCAGGCGTTCGGGCGGGACGGATACGATCGGCGCCCGCCCGTCGTGGTAGGCGCCGCGGTCATACCAGGTACGGGGCGGGGTGTTCGCGCCGAGCAGCGCTTCGCCGCGATTGGAGTAGGAGACGCCGGGGAACAGGGTGCTGGGGACCCACTGCTGCCACAGGCAGAGCCCGAGGCTGACGGCGCAGACCGCGACCAGCGCGAGCCGCAGCCCTTTGACGAGCCGTCGCGGACCGCCGGCGGCGGCGGCGCGCTCCAGCGCGAGGGCCCCGACGAGGACGAGTCCGGCGACGGCATAGAAGAGATAGCTGCCCAGCCGGTAGGGGAACTGGATCGTGCTGAAGGGATAGGGGACGACGTTCCAGAACTGCGCGACCGTCATCATTCCCAGCAGCAGCGCGACGACGCCGACGACGCCGACCCAGGCGCGGCGCAGCGCGCCGAGGGACGGCCTGAGCCGGGACGGCTCGCGCGTCGGTGACGTGCGCGACGGCGACCCGCGCCACAGCAGCAGCGCCCCGGCGGCGAGCCCCCACGCCAAAAACCAGTCGGGCGCCTGGACGTAGAGCGCCGGGGTGGTCGACTGGGGAGGGACGGTGCGCAGCGGATCGAGCAGCACGGCGGGCGTCTGGAAGAAGCTGGTGGTGGGCCAGATCGAGGCTTCGCCGCCGGTCGGCAGGTGGGAGAACGCGCTCCCGAGGCGGGTGTCTGCGGCGTAGGCGAGGTCGGGCAGCAGAAACCAGGCGTTGACCAGCGAGCTCGCGAGACCCAGCCCGGCGACCATCGCGAGCCTGCGGTAGGGCAGGCGCCGCGGGGCGCCCAGCGCGAGCCACATGACCGACAGCGTCGCGGCGGCGACGGTGGTGCCCCACAGCAGGGTGATGTTGTGGCTCCCGGTGAAGATCGCGGTGGACAGCGCGAAGATCGCGACGGGCAGCGGCCGCCAGGTCGGCGCGCGGACGAGGTGCACGCCGCCGGCGACCAGCGGCGCGATCACCGAGGTGGCCAGCACCTCGGGCCAGGCGCCGCGCCCGTAGATGTTCGTGATGTAGTAGGCGCTGGTGATCACCGCGAGCGCGGGGGCGTGGGCCGTCCAGCCGCGCAGCCCGAGCTCTCGCCCAAGCCACAGCACGCCTCCGTAGGCGCCGGCGACGGCGAGCATCGTGACGCCCACGAACGCGATCTCGGGATGGCCGCCGATCAGTTCGGCGATCCCGCCGGTGAGCATGTAGAGCGATCCGCCGTAGAAGGCGAACCACGGGTCGAACGCGCCGATGGTGGAGCCGAGGGAGTCGATGAAGAAGCTGGGGTGCCCGACTTCGACGAGGCTGTGGCCCGCGACCTGGACGAGCCACAGCGCGTTGGTGAAGTCCACGGCGAAGCCCGAGCGCGTGAACAGCAGCGGCGCGGTCACCGCGAGCACGGCGGCGACCGCGAGGGCGAGGTCGGTGCGGGCGCGCCTCATCGGCCGTCGCCCTGGGCGCGACCCCGGCCGCGCGCGCGACCCCGACCCTGTGCGCGATCCCGACCACGCCCCGTCCCGCGACTGCGCCGGCGCCCGCGGGTCGCGAGCACCGCGAGCTCGACGGCGAGGACGGTGATCGCGAGCAGCGTGAGCACGCGCCCCAGCACGACGGGGAGGCTGTCGGCGGGGCTCACGGAGATCGTGACGGTCGCGGCGGGCGGGCGCGAGCGTGTGGATGGGCGCGAGCCTGCGGGCGGCCGCGAGCGTGCGGCCGCGCGGCCGCGGGGAGCGATTTCGAGGACGTCGTCGGCTTCGGGGTCGTTGCCGACGATCCGCGCCCCGGTGACGTGGACGAGGTTGGGGCCGGCTCTGATGTTGGTGTCGACGAGCTGGCCCGGAGGGAGGTGGACGACTGCGGAGACGCGATCGGCCTGCGCGGGGGCGGGGTGAAAGTCGACGACGGGCAGTCGCTTTTCCAGGTAGGCGAGGCTGGTGTCGACGTAGGCGATCAGCCCGTCGGGGCGGGGCGGGAGGTAGGACTGCAACGAGACGCGGCGGCCTTCGCCGGAGGGGTAGGCGTCGACCTGCTGGACGGCGCCGACGATCGAGACGATCGCGATCGGCAGCAGCGCCCAGGCCCAGAGCCGCACGCGGCGCCCGCCGCGGCGGGCGAGGACGAGGGCGGCGAGGACGGCGCCGGCGACGCCGAGCAGCACGTAGCTCTCCAGGCGAAAGCTGAACTGCAAAGTGGAGTACAGGCGCGGCAGGGCGAGGACGATCGCGGCGTGGGTCATGGCGACGCCGATCAGGAGGGTGGCGCCGCAGACGACGAGCAGGACCCGCAGCCACGTCCCGCGCAGGCCGGCGGCGAGGAAGATCGCGATGCCGGCGAGCACCCAGGCGATCGCGAGGATCGGGAGGGCGACGGTGAGGACGGTGCCGGAGGCGCGGGCGCGCGAAAGGGTGAAGATGTTCTTGACGGAGACGACGTACATCGTTTTGTGCACCGACCTTTGCCACTGGGGGTAGGCGTTGGCGATCACGGTGTGCGACTCGTACGCGGCGGTGGGCAGCAGAAACCAGGCATTGACGAGCAGCGCCGGAACGACCAAGACGGCGAGGCGCAGCGCGCGCCGCCGGGAGATCGCGCGGCGGGCGTCGGGCACGAAGGTGACGATCGCGAGACCGGTGAGGACCATGAAGGTGGAGCCCCAGACGATCGTGATGTTGTGACTGCCGAAGAACACGACGGTGCTCGCGACGAGGGCGAGCGCGGGCCAGAGGCGCAGCCGCTCGGCGCGCACGATCGCGAGGCCGGCGGCGGCCATCAGCGGCATCATCGAGACGCCGATGAATTCCGGCCAGTCGCCGCGGGCGTAGATCGAGGTGAGGTAGCTGGCGCTGGTGACGAACACCAGCCCGGGAAGCTGCGCCTGCCAGCGTCCGAGGCCGAAGCTGCGGGCGATCCAGAAAAAGCCGCCGTAGGCGGCGGCGAAGCCGAGCAGATAGGTGAGGATGTAGGCGGCGAGCGGGGCGTCGCCGAGCAGCAGCGTGAGGGTCGCGGTAAGCGCGTAGATGGTCCCGCCGTAGAACGCGTACAGCGGATAGAAGACGTTGCGCGAGTAGTTCAGGAACAGGCCGGGCGCATGGTCGGCGCGAAGCGCGAGGCTCTGGTGCCAGATGTACCAGAGGTGATTCAGCCAGTCTTCGTTAAAGGAGGCGTTGGTGAACAGCAGCGGCCAGGCGAGGATGCCGATCAGCAGCGCGGCGGCCCCGAGGGAGGCGAGGGTCCGGAGCCCGTTCATCGCCGGGCATGGTGGCGCTTATCATGGCGGCCGTTGAGGGCGACCGCCGAATCGGCGCGGGGCGCCCACGATTCAGCACTTGACGGCGGCTGAGGTGTCTCCCACTGGCCGTCGGAGCGGCGGTTGGCGGCCGAGGCGCAGCTGGGGCACCAGCCAGGCGGCCTCGGCGGCGATCCGCCAGGACATCTTGCTCTGTCCGCGCTGGCGGTCGCGGAAGACGATCGGGACCTCGACCACGTGAAAGCCGGCGCGGACGGCGCGGAAGGTGAGCTCGACCTGGAAGGCGTACCCGTGGGAGCGGACGGAGTCGAAGTCGATCGCTTCGAGGACGTGGCGGCGAAAGCACTTGAAGCCGCCGGTGAGGTCCTGGACGTGGAGGCCGAGGACGAGGCGGGCGTAGGTGGAGCCGCCCTCGCTGACGAAGCGCCGCAGCAGCCCCCAGTCGCGGGTGCCGCCGCCGGGGACGTAGCGCGAGCCGAGCGCGAGGTCGGCGCCGTCGGCGATGGCCTGTAGCAGGCGGGCGAGGTCGGCAGGGTCGTGGGAGAAGTCGCTGTCCATCTCCATGACGTAGGCGGCCCCGTGCTCCAACGCGTGGCGGAAGCCGGCGAGGTAGGCGGGCCCGATGCCTTCCTTGGCGGTGCGGTGCAGCACCCGGACCCAGCTGTGCTCGGCGGCGAGACGATCGGCGATCTGGCCGGTGCCGTCGGGGGAGCCGTCGTCGACGACGAGGATGCGATGGTCGGCACTCCGGGCGCCGGCGAGGGCTTCGGCGGCGGCGGCGACGATCGCCTCGATGTTCTCGGCCTCGTTGTAGGTGGGCAGTATCAGCCAGGCGGTGCCGTCCATCGAAGCGACGTACCCTAGACCAACGTGGCGACCGACCCGTCGGTTCGACGCCTACCGACGCCGACCCGCGCTCGACCTCCACGATCCCGCCGAACCTGCGCCAGACCCATCGCGACCACGACCTCGATGTCCGACCTGTCCAATTCCACGATCGCGGACGCGCTGGCGGAGCTGGGGGACCTGTACGAGCTGGATGGGGCGATCGTGCACCGGGTGGCGGCGTACCGGACGGCGGCGGCGGCGGTGCGCGAGTCGCCGGTGTCGGTGGCGGCGCTGGCGCGGGCGGGCCGCGCGACGGAGCTGGCGGGGATCGGGGCGACGCTGCAGGAGAAGATCGTGGCGTTGGCGCAGACGGGGGCGATCCCGGCGCTGGAGCGGCTGCGAGCGAAGTTTCCGCCGGGGGTGGTCGCGCTGACGCGCCTCCCCGGGGTGGGGCCGAAGCGGTTGGCGCTGCATGGGCGAGCTGGGGATCGACTCCCCGCGGGCGCTGCGCGAGGCGGCGTTGGGCCAGCGGCTGCGCGGGGTGCGGGGCCTGGGGCCGAAGTTCGAGACCAACGTGCTGGTGGCGCTGGACGAGCAGGCGTCGCGCGGGCTGCTCGACGGCGACGGTGGCCTGGTCGACGGTGTGCCCGGCGCTTCCCGGGGCGCGGCCGGTTCGCCGGACGGCACGGCGGATTCGCCCCACGCGTACCAGCCGATCCGCCGGGTGCTGCTGCCGCAGGCGATCGAGTTGGGCGAGGCGCTGGCGGCGGGCCTGCGGGCGGACGGCCCCGACGACGCGGAGGTGCTGCTGGCGGGCTCGGCGCGGCGGGAGGTGGACAGCGTGAAGGACATCGACCTCGTGGCGGTGACGGCCCAGCCGCGGGCGCTCGCGCGGGCGCTGGGCGGTCTGGAGCAGATCGAACGGGTCTCCTCCGGCGCGGCGGCCGGAGAGCCGCCGGGGGAGCGACCGCCGGGCGATCGGCCGGCGGGGGCCCGCGGGCGGACGCACTCGGGCGTGAGCGTGGACCTGCGGATCGCGGCGCCGGCGCAGCTGGGCAACCTGCTGCAGCACCTCACGGGCTCGGGCGCCCACAACGCGGCGTTGCGCGCGCGAGCGGTGCGCGGCGGGCGGCACGTATCGGAGTACGGGATCGCCGACGACGCCGCGACGCGGACGTGCGCGACGGAGGAGGAGGTGTACGGACTGCTGGGCTTGGCGTACATCGAGCCGGAGCTGCGCGAGAACCGCGGCGAGCTGGCGGCGGCGGCGGTTGGGGGGGCCGGATCGGCCCGGGCCGGCGGAGCCGGCGGGTGGGGCGCGTCGGTGGATGCGGAGACGGAGGGGCTGCCCCAACTAATCGAGCTGGGAGACATGCGCGGGGATCTGCACTGCCACACGGTGGCGTCGGACGGGCACGGGAGCATCGAGCAGATGGCGCTGGCGGCGCGGGCGTGGGGGTACGAGTACCTGGCGATCACAGACCACTCGGCGTCGCACGGCTTCGGCAACAGCGTCTCGGCAGGGCAGCTGCGCGAGCAGATCGAGCGCGTGGCGGAGGTTAACGCGGGCCTGGACGGCATCGAGCTGCTGGCGGGCAGCGAGGTGAACGTCCTGCCGGATGGGACGCTGGACTACGAGGACGAGCTGCTGGGACGACTGGACTGGGTGGTGGCGAGCGTGCATACGGCGTTTCAGATTGGCGAGCGGCGGATGACGGAGCGGATGGTCGCGGCGATCGAACACCCGCTGGTCGACGCGATCGGCCACCCGACGGGCCGCCTGATCGAGCGGCGCGAGCCGTACGCGGTCGATCTGGGGGCGGTGTTCGCGGCGGCGGCGCGGACGGGGACGATGCTGGAGATCAACGCGAACCCCCGCCGTCGCGACCTCTCCGACGTGCATGCGCGCGCGGCGGCGAGGGCGGGTGTGACAATCGTGATCGACTCCGACGCGCACCGTGTCGAGACGCTGGCAAACATGCGCTGGGGCATCGCGACGGCGCGGCGCGCGTGGCTGACGAAGGCCGACGTCGCCAACACCCGCCCGTGGCCCGAGCTGGCGCGAATGCGCAAACGGGCCCGGCGCGGTCGATCTGGGACGCGTTGAGCCGCGACGACCCTCGCGGCACACGAGGCCTCGACCCTCCGGACACCTTGCGACACACTGCTGTAACAGCGGGCACGTTGAGGGCATGCAGGACACGTTGAGGGCACAAAACCCGGCCGCGGGGGTGTGGGGGTGTATATGTTTTTTTCAGACCTCGTATAACAATCGCTATACGCGCCTCGATTTTTTATATACACAACCAACGCCCCTTTACAAACGGCTAAGTGCCCGCTCCTACCGTCGCTGGGGATGACCTTCGCCGAACCCCTGTACCTGCTCGGACTGCTGGTAGCCCCCGCGCTGCTGTTCTCCTACGCCGCCCGGCAGCGCGAGCGCCGCCGGCAGGCGGCGGCCTTCGCGACCTCCCAGATGACGCCCTCGGTGGTCCCGGATCGGCCCGGTTGGCGCCGACACGCCCCGATGGCGGTCTTCGGACTCGCGCTCGTCGCGCTCGTCGCGGCCGCGGCGCGCCCGCGGCTGACGGTCACGGTTGCGGTGGCCCACCTGGAGACGATGCTCGCGCTCGACATGAGCGGCTCGATGCAGGCCACCGACATCGCCCCCAGCCGCGCCGGCGCCGCCCAGCGCGCGGCCGACACCTTCGTCACCGGAGTCCCCGCGGGGGTCGGGGTCGGGGTCATGCAGTTCAACCAGGCCCCGCTCGTGCTCGCATTGCCCACGCTCAACCGCCAGGCCGCGCTCGACGCGCTCGGCCGGCTGCACATCGGCGGGGGGACCGCGATCGGCTACGCGATCGAGGAGTCGCTGGCGATCCTGCGGCCGACCGGCGACCCGTCCGGCGGCGCCGATCCCGCCGGGCAGGGCAGCACCGGGCAGGGCAGCGCGGGGCAGGGCAGCGCGGGGCAGGGCAGCGCGGGGCAGGGCGCCGGGGAAGGCGCGGCCGGACAGGGACCCACGGGCAGCGGCGGCGCCGGGACGAGCGCCCCAGACGCGAAGGCCGCGGCAGCGATCGTGGTGCTCTCCGACGGCAAGTCCACCAGCGGGCCCAACGCCGTCGCCGAGGCCCTTCGCGCGCGGCGCCTGCACATCCCGATCTTCACCGTCTCGATCGGCACCCCCGACGGCACGATCCAGGTGCGCCACACCCACGGGCCGGGCTCGGCGACGGTGCACGTCCCGGTCGAACGCCAGGAGCTCGCCGCGGTCGCCCAGGCGTCCGGCGGGCAGGCCTTCACCGCGACCGACGCCGACCGGCTGACCACGATCTACCGCCAGCTCGGCGCGCGGCTCGGGCACCGCAGCGAACGACACGACCTCACCGGATACGTCACGGGCGCCGGCCTCGCGCTGATTTTGCTCGGCAGCGCGCTCACGCTCGGCTGGTTCGGACGGCTCATATGAACGCAACCACAAGGAGGACTAGTCAATGACTGAGATCGATGACCCACTGGCCGTCGAGGACGAACCCGGGACCGGCCTGCGCGAGGCGCTGTCGGAGATCAGGCGCGTGATCGTCGGGCAGGACGCGATGCTCGAGCGCCTGCTCGTCAGCCTGCTCGCCGGCGGCCACGTCCTGCTGGAGGGGGTCCCGGGACTCGCCAAGACGCTGACCCTGAAGACACTCGCCGAAGTCCTCGGCGGCTCGTTCAGCCGCGTCCAGTTCACCCCCGACCTCGTCCCCTCAGACCTCGTCGGGACCCGCATCTACCGCCCCGACAGCGGGCGCTTCGACACCGAGCTCGGGCCAGTCCTGACCAACTTCCTGCTCGCCGACGAGATCAACCGCGCCCCCGCCAAGGTCCAGTCGGCGCTGCTGGAGGTCATGCAGGAGCGCCAGGTAACAATCGGCGGCACCACCCACCCCGTGCCGCGGCCGTTCCTCGTGATGGCCACCCAGAACCCGATCGAGTCCGAGGGCACCTACGCGCTGCCCGAGGCCCAGATGGACCGCTTCTTGATGAAGATCGTCGTCGACTACCCCTCCCCCGCCGAGGAGGCCGCCGTCGTCGGTCGCAGCCTCGTCGCGCCGCCCGCGATCCGCGAGCGCCTCACGCTCGACGACCTCGACCGCTATATGCACGCCGTCGAGGACGTCCTCGTCGACCGCGAGATCATCGCCTACGCCGTCGCCCTCGCCACCGCCACCCGCGAACCCGCCGCCCACGGGCTCGCCGACGTCGCGCCCTACATCGAGTTCGGCGCCAGCCCCCGCGGGCCGATCGGGCTCGTTGCAGCCGCCCGCGTGCTCGCGCTGTTCCGCGGCCGCGGCCACGTCACCGCCCAGGACGTCCGCGACCTCGCGCCCGACGTCCTGCGCCACCGCATCGTCCTCTCCTACGACGCCCTCGGCGACGGCGTCGCCGCCGACGACCTGCTCGCCCGGGTCCTGGAGCGCGTCCCCGCGCCCGAGGCCGACCACATCGCCCGCGGGGAGCGCGCCGCGTGACCGCCCCCCCGAGCCGCGGGCCGCGCTCGTCGGGCGCCCCATTTCCGGGCGCCCCGCCCGGTGGGGGCGCGTCTGCGCCGTCGCGACCGCCCGCGGGCCGTCTGCGACTGGCGCCCGTCGGTGTCACCGGCGTCGTGGGCGCCTCGGTGCTGGAGCCCCCCGCGGCGCGCCAGGGCCCCGGGCCGATGCCGCGCGAGCTGATCGACGCGCTCGAGCTCGCGCTCGTCCGCCGCGCCGCGCGGGCGCTGCCCGGCGACAGCCGCGCCCGCGGCGTCGGCGCCGGCACCGAGCTCGCCCAGCTGCGCCCCTATCGCGCCGGCGACGACGTCCGCCACATCGACCCCGCCGCGACCGCGCGCACCGGGGTCGCGCACGTCCGCCTCCACGTCCCCGAGCGCGCGCTGACGACCTGGATCGTGCTCGACGTCTCGCCCTCGATGGCCTTCGGGACCGCCCGCCGGCTGAAGGCCGACGTCGCCGAGGGCGCCGCCCTGGTGCTCGGCCAGCTCGCGATCAGGCGCGGCGGCGGCCTCGGGCTGCTGACGTTCGGAGCCGGCCCCGCGCGGCTGCTGGCGCCGCGCACCTCCCGCCCCGCCCTCGCCGCCCTGCGCCGCGCGCTCGCCGAGGGGGTCGCGCGCGACGGAAGCTCCGATCCGCTCGCCCTCGCCCACGCCCTCGGGCGCCTCGGCGGCGCCGCCCGCCAGCCGGGGCTCGTCGTCGTGATCTCCGACTTCCGCGACCAGCAGGACTGGCAGACCGCGATCGGCAACCTCCGCCGGCGCCACTCCGTGCTCGCGCTGGAGGTCGGCGACCCGCGCGAGCGCGAGCTCCCCGCCGTCGGGCGCCTCGCGCTGGTCGACCCCGAGACCGGCCGGCGGATCGAGGTCGATACCTCGCGCCGCCGCGTCCGCCGGCGCTTCGCCGAGCTCGAGCGCCAGCGCCGCGAGCGGCTCGCCGCCGACCTGCGGCGCCTGCGCGTCGCGCACGTCGCGCTCCAGACCGACGACGACTGGCTGCTGCGGCTGAGCCGGGGATTGCGATGACCCCCCCTGCCGCGATCGGCCCCGCCCCTGCCGCGATCCGGCCCACCGGGCGAGCCGGGCGATGACCTTCGCGGCCCCCCTGTGGCTGCTCGGGCTGCTGGTGCTGCCGGTGCTCGTCTGGGCCTACGTCGTCGGCCGCGCCCACTCGACCCGCTACGCCGTGCGCTTCACCGCCGTCTCGACGCTCGCTCAGGCCGCCCTCGCCGAAGCGCGCTGGCGCCGCCATCTGCCGGCGATCCTCGCGCTCGCCGCCGTCGCCGCGCTGGTCGGGGCGCTGGCGCGGCCCCACCACACCGTCCGCGTCCCCGTCGGGCGAGCCTCGGTGATGCTCGTCCTCGACCATTCCGGCTCGATGCAGGCCACCGACGTCCAGCCCACGCGCCTCGGCGCCGCCAAGCGCGCCGCCGGGGCCCTGATCGCCGCGCTGCCCCCCCAGGTCCGCGTCGGGGTCGTCGCCTTCGCCGGGACCCCCGACGCGATCCAGGCCCCCACCACCGACCGCCCCGCGGCCCTGCAGGTGATCGACTCTCAGGTAGCCCTCGGCGGCACCGCGACCGGCGACGCGCTGGAGCTCGCGCTGGGGCTGCTCGGCAATGCCGTCCCACACGCCGACCCCGCGATCGTGCTGCTGTCCGACGGCGCCGCCAACGCCGGCAGCCGCGAACCGGTGCAGGTCGCCGGCGAAGCCGGCGCCCGCGGGGTCCCGATCTACACGGTCGCGCTCGGCAACGCCGACGCCACGATCCCCAACCCCAACGGCTTCGGGGAACCGATCGCGGTCCCGCCCGACCCCGAACTGCTCGCGAGCATCGCCCGGGCCTCGCACGGGCAGGCGTTCACCGCGCAGGACGAGGGCCGGCTGATCTCGATCTACCGCCGGCTCGGGGAACAGCTCGGCAGCAGGCCGCGCTCGCGCGAAATCACGACCGCGTTCGTCCTCGTCGGGCTCGCGCTGCTGCTCGCGGCCGGCCTGACCTCGCTGCGCTGGAGCGGGCGGCTGCCGTAGATACCGGCGCGGCGGTCCAGCCGGCACGGACCTGGGCAGCCATCAGCCGGGGGCCGGCTGTTCGGCGGCTGCGTAGGGTCCATAGAACCGCGGACGGCGGGACGGGCAGTAGTACTCGAGCACGCCCACCGCGGGGTCGAAGCGAACCGCCCACACCCCGGTGCCGTCGCTCAGCCGGGTGCACGGCGGCGGATGGTGAGGGGAGACGGGCATGTGCAGGAGGGTCGCGACCGCGATCGAGTTGCTGAATTCAGGGGCGCGCGTGATGACCGGTGTGAGTTTGCCGATTTCGGCCAGCGGCAGCAGGCCTTCGAAGGAGAAATCGGGGTCCTCGCTCTGATTGTGGCCCCAGTCGACGGTCGTGACACCGGCGCGCTGCAGGTCGTCCAGGAGGCCGGGCACGTCGCCGTCGCGACTCGGTCCTGCGACGAGGAATCCGGCGTTTGTGTAAAACACGATCTGGTCGGCGCTCTCCTCGCCTGCCGGTGGTGAACGTACGAGCGCTATCTGCACCGCTCGGCCCACGCCGAAGGTGAGGCCGAGGGTGTTGGCGGTGACGCCCAGCGCCAACACGACGATCGCGACCCAGCTCGCGGCGCGCGGCAGGTGGACGATCCAACCTGTCGCGATGACCGCCAGGTAGGGCAGCAGCGGGATGCCGTAGCGGATGTCGTGATCTGGCGTCAGCGTGATGAACAGCCACGCGACGAACGCTCCGACGCAGAACTCGAGCCGCGCGCCGATCGCCGACCCGTCTGTAAGTTTTGCGCTCAGCGCCTCACGGCGGCGGCGGACGAGCATGACGACCAGCCAGATCGCGCCGCCCAGGACGAGCGTGAAAAGCGGCGCCAGCAGCTGGGAGTTCAGGATGTTCCAGAAATACCACGTGAGGTTCGCGATCGAGAGCGTCGGCGGGGCGTCGCCCGGCACGAGCATCGGGTTGGCTGTGGAGATCTGCAGGAAGGTGGAGAACTCGGACAGGTGGTCGAGGTACCAGGGGACTCCGACGACCAGCGCGACCACCGCGAAGGTCAGCAGGCCGCGCCGGTTTCGCCATCCACCGCGCAGCAGGGCCATGAGCACGATCCCGACGACGAAGGACGGGTACTGGACCTTGGTGATCAGACCGACCCCGACGGCGAGACCCGCGACGCCGGCGGTCCGGACGCGGCTGAAGTCGTCGCACGCGAGGATCAGCCAGATCGACACCGCGACGAGCGCGGCGTTGGGGGCGTCGAGCATGAACACGTGAAATTGAGTGATCAGCAGATCCGAGCCGAGCACGAAGATCGCCGCCAGCATGCCTGCTCGGGGTCCGAACAGCAGGCGCCCCGTCTGGTAGCACCCGAGCGTCAGCAGCGGTACGAATACGAGGTTCTCGCCGATGATCGGCGCCGCGACGTCGACGCCTCCCACGAATGACGCGAGCGCGCCGACGAGGAAGACGAAGGGAGGGTAGGGCGACCCGTAGTCGAACGGCCCCAGCAGATCCCCCGAGCCGATGATTTTGTGAAAAAAGAACGCCACTTCCAGGTGATAGCCGGCGTCGTAGATCGGAATGCTGCGATCACGGGTCAGCCACCAGCAGGTGAGCGCGACGAACGCCGCCGTCGCGCCGATCGCCCCCCAGGCGTAGCCGCTCCAGCGCCGGGCCGACATCCTGCGAACCTAGGCGAAGGTCGATTCGGGCGCCAGCGCCGATCGACGATTTCAGCCTATCCGGCCTCCGAGATCGATCGGGCTGTCTCCAACCCGGATGACCCGGGGCTGGCGTCGGAGGGCGTCTATCCCAGCAATCGCGGCAGCAGCTCGTTGGCGACGAGCCGGTCGACGGCGGCGGCGCCGAACGGCTCGATCAGCTGCGCGGCGCGCTCGACGTAACCGTCGGAGGGTGCGTCGAGGGCGGCGCGCAGTGCGCATCCCAAATCGTCGCTCACCAGGCGGGGATCGAGCCGGCGGGCGAGCGCGAGCGCGACGTATGGCCCCGGCGCGGGGGTGGTGACAAGCCGGCAGCCCGCGGCGAGGGCCTCCAGCTGGGCGAGCCCGTAGTCCTCGCGCCGCGGCGCGCAGACGAACACGCGGGCGCGGCGGAGCAGGGCGCGGTAGCAGAGCGGGGGCAGCGGCCCGACGACGTGGACGTCCTCGTCGGACAGCTCGAACCCGGACTCACGGAGGATGTCGCTCGGAACGCCGGCGACGACCAGCCGCTCGGAGGGTCGGCGCACGCGCCGCCAGGCCGAGAGCACGCGATCGAAGCCCTTCTTGTGGGGGTTGGCGGCGTAGGTGATGGCAGCGATGTCGCGTCCGTCGGCGGACGCCGGCCGACGGGGGGCGCCTCCGTCGGCCTCCGTCGAGATCGTGCGATCGTCACGTTCGTCGCCGGGAAGATCGATCGGGGCGTCGAGGAGATCGACGGGGGCGGGGATCACCAGCGAGCGCGCGGCGCAGCCCGAGACGGCGGCGCCGGCCTCGGCGAGGGCGCCGTCGCTCCAGGGGAGCAGCAGCGGGGCCTGGCGCAGCCGGCGGCGCTCCAGCGGACGCTGCCAGAGCCCGTGGCGGCCGGGGCGGTTGGCGGCGGCGGGGGCGTCGAAGCGGATCGCCCCGGGGCGCGGCCACAGCAGGGCGGCGGTCGTGCTCGAATAGATCACGGCGCGAGCCGGCAGCAGGAGCAGGTCGAGCTCGCGCGCGGCGGCGCGGCGCGCGGCGCGGGCCCAGCGGAGGTCGGTGAGCATCGTCGTGCGCACATCTCCGGGGCGCGCCGCGGCGGCGACCGCGACGGACGCGCCGGCGCGCCGCAGCGAGTGCAGCAGCTCGTCGTCGGCGCGCCGCAGGCCGGTGGTCGAGCCGAGCTCGACGAGCAGCACGTCGAGGCTCACGTGGTGGCGCCGCCCGACGATCTGGACCCGCTGGCGCGCAGCGTTTTGAAGCCGGGGGTGCGCTGCAGCGCGATCGGCCGGATCGGGGAGGTGGGCTGGACGTAGAAGCGGGCCCCGTCGCGCTCCTCGATCGCGGCGACGGCGGCGTGCTGACGGCGCCAGGCGAGCGCCCAGATGATCGCGAAGCCGGCGCCGATGCCGGGGATCTGCGGGGCCAGCAGCGCGAGGCCGCCGGCGAGCAGGGTGAACAGCACGAGCGGCCACAGGCGGTTGGCGAGGATCGCGCCGGGGCGGTGCTCGGGCAGCGCGGTGGTGGCCTTCGCCGCGGCGAGCAGCCGCGCGATCGGCGGGCTGGTGTCGGCGCGCCGGCCGAGGAACAGCCCGATCACGGCGGCCAGCGCCCACCAGCCGACGGAGAACAGCACGACGTCGGTTTCCGAATGCGCGGTGGCGGCGAGCACGGCGATCACTCCCAGCGCGGTGGCGGCGCCGACGCTGAGCAGGACGGTGGTCTTGAGGAAGTCGACGAAGCGCACCGGCGGATGGCTGCTACAGCAGCGCCTCGAGCAGCTCGCGCACGCCGCCGGTGCCGTCGATCGTGAGGTCGGCCTGCTCGACGAGCTCGGCGGGGGCTTCGTCGGAGCGGACCGCGACGCACACCGCGCGGGCAAGCGTCCCGGCCGCGACCAGCGCGCGCAGCCCGCGGAAGGCGTCGAGGTCGGTGTTGTCGTCGCCGACGTACAGCGCCGAATTGAATGGGATCCCGCCGCGCCCCCGCCAACAAAACCCGGACGGACGTCGCGGCGGCTCCGTTCAGCAGGGCGGCGACGCCGATGCCCTTGTCGAGCGCGACGGGGGGGCGGACCTCGAGCACCTTGCGACCCCAGTGGACGGCGAGGCCGTCGTGCTCGGCGCGCACCGCGATCTCCCTGACGGCGGCGGCCGCGGCGTCCTCGTCGGGGGCGCCGCGCCAGTGGAAGGCGGCGATCGTCTGCTTGTCCTCGCTGCGGACCCGCAGCCGTTGGTGCTCGGCGGTGTAGACGCGGGCGGCGAACGCCCGCACGCGCCCCTCCCAGGCGGCGAGCCTCGGGATCGATCTCGGGGCGGGTGGCGCCGGGGCGCAGCAGCTCGCCGCCGTGGTTGCCGACGTAGGCGATCGTGCCGATCGCGACGATCTGGCGGGCGCCGGCGGCGCGGCGGCCGCTGATGCAGCCGACGAGGCGGTAGCGCTTGGCAATCTCGATCAGCAGCGTGCGGGTGGCCTCGGGGACGTGGGCGTCGGCGGCGTGGCGGACGATCGGGGCGAGCGTGCCGTCGATATCGAACAGCACGGCGGAGTGCGAGGGATCGGAGTGCAGGGGCTCCAGGGCCTCCACGAGCGTGGCGGCGGGGGACACGGGCCTTAGTATGACCAAGCGTGCTGGCGAGCAGTTCCCCGGGAAGGTCGGTGAGGCTGATTGCGATCGGCACGGCCGCCGGCCTTTTCAGCGGGATCTTCGGGGTCGGGGGCGGGACGGTGATCGTGCCGCTGCTGGTGCTGTGGCTGGGGTACGGGGAGCGCGAGGCGACGGGGACGTCGCTGGCGGCGATCGTGTTCATCGCGGCGTTCGCGGCGGCGGTGCAGGCGGGGTACGGCAACGTGCGGGTGGTCGACGGCGCGCTGGTGGGGATCCCGGCGGTCGGCGGGGTGCTGCTGGGGGCGTGGCTGCAGCAGCGCCTGCCGGGCCGGACGATCGCGCTGCTGTTCACGGTGGTGCTGGTGGCGAGCGCGGTCGAGCTGCTGGTCGCGATGATCGGCGCGGTGGAGATCGAGTTGGCGGCCGGCGCGGTGGCGATCGGGCTGGCGGCCGGGGTCGGGCGATGATCGGCGCGGTGGCGATCGGGCTGGCGGCGGGTGTCGTGGCGGGTCTGCTGGGGGTCGGCGGGGGCGTGCTGTTCGTACCGGGGCTGGTGATCTTTCTCGACCTGACCCAGCACCAGGCGGAGGCGACGTCGCTGCTGGCGATCGTGCCGGTGGCGCTGGTGGGGGCGTGGCGGCAGGACCGCTACGGCAACGTGCGCAGGCGCGACGCGCTGACGCTGGGGCTGTGCTCGGTGGCGGGGGCGGCGGCGGGGGTGGCGCTGGCGAACGCGGTCTCGGGCAAGGTTCTGCAGGTGGGGTTCGCGCTGTTCATGCTGGTCGTGGCGGCCCAGCTGGTGCTCCGGACGCGGACGGCGCCACGGGCCGCCGGTGGCGCCGACGAGTAGCCGACGCTCCGGTGCGGGGTCCGCAGGGCGGGAGCCTGAGCGACCGTCGGGAACGGTCCACCGACTGGTCTAGACTGAGTTGCCATAGGACTCCTGGATAACCCCATCCACATCGTGCTCCTGGTGGTGGTGGTGCTGCTGGTGTTCGGCGCCAAGCGGCTCCCCGAAATCGGCCGTTCGCTGGGCAGCGGGATGCGCGAGTTCAAGGACGCGATCAGCGGCGATGACAAGCAGCCGGGGCAGTCGGCGCTGCCGCCGGCCGCTCAGCAGCCGCCGGCGCCTCCGGTCGCGCAGGCTCCGGTGGCACAGCCGCCCGTGGCGCAGGCCCCGGCTGGTGCTTCCCAGAATCCTACGGAGCCGCAGAGCTAGCTGGCTCCAGCGCCGAGGGCCGGCGCTCGAGCAGCAGCGGGGCGCCGCAGCGCCAGCAGTAGGCGGCACCGCGGCTGTGGACGGCGCCGCAGGCGCGGCAGGCGCCGTGGACGCCGTCCTGCGCAGAGGCGAGCAGCCGCTCGACCTCGCTGAGCTGGGCGTCGGCCTGCTGCAGCTCGGAGGCGCGGCGGGCGAGGACGTCGAGGCGGTAGTGGTCGCGGATCGCCATCTCGTAGGTGAGCCCGCCGAGGTCCCAGGTGAGGGAGGCGACGCGCTCGGCGAGCTCGACGCGCAGGCGGCGCAGCCCGGCGAGGTCAGTGGCCGGTTTCGATGGGGGGCGGTACCAGGAGGTTGTTGACTTCCTGAGCGTGCTTCTTGCCGGTGGTTTCGGAGAGTTTCTTGAGGGTGGAGGAGGTTTTGTGGGCGGCGGGGAGGGGTTTGGATTCCTTTTCTGAGGCTTCCTTGGCTTCTTCGGCTTCTTCGGCGGCGAGGAGGCCGGGGTGGTGGCGGTCTTGGCGGCGGTGGTCTTGGCGGGCGACGGGAGGTCGAGGTGGTGGACGTGGGCGCCGGCGTGGTGGCGGCGGTGGTTGGGGAGGCGGCGGAGGCGAGGGGGCCGCTGAGGCCCTTGACTTCGAGGACCTGGGGGCCGGCGGGGCGTTGTCGCCCGAGACCCAGTGTCCGACGAGCAGCCCGATGAGCAGGCAGCCGAGCGAGGACGCCGAGCAGGCGAAGCAGCCCGGAATAGCGGCGCAGGGATCCCGAGCACGCCGTCGGGGTCGGTCGGCGGTGCCCCCGCCCCGAGGCGACGACCCCGGCGCCGACGGCGTAGGCACCGGAGGGCTGGTGCTCGGCCTGGAGGACGTCGAGGAAGGCGAGGCGGACGGGCGAGGAGGGGCGCCCGCAGGCGAGGCAGTAGCGCTGGTCGGGGGCGAGCGGGGCGCCGCAGCCGGCGCAGGTGGTGTCGCCGCCAGCGGCGACGGTCGGGTGGTCCGGCGCTCCCGGGCCCCACGATCTCCGGCCTCGGGCTCCCCGCTTCGGGGGACCAGGCCCGGTGGGGGTTCCAGGTCCGGCCCCGGCGGGTCCGATGACGTCGGTCATCCGAAGGCCCCCTGGACGTAGTCGCGGGTGCGGGCGGCGCGGGGCTCGTCGAATACCTGCTCGGCGGTGCCGTACTCGACGAGGTCGCCGAGGTACATGAAGGCGACTTTGTCGGCGACGCGGTGGGCCTGGGCGAGGTTGTGGGTGACGATCACGACGGCGAGGTCGCGGCGGAGCTCTGGATGAGCTCCTCGATGACGCCGGTGGAGATCGGATCGAGCGCGGAGCAGGGCTCGTCCATCAGCAGGACCTCGGGGCGGGGGGCGATGGCGCGGGCGATGCACAGCCGCTGCTGCTGGCCGCCGGAGAGGCGCAGGGCGGGCCGGTGGAGGTCCTCGCGGACCTCGTCGTAGAGGCCGGCGCGCTGGAGGGCGTCGACGACGAGCGGCTGCAGCTCGCGGCGGCGGGGCCGGCGGCGGGACTGCTCGCGCAGGGCGAAGGCGACGTTGTCGAAGATCGACATCGGGAAGGGGTTGGGCTGCTGGAAGACCATCGCGACGCGGGCGCGCAGGGCGGTGTCTTCGAGGTCGTGGATGTCGTGGCCGTCGAGCAGGACCTGCCCGCCGCGGGTGGCGCTGGGGGTGAGCTCGGTGAGGCGGTTGAGCGTGCGCAACAGCGTGGTCTTGCCGCAGCCGGAGGGCCCGATCAGCGCGAGGACCTCGCCCTGGTGGATCGACAGCGAGACGGAGCGGACGGCGGCCTTGCCGCTGTACTGCGACCGAGACGTCTCGAGGCGCAGGCGCTCGGGCCCGGCGGCGCGGAGACCTGCCGGACGGCCTCGCGCTCGGCGGTCGGCAGCACGGGCTCGGGGGGGCGGTCGAGCACGATGGTGCGCACCGGGGGCACGGCCTCCGGGACGGGGCGCAGGTGCGACGGTATGGCGTGCTGGGGGGGATCGTCCGCGCGGGTGCGGTGGGGGCGGAGGCTGTGGGCGCGGGGCCTCGTGCCCCGCGGCTCGGGGCACCTCCTGCTGGAGCGCCTCTCGCGGCTGGGCCTGGGACACGTCCTGCGGGGAGGGCGCCTCCCGCTGTGGGGCCTGGCGGAGGATCTGGTCGAGGTCGAACTCACTCATGGGCTGGTCATGCAACGACATCCTATTCCTCACAACGGAGATTGACACAGTGCGCCGATATCTTCACACGATTCCCTCGGCGGCGGCGGCGAATCCGCTGGAGCGGGCGTCGGCGCGGGCGAACCGTTCGACGGCGAGGTTGAGGAGCACGACGAACAGCAGCAGCAGGACGGCGGCGGCGTAGGCCTTCTGCGGGGCGGCGGCTTCGCCGGCGGGGGAGTTTTCGAAGACGTAGCTGGTCAGCGTGGAGCCGGTGCCGCGGAGCACGTTCCGAGGCCGGGGACCCCGCCGACGGGGTTCGATGCGCAGTTCGTCGCCGAGCAGCACGATCACGATCGCGGTGTCGGCGATGATGCGGCTGATGCCGAGGGTGACGCCGGTGGCGATGTTGGGGCGGACGCCGGGCAGCAGGACGCGGCGGATCGTGGCGATGCGGGTCTTGCCGAGCGCGAAGGCGGCCTCGCGCATGTGGGCGGGGACGGCCTGCAGGCCGTCGCGGGTGGCGACGAACAGCGGGGGCAGCGCGATCAGCGACATCATGGCGCCGGCGGCCAGAAAGGAGCGTGCCGGTGACGGCGCCGCCTTCGTTGACGAGCGAGGCGAACGCGAGGAGGGCAGCTGGAAGATCGCGAGGCCAAAGAAGGCGATCAGGATGTCGGGGGTGCCGGCGACGATCTCGATGCTGGATTCGACGACCCGGGCCATCGATCGCCGACCCCGCCCGGCGCTGCCCGTACTCGACGATCCAGAGGGCGCTGCAGATCGCGAGCGGGGCGGCGATCGCGATGCCGATGACGGTCAGGAGCAGCGGTCCCGAGCAGCGGATCGAGAAAGCCGCCGGAGCCGGCCTGGTCCTTGCTGGGCTGGGGGCGGCTGAAGATCAGGTCGGGACGCAGGTACTGGACGCCGCGATAGGCCATGTAGAGGAGGACGGCGGCGGCGATCGCGCACAGCGAGAGGCCGGCGACCCAGGCGGCGAGCAGCACGAGGCGGTCGCTCCAGCGCCAGGTCCGCATCGAGGAGCCCCGCCCTCGCTTCGACGGAAGCCCGGATGAGACCCACCCGCCTCGGGGACAAACATGCTCATAAGTCAGCCTCCCTGAGCACGCAGATGAATGAAGTCCCGCCCACCCGGGACGCAGAGAGCGTGGCGTGCTGAGCACACGAGCGACCGAGGACGCAGATCCAGCGCAGCCATGCGTACTCAGGGTTCATCCGCGGACCTGGTACTTGCGGAGTGGCAGCTTGACGAGGTAGCCAGCGATGGAGAGGAGAAGGACGGAGAACAGCAGCAGCAGGGCGCAGGCGTACAGGAGCGAGTTCAGCGCGGGGGCGCCGCCGAGCCCTTCGCGGAAGTCGACGATCGTGGAGGCGAGGGTGCGCAGTGGGCTCGAACAGGAAGACCACCCCGTCGCTCGGCCGGGGGCTGAAGAAGATCGAGCCGGAGACCATCGAGATCATGATCGCCTCGCCCAGCGCGCGGGCGGTGGCGAGGACGGCGGCGGCGACGATCGCGGGGCGCACGGCGCGCAGGGTGACGGCGCGGATCGCGCGCAGGCGGTTGACGCCGAGCGCGGCGGCGCCCTCGCGCCAGGCTGAGGGCACCGTGGCGAGGGCGTCGCAGGTGAGGGCGACCATGATCGGGGCGATCATCACGGTGAGCAGGACGACGGCGACGGCGAGGCCGGCGCCGGTGAGCTGGACGGTGTTCTGCAGCGAGGTCTTCTGGGAGGCGGTGATGAGGTGGTTGCCGACGAACGGGACGAGCACGAGGATCCCGATCAGCCCCCAGATGACCGACGGGACGGAGGCGAGCAGGCGTACGACGCGGATCATCGTGGGACGCAGGCGGGCGGGGGCGAGCTCGACGATGAAGATCGCGGACAGGATCGCGAGCGGGAGCGCGAGGAGGACGGCGATCCCGGTGATCAGCAGGGTGCCGTAGATGATCGTCCAGGCGCGCACGTGGTAGACGGAGGCGGGTGGGTTTGTGGGGGCGTCGAGCATGTTTTCGATCTGCACCTTGAGGCTGCCGCCGGGCCCGAGCCAGCTGAGGCCGTTGTGCTGGAAGGTCGGCCAGGCGCGGACGGCGACGAACGCGATCATGAACAGGACGGCGAGGCCCGCGAACAGCGACACCGCGCCGAGCATGCGCTCGGCGCGGCGGTCGGGCCAGGGTCTGCGCAGCCGCTCCAGCGCGCGCGCGGGGAATGACGATCGGGCCCCGCCCACCCCGGCCGGCCCCGCGTTGGGCGGGGCCGGACCGGAGGGGGATGGAGAGGATTGCGCCACGGCGATCTCTACAGCGGGATCCACTGGGTCGCGATGATCTTGCGCGCGGCCTTGCTGCTGTCGATCCAGGAGATGAACTTCGCGGCGGCGCCGCTGGCGTGGCCCTTGGTGACCTCGTAGAAACGCGCCGTCGCGGTGTACTGCCCGGAGGTGGCGTTGGCGAGGTTGCAGGCGGTGCCGTTGTAGGCGACCGCGTTGACGGTCCCCTGGTCGGCGCGGTAGTTGGAGAGGAAGCCGATCGCGTTGGGGGTGCTTTCGACCTGCTGCTCCAGCAGCCCCTCGGAGGGCTCTTCGGCGGCGAGCGAGGAGACGCTTTTGTTGGCGAGGAACAGCGTCTTGAAGTTGGTCAGGACGCCGGCGGTGGAGGTGCGGCTGATCAGGTCGATCGGCCCCGAGACCCCGGCGCCGGGGATCTGGCTCCATTCGCGGTCCTTGCCCGTGAAGATCGCCTGGACCTGGGCTTCGGTGAGCGAGGAGAGGGGGTTGGATTTGTTGGTGACGACGCAGATCGCGTACTTGGCGATCGGGTAGAAGTCCAGCCCCGACGGGTCGGTCGGCAGCGGGTCGCGCGAGACGTCGGCGATCGTGACGCGTCCGGCGGCGACGTCGTTGATGCCGATCGTGGTGCCGCCCTGGGCGATCCTGAAGGCGACCTTGTTGTGGTTGAGCTTGGAGTACTTGTGGGCCAGCAGCTGGACCAGCGGGTAGGAGGCGGTGGCGCCGCTGATCGTGATCACGCTCGTCGCCGCGGCGATCGCGGGCACAGCGGCACCCATCAGGGTAACGGCCGCGAGCGAGGCGGCGATACGGCGGAATCGGTTCATGGCGATGAGGTCTCCAGTCGGTGCGTATTTGACAAGGCGTTGAGGGCACTCTACCATAATCTTCACATACATGATCCACATTAGGTATTTTGTGATGAACCGATGAGCCGACCGCTTCCACCCCTGCCTCCCCAGAGCCCCGGCGTGCCCCCGCGAGGGCCCGGCGTGCCTCCCCACGTCTCCGGCGTGCCCTCCCACGGGGTCGGCGCGGTGCCACGCGGGGTCGGCGTGCCCTCCCGCGGGGTCGGCGCGGTCCCAATGCCCTCACGCAGGGTCGGCGCGATCCTGGCGGCGCTGATGCTCGCCGCGGGGGTCGCGGCGGGGATCGCGATCGGGCCTGGATCGGCTGCGTCGTTCGCGGCGTCCGCGCGGGCCTCGTCGCTGGCGCGCGTGCTGGCGCTGCTGGCCGTGGGCAGCGGTACGGGCGCGAGCAGTGGCGCGCTGCTGGCGGCGACGGCGATCCACCCCCCGGCGACGACACCGCAGCCGACGCCCACGCCGAGTGCGCCCTCCACGAGCACCAGCACGAACGCGGTGGGCGGGATCTCCAAAACCGATCACGGGGCGTCGTCGGCCGGCGGCGGGTCGTCCTCGACGTCGTCGCCCTCGACATCGTCCTCCTCGACGGGCTCGCAGTCCCCGGCTCCCGCGGCGTCCCCGACGAAGGGCGGCGGGTCCGGCGAAAAGACGACGACCCCGCTGCCGCCGATCGCGCAGGTGTGGGTGATCGCGCTCCCCTACGGCGAGAGCCTCGCCAACGCGGTGGGGCAGCCGACGGCTGCCCCCTATCTGGACGGTCAGCTCGTCAAGGAAGGCACCCAGCTGACGGCCTACACGTCGCTGGCGGCCGGCCAGCTCGCGGGCGCGGCGGCGCTGATCTCGGGCCAGGTGACGGCGGGCGTGACGACGATCTCCCCGCCCCCCTGCGGATCGGCGGCCACCGCCGGTCAGGGCGCGACCGGCGCACAGGGCGGCGCCACCCAGGGAGCGACCGGTGCTCAGGGCACGACCGCGCCGTGCCCGTCGGGCGAACCGGCGGGGGTGCAGGCGGCGGACGGCTTCCTGCGCCAGGCGGTCGGGCAGATCACGGCGACGGCGGCCTACCGCGAACACGGGCTGATCGCGATCACGTTCGTCCCGGCGGGCCAGGAAGGGGCGGCGTCGACGGGTTCGCCGACGACCTCGGCCGCGGGCTCGCCGGCGACGTCTTCGCCGGGCGCGATCTCCTACCCCGGCGGCACGATCACGTCGACGCTGACCGCGGCGGGCCAGCCGGCGGGGGCGCTGCTGCTGTCGCCGTTCCTGCGACACGCGGGGGCGCGGATCGCGACGACCTTCAACCAACTCTCCCCCCGCGAGAGCCTGGAAGGACTGCTGAAGGTCCATCCGGGTTAGAGCGCCCCGGGCGCTCTCAGGGCCCAACGGCCCACCCTTCACCGCAATCAACGAAAAACGGAGGCCATGTGCACCCATCCAGTTCCACCCCTACGACCGACCCACGACCATCCGCACCCGACCGCCCCCGGGCGGGCCGGTTGCTGACGGCGCTCCTCGGGGCGCTCGCGCTGTCGCTCGCGCTCCCGGCGCTCGGCTACGCGGAAACGGCGCCCGCGACCTCGCCGCCCGCGACCTCGTCGCCGGCGACGGCGCCGATCGAAACGGTGCCGTCGAAGACGGCGCCGACGGTGGCGACGACGACGGAATCGAACCCGAACAACTACGAATGCGCGGGCCACATCGGCGCGGGCAAGGCCGAACCGGGCGCCGAAGGGACGCCGGTGCAGTACGAGTTCGTGTGCAACGGGCTGATCACGGGCTACCAGCTGCAGACGCAGCTGCCGATCACCGGGATCGAAGGCGCGCCGCTGATCACCAACTTCCAGGGCCAGCCGACGACGAACTCGTTCTCGTGCAGCGGGGACTTCCCGGGGTACGCGGTCAACTGCGTGGGCGCCGCCAACGGCGTCGACGATCGGGTGACGGGCCAGTTCTCGATCGGCTGGAAGCTGTGCACCGAACCGCGGGTGGACCCGCTGTTGACGGTGACCTATGCGTACCTCGAAAAAGGCGTGGTGACACAGGCGATCTCGGGGCCGTTCGACCTCGGCCGCCCGCTGGGCTGCCCGGCGACGGGGAGCTCGGGCAAGGACCGGCTGACGGCCTACCAGGGGCCGGAACCGAAAAAGTCGAGGAAGGGCAGGAAGGGCAAGCAGGGCCACGGCAAGGCGAAGGGCCACGGCAAGAGCGTCGGGGCCACCAAGAAGGCCGGTGCCGGCAAGAAGGGCACGGGGGGGAAGGGCAAGTAGGTCTCTGACGGATGGGCCTCCAGCGGTGAAGGCCCGCCTCGCGATGGCGTCGACCACGGCGCCGTCGCGGGGCGGCGCACCCGGTGGTGCGTACCCCGGGCGCCTGACGGCGGTGCCCATGTGGCTGGTGCTTGTGGATCCTCGGGGCGCGGCCCCCGTCGGGGCCGTCGATCCGCTCGGCCAGCGGACGCCCGCCGTGCGGACCATTGACCTGGGGGAGGTTGGGGCAGGGCCGTCCGATCGGATCGCCGTCCCCGCCGACGGCCTCGGTTCAGGTGCAGAGCGCGGAGGGCGCGGTGCAGGATCACCTAAAGTTACAGGACATCACAGAAATCTGTAATTGTCTATAATTTTCTGTGATGGCGAAGAACCCCTACCGGCCGGGCGTCGGCACGCGGCCGCCCTACCTGGCTGACCGCGAGCAGCAGATACACAGGTTTCAGCGGCTGTTGGAGGACTACCCCGAGAAGCGGCGCAACCTGCGCATCACCGGCCTGAGAGGAGTCGGCAAGACGGTGCTGCTCAAGGAGTACGAGCGGATCGCCAGGCGTCACGAGTGGGTCGTGATCCGGCGCGAGTGGAGCGCCCGGCTTTGCGAGGAGACCGACTTTGCGACGGCCGTCGCCGGATATCTGCGCGAGGCGATCGAGGCACTCAGCGTCAAAGCGAAGATCAAGAACCGGGTCGCCGCCGCGATGAAGGCGATCGGCCAGGTCCAAGTACAGCTCGCCGAGGGTGTTGCGGTATCGGTTGGGCCCGGTGCCGAGCGGTCCACCTCTTCAGTGTTGGAGGACCGGCTGCGGGTTGCGCTGACCCACGTTGGGGAGATCGCCCACGCTCAGGGCCGGGGAGTGGCGCTGCTGTTCGACGAGGCCCACAGCGTCCATGACCGGGGCACCAAGCGCCAGTATCCTCTCGGAGCATTGCTCTCGGCGCTCGTGGCCGTCCAGGATGACGACGAGCGTCCTTTACCGGTGATGCTGGTCCTATGCGGTTTACCGCCGCTGATCGGCAACATCCACGCCGCTCGCAGCAACGCCGAGCGACTGTTCCGTGCCGAGGAGATCGGCAACCTCGCGCTAAGACCTCAGCCCCCCGAACAGCTCAGCGCCGCTGCGCAGGCGTTGGTGCGTCCCGCCAGCGGCATCGCGTACGCGCCCGGGGTAGCCGAGCGGGTTGCGCGCGATGTCGACGGCTACCCGTACTTCATCCAGTGGTTCGGCGAGGCTCTCTGGGATGCGGCCGACCTGGATGACGCGACTACGATCACGGCGGCGCTCTACAAGCGCGAGCACCGCGTCATCCAGAACAGCCTCGACGAGGAGTTCTTCGAGCCCCGCTACCGCGACGCCCGCCAGGCCGACCAGGGCACCCTGCGGGTGGCTGCGTCACTGGGCGGTGAGGGCTTTACCAAGGCAGACCTCGATGCGGCCACCGACCGCTCAACCGGTGCGCTTGCGCAGAGTCTCATACGGCTCATCGCCGACAACCTCATCTACCGCGATGACCACGGCGTCTACGCCTACACCGCACCGATGTTCGGCGACTTCATGCGCCGCCGGCACAGACGCCTCGACGAGGATCGGTAGCCGTCATTTAGGCTTGGGAGGGCATGCAGACCGCATCCGGTCGTCGGGCAGGGCGCAGCGTGACACGGGCCATCGCCGCCCGGGCCTGTCGCGGCGGCCCCGTTGCGGCGACGCCGCTCGTGGCGCTGCTGCTCGCGGTGGCGCTGCTCGCTGGATGCGGGTCGGGTGGGTCGTCGGGGTCCGGTGGATCCTCCGGCGCGGGCGGCGCGGGCTCGGCGACGATCACCGACACCGCCGCCGTGGCGCCGATCGCCAGGAGCTGCCCCGACACGGCGCTGGGGGCGCTGGAAGAGGTCGCGCACCGCGTCTACCGCGAGTCCGCCGAAGGGCGCATCGTGGCCCAGGCCGCATACCGCCTCTCCAGCTCGGCTGCGCTCGTGCGGGCCGTCGAACTGAACGAGCCCGCCGGCGCCCAGCGCGTGCTGCGGGGCCTGCTGGAGAACCAGATCGTCAGCGTTCGCGTCACGCGCGCCGGACGCACGTTCGCCGAGATCGACCGAGGCATCGGGATCGCGCCGGTCGACGGACGCCTGGTCGGCGTCGGGGGGCGGGTCTTGGGGACGTTCGCGGTGTCCGTCCAGGGGGCCAACGGGTACGCCCAGACGACCTCCGGTCTGACCGCGACCGAGGTGCTGCTGCGCCGCGGCCCGCGACTGCTGACCAGCACGCTGCGTCCCGCCCCGGCGCTGGCGGCGAGCCAGCGCAGCGTCACCGATCGCGGGGTCGCCTACCGCGTGGACACCTTCCCGGGGCGGGCCTTCCCGGCGGGGATGCTGAGCATCTCGCTGCTCGTCCCCAGCTCCTCGATCGCGAGCGTCTGCCGGCCGCGGGGAGCCTCCCCGGCGCTGACCGCCGCGGAGGCATCGGCCGAAACGCTGGGGCTGGTCGACAAGCGCGTCTACTACGCCGAGCACGCGGGCAGCAAAGCCGAACTGATCCTCGGCTACGTCGAGCGCTCGCGCGCCTTCCGCGAAGCCGTGATCGCCGGCAACGCCGCCGCGACGCGCGCCGCGATCATCGGCTTCTTCCGCAGCCACCTGCACATCGTGCGCGTGCGGGTGATCCGCGAAGGCCGGCTGCTGATCGACGTCGGCGGGCCCTATGTCCTGGGCCCGATCCCGGGAGTCGTGCGCAACGCCCGCGGGCGCGTCGTCGCCGACATCAAGGTCGCGATCCAGGACGACCTCGGGTTCACGCTGCTGGCCCACGCCTTCACCGGCGCCAAGGTTCTGATGCGGGAGGGCGCGCGCCAGGTGATGGGCGACCTCGCCCCCGGTCCCGCCTCGATCCCCGCACGCGGCGGGCTGGTCTACCGTGGGATCCCCTACCAGGCGTACTCCTTCGACGCCGAAGCCTTCCCCTCGGGCCCGCTGCGCATCTCGCTGCTGTTCGCGACGGCCGAAATGCCCTGAGCTACACGAGGCTCGTGGTCATCCGCTCGATCTCCTCGATCGACGTGACCCCGGCGCGGACCTTCTCCATGCCGTCGTCGTGCAGCCGCCGCATCCCCTGGTCGACGGCGGTCGCCGCGATCTCGTCGACGGAGCCGTGCGCGAGGATCAGGGTGCGGATCGGCTCGGTGACGGACATCACCTCATACAGCCCGACCCGCCCGCGGTAGCCGGAGTTGCTGCAGCGCGAGCAGCCGACCGGCTCATACGGCTGGACGTCGTGCAGTTCGTACTCCACCAGCACCGATTCGGGGAGGTTGGCGGGTCGCTTGCAGTGCGGGCACAGCATCCGCACGAGGCGCTGGGCGACGATGCAGTCCACCGAGGAGGACACCAGGAACGGCTCGATGCCCATGTCGATCAGCCGCCCCAGCGCCGCGGGGGCGTCGCGGGTGTGCAGCGTCGAGAGCACCATGTGCCCCGTCAGCGCCGCCTCGACCGCGATGTGGGCGGTCTCGCGGTCGCGGATCTCGCCGACCATGATCACGTCGGGGTCGGCGCGCAGCATCGAGCGCAGCCCGGTGTCGAACGTCACCCCGGCCTTCGGGGCGACCTGCATCTGCTTGATCCCCGCGATCCGCGACTCCACGGGGTCCTCGATCGTGAGGATCGAGCGGGTCCCGCTGTTGAGCACGTTCAGCGCGGCGTACAGAGTCGTCGACTTGCCCGACCCCGTCGGGCCCGTCACCAGCACCGCCCCGTGGGGCCGGTGGATCGCGTGGTCGAAGCGCTGCTGCTCCTCGGGGTGCATCCCGAGCGACTCCAGGTCCTGGACGACGACGCCCTTGTCGAGGATCCGCATCACCGACCCCTCGCCGTGGACCAGCGGCAGCGTCACGACGCGGATGTCCACCCGGCGTCCCTCGACGTTCAGCGCCAGGCGCCCGTCCTGGGGGACGCGCCGCTCGGAGATGTCGAGGTCGGCCATGATCTTGATCCGCGACACCATCCCGGCCGCCATCCGGCGGCGCACGGTGGCCGCGGGGGAGAGCACCCCGTCGACGCGGAACAGCACGCGGGTGTCCCCTTCTTCGGGGTTGATGTGGATGTCCGAAGCCCCCAGCTGCACCGCCTGGGCGATGATCGAGTGCACGAGCTTGATCACCGGGGCGTCCTGGTCGGCCTCCTCGGACAGCGCCTCGGAGACCGACTCGACGTCGTCGTCGACGATGTCTTCGATCGCCCCCGCCAGCTGGCCCAGCTTGGTCGCCAGCAGCGCGACGTCCTCCGCCGACGCCGCCGCGACCCGCACGCGCCGGTTGGTCATCATCGCGATGTCGTCGATGCTGAGGATGTTCGTCGGATCCGCCATCGCCAGCAGCAGCGCGCCGTCGTCGAGGAAGCGCACCGGGACCGCCTGATAGCGCTTGATCGCCTCGGCGCTCAGCAGGTTCACGGCGCCCATGTCCGGCTCGTACACCGACAGGTCGATGTAGTCCAGCCCGAACCGTTCGGCGACCACCCGCGCGAGCTGGTCCTGGCGCAGGAGCCCCTGCTCGACCAGCACCTGCCCCGTCGGCTTGCGCTGGGATTTCGCGGCGATCACCGCCTGCTCGACGGCCTCGCGGTCGGCGAGGCCGAGGTCCACCACGACCTCCCCGATCCGCCGCACCGAGCGTCCGGGACTGCTGGGCGCGCTGAGCCCTGTGGGCGAGCTGGGCTCCGCGGGCGAACTGAGTCCGTAGGGAGCGTCGACCCCGTTGGACGAGCCCAGGCCGTTGGCGGGAGACCGCTCCAGCGCGGTCGTCGCGGGCGGCTCGAGGGTGGCGGTCGCCGTGGCCGTGGTGAACTCGGTGGCGGTGGCGGCGGCAGGCGACTCCACCGCGGTGGTGACGGCGGACGACTCCAGCGTGGTGGCGGGGGCCTCGAGGATCGAGGTGGGAACATTGAGCACGACGGTCTCCGCCGTCGACCGGGTGGTGGCCGCCGAGCCGGGGACGACCGACTCGAGCGCCGAGATCTCGGAGGCCATCGGCCCCGAGGGCGCCACCGGCCCGGCGATTGGGCCGGGGGTCGGTTGCGAGGCTGGGCCGGGGGCCGGTTGGGGGGTCGGGCCCGTCGTGACGGGCCCCGCGACGACGGGCTGCACAGCGGTGGGTCCCCGGACGGATGCTCCCGTGGCGGTGGCTCCAGGGGCGGCTGGTCCCGCGGCGTTGGGTCCCGCGGCGTTGGGTCCGGCGCTGGATCCCGGTGTGACGGGCCGCACGACGGTGGGCTGCTGGGCGATGGACTCAGAGGGCGCCGGTGCCGCATCCTCGCCGGTCGACTTGTCTCGTCGGCGTTTGAACCAGCTCATGCAGGCGGCCTCTGTGGGCGAAGGGATCCCATACCTGACTGATCGGCATCGCTGGCGACCCCCTTGACCGGCGGGAACGGCGGTCCCGGGCCCGCGGTGGCGACCCCGAAGGCCGCCCGGTGGCAGCCGGAGGTCGGCGGTGGCGATCCGGGCCCGCCAGGCCGATCTGGAGCCGGTCAGGCCCCGATCCCGCGCTCGAACGCGCTCTTGACGTGGGCGTCGAGGGCGTTCAGTCGATACAGGGAGATCGCCTCGGCCGAGGCGAAGCGCCGCCCGGAGACGGCCTCGGGTCCGTGGTGGGTGACGACGCAGTGCTCCAGCGCCAGGCGGCGCTCCGGCGCCAGCGAGGCGGGGCAGTGCCGGGCGATCAGGCGCAGGCCCAGCTCGACGTGTCCGAGCAGCCGGCCGGCGTCGCTGCGGGCGATCTCGGCGCCGTAGGTGAACTCGGCGGTCTTGCCGAGGTCGTGGACGATCGCCGCGGTCAGCAGCAGATCGCGGTCCAGGCGGGGGTGCAGGGTGCACAGCTCCAGCGCGAGGGTCGCGACGGCGACGGTGTGCTCGAGCAGCCCGCCGAGGTAGGCGTGGTGGACGCTCGCCGTCGCGCGCCCCGGCCCGCCCGGCGGCGGCGCGCAGGGGGCGCGACGGAGCTCGGCGCGGAGCTTGCGATCTGAGAGCAGGCGCCCCAGCAGCGCCTGCAGCCCGGGGTCGTATACCTCGCGGGCGAGGTGCTCCAAGAAGCCTTCGAGCTCGTCGAGGTCGCGATGGGACACCGGCAGAAAGCCGGCGGGGTCGAGGTCGGGGCCCTCGGCGCGGGCGATCGCCTGCAGCTCGATCTGCAGCTCGTCGCGGAAGCGCTCGACGCGGCCCCGCACCCGCACGAGGTCGCCGCGCTCGAAGCGCCCGGCGAGCAGGTCGGCGTCGCGGAAGGCCCGCCCGACGATCGCCCCGGTGCGGTCGCGCAGCTCGACGGTCAGGTAGGGGCTGCCGGACCGCGCGATCTGGCGTTCCTTGCGTGTGCACGCGAACACCCCCGCGACCTCCTCGCCGGGCCGCAGGGTGGCGACGGTCTGGGTATCGTCGGTCGCGACCGGGCGCTGGGTCTCGCGGGGTGCCACGGTCGACTATGGGCCGAACGTTCCCGTAGGAGCGATTTCGTCGCGATGTGAGCGAGCCATCGGGGCGACCATGCTCGCATGATGTACGGTGGGCCGGATGCAGCCACTCATCTGGGACCACCGTCCCACGGGTCTGCGGGCCCCGACGATGGTGTGCGCGTTCGAGGGCTGGAACGACGCCGGCGACGCGGCGTCGACGGCGGTGTCGTTCTTGAGCACTGCGCTGGGAGGACGGCGCCTCGCTCACATCGACACCGAGGAGTTCTACGACTTCCAGGCGAACCGTCCCCGCATCAAGCTGGTCGCCGACGGGGACCGCCGCGAGATCGAGTGGCCGACGGTCGAGGTGTACGAGGCGATCGTCCCGGACGGCCCGCGCGACGTGGTGCTGGTGCAGGGGGTCGAGCCGTCGCTGCGCTGGCGCTCGTTCAGCGCGCTGGTCGTCGAGCTCGCCGAGGCCCTTGGGGTGCGGCTCGTGATCACGCTGGGGGCGCTGCTGGCGGACGTCCCCCACACCCATCCGGTATCGCTGACCGGCTTCGCGTCGGACCCGGGGCTGTTGGAGCAGATGGGGGCTCACCGCCGCAGCGACTACGAGGGGCCGACGGGAATCGTGGGCGTCCTGCACAGCGCCGCGGCGGCGGCGGGTCTGTCCTCGATGAGCCTGTGGGCGAGCATCCCCCACTATGTCGCCGCGGCCCCCAGCCCGAAGGCGGCGCTGGCGCTGGTGCGCCGCCTGGAGGGGGTGGTCGGCGTCTCGGTCGACGCCTCCGAGCTGGAGGAGGCGGCGGCGAGCTACGAACGCCAGGTGGGCCTCGCGGTGTCCAGCAACCCGGAGGTCCAGGCGTTCGTCGAACGGCTGGAGCGCGACGCAGACGGCGACGGCGACGGCGACGACGAGGAGGAGCTGCTCTCCCCGGAGGATCTGCCATCCGGGGACCTGCTGGCCAGCGAGTTTCAGCGCTTCTTGCGCCAGCGCCGCGACGAGGAGGCGTCGGAGAGCTGAAGGTAGGATGGCCGACCGTCCGAGCCGGTCGGCGCTCGGGTTTGCGCGGCGCCCAACGTCCGCGCGCGACGACCAGAGGGGATCGCGATGACAGACAGGCATCTGTGGGGCTCAGAGACGACGAAGGCGGTGGAGAACTTCCCGATCTCGGGGGAGACGGTGCCGGTGTCGGTGGTGCGCTGGCTGGCGCGCCTGAAGGGGGCGGCGGCGGCGGTCAACGCGGAGCTGGGGCTGCTCGACAAGCGCCGCGCCGGGCGGATCGAGCGGGCGGCGGCGGAGATCGCGGCGGGCAGGCACGACGGTCAGTTCCCGATCGACGTCTTTCAGACGGGGTCGGGGACGTCGACGAACACGAACGCCAACGAGGTGATCGCGGCGCTGGCCGGGGAGCAGATCCATCCGAACGACCACGTCAACATGGGCCAGTCCTCCAACGACGTGTTCCCGTCGGCGGTCCACCTGGCGGCGCTGGACATGGCCCAGAATGAGCTGCTGCCGGCGCTGCGCCAGCTGGAGCGGTCGTTCGCGCGCAAGGCGAAGAGCTTCCAGGGCGTGGTGAAGGCGGGCCGGACTCACCTGATGGACGCGGTGCCGGTGACGCTCGGCCAGGAGTTCGCGGGCTACGCGGCGCAGATGGCGCTCGGCCAGGAGCGCGTGCGGGCGGCGCTGGTGCATGTCGGCCAGATCCCGCTCGGCGGGACGGCGACGGGGACCGGCCTGAACACCCACCCGAAGTTCGCCGAGCGTGTGCGGGCGCGGCTGAAGAAGGAGTCGGGCCTGCGCCAGATCGCCCCGCCGCTGGATCGATTCGAGGCGCAGGCCAACCGCGACGCGCTGGTCGAGCTGTCGGGGGCGCTGAAGGTGGTGGCGGTGTCGCTGACGAAGATCGCGGGCGACCTCGCGCTGATGGGCTCGGGCCCGCGGGCGGGGATCGGGGAGCTATACCTGCCAGAGCTGCAGAAGGGCTCGTCGATCATGCCGGGCAAGGTCAACCCGGTGATCTGCGAGGTGGTGCTGCAGGTGTCGGCGCAGGTGATCGGCAACGACACGGCGATCACCGTCGGCGGGATGCAGGGCCAGTTCGAGCTCAACGTGCGGATCCCGCTGATCGCGCGCAACCTGGTGCAGTCGCTGCACCTGCTCGCGACGACGTCGCGGGCGTTCGCGGAGAAGTGCGTGGACGGCATCAGGCCCAACCGCGCCGGGACCGACGCGTCGGCAGGTGCGACGCTCGCGGTGGCGACGGCGCTGAACGGCGCGATCGGCTACGACAAGGGCACGACGATCGTCAAGAAGGCCACCGGCTCCGGTCGGCCGCTGCGCGAGGTGGCGCTGGAGGAGGGCGTGGACGCGAAGCTGTACGACGCGACGATCGACCTGGCGAAGATCGCGCGCGGCAATCAGGTCAAGTGAGGCAATTCAAAGACGCTTCGCCTGCCAAGCGGCTCTGGGTCGAGTAGCAGGCTCAGCGGAAGTGCTCGGCGAAGTCTGCGGGAAGCTCGTCGAAATCGTCGGCCAGCTCGATCTGTCCGCGAAGCGCCCCAAAGGCCTCCGCGACGGGTCGGCGGCGCTGCACGCGACCAGTCGGGCGGCCGGCCGGCCGGAGCGTTGGATGACGACCTCCTCCCCGCCCTCGGCGAGGGCGACAAGCCGCGACAACTGACTCTTGGCTTCGTGCATTCCGACGCGGACCATGGCCACACGGTAGCGAATTTAGCTAGAACGGACCCGTATTGGGATTGCTTCACTGTGTATCGCTGGCGTCACTCGCGGTCGTCGCCAACGGAGCGAGCATCGACGCCAGCAGCATCCGCGCCCCGGCCTTGGACAGCGGCTCGTTGAGGTTCCCGCACTTGGGCGACTGTACGCAGGAGGGGCAGCCGGCGCGGCAGGGGCACTCGGCGATCAGGCGGTGGGCGTCGCGGCATAGCTCCTCGAAGCGCAGGTACGCGGCGCGCGTGATGCCGACGCCGCCGGGATGGCCGTCGTAGATGAAGATCGTCGGGGCGTCGGTCTGGGGGTGGAGGTTGGTGGAGAGCCCCCCGATGTCCCAGCGGTCGCACATCGCGATCAGCGGCAGCACCGCGATCTGGGCGTGCTCGACGGCGTGCAGCGCGCCGAGGAGGGCGCCGAGGTTGCCGGATACCCGCCCGCCTGTGGGCGCGATCACGACAGACGGCGCGTCGGCTTGTGTCGTGGCGGCCGCGGCCGCGGTGCCGGCGGGCGGCGAGTCGGCCGACAAGGCGTTGGCGAGGTGGTCGTCGGGCGGCGAGCGGGCGTCCAGGACGTCGGCGAGGTCGTCGGCGTCAAGCTCGAACCAGAGGGCCTGGGTGGAGAAGCTGGTCTGGGGGAGGTCGAGCGCGACGAGGTCCATGATCTGATGCCGCCCGCCCGCCCCATCGGCGAGGCGGCGGCGCTGGTAGGCGAGGACGGTGTCGGTGACGCTGATCTCGCCGAAGGACAGCGTGACCCCGAGCGCGCTGCGGCGGTCGAGCAGGCGCTCGATCGCGGTGTCGGTCTCGCGCTTGGGCTGGGTGTACCAGTCGCCGTCGAACGGGACGACGAGCGCACGGCGGCGCTGGAGGTCGAGCTCGTGGACCTCGTAGGAGCGCCCGAGGTGCATGTAGATGGCGCCCTGGTGGACGGTGGTGTGGGCGCGGGCGGCCTCGGTGTAGCCCAGGACCTCCCCGGATGAGGTGTCGACGATCGCGAAGCTGTCCATCGAGGCCGAGCGCAGCGAGACGGCAGCGGCGGGGTACTCGTCGGGGCGGCGCGGGACGTAGGTGCCGGCCTCACGCCGGCGCAGCGCGCCGTGGTTGACCAGCAGCTCGGCGTGGGCCTCCCAGCGGGGGCCGAGGAACTCGGCGTCGTCGCCGGAGAGGGGGCCCTCGAAGGCGGCGCAGAGCAGGTGCGCGAGGTGGATCTGGGGGCTCTCGTGGTCGAGGATCGCGGCCTCGACGGGCCGCTCGATGAACTCGTCGGGGTGGCGGCAGAAGAACTGGTCCAGCGCGTCGTCGCCGGCGATGTAGACCGCTAGCCCGCGCCCGCGCCGTCCGGCGCGCCCCCACATCTGACGCAGCGAGGCGACGGTGCCGGGGAACGTGACGACGACGGCGGCGTCGAGCCCACCGATGTCGATCCCGAGCTCCAGGGCGTCGGTGGTGATGACGGCGCGCAGCTCGCCGCGGACGAGGCGCCCCTCGAGGTCGCGACGCTGCTGGGCGGTGTAGCCCGCGCGGTAGGGGACGACGAGGTCGGCCAGGGGACGATCCCCGCCGGCACCGTGGCCTCGGGAGGAGTCGCTGCGCTGCGGGTCGCGGCTGTCGGAGTCGCCCTCCACCGGGCCATCCCCGCTCGCTGGGTCCCCGCGTTCCACGGCGCCCGCGGGGTCCCCGCGCTCCAGTTCCTCCCGGACGAGCCGGCTGAGCAGCTCGACGCCCTTGCGGGACTTCATGAAGCAGATCGTGCGGGCGCCGCGGCGGACGAGCTCGGCGACGAGCTCGGCGGCCTCGCCGAGGGCGGAGCGCCGTGTCCCGAGGACCTCGTCGGTGAGCGGGGGGTTCCACATCGCGATCCGCCGCCGCGGGGCGGGGGAGCCGTCGCGGTCGATCAGCGCGACGTTCTCGAGCCCGGTGAGGCGCTCGGCGAGCTCGACGGGGTTGGCGATCGTGGCGGAGGTGAGCAGAAAGCGCGGCTCGGTGCCGTGGGCGGCGGCGATCCGGTGCAGGCGGCGCAGGACGTTGGCGACGTGGGAGCCGAAGACGCCGCGGTAGACGTGGGCCTCGTCGACGACGACGACGGCGAGGTTCGCGAACAGGGTGGCCCAGGCGTCGTGGTGGGGGAGGATGCCGAGGTGGAGCATGTCGGGGTTGGTGAGCACGACGTTGGCGCGGCGGCGGATCTGGGCGCGGGCCTCGCGGGGGGTGTCGCCGTCGTAGATCGCGGGGCGGACGCGGTCGGTGAGGCCGAAGGCGGCGAGGGCGCGGGCCTGGTCCTGGGCGAGGGCCTTGGTGGGGTACAGGTACAGGGCGCGGGCGCGGGCGTCGCGGCAGAGGACGTCGAGGGTCGGGAGGTTGAAGCACAGCGACTTGCCCGACGCGGTGCCGGTGGTGACGATCGTCGGCCCCTCCCACGCGGCGCGCAGAGCGTCGGCCTGGTGGGAGTACAGCCGCTCGATCCCGACGCGCGCGAGGGCACCGAGCACGTCGGGGTGCAGCTCGGCGGGCGGGTCGACGAGCTGCGCCGTTGCAAGCGCGGGGTTGGCGGGCTCGGGGTTGCCGGCCCCGGCGTGGGCGGGCTCGGGGGCGGTGGGCTCGTATCCCCCTTCGCGGGCCTCGCGCACGAGGCGCCCGTCGGCGCGACCGTCGTCCAGCAGGGCGCTCCAGGGTTCCATCACGCGCTCTCCAGCCAAGGGCCTGAGATAGTAGAGGCGATGAACGGCTGCACCGTCGAGCGCCACGGCGAAGATGGCAACGTCCGGCGTTTGTCTTGATGGGGCCGCGCCGGAGGGCGCGGCGGCGTGCGTGGCGCAGCGCTGGGCGCGGACGCGGACTTACCACCATGTGCGCTACACGGCCGGGCGGATCGCGGCGGAGCGCACGGAGAGCGTGTCGGTGTGCCTGCCGGCGCGCGAATGCGCGGGTACGGTGGGGGAGATCGTGAAGGCGTTGGTGGAACTACGCGAGGCGGGCGCGATCGACGAGATCGTGGTGGTGGACGCGGCGTCGCCGGACGGCACGGCGGAGGTGGCGCGGCGAGCGGGGGCGACGGTGCACCAGGAGGCCGACCTGCTGGGCGAGCTGGGTCCGGTGCCGGGCGGGGATCAGGCGCTGGGCGGGGGGTTGGACCTGGTGCCGGGCGGGTCCCAGTCGCTGGGCGAGTTGGGTCCGGTGCCGGGCGGGGATCAGGCGCTGGGCGAGTTGGGCCCGGTGCCGGGCGGGGGGTCGGTGCTGGCTGGGGGACTGGGGCCGGTGCTGGGCAAGGGCGACGCGATGTGGCGCGCGCTGTCGGTGCTGGAGGGGGAGCTGGTGTGTTACCTGGACGCCGATACGGAGGGTTTCTCGGGGCACTTCGCGACGGGCCTGCTGGGACCGCTGGTGTGCGAGTCGGGGGTGCAGTTCGTAAAGGCCTTCTACCGGCGCCCGTTCGCGTACGGCGGGGTCACGCTGCCGGAGGGCGGAGGCCGCGTGAACCACCTGACGGCGCGCCCGGCGCTGGCGCTGTTCTACCCGGAGCTCGCCGGCGTGCGCCAGCCGCTGGCGGGGGAGGTGGCGGCGCGGCGGGGGCTGCTGTGGCGCCTGCCGTTCGCGACGGGCTACGGGGTCGAGATCGCGATGTTGATCGACGCCTGGCGCGAGGTCGGGCTGGAGGGGCTGGCGCAGGTGGACCTGGAGGTGCACCGCAACCGCCACCAGTCGCTGCGGGAGCTGACGCCGATGGCGTACACGGTGCTGGCGACGATCGCGCGCCGCCTGGAGCGCGACGGCCGGCTGACGGGGGTCGGTGAAGGGGTCGCGGCCCAGCGTGGCCCCTCGGTGGGCGCGGAGACGGGTGCGGGCACGGGCGCCGGGATGGTTTCGGACGTGGCGACGGTCTCGGGCGCCGGGTCGGGCGCGGGGACGGTCTCGGGAGCGGGGACGGTCTCGGGAGCGGGGACGGTCTCGGGCGCGGGGATGGTCTCGGGCGCCGCGCCGATCGAGCGCCCGCCGCTGGCGAGCCTGGGCATGGCATGAGCGCCGCGGGGTCGGCCGCGGGAGGCGGGATGCGCTGCCTGTACCTGGACCTCGACAGCACGCTGCTGGGACGTGGGGCGTCGCTGCTGCACGACGGCGACGGGGAGGTCTCGATCGAGGGGGTGTGCGCGGTGCAGGCGTGCCTGCGGGCGGGCGTGGAGGTGGTGCTGATGTCGGGCCGGCGCCGAGCTCAGCTGGCGGAGGACGCGCGCCTGCTGGGCCAGGGCTCCTACATCTTCGAGGCCGGTGCCTGCGTGGTGCTCGACGGCGAGGACCACTGGCTCACCGGCAACATGCTGCCGGGCGAACTGACGATCGCCCAGCAGATCGAGCGCTCGGGGGCGCCGGCGCTGCTGCTGGAGCACTACGCCGGGCGCCTGGAGCACCACGACCCGTGGCACACCGAGCGCGAAGTGTCGCATCTGTTCCGCGGCCTGGTGGACGCCGGCGAGGCCGACCGGCTGCTGGCCGACCACGGCTACGACGGCCTGCGGCTGGTGGACAACGGCGCGGTCAGCCGCCGCTCGCCGGCGCTGGAGGGGCTGGCGCAGGTACGCGGCTACCACCTGGTGCCGGCGGGGGCGTCGAAGGCGGGCGCGGTGGCCTTCCACCGCCGCGCCCGGGGCTACGCTCGCGGGCAGACCTTCGCGGTGGGAGACTCTCGCGAGGATCTGGCGTGCGCCGAGCACGTGGACGCCTTCTGGCTGGTCGCCAACGCGCTGCGGCGCGACCCTACGATCGGCGCTGCGCTGACCGGGCACGACAACGTGCGCGTCTGCGAGGCCGGTCACGGAGCGGGGGTCTACGAGGCGGTGGTGAGCACGCTGGTGAATCGGTGACGCTGCCTCACGTCCTCACTCGGCGATGCCCGTGTGCGTTCGCGACTCGGCGACTCGCGGCGGGCCGCGCGCTCAGGAGTCGATGATGCCGGCCCGCTTCTCCTCCTCGTAGAGGCGTTCGACGACGAACTCCTTGAGCAGCGTCTGGTAGCCCTTGTTGTGGAGGGCCGCGAGCGTCTTGAGTCGCCTGAGGGTGAACTGGTCGAAGCGCACCGCGATCGGAGTGGTGCGCCCGGGCCGCACGACGTCCTGCATCTTGATGATCTGTTCGCGTCTGCGCTCCTGCGCGAAGAACTCGTCGGGATCCATCCTGATGCCGAAGGTGGGGTCGAAGGTGTCGTCGCGCCCGGCCTTCGCGACGGCGCCGGGACCCTTCGTCTTCGGCTCGTCGCCGTTGCCCCCACGGGGCGTCTCGGCGTGCTTGCCCTTCGTCTGTGGGCCGACACCGCTGGTCGCTGTCGGGTCCTGTCCTTTTGCTTTTGCTCTTGGTCTGTCGGTCTGTGGCATTGTGGTTCCTTTCAGTGGGAGCGCGATAGTATTCACCGTGTGAATACTATAGACACAGGCTTGGGTAGGGGTTCTTTTTCAAGCAAACGCTAGCTATAGTATCTACTAGCCAAATACTATAGCTATACGCACTTCAAAAAAGAGAATATGCCTCACACGCGCCTCGACAGCAGCTGCTGCCACACCCGTCGCCAGAACATCGTCCTACCCCCGCCCGACCGGCGGCGCCAGCGGGCCGGAGGGGGGATGGTGGTGCGCACCAGCGCCACCCACTCCTCCAGCGGAAGCGCCCCAGAGATCAGCCGGCCGAGGGCGGTTGTTATAGGTGCCCGCCCACCCTCTGTCCGCCCACCCTCTGTCGGCCCAAGCTCTGTCGGCCCAAGCTCTGTCGGCCCAAGCTCTGTCGGCCCAAGCTCTGTCGGCCCAAGCTCTGTCGGCCCAAGCTCTGTCGGCCCAAGCTCTGTCGGCCCAAGCTCTGTCGGCCCAAGCTCTGTCGGCCCAAGCTCTGTCGGCCCACGCTCCGCCTGTCCGCCCTCCACCTGTCCGTTCTGGGCCAACCGATCTTCTGCTCGCCCACCCTCCACCGGCTCGCTGGCTGTTCGCCGACTCTCCGGTCGCCTGCCCGCGGGGCCCTCCGCGCTCTCCAGGGCACGGGCAAGCAGCGGCACCGACTCCAGGGCCTCGACCGCCTGACCGATGCGGGCGGGGATCTCGCTGGCCGGGACGCCCGCCGCGAGCAGTTCGCCGGCGCGGCGGTTGCGGCTCTCGGGCGCCAGCGCCGTGGCCACGAGATCGCCGGCGCCGGCGAGGCCGATCATCGACTCCGGTCGCGCACCGAGGCCCTCGGCGTAGCGCCACACCTCAGCGAAGATGTGGCCGGCCGCGGCGCCCGCCGCGTTGAGGCCCTGCGCCTCGGTGGCCCCCGCGGCGAGCGCCGCCGCGTTCTTGGCGGCACCGGCCAGCTCGACCCCGATCGGGTCGTTGGAGCGCTCGCAGACCACGCCGGCGCGTGTGAACATCTGCGCGAGTTGTCGCGTGAGCTCCTCGTCGCTGGATGCCGCCACGAGCCCGGCCCCGGCGTGGACCATCTCGCGGGCGTGGGCGGGCCCGCCGATGCACGCGACCCGGTGCGCCCCGAAGGCCGCGCTGAGGATGCTCGTCGGCGGCGTCCCCGCCGGCCCGACGAGGCCCTTGGCCGTCGACACCACCGCTGCGCGCCGCCCGAGGCCGGCTTCGCGGAGGCCGGCGATCACGCTCCCCAGCGCCTGCGAGGGCACCGCGAGAAACACGTAGTCCGCGCGGCCCACCCCCTCTGTGGCCGGCTCGATGCGCAACTGGGCGGGCAGCTCGACACCCGGCAGGTATGCGTGGTTCTCGCGCTCGGTCTCGAGCTTTCGGGCCTGGTCGGAGGTACGCGCCTGCAGCGTCGTGCGCAGTCCCCCCCGCGCCAGCACCACCGCCAGCGCCGTGCCGAACGATCCCGCACCGATCACCGTCGCCCGCCTGGCCCCCGGGGTCGGCAGCGAGAGCGCCTGCGGAATCCGCCCGGCTGGGCCGGGCGGGAGCGAGGGATTGTGCTTCTTGTTACCGGAAGAGGTTGGGATGCGCATATAAAAATTCCGGGCCGTGTCTGACTATCGTTATACGGGGTCTGAAAAAAACACATGTACCTCCATACCGGGAGGGACGCTTACACGAACTCGGCCAGCCGCTTTCCCGCTCTGCGCAGGCCTCTCACATCGTGGGCTTCGAGAATCGCCTGCAGGTCGAGGATCCGCGCGTCGAACAGGCTCAGCGCGTTCTCCATGGCCACCGCGTACGCCGGCACCCCCCCCTGGCGCGCACGCGTGGCGAGCTCGAACGTCGCGCTGCCCAGCAGCGTTCCCTCGTCCAGGCGCCGCGCCCCCACCACCACGGCCCGCGCCCGATGCAGGCGGGCATCGAGGTCGAGGGCGTCGTCCCCTTCGATCGGGCAGAGATCGACCTCCAGCGAGAGGTCTCCCGCCCTCAATCCTCGGCCGATCGCGGCCGCGACACGCGCCGCGCCCAGCTCCTCGCCAAAAGACTCGGGGGCCACGAGCACCGTTCGCGAGATCACGGTCAGGCATCCTTACAGGAGTGCACGGCGAAGCCAGCGACCATCGATGACCCCCAAGGGCGAGCACGTCACGATCGAGGTCTGCGGCCGCGAGCTGCGGCTGTCCAACCCCGGCAAGCTGTTCTTCCCCGAGCCCGGCCTCACCAAGCTGGACCTCGCGCGCTACTACCTGGAGTGCGAGCAGGCCACGGTGCGCCACCTGCGCGAGCGGCCGACCACGATGAAGCGCTGGGTCGACGGCGTCGAGGGCAAGCCGTTCTTTCAGAAGCGCGTCCCGGACTCCGCGCCGGAGTGGATCGAGACCGCGACCGTGACCTTCCCCAGCGGACGCCACGCGCGCGAGCTGGTCGTCAACGACGCGGCCCACCTGCTGTGGGGCGTGAACCTCGGGGTGATCGACTGGAACCCCTGGCCGGTGCGGCGCGCCGACCTCGACCACCCCGACGAGCTGCGCATCGACCTCGACCCCCAGCCCGACGTCGCCTTCGCCGAGGTGCGCCTCGTCGCTCTGGGGGTGCGCGAGGTGTTGCAGGAGCACGGGCTGCGCGGCTTTCCCAAGACCTCGGGCTCGCGCGGGATCCACGTCCTCGTGCGGATCGTCCCCGAGCACGGCTTCCAGGAGGTCCGCCGCGCCGCGCTGGCGCTCGCCCGCGAGGTCGAGCGGAGGATGCCCGGACAGGCCACGACGCGCTGGTGGAAGGAGCAGCGCGAGGGGGTCTTCATCGACTACAACCAGAACGCCCGCGACCGCACCGTCGCCTCGGCGTACTCGGTGCGCGCCATCCCCGACGCCCGCGTCTCCTGCCCGTTGGAGTGGGACGAGGTCGCCGACGTCGAGCCCGCGGACCTGCGCCTGGATACGGTCCCGGCCCGGCTGCGCGAGCGCGGAGACCCCGCCGCCGAGATCGACGAGCATCCGGGATCGCTGGACGCCCTGCTCGAGCTCGCCGCCCGCGACGAGCGCGAGGGCCTCGGCGACGCCCCGTGGCCGCCGCATTTTCGCAAGCAGAAGGGCGAGCCCCCGCGGGTCCAGCCCAGCCGCGCGCGGGAGCGACCATGACCCTCCCGCTGGCCCCTCCGATTCAACCCCAGCTGGCGCTCTCGCGCAAGGCGCTGCCGACGGGCGCGCAGTACCTGTACGAGATCAAGCTCGACGGCTTCCGCTGCGTGGCGTTCGTGGACGGCGACGACGTCTACCTGCAGTCGCGCAACGGCCGGCCGCTGGGGCGCTACTTCCCCGAGCTCGTCCTCCCCGCGGGGCGCTACGTGCTCGACGGGGAGATCGTCGTCCGCGGCCCCGATGGGCGCGAGGACTTCGCGGCGCTGCAGCAGCGCGTCCACCCCGCCGCATCGCGCGTCCAGCGCCTCGCCGTCGAGACCCCCGCGACGTACGTCGCCTTCGACCTGCTCGCCCGCGACGACGAGGCGCTGCTCGACCTGCCGTTCGCCGAGCGTCGCGCGGGATTGGAGACGCTGCTGGGGGCCTCGGAGTTCGCGGGGGCCCCGGTCGAGCTGATGGCGACCGCGAGCTCCGTCGAGGAGGCCCGGCGCTGGCTGCGCGACGCCGAGGGGGTGATCGCGAAGGAGCGCTCCGCCCCCTACCGCCCGGGGCAGCGCAAGGGGATGGTCAAGGTCAAGCGCGTCCGCACGATCGACGCCGTCGTCGTCGGCTGGCGCCCCGGGAAGGAGCCCGACACCGTCGGGGCGCTGATCCTCGGCCTCTACGACGGCGCGGAGCTGCACGTCGTCGGGCACTGCTCCGGGCTCACGGCCGCCGAGAAGCGGCGCCTGGTTGGATTCTTCGCGCCCTACGCGACGGGCGAGCGCGGCGCGGCCGACCCTAGCCGCTGGACCGCGGGGCGCGAGCTGGAGTGGGTCGCGCTGCGCCCCGAGCTGGTCGTCGAGATCGACTTCGACCACGTCTCCGACGGGCGCATCCGCCACGGCGCCAAGCTGCGCCGCTGGCGCGACGACAAGGACCCGCGGCGGTGCACCTTCGATCAGCTATCCGGTTGACCGGGGGCCTGTCCAACTCCGTCCGACCGTCCGCCCAGCCCTCGCCCGTCCGACCGTCGGAGATGGGCCGCTCGTCCCGGATGGGCCCGCTCGTCCCGGATTGAGACTTCCGACCATCCGTCCGACCGGGTGGCCCCGCGGGCTCGGCTGCTCTAGCATCGCTGCCACGATGACCGCCGACAGCGCGACGGCCGCCGAGGAGGAGTACCTGCAGATCATCTTCTGGCTGCAGGAGGCCGGGCTGGCGATGACCGGCGCCAACGTCGCCCGCGCGATGCAGCTCTCGGCGCCGACCGTGCACGAGATGATCGGGCGCCTGGAACGCGACGACTACATCACCCGCGGCGCCGACAAGGCGATCACGTTCACCCCCGACGGGGCCGCGGAGGCCGAGACGATCGTGCGCCGCCATCGCCTGATCGAGCGCTTTCTCACCGACGTCCTCGGGATCCCCTGGGACGAGGTACACGAGGAGGCCGAGCGCCTCGAGCACGCGATGTCGCCGGTGCTCGAACAGCGGATGCTCGCGGCGATCGGCGACGCCAAGACCTGCCCCCACGGCCACCCGATCGTCGCCGGGGGGGTCGATGCCCGCCCACCCGGGGTGCCCCTCGCCGACGTCCAAGTCGGCGCCTCGGTGCGCGTGCTGCGCTTCGAGAACGAGGCCGAGGACGTGCTGCACTACCTCAAGGACTCCGGTCTGCACCCTGGGCTGGAGGGCATCCTCGCCGCGCGCGACCGCCGCGAGGTGACGGTGCTGTGCCCCGACGGGCGCCGCTGCACCGTGACCCCCAGCGTGGCCGAGACCATCTCCGTCGTCGCCGACCCGTCGCCGCCGCTGCGCACCGCGCTGCCGGAGCAGCTCGTCCTAGGGCAACAAAAGTACGGCAGATAGACGACTACGCCGGCGTGGCGTCAAGCGACTGCACCGCTGCGGCGAGCCGCGCGACGCCCTCCTCGATCTGCTCGGGCGTCACCCCGGAGTAGGCGAGGCGCAGCGTGTTCTCGCCGCCCTCCAGCAGGAAGTCGGTGCCCTTCACGAACGCCACCCCCAGCTCGGAGGCCTTCCGGTGCAGCGCCGCGACGTCGGTGCCCTCGGGCAGCGTCACCCACATGAAGTAGCCGCCCTCCGGGGTCGTGAACTCGGCCTGCGGGAGCTCGCGGCGCAGCGCCGCCTCCAGCGTGCGGGCGCGCTTGGCCAGCGCCGTCCTGACGGTCTCGATCGAGCGCTCCAGCGCGCCGGAGGCGCAGAACTCGTAGACGATCGACTGCGAGACCATGCTCGGCGAGATGTACGTCCCCGTCGCCAGCCGCGCGATCACCGCGATCAGGTCGACCGGCCCGACGAGGTAGCCGACGCGGATCCCGGGGCACACGGTCTTTGAGAACGACGACGCGTACACCACGCGCTCGGGGTCCATCGAGAGCATCGTCGGCAGCGTCTCGCCGCTGAAGCGCAGCTCGACGTAGGGGTCGTCCTCGAACACCGCGAAGTCGTGCTCGGCCGCCAGCTCCAGCAGCCGCCGGCGGCGGGCCGGCGAGAGAGTGTGGCCGGCGGGGTTCTGGAAGTTCGGGATGATGTGGGCCAGCTTTGGCCGCATCCGCTGGGTGGGCGCGGATCGGGTGGGCGGGGATCGGGTGGGCGGGGATCCCAATCCATCGAGCAGCGCGGCGAGGGCGTCGGTGTCGATGCCGTCCGCGAGCAGCTCCACCTGGTGGACCTTCGCTCCGCGCGCCTGCAGCGACAGCAGCGTGCGGTCGTACGTCGGGCGCTCGACCACGACGTCGTCGCCCTCGCGGACGAGGTGCTCGAACAGGAACGCGTCGGCCTGCATCGAGCCGTTGGTGACAAGCACCCGCTCCGGCGCGACCCCGTGGCGCTCCGCGATCCAGGCCCGCAGTCGCGGATAGCCGACAGACGTCCCGTAAGCGGTGGTGCCGCCGGGGTCGTTGGCGAACGCCCGCGACGCCGCCTCGCGCAGGCCCTCGACGTCGACGATGTCCAGCGACGGGGCCCCGCGGGCGAAGGAGATCGTGGTGTCGGCCATCGCTGCGACAGCTTAGCCGTCAGGGTTCGTCGAACGTCAATACCAGGCGCCCGCCCGCGACCTGACGGACGTTGAAATCGGTGTCCAGCGTCCGCCGCAGCTCCGCCACCAGCGCCACCGGCGCCGCCAGGCGCAGGTCGACCACGGCGTGGCTCGCCTCGAAGCGGCGCACCGACGCGTCGATCGCGTTCGGCACGCTCGCCAGCCGCCGCTCGAAGGCGCTCAGCGAGTCGATGTCGTAGAACGGCCCGACCCCCAGCTCGACGTGGCCTTCGAACAGAGTCGCCTCCGACCCCTCCGCGGGTGTCGGGGTCGGCGACCACCCCTCCCCCGCGGGCGGTGGAGGTGCCGTCGCGGGTGTCGGGGTTGGGGGTCCCGCCTCGGGGGCTGGTGGTACTGCCCACTCCGCCGCTGGTGGCATGGGCGCCGCCGGCGGCGGGGAAGGCTCGGGAGACGGTGGGGTGACAGGCACCGCAGACGGCGAGGTCGCGGAGGGGGCGGGAGTGGGCGGCTTGGGGGACGTCGAGAACAGCCCCGACATCACCCGGCTCAGCAGCGCGTCGTACTCGTCGGTCAGCTCCTTCGCGAAGCGCTCCAGCCGGTCGCGGAAGCGCCGCAGCTCCGCCAGGCCCGCGAGCTGTGCCTCGCTCGGCCGCCCCGGCTCGCGCGGCTCGGAGCTCGTCGGCGTCGGCGTCGGCGGCGGCGGCGGCGTCGGCGGCGCCAGTGGCGCCGGTGGCGCCGGTGGCGTGCGCGGCGCTGGTCGGACGGGTGCGGCTGGCGTGCGCTCGGACGGTGCGCTCGGCCGTGGCGCCGGCATCTCGGGCCGCGGGGTCTCGGGCGTCTCGTTCGGCCGCGACGGCTCGATCGCCTCGTCGATCAGCCGGCCCGCCGTCTCCACGGATGCCGCTGCGCCATCCCCCGCGGAGGGCTGCTGCTCCTCCGGCCCCTGACGCCTGCCGATCGAGGTCAGCTCCCGCTCCAGCTCCCGCAGCTTGCGCTCCAGGTCGGCCAGCGTGTTCGTCACATCGGACGCGTCGGTCATCGGTGTCGTCGGGCCGGGTTTCTCGTGACGGGAAACGGGTTGCGTGGCAGGGGACCGAGCTTCAGGTGGCTCAAGACCCGCTCACCCATCCTACTCGGGCCCAATCCCCCGCCGCACGAGCCCTGGGTCGCATATTGCGACCGCGCCGCCGCAGGAGCAAGCGGCGGGGAGTTCCGCTATCCGCGCAGGATCTCCACCGCGAGCTCGGCCACCTCGGTCGGGGTCCGCCCCACGCGCACCCCGTTATCTTCGAGCGCCCGCGCCTTCGCCGCCGCCGTCCCCGCCGTCCCCGACACGATCGCCCCCGCGTGGCCCATCTGCTTGCCCGCCGGCGCCGTGAAGCCCGCGATGTACGCAACCACCGGCTTGGAGACGTGCTCGGAGATGTATTGCGCCGCCTCCTCCTCCGCCGAGCCGCCGATCTCGCCCGCCAGCACGATCAGCTCGGTCTCGGGATCCGCCTCGAACAGCTCGATCACGTCCACGAACGACGACCCCGGCACCGGGTCCCCGCCGATCCCCACGATCGAGCTGTTGCCGAAGCCCGCCTGCGCGATCTCGTTGCCGATCTGGTAGGTCAGCGTCCCCGAGCGCGATACCACGCCGACGTTGCCCTCCTTGAAGAACGACGCCGGGATGATCCCCACGTTCGCCTTCCCCGGCGACAGGATCCCCGGGCAGTTCGGGCCGATCAGCCGGGTTGAATGTCCCCCGCCCGACCCAGCCGTCCCGGCTGTGCTGCCATCGCGCCTCAGCGTGTTGTAGACCCGCAGCTCGTCGTGCGCCGGGATCCCCTCGGTGATCGCGATCACCAGCGCCACCCCCGCCGCCGCCGCCTCCAGGATCGCGTCGGCCGCGAACCGCGGCGGGACGAAGATCATCGCCGTGTTCGGCTGCGTCTCGCGCACCGCGTCCGCCCAGCTGTCGAACACCGGGATCCCCTCGACGTCCTGGCCGCCCTTGCCCGGTGTCACCCCGCCGACCACGTTCGTCCCGTAGCGGCGGTTGTTGAGCGTGTGGAACGAGCCCTCTCGGCCCGTGATCCCCGCGACCGCCAGGCGCGTGCCCCTGTCGACCAGGACCGCCATCAGGCCGCCCGTCCCGGATCCCGGGCCTCGACGCCTGGCACCGTCGTACGGGTCTCGCCCGCGACCGTCGCGTCGGTATCGCCCTCCACGCGCCTCGCCATCAGCTCCGCTCCCTCGCCAGGGCGACGACCTTCTCCGCGGCCTCGTTCATCGTCGCGGCCGGATACACGTTCGCCAGCGCCGCCTCCCGCAGGAGGCGGCGACCCTCCTCATCATTGGTCCCATCCAGTCGAACTATGAATGGGATCCCACCCACCCCGATCCCGCTCGCCCCAACCACACCTGCCGGCTCCCCATCCGTCGCGGGCCCGCCCGTACCAAGCCCCTCGAACGCCGCGATCAGGCCCCGCGCGACCTCGTCGCAGCGGGTGATCCCGCCGAAGATGTTGAACAGCACCGCCTTCACGCGTTCGTTGGAGAGGATCAACTCGACCGCCTGCCTGATCTTCGCCGCGTCCGAGCCCCCGCCCGCGTCGAGGAAGTTCGCCGGGCTCCCACCCGCCTGCGCCACCACGTCGAGCGTCGACATCACCAGCCCCGCCCCGTTGCCGAGGATCCCGATGTCGCCGTCCAGCGCCACGTACTGCACGCCCTGCTCTTTCGCGCGGCGCTCGATCGGGTCCTCGTTCTCGACGTCCGACAGATCCTGGTTCTCGGGGTGGCGGTACAGCGCGTTGCCGTCCAGCGACACCTTCGCGTCCAGCGCCCTCACCTGCCGGCCACCCCCACCATCACCGCCCCCTCCGGGGGTCGTCCGATCGTCGGGGAGCGCAGGCGTCACGATCAGCGGGTTGATCTCCGCCAGTGTCGCGTCCTCCTGCCACCACACCTCGTACAGCGCCACCAGCGCGTCCGCCACCCCCTCGATCACGTCCGCGCCCGCCCCGCCCGCCGTCGCGATCTCGACCGCCTCCCCGCGGGAGAGCCCCTCCAGGGCGTCGACGTGATGGCGGATCAGCTTCTCCGGCGTCCGCTCCGCGACCTCTTCGATGTCCACGCCTCCCTCCACGCTGAACATCACCAGCGGCGCCTTCGCCGAGCGGTCCAGCAGCACCGACGCGTAGTACTCGGCTGCGATCTCGCTGGCGTGCTCGATCCACAGTGTCCGCACCGTATGCCCGTGGATGTCCATCCCCAGGATCTTCTGCGCGTGCTCGCGCGCCTCGCGCTCGTCTGCCGCGAGCTTCACTCCGCCGGCCTTGCCGCGACCGCCGATCAGCACCTGCGCCTTCACCACCACCGGGTAGCCCACCTCCGCGGCCGCCGCCACCGCGTCGTCGACCGTCGTCACCGCCCGCCCCGCCGACACCGCCAGCCCGTGGCGCGCGAACAGCTGCTTGCCCTGATACTCAAGTAGGTCCATGGCGGCGCGGGACTCTAGCGAACGGGCTCCATCGAGGTCGCGGGACGCTCCGGGTCGGCGGCACGGCATAATGCCCAGCCCATGCCCATCCCCAAGAACGTCAGCTTTGTCACATTCGATGTCTACGGCACCCTGATCGACTGGGAGACCGGCATCTACGACGCCTTCGCCAAGGAGGCCGCGCGCGACGACGTCACGCTCGACCGCGCCCAGCTGCTCGCGCACTTCCACGAGGTCTCCCGCGAAATCGAGGCCGGCTCCTATGAGCTCTACGCCGAGGTCCTGCGGCGCACCGCGCTGGAGGTCGCCAAGCGCCTCGAATGGTCCCTGGAAACGTCGCGCTCCGGCTTCCTCCCGGACTCCGTCCAGCGCTGGCAGACCTTCAAGGAGACCATCCCCCAGCTGCAGAAGCTCGCCAAGAAATACAAGCTCGGCCTGCTCTCCAACATCGACGACAAGCTCCTCGGGCAGACCCGCCGCCACATCCCGATCGACTTCGATCTCGTCGTCACCGCCCAGCAGGTCCGCTCCTACAAGCCCGACCTCGCCCACTTCACCGAGTGCGCCCGGCGGATCGGCTCCAAGAAGGGCTGGGTCCACATCGCGTCCAGCCACCACCACGACATCGAACCGTGCCTCAAACAGCGCGTCCCCGTGATCTGGGTCAACCGCACCAAGCGCACCCTCGACCCCTCTCAGAAGAAGCCCACCGCCGAGGTCCACAACCTGCGCGAGGCCGCCAAGCTGCTGGGGATCTGAGGTCCGGCGCCGGCGGGGCCTCGAGGTGGGCGGGCCTTGGGCGCCCCAGGTCGGTGGGGTCCTGGGATGCCCGTCAGCCGTAGAAGCGTGAGATCTCCAACAGCTGGCTGAAGAAGTTGTGGGCGATGACCACCACGACGATGCCCGCCCCCGCCACCGGACCCCAGCGTCGGCCCGCGCCGCGCGCCGCGAGCGCCAGCGCCGCGCCGTAGAGCGCGATCAGCGGCAGGAAGTACCGCGGCTCCGCGTAGGAGCCCGTGCCGTGGGGGTATTCGATGTAGTCGCTCGCTCCCACCACCACCATCAGACCGACCGCCATCGCGGTGTAGACGACCACCTCCCCGATCCGGCTGCGCAGCGCGCCGCGGCTCGCGAACAGCGCTCGCGCCAGCAGAATCCCGAACAGCGCCAGCGGGAGCAGCGCGGCTCGGTAGACCCACGCCGGGAACGTCGTGTCCAGCCAGCCGTAGAGCCCCACGAAGCCGTCGATCCAGAACTGACGCACCGTCGAGAGGCCCGGGAAGTAGCTGTGCATCCCCGGCAGCCGCGGAAGGTAGAACTGCCAGATGTAGCCGATCTCCTCGAAGATCGACCCCCGCGCTCCGGTGAATGAGGCCGCGCTCGACAACGTCCCCACCGCGGGGCGGCCCGCGAGCACGTTGAAGACGACGTCCAGGCAGATCGGGCTTGCCGCCACGGCCGCCGCGGCGGCGAGCGAGCGGTATGCGACCCGCCTCGAGTCGCGCGCCGCGCGGGCGCCGAGCAGCGCCAGCCCGAGGGCCACTCCGGGGATCAGCCCCAGGAAGTTGAGCTTCGTCACGAACCCGATCGCGATCACGACTCCCGTCGTCGCCGCCAGCTTCGGCGTCAGTCCGCGCCGGAACCCCCGCGCCAGGCAGTAGAACAGCGCCGCCGACACCGCGCACAGCTGCGCGTCGGGGTTCACCGCGCCCGACATCAGCCCCAGCAGCGGTGCCAGCGCCACGCCCAGACCGCCGACCGTCCACGCCCAGCGGGCCCCCGGGAGGGTCTCGCGCACGAACAGGAACGCGAACAGCGCGCTCACGCCCCCCATCAGCGCCGACAGCAGCCGCATCAGCGCGACGCGATCGAGGATCGTCCCCCACGATCCCGCGTAGTAGGGGATCGTCTCCAGCGCGTAGGACAGCGGGGGCTCGGAGAACGACGATTCGCCCACGCCGCCCCCGACGCGCGGTTCGGGCAGCGCCAGGTCGCGCTGCAGCCTGCGCTGTGCCGCCTCCGTGAAGATCGTGTGTTCCTGCGGGCTGTAGTAGACCTGGCCCTGACGGAGGTCCCGCAGCGCGATCTCCTCCGCCGGGGAGAAGATTTCGCTGCCCGACGTCGGCAGGGCCCCGGTTTCGGCGAGCTGTTGCACGTAGGCAAAATGGCTCGGTTCGTCGGGCGTCTGGAACGGGGGTGTAATCAGCGACCAGCACGCCGCGTTGAGGAACGCCACCAGCGCGCAGACCCACGCCGCCGTCGGGACCCGCCGCCTCACCCGAGTTCCCGGACGACCAGCCACGACGCCAGCGCGATCGAGGCCGCGATCAGCGCCGCGATCGGGAGCACGATCCAGGTGCCGCTCGCCGCGCGCCCGAGACCCATGTGCTCCACCACCGGGACGACCTGCGACCACCACGATCGATCGCCCCGGCGCAGGTATTCGATCCTCATCCTGCCGCTCAGCGGCTGTCCGTCGGCGACAGCCGCGACGGCGCGCGCGGTGGGCGCGCCGACGACCATGACGTCGCCGGTCTCCAAGCGCAGGCCGAAGCAGACCGTGACGTCTGCGACGCCGCCGTCGACCCGTCGCACCGGGACGGTGACGGCAGACCCGTACCAGCCCGTCCCCTCGGTTCCCGAGGTGACGACGCGCGAGCCCCTCAACACCGTCACGGTCACGCGCGGCCCGATCACGGCGTCAAGGCTCAGGCGGACCGCCGACGTGCCCGCGGGCAGCGCTTCGCCGCCCTGGCACCCGCTTGACACCGACGCCTGCTTGGAGACGATCGCCGTCCGCGGGACCCCGTTCGACGCGGCGACCGTCGACGGCGCGTGCAGCAGCGTCACAACCGCCGCGATCACGATCAGCGTCAGGCCGGCGGCGAGCACCACCCTGACGGGCGTCATCTGCGCCGCAGCCCGAGGATGCTGAGCAGAAACGACGAGAAGATCACTTGGACGCCGAGCACCGTCAGGGTCGCGGCCGCGATCGCGACCCGCTCCTCCGACAGGTCGCCGAAGCCGCGTTCGATCCAGACCACCACGATCGCCCCCAACCCCGCCAGCCCCCCCAGCGCGATCGCGGCTCCGAGCGCCAGCCCGTGCTCCAGGCGGTAGCGCTCGCCCATCCGCTCCAGCCACGGGTCGCGCTCGCCCATGAAGTACACCGCGTACGTCAGCGCGCAGAGCCCGAGGCTGACGATCTGGGCGCCCACGATCAGCAGCAGCGAGCCGCCGATCAGCGCATGCACTTCCCAGCGGCGCCCCAGCACTTCGACGTGCGCGAGCACCGCCAGGCAAATCAGACCGCCGACCGCCGACATCGCGGCGCCCGGCACGATGAACAGGTGCCTGGGGGAGTGCAGCACCAGATAGCGCAGGTGCCGCCACCCGTCGCGGAAGCTCGACAGCTTCGACTCGCCGCCGCGCGGGTGATATTCGATCGGGATCTGGCGGATCTCCAGGCCCGCCTTAGCCGCCCGCACGACCATCTCCGATGCGAACTCCATCCCCGTCGTCCGCAGCTCCAGGCGCTCCAGCTGGTCGCGGCGAAACGCCCGCATCCCGCAGTGCGCGTCGCTGACCCCGGTGTGGAACAGGAGGTTCAAAAAGCGCGACAGCAGCGGGTTGCCGATGTAGCGGTGGTGCCACGGCATCGCCCCCGGCAGGATGTTGCGCATCCGGTCGCCGATGATCATGTCCCCTCCGTCCTGCAGCTCGGCCAGGAATCGCGGGATCTCATTGAAGTCGTACGTCAGGTCCGCGTCCGCCATCACGATGAACTCGCCGCGCGCCGCCGCGAAGCCCGCGAGGTACGCGCTGCCGTACCCGCGCAGCGGCTCGTGGACGACCCGCGCGCCCGCCCGCGCCGCCAGCTCGGCGCTGGCGTCCTCAGAGCCGTTGTCCGCGACCACCACCTCTCCCGACACCTCCGCATGCCGCATCGCGCTCAGCGCGGTCACGACGCACCGCTCGACGTTCTCGGCCTCGTTCAGGCACGGGATCACCACCGAGACCAGGCACGCCGATTCACTCCGATCGTCGACGGCGGCGGCGCTTTTGACACTCGTGCTCATATGGCTGTCGCTCCGCCCCCGCGTGCTGCAAGGTCGATGGAGTGCTTCTAAATACCGGGACTCCCACTGTCCTCGATCGCCCGGGGGTCGTCAAGCCGGGAGTCCCAGGCCGCCGCCGGTCCCCAGGGCACGGGCGTCGCGGGGCGCGCCGTTGGACCGCGATGTCTCCGATCGGGTCCCGCGGTCTATCCGTAGTAGCGCGAGATCTCCAGCAGCTGGCTGAAGGTGTTATGGGCGACCACCAAGGTGACGATCAGCGCACCGGCGACGGGGCCCCATCTGCGTCCGGCGCCGCGCGCCGCCAGCGCGAGTATCGCGCCGAACAGGACGATCATCGGAAGCATGTACCTCGGCTCGACATATTGACCGGTCCTGGCCGGGGATCCGAGGTAGTCGCTGGCTCCGACAACGATCATCACGCCGACCGTGATCGCGCCATAGACGACCAGCTCGACGACGCGGCCGCGCAGCGAGTCCCGACTCGCGAAGATCCCACGTGCCAAGAGCAGGCCGAGCAGGCCGATCGGGATCAGCGCGGCGGTGTAGACCCAGGCCGGAAAGGTGGTGTCGACCCACCCGTACACGCCGACCAGGTCTTTGATCCAAAGCTGGCGCGTCGTCGAGAAGCCGGGAAAGTCGCTGTGCATGCCGGGCAGCGGGGGAAGGTAGAACTGCCAGATGTAGCTGATCTCCTTCAGCAGCGAACCATGGCGTCGGGTGAGAGCGATTGCGGAGAACAGCGTCCCGACGGCGGGCCGGTCCAGCGCCAGGTTGAGGATGACGTAAGCGCCGATCGGGCTCGCCGCGAGTGCGAGCGCGAGTGCGAGCGAACGGTATGCGGTGCGCCTCGAGGTCCTCGCCGCGCGGACGGCGAGAACCAACAGCCCGAGCGCCGCTCCCGGGAGCAGTCCGAGGAAGTTGAGCTTTGTCAAGAAGCCCGCCGCGATCACGACGCCGATCGCGACCGCCAGCTTTGGTGTCAGTCCTCGTCGGAAGCCCCGCGCGAGGCAGTAGAACAGCACGGCCGACACGGCGGTCAGCAGTGCGTCGGGGTTCACCGCGCCAGATATGAATCCAAGTTGCGGCGCGAGCGCCACGCCGAGCCCACCGACAGTCCACGCCCAGCGTGTCCCGGGAAGCGCCTCGCGGACGAAGAGGAAGGCGAACAGCGCGGTGATGGCGCCCATCAGCGCGGAGAGCAGCCTCATGAGCACGAGGCGGTCGAGCACGGTGCCCCCCGATCCGAACTCGTAGGGAACCAACTCGAGCACGTAGTACAGCGGGGGCTCCGAAGCGGCCGTTCCAACGCCTTCGTCTTCCCGCGAGAAGGGTAGGGCGAGATCGTGTTCGAGCTTGCGCTGCGCCGTCTCGGAGAAGATCGTGTGGCCCCCCGGCAGGTAGCGGACCTGCGGGGAGTGCAGATCGCGCAGCGCGACCACCTCGGCTGGCGAGTCGATTTCCGCGCTCACCGGCGGCAGGCTGCCCGTCTGCGCCAGATGTTGCACATAGGCGTAATGGCTGGGCTCGTCCGGCACCTGGAAGGGGGGCGTGATCAGCGACCAGCACGCCGCGTTGAGGAAGGCCACCAGCGCACAGATCCACGCCACCCTCGGGATCTGACGAAGCGTCTCGCGGAGACCGCTCACGAACAGCCCCCCGCGCACCAGCAGCCCCCCGGGATCGCTCGTTCGCTCGCGGTGACTTCGCTGCGGAGCGACCCGTCGTGCTGGCGTCCGCTGCGAGCGCCTGCTCATCTCATCTCAGCTCCCCGAGGACCGCCCAGGATGCAAGGGCGACGACGGCCGCCGCGAGCGCCGCGATCGGCACCACGATCCACGTGCCGCTGGCGGCACGCCCCAGGCCCATATGTCGCACCACCGCGGGGACGAGCGACCACCAGGATTCGGGGCCCGGTCGCAGGTATTCGATTTTCATCCGGCCAGGCAGGACTCCTCCACCTTCGGAGGTAGCCGCCACGGCGAGAGGAGTGCGTTCACCGAAGATGCGGACGTCTCCCGTCATCAGTCTCAGTCGAAAGCAGACCGTTACGTGCGAGTAGGTGCGACGCACCGGTCTCACCGCAAACGTCAGCTCCCCCGCGGCCCAACCGGGTCCCGCCATCCCCTGCGTGACGACCTGCGAGCCCGACAGCACTTTCACTGTCACCTGCGGGCCCATCGACGCCTCGAGCCCAAGGCGGATCGCTGACGTGCCCCCGGGCAGCGTTTCGCGCGTCTGACAGGCACCCGTGTCACTGCCGGTAGCCGCCAGGATGGTCATCTGCGTGATCCCGTTCGTCCCGGCGATCGTGGACGGCGCATGCAACAGCGTGGCGAGCACCGCGATCCCGGTGATCGTCAATCCGGCGACGAGTGCGAGCTTGACGTCGGTGCGTCGTCTGATCGTCGTGCTCATGTGGGCATGGGCGATCCACGTCCTCTGTGTGTCGGTGATGACGTGCCGCCGGCGCGGCAGCGACGGGACACTCTCACCAATCATCCGAACGCCGTCAAACCCTGGCCGGACGCCGAGAGATTTGGACGTTCCGTCAGCCCGCGGTGTCTCCGATTGGGCCCGACGGCCGCGATCGGATCGCCTTTTGCGGCCGGTCGCGCCTCGGGGATCGAACCGCCGGCGGACAGCCCGCGGTCGGGTAGATCAGTGCTCGGTGCTCTCGATCGTCGCGATCGGGGCGCCCGCCGCGATCGGAGCACCCTCGGCGATCGGCAGCTCGGCGATCACGCCCGCCTTGTGGGCCGTGATCTCGTTCTCCATCTTCATCGCCTCGATGATGCACAGGAGCTGGCCCTCCTGCACGGTGTCCCCCTGCTTGACGAGCACCTTCCACATGTTTCCCTGCAGCGGGGAGGGCAGTGTGTCCGCCCCTCCCCCCGCCGAGGACCTGCTGTTGGAGCCGCGACCGGCCGACCGTCGCGGCGACTTGGCGGCGCCGGGGGTGCCGTTGGGCGAGCCCGCCGCACCGCCGCCGGCTCCGGCAAACGGGGGGCCGAGGACCTTCACATCAAAGCGCCGGCCCGACACCTCGACGGTGTAGGCCTGCTCGACCTGCTCCCGGGGCTCCTCGTCGGCCGCGGTGTCGGCGGCCTTCTCGGGCGCCGGGAAGGCGAGCGTCTTCAGCCACTTGCGGTCCTCCAGCAGGTCCCGGCAGGTCTCCCCGCGGGCCCACTGGTCGGTCGCCAGCAGCGCCTGGTGGAACGGGATCAGCGTCCGCAGGCCCTCGATCTCGTATTCGGCCAGCGCCCGCAGCATCCGCCGCGTGGCCTGCGCGCGGTCGGCGTCCCACACGATCAGCTTCGCGACCATCGGGTCGTACATCGGCGACACCTCGCCGCCGGCGCCGACCCCCGAGTCGACGCGCACGCCGGGCCCGGTGGGCTCTTTGTAGCGGCCGATCCTTCCCGGCGCCGGGGCGAAGTTCTTGGAGGCGTCCTCGGCGTTGATGCGGCACTCGATCGCGTGTCCGCGCAGCCTCACGTCCTCCTGCGTGTAGGAGAGCGGCTCCCCGGCGGCGGCGCGGATGCCCTCCTTGACGATGTCGATCCCGGTCGTCATCTCGGTCACGCAGTGCTCGACCTGGACCCGGGTGTTCATCTCCAGGAAGAAGTATTCCGGCTCCCCCTCCCCCTCGCCGCCGGCCGAGCTCTCGTCGCGTGCCAGCAGCCCCTCGATCGTCCCGGCTCCGACGTAGTCGACGGCCCGCGCGGCCTCCACCCCGATCCGCCCGATGCGCTCGCGCAGCTCCGGCGTCACGATCCACTGCGGCGCCGGGGACTCCTCGATCACCTTCTGGTGGCGGCGCTGGATCGAGCAGTCGCGCTCTCCGAGGTGGATCACGTTGCCGTGGCGATCCGCGAGCACCTGCACCTCCACGTGGCGGGGGTCCGGCAGGTAGCGCTCCAGGTAGACGGTGGGGTCCGAGAAGAACTTCTCGCCCTCGCGGCTCGCGCCCTCGAACGCGCCCTCGAGCTCGTCCTCGGCGAGCGCGACCCGAAAGCCCTTGCCGCCGCCGCCTCCGGCGGCCTTGACCGCGACCGGGAAGCCGATCTCGCTGCGGGCGATCTTCAGGGCGTCCTTGACGGTGGCCACCGGCTCGGTGGTCCCCGGCACGATCGGGACCCCCGCCGCCTGCATCAGCTCGCGCGCGCGGGTCTTCGAGCCCATCGCTTCGATCGCGCTCGCCGGGGGCCCGATGAACACGATCCCGGCCTCCTCGCACGCCTGCGCGAACGGGGCGTTCTCGGCGAGGAAGCCGTAGCCCGGGTGGATCGCCTGCGCCCCCGAGCGCGCCGCCGCGTCGAGGATCTTCTCGACGCTCAGATAGTTCTCGGCCGCCGCGCCGCCGCCGAGGTTATAGGCCTCGTCGGCCCGCGCCGCGTGCAGGGCGTCGCGATCGTGCTCGGAGTACACCGCCACCGAGGCGATTCCAAGCTCCTCCAGCGCCCGCACGATGCGCACGGCGATCTCGCCACGGTTGGCCACCAGCACCTTTGTAAACATCGAGTGGGGCAGATTAGCGTGCTCGCAGGCCACTCGCGCCCGGGGCAAGCGCTCCACAAGACCCCGGGCGCGAGCTGCGGACGCCGCCCTGGCGCGCTCTCGCGCTCAGCGCCCGCCTGCCCAGGTGTACAGCCGCGATGGCCGTCACACCAGCTTGAGCTCGCCGGCTATCGATCCGGCCCGCAAATTGTGGTTCGGCACCTCTGAACGTCTTTGACTATTGCATGTTTGCACGTGAGCGCGCCCACGTCAATAGGTCAAATCGTCCACCATGCCCGCGCCGACCGTCTCGTTGGTGGTCTCGTCGACCAGGATGAAGCTGCCCGTGCGGCGGTTGCGGCGGTACGGGTCGAACGCCAGCGGCGTGCTCGTGCGCAACCGCACCCTCCCGATGTCGTTGAGGGCCAGCTGGTCGGGACCGGGCACCCGCTCCAGCGTGTGCACGTCGACCCGGTCTTCCAGTGTGTCGACGATCGCCGTCGCGCTGCGCGTGGTGTGCTTGACCACGTATCGTCCTCCCACCCGCAGCGGCCGCTCGTTCAGCCAGCATATGTCCGCCTCCAGCTCCCGCGCCACCGTCGGGGCCTCCTCGGGGCGGCAGATCAGCTCGCCGCGCGACACGTCCAGCTCGTCCTCCAGGCGCAGCGTCACCGACATCGGCGCCAGCGCCTCGTCGAGCTCCCCCTCGTAGGTGTCGATCGCCGCGATCCGCGTGCGCAGGCCGCTCGGCAGCGCCAGCACCTCCTCGCCCGTCCGCAGCGCCCCGCTGGCGAGCTGGCCGGCGTAGCCGCGGTAGCCGGTGTGCGTCGGATCCCCGCCCGGCCGAATCACCCACTGCACCGGGAACCGCGCCGGGGTGTCGTAGGGGTGGTCATACGCGACCTCCACCTCCTCCAGCAGCTCCAGCAGCGTCGGGCCGTCATACCACTGCATCGGCCCCGAGCGCTCCACGACGTTGTCGCCGCGCAGCGCCGACATCGGGATGTACGTGACGTTCCGCTTGCCCAGCTTCCGGGCGAAGCCCTCGAACTCCCGCGCGAGCGCCTGGAAGCGCTCGCGCGACCAGTCCACGAGGTCCATCTTGTTGATCGCGACCACCAGATGCGGGATGCCCAGCAGGGCGCTGATGAACGCGTGGCGCTTGGCCTGCTCCAGCACGTCGCGGCGGGCATCGAGCAGGATCACCGACAGGTCCGCGGTCGAAGCTCCGGTGACCATGTTGCGGGTGTACTGCTGGTGGCCCGGGCAGTCCGCGATGATGAACCGCCGCAGCGCCGTCGCGAAGTAGCGGTAGGCGACGTCGATCGTGATCCCCTGCTCGCGCTCGGCGCGCAGTCCGTCGGTGAGCAGCGCCAGGTCCAACGCGCCCTCCCCGCCGCGCCGCGCGCTCGCCTGGGCGACGTGTTCGAGCTGGTCCTCGAAGACCTGCTTGGAGTCGTACAGCAGCCGCCCGATCAGCGTGCTCTTGCCGTCGTCCACCGAGCCCGCGGTGGTGAAGCGCAGCAGATCCAGCGTCATCTCAGAAGGGCCGCAGGCCCGGTCAAGGGCGCACGGAGGCGGCCCACCAAATCAAAGGAGACGCCTGGATGGCGGATCAAAAGTACCCGGCCTTCTTCCGATCCTCCATCGCGGCCTCCGAGACGCGGTCGTCGGCGCGGGTCTCGCCGCGCTCGGTGATGCGCGTGGCGGCGATCTCGGTGACGACCTCCTCCAGCGTGGCCGCGAGCGAGGGGACGCCGCCGGTGCAGCTCATGTCGCCGACGGTGCGGTAGCGGACGACCTCGGTGAAGACCTGCTCGCCGTCGATCAGCTCGGTGCCGTCGCGCCACGCGTAGAGCATCCCGTCGCGGCGGAACACCTCGCGCTGGTGGGCGAAGTAGATCGAGGGGACCTCGAGCTGCTCCTGCGCGATGTACTCCCAGACGTCGAGCTCGGTCCAGTTGGACAGCGGGAAGACCCGGACGTGCTCGCCCTTGCGGATGCGCCCGTTGTAGAGGTTCCACAGCTCGGGGCGCTGGTTCTTGGGGTCCCACTGGCCGAAGTCGTCGCGGAACGAGAACACGCGCTCCTTGGCCCGCGCGCGCTCCTCGTCGCGGCGCGCGCCTCCGAACGCGGCGTCGAAGCCGTGCTGGGCGATCGCGTCCAGCAGCGTCACGGTCTGCAGCCGGTTGCGCGAGGCTCTTGGCCCGGTCTCCTCCTGGACGCGGCCGCTGTCGATCGACTCCTGGACGCTCGCGACGATCAGCCGCTCGCCCAGTTCGGCGACGCGGCGGTCGCGGAACTCGATCACCTCCGGGAAGTTGTGGCCGGTGTCGACGTGCATCAGCGGGAACGGGAACGGCGCCGGGCGGAACGCCTTCTCGGCGAGCCGCAGCAGCACGATCGAGTCCTTGCCGCCGCTGAACAGCAGCACCGGGCGCTCCAGTTCGGCGGCGACCTCGCGCATCACGTGGATCGCCTCGGACTCCAGCGCCCGCAGGTGGCTGAGCTGGGGGCGCGCCGCGACGCTCACGATCGCCCCCGGGCGCTCGCGATGCGCCTGCCCGCGGCGATCATCTCACGGCCTCGATGACGTGCAATCCGCACTCCGTCTTATCCCTGCCGGCCCAGCGGCCCTCGCGGCCGTCGCCGGGCAGCGTGCACGGGGCGCACCCGATCGAGGCGTACCCGCGGTCGTGCAGCGGGTGGTAGGGCAGGTCGCGCTCGTGGATCCGCTGCCATAGGTCGCGCTCGGTCCAGTGCGCCAGCGGGTTGTACTTCGCCAGCCCGCGCCGCTCGTCGCGTTCGATCAGCTCGGTGCCGGCGCGCGTCGGGCCCTGCTCGCGGCGGATGCCGGTGATCCAGCCCTCCGCGCCATCGAGGGCGCGCTCCAGCGCGGCGATCTTGGCCTGCGAGCAGCAGTGCTCGGGGCCGGTCCACCGATCCCCCTCCGATGCGCCCGCGTCCTGGACCTGCACCGCGATCCCGAAGCGCTGCTCGAACGCGCGCCACGTCTGCAGCGTCTCCTCGAACAGCACCCCGGTGTCGATCGTCACGATCTGCACGTCGCGTCCGCCGGGGAGGCGCAGCAGCTCGTCGATCAACACGGACTCCTCCTTCTGGAAGGAGCACAGCAGCACCAGAGCGTCCCCGTGGCGCCGGACCCCCTCGCCGAGGGTCTCGGTCAGCGTGTGCGCAGGGTCGGGCGACCGGGCCCCCGCGCCGGCGGGCGCGGGCGCGGGGGGGCGCTCGAAGTGGTGTCGGTCAGACTGCGCACTCGCCCTCTCCGCGGATCACTTCGAATGGAACGTCGCGGTTCCAGTCGATGAACTGGCCCATCGTCTCCAGGCCGAAGTCGACGGGCATCGAGAGGTCCTTGACGAGGCCCTCGAGCTCGGGGGTGCCGACGCGCTGGACGAACGCGCGCCACGACTCGCCGTCCTGGCGCGTGGACTGGTAGTGGCGGATCCAGCGCTCGACGGCGTCGGGGACCCGCTTGGACGGCAGGCGCGCCTTCAGCCGCTGGCCGAACTCGATCCCCTCGCCTTCGAAGGCCCCGCCGACGTGGGGGATGTAGGCGGGGATCGTGTGCTCGCCGACTTTGATCGAGGCTCCGGTGAAGCCGATGCTGCCGACGTGGTGCTGTCCGCACCCGTTGGGGCAGCCGCTGATCTTGATGTGGATCGCGCGGGTCAGCGGGTCGTCGATCGCCATCGCCTCAACCCGCTCCTGGACAGCCTGGTTGAGGCCCATCGAGCTGGTGATCCCGAGCTTGCAGGAGTCGGTGCCGGGGCACGAGACGACGTCGTCGATCGAGCGCGAGCCCGCCTGGCCGAGGCCCAGCTCGCTGAGCGCGCGCCAGACGTCGTAGACGCTCTCGTGGCGGACCCAGCGCAGGACGATGTTCTGCTGGACGGTGGTGCGGGCGTAGCCGCCGGAGAACTCCCCGACGATCCGCGCGAGGCCGCGGAACTGCTCGGGGGTGAGGTCGCCGCGGATCACACGCGCCTCGACGGTCACGAAGCCCTCCTGGCGCTGCGCGCGGACGTTGGACTGGCGGAAGCGCTCGAACTCCGAGACGTCCCCGTTGGGGCTCCCGTAGTTGGCGGGGGGCGCGGGGGCGCTCTCGCGCTCGTCGTCGAGGAACAGGCGGTGCTCGACGGAGAAGTCGCGTTCGGCGACCCACTCGCCCTGCAGCTCCTCCTCGACCTGGCGGCGCAGCTCGTCGATCCCGTACTTGTCGACGAAGACCTTGATCCGCGCACGCGCGCGATTGGTCCGCAGCCACTCCTGGCGGTCGAAGATCCGGAACACGGCCTCGGCGATCTTCAGGTACTCGCCGTCGTCGAGCCCCACGAACTCGTACAGCACGGGGGCCTTGCGCGGCATGATCGAGGTGCCTCCGCCGACGAGCATCTGTGCCCCGCGGATGGGGTTCCCATCTCCGGGGATGGAGTTCCCGCCGCCGGGGATGAGGTTCCCAGCTCCGCGAGCGAGGTTCCCGCCCGCGCCGTCCGCGGCCCCCGGGTCATCGCTCGCCGTCCGGAGCCTGGCCCGGAATGCGATGTCGTGGATTTCGCTGATCGCGCGGCCCGGCTCGCTGGCGTCGAAGGCGGTCTTGATCTTGCGCGGCATCGCCTGGGTCGTGGGGTGGCGCACGAAGTAGCGCACGTAGGCCCCGGCGTACGGCGTCATGTCGAACAGCTCGTCGGTCGCGACTCCGGCCCAGGGGTCGCCGGTGACGTTGCGCACGGTGTTGCCGCAGCCCTCGCGGCTGGACAGCCCGGCCTCGCCGAGCTCGCGGATCGCCTGCTCGGCGTCGGGCAGCGGAATGTGGTGCATCTGGATGTTCTGGCGCGTCGTGATGTGGCCCTTGTTCAGTGGGACGTAGCGCTCGATGACGTCGGCGAACTTCTCCAGCTGCGCCGGCGTGATCCCCCCGAAGGGGAGCTTGCAGCGGATCATCTGGACGTCGGGCTGGCGCTGCCCGTAGACCCCCTGCTTGAGGCGGAACTTGATGAACTCGTCCTCCGGCGTGTCCCCGGCGAGGAATTTGGTGGCCTCGGTCTTGAAGTCGTCGAACTCGCGCCGCAGGATCGGGATCACGTGCCCGGGCACGTTCTGCAGGACCTCGGGGTCCGCGAGCGTGCCGCGTGCGGCGGGGACGGTGGTTGGCTCCATCAACTAGACCTCCTGATCGGGGCTTGCCCCTGGCTGGTGATCGGGGCTTGCCCGTGCTGGTTTAGGCATCGGCGGGAAGATGGCCCTAAAGCCTAGCGGCTTTCAGGTATTTATCCAGTGCTCCCACCGGCGCTGCCCGATGTTCGCTGTCGGAGCCCGCCTCGGGCGCTCAGCGGCGGCAGCCGGCGTGGCCCACGGCCGGTCTGCGAGCGAGCCGATCAGATCCAGGGGTGGGGGTCTCCCCAGGCCGACGGCCACTCGTCGTCGCGCCCGACTCCTTCGAGCGCCGCCACGCGCGCCCAGGGGTCCGGCCCGGCTGGAGCCGAGGCCGGCGGAGGCACGGTGTCACGCATGAAGCGCTCGAGCGCGGCGACGATCGCGGCGGCCTCCAGCGGCGAGGCGGCGGGCGCGATGAGCTGCAGGCGGGGGCGGCGGTTGACCATGGGCCACGGTCCGGCGCGCCTACAGCGGAATGTTCCCGTGCTTGCGCTTGGGCCCCGGCTCGCGCTTGGTCCGCAGCGTCTCCAACGCCGTGATCAGCTTGGGGCGGGTTTCGTGGGGGACGATCACGTCGTCGATGTAGCCGCGCTCGGCGGCGGTGTAGGGGTTGGCGAAGCGGGCCTTGTAGTCGTCCATCAGCTTGCGCCGGCGCTCGTCTGGCGTGGGGCTGTTGGCGATGTCGCGGCGGTAGATGATGTTGACGGCGCCCTCCGGACCCATCACGGCGACCTCGGAGGTCGGCCACGCGAGGTTGAAGTCGGCGCCGAGGTGCTTTGAGGACATCACGTCGTAGGCCCCCCCGTAGGCCTTGCGGGTGATGATCGTGACCTTCGGGACGGTGGCCTCGGCGAACGCGTACAGCAGCTTGGCGCCGTGGCGGATGATCCCGCCCCACTCCTGCGCGGTGCCGGGCAGGAAGCCGGGGACGTCGCAGAAGGTCAGCAGCGGGATGTTGAAGGCGTCGCAGGTCCGCACGAAGCGGGCGGCCTTCGCGGAGGCGTTGATGTCGAGCACCCCGGCGAGCTGGCTGGGCTGGTTGCCGACGACGCCGATCGAGAACCCGTCCATGCGGGCGAAGCCGCAGACGATGTTCTTGGCGTAGTGCTCGTGGACCTCGAGGAACTCCCCGTCGTCGACGATCAGGCGGATGACGTCGCGCATGTCGTAGGGCTTGTTGGGGTTGTCCGGGACGACGTGGTCCAGCGCCTCGTCCATCCGCAGCGGATCGTCGGTCGGCTGCACCCGGGGGGCGGTCTGGAGGTTGTTGGAGGGCAGGAAGCTCAGCAGGTAGCGGCAGTCCTCCAGGCAGGCGTCCTCGTCGTCGGAGGCGAACTGGGCGACGCCGGACTTGGTGTTGTGCGACATCGCCCCGCCGAGCTCCTCGAAGCCGACCTCCTCGCCGGTGACGGTCTTGATGACGTCGGGGCCGGTGATGAACATGTGGGAGGTCTCGTTGACCATGAAGACGAAGTCGGTGATCGCCGGCGAGTAGACGGCCCCGCCGGCGCAGGGGCCCATGACGAGGCTGATCTGCGGGATCACCCCAGAGCAGCGGACGTTGCGCAGGAACACGTCGCCGTAGGACGCCAGCGAGACGACGCCCTCCTGGATGCGGGCGCCGCCGGAGTCGTTGATGCCGACCACGGGGCAGCCGATCCGCGCGGCGAGGTCCATGACCTTGCACATCTTTTCGCCCATCACCTCGCCCAGCGAGCCCCCGAACACGGTGAAGTCCTGGCTGAAGACGCACACCCGGCGGCCGTCGATCGTGCCGTGGCCGGTGACGACGGCGTCCCCCCACGGGCGGTTCTTCTGCATCTCGAACTCGTAGGTGCGGTGGCGCACGAACGTGTCGAGCTCCTGGAAGGAGCCGGGGTCCAGCAGCTTCTCGACGCGCTCGCGCGCGGTGTACTTGCCGCGGGCATGCTGCTTCTCCTCGGCCTCCGGGGCGGAGTGGACCGCGGCGGCGCGCAGCTCCTGCAGCTGGGCGAGCTTCTCGTCGTAGGTCTCGGGGGCCTTGGCGCGCATCGGGTGGGTGATCTTATCCGCGGCTCTCTATCCGCGGCTCTCCAGCGGCTCGAGCGTGGCTACCTTAGTAGATACTAAAATGTAAAGGGGGATGGACCTGTATATGAAAAATCCGAGCTGCGATAGCCATTGCTATACGCGGTCCAGAAAAAACATATACACCCCCACACCCCCTGGCTGACTACGCGCGTGAGAACGGCCGGTGATGGGCCGCGCCGAGCCGGTCGAGCACCGCGGCGAGCAGCGCGACGTCCTGCCCGGCCATCGCCTCCTCGATCTGCGCCAGCTCGGCGGCGACATCCGTGTCCGGAGTCTCCTCGGCGGTGATGCCTGTGTCTGGGATCTTCTCGGCGGCAGCGGCGGCGACGTCGGCGGCCGGGATCTCGTTCGGGGTCTTCTCCTCAAGAGACGGCGCGGCATCAGTCTCGGCCATGGGCGCTGGGTCTGGCTCGACGGTGGGCTGCTCCCTGCGCCAGCGCCGGAAGATCCTGGCGAAGAACCTAGGCCGCGGATCTGCAACCACCGGTGCGGGCTCTGATAGCTCGGGTTTGGGTTCAGGCTCGGCGGTGGCTCGCTTGGCGGCGACCGGCTCTGCGGCGGGTGGCTCTGCGGCGGCTGGCGCGGGGGCGACCGGCTCTGCGGCGACCGGCTCGGGGGCTGCTGACGCGGGGGCGGCTGGCGCGGGGGCGATTGGCTCGGCGGCGGCCGGCTCGGCGGCGACCGGCTGGGGGGCCTCGCGGACAACGGTGAGCGTCACCTTGGTGCCCCAGCCGGAGGGCTTGAGCTCGACCCTCCCGCTCGCGGACTCGGCCTCCCATTCGACGCTCGTCTCGGGTTCGACGCGGGCGATGCGTATCTCGCCGAGCTCGCCGAGGTGGCGCCCAAGCGAGGCGGGGTCGCTCAGCTCGGCCCACAGCTCGGGCGGGGACTTCACAAGGGTGCGTTGCGCTTCGCTGGTGGGCATCGCCACCAAGTTCGCGCGAGCTCGCGCGACTCCTCCAGTGTTGCGATCCGCACAAGCACCCGTGACGCGATGCGGCTACACGTGTAAGAGGCTACGCGGCGACGCGATCCCGCGAGGGCCTTATCAGTCCCCGCCGGTGCAGCAGCTCGGCGATCTGCACGGCGTTGGTGGCGGCGCCCTTGCGGAGGTTGTCGGCGACGATCCAGAGGTCCAGGGCGCGCTCGTGGCCGGGGTCGCGGCGGATGCGCCCGACGAACACGTCGTCGCTGCCGGCGGCGTCGATCGCGAGCGGATAGAGCGCGGCGGCGGGGTCGTCGAGCACGGTGACGCCGGGCGCCGCGGCGAGCAGCTCGCGGGCGCGCTCGGGGGAGAGCTCGGCGCGTCGTCTGGACGTTGACGGCCTCGGAGTGGCCGTTGACGACCGCGACGCGCACACAGGTCGCGCTGACGCGGATCGCGGGGTCGCCGAGGATCTTGCGGGTCTCGTCGATCAGCTTGCGCTCCTCGTCGGTATGGTCGTCGCCGGGTGCGAACGCTGCCGGCGTGGGGGAGCGCGTTGAAGGCGATCTGGTGGGCGTAGGCGCTGGGAGGCTCGATGGCGCGCTCGTGCAGCAGGGCGTGGGACTGGTCGAGCAGCTCGTCGACGGCGGCCTTGCCGGTGCCCGGAGACGGCCTGGTAGGTCGAGATCACGAGTCGCTCGATCCCGGCGGCGTCGTGGAGCGGCTTCAGCGCGACGACCATCTGCATCGTGGAGCAGTTGGGGTTGGCGACGATCCCGCGGTGGCCGGCGAGGGCGTCGGGGTTGACCTCGGAGACGACCAGCGGCACGTCGTCGTTGCATGCGCCAGCGCGAGGAGTTGTCGACGACGACGGCGCCGGCGTCGACGAAGCGCGGGGCCCACTCGCCGGAGGTCGAGCCGCCGGCGGAGAACAGCGCGAGGTCGAAGCCCTGGATCGCCTCGTCGCTCAATCCCTGAACGACGAGATCGCCGCCGTCGGCGGCGGCCCCTTCGAGCACGCGCCCGGCGGAGCGCTCGGAGGCGAACGGGACGACCTCGCGCGCGGGGAACGCGCCGCTCGCGCAGCAGGCGCAGCATCAGCGAGCCCACCTGGCCGGTGGCGCCGACGACGGCGACTCGGTAGCCCTGACTCATGGAACCTCCAGGGTACAGGGCGCGCATGTGCCGATCCAGCGCTCCCAGACGGTGCCCTCGCGCCGCGCGGCCGTCTACGGCTTCGTGACCATGAAGACGATCGTGACGATCACGAGCAGGTCCATCAGCGCGCCGATGGCGCCGACGCGGCGGACGAGCGCCTGGTGCTCGGGCCCTGCGGTCGGCGGCCCGTCGCCGGCGGCGAGGAGGTCGCGATCGGCGGCCTCGATCAGGCGCTTCTCGGCGGGCCCGAGGAACATGCCCTCGACGGCGCCGATCACGAGCGAGACGCCAAGCCCCCACTGGACGAAGAAGGCGCTCCAGAGGTGCAGTTCGGAGGCGAGGATGATGCCGAAGACGATGATGAAGGCGAGCCCGGGCATGATGACCCGCTGGCTGACGGCGTGGAAGGCGCGGTACAGCGAGGGCAGCGAGCGCGGGTCGGCCTTGGTGACGGCGGTGAGGAAGACGGGGTAGGCGAAGGTCGCGCCGAAGGCGACGACGACGGCGATGATGTGCAGCGCGAGGACGACTTCCCAGAAGGCGACGGCGAGCAGCACGGACTGATCCTATTGATCCACCCGGCGCATGCGCCGACCGATGCCGCCTGCGGCATCGGCATCGATCGACTCTCAGAACGTCGGCGCGTACTTGCCGAAGACGTCCTGCATCGCCCCGCAGACCTCGCCGAGCGAGCAGCGGTCCTTCAGCGCCTGGCGGATCGCGGGCAGCAGGTTCTCGGTCCCGCGCGCGACGTCGCGCAGCTCCTCCAGGCGGCGCGCGACGAGCTCGTGGTCGCGGTCGGCCTTGAAGGCGGCGAGGCGGGCGACCTGGTGGGCCTCGGACTCGGGGTCGACGCGCAGGAGGTCGGGGACCTCGACGTCGTCCTCCTCGTAGGCGTTGACCCCGACGACGACGTCCTGGCCGATGCGGTAGCGCTCCTGGTAGCCCCACGCGGACTCGTCGATCTCGCCGATGATGAACTCGATCGCGTTGACCGAGCCGCCGAGGGCGTCGACCTTGGCGATGAGGTCGTTGGCGCGGCGTTCGATGTCGTCGGTGAGGGCCTCGACGTAGTAGGAGCCCGCGAAGGGGTCGACGGTGTCGGTGGCGCCGGACTCGTGGGCGAGGATCTGCTGGGTGCGCAGCGCGATCTTCGCGGCGCGCTCGGTGGGGAGGGCGAGGGCCTCGTCGAAGCCGTTGGTGTGCAGCGACTGGGTGCCGCCGCAGACCGCGGCGAAGCCCTGCAGCGCGACGCGGACGATGTTGTTCTCGGGCTGCTGGGCGGTGAGGGTGACGCCGCCGGTCTGGGTGTGGAAGCGCAGCATCGTCGCCTTCGGGTCCTCGGTGTGAAAGCGCTCGCGCATGATGTGCGCCCACATGCGCCGCGCCGCGCGGAACTTGGCGACCTCCTGGAAGACGTTGTTGTGGCCGTTGAAGAAGAACGCGAGGCGGGGGGCGAAGTCCTCGACGGACAGGCCCTTGTCGATCGCGGCCTGGACGTAGGCGATCCCGGAGGAGAGCGTGAAGGCGACCTCCTGGACGGCGGAGCAGCCCTTCTCGCGGAAGTGATAGCCGGAGATCGAGATCGTGTTCCACTGGGGGACGCGCCGGTGGCAGTACTGGAACAGGTCGGTCGTGAGGCGCATCGTGGGCTGGGGCGGGTAGATGTAGTTGCCGCGCGCGATGTACTCCTTGAGCACGTCGTTCTGGGTGGTCCCGCGCAGCGCTTCGGAGGGCACGCCCTGCTCCTCGCCGACGAGCTCATACAGCAGCAGCAGGCAGGCGGCGGGGGCGTTGATCGTCATCGAGGTCGAGACCTGGTCGAGGGGGATGCCGTCGAAGGCGGTCCGCATGTCGTCGATCGTGTCGATCGCGACGCCGGTGCGCCCGACCTCGCCGAGGCAGCGCGGGTTGTCGGAGTCCAGCCCGAGCTGGGTGGGGAGGTCGAAGGCCATCGAGAGGCCGGTGGAGCCCTTGGAGAGCAGATAGCGGTAGCGCTCGTTGGACTCCTTGGCGGAGGCGTAGCCGGCGTACTGGCGCATCGTCCAGGTCTGCTTGCGGTACATCTCGCGGTGGATCCCGCGGGTGTAGGGGAACTGGCCCGGCTCGCCGAGGTCGAGCTCGGGGGGGAGGTCGTCCTCGGTGTACAGCGGCGCGACCTCGATCCCGGAGTCGGTGAAGCGGCGGGGGTCGTCGGGCCCGACGACCGGGGCGATCGTCAGGCGTTCATCTGTCTCGGCCATGGTCCGCAGGGTATCCTGCGCCGATGGCTACCTGCCTGGTCACCGGCGGCGCGGGCTTCCTCGGATCGCACCTGTGCGACGAGCTGCTGGCGCGGGGCAACCGCGTGATCTGCGCGGACAACCTCGAGACGGGGTCGCTGGCGAACATCGAGCACATCCGCGACGCGGAGCGGTTCGTGCACCTCGGCGTGGACATCATCGACCCGTACTTCGTGGAGGAGCCGGTGGACGTCGTCTACCACCTGGCGTCGCCGGCGTCGCCGATCGACTATCTGCGGCTGCCGCTGCACACGTTGAAGGTGGGTTCGTACGGCACCCATCACACGCTGGGCCTCGCAAAGGCCAAGCGGGCCCGCTTTTTGCTGGCTTCGACGAGCGAGGTTTACGGGGACCCCCAGGTGCATCCCCAGCCGGAGAGCTACTGGGGCCACGTGAACCCGATCGGGCCGCGCGGGGTCTACGACGAGGCCAAGCGCTACGCGGAGGCGCTGACGATGGCCTACCACCGCCAGCAGGGGGTCGACACGGCGATCGTGCGGATCTTCAACACGTACGGCAGCCGGATGCGCCCGCACGACGGCCGCGCGATCCCGACGTTCCTGCGCCAGGCGCTGGAGGACCGGCCGATCACGGTGTTCGGGGACGGCGGCCAGACGCGGTCGTTCTGCTTCGTCAGCGACCTGATCCGCGGGCTCGTCGCGCTGGCGGAGTCGGGCTGCCACGACCCGGTGAACATCGGCAACCCCGACGAGTTCACGCTGCTGGAGCTGGCGGAGACGGTGCGGGAGGTGACGGGGTCCAGCTCGGAGATCGTGTTCGAGGCGCTGCCGGTGGACGACCCCAAGCAGCGCCGGCCGGACATCGGCCTGGCGCGGGAGCTGCTGGGCTGGTCGCCGGAGGTGCCGCTGCGGGAGGGCCTGGAGCGGACGATCAGCGAGTCCGGCGCCGAGGTGCTGGTGGGTTGAACCGCTACATCTGCGAGTCTTGGGCGTTGTGAACAGCGAGATGGGATCACGTTCACCGACGACGCCCAACGCCGAGCACACAGAGCGCACCAGGATGGTGGCGGCCGGCACGGTCTCGACCGGCCCCGAGCCCGGCACGCTGCCGACTCCCCCGCCTCCGCCTCCGCCCCCACCGCCGAGGCCGCTGCCTCCGGCGAAGGCCCCGCCGACCCTCTCGCCGGCGGTGGAGCGGATGGGTCCCTCCGACCGGGACATGCGCCGCAAGCGCCCGCCGGCGATCACGTTCCTGCTGCGGGTCGAGACGGCGCGGCGGGCGGCGCGGGTGCTGTCGCTGCTGGCGCTGGACTTCGCGGGGCTGGCGCTGGCGATCCTGACGGCGCTGGCGCTCAAGGAAGCGGTGCTGGGCCATTTCAGCGTGCACAGCGCCTACGAGGAGACGCGGCACATCCTGGCGTTCTCGTATCTGGTGATGGCGCTGCTGTTCGCGCGCTCGGGCCTGTATGCGGCGCGGGCGCAGCGGCCGGGGATGCCGCGGATCGTGGCGTCGCTGTTTCAGGTGACGTTCGTGGCGCTGATCTTCGGGTTGGTGAGCGGGGAACACTTCTCCAGCTACTACATCTTCTGGGGTTCGCTGGCGTTCGCGCTGCTGTATGTGCCGTCGCTGCGCTACCTGTACGAGCGCGCGACGGGGGCGATCCTGCGGGCGTCGGGCCACCAGCGCCGCGCGGTGCTGGTGGGGACGGGGGGGCACATCCGCGACGTGGCGCACGCGCTGGCGGACGCCCCGCACTCGCGAATCGAGGTGGTGGGGTTCCTGTCGCTGCGGGCGCTGCCGGCGAACGGGCTGCGGGAGCTGGGGACCCTTTCAGACCTGGAGGGCGTGCTGGAGGCGGAGGGGGTCGACGAGGTGATCATCGCCGACCCGGACTTCCCGCAGGGGGAGGCGGTCGAGCTGGTGGATCGCTGCAATAGGCGGGGGGTACGGGTGCGGATCGCGCCGTCGACGATGGAGATCCTGGTGCACCGCGCGGAGTTCGTGCCGGGGGAGTCGGTGCCGCTGTTCGAGCTCAAGCCGCCGGTCTTCGAAGGGGTGGACTTCGCGCTGAAGCGGGCGTTCGACTTGGTGGGGGCGACGGTGCTGCTGGTTGTGCTGAGCCCGCTGCTGGCGGCGATCTGGGCGGCGGTGCGCCTGTCGTCGCGTGGCCCCGCGCTGTACCGCTCGCGGCGCCAGGGGATCGGGGAGCGGCCGTTTGCGTGCCTGAAGTTCCGCACGATGTACCTCGACGCCGACCGGCGCCAGGGGGACCTGGAAGGCCTCAACGAGGCGTCGGGGGCGCTGTTCAAGATCCGCGACGACCCGCGGACGACCCCGGTGGGGAGGCTGCTGCGGCGCTTCTCGCTGGACGAGCTGCCGCAGCTTGTCAACGTGCTGCGCGGCGAGATGTCGCTGGTGGGGCCGCGGCCGCTGCCGGAGCGCGACTTCGAGCGGCTGGAGGAGTGGCACCGCAAGCGCTATCTGGTGCTGCCGGGGATCACGGGTCTGTGGCAGGTGTCGGGCCGCTCGGAGCTGGACTTCGACGACCTGGTGCACCTGGACTTCCTGTACCTGGAGAACTGGTCGCTGGCGCTGGACCTGACGATCCTGCTGAAGACGATCCCGGCAGTGATCTCCCGGCGCGGGGCCTACTGAGCCCCGGGGGGAGGTCGGGAGGGGGGCCTGCCCCCTTCCCGCTCCGATGACGATCCTGCTGAAGACGATCCCCGCGGTCCTGTCGCGCCGCGGGGCCTATTGAGCGGCGTCGGCCTGCGCCCGCGCGGCGCGGCGCCCGGCGAGGCTTTGGGGCCGGCGCCAGGCGGTGACGCACGGCCGATGGGGGTGGGCGAGCGTGCGCCGGTACACGCGCCAGGTCTCGCGCGCGGCGTCCTCCCAGCACCAGGTGTCGGATGCGTCGGGGATCACGGCGACACGCTCGCGCTCGAACCCGAGCTCGGCGACCGCTTCGTGGGCTACGGCCTCGGTGGGCACGATCACGTGCACGGCGCGCTGCACCGCGAGGTGACGCAGGCGCAGGTGGATGCCGCCGGAGCGCAGCCGCTCGGAGGGGCGATTGAGCGCGGCGAGGTCATGGAGGGTGACGACCATCGGGCAGGGACTGTGCAGCATCGCCCCCTGCATCCACGGGGTGTGGAAGAGGTCGGCCCCCCTCGGGCGGTGGCTCTCGCGAATCTCGTCCTGCTCGTCGGCGGTGTCGCGCAGCGCCTGCAGCAGACAGCTGGCGTAGCGACCCAGACCCTGCGGGTCGGCGGCGGGACGGCTGTCGAACGCGACTCTCACGGACGTTGGGCTCCCCCGGACGGGTGTTGGGCTTCCCTGGCTCGGTTCCCCGGGACGTGCACTGGGGGCCACCCTAGAGGGTTTGGCGGCGTAGGTGGTAGGAATGACGGCGGAATTGCCGGATTGCCCGGGTTTCCGTCCCCGATGCCGTCGGATGCATACCACGAGAGCCTCTGGGAGCAGATCCCCGAGGGCCTGGACCCGCCGCTGCTGCGGCCGCGGCTGGCGTTCCTGCTGGCGCACCTCCCGTCGGAGGCGCGCGTGCTGGATGTCGGCTGCGGCGAGGGGCGCTTCGCCGCCGAGCTCGCGCGGGCCGGCAGGGAGGCTGTGGGGATCGACGTCGCCGAGGAGCCGTTGCGGCGCGCCCGCGCCCGGCATCCCGCGCTCGACGTCCGCCGTGTGCCGCCCGAGGGGTCGTGGCCGCTTCAGGACGCGAGCTTCGACGCGGTGTGGGCCGGGGAGGTCATCGAGCACGTCGCCGACACCGCGGGGTGGCTCTCGGAGGTGCGTCGCGTGCTGCGCTCCGGGGGCAGCCTGGTCGTGAGCACGCCCGCCCACGATCGCCTCGCCCGTCTGGCCCTGGGCCTGTCCGCGCGGGCGTTCGCCGCCCACTTCGAGCCCCGCTCCGACCACCTGCGCTTCTATACGCGCCGCTCCCTCGCGGCGCTGCTCGACGACTTCGGCTTTCGGGAGATCGAGATCCGCGGCGTCGGCGGTGTCCCCGGCGCGCGCCGCACACTGCTCGCGGCCGCGCGCCGCACGCGTTTTTGACGCCGACCCCCGTGGCCGGGATCGGCCCTCGGCGGCCCTCAGCCGCCCCGGGGCGCCGCGACCCCGCCGTTGGCCGCGACGGCGCGCAGCGCCTGCAGGTAGTCGTCCTGGAGGCTCAGCAGTTCCTCGTCGCCTTCGATCGTCGCGCGGGGGGCCACGGCCTCGGGGTTGAGGAAGACCGCGGCGCGGATCTCGTTCAGCGCCGCCCTCGCGTCGCCGGCCTGCAGGTCGTACTCACCGAGCGCCTGCCACGTCTGCGGGTTGGAGGGTTGCAGATGCACCGCGCGCTCCAGCGTCGCCCGCGCCGCCGCGCTCTCGCCGGTGCCCTGCTGGATCGCCGCGAGCCGCAGCAGCGCTTCGGCCGACAGCGGGTCGCGCCCGACCGCCGTCCTCGCCGCCGCGAGCGCCGCCCGGGGGTTCCGCGCGATCAGCGCCAGCGCTTCGTTGGAGGCGTCGACCGATCGCTGCGGCTGCCACTGCACCCACGCCGCCAGCAGCGCCGCGATCAGCGCCGCGATCGCGATGCCCGCCCGCAGCGGGTCCAGCTCGCGCAGAGCCGGCAGGCGCAGGCCGGCTCGCGGCGGGGCCGCGCCGCCCGGCGCGGCCCCGCTCGCAGCGACGCCGGCGAACAGCGGGCCGCGGCCGGCGAGCCAGCCGGCGCACAGCAGCGCGACGCAGGCGTCGCCGGGCACGTACCACGTCCAATCCACGAACGAGTGGATCCCGAAGGTCACGACCAGGCACAGCATCGTCAGCAGCCCGACGCGCTCGGGGGTGTAGAGGTCTTCTCCCGACGCCACGCGCCGCCAGCGCACCGGCAGCCGCCGCGGGATGTCGCGCACGGAGCCCACGACGGTCCAGCGCCGGTTGAACGGGTGCGTCGCGCGGCCCGCCGCCGCGAGCCACGCCGCGAGCAGCGCGAGCGTCACCAGCAGGCCCACCACGCCGAGGTCGGCGAGCGTCTGCACGATGTAGCCGTGAGCCTGTTTGACGTCCAGCGTCTCGGTGCGGTAGCGCAGACGCGCCGTTTCATAGCCCGCCGCGCCCACCCCGAGCACGGGGTGGGCCTGGAATATCTCCAGCGCCTCGTTCCAGTAGCGCGCGCGGACGCTGCCGATCGCCGTCAACCGGCCCGGGCCGTTGGCGGGGACCGGGGCGTTGGGGTTGGTCAGCGTGTAGACACCGTGGGAGATGCTGCCGAAAAGCCCCCGGTGGCTCGTCGCGAGCAGCCCCGCGAACGCGAGCACCGCGATCACCGGGAGGCTCAGCAGCAGTGCCCCCGCGCGTCGCCGCACCCGTTCGGAAGGCGCTCGCGACCCCGTGGCGAAGCCGATCCCCAGGCCGATCAGCGTCAGCGCCGCGATCATCGCGACCAGCAGCACCCCCAGCTGGTGGCCCGCGCCGGCGCGGGCCACCAGCGCGAGGTTGTCGGTCGTCAGCTCCGGCCGGGAGAAATCCCACGCCACCACCGCCCCGCCCCCCAGCGCGCCGGCGAGCAGCACCGCCGTGCCGCGCAGGCGCAGCGGGACCAGCGTCAGCCACAGCGCCAGCCCTGCCACCAGCGCCGCCAGCGCTCCGCGAGAGTACGCCAGCAGCAGCGTCACCCACATGATCCCCATCGCCGGGTACGCCAGCGCGCTCAGCAGCGCGTGCCCGGCGCGGCGCGCCCCCAGCCACATGCAGCCGATCGCCCCCAGCGCCGCCGTCAGGCCGATCGCGTTCCAGTAGCCGAACGGTTCCTGCAGGCGCGCGTAGGTCTGTTCGGCCCCGACCCGGCCCGGGAGGGCCTTGGTGAGCAGGGCGTAGACGCACACCGCCACCGCCGCCAGCACCACCCCGCCCAGCACCGCCGGCCAGCGCGCCGGCGCCGCCCGCACGAGCGTCACCGCGAGCGCGAACACCGCGCTGTACGACAGCAGGCGACCGGCGTCCTGCCAGCTCGCGTCGGGCGCCACCGACCACACCACCGACAGCCCCGACAGCGCCGCGAACGCCAGCAGCAGCGCCACCGACCACAGCCCGAACGCCGGCCGGCCGGCCGGCGTCAGGATCACCGCCACCGCGATCGCGACCCCGCCGGCGAGCGTCAGGGCGATTTCTACAGGCGTCGTCGTCGCCGGGTTCAGCCCGCCGCCGGCGGCGAACGCGATCAGGCACAGGACCCCCGCGACCAGCAGCGTCGGCCACGCCGCCGCCGCGAGCCGCCCAGCTCGCCCCGGCGGTCCGATCCGCTGCTCTGAGACCGCGAGCCGGCGGCCTGGGCGGGCCTCCCGGGGAGGGTGCGGCCGCGCGCCGCCGTCATATCCGGCTCGGCTCCCTCGGGCGCGGCGCCCGCGGCTTCGATCCCCGCGGGCTCGGTCCCGACTGGTTCCTCAGCCGGAGCTGCGACGGGCACGGACATGGTTGCGGATCGTCGCCCCCAGGATCAGCAGGGCGCAGGCCAACAGGAATGCCAGCAGCGCGAGCAGCGGTGTCGGCAGGGTGCTCACCGCCGAGGCGACGTCGGCGTGGACCACCCCCGGGTGGATCGCTTCGGAGCCCACCTGGACCGGGGCCGATCCGCTGTGCGGAACGCTTTCCAGCGTGTGTTGTTCGGCCGGCGTCGGCGGTGCCACTGAGACCCCGCCCGCCGTCCCGGTCGCCCCCGCCCCGCCTGCCCCCGCGCTCGGTCCGCCGCGGCCGGCGGCCGCCGCGAGCTGGGCTTTGTGGATCAGGTCCGTGCAGGAGCTGTACTCCGACAGGTACGGCGGCATCTGTTTCAGCGCCTGTTCGTAGGCCTGCTGGCTGTAGCCGCCGGGCTGCCGGCCTTCGCCGCAGGCTTCCAGGATCTTCGACGCATCGCTCGCCCCGGCCGACGCCGCGGCGCTCAATGCGACAAGCAGCGTCGCCGCCAGGGCGAGCGCTGAGCTGGATTTGACGGTTCTCGCGGTGAGCAGGCGGCGCACGCTACCAGCGCCCCCGGGAGACATCGACGTCCACCGGCGCCCGCGACAGCCCGAGACCGGCCAGCGCCCGCGAGAACCCCTCCGCCCACGCCTCGTGGCTGAAGGCCGCCACGTCCCGCGCTCCCGCGGCTCCCAGGCGGCCGCGCAGCGCCGGGTCGGCGGCCAGCCGCCGCAGTGCCTGCGCCAGCGCCGCCGAGCTCCCCGCGGGGACCACGAGGCCGTTGCGGCCGTCGCGCACCAGGCCGCCGGCGACGGCGCCGACGGCATCGCTTGCGATTACAGGCAGGTCGCGGTTCATCGCCTCATTGACCACCAACCCCCACGGCTCGCGGAAGGTGCGGGTCGCGATCGACGGCACCACCAGGACGTCGGCCGCCGCGTAGATGTCGCGCAGCCGCCTCGGTCCCACCGGATCCAGGAACACCACGTCGCGCACCGCGCCGTCGGCGGGGACCCAAGGGGGGCAGGATCCCGCGCCGACGAGGACGAGCGCGGCGGAGGGCGCTCCGAGACCCGATGCGCTCCAAGCCTCGATCAACACCCCTAGTCCCTTTTCCCGGGCCGGGCGACCGGCAAACAGGAATTTGACTCCCGGTCCCAAGGGCCATGCGGATCTGCTGTCCCGCCACGCGGGCGCAGCGACACCGGGGGAACCCGCCGACCTGGCTGGCGCGCTGGGCGGGGCCGCCCCCGGAGGGCTGCTCGGAAGCCCGGCCGGATCCTCCTCCCACGGGGGCGGGCTCACGGCGGGGGAGCCCCAGAACGCGTTGTCCACCGACTGCGCCGCCACGTGCACGTTGTGGGCTCCGCGGGCCCTCACGTAGGCGCTGACGTGCGGCCCGTACGTCACCACCGCGTCCGCCGACCGGTACAGCCGCGCCAGCGCCGGGTAGCTGAAGGCGTGGACCACGCTGCGCGGGTGCGCCCACAGCGACGTCCACAGGATCAGCGGCACCCGGCCCCGGCGGGCTCCCGCCCACGCGCCCGGCAGCGCCACGCGCCCGCCGGTCGCGCACACCACCGCGCGGTAGCGCCTCGACGCCGCCAGCGCCGCCACCTCGCGCTGGTGGACGCGCCGGTGGGGGAACGGCAGGTCGCTCGGGAGCGGGGGTGCGCTCGGGAGCCCAGGCTCGGAGGAGTCGGCGGGCTCGACGGGGCCCCGCGCCTCGTGGGCCCCGCCGCGCCCGGCCCCCGCCGCGATCCCGCCATGGCGGGATCGACCCCCAAACAGCGCGAACTCCACGTCCTCGCGCTCGTGCAGGCGCGCAAACGCGCCGACGCGGTCAAACGGGGCGTGCCCCGTCACGAACAGCACCGGCTTCGCCGCCACGGGCCCGGTCATCGAGCCGACCGGCGCACCAGCGGCACGCCGCGCCGGGTCGCGGTCCGCGCCGGAGGGGGAGTCGCCGGTCCGATCGTCAGCGCCCGCTCGTACGCCGCCACCGTCTGCTCTCCGCAGCGCTCCCACGTGAAGTGCGCCGCCACCGTCGCCCGCGCCCGCCGGCTCGCCTCGCGCAGCCGCTGCGGGTCCGACAGCAGCTCGTCGATCCGCTGCGTCAGGCGCTCGATGTCGCCCGGCGGCACCAGCATGAAGCCGTCGCCCGCCGCCGCGATCTCCTCCGGGCCCGGCTCGCCGCGACAGCCGATCGCCGGCAGCCCGCCCGCCATCGCCTCGATGTACGCCACCCCGAACGCCTCCTCCGTCGAGGGCATCGCGAACAGCGTGCACCGCCGCGCCCGCTCCAACGCCGCCGCCGGGGACAGCTGCCCGCAGAACTCCACCCGCTCCGCCACCCCCAGGCGCGCCGCCAGCCCTTCCAGCGCCACCCGCTCCGGGCCGTCGCCGACGATCGCGTAGCGCAGCGTCGGGTGGCGCCCCGACAGCACCGCCAGCGCCCGCAGCACGTCCGCGTGGCGCTTGCGCCCCACCAGGTGGCCCACCGTCACCAGCGTCGGTCCCTCCGCCTGGCGCGGTCTGGACGGGAATCCCGCGGGCGGCAGATCGGCGCCGAGGTGCACCACCTCCACCTGGCGGGCCCCATGAGCGCGGGCCAGCTCGGCGATCCCGCGGCTGTTCGCCAGCACCACGCGCGCCGCCCCGAGCCCGCGCGCCACCGCCGCGCCGCCCGCCGCCGAGCGCGGCGCCGTGTAGAGGACGTCGCCGCCGTGCACCGACACCACCATCGGCACCGCCAGCCCCGCCCGGCGCACCGCGTCGCCCGCCGGCACCGCGTTGTGGGCGTGGACCAGGTCGATCCCCTGCTCGCGGTCCAGCCTCCGCAGCGCTCGCCCCAGCGCCGGCGCCGCCCACGCCCCCCACGCCGGGTACGAGCGCCAGCGGGGGGGCGAGACGTAGGGGGCGTACGTCACCTCCAACCCGTCGCGCCGCTGTCGCCGCGGCTCGCTCATCAGGCTCCGCAGCGCCCGGCCCGCATTCGACCCCGCCGCCAGCGACGCCCGCGGAGGGACCACGCGGTGCAGCACCAGCACCCGCACCTCCGCCCCCGCCGCCTGTGCCGCCAGCGCCTGGCGGTGCGCCCACACCCCCAGCACCGGGTCGCCCCGGCGGGGGTAGAACTCCGCTACCACCGCGACCCTCACCAGCGGCGGTGCGTCACGAGGGTCCGCTGCGCCTCCGCCGCGCTCAGGTACGGGCGCTCGGCGAGGAACGCCCGCGCCTCCGCCACCGCCGCCTCGCGCGAGTACGCCCGCGCCGCCGGCGCCGCCGTGTGGCCGATCGCCACCGCGTCCAGCACCCCGCAGCGCCAGCCGCGCCGCGCCGCCAGCGCCGCCCAGTGCAGGTCCAGGCCCCAGCCCATCCGCAGGTCCGGGAACGGCAGCAGCGTCGCGAGCGTCGCGCGCCCGAACGCCGTCACCGGACCGATCTCCACGAACCGCGTCTCGCGCGCCACCGACCCCCACCGGCGGCGCGTCACGCGCCACGCCGCGTGCGAATCCGCCCGCTGCGCCGGCTGCGCCAGGTCCAGCCCGAAGCGCTCCGCTCCGAACAGCAGGTTGTCCAAGAAGCCCCGCGGGAGCGTCACGTCGTCGTCGACCACCACCAGCCAGTCGCAGTCCGGGATCGGCCCGTGCCCCCCCTCGATCGCGCCGCACTCCCCCAGCGAGCCCGACGCGAGCAGCCGGTTGAGATTCTCGAACTTCCCCGCCTCCCCCGGCGGGCCGAAGCGCAGCTCGACGTCGTGGCGCGAGCGCTCCAGCTCCGCCCGGATCGCACCCGCCAGCGCCCGGTGCTCGGGGCGCTCGACGCAGAGCGCCAGCACCCGCCGGCGCGGCGGCTGCCCCGCGCCGCCCGCGCCAGGCGCCCGCGCCGCCCGCTCGCGACCTCCACCGCGTCGACCAGCTCGTCCTGCACGCGCCGCCGCACCGCGTCGAGGCCCCCCACCGTGCCGCTCTCGCCCGAGAGGAAGTCCTCGGGGCTGGGATCGCCCGTCGCGGTCCACCGTTCGCGCACCGCCTCCCGCAGCCGGCCGAGGCTGTGCGCGACCATCGTCAGGCCCGCGGGGCAGCGGTAGCGCACCACGTGGCCCACGCACCCCGCCAGCGTCGTCAGCTCGCGCAGAAGACTGGGAGCTCGTCCGCCCCGCGCGTCGAAGCGCCGGGCGGCGCGGCCGCGGGCGTGGGCGGTGCGCGCGAGGGCCCGCAGGCCGGCGTCGGCCCCGGTCCGGCGGTGATCCAGGGCCGCCGCGGCCACGTACAGCGCCCCGCCGCTCCCATTCCGATCGCCGTCCGCCACGGCCGCTCTTGGATTGGGGGCCCGCCCCCCCCACCCGCGCTCTCGGCCACGGACCGCGGCCAGGCGGTCCTGCCACTCCTGCTCGTCGCCGCCGTCGCGCAGCGTGACGTCGAACGGCCCGACGCGCTCCAGCGCGGCGCGGCGCACCGCCATGTTGGCGCCCCAGGCGTAGCGCACGCCGTCGGTGTCGCGCGGCCCGAGGTCCAGCGCGGTGATCGGCGGGCCCTCGCGCCCGCACGAGTACCGAGCCCATCCCCCGCGTGCCTCCAGACGGGGGCGGATGGGCCCGGTGAAGACCTGGACCTCGGGGCGCTCGCGGGCGGCGGCGAGCAGCGCGGCCAGCCACCCGGGCGCGACGCGGACGTCGTCGTCGACGAACACCACGAGCTCGCCGCGCGAGCACGCGACGCCGGTGTTGCGCGCGACGTTCAGGCCACGCGGCCCGGGATGGGGCTCGTAGCGGGCGCCGAAGCGCTCCGTAAGCTCCCGCACCGCGGGCGACGGGCCGGCGTCGTCCACCACCACCACCTCGGCCCCCGCGGCGGCGGCCTGGGGGGCGATCGAGGCGAGCGCGACCTCCAGGTAGGCCGGGCGCCCGCGGGTCGGGATCACGATCGAGGCGGGTCGGAGCGAGGCGGTGGTGGTCGAAACGGGGGGAATCGAGGCGAGCGGGGTCGAGGCGGGATGGGTCGAGGCGACGGGGGTCGAGGCGGGGGTCGAGGCGGGGGGCGGGGCGGGGATCGATAGAGGATGACGACCGGGCGTCGTCACCTCCGAGCCGGGAGACGGTCGCGGCACGAATGGTCTCATCGAGGGTATTCGCATTGCGACTACTCTAGGTTGCGCGGGAATGGTCCTGTTTCTGCACAACCGCTACCGCACGACGGGGGGCGAGGAGCGCGTGGTGGACGACCTGCTGTGGCTCGTCCGCGAGCGCCTGGGGAGCCGGCGGAGCTCTTGACCCGCTCGACGTCCACCGGAGGAGGGCGGTCGGCCGCGGGAGGCCCAATGCACGCGGCGGGCCGGGTCCGGGCGGCGGCGGGCCTGCTGCGCGGCGGCCTCGATCCGGGCGAGGTCGCGGCGGCGGTGCGGGCCTCGGGGGCGCGGGTGGTGCACGCCCACAACCTCCACCCGACGCTCGGCTGGCGCGCGCTGGCGGCGGCGCGGGGCGCGGGGGCGCGGGTGGTGGTGCACCTGCACCAGTACCGCCTGGTGTGCGCGGTCGGGGTGTGCTTCACGCGCGGCGCCGAGTGCACGCGGTGTCACGGGCGCAACACGCTGCCCGGGGTGCTGCGCAACTGCCGCGGCAGCCGCGCCGAGGCGCTGGTGTACGGGGCGGGGCTGGCGCTGTGGCAGCGCCGCCTGGTCGAGCAGGCCGACGCGGCGATCGTCCCCAGCGAGTTCGCGCGCGAGCGGCTGCGCGAGCTTGGGGCGCCGCTGCCGTGGGAGCGGGTGCGCGTGCTGGCGCCGCCATTGCGGGGACTCGCCGAGGGTGGGCAGGCGGCCGGTCCCGCCGCGGCGCCGGCGGCGTCTGCCGCGGCGGTCGACCGACAGGCGCCGGCGGAGCCCACGGCGGCGGGCCGGACGGACGCGTCGTCGGGGGACTACGCATTGGTGGTCTCCCGCTTGGCCCCGGAGAAGGGGATCGACGTGGCGATCGAAGCGTGCCGCGCGGCGGGTGTGGCGCTGGTGGTGGCGGGGGATGGCCCGCAGCGCGAGGCGCTGCGGGCGCGGGCCGGCGAGGGCGACGTTCGCTTCGTGGGCCGCGTGGACGACGCGCGCTTGGCCCAGCTGCGGGCGGGGGCGGCGCTGGCGCTGGTCCCGTCGCGCTCGGCCGAGACCTTCGGGCTGGCGGCGGCCGAGGCGATGGCGGCGGGGCTGCCGGTGGCGGCCAGCCGCGTGGGGGCGCTGCCGGAGCTGGTCGGCGAGGAAGGGCTCGTGCCGGCCGGCGACGCCGGCGCGCTGGCGGAGGCGATCGTGCGGCTGCGCGGCGACGCCGCGGCGGGGGCGAGGGCGCTGGAGCGGGTCCGCGCGCGCTGCGCCCCGGACGTCGTCGCGGCGAAGCTGGCGGCGGTGTACGACGACATCGCGAGCTCGTAGGCCCTCGCGTGGCGAGTGCGCGGGGCTCCGCGTAAGCTCTCGCCGTGACCGCGGCGCATCCGAGCCCCCCCGAGGCCCGCGCGGAGGATGGGCCAGGCAGGGCGCCCGCGGAGAACGGGCCGCTCGGCGCTCCCGTAGAAGGGGATCGCGGCGACCGCGCGGAGGACGGCCCGCGCAGCGCCCTGATCACGGGGATCGCGGGCCAGGACGGGTCGTTCCTGGCGGAGCTGCTGCTGGACCGCGGCTACGAGGTGACGGGCGTGCTACGCGGCCGACGCGACGGGCCGCTGGGCTGTTCGGAGCACCTGCGCGACCGCCTGCGGTTGGTGGGCGGCGACCTGTTGGACACGGCGAGCCTGCGCGCGGCGGTCGCGGAGAGCCGGCCGCGGGAGGTCTACCACCTGGCCTCGCCGTCGTTTATCCCGGCGTCGTGGGAGCGTCCGGAGCAGACGCTGCGGGCGATCACGGGCTCGACGGCGGCGCTGCTGGAGGCGGTGCGCGAGCTGCGCCCGGCGGCGCGGGTGTTCGTGGCGGCGTCGGGGGCGATGTTCGGCGACGCGGCCGAGAGCCCGCAGCGCGAGGACACGCCGTGCCGGCCGGCGAGCCCGTACGCGATCGCGAAGCTCGCGGGCCACCAGCTGGTGGGGGCGGTGCGGGCACACGACGGGCTGTATGCGTGCTCGGGGATCGCGTTCAACCATGAGTCCGAGCGCCGCCCGGAGCGGTTCGTGACGCGCAGGATCACGCGCGGCGCGGCCGCGATCTCGCTGGGGCTGGAGCAAGAGCTGACGGTGGGCGACCTGGGGGCCGTGCGCGACTGGTCGTTCGCGGGCGACGTCGTGCGGGGCGCGTGGACGATGCTCCAGCAGGACTCCCCCGACGACTACGTGCTGGCGAGCGGCGTGCCGCGGACGGTGGCGGAGCTGGCGCGGACGGCGTTTGGGTGCGTGGGCCTGGAGGCCGAGCGCTACCTGCGCGTGGACCCCGAGCTGGTGCGCGCCCGGGAGGGCACCCCGAGTGTGGGCGACCCGACGAAGGCCCGCACCCGATTGGGATGGGAGCCGAGCGTGAGCTTCGAGGAGCTGGTGGAGCGGATGGTGCGCGCGGACCTGCGGGCCCTTACCCGGCCCCGCCCGCCCGGCGGGGCGGGGGATGTCGGGTGCGCCGATTTGTCGGGTGGGCGTCGCTCCCCGGCCCACCCGCCCGGCGAGCCGTAGACTGCCGGGCGCGATGAGCGCCTCCGAGCTGCGAGCCGACCCCCGGGCGCCGGGGCTGCTGCTGGGCGAGGGTGTGGAGATCGGCGCGGGGGTGTCGTTCGGGGCCCATGTGGTGGTGCACGCCGGCACGGTGATCGGGGCGGGCTGCGCGATCGAGGACCACGCGGTGCTGGGCAAGCGCCCGCGGCTGGCCGCGGGCTCCTCGGCGGCGGGCGCGGTCGGCGCGCTGGAGCTGGGCGCGGAGGCGAAGGTGTGCTGCGGCGCGATCGTGTTCGCCGGGGCGTGCGTCGGCGAGGACGCGATCGTCGGCGACCAGGCCTACGTGCGCGAGCGCTCGACGATCGGGCCGGGCTCGGTGATCGGACGGGGCAGCGTGGTCGACAACGACGTGCGGGTGGGCGCGCGGGTGCGGGTGCAGACCAACGTGTACCTGACGGCGTTCACGGTGGTCGAGGACGACGTGTTCGTGGGCCCGGGGGCGACGATGACCAACGACGACACGATGAACCGCCACGGCTCCGAGACCCCGCTGCGGGGGGCGATCCTGCGCCGCGCCTGCCGGGTGGGCGGCGGCGCGGTGTTGACCCCGGGCGTCGAGGTCGGCGAGGAGGCGTTCGTGGCGGCCGGCGCCGTAGTCACCCACGACGTCCCGGCACGGGCGGTCGTGATGGGGGTCCCGGCGCACGTGGTGCGCGAGGTCCCGGGGGAGGACCTGCTGGAGCGCTGGCGCTAGCAGAACAGAGGTTCGCGTATATAGATGCCGGCGGCCCGCGCCCCAGACCAGTCGGGACACGGGCCGCACGGACACTGGGCTAGTAGTACACCCTAGGCATCACACCGTCAGGTAGACCAGAATTTACCACCCTGCTCCAAGGTGATACCAGTCCCGAGATAGAGTCTGGCTGGTTCAGCAAAGTTCGTCGTCAGGCTGCTGCCGCCCGGCGTGCACTCGAGCACATGCACGTAGAGCGCCACTCCGGAATGAGGCAGGACACAGACCTGCGTCCCTTTGACTTCGACTTTGGCTTCAATGGCACAGATAACTTCTCTGTTGGTTTTCACCATACTGAATTTAGAGAACGGTCCAGCGCCTTTTTCTTTGAGTGTCAGTACCCCGGCTTCTTTCAGTTCACCTTCTCCTGTGGCTTCGATCGGTTCTTTTTCGATCTTGCACGTGGGCAGAGCTTCCAAGCCACCTTTTTTGTTGATCGCAGACAGTGCGCAGCCGTAGAATTCGATAAAGACTTCGGCTTTGCCGATCGCGCCTCCCAAAAGCACATTTTTGGCGCCACTTGGCAGGATAGCCGTTTGGCAGTAGATATGAAGACCGAGACCAGCTATTTCTGTTTCGAATTGCCCTTCTTGGGCATACGGCAGGTTATTGCCTTGGATTTCAGTTTTTTCTCCCGACCCCAGCGCAGTACCGTTGATAATCCACTGGTGCGTTGCCGCCGACGCCGTAGCCGAAGCGACTGCGCTCAATGCGCACACCGCCATCAGGCTCAGCGTCGCGATCTTTACTCTAGACATGTAATCAACTACCCTTCCGTCCCGGCCAACCCGGGACACTTGGATTTAGAAGCCCAGCCAACCCCCGACCGACGGACGGCGGGCGCCGAGACCTCTCTTTAGCCTTCTTGTCATCCACCCCGGCCGCGAGACCGATCGGAACCGATCGAGTTCTCGACGCTCACGCGAGCCCCTCGACCAGCTGGCGCATCACCTCCTCGTAGGCGTAGTCGGCGAACAGCGCCATGACGTAGCAGATGACCACCCGAGCCGGCAGCAGCCGCTGCCGGCGCTCCGCACGCCCGACGTCGGCCACCACCTGATCCACCAGCTCCGGCGGGAACACCCGCGTCAGCACACCGACCGAGATGCGATCCGACAGTCGCTGATCGTTCGCCGGTTTGACCCAACCAGACCGAGGCATACAGCCCACGATAACCGGGCGCCACCGTGAAGCTTTAAGTTTACAGTAGAATATTTGGGAGACAACCTATGGCCAAAATTGTCAAATGGCCGATCGATCCACAAAATGCCTGCAAATCGACGTGTTTTGGGCTCGACGATCGACGAAAAGAGAGAAACATAAATTCCCAACTGCAAGCTTCGAACCGGGTCGGCTGCTCATCGTGTTGGCACGCCGACACCCGTGGGAGCTCGGGAGCGCCTCATTCTGCACAGGCTATGCGCTCACCGGCTGCGGCCGGCGGTGCGCCCACGGGCGCGCGGCTTCCAGCTGGGCGGCGAGCGCCAGCAGCGCGCCCTCGCCGGCGGGGCGTCCGACGAGCTGCACCGCCAGCGGCAGGCCGTCCTCGCCGTGGAACAGCGGCAGCGAGATCGCCGGGCTGGCCGGTGGCGTTGAAGACGGGGGTGAAGGGCGTGAACAGACCCGAGCGGGTGAACGTCGACATCGGGTCCGCGGCGGCGGTGTCGAGCGTGCCGAGCGGCAGCGGGCGCTCGGCCAGCGCGGGGGTGAGCAGCGCGTCGTAGGGCTCCAGGAACTGCGATCAGCCGGCGGGCGAACGCCTGCAGCCGCGGCCGTCGCGCCGAGGCTGTCGATGGCGCTGAGCTTGCCGGACCATCGAGTAGATCGCCCAGCTCATCGGCTCGACGTCGTCCTCTGCCGCCGGCTCGCGGCCCGGCGACGATCCCGGAGAAGGCGATCGACAGCGCGATGTGGGTGCAGAACACCGCGCCGAACAGCTCCTGCAGGCCGTCGTCCGCCACGGCGGCTCGACCTCCTCGACCTCGTGGCCGAGCGAGCGCAGCAGCTCGGCGGCGTCGCGCGACGGCCTGCGCGCAGAGCGGGTCGACGACCGCGTCGGCGATCGGCGGCAGCGTGGTGGCGGCGATCCGCAGCTCCCGGCCCGGGCTCGCGGCGGGCGGCGGTGCGGCGAACGGCTCGGGCGGCGGCGGGGCCCAGGTGGCGTCGCCGAGCTCGTAGCCGGCGAGCACGTCGAGGATCGCCGCGGTGTCGGCGACGGTGCGCGTGAGCACGCCGTCGATGCTCGAGCGAGCGAGTCGCCGAGCTCCGGCGCCGTGCGAGATCGCGCCCGCGCTGCGGGCTTCAGCCCGACCAGCCCGCAGCACGCGGCGGGGATGCGGATCGAGCCGCCGCCGTCGTTGCCGTGGGCGACCGGCACCATGCCGCGCGGCGACCGCGGCGGCGGCGCCGCCCGAGGAGCCGCCGGGCGTGCGCTGCGGGTCCCACGGGTTGCGGGTCGGGCCGAACAGGCGCGCCTCGGTGACCGGCAGGATCCCGTACTCGGGCAGCGTCGTGGTGCCGACGATCACGAAGCCGGCTCGCCGCAGGCGGCGCGTGACGTTGTGGTCGTAGGCGGCGACGAAGTCGCTCCATCAGCGAGCAGCCGTAGGTGAGCCGCAGGCCCGCTGACGGCGCGGTTGTTCTTGATCGCGATCGGCACGCCCGCGAACGGGCGCTCGTCGCCCGGGCGCACGCGTCGGCGGCCGCCAGCGCGCGCTCGGCGTCGACCTGGACGAACGCGTTCAGCTCGCGGGTTGAGCTCCTCGATGCGCTCCAGCGAGGTCTGCGACGAGCTCGCGCGCGGACAGCTCGCCGGCGCGCACCATCCCCGCGAGCTCGGTCGCGGGGCGGAACATCAGATCGCTGTCGGGCATCCTCGGGACGGCGATCGCTCGTCCGTCGTGGGCCGTCTGGCGCCACTGGGCATTCCTGCGACGATGTGCCTGCCCACAAGGCAGCCGCCCCTCAAGTTCAAGCCCAGAAAGCGAGTGCCATGAGCGCGGTTCAGACAGCAGCAGAGGTCCAGTCGGGCCTCGAAGGGCGTCGTCGCCTTCGCGACCGAGATCGCCGAGCCCGACCAAGAGGGCGGCGCGCTGCGCTACCGCGGCGTCGACATCGAGGACCTGGTCGGGCGCGGTCCCCTACGAGCAGGTCTGGGGCCTGCTGGTCGACGGGCACTTCAAACCCGGGCTGCCCCCGGCCGAACCGCACGCGCTGACGGTGCGCTCGGGCGACCACCGCGTCGACGTGCAGGCGGCGCTGGCGATGCTCGCGCCGGAGTGGGGCTTCGGCCAGCTGATCGACATCACCGACGAGCAGGCGCGCGACAGACCTCGCGCGCGCGTCGGTGATGGCGCTGTCGTTCGTCGCCCAGTCGGCGCGCGACGCCGGCCAGCCGCCGGTGCCCCAGGCGGAGATCGACAGGGGCCGGCACGATCCCCGAGCGCTTCCTGATCCGCTGGCGCGGCGAGGCCAACCCCGACCACGTGAAGGCGATCGACGCCTACTGGGTCTCGGCCGCCGAGCACGGCATGAACGCCTCGACGTTCACCGCCCGCGTCGTCGCCTCGACCGGCGCCGACTGCGCCGCGGCGCTGTCGGCCGCGGTCGGCGCGCTGTCGGGCCCGCTGCACGGCGGCGCGCCCTCGCGGGTGCTGAAGATGCTCGACGAGGTCGAACGGACCGGCGACGCCGAGCGCGTGGGTCAACGGACGCGCTCGACCGCGGCGAGCGCCTGATGGGCTTCGGCCACCGCATCTACCGCGCCGAAGACCCGCGCGCGCGCGTGCTGCGCCGCACCTGCCGCGAACTGGGCTCGCCGCGCTTCGAGGCCGCCGAGGCGCTCGAGCAGGCGGCGCTCGCGGAGCTGCACGCGCGCAAGCCCGACCGCGTGCTCGCGACCAACGTCGAGTTCTGGTCGGCGGTGGTGCTCGACCTCGCCGAAGTCCCGCCGGACCTGTTCACGCCGATGTTCACGTGCGCGCGCGTGGCGGGCTGGTCGGCGCACATCCTCGAGCAGAAGCGCGAGGCGAAGCTGATCCGCCCGACCGCGAAGTACGTCGGGGAGCCTCCGCGCGGGATCGGGGAGGTGCAGTAGGCAGCCTCGACGCGGGCCGCCGCGACCGCCCGGTGTGTCCGGGCGGGATCTGCGCTGCGGTCGGGCTCCTGCGCGGCGGCCTCGACACAGCCCCGGACCGCCGCGATCCTACGCGGCGGCCTCGACACAGCCCCGGACCGCCGCGACGACCTCGTCGGCCTGCGCGTGGCTGAGCACGGGGCTGATCGGGATCGCGAGGTGCGTGGCGGCGGCCTCGTCGGTGGCGGGCAGCTCGACGTCGGCGCCCCACGGGCGCATCGCGACTGGCGGTGGACGGGCGTGCGGTAGTAGGCGCGGCAGCCGACGCCGGCGTCGGCGAGCGCCGCTTGCCAGCGCGTCGGCGCCGCGGGTGGCGCGACCACGTAGAGGTGCCAGGCGGGCGAGGCGCCGGGCACCGGGCGGGGGCAGCTGCACAGCTCGCCGAGCCCGGCCTGCTCGTAGTGGCGCGCCGGCGCGCGCGGCGGCCCGTCGGCCCACGCGTCGAGGTGCGGCAGCTGGACGCGCAGGATCGCCGCCTGGAGCTCGTCCAGGCGCGAGTTGTAGCCGACCTGCTCGTAGGTCGACCTTGTCGCGCGAGCCGTGGAAGCGCAGCACCCGCACGCGCTCGGCGATGTCGGCGTCGGAGGTCGTGATCGCCCCGCCGTCGCCGAAGCGCGCCGAGGTTCTTGGAGGGGAAGAAGCGAGAACGTCGCGGCCGTGCCGAGCGCGCCGGGGCGCCCGGCGGCGGCCGCGAGCCGGCGGCCTGGGCGGCGTCCTCGAGCACCGGCACGCCCGAGCGCCTCGATCTCGGCGACGGGCGCGACGTTGCCGAACAGGTGCACGGCGATCACGGCCTTCGTGCGCGGCGTCAGCGCGGCGCGGACCGTCTCGGCGGTGACGCAGAAGGTGTCCGGGTCGATGTCGCAGAACACCGGCGTCGCGCCGGTCGGCGGGATCGCCTCGGCGGAGGCGTAGAACGTGAACGAGGGCACGACGACCTCGTCGCCGGGCCCGACGCCCATCGCCCGCAGCGCGATCGTGATCGCCTCGGTGCCGTTGGCGACGCCGACGGCGTGCGTCGGCGCCGCAGTAGGCGGCGAACTCGCTGCTCGAACGCCTGCGACCTCGGGGCCGAGGATGTAGCGCCCGGAGTCGAGCACGCGCTCGACCGCGGCACGCAGCTCCTCGCGCAGCGGCGCCAGCGGCGTCGAGGTGTCGAACAGCGCTACCGCCATGCGTCAGGTGAAGGCATCGCCCGGTCAGCGCGCCGCCAGCAGCTCGAGGTCGGAGCGGGTCATCAGGCGGATCAGCTCCTCGAAGCTCGGTCTGCGGCTCCCAGCCGAGGTCGCGCTCGGCCTTGGCGGGGTCGCCGATCAGGTGGTCGACCTCGGCGGGGCGCACGAGCGCGGGGTCGATCGTCGACGTACGTGCTCGAAGTCACCGAGCCCGGCCTCGTCGAAGGCGATCTCGCAGGCAGTCGCGCACCGAGTGGGCCTCGCCGGTGGCGATCACGTAGTCCTCGGGCTCGTCGCGCTGGAGCATCAGCCACATCGCCTCGACGTAGTCCTTGGCGTAGCCCCAGTCGCGCTCGGCGTCGAGGTTGCCCAGGCGCAGCTCGTCGACGAGCCCGAGCTTGATCGCGGCCGCGTGCCAGGTGATCTTGCGCGTCACGAACTCCAGGCCGCGGCGGGGGCTCTCGTGGTTGAAGAGGATCCCGCTGGTCGCGTGCAGGTCATAGGACTCGCGGTAGTTGACGGTGATGAAGTGGCCGTAGGCCTTCGCCACGCCGTAGGGCGAGCGGGGGTAGAAGGGCGTGCGTCTCGGTCTGCGGGACCTCGCGCACCTTGCCGAACATCTCGCTCGAGGAGGCCTGGTAGAAGCGCGCCTCGGGGCAGACTTCGCGCATCGCCTCGAGCATGCGCGTGACGCCGACGCCGGTGAACTCGGCGGTCAGCGTGGGCTGGATCCAGGAGACCGCGACGAAGGACATCGCCGCGAGGTTGTAGATCTCGCTCGGGCCGCGCGGCGCGCAGCGCGTCGACGAGCGAGCGCTGGTCGAGCAGGTCGCCCTGGTGCAGCGTGATGCGGTCGCGCAGGTGCTCGATGCGCTCGAACTTCTCGGTCGAGGCGCGGCGCACCATGCCGTGGACCTCGTAGCCCTTCTCGAGCAGCAGCTCGGCGAGGTAGGAGCCGTCCTGGCCGGTGATCCCGGTGATCAGCGCGCTGCGGCGGTCGCTCATGCCGGGGACCCTACCTGCGCGCGCGGCGTGGATGACGGCTCACGGTGTGCCACGCCTGCCGCGACAGCGCGCCCGCGACACCTCCGCGCAGCCAGCCGGACGGTGGCGGCGATCCCCTCCTCGACCTCGATCTGCGCCTCCCAGCCGAGCAGCTCGCGGGCCTTCTCGACCGAGGGCCAGCGGCGCTGGACGTCGACGGCGAAGCTGGGCAGGTGCTCGAGCGCGAAGTCGTCGGGATCCTCGCCGCAGGCCTCCCAGACGATGCGCGCGATCTCGGCGACGGTGAGCTCCCGCGAGGCGGAGATGTTGAAGTCCTCGTTGAGGCCGGCGGGCGAGCCCATCGCGGCGACGATCCCGTCGGCGATGTCGTCGACGTGGGTGAGCGTGCGGGTCTGCTCGCCGGAGCCGAAGATCTGCAGCGGGCGCTGGCCGGAGAGCGACCTTGCGGATCAGGTCGGGCACGGCGTGGGCGATGCCCGGCTCGGCGTCGGGCAGCTCGCCGGGGCCGTAGGCGTTGAAGGGGCGGCAGATCGTGAACGGCAGGCCGTGCTCGTCGTGGGCGGCGCGGCAGTAGACCTCGCCGGTGAGCTTGGAGAAGCCGTAGGCCGAGCGCGGCGACGGGGCAGTCGCGGCAGGTGGTCCTCGGGGGTGGGGAACAGCTCGGCGCGCTCGAAGACCATCGAGGAGGAGACGTACACGAAGCGCTCCACCTCGCAGCTCCAGCGCGGCGCGGATCACGGCGTTGTAGAGCGCGTTGTTGACCTCGGTGAGCGTGTGCGGGAGGCGGTGGAAGTTGGCGATCCCGCCGACGATCGCGGCGAGGTGGATCACGTGGGTGCAGCCCGCTGTGGCGCGCTCGCGCCTGCGCGGGCTCGCGCAGGTCGCCGGTGTGGACCTCGCAGCCCTCGCGCATCCACTGCGGCGCGGGCCGCTGGTCGGAGACGCGCACCTCGTAGGCGGGGTCGGCGAGCAGGCGGCGCACGACCGCGGCGCCGATCGTGCCGGCGCCGCCGGTGACCAGCACGCGGCTCATGGATTTCGAGGGGCGGGGCCTGGGGATCGTCCGCGCGTGCTCGTTCGGCCCGGGCGCGCGGGCGCGGGACCTCCTGTCCCGCGTCGGGACGCAGCTCGGAGGCATAGGCGAACACCTGGCCGGCGCCCCAGCAGTTCCAGGGGTCGACGACCAGGCAGTCCTCGCCGGCGAGCGCGGCGATCGCGGCGAGCGTGCGGGGCGCGCGGAACTCGGAGTGGTTGGCGGCGACGACGACGCGCCGTCGGCGCCGGCGACGGCCTCCTCGAAGGTGCCGGTGGGGGTGGCGACGTGGGGGTCGTGGGTGGCGACGTCGGCGAGCTCGCGCTCGAGCAGGCGGATCAGCTTGTGCGCGAGCGAGTCGCGCTCGTCGTCGGTGTCGGCCTTGAACGCGAGGCCGAGCACGGCGACCTTGCGATTCGGCCAGCGAGCCGAGGCGGCGCTTGATGCCCTCGACGAGGAACAGCGGCACGGACTCGTTCACGCGCGAGACCGCGAGCAGCATCCCGGGCGCGGCGGAGCGCTCCTCGGAGAAGGCGAAGTCCTTGCGCAGGCAGGTGCCGGCGGTGAGCCCGGGCTGGGCGATGCCGCCGCGGGGGTAGTCGCGGTTGATCAGGTCGATCACCTCGAACACGTTCGCGCCGTGGCGCTCGCAGTCCATCATCAGCAGGTTGGGCAGCGCGAAGTTGGTGTAGCGCAGGATGTTGGCCCAGATCTTCGCGAGCTCGGCCTGCACGGGCGTGGTCTGCACGATCGGCGCGTCGAAGACCCCGAACAGCTCGCCGGCGACCTCGCCCGGAGCGCGCGCCGACGCCGCCGACGATGCAGGGCAGCGTGTCGATCTCCTCCAGGAAGCGCCCGGCGGCGATCCGCTCGGGGGCGTGCGCGACGAACACGTCCTCGCCGATCGCAAAGCCGCGGTGCTTGGCGAGGTAGCCGGCGACGAACTCGGTCGTGCCGGGCGCGACGGTCGAGCGCAGCGATCAGCGAGTGCCCCGGCGCGAGCACTCCCAGCAGGTCGTCGAGCGCGGAGCGGATGTCGCGCATGTCGATCTCGATGTGCGAGAACGACGGCGTGCCGAGCGTGATCACGATGTGCCGCGCCCGCGCGGCGTCGGCGACGCGCTCCGAGAGCGACAGTCCTCCACCCGAGTCCTGGCTGGGCGCGGCGGTGCACCCGGTCGAGCAGCTCCTGGGCGCCGGTCTCCTGGAAGGGCATCGTGCCCGCGCGCACGGCCTCCAGCCGGGCGGGGTCGTTGTCGATCCCGATCGTCCGCAGACCCCGGTCGGCAAACGACAGCGCCAGCGGCAGCCCGACGCGGCCGAGGCCGACGACGGAGACGTCGGCGGCGCTGACGTCAGTGGTGCTCATGTCAGTGGTGCTCTGCGGGGCGGTCATCGGGGGAGGAGGTTAGCGGTGCCTCATCCCCCCGACCCGGGGGGCGTGTAGGTGTATATGTTTTTTCCGAGCGGTGTATAGCAATCGCTATACGCGGCCCAGATTTTATATACCCATACCCACACTCCCTTAACTTGCAGTAGTGACTATCGCTATACGCAGCTCGCATAAAACCGATCCACCCCTGCAATCCACCCTCGGTCATGTGGGCGAGCGCCGCTCACGCCAATACTGGCCCGCGAACCCGGCGACGAAGCGGGGGTTGTGGCGGGCGTAGCGCCGCCACAGCCGCCGCGGCTCGCGGGCGAGCCGGTAGGTCCACTCCAGGCCGTTGCGCTGCATCCAGCGGGGCGCCTGGGGGACGAGGCCGGCGTGGAAGTCGAACGCGGCGCCGACGCCGACGAGCAGCGGGGCCTGGAGGCGGGGGCGCATGCGGTGCATCCACAGCTCCTGCTTGGGCTGGCCGGTGCCGACCCACACGACCGCGGCGCCCGAGGCGTCGATGTCGGTCGATCGCGCGCCGCTCCTCCGCGGGGGTCAGCGCGCGGAAGGGTGGCGACCAGCCGCCGGCGATGCGCAGGCCCGGGAAGCGCTCCCGCAGACGCGCGCGCAGCAGCTCCAGCGCCTGCCGGGGTGCGCCCGCCGTAGAGGTAGATCGGCGTCCCGCGGCGCGCGGCGCGCGCGCAGAAGCGCGGCCATCAGGTCGGGGCCGTAGATGCGCGTGGCGCGCCGGTGGCCGAGCGCGTGCAGCGCCCACACCAGCGGCTGGCCGTCGGGCACCGCCAGCGTGGCGCCGAGCACGGCCGCCAGCGTGGCGGGGTCCTCGCGGGCGCACATCACGAGATTGACGGCCGCCGCCGTCACGTACCCGCGCTCGCCGGCGGCGATCATCGCGTCCATCCAGTCGATGACCTGCTCGTAGTCGGAGATCGCCAGCGGGATGCCGAGGATCTCCGCGCGCGGCGGGGGTGAGACGGTGGCGGTAGAGGAGGTGGAGGTGCGTGGCATTGGGGAAGATCGCCGGGACGTGACGCGAGTGTCGTGGGGAGGTGGACGCGCGCGACGCGACCACTGCATGAAGATACCCGTGGCGTGGCGATCGATTCTCAATTCTGGGCCGGACGGCGGGTGCTGCTGACGGGCCACACGGGCTTCAAGGGGGCATGGCTGTCGCTGTGGCTGCAGACGCTCCAGGCGCGCGTGACCGGCCTGGCGGCGCCGGGAGCCCCGACCACGCCCTCGCTGTACGAGCTCGCGCGGGTCGGCGAGGGGATGCACGAGCGCACCGTGGACGTGCGCGACGCGCAGGCGGTGCGGGACGCCGTCGCGGAGGCGCGCCCGGAGGTCGTGCTGCACCTGGCCGCGCAGCCGCTGGTGCGGCGCTCCCACCGCGAGCCGGTGCTGACCTACGAGGTCAACGTCATGGGCACCGTGAACGTGCTCGAGGCCGTGCGCCTGGTCGGCGAGGAGGAGCGTGCGGTGGTGGTGGTGACCTCCGACAAGTGCTACGAGAACCCCGCCGACGGCACGCGGCGGTTCGTCGAGGGCGAACCCGCTCGGCGGCGCCGATCCCTACTCGAGCTCGAAGGCCTGCGCCGAGCTGGTGACGGCCGCCTACCGGCAGCTCCTTCTTCACTGACGATTCCGCGGGGCCGGCGAGGACCAAAGTCGCGACGGCGCGCGCGGGCAACGTGATCGGCGGCGGCGACTGGGGCGCGGACCGGCTGATCCCCGACATCGTCCGCGCGATGGAGGCGGGAGCGCCGGTGAGGGTGCGCAACCCCGAGGCGGTACGTCCCTGGCAGCACGTGCTCAACCCGCTCAGCGGCTACCTGACGCTCGCCCAGGAGCTCTGGCGCGGGCAAGAACCGGCGGCGAGCGCGTGGAACTTCGGCCCCGCCGCCGCAGGATGCCCGTCCGGTGCGCTGGATCGTGGAGCGGCTGGCCGAGCAGTGGGGCGGCGCGCTGCGGTGGGAGCCCGACGGAGAGGCGGGCGGGGATGCAGCCGGAGAGACGGGCCCACCCGAGGCGGCCCACCTGGCGCTTGACTCGAGCAAGGCCGAACGTGATCTGGGCTGGCGGCCGATGTGGGATCTGGAGCAGGCGCTGGACAGCGTCGTGCGGTGGCACGAGGCGCACCGCCGCGGCGCGGACATGCGGCAGACAACTGTCAGTCAAATCGGACGATTCGACCAACTCGAGGCTAGTTCGTAAGCTGCGGGGCGGTGAGCCCGCTGACCCTGCGCCGCTACCGCGCCGAGCGCCTGCTGCGCGAGGAGTTCGAGGGGCTGCGCGAGGAGGTGCTCGACGGTCGTCGTCGCGCGCCTGCGCGCCAGCGGGGTGCGGCTCGACGGGGCCGACCTGGAAGCGTGCTACGCGCAGGCCTGGCAGGGTCTGTACGCGGCGGTGCTGGAGGGTCGCGAGATCGCCAACCCCGCGGGCTGGCTGGCGCTGGTGACGTATCGCCGCGCGATCGACGAGCACCGCTCCCGCCGCCGCGCTCCCGCGACGCGTGTCGGGATCGACGGCGAGGGCGGCGCGGGCGGCCGCTGCGCGAGCGCGACCTCGCGGCCGAGCTGGACGACCGCGCGCGGCTGCGCCAGCTGTTCGAGGCGCTGCGCGGCCGTCTCAGCGAGCGCGAGTGCGAGGCCGCGAGCCTCTGCTACCTGCAGGGCCTCTCGCGCGCAGGCCGCGGCGCGGATGGGCATCAGCGAGGCGCGGATGCGCAAGCTGATGGAGGGCCGCGGCCCCGGCCGCCCCGGCGTGGCGGGCAAGGTCGGCGAGCTGCTGCAGACGATCCGCGGCGGCGGCTGGTGCGAGCAGCAGGCCTCGCTGATGCGCGGCCTGGCCTTCGGCATCCTCGACCCCGCGCGGCGAGCGCTACCGGCTGGCGCGCCTGCACCAGCGCGAGTGCCCGGCGTGCCGTGCGTATGTCCTCTCGCTGCGCGGCCTCGCCGCGGTGCTGCCGCTGCCGGCGCTGCCTTGGGCAGGTGATCGGCGCCGCGTCGGCGCCGGTGCGGGCGCCAGGCGGGCGCGGGCGCCGGGGCCAAGGCCGGCGCGGGCTGGGGCTGGCGGGGCCGGCGCGGGGGTTGGTGCAGGTCGGGGGTCGGCACCGGGGCGGGCAGCGCGGGGGTCGGCGCCGGGGCCGGCACGGGCGCGGGGGCAGGGATGGGGGCCGGCCTCCCGCGCGGGCGCGGCCGGGTCGGCGGCGCCGGCGGGAGCTGGCTGCTGGGCGGCTCGGTCGGAGCCAAGCTCGCGGTGAGCTGCCTGCTGGCGCTGGGGGTCGGCTGCGTGGCGCTCGCCGTTCCCGCACCACGCCGCGACCACCCGCCGGCATGGCCATCGAGAGTCGGCGCTGATGGCGCCGGCCTACCTCGCCAGCGCCTCCACCGGGACCGCGGGGCTTGAGCCGACCGCGCTCGGCTCGGCCGGCTCGCCCTATCCGGCGGCTCGTCGGCCGCAGGCGCACGGGCCGCCGACGCGGCGACCGGCTCGCCACTGCTCGCGTCCGTCCACCTCCGGCGCCGCGGCGCGGCCGGGCCCAGCGCGAGTTCGGGCTCGAACAGCTCGCCCGCTCGCGACGGCTTCCGCGACGCGCCCTGCGACTGCCACTGCGCGGGCGGCATCCACCGGAGCTCCGATTCGGGTCAGCTCGACCGCAGATACCCGCCGCCCCGCGCACCGAGGGCCGCGATGCCGCGCCGAACGGGACGTTCGGGCCGTAGGGCCTCGGCCCGGCCGGCAGGGTCTCGGCCGGCGGCGGAACGGACCCAGCCCGGGAGAGGCTGCGGTGCGCGGCATGTTCGGCCCGCCGCGGACGTGGCTCAGCCGCGCGGGAAGACCTTCGTGAGGCTCCGCAGCGCGAGCGGGTTGCCGCGCGGGCGCAGGCGGCCGGTGGCGACCGCGCGCAGCGGATTGAGGCGCTCGCCGACGATGTCGACCCAGTCCTGGTAGGAGACGCGCAGGCGCAGGTCGGGGTTGGGCGAGCTCGCCCTGCTCGACGGTGCTGGAGCCGTTGTTGACGGTGAGGTGCCAGGTGGGGACGTCGGGGTCGGTGAACTCCCACTGGAAGGTGGTGCGGGCGGCGCAGGCCGTGGTCGGGGTTGACCTGGCGGCGGATCGTGTCGAACAGCAGCTCGACCGTCTCGGGGTCGCGCCTGCTGGGGCCTTCGCGCACGCCGATGATGCCGGCCTGGGCGAGCTGCCGCCCGCGCTGGGAGAGCTCCTCGGGGTGCAGGCCCGGGGGCATCATCGGCGGGCCGGGCAGCGTCTCCGGCGGCAGGCCCGCGGAGCGCAGCTTGGTCATGCAGCGAGTGCGCGCCCTCGCCGCCGATCTCGTCGAAGGTGTAGCCGAAGCAGGTCAGGTAGCGCTCGTCCCAGCCCGGCGGCATCAGCACCTGGGCGGTGTAGCGGCATGACGTCGCGCAGCAGGCCCGGCGACGGCCTTGGGGACGCCGACGGGGTCTTCGCGCTTGAGGTCGGAGAGCAGCTTGACGCCGAAGCCGATGTGGCGCTGCTCGTCGGCGGAGATGTTCTCCATGCCCGCGCGGAAGGCGGGCAGCAGGTCGCGCTCCTCCAGGTAGCTGCAGATCAAGTGCTGGCCGGGCTGGGCGAGGGTCGCCTCGATGACGACGTGGTAGAGCGTCACCGCGGCGGCGAGCTTCGGGCGCGAGCGGTCGGCGCGCAGCTCGTCGGCCATCGTGTCGAGGCGATCGAAGATCTTGCGAAAGCCCGGCGGTGAGCTGCGGCTTGATCGCGTTCAGGCCGCTGGCCATCGAGCCGTCGCCGATCCCGCAGACCTCCTGCATGAAGCGCTTGAAGAACACCGCGTGGCGGGCCTCGTCGACCTGCTGGGTGGCGAGGAAGTACTTCTGCTCCTCGCGCGGCGCGGCGTCGATGTAGGGGGAGAGGTTGTCCGCGACCGCGTCCTCGCCCCAGAAGAACAGCGCGTAGTTCCACAGCGCGGCCTGGCGCTCGAACTCGGTGAACTCCTCGCGCCACTGGCGCGCGTCCTCGGTGAAGTCGAGCTCCATCGCGCTCCAGTTGCCGCGCTCCCAGCGCGCGTAGAGGTCCTCGTAGGAGATCGCGTCGGCGGGCAGGCTTCGGCAGGTTCGCGTCCGCCGAGCCTGTGCGGTGGTGCTGCCATGTCATCGCTCCTGGTCGTGCTTGGCTGCGCCATGGGCGATCGCTCCTCGCGTGCGCGCGTGCCGGGATCGAGCAGCCGACCTACGGATAATGAACGTTATCGCAATAGCGATCGCTCTGTCAAGCGGTCGACGGTAGGTAGGATTGAGCGGTGGCCACGATGCGCCTGACCCGCGAGCAGAGCAAGGCGCTCACGCGCGAGCGCCTGCTGGCGGCGGCGCGCACGGTGTTCGCGCGCCGCGGCTTCCACGGCGCGTCGGTCGAGGAGATCGCGGCCGAGGCGGGCTACTCGACGGGCGCGCTGTACTCGAACTTCGACGGCAAGGAGGACCTCTTCCTGGCGCTGATGGAGCGCGAGATCGACGAGCACGCGCGCGAGATCGCGGAGGCCGTGCGACGAGCGCGCCTCGGTCGCCGAGCGCGCGCGCGGCGGCGCGCGAGCACTGGATGGCGATGATCGAGCGCGAGCCGGAGCTGCTGCTGCTGTTCATGGAGTTCTGGGCCTACGCCGCGCGCGACCCCAAGGTCGCGCCGCAGCGGGTCGCCGCGAGCTTCGCGCGCGGCGCGCCAGGTGCTGACGCGGCTGATCGCCGACGGCGCGCGCGAGTTCGAGCTGGAGCTGGCGCTGCCGGCGGAGCAGCTGGCGATCGCGATCGACGCGCTCGCCGACGGCATCGCCCGCCAGAAGATGGCCGACCCCGACGGCGGTCCCCGACGAGCTGATGGGCCGCGTGCTCTCGCTGCTGCTCGCCGGCGCTACGCGGCCGGCGACCCAGATCGGGGTGATCCTTGGTCGGGACCCCTTCCGGGGTCCGCGGTCGGGTTGCAGCTGTGGCTTGCCGTCGACGGTGGACAGGGACGCGCTGTGCAGACCTCGAGGGGCAGGCACAGACAGGCGTAGTGCACCGTGAACAGCCGCCGCGCGACGCGCGGCGCGACGCGGTGCAGGCCGGCGCGCAGCGCCCACTTGCGCCGTGGCCGCGCGCCCGCGCGCGGAGGCGATGGGCGGCGAGGAAGCGGTGGACCTCCAGCGGCAGCGGATCCTCGAGCTCGCCCGCCACGCGCAGCCCCGCGCGGCCGACGATCGCGCGGGCCGCCGCGCGGCTCAGGCGCTGGAGGTGGCCGACCTCGCGCGGCGTGCGCCCGCTTGGCGGCGCGGCGCGCCGAGAGGTTGTCCTCCAGCGGCACCTCCACGACGACCGCGCGGCACGCCCGCGCCGACCTCGGCCAGCAGCGCCGCCGGGTCGGGCGACGTGCTCGAGCACGTGCGAGAGGATGCCGAGCTCGTAGGCGCCCGTCGGCGGCCGCGCAGGCGCCGCCGTCGTAGAGCTCGACCGCGTCGATCTCCGCGCGCGCGCGCGCGATCTCGACGGCCGCCGGGGCGATCTCGACCCCGGCGAGACGCTCGCCGAAGCCGCGGCGGCGCAGCTCGCACAGCAGCGCGCCGTCGCCGCAGCCGACCTCCAGCGTGCTGCGCCGGCGCCAGCCCCGCGCGCGCGCACAGCGCGATCACGTGGTCGGCCTTGCCGACGCGCCCCAGCGCCCGCCAGCGCGACGTCTGCGGCTGCCTCGGCGGGGTCCGGGGTGTAGCCTCCTCGTAGAACCGCGAGCTCAGCGTCTGCGGCTGATTATCCCGGCCACGGCCGGCGATTATCGCTCGGCCGCGATGACTACGAGCGGCTCTCGGCGCCGCTGCGCGCGGCCGCCCGCGACCGTGCCCGCGCTCGCCGCGCTCGCCCTGTTGGTGGTCTGGGCGACCAGCCAGGCCGGCTACCCGCTGACCCACTGGGCGCCCGGCGGGCTGATCGTGCTGGCGCTGCTCGCGATCGCGCTGGTCGCGGTGCGCGCTGCGCGTCGCGGAGATCCCGGCGCCGGTGCGGATCGCGCTGCTGTGCCTGGCGGCCTACACCGCGCTCAGCTTCCTCTCGATCCTGTGGGCCGCGGTGCCCGGCGACGCCTGGGAAGGGGCCAACCGCACGCTGCTCTACCTGCTCGTCTTCGCGCTGTTCGCGTGCTGGCCCCAGCGGGGCGCCAGCGGCGGCGCTGCTGCTGTGCGCGTGGACGCTCGCGCTGATCGTGCCTCGCGGCGTTCACCGCGCTGCACGTCGACGCCGCCGCCGCGAGCGCCGCGCGCCTGGAGGCGCTGCTCCCCGGCGGGCGCCTGGTCTACCCGGCGGGCTACGCCAACGCCGACGCCGCGCAGTGGCTGATGGCGTTCTGGCCGGCGCTGCTGCTGGCGCGCGGCCCGCGGCTGCCCTGGGGCCTGCGCGGGGCGCTCGCCGGGGGGGCGGTGCTGCTCGCGGAGGTCGCGCTGCTCAGCCAGAGCCGGGGCGTCGCTGTACGCGACGCCGGTGATGCTCGTGCTCGTGTTCGCGCTGCTGCCCGGGCGCGTGCGCACGTTCGCGCTGCTCGTGCCCGTCGCCGCCGGCATCGCCGCCGCGGCGCCCGGCGGTGCTGCGCGTCGGCGAACGGCTCGAAGGGGCAGCGACGTCGACCGCGGCGGTGCCATGGCGGCGACGCGTCGCGATGTTCGCCGCCGCGCTGGTCGGTCGCGCTGCGTGGTGGCCTCGCGCGCCGCGCTCGAGGGCCGCCGCGGGCGCTCGCGCCCGCGAGCCGCGGCGCGCGCGCACCGCGGCCGGCGGCGCGGTCGCGATCGCCGCGCTCGTCGCGGTGCTCGCCGGCGGCTGGGTCGCCGCGGGCAACCCGGTCGCGCGCGTCCGGCACGCCTGGGACACGTTCAAGAGCCCCAGCGGCTACGCGCGCCAACAGCACCGGCGGCAGCCGGCTGGTCGAGCGGGCTGGGCAGCAACCGCTACGACTTCTATCGCGTCGCGCTCGACGAATTCGCCGCCCACCCGCTGCTGGGGATCGGCGCCGACAACTTCGCCGAGCAGTACCTCGCCCACGGGCGCAGCAGCGAGACGCCGCGCTATCCGCACAGCGTCGAGCTGCGCACGCTCGCCCAGACCGGGCTGGTCGGGGCGCTGCTCGCGGTCGTCGGCCTCGGCGCGGCGCTGCTCGCGGCCGTGCGCGCGGCGATGTCGCTCGCCCGACCGGCTCGCGCGCGCCGTCGCCGCGGCGGCCGTCGCGGGCTTCGCCTACTGGGTCGTCCACGGCTCGTTCGACTGGTTCTGGGAGTTCGCCGGCCTCGGGGCCCCGGCGTTCGCGCTGCTCGGCCTCGCCTGCGCGCTGGCGCCGCGTTCAAAATCCGGCTGCGCGTATACCGATGCGCTATACGCGTCCCAAGGAAAACATATACACCGCCGACTCCCGACAGAGCTGTGGGCGCCGGCCCGCTGGTGGCCATCGCCTGCCTGCTCGTCGCCCTCGCCGCCGCCGCCTCGCTGGCGGCGCCGTGGCTGAGCGAGCTGCAGGTGCAGAGCGCCGCGCGCGTCTGGGCGCGGGACCCGTCGCGGCGTACGCGCGCCTGCACGACGCCGCGCGGCTGAACCCGCTGAGCGACGAACCGTACGTCGTGGCCGGCAGCATCGCGCTGCGCCTCGGCGAACCGCGGCGCGCCGACCGCGAGTTCGCGCTGGCGCTGCGGCGCACCCCCGGCGAAGCCTACGCGACGCTCGAGCGCGGCGCGATCGCCTCCGCCAGGCGGCGACGTCGGCGCGCGCTGGCGCTGCTCGCAGCGCGCTGCGCGGCTGGACCCGCGGGATCCGCTCACCCGCGAAGCGCTGCTGCCGCGTGCGCCGCGGGCGGGGCGTGGACGTCGCGCGAACTGAACCGCTCAATCCTGCGCAATGCTCAGCAACTCTTGTGAGACTGGGTGAAATACGGTGTCAGATCGGGAGTTGTTAGGTCGACAGCCATTCTCGCTTCGCTACGTTGATAAAGAAAGCCCGATCCGATCGCCGATCTCCGCGCGGTGGCCGCGCGCCGACCGCGAAACGCATGGGGGCGGCGACGACGGGCACAGGCATGGAAAGAGCGACCGAGGGTCGCTCGGGCCGCAACGAAACCCAAGGTTGGGAACAATGAAACGCCAGCGCACCATCGTGTCACACTCGCCCTGCTCGCGGGTCCGTCCGCGCTCGCTGCCCGCCGCCGCGCTCGCCGGCGCGCCGCTGCTCAGCGGCTACGGCGGGCCCGGCGCCGGCGCCCAGGCGATCCTCGGCGCCACGCTGCTCAACGGCCCGGGCTCCGGCTCATCCGGCTCAGGCTCCTCCGGCGGTTCGTCGGCCAGCGGCCGCCGACGACGTGGCGAACGCCACGACCGCGGGCAGCGCGCGGGAGCGGCTCCGCCGCGGACGCCGACGCCCCGGCGGCAGCGAATCTGCTCGGAGGGCCCACGCGCGACACGGTCGCGAACCGCGGCCGGGCGCCGCCGCGGGCGCATCCGCAGCGCCGCCCGTCTGCGTATCCCAGTCGGGGGACCGGAGCCCGACGGCGATCACTCAGAGCGCCGCGAGCTCGTGGTTCTCCGGCGCCGACCTCGCGCTGCCCGCTGGTCGCCGCCGCGCTGACGCCTCGCGCGCCGTCTTCACCGTACGTTTGGCGCGGACCGCAGCACCGTGCAATCGAAGCGCCCCACCGTTCAATCGCATCGAGCGACCGGACCCCCAAGACACCATGAACGGCCCCCGCCTCACCCAGCAGACCACGAGCCTCCCGCTGCCCCGGCCGGCTACCCGCGGCGCGCCCGCCCCGGGGCCGCGCTCGGCGCCGCGCCGGGAGTCTTTCGCGGGCCGCTGCAGCGGCTGCTGGAGGAGCCCGGCTGGAGCGTCGTGCGCCCCGCCGTCGACTGCGTGCTGCTCTGCCTCGCCGTCGTCGCTCGCCGCTCGGCGGGCTGGGCGCGCCCTGCACGCCCCCGCCGCTGCAGGCCCCGCTGCTGGCGCTGCCGGCGCTGACGATGCTCCTGCTCTACCTGCGCGGGCTCTACCGCACGCGGCTGCGCGCGCTGATCCTCGACGGGCTCGTCCCCGTCGTCAGCGCGGTCTCCGTCGCCGCGATGGCCGTCGCGATGATCGGGCTCTTCGCCAACGGGCAGCCTCCCCGCCAGGCCGACTGGGTTGCGCGCCTGGCTGTTCGCGCTGCTCGCCCTCGGCCTGCGGGCGCATCGCGCTCGCGCTCGCCCAGCGCTGGGCGCGCAGCCGCGGGCTCGTCGGGCGGCCCGTGCTGATCGTGGGCGCCGGCCTCGTCGGCGCCCAGGTCGCGCGGCGGCTGGAGGCCCATCCCGAGTACGGCCTCAGCCCGGTCGGCTTCCTCGACGAGGACCCCCGCCCGCTCGCCGAAGTCGGCGGCCGCGACGTGCCCGTGCTCGGGACCGCCGAGGACCTCGACGAGATCGTGCGCCGCACCGGCGTCGCAACCTGATCGTCGCGTTCTCCTCGGTCGCCGACGCCCGCGTCAGCCGCCTGATCCAGCACTGCCAGGAGCTCGGCGTCGAGGTCTCGGTGGTGCCGCGGATGTTCGACACGATCAACAACCGCGTCGGCTACGACACCGTCGGCGGGCTGCCGCTGATGTCCTTCACCAGCGTCAACCCCCGCGGCCTCGCAGTTCGCGCTCAAGCACGCCTTCGACCGCGTGTTCGCCGCGCTGCTGCTGCGTCCTGCTCGCGCCGGTCCTGGTCTGCGCCGCGCTCGCCGTGCGCCTCAGCTCGCCGGGGCCGATCCTCTTTCGCCAGCGCCGCGTCGGGCGCGACGGCAAGATGTTCGACCTCTACAAGTTCGCGCTCCATGCGGCATGACCGACCGCCGCCGGCGTCCCGGTGAGCCGGCGCCGGGCCGAGCGAGTACCGCGCGACCCGGCGGGGTCGAGGGCGCGGACCGCCGCACGCTCGTCGGGCGCATCCTGCGCCGCACCTCGCTCGACGAGCTGCCGCAGCTCTTCAACGTGCTGCGCGGGGAGATGAGCCTCATCGGCCCCCGCCCCGAGCGCCCCGAGTTCGTCGAGCTGTTCCGCCAGGACATCGCCCGCTACGGCGACCGCCACCGCGTCAAGTCCGGGATCACCGGCTGGGCCCAGGTGCACGGCCTGCGCGGCCAGACCTCGCTCGCCGAGCGGGTCGAGTGGGACAACTACTACATCGCCCACTGGTCGCTCGGGCTCGACCTCAAGATCCTCGCGCTGACTTTCGGCGCGCTGTTTCGCAACGCCGAGTGATCGGGCCGCCGACCGCCGACCGCCGACCGGCCAGCGGCGGTCCGGCCCCCGGCCCGCACGATCAGATGCTGCGCTGTGCGTCCCGGCCGGCCCCGGCCCAGTACTGATAGACGCGCACCCGCAGGCCGTGCGTGCCCAGCACTCGCGGCAGCGGGATCGAGTAGCGGTTGAAGCGGTCCAGCGTGAACAGCGCGCGGTAGCGCAGCACGCTGCCCCGAAAGGCTTCGAGCTGCATGTAGTCGCCGACCGGCCCCGCGCCGCTCGCGACGACCTGGCCGCCCCGGCGGCGCAGGCGCAGGGTCACGGGTCTGGGACTCCCGAACGGGGAGGCCAGGACCCGCGAGAGCGCCGCGAAGGAGGGCTTGTGGGCCCCCCTCGCGGTGAGCACCCCGAAGTTTTCGCCGGGGCAGTCCTGCGGCGCGTAGAGCACCTCCGCCGCGACATACGGAGTGTGCGCCAGCGAGCGGAAGGCGTTGGCGATGTTCGCCGCCTGGGCGCCGCGGGTGACACACGCCTGTTCCTGCTGGGTCCGCTGGCGCGGCCAGCAGCTGCTCCAGCCGAACTCGTCCAGCCACAGCGGCGTGCCGTCGCCATTGGCGAGCTGCACTTCGTGGATCGCCCGCAGCGACGCGAGCACCAGGTTGTAGAAGTGCACCGCCAGGCCGTCGTAGTAGCCCTTGATCCCGGCCGCGTACAGCGCGCGCAGGAAGACCCCGTTGGAGCCCACCAGCGAGCCCGCCAGCACCTGGACCGCCGGGTCGGCCCGCTTGATCGCCGGGTACGCCGCGCGCAGTATCGCCGCGTAGCGTTGGGGTTTTTCGGGCCCCGCGAAGTAGAGTTCGTTGGCCTGGTCGGGCTCGTTGTAGATCTCGATCGCCGCCAGGCGCGTGCCGTAGCGCGCGGCCAGGTAGCCGACCAACGCGGCATACGCCGAGGGTTCGCGCGGGGGCCACGCGTTGGCCTTGGTCCAGCCCCCCGGGACGCACCGGCTCAGCAGCGCCGCCGGCGCCGAGGACGCCCAGCAGGGGGTGCTGTCGACGGTCACGATCACCCCGATGCCGGCCTGCGCCGCGTCGGCCGTCAGCCGATCCAGGAACGCCAGCGCATGCGGGTCGACCTGGTTGGGTTCGCGCGGCTCCAACGTCGACCACGGCACCGCGATGCGCACCAGCCTCGCGTGCAGCGCCCGCGCCATCGCGATCGACCGGTCGGCCTGCGCCGGCTGAGAGCCCGCGCCAAGGCCCGGGATGTTGATCCCCCCCGCGGCGCCGTCGAAGTTTGGGCCCCCGTGGCCCCTCCCGCCCCGCCGGCCGCCGCCGCCGACCCCGCGACGCAGAGCACGGCCACCGTCCAGACGGCCGCGAACTGGCGCACGCGTCCGGCGGCGGGCCTGCTTTGACGTCCGGCGACGGGCTTGCGAAGGCGTCCGGCGACAGACTTGTGTTGGGGTCCGGCCATGAGCTTGCGAAGGCGCCCCGCCGTGGGCTTGCTCTGGCATCCTGCCATTCCCCATACGATAGTCGCGGCCGCTAGGCTTCCGCGTCAATGAACCCGACCTGGATCTGGATGCAGGTCGCGATTGTGGTGTTCGTGCTGATCGGGATGGTGATCGCCATCGTGAAGCTCGTGTGAAAGGCAGGGGAGAGTCATGTTCAAATCGATCGTGGTCGGCACCGACGGCTCCGAGACCGCCGGCGAGGCGGTGCGCCAGGCCACCGAACTGGCCCGCGCCGTCGGGGCGTCGCTGGAGATCGTCAGCGCCTATGAGCCCGTGCCCGCCCCGCGCCTGCGCGAAGAGCGCCGCGACGCCCCCGAGGACCTGGAGTGGGCGATCAGCCCTCGCGAGGACGTCGACGCCACACTGGACGCCGCCGCCGCGCCGGCCCGCGAGGTCGGGGTGCCCGTCAACGTCTATCCCCGCCAGGGCGACCCCGCCGACGCGATCCTCGACGTCGCCGAGGAGCGCGGCGCCGACCTGATCGTGGTCGGCAACAAGGGCATGACCGGCGCCAAACGCTTCCTGCTGGGCTCCGTCCCCAACAAGGTCTCCCACCACGCCCCCTGCTCGGTGCTGATCATCAGGACCACCTGAGCGACCCGCCGCCCTCCCGATCGCCTTCAGGAAACCCGGCCGAACCGCCTTTTGGACCGTCGTGGGCCGTCGTCCGTGATGAGATCGGGAAGAACGACGGCCGGGTGGGGAGGGATCTCCCCGCCGCTGACGATCGCGGCGGGCACTTCGCGGGTCAGCCAATCGGCGAGCGGCGCCAGGCCCGCCCGCTCGAGCCGGTCGGCGATATCGGGGGGGCGGCGCACGGTGTCGTGGGCGTCGGAGGCGACGTTGTGGACGAGGTCTCCGCGCACGAGCTCCAGGGCGAAGCGGCGCACCCCCTCACCGAAGTCGCCGACGAGCGAGCCGGCGGTGATCGACGTGAGGATCCCCCCGTCGACGAGCCGCGCCAGCATCTGCGGGTCGCGTTGGAAGGTCGGGCAGCGCTCGGGGTGCGCCAGCAGGATGTGCCGGCCGCGGCGCTGCAGCTCTGACAGGATCGCCTCCAGGCCGCCGACGGCCGGGGCGAAGGGGCACTCGATCAGCAGCCACGGCCCTCCCCCGAGCCCCATCTGCGCGGGCTCGACGTCGGCGAGGCGCGTCAGCGCGATCTCGGCGCCTGCGAGCAGCTCCAGCGACACCTCCTCCGCGGCCAGCCGCGCACGCAGCTCGTCCACCAGCCGCGCGATCGTGGCCGCGTCGTTGGGATAGCGCGGACTCACGTGCGGCGTGGCGACGAGTGTGTGCGTCCCGGCCGCGACGGCGGCGCGCGCCAGCGCCACCGAGCCCTCGATCGTGTCGGGGCCGTCGTCGATGCCCCAGAGCACGTGGCTGTGCAGGTCGATCATGGACCGCTCGATTGTCCATCATGCCCGATTCCGCGGAGGCCGCGGTTACGATCCCGGATTGTGATCTCGATGAGCGTGGCCCTCGCGGGCGGGCTGCTGCTGCTGGCGGGGATCGCGCTGGTTGTCGCTCGCTACGACCTCGCGGTTTACATCGGCTTTCTGCTGCTCGCCGTCGTGCTTGTCGAGCCGGCCCCGTCGGACGCGCTGTTCGGCCTGGTGATGGCGGTGGCCGCCGTCACCGGGCGCTTTGGCCTCGGGCGCGTGCCGCGCACCGCGACGCTGCTGGTGTTCGGCTTCCTGGTGCTCAACTTGCTCTCGGCGATGGACGTGATCGACTGGGCCACTGCCGGGCGGTTCTTCCTGATCACCCTCTACCTGTGCCTGTTCAGCCTGTGGCTCTGCGCCTACGTCGATCGCCCCGCGCGGGCGCGGCGGCTGGTGCGCGCCTACCTGTTCACCGCGACGCTCTCGGCGGTCGCGGCGTCGGCGGCGCTGTTCGTCCACTTCCCGCTGCACACCGTGCTGATCGGCGACGGCCAGCGGGCCAAGGGGCTGTTCAAGGATCCCAACGTCTTCGGGCCGTTCCTCGTCCCGATCGCCCTGATCCTCGCCGAGGAGCTGCTGCGCCCGAGGCTGCTGAAGATACCCAGGTGGTTGATGCTCGTGTGCCTGCTGGCGCTGTTCGGCGGCGTCGTCTTCTCCTACTCGCGCGCAGCCTGGCTGAACCTCGCGATCGGCCTCGTCGTGCTGATCGCGGTCGCGATCCTGCGCCGCCCGGATCGGCGCGCGATCACGCTGGTGGTGGTGGTCCTCGTCGCGGGCGCCGCGATCGCGGGCGCCGTCGTGGTGACAGGATCGCTGGGCTTCCTCGAGCAGCGCGCCCACCTGCAGAGCTATGACACCAGCCGTTTCGCCGCGCAGGAACGCGGGCTGCACGTCGGTCTGGACCACCCGTTCGGGCTCGGCCCCGGACAGTTCGAAGTGGTCTCGCCGGTGGCCAGCCACAGCCTCTACGTCCGCTCGATCTCCGAGCAGGGGGTCCTCGGCCTGCTGGTGATCGTGGCGCTGGTGATCGCGACCCTGATCTTCGCGGTCGTCAACGTGGTGCGCGGTCGCGACACCCACGGCATCAGCGCCGCCGCGCTGCTGGCCGCGTGGTGCGGCCTGATCGCCAACAGCTTCGTCGTCGACACCCTGCACTGGCGCCACCTGTGGGTCGTTGCCGCGCTGATCTGGGCCGGGGTCATGGTCCGGCGCGGGGGGCTTCACTCACATGTCTTGGGCGGGAGCGGGCTCGTCAAATAGTCGTCATGATCCGGTGGCGCTGCTCGGGAGTGCGGTTGTCGGTCACTGCAGCATGTGTACCGGGCTTGAACCGGAAGCGCCTCCGCGCATGTATTGCGCTCGACGCTCAAGCCGCTGAGCCAACGTCAACCGCAAGTACTCGGGCGGACCGTCAACGGCAAAACGGGAATCGCTGAGAGGCCAGCTCATAAATCCCGCGACGTGTTCGCCGACGACGCGAGCGAGCAGCGGCGGAACGGCATTGCCGACCTGCCGATATTGCTGAAGTCGCGACTGCTCGTCGGGCCAATGGAAATCGTCTGAGAACGACTGGACGCGCGCGCACTCGCGAACGCTCAGGACACGGTCGTACGTGTAGTGGACGGGTCGCAGCGGCGAGAAGTTGCCCGTTCCGGCTCGGAGCGTGTAGCTCGGGCGATCCGGGTGCAGCCGATCGTGGCGCGATTTCGGCTCGCGAGTGCCAGGGGCTTGCTGAGCGAACGCAGCGAGCATCGCCTCAGAATGGAATGTCGGCTCGTGGTTGGCGATAGCCTCTACCCCCGGGTCTCCGAAGTCTGGGAGATCCTCAAGCACTTCGCGCGCGGTGATGTACCGGAGCTTGCCGTTGGCCTGCGCCGCATAGGTCGCGATGGGCGGCATCGGGATTGCGCCCCGCTCGCGCGTACCCACGATGAACAACCGCTTACGCATCTGCGCAACACCGTAGTCGGCGGCGAGTAGCTGGCGCATCGTGGCGCTGTAGCCGATCTCATCGAAGGCAGCAAGTAGATCGTCCAGTATCTCGCCCTCGGCGACGCTGGCTAGATTCGGTACGTTCTCGAAGATATAGGCATCGGCGTACGTCTCGCTGAGGATGCGCACAAACTCAAAGATCAGGTCGCCGCGGTGATCGGCCAGGCCGCGACGTTTCCCTGCCACGCTGAACGGCTGGCAGGGCGGACCACCGACGAGTAGCTGGATTGGGGCACCCGCGAGATCGAGGAGTTCCGTACCGCTCAGCTCCCGTACATCGCGCTCGACACCTGTTGACCCACGTGCGGCATGGTTGAGGTCGAACGTGGCGATACTGGGCGCGTCGCTATCGACTCCAACGCGCACCTCGATGCCCGCGTCCAGTAGTCCTGTAGATAGTCCTCCGCAGCCGCAAAACAGGTCAGCGCAGACAGGCGCACTCATCCGTCCTCATCCTCAGAAAACAGGAGACGAGGTTCCTCAACGGCACCTTTGTCGAGAGTCGCTCGAGTCGCCTTGACCAGCTCGCGTTGTCGCTTGGACATTCGTAGGCGATAGCCGCACGAGTTGACCACGCGAAGGCCGGGAAGCGACGTCGTTGGACGAAGCTCCAAGAAATGGATCACCCCGTCGGTGGTCAGCTTCACGACAAGTGGCCTGATCTCGTGACCGGGAAAGTAGGTCATGCAATAGGCGACTGCTCTAGCGACCTGTACTCGGTTGATCACCTCGTCTGCAGCCTTGGCCTCGATCGGGAACACAACTGGGATCTCGTCGTCGCGTAGGGCGACACCCACATCGATCTCGTCCAGCTCTGCCTGTCCGATGTTGGGGACGCTGCGGCGAACGTGAGAGCGCAGCCGGTACACCGTCAAGCCCGTGAAGTGGTCAAGCAGCTTGGAATAGCCGACCATCGTGAGGAGACCCTGCTCGTCGAGCTCGGATAGATCTTCGGGCAGCAGCCGGCGAACAGGAAGCGGGGTCTGATCGTTGTGATCCAGCACCTCGTGTTCTGGGAGATGGAGAATCGCCTCCCCGCCGATCTCGAGCGCGTATTCGCCGCGTCCGATGCCGTGGAGCACCGTGAAGCCCAGATCGAGGATGTCATCCGGCAGCCGTGTCCGGGACCGCATCCTGTAGACGATGTCCGCCGGGTTCCGGATCTCGATATCGAGATCGACGGCGACCTGGCGAACGTCCTCGAGTGTGAACTCGATGCGCATGGCGCCCTCGGAGTACGCGCGACGGACGATCTCTCGCAAGATCGGCACGTACACCTTGCTGTTCTGGCCGTGTTGCTGCTCGGCCTGGCGGCGACGACGGGATGGCGGCATTCCTCGACATGCTGACTTCGAGATCGGACGTCCTTTTCGGGGATTTCGAGCCCGATCGGGAGGACTGGATTGCAACCAGCGACCGCCCGCCCCCAGCCGGGCGCTCAGTGCGGCGCAGGTATCGCCGGGCGCTCCGCGACCGGGGTCCCTGGCGGGTGATGCTCGGTCATGTAGTACGGCGAGATTTCCGCCCGGGCGCCGACGACGACGAGGCCGATCGGGGCGATCCGCAGGCGCCGGAGCAGGTCGACGAGGTCGCGGCCCTGGTCGGGGGTCACGCGGTCCAGCCGCGCGACGACCAGCACGTCGTCGGCCTGGCGGGCCAGGAACTGGGTGTCGCTCAGTCCCAGGGCCGGGGGGGAGTCGATCAGGATGTAGCCGTAGTCGAGCGCCCGCAGCGTCTCGAAGACCGCGGCGAGCGCGGGGCCCGACAGCAGCGAGCTGGGGTCCGCGGGCGTCGGCCCCGCCGCCAGCAACTCCAGGCCGAGGTCCCCCGGCGCCTCCCTGATGCTGCGCTCCAGCGTCTGCTCGAGCTCTCCCGTCCCGCGCTCGGCGGCCAGCAGGCAGTCCGACAGCCCCGGCGCGCCCGGGAGCCCGAGCTGGGAGTGCAGGCTCGGCGAGCGCATGTCGCCCGAGATCGCCAGCGTGCGCTGGCCGGCCCGCGCGAGCGAGCGCGCGAGGCTCGCGGTGACGGTCGTCTTGCCCTCGCCGTGGGTGGCGCTCGTCACCAGCAGCACGCGCGGGCCGGCGCCGTTTGTCCCGAGCAGCCGCACCGACGCCTGCAGCACGTCGTAGGCCTCCAGCTCGAGCCCCGCCAGCGCGCGGCGCCGCTGCCGCGTGCCGAGGCGGTGGCGGTAGGGCACGCCCGTCAGCACCGTGAGGCCCAGCGTCTGTCCCAGCTCTCGCGGGGTCGTGAAGCGGGGGCGCAGCTGGTCGCGGGCGAGTACCACCAGCACGCCGATCAGCAGCGCCGCGAACAGCGCCACGACCGCGTTGCGGGCCGGGTGGGGGGAGGCCGGCGATTCCGGCGGGGTCGCGACCCCGGCGAGCTGCAGCTCCGAGGCGGTGCCGGCTGCGCCGATCTGCAGCGCGCTGATGCGCTGCTGCAGCGCCGCTATCTCGGCTTCCGAGCCCGGTGTCCCGCGCAGCTGCGCGATCTGCGCTTTGAGCTGGCTCTCGGCGTTGGCGAGGCCGAGGTTCTGGCTGGCCGTCTGTTCGGCGAGGAACGCGCGCGCGACCGCGTTGGCCCGCGCCGCCGACAGCGCGGCCCGCGGGGCGCTGGCGGAGACCGTGATGATGTTCGTGCTTTCTTCGGTCGCGACGCCGATCGCGGCTTTCAGCGTGGCGGGCGGTTCCGACAGCTGCGCGGCGGCCCTGGCGATCACGGCGGGGGTCTGCGCGAGGTACTGGAAGGTCGCCAACTGGCGCTGCAGGGACGCGGCTTCGGTCGACTGCAGCGGGCTGGTGGTGGGGTTGTAGATGATGTGCGCCGTCGCGCTGTAGCTCTTGGCCTGAGCGCGCGAGATCACCGCGACGGCGACGGTGACGACGATCGCGATCGTCGCGATCAGCCAGACGCCGCGACGCAGGGCGTCGAGGTAGCGGCGGACGTCGACCGGCTGGTCGGCGAAGCCCATTTCGCTGCCCGGCGGCGGCCCGGCGGCGCTCATCGCGTCGGACCTCCGGCAACCGTCCGTGGCGGCGCTGGGGCGGCCTCGGAGCGAGTGCGCCCCACGGACGTCGTGTCCTGCGATGACCGCACCAGCTCATCGTACACACCGGTCAGGCGGTCGATCATGGCCGCCTGTGTGAACTCCAGGAGCACTCGCGCCAGCCCCTGCCCGCCGATCCGCGCCCGGCGCGCGGGGTCGTCGAGCAGGTCCCCCAGCGCCCCGCCGAGCCGCGTGGGGTCGCGCGGCGCCACCAGCACCCCGCTGACCCCGTCCTCGATCGCCTCGCCGATTCCGCCGACGTCGCTGGCGACGATCGCGCGCCCCAGCGACATCGCCTCCAGGATCACGTACGGGAAGGCCTCCGCCCAGGAGGGGTGGGCGAGCACGTCGATCGCCCGCAGCGCCCCCAGGGGGTCCGGGCGCGGGCCGAGGAAGCGCACGGCGTGGGCGACTCCCACCAGCTGCGCCCGCTCCCGGAGGGCCGGCAGATCCGGCCCGTCGCCAACGATCGCGACCCGCGCCCCCGGATGGCGGGCCAGCACCGACGGCGTCGCGTCGATCAGCGTCTCCAGCCCCTTGCCGGGCCGCAGCTGGGTGACGGCTCCGATCGTCGGGCCCTCGGCGGCGAGCTCGGCGACCTCCGGGTCCGGCGGCCCGGCGGGGGCCGGGCCGATCCCGTTGTGGACGACGCGCACCCGCGCGCCCGGGCCGATCGAGCGCGCCAGGCGGGCCTCGGCCTCGCACACGCAGACCACCCTGCTGGCCAGCGGGCCCAGCAGGCGCTCGACCCCGCGATACGCCGCGCGCTCGGCGGGTCGCTCGAAATACCCCGCGAACGCGTACCCGTGCGGGGTGTAGACCACCGGCACCCGGGGATGCAGCGCCCGGGCCAGGCGCGCGATGGCGCCGGCCTTGGAGCTGTGGGCGTGGACGATGTCCGGGCGCAGGTCCCGCACCGCTCGCGCCACGCTGGTGGCGGCGATGATGTCAGCGCGCGGAGCGATCGCGCGACGCAGATCGAGCGGCACGTGCGCGACGGCGCCGTGCAGGCCGTTTGGCACTCCGGGCGAGCACAGCGTCACCTCCCACCCGCGCTGTGCCAGGCCGCTCGCCAGATCGTGTATGTGACGCCCTACGCCTCCGTCGATGGGCTGGTGGCACAGCAGGATGCGCGGCATCTTGCCCAATATAGGCTTGAGGCCCCGAGTCGGTCGTGGGAGTGGACGACGGCTCGCCCGCGGCGGTCGTCGCTGCGCCGAGCTGTTCGTCGGTGACGGCCCCGCCGGACTGCTCGCTGGAGCCGCTGCCCGACGAGCCGCTGCCAGAGGCGGGCGCTTCGCCGGGCTGTTCGGCCACCGGTTCTTCGCTGGGCGCGGTGGAGGCCGGCGGCGTCCCCTTCAGGATCGCGCCGGAGGCGGGGGGCAGCGTCACCGTGGTGACGGTCGCGCCTTCGGCGTTCTGCATCGGCGCCGGCAGCGTGACGGTCTCGGTCGGTTCTCCGGGCTGGTTGACGAGCACCATGCCGCCGCTGAAGTCACGGCGCAGCAGGTGTCCCCAGGTGTAGCGCGGGCCACTTGCTTCGCCGAGGTTGACGTTCCAGCCGGACCACCAGTTTTCGGGCGTCTGGTCGCCGCCGCTGACGGCGTCGTTGCCGTCGGAGATCAGGAACCAGCTCGCGAGGTTGTAGGCCAGGCCCTGCGGTTCGCTGGAGGTGCCGTCCATGATGACCCCCCTGCCCAGGGCGTGCACCTGATCGACGTATGACAGCAGCGCCCGCAGCGACCACTGGCCTTCGCCGCCGGTCAGACCCGCGTCGTTGGCGCCGCGCTCCAGGAAGATGTAGTTGGCGGATTCGGTCTCGGAGCGGATGTTCGCGTTGGCCGTGCCCGCGTGTTCGTCGGCGAACCAGATCACATTGTGTACGATTTCGATGTTCGGAAGCTGGGCGCGCACTTCCTTCATGAAGTTCGCCATGTAGCCGCGCCACGCTTCGGAGGTCATCGGCCGGCCGGTCGCGGGGTCGATCGGGGTGACGTGTTCTTCGTTGCCGTTGCAGACCTGCATGTCCATGTTGACGTCGTCGATGAACACGCCCCGGTAGCCGTGGGCGATCTCCGCTTTCAGTTCGTCGATCCACGCCTGGCGAAAGGCGGGGTTGCCGATGTCGCCGGCATACTGGGGGCAGGCGCTCCCGGAGCAGCCCGACGGGATGTAGAGGGGGTTGCCGGCCGCGTCCTTGAGGATCCATTCGGGGTGCGCGCTGGCCAGCGCGCTGCCGCGATAGATCGCGTAGGCGTCGTCGTAGACCCAGCCGTTGGGATACCAGCCGGTCTTGTAGTCGAAGTACGGCGACCACACGACCATCCGCCACATATGGCTGCCGATCCATTCCTGGGTCGCGGCCGTGGGTTCGCTGGTGAACTGGTCAAAGGCCGATTCGGCCACACGGACGAAGTGAACGGTGCCGGCGGTGTCCGCGGCCGCCGAATTCGCGAAGGTGGCACCGAGGGCGAGGGTGGCGCTGAGCGAGAGGACTCCCGCGAGCAGCGCAGCGAGAACGACACGCGGTGCACCGGGAACGGCGCGGGGGAATGGCTGGTGCATCGGGCTCCTTTGGCGGCCGGGCGGTCTGCTGGAGATCCCTGGCTTTGCGTCCCCGGCTCGCGCCGGGTTTGCCCTTTGAGGAGCGAGTCGCTCGCCCCGTGGTCAATGCGTCGAGCTATAGATCGGTTCTGAGGCCGCCAGGGCCAGAAACTTGAGGAGGGCTGGACGGATGGTCGAATCGATGGCCGAAGCCTGCTCGCCTGTGTGGCCCCCGTCCCGACTCGCCGGTTGCCCGCGGCCCGCTCGCCTGCGGGCCCGCGTCCCGAGGGCCCTATGCTTCGCCCGCGTGCGCGTCTCCCACGTCATCGCCACCAGAGGCCGGCCCGGGCCTCTGCGCAAAGCCCTGGAGAGCTCGATCGCCGATCTGCCGCGGGACGGGGAGATCATCGTGGTGGACGGCGACCCCGCGCACTCGGCGCAGGCCGTCGTCGGAGAGCTGGAGGGCGCCGGCGGTGGGGCGATCCGCTACATGGAGAGCCCTCCCGGCCTGCCGACGCAGCGCAACCGCGGCATCGACGCCGCGCGGGGCGACGTGGTGGTGTGCACCGACGACGACTGCATCCTGCGACCGGGCCTGTTCGCGGCGCTTGCGGCGGCGTTCGAGGATCCGACGGTCGTGGGCGCCACCGGGCGGGTCGTGGAACCGCGAGTCGGGCGTATCGGCAGCGACGGCGAGTCGCGGTTGCGTTGGCTGGTGCTGGGCGGCGGCCGGCAGGGCACGATGACGAGCTTCGGGTTTCGCCGTCCGATCGTCGACGTCGACCGCCCCCGCGACGTGCAATACATGCCGGGTGCGCTGATGTCCGCGCGCCGGTCGGTCGCGGCCGAGGTCCGCTTCGACGAGCGTCTGAGCGGATACGCCCTGGGCGAGGATGACGACTTCTCCTACCGCCTCTCGCGACGCGGGCGGATCCGCTACCTGCCTGCCGCCGTCGTCGACCATCTCGCGCTCGGTACGCGCACGATGGACCGGCGGGTCCAGGACAGGCTCGTGATCGTCAACCGCACCTACCTGTACCGCAAGAACTTCGCTGGGACCCTGCGCGGGCGCGTGGGGTTCGTCGCGCTGGTCGGCGTGATCTTCGCGCACCGCATCCTCAACCGCGAGTGGGAGGGAGTGCGCGGGCTGATCGACGGTCTGCGCGAGGTTCGGCGGGCGGATCGCGGCCGAGCCGGGGCACCATGAACGGAGCTGATGTCACGACGAGCCGAGCCGAGTCGCCATGAAGGTGCTCGCGATCTCCTCCTACGGGTTCCTCGGCGGCGGGGAGCTCTCGATGGTCGAGTTCATCGCCAACCGGCCCACGGGCGTCGAGGTCGTCGCGCTGCTCGTCGAAGACGGTCCGCTGCGAGCCCATCTGCGCGAGCGAGCCGTCCCCACCTGGGTGGCCGGCGGCTACGAGGGGCGCCCGTCGCCGGCGCGCGCGGCGCGCTTCACCCGCTCGCTGAGGGGCCTGCTGGCCAGGACCGAGCCGGACGTGGTGTGGGCGACCGGCCTGAAGGCGGCGTCGATGGCGGTGCCCGCCTGCCGGATGGCGGGGGTGCCGGTGGTCTGGCACAAGATCGACTTCTCGCTCGACCGCATCCTGGCCCGCCCGCTGGCGGCGGCGGTCGACGGCGTCGTGAGCGTCAGCGAGGCCGTGGTCGAGGCGCTCGGGCCGGCACTGCGCCGGCGCCGGCTGCTGGCCGTCGTCGGCCCGCCGGTACGGCTGCCGCTCGATCTCCAGGTCGCGCCCAACGCGCAGACGCCGACGATCGGGACGCTGGCCACCCTGATCCCGATCAAGGGCCAGCGGCACATCGTCGAAGCGGCCGGCGCGCTGCTGAGCGAGTTCCCACAGCTGCAGGTCGTGCTCGCCGGGGCACCTGCCCCGAATCAGCCCGACTATCCGCGCGAATTGCGGCAGCTCGCCGACGCGCTGGGCCTGGGGGAGCGGCTGGAGCTCACCGGCTTCGTCGAGGACGTGACCGCGGTCCTGAAGCGGCTGACGGTATTCGTCAACGCCACCTATCGCGACGAGCAGGGGTTCGGCTGGGAGGGGCTCAGCGGAGCGATGCTCGAGGCGAGCTGGGCGGGGCTGCCGGTGGTTGCGACCCGCGGCGGCGGCAGCCCCGAGGGCCTGCTGGACGGGGTGTCGGGGACGCTTGTCGAGCCGGCCGACCCCGTCGGCCTGGCGCGCGCGATCGCTCCGTATCTACGCGACGACGAGCTGGCTCGCGGGGTGGGGGCGGCGGGACGGCGCTTCACGCGCGAGCGCTTCGCCCCCGAGGTCGCCGCGGCGCGCCTGTTCGAGGCGTTGGGGAGGGTGGCATAGGGACGGCGCCCGGGGAGAGCCAGCCCAGGCGCGGGCACGGACCCAGGCGCGGGCACGGACCCAGGCGCGGGCACGGACCCAGACACGCACCGCCGAGAGTCAAATCAGATAATGACGACTCGATTGCGCAGCGCCCACCGCCAGATCACATATCTCTCAAATACGAGGCGGGGGTAGATCAAGAGCATCATCAGCAGATCGTGCCGGTTGGGGCGACGGTGCATGAGCAGCTTGGCGAGGATCAGAGGTGGGAACAGGATCGTGACGAGGTGGCCGAAATAGATGACTGGACCGACGCGATTGGCTCCTTCGAAGCGAGGCTTTTTGAGATCCAGCGACAGCCCGACCTTGACGGCCTCTCGCATGAAGCTCCCGACGGTGTAGCGATCTCTCATATGGACCGCGACGGCATCCTCTGCAAAGGCGATCGGCCCCAACCGTCTCACGCGCAGGGCCAGGTCTCGGTCCTCGTAATAGCGGAGGTCTTCGTCGAATAGGCCAACTGCCTCCAGGGTCGCCCTGCGATACGCCGCATTTGCGGTCATGTATTCTCCACCACGCAGGTTCTGCACGATGCGGTCGGAGTAGCGGGGGCAATAGTCGGCGGACACGTAGATCAGCTTGCCCTCGATGCCGATGATCGCCGGGTCATCGAAGCGGCACAGAGCGTTGGCGATCCAGTCGCGGTCGACCGCCACGTCGTCGTCTGTGAAGAACACGATCTCACCGGCGGCTTGGCGGACCCCGCGATTGCGAGCGGCGGATGGGCCTCGGTTGACCCCGCTTGCGAGAATCCGAATGCGAGAGTCACCGACGGCGCGGGCGATGGCAAGCGTGCTGTCCGTCGAGGCGTCGTCGCAGACGAGTATCTCGATGTCGGCGTAGCTCTGATCGACAAGTCTCTGCAGGCACGCCGCGATCGAGTCGGAGGCGTTGAAGGTCGGCACGACCACGCTGACCAATGGCCGCCCTGCCGGCGGATCGAGGTTGGAGCTCGTCATGCGGCGCGACCCGACGGCAGGCGTCTGCGAATCATGCTCATCACAAACACAACGTCCCTGGGGCTGACAAACCACTGCACGGCGACCAGCGCGATCAGATAGATGGCGGTCCCGGCCACGAGGGCCGCGAGCGGGCTGGCGCTCAGCAGCAGCGCCGTGGCCGCCATCGCGGCCCCCGCGGCGAGCGCGCCGGCGAGCGTGGGGCGCCAGTCGATGCTGCCGATCTCGCGCGACGCCATGCGGGTGATCCACGCCGCATAGATGACCTCCGTCGCGAGCATCGCGGCCGCCGCGCCGGGGGGGCCGTAGGGGGGGATCAGGATCAGGTTGAGGACGATGTTGACGGCGGCCACGGCTGCCGTCACGGGCACCATCTTGCGCGGGTTTTTCCGCGAGACCAGCAGCGAGGTGGTGAGGATCACGATCCCCATGAGGACCACGCCGGGCGCCAGGATCTGCAACGGCTTTGCGGCCGAGACGAGGTTGGCGCCGTAGATCAGCCGGCAGATCGGCTCGGCGAGGACGGCGAAGGCGACGGCGAGCGGCATCAGCAGCGCGAAGGACAGCGTGAGCGATCGCTGGAAGACCGAGCGCAGCGGCGGGTCGCTGTCGGGCTGCAGGTAGGTGTACATCGCCGAGAAGGCGCCCGTCAGGGCGTAGGTGATGAGGAAGGTCGATTCAAAGAGACGGTAGGCGGCGCCGTAGCGGCCGACGGCGGCCTGGGTGGCGATCAGCGAGAGCAGCAGGACGTCCATCCTGGCGAGCATCGCGGTGAAGGTGTCCTGGGCGGCGAACGGGATGCTGCCCGCGGCCAGCGCCCGCCAGCGGCGACGATTGACCGCGCGGCTGGGGATGCCGATCGTGCGGTGCAGCAGCACGAAGCCGATGACGACGCCGACGATCGAGCCGATCGAGTAGCTGGCGCCGACGGCGACGACGCCGTAGCCGGCCAGCAGCGCGGCGATCCCGAGCGCGGCCGAGCAGATGCGCTGGATGGCGTCGGCGAAGGCGGGAGGCCCACCGCGTTCGTGGGCGGCGAAGAACGACAGCTGCGTGCGCGCCAGCGAGTCGGCGAAGACCCCGGGCGCGAGCGCCACGGCGGTGGCCTGCGCCTGGGCGCTGTAGCCGACGAGGTGCAGGCCCAGCAGGCTGGCCGCGAACAGCGGGATCGCGATCACGAGCTTCAGCGCGATGACGTTGAAGAAGACGTGGTCGGCGGTCGCGCGGTCGCGCGCGATGACGCGCAGCATGTAGCGATCGAGCCCGAGGTCGACCGCGAGCATCACGAACCCGAGGAAGGCGACCGCGAACACGAACGCCCCGAGCCCGTTTTCACCGAGACGGCGGCCGACGACCGCAAAGAGGGCCAGCGAGGCGAGTCGCCCGACGATCTCCCCGGCGCTGCGATAGACGGTGTTCGTGAGCGCGCGCTCTCCCAGATCGCGGGCTTTGGAGGTGTGCGTCGGACCCGCGGAGCTGTCTTGGCGCGGTCGGTCGGGCAAGCGCCCATTATGATCGGGGGCGTCCCCGAAGCTGTTGGGGCCTTTCGCCCGATGCGACCTGCGCTGGTACTTGCCTATCACGGCCTCGGGTGCTACCCGCGGCCGCTTGACCCGCACAACCTGATGGTCGATCCCGCGCGCTTTCGCCGACAGGTGCTGACGCTGCGTCGGCGCGGCTACCGGTTCGTCTCGCTGAGCGAGCTGGCGCGGAATCTGACGGAGGGCAGGGCGCCGCGGGGGAGGACGTGCGCGGTGACGTTCGACGACGGGACGCTCGACAACCTCGAGCTGCTCGCTCCGCTGCTCGCCGAGCTGAGGATCCCGGTAACGGTGTTCGCCTGTCCGGGCCTGCTGGGCTCCAGCCACTTCGAGATGCCGGCCGCGGCGGGGGTGCGGCTGATGAACGCCGAGGAGCTGCGCGAGCTGTCGCGCTCGCCGCTGGTCGAGATCGGCTCGCACACCAACAGACACGTCGACCTGTCGAGCGCGTCGGCCGAGGACGCCTACCTGGAGATGGCGCGCTCCAAGCGGGCGCTCGAGGAGCTGCTGGAGCAGCCGGTCGTGGCGTTCGCGTACCCCAAATGCGCCTACTCGGACGCGTGCCCCGACGCGGCGCGGCGGGCGGGATATGCGGTCGCCGTCACCTGCGGCAGCCGGGGAGGCTGGCGCCGGTTCGAGCTGGCCCGCGAGAGCATCAACTCGCTCGACGAGCGCCCGAGCTTCGCGCTGAAGTCACGCGGCCTGTACTGGCCGCTGCGGGAATCCCTGCCGGGGAGGCTGGGGCGCGCGCTGGCACGCCCGCTGCGTCCTCACGCCGAGGCGTAGGCCGCGGCGCGAAGTCGGCGCTTGGCGGTCGCGCGACACCGACGCCCGGCCGTTGCGCCAGCTTACGTCTGGGCCGACCGGCCCCGGGCGCTGGCGCGCCGGGCAAAGCTCTTTCTGCCCAAGTACAGGCCGACCGCGAACAGCGGCAGGGGGTCGGCGAGCTGAAAGTACGCATGAGTCACATTGCGACGGGGGCGAAGCGGCGCGAGGGCGGCTCGCAGGTTGCGGTGCTGCAACTGCCACGACAGGTGGCGCAGGTCGCCGTCCTCCCAGCGGTAGCGACAGCCGGGGCGCGCGCGCAGGGGCGGTCCGCGCCGACGGCGCCCACGCAGCCAATCGCACCAGATCGCGGCCAGCGGGGCGCCGGCGGCGTTGGCGAGCGCCAGCGAGCCGTAGGGGCGCGGATTGAGGTCGATCGGCACGAAGTCGTCGGGTCCCGAGCGGATCAGCTCGAGCTCGAAGATGCCCTCCCAGCCGATCGCGGCGAGCAGCCCTGCAACGGACTCCTCCAGGCGCGGCGGCACGGGGATGGTCTCGCCGAAGGCGACGCTGCCGCCGTCCGGCGGCCACATGCGCCGGTAGCGCGCGACGGCGACGCCCAGCAGCTTGCCGGCGGCGGCGACGCCGCCGAAGGAGACGAGGTCGCCGTGGACGCGGCGCTGGACCAGCAGCTCGTCGCCGAACGCCGCGACGGCGCGCGCGAGGTCGGCGGCGGTCGCGACGATCTGCCCCTTCGGGGCGCCGACGACGCCGCCGGCGTCGGCGCCGGCGATGCGGGCGGACTTCAAGACGACCGGGAACCCCAGCTCGCACGCTGCGGCGAGGGCCTGATCGAGGCCGCTGCAGAGGGTCGACGCGGCGGGCGTCAACCCGACCTGCGCGGCGGCCTCGGCGAGGCTCAGCCGGCTGCAGGCGCGCTCGACGATCGCCACCGGGGGCAGGCCGGTCTCGGTCAGCCCCGCGAGCCGCTCGCGACCGCGGGAGATGGCGAGCAGGGCGCTGTCGCTGCCGGGGATCAGCGCTGCGTAGGAGCGCACGGTCAGCTCGTGGCGGAGCTGCTCGACGAATCGGTCGCCGTCGTCGCGCGGGTCGGCGAGGCGCAGGCGCCACCGGCACGCCCGCGACCAGTGGGTGGCGGCGGGGGCGCCGAACGAGGCGGCGGCGACGTCGTAGCCGGCGCGGTGTAGGCTGCGGCAGGCGGCGAGCATCGAGCGCTCCTCGGCATTGGTCAGCAGCACCCGCGGCCGATCGCCTCCGCGCGGCCGACCGTCCCCGCGATCCCTCGACGCGGTCACTGTCGCCGGCGCTCCGCACGGTCGATTCCCACTGGGTCCGTCGTCCCGCTCATCCTCGCTGGCGCTCCTGGACCCACGCGCGCGCCCGCTTGCTGGCGCGGCGCAGCAGGTCGATCGGGGGCAGCGCCAGCAGGGGCTCGTAGCGGTCGGCGAGCTTCAGCACGAAGATCACGGTGGGGTCGGCGGCGCCGATCATGGCGCGCCGCAGCTCGAAGGCGCCCCCGCCCCCGCGTCCGGTCGCGACGGCGGCGAGCAGCCCGCTGTCGCGCGCGGCGGCGACGGCGGCGGGCCCGTAGCGCCCGAACGGATAGGCGAAGGTCTCGACGGGGACGCCGGCGATCCGTTCCAGTGCGCTGCGGCTCTCCTCGATCTCCCGGCGGCAGGCGGCGTAGTCCAGGGCGGAGAGGTCGGGGTGGGTGATGGTGTGCGCCCCCAGCTCCCAGCCGGCGCGGGCGAGCTCGCGCAGCTCGTCCGCGTCGAGCATCCGGTTGTCGCTGTTGGCGCCGATCCACGGGCTGGCGCCCGCGATGAAGTCGATCGTGACGTAGACGGTGGCGGCGATGCCGTAGCTGCGCAGGATCGGGAGGGCGACGGTGCAGTTGTTGCGCATCCCGTCGTCGAAGGAGATCGCGGCGTAGCCCGGCGGCGGCTGCCCCCCGGCGGCCAGGCGGGCGAGCTCGGCGACGGTGACGAAGCGAAAGCCGGCGTCCAGCAGCAGCTCGATCTGGGCGCGGAAGCGGGCGGGGCGGACGAGCAGCAGGCTGAGATCCTCGCGCAGCGGGGACCGCGTGATGCCGTGGTAGCCGAGGATCACCGAGCGGCTGTCGCGCAGCCGTCGCAGGCGGCCGACCCACAGCCGGTGCGTGGCCTGGCGAGGGGTGATCGCGAGGCGCGGGGAGGCCAATCAGTCCTGCGCGGCGGTCTGGGGCGTTGGCTCGGGGCGCGCCGGCGCGCCCCCCGGAGGGATCCCGGCCGGGGCGCCGGCGCGGGCGACGTGGCCGGCGAGGGCGCGGGCGGTGAACGGGGTGCCGGAGACGAAGCGCATGATCGGCCCGAAGCTGCGCGCGGACCAGGCGCCGACGAAGTGCAGGCCTCCGACCGACGACTCAAAGCCCGCGCCCAGCAGCGGATAGCCGTCTTCGAGGCGCAGCGGCCCGCGGATCGACTCTCCCAGCAGCGGCTCGTGGGCGGCGTCGACGCGATAGCCGGTCGCGAGGATGACACGGTCCACCCGGCGCTCGGAGCCGTCGTCGAGGGTCAGGTGGGCGCCTATTCCGAGACCCGCCCCGCCGGCGCCGTCGGGTGCGCCCTGAGTGCCGTCGCGTGTGCCCTGGGCTGGTCTGGTCTGGCCGGTGTCGGAGCTCGCCCCCCCGGCCCCGACCTCGGCGTCGGGCCGCGCGCGGACGACCTGGCGTCCGAGGGTCATGGTGACGGCGGCGGTGCGGTCGACGAGCCAGCCGGTGGCGGCGGGTCGGATCGAGCGATAGGCGAGGCGTTCGCGCGGCCCGAGCGGGAGGCGCCGGAAGAGCTCGGGCATTGCCATCACCCAGCTGAGCCCGGCGGGGCCGACGTCGGTGGGGGCGTAGAGGAGGCGGCGCAGCAGCGCGGAGCTGGCGCGGACGCGCTCGCCGCGGACGAGCCAGCGGATGGCGGGGGCGCGCCCGATCAGCTCGACATCGGCGCCGGCCTCGTGGACGAGGGCGGCGGTCTCGACGGCGCTCTGCCCGGACCCGACGACGACGACGGAGAGCCCGGCGTAGCGCTGGGGCTCGGTGACGTCGACGGCGTGGACGGCGACGGGGTCGGGCAGGTCGTCGAACTGGGCGGGGCGCTGGGCGAGGCGCGCGAGCCCGGTGGCGACGACGACGCGGCGCGCGGTGAGGCGCTCATCGTCCTCCAGCTCGACGGCGAAGCCGTCGCGGGTCCGCTCGACGGTGCGGACGAGGCGGTGGTCGAGGTCGGGCACGGCGCGGCCTGCGAACCAGCGCCCGTAGCGCGCGAGCTCCACCCCCGGCAGCGGTCGGGAGAAGGGCCGCGGCTGCTCGGCCTCGTAGGCGTCGAGCGTGAGGCTGGCGCGCGGGTCGGACAGGCTGGAGGCGCCCCAGGCGGAGCGCAGCAGCATCCCGGCGGGCATGTGCTGCTCCCAGAAGCTCATCGGGTGCCCGAACGTCCGGGTGCGCAGGCCGCGGGCGCGCAGGTGGGCGGACACCGACAGCCCGTATGGGCCGGCGCCGACGATCGCGATGTCTTGATCGGGACGGTCGATGGGCGCATCCTATTGGCGCGCGCAGTCGAGGCCGGCGTCTGTGCCGGCACGGCCGCGGGGCACGACGCCCCGCGCCCACGGCCCGATGGGTGCGGCTGGCCTGCGCGGATGCGACCCAGATCAGCCGCGGTGTGGCTGACGCTCAACGGCCCCCGGAGATGGCCCCGGGCCCGCCGGGGGCGGTGGCGGCGGCGGCGTCGACGAGCCCGGCGCCGTAGAGCTGGCGGTCGTCGGGCCCGCCGAGCGGCCGGGCGGTGGCGATCAGGCGGGCGACGATCTGGGCGGGCGTGGGGTGGCGGCCGAGGACGCCGCTGGCGATGATCAGGGCGGCGGTGGCGGCGACGTGGGGGGTGGCCATCGAGGTGCCTTCGTAGCCGGCGGGGATCCCGAAGCGCCGGGGGGAGGTGCCGGTGAAGGTGACCTGGAAGACGTCGCGGCCGGGGGCGAGTTCGGGGTGGCAGTTGGGGTCGTCCGGGGAGGTCGGCGTCGGGCCCGCCGCCGGGGGCGACGAGGGTGAGGCCGGTGCCGAAGTTGGAGTAGGAGGCGAGGCAGCCGTGTTCGGTGGTGGCGCCGACGGCGATCACGTCGGGCGCGCGCGCCGGGTAGGCGGCGGCGGCGTGGGCCTCGTTGCCGGCGGCGGCGACGACGACGACGCGGTGGCGGTGGGCGTAGCGCAGCGCGGAGATCAGCTCGGGGATGTCCGAGGCGGTGATGCCGATCGGGGAATTCGAGGCTGAGGTTGATGACGCTGGGCGCCGTGGTTGACGGCGAAGCGCACGCCCTTGGCGATCGTGGCGGCGTCGCCGTTGCCTTCGCTGTCGAGCACGCGGACGGGCATGATGCGCACGCCGTAGGCGAGGCCGGTGAGGCCGATGCCGTTGTCGGTGGCCTCGGCGATCGTGCCGGCGACGTCGGTGCCGTGGCCGTTGCGGTCGTTGGGGTAGCGGTTGTGGGCGACGAAGTCGTAGCCCCTGACGAACTGGTAGGGGTAGAAGTCGGGCGAGCGGCGGAAGGGGCCGCGGTTGGCGTAGGCGACGCCGGTGTCGAGGACGGCGACGATCACCCCGCGCCCGCCGGGGGCGTGGTCGGCGATCAGGTTGTCCCAGGCCTGCGGGGCGTCGACGCCGTAGGGGCCGACGAAGTTCCACTGCAGCTGCTGCCAGCCCCCGGGGGCCCCGGCGGTGCCGGGGTCGTTGGGGAACGGCGCGGACGCGGCGGAGGCGGATGGCAGCGCGGCGGGCAGCAGCGAGGTGCTGAGCGGCCCGCCCAGTGCGGAGGCGAAGGCCGAGAGCCCGCCCGAGCCGGCGACGGGCGGGGCGGACGCGGCGACGGGCAGAGTCGATGCGATGGTGGGCGCGGTGGGCCGGCGGCGGGCAGGACGGCGGCGTGGGCGATGTAGTCGGGCGCGGCCCACACGACGCCCGCGCGTGTGGCGCAGGCGGGCGAGCGGCGCCGGGGACGTCGGCGCCGGGCTGAGCGTGAGCAGCCGGGTCTGGGGTTCGGATTCGGGGGCGACGGGTCCTTCGCCGGCGCCGGCGCCTCGCGGGCGGTCCGCGCGATGGCGGCGCGGGCGACTGGAGCGCGCCCACCGGTGGAGGCGGCGTAGCCGACGACGACCACCCCGGGGCGTAGGGGGCGGGTGACGAAGCGCCCGCGGGCGCGACCGGTTCGGGCCCCCCGGAGGCGTGGGGGGCGGCGATCGAGGTTCGCGGGCCGCCGGGGCGGCGGCCCGGGCGGGCGGCGGCGTGGGCGGGCTGGGAGAGCGCGAGCGTGGCCGGCGCCGCGAGGGCGAGCGCGACGACGAGGCAGGCTGCGGCGATCACGCGGCGCGGAGCGGAGGCGGAGATCGGGGGTTGGGAGGTGGAACGGGGCGTCGGGGGCGGGCGTGGGGCTTGAGCGTTGGTAATGATGATGGTCGGGGCCCCGGCGGGCGCCGCTCGGTGCGCCGCCGGCCGTTGGGCCCCACGGCCCGGGCCATGAGCGACCGCTTCTTTCCGCGTGACGAGTACTTCATGCGCCTCGCCCTGCGCGAGGCCGATCGTGCGCTTGAACACGAGGACGTGCCGATCGGCGCGGTGGTGGTGCGCGAGGGGGAGGTGATCGGGGCGGGGTGCAACGAGCGCGAAGCCGCGCCAGGACCCGACGGCGCACGCGGAGATGCTGGCGCTGCGCGAGGCGGCGCGGGCGGTCGGCGGCTGGCGGGTGCTGGACACGGTGCTGTACGTGACGCTGGAGCCGTGCGCGATGTGCGCGGGGGCGATCGTGCTGGCGCGGGTGCCGCGCGTGGTGTACGGCGCGGCGGACCCGAAGGCGGGGGCGGCGGGGAGCGTGCTGGACGTGCTGGGCGAGCCCCGCCTGAACCACCGCCCGGAGGTCGCGGGGGGGCTGCTGGCGGCAGAGTGCGGGGCGCTGCTGAGCGAGTTCTTCGCGTCGCGGCGGTAGGCTTCCAGGGATCCTGGGAATCCCGGGAGGGGTGGCAGAGCGGTTGAATGCACTGGTCTTGAAATCCCACCGGCCGAAAAGTCGCGCCTTTTGCCAGCGCCTGGATTCTTGGCTTTCCTGAGCCGTTTTCCGCATGGTTGAGCGGGATTCGGCGGGATGTCCGCTCCGCGTGGGATGCGTCGTAGTACCGCTGGAAACCGCCTGAGACCGCTCGATCCGCACTTGGACTGGCGCGAGTTTGGCGCGAATCCGGGCCAGTTGGTTGAGGGTTGTGGCACGGTACTCCCGAGATTCCGCTCCCGTTGTCTCAGCCACGCCATCGCCCACAATGTGGCTATGGTCGACGAGCCGCAGATCTTCGTGCCCGGTTGGGTCCAGAGCACCTCTGGTCTGCTTGTCCCCGCCAGCGTGGCCAGGCTACCTGCACCCTCGGTCTTTCGCGGCCTGCCCACGGAGCTGCGCCCCCACGCCAGGCCCGTCGCGCTTGCTGGTGCTCCGCCGAGCTCCCTCGACTATGTCTCTGTGTACGTCGACGAGGCGGCGATCGGTGCGAAACCGACGGCCCTCGCGGCTTTGCGGGAGCATCTGTCGAAGCTCCCGTTCGAGCCTGCGATGAATGGGATTGCGCAGGCTGCGGGTAAGGCCTTCGGGCTGCGGGGCAATAGGGCCGAGCAGCTGAAGGTCGCTCGCGAGATCTACAGCGAGCGCGTATATCGTCGCATCGAGCGCTTCTTTGCCGAACAAGATCACGCCGAGCTATTCTCCGAGCAGCAGGTTGCTGTCCTGGCCCGCCTGGTCATCGAAGAGGCTCGCGACGGGGTCCTTGCGGCGGGCATGTCCGAGGCCCAACGTGGTCTGCTCACCGTTGCGATTATCGCTGCAGGCTCCATCCTTGAGGAGACCGCCAACAGGGCCGCCGAGGAGATGCGCGACGCGACCGACTGGCTGGCGTTCTTCCTGCAGAACGGTGCGTACAACAGCAAGCCGGCTCCCCTTGGCGAGTTCGCCCGTCCCAGGCAGCTATTCGGAGTGATCGCTCGCGAGCCACAGATGCGCGACGAGCACTGCCCGCTCGATGAGTGGATGAGCGACGACTACCGCTTCACGATCGAGGAGCAGTTCGCGCTCGGTTTCGCACTCGCTGCGATGTCCCACGCCTGGGATACCGACGCGGGTGCCGGCATGCGCTCAGGGATCCGCGCTGAGGACTTCGACGACCTGCTCTCGCGCTTGGGTATGGCCGAGCGCCGCGAGGACGCGCTCCGGCTCATCTCCGCGGATCGAGCCACCTTCGCAGCAGAGTTCGCGGCCGCAAGCACAGACCCGGCCCACATCGCGTGGGAAACTCGCCCTTTCATGCGCCGGCCGTTCCTGCGTCTCGCCGATGACAGCATCCTGCTGATCTCGCCGCGCGGCATGAAGGCGTGGCTCTCCGACGGCTTCCACTACCGGCTACTCGACAGCGCCCAGAAGCGCTCCGCCGCGGACGGCAAGCTCAGCCGCCGCTATACCGCCTACTCCGGGGAGCTGCTCGAGCAGCACATGCTGCGCCTCGCCCGCTCGGCATACGGCAACCGTCCGCTCGGCGGCGGACGCGTCTACGGCGAGCAGCCGTATGGCAAGGCCGACGCCAAGACCTCGGATATCGCGATAGACCTCGGGCTCGACCTGGTGCTGGTCGAGGTCTCTGCCTCGCGCTTGCGCGCCGACAGGCTGATCCTGGGCAAGCCGGAAGAGTTCGCAAAGGATCTCAACCGACTGCTCATCGCGAAGATCAAACAACTGGACCGTTGCATCACGGCGCTGATCGCTGGCGTGGCCACCATCCCCACTACAGAGCCCGAGGTCGATCTGAGCCGCGTGCAGCGGATCTGGCCGGTGGTGCTGAGTGCCGGCACGATCTCGCAGTCAGAGATGCTGTGGGAATACGTTCGTGGCCAGAGCAAGGGGAGGCTCGCCCAAGCGAAGGTGCAGCCCGTGACGCTGCTCGACCCGCAGGATTTCGAGCAGCTGGTGGGCCTCGTCGAGGGCGACCGCGACCTGAGCGCGATCCTCGCCGGCAAGACCACCGAGCCCTACCGCGACCTGGAGCTCGCGGTGTACCTCAACGAGGCCCCTGGCGCGCCCCGCGAGCGACCCCGCCCCGCGGCGATCGAGGCCCTATGGCAAGAGACGATCAAGGAAGCGAACGCGATGCTCGACATCGCCGGAGCGCCGCAGGCGGACTCGCCCGAGTAGGACGAACACGATTGGAGGAGTAGTCCTCAGGACGTAGCGATCGTAAACGCTCATGTGTAGCCCGTCTGAGACCAAGGTCCATACCAGAGTTGAATGGGCGGCATCCGATTCCAGGGGTTGCCGAGCAGAACCGCAGTCAGCGACATCTTCCGCCGTAGCTGACGTCTTTGCACTGGCGTCGGGCGGGCATTTCCTGTGCCCATGTTGATTGCGGCTCTACAATCGGCCTTCGGGCGACGCGGGCACATGAGGTCAGATGCATATGGAAGCGATCACACCACGGGAGTTCGACCCGAGCCGCATAAACCCGGACGACGACGCGGAACCAATTGCAGCCCTGAGCTTCTTGCTCGAACTGCCGCACTGCCTGCGGATTGATGACGTGGTTTTTCTCGTCAGTGATCGGGGCGGGAGCTGGCCTGGCTGGAATCCCGACGCGATCGGCTACGCGATCGGAATGTCGGTGCCTGTCCCAGAGGACGACCTAAAGCCACGATTTCGCGTTGAGATAAAGCAGACGCGGGTCGACGGTTGGGTTCCACTACAAGCCGCTGAACAAGCGTTTCCGGATTGGCAAACGGTTGAGCGATCTGAGCAGCCAAGTGGGGCAACCGTACGTGGCGCGAACGAACTACGGAGTGTGGTTCAGATCACTATCTATGATCTCGCTAGCGAAACGCCCCTGGCCCAAGACCAGACAAATGCCGAGCATTATGAGCACGAGATAGCCGAATGGATGTCACGGAGGCTTGACGAGGCGCTGTCGTTCCTGAACCAGTATCTCGTGATCCTTGGTGGGATGCGCGACGAGTGGCACATCTCGTCCCTATCCCGGATTGATCTACCGCGCGACACGCCGTGGAAACTAAACCTTCTTCCGACACCCGAGGGCTGGTCCGGTCCGAGCGGAACGGTCGACGTGCACGTCACCCTCCGGGACGACTTGCCAGAGCGACGCACTGAGCAGGAAATTATCGCCGCAGTCGACGTTGTCCATGCGGCGCGTGCTGGCACAGCACCGTTCTTCCAGTTTCTCGAGTTGTACCAGGCATCAGAGCATCACCTTGGATCGGGTCGTCACGATCAGTCAGTGATCGCAGCATGTACTGCGACGGAGGTGTTCATAAACACGCTCTTTCGGGCGCTCTGGAGGTGCTTGGACCGGGACCCGGATAAGCTAAAGGGAGTCTTGAAGGCGCCGTTCAGGAATCAGCTAACAGAGCTTCTTCCAAAATCTCTCGATGCGGACGTAGACCTAAACGACGAGTCCTTGCCTCCAGGGCGCTGGTACACCGATTGCTATCTGCTGCGAAACCGGATCGTCCACGAAGGCCAGAAGGCCAGCGCAAGTGAGGCATACAACTCCAAGGTTGCGACCGGAGATTTCGTGCGCTGGATCGGCAAGTCGCTAAGCCCCGACCCGCGTACAGATTGGATTAGCGCGGTCTCGCAGTTTCAGCGTCAGCCATAGGCTCTTCTCCTCCAGCGCGCAGCAGGCGGGCATAGAACGAGCCGACCAAGTTGGTCAACCCGTCCGTGCCACCTCAACCGGCCGGTTCGGGGTCCTGGGCCGGCCCCCAGCCTGCGGGGATACGTGTGGCCGTCAACGCTGCCTCAACACTGCGGTTCCAACTCGCCTCGGTCTCCTTCGGATCGGGTGGAAGCTGCTCAGCATCCAGCTCCTCTTTTGTAGCTGGGCGATATCTCGGCTTCGTCATGATTTGCTCCTTTAGCTTGAATAGGTAGGAACGCTTAGACCGTCTGTTTTGAGCACCTGATTGCGGAACTGTTGAACTACCTTCCGCTCGAGTCTGGTGTGATGGTTTGGGGGTACGATCGGCCCTCCGAATCCGAACGAATCGGCGTTCCGTAGAACCCGAGGAAGCTGCTTATTGCGGTCAGTGACCGTCAACGCTCGACCGTCTGGGCGCTTACGTTCGACATGTCCAAAGTCGAAATACTGAGGATATCCGCGAGGCGCCACACCTATGTACTGTTCAAACACGACCTTGCCGTCGATCAGCCCCTCTTGTGCGGGATCGAGAACAATGGAGTCATCGTGCAGCTCTCTCGCGAGACTCTTAGCGTAGGGATGGAGATAAACCACTCGCCGTATACCAGCCGCAATAATGTGGCGTGTACAGTTGTGACACGGGAAGGTTGTGCAAACAAGCTGACTTCCGTCGATGCGAACGCCGTGTCGCGCTGCCGTCATAAGAGCATCCATCTCGGCGTGCACGGCGCGGCCAAACTCAGTTAGTGCGCTGAATCGCGTGCTCTGTACGGCTTTAAGGAAGGCGTCTAGCTTGTCATCGGGAACATCAATCGAAGCTCTGTCGACCTCATTTCCGCCCTCGTGGACGCGCCTAGTCGCTTTCTCAAACATGCCCTCGGCTAGCCACCCTTGCTCAGCCATCCGTACCAACAACTCGCGTGTGACACGCCGTTGCCACTCAGTGTTGGAGTCCACCGGCGGCTCTAGAGCGAAGTCGCGTCCATCTGGCTCATCTGGTGACCAATAGAGGCCTCCCTTACCACTCGGGACCTCATTGGTGCCTACAGCTAGGACATCCCCACTTTGCGTCCTGATTGCAGCACCGACTTGCCTTCCCATCTCGGCGCTCCGCAGTGCCGCGGCGTACGCCAGATACATCGCCTGCTCATCCCTTGTGGGCGTTATGAACGGTTCCTCAAATATGAGCTGGGCGACTCGTCCAAGCGTTTGTGTCAGTCTCGTCTGAGACCGGGCATCCACAAAGAAATCCGCCAGTGAGAATGCTCTCCGCATCGCTTGGCCATGTGGAAGGCTGGGATCATCCTCGTCACGCCGAAGATCCTCAATGGCATCAACGTCGAAGTGCGCGGACGTCGTGGGTGACCAACGCCGACGCCGGTTGCTCGCAGTGCGTAAGCGAATGCCCTCTGGCACGTGTACTCCGATAAGGATGAACCGCGATCCGTAGATGCGTCGCAACTCGTCGACCTCCTCAGGCCGACGCAGCGACCGTATTTGCCACGCTGCTCGATTCTGGGATGAGTTGAGTCGCCGCCGCTCCTCGGCGATCAGGTATGCAGCAAGATGAGCAAGGGCATGAGGTCCTAGTTTGCTCCGTAGCTCGTCACCCATGTTCTGTAGCTGCCGTGTGGCATCCGGACTCTTTGGACTGAATGCCCTCCCGAGAATCGTTGGGAAGGTGTCGCTCAGATGAACCGGATGAAGTCGATAGCCCCAAGACTGAAGTGCTCCTTCGAGCACTTCATTTACCGGGTCGGTGTCCGTCCCGGCACCGTAGACCAGTCCGAGCACAAGCTCGGCGTCAGCTAGGGGAGGGTGTAGAACAGGACCAGACATCGGAGAACCAGTAAGGCGAACACATGTTCGTCTTTGCATCGGACAGATCTTTCTATCGCACGACGCCGACGCATCGACTGGGCTACTCCGCGTCGAGCGGACGATTTCTCAGTCCCGGCCACCTTCAGGTGGCGTCGTCGGGCCTGAGCATGCCGCGACCGCCGATCACTCGACCTCGCGGTCATGGCTGGCGAGCATCAGCCTCGAGTCAGTGTGCTCGCTCGCCGCGTAGATCGATTTTCGGGTAGCTGGGGAAGTTGCAGCCCGTGAACACGATCGCGACCTCAGCCTTCTTGCGGCTCCCCTGGGTTATGTCATACGGGTCTTCTCCGGCGGCGATGGGCACGAACACGACATCGCGTTGAGCAGTACCGCATGTCCGAGCGTGTCACGTGGAGCTGAGCTCCACACTCAACGCAGTCGAGTGGCGGCAGCCTCGCTAGCTTGGCGCGACGCTCCATCCGGCGATGGTCGTTGAAAAAGCGACGACGACACGCATCGGAGCACGCAAGTACGTATTGACCGCGACTACGAAGGTCCATGACCAGCCGGCCACACTCTCCCGCGCAGTGCCCCGCGCGTTCGTCGAGCAGCTCGATCAGGTCGTCGTCTAGCCACTCCAGGCAGTACTCGCAGAGTGGACCGCCACGATGAAACACCCACGCAACGCGGGCGGTCAAGACATCCTCGCAGAGGGCGCAGCGCGGCTCATTCATCCCGTGACCGTAACGACTACGGCGGGGCAACTTAGCGATTACGCACTCCATACACCCACTAAACACGGGACTTTACGGCTGAAGACCGACGCTCATACGCGATCGAATAGCAGCACCTGTGCCTTGACTAAGTCATGCGATGCCCACCGCCATCAATCAGCTGCGAACTGCCGCGCCCGTGCTGGCTACTAGCCTCGCCGGCTGCGCGTGGTGGGAGATCGGTGTGGCCGCAATCCTCACCGTCTTCCTTCACGGGGCCGACCCCGCCATGAAGTGGCTCGACGTGATTGATCGGTTGCGTGCGAGGCGGGCCAGGGGAGACGACTCGAGGCGCTGAGGCTAGAGCCGGGCCGTGGATGATCCACATGATGACCACGTCGGTCCGTGTGCCCGGCTTGCACGCCTCGCCGCCGAGCTGCTACGCGACGATTTCGCCTGCTGCGATCTCCTCGGCCTCATCCACTGGCGGGGCATCAGGCCCAGGAGAGGGCGATCGTCATGGGCAGCGCCGGCTAGTTCCGAAGTTTCGGGATCGCCACGCGCCAAAAGGTCATGTCCTTCTTTGTGGTCTCGAGGTACTCGTCCTGCGGCCCGGTGAGATGGCTGTAGTCGATTCCGGGGATGTTCATGCCTGGGTCGTTATCCAGCGGTGGCGCGTCCCAAGCCTCGTGCATGTAGGTGCCGGCAGTCCGGCGTGTCTCGTGTACCAGCGCCGCGTACTTTGTTGAGACGGCCGTCGATTCCGTGCTGATCTGGGCGAGATAGTTGTTGAGTGCTTGCTGGACGGTGTGGAGGGCATCCGAGATCCGCAGGCGTTCTTCGCCGCCGATCTCCTCGTTCCCCGGAGTCGGCGCTCGCCGGCGTCGGATCACATAAGGGAACTCCTGATAGGAGACCACGGCCGAGTAGGCGTCGGCGTAGAGCTTCTGGAGCCGCGTACGCTCAGCACGGACGCCGTTGACGAACCACGTGACGACGCCGGCCATCGCGGTGCCAATGCTCACGACCGCCGCCACGACGATCGGGAAGACCGTCCAGAAACCAGCCGACGCGATCATGCGGCGTCCTTCACTTCGTCCGGCCCGTGCGGCGCCTCGGGTCCCGGCCATTCGCCGTAGCGGCGCCAGAACGCCTCCTTGAACAGGTGCACCTGGGCGCAGCGGATGAGGCGTAGCAGCCCGTCCTCGGAAACCCACCGGAGCTCCGGGTCATCCTTCGGGTACCACATGCAGAGCGTGCCGTTGGCGTATCGGTGAGGCGAGGCGGTCGGCCCGTCCGCGGTGAGCGAGCGAACCGTGGGGCGCCTGTCGTTCCACAAGGTGATTCTGATCAGGCGGCGTTCGTCGAACTCCGGCACCGGGACGTGCAGCGTGTAGACGATGCTCCCCGTCTTGCCCTTTCCGGTCCTTGACACCCGCATCGAGGGAAACGCCGTGCGGGCCTCCCCCTCGAAGTGGAGTCGATAGCGGAAGTCGTCATACCAGCCGCCGGGTTTAGCGCGCCTCATCGCCGTACGCCCTCGACGGCTTGAGGTCTGCCGCGCCAATCCCGAAGGCTGCGCCGATCTGCGCTCGCTTTTGTCTCCTCAGCGCCTCGCCGAGACTGCGGGCGCCCGCGCCCGATTCCACGTACTCCGGGTACGCCTCCGATAGGGCTTCTTCTGCCTCTTCGAGGTTGTCGGCCTCGATCGCTTGCGAGATCGCGTTTCCTAATTCTCGCAGCCGGGCGACTGCGGTGCTGCGCGAAACGCCGTCGGGAAGCTTGATCGGGTCGGATACCCCGGCGGGGTCGTCAGTGAGGCCTTTGTCTAGAGCATTGGCGCCGTCGAGGAGAAGGCCGCGAAGGCTCTCCGAGATCGTGTTGTCGCAGTCCACGTGGTCAAGGGCCAGGGCCTCCAGGTTGAAGGAGCTGACCACGGGCGTCGTGTCCTGCTTGACGGCGGCCTTCGCGAGCCGGACCACTCGGGCGCGGTGAACGCGCGTGGCGATGTCCGGGCCGTTCAGGAGCCGGGTGTGCTCCTCGGGGTCTGAGGCGTCCCAGTCTTCGGTCTCGGTGTTCGGGATCCAGCGCCCGTCGCGGTCAGCTCTCGTGAGCGCGACGATCAGGTCGACGCTCGGGTCCTCCTCGTCCACGACCGGCTCGGCGAACTCAAACAGGATTGCCCGCTTGCAAACCTCAAAGGTCGCTTCGGGGTACTCCTCGAGCACGCCCGCGAGCACGTGCACCGCCATGTGCCAGACGATATCGTTCGGCGAGACGTCTTCGCCGTCGGGCCCGAGCTCAGGGTATGTGCGCCGGTCAAGGACGACGCCGCAGTCGGCGTCGGAGACCGGCTTGTTGACCGTGCCGTGCGCCACGCTGCCTGAGTCAAAGCTTTTCAGCGCCCCTGGGAAGCTCCGCGCGTGGCGCTTGACGAGGTTCCGCCGGTCCTTCGTCTCGCTGAGGACGTCATCGTCTACGGCTATCTGCCTGCGGACGTCAGTCAACACCTGTCCTGCATAGTCGATCGTTGTCGTAGCCATAGTCGGCTCCTTCCGCTTCTGAATTTTGCCTGGACGAGGCTCCTTGACGACCGGGCATCACACCGATCAAGAGACCTCATAGACAGGATCGCATGCGGACAGGACGGATCCTCTGAGGAACTACGCCCCGCCGGACCGAGGTGATGAAGCCCGGTCCGACGGGGCCAAGCGTATTCAGGAAGCGTACGACGACCGATTTGTATCGGACAGCGATGACAGACGTCGAGCGCCCAAAAAAACGGAGGGGGAGGGATTCGAACCCTCGTCCGAGGAAGACCCCGAAAACGGCTTTCAAGGCCGCCGCGTTCAACCGCTCCGCCACCCCTCCTGGGCGACATCCTCAAGGCTAATAGATCAATGCCGTCCGAGAGATGCGGCCGAACTGCCTGGCCGAAGGCTGGCGATGGTGCGCGCGGATCTCAGACAGGTCGCGAAGGAGGCCAATGCAACATCTTTCGAGCAAGGAGACCTCTCCGAGTCCAGCGGTGGGCCTATGGCACATCGTGGGCTGCCTGACCCCGGATCAGACCAGGCGGTTTGCGCGCGAGATCAAGCTGTTGGCGTCTGCAACGTTCCCGGACCAGTCTTCTGTCCAGCCCCGTACGCGCGCCGCCGAGGGCGTACGGGTGAGGCATTCCCAGTGGTGCCCGGGCCGTCGAGATGCGGCATGTGGGTGCTCCCCGCGATGGGAGGCGTGGGTGTACTCACGGAAGGACAGGGGCAAGGTCCGCAAGACGTTCTCCGAGCACTGGGAAGCGAAGACCTGGCGTCATCAGCAGCTTGAGCTGGCGAGCATCGAGCGGCTGCGCACTCCGGGCCACCATACCCTTGCCGAGGCTGCGTCGCTGTGGGTCGAGATGGCCCAGGAGGGACAGATACGCAACCGCTCGGGGCGCCGCTACAAGCCGAGCTCACTGCGCACGATCGAGGGAGACCTGCGCCTGCACCTGGTTCCGAGCCTGGGTGCGAAGGTCATGGTGGGAGTCACCCGCGCGGACCTCCAACGGCTCGTGGGCAGCTGGCTGGCCAAGGGATTGAGCCCGAGCAAGATCCGGTCGATCGTCAACGCCGCACGGGTGCTATGGCGAGACCTTGACCTCCTGATCGGGCACGATGATCCGTTGCTCATCGACCCGACGCGCGGGCTGCGTCTGCCTGCCAGCACCGGGCGACGCGAACGGATCGCTACCCCCGATGAAGCTCGACGGCTGATCGAGGCGCTCCAGCAGGGAGATCGCGCACTATGGGCGACCGCGATCTATGCAGGGCTGCGTCACGGTGAGCTACGCGCGCTGCAAGTACGCGACATCGACCTCAAGCGACGCCGGATCGACGTGCAACGAGGCTGGGATCAGTACGAGGGCGAAATCGATCCGAAGAGCGAAAAGGGCACCCGTCCAACCATCATCACCAGATCCCTACAGCACCTCCTCGCCAAACATCTCCAAGACACCGGGCGCGTAGGCACCGATCTCGTCTTCGGAGACACCTCAACCAATCCGTTCCGAAGCGACCGTGTCTACAAACGCGCCCGTAAGGCATGGGCCACAGCACGCGAGCGAGAAGACCACCAGAAGACCACGCCTACGGCGGAGCGGATACGCCCGATCGGGCTGCAGGACTGCCGCCACACCGCGGTCTCGCAGATGCTCGACGCCGGGATCACGATCGACAAAGTCAGCAAGTTCATGGGGCACGCCTCGATCACAATCACGATCGACCGCTACGGACACCTGCTCCCCGGAGGCGAAGCCGACGCCATCGCGCTCCTCGACGCCTACCACCAACGACACCGACACGGCTAAAGAATAGAGAATCCGTGAAGTAGCTGAACAGCGTGTTAGCGCCACCGTCTTCGAAGCGGTGGGTAGGGTTCGGGTTGGGACGACTATGGCTGACCGTCGATCTTCAGATCTTGACTTTCTCCTGTCGGACGCACCCCTTGAGGGTGAGCACGCAGCATGGCGGGAGATCGGCCCCGAACTGCTGACCACAGCCGTCGATGCGACATCGATCGAGTTCGCGCGGGACGCGATAGGGCTGCATTGCTGTCTGTGGGGAGGCGGTTGCTCGGTGCTGCTCCCCGTTGATCCCGAAGCCCGAGCGCTTGAGCAACCATGGCTGGAGCTCGTGCGCAGCAACCGCCTAGACCGCGTGTCAGGTGGCGACCTGCTCGATACCGATGCCGAAATCTATAAGCGGCTTGACGTGAATAGCGGAGGGCCGCTCACGGAGTCGATACTTACCATCCTGGCGGGCAGTCCGCTCGGTGATGAAGAAGAGACCCGGATCGACTTGCCCGACGAGAGCGACCCCTGGTGGGTCGCGTATGTAGGCACCCTCGGCCTCCTTCCGGACACACCTCCACAAGGACTGGTCCAGCGCGCCGGGCTCATACCAGACATCAAGTGGAGCGCGCTCGTCAACCTGGAGCGCGAGACAGTTGCCGATCCGTCAGCTCGCGACCTGATCAGCAGACTCCGAAGTCGAACCGCCAACAACGCGCGCGCTCTCTCACTCCACGAACTCCGCGTACGCCCGGCTCCCTGGTCGCAAGATCTCGTCACGTCTCCAACCTGGGTACAGCGAGGTTGGAATCGCCAGTTCGTCGGGGCCAACATCGTGATCGTGTACGAGCCCGGTAGCGTCGCGGACCTATGTCTGCTGTGGACGCTTCGTTCAGCTCACGGGCTTTATCAAGGATTACCTCTGGCGGTTCCGGCTACAGCTGACGTTGTAGTCGAGCTGGAAAGCTGGACCGATCTCGACGACGGGATGCATTTCGCGCCAAGGTTGCGCGGCTTTGGACGCCCCTGGGGTCTCATCTCGGCGAGTATCCCGACCGAGCAGCTGACTGAGATCGCCGGTCGCGCCAAAGGGTCGTGGGAGGCGTTCACGGTGAGCGATCTTCTGCAGCCGCCGAGCCGCCCAAGCAGACCCTCGGTTGACGTCGCCCACTTCACTGATGGAACCGCCACCGTCGGGGTCTGGGACCCAACGGACCGCGAACTCTTGCGTGACCGGCCGCGGCCAGCGTTTGGACTTGACCTCCGGGGCAGGATCGTTCTGTCCGGCAAACCGCTTCCGGCGCTGCGAGCGCTGCGATCCGGGTTCTTCGGAGCCGGAGGGTGGGTCGGGGGTGGTTACGACTTTCAGGTCTCGGCAGACAGCGACACCGTCGCCGTCGAGTGGCCGAGCAGCTGGGCGCTCCTCCGGGCTGCGGCTGCAGAGCACGGACTCCAGGTCAGGCCATCGCGTCCCGGCCAAGCGGCCGCAGCGCTCCTGGAGCGCATCGGATCGTTCGAGGCGATCGAGCCACTCAAGGACGACCGTATCCTCGCGCAGCTCGATCGGCTCGGGGAGCGCGTCGGGATCTCTTGGTTCCGCTCGCGACTCCGCGACATGCAGAGCGGACTGGCGACTGAGAGCAACGACGCGGCAGCGCGCAGCGCACGAATCGAAGCGCAGCTCGACGAAATGGTCGTGCCACCGGTAGACGATGCGCAGCACGAGCTCACCGCCTCCCAGCTTCAAAGCGACTTCGGCCTGCCAACGGCACGCGCGTGGCTCGCCTGGGCTGAGACCTCCGGACTCATCGTGCGAGGTGCCCGTATCGAGTGCGACCGGTGCGGCACGAAGGCATGGCGGGCTGCGGCAGAGCTGGCCCCTCCTCTAGCCTGCGCCGGCTGCAGCGAGACGATCGCGCGCCCCTTTCCGGCCGACACACTCACGTTCCGCTACCGCGCAAGCCGTCTCTTGATCGAGGTGCAAGCGTCAGATGCAATCCCCCACGTCCTCTGCGCCGCGTGGTGGGTAGCACTCTTCCGGAGAGGTTGGCTCACCGGGGTATACCCCGGTGTCGAGTTCCTCGATGGCGACAAGCTGCTGGCTGAGATCGACGTGGTCCTCCTTCTCCAGGAAGGCACTCTCGCGCTCGGCGAGTGCAAGCGCCGACCCGCCGGGCTGCTCCAGCGAGACCTTGATCGAATGGACGAGCTCGCTGAGAGGCTCGACGCAGGATGGACGTTCGCCGCCACACCAGGATGGGCAGCTGATGCACCCGAGATCTGGCAAGCCCTGAGACGCGAGCTGCCTCAGCGCCGACGATTCGCGCTGTGCGCGGAGCAGCTCCAAGCCGACAGTCTCCACATCATGCCGCTACTCGGGTCAGATCCCACCGCATGGGGCCCCGCCGACGCCAACGCCAGGGAAGCGCACCAGCGCGCCTTCAAAGAGCGCCTGCCTGAAGTCATCTCGAGACTGGAGCGACCCCTCAAGATGGCCGACTGGGTAATGGGCTCCTGAGTGCCATTGCGGTTGCTCCCCGACTCGGAAGAACATCGCGATCGGGGCCGACGGCTGAGTCGGTTCGCACAGCAGCCGCAGGACGCAAGAGAGTCGGCACAATCACAATGCCAGCCTGGTCACGCAAGTCGACGATCGAGAGCACACGCCTCCTGGCAGCACCGCAAGCCCTTGAATTGACAAGGCCACACGAGGCTATGGCGCGAGCAGTCACTTTTTGGCTCTACAGAGCCAAACGTTAACAGCTTAAAACTGCGCACGAAGACTGGCGCGAAGACTGGCGCACGCAACGCGTATTTTGGCTCTAGCAAGCCAAAAAACCAGCACACAATTCAAGGTCTTGAAATCCCTCCGACCGAAAAGTCGCGCCTTTTGCCAGCGCCCGGATTCTTGGCTTTCCTGAGCCGTTTTCCGCATGGTTGAGCGGGATTCGGCCGGTGGTCCCTGCGAGCACTCGGGGCCGCGAAACCGCAGTTAACCGCCTGAAACCGCACGATCCGCGCTTGAACTGGCGCGGATTTGGCGCGAGTGGGCGGGGGTTGGTTGAGGGTTTTGCGGGTCCATTTCGACGGTCGCTCGTCGGGCTCCCACTGCCGCAACCCGCGCATCAGGTTGGGACATTGCTGCTGGCTGGCGCTACGGTTGATCGCCGTGTGAGCGGGGCCACTTCTACGCCGAGCAGCGACTCGCCGAAAGGCGCGGCGCGCAGCTCGTCGGCTGATCAGAGCTGCGAGGTTCGTTCGCTCGTGTAAGTCTCGAGTACCTCAACGGCCTTGATGATCTCGGGCAGCGCGAGGCATTCGTCGCGCACTTCCATCGCTCTGCTGCGCAGGCTCTCGTCGGTGAGCGCCTCGACAATCGTCTCGCGCAGCCGCTCGGGCTGACAGTCGGCCGCATCGAGCACCATCGCGACTCCGAGCGCGGCGGCACGCTCGGCATTGATCGGATGGTCCACAGCGATCGAGATCAGCACCATCGGCACGCCGGCGTACAGCGCGCCGATGATCGTGCCCAGGCCAGCGTGGCCGACCACCAGATCCGCCCGAGGGATAATCAGAGACTGAGGGACGAACGACTCGAGCGCGATGTTCTCACCCGGATCGCCGACGCGGTCGAGGTCGATGCCGGGCCCAGTCGTGAAGACGACGCTCGCAGGCACGCCAGCAAGCGCCGCGAGCATCGCCTTGCGCAGGCGGTGCTGCTTGTTGTGGACAGTCCCGAGCGTCGCGTAGATGAGCCCATCTGATCGCCCGTCGGTGAGCGCCGGGTCAAGGCGCTCCCCCTCGGCACGGTCCTGGGGCTCGGAGCGGAAGTGCTCGATCCGCCCGAGCCCACCATCGCCGGCGGCCATCCAGCTCGGCGGCAGCGTGGAGAGCATCAGCTCGCCTGCCAGCGCGCTCCGCGCGTCGGAGCCTATGCCCAGGCGTTCGGACTGGGCGCGATAGCCGCTTGAGGTGTGGTTCACCGCGAGGTGGCGATCCCAGGCGCTGTCATGAAACGGCGCGCCCCACAGCGCGCACGCGACCGGGACGCCGACCGCCCTCCCGGCGATGCTCCCGCCGTACTCGGCCGCCTCGCGCACGATCAGATCAGGCCGCCAATCCGCGACCAGCTTGAGCAGGTCGTCGGTCATGCGTGGGGTCCAGTCCTCCCAGACGATGCGCTGGCTGAGCTCGTTCACCTGCAGTGGACCCTCGGCTGCCGCGGTTGCCATCTCCGGGAAGAAGTCCACCGCGTGCTCCCAGGTGAAGTCGTGGCCCGCCGGAGAGACCGGAAAGCCCAGCCACCGCACCGTCGCGCAGAAAGACGGCGCGGTCGCGAAGCGCACCTCGTGGCCGGCATCGCGCAGTGCCGAGGCATACGGCAGCATCGGATTCAGATGACCGTGGCCAGGCTGTGTCGTGAACAGCGCCCGCACGTCCCCGGCTCCGTCTCAGTGCCCGGTCGGATCGCGGGAGCGGACGTCTATGAAGCTGAGCTCACTCATACAGCGCGTCGATCTCGGCTACGTACTTCTCAGCGATCGGCTTGCGCTTGAGCTTCATCGTGGGAGTCAGCTCATCCCCGCCAGGCAGCCAGTCCCCTGCGACGATCTGAAACTTCTTGATCTGCTCGACACGGGCCAGACGTGAGTTGGCGGCGTCGATCGCCTCCTGGACCGCCGCGTGCACAGCCGGCTCGCCGGAGAGCTCCCGCAGCGACCGGTCCACCAGGCCGTGCTGGGAGGCCCACACCGGGGCGAAGTCGGCGTCCAGGACAATCAGGGCGACGTTGTAGGGGCGGCGGTCGCCGATCGCGATCGCCTGCCCGATCAGCGGGCTCGCGGTCTTGATCTGGGCCTCGATATTTGCCGGCGACATGTTCTTGCCCATCGCGTTGATGATCAGCTCCTTCTTGCGGTCGACGATCCGCAGGTAGCCGTCGGAGTCGAGCTCGCCGATGTCCCCGGTGTGCAGCCAGCCGTCGAGGTCGATCGCCTCCGCTGTCTTCTCAGGGGCGCCGCGATAGCCGGCCATCACGCTGTCGCTGCGCAGCAGCACCTCGCCGTCATCGGCGAGGCTGATCTCCACACCGGGCGCCGGCGGGCCGACTGTCCCGAGCTTGATCTTCTCAGGCGGGTTCACGCAGCCGGCGCCGCAACTCTCGGACATCCCCCACAGCTCGGCGACCGGGACGCCGATCGCGTGGAAGAACTCGAGCACCTCGACCGGCGTCGGCGCGGCGCCGACATGGGCGGCCTCGACCCGGTCGAGCCCAAGCGCCGCCCGCAGTCCCGCGAACATCTCCCGATCGGCGGCCGCGACCTCGGCGGCGAGCGCGGCGGGGACCTCCGCCCCGCGCTGCTCCAGGCGCACCCTCTCGATCGCGGCGGCAAGCGCCCGCTCACTGCGCTCGCGCTGCTCGGCAGGCCGCGCGACGATCCTCGCCTCGAGCCCCGCCTTGAGCTTTTCCCAGATGCGTGGGGCGGCGAAGAACCGCTGCGGGCGTACCTCGGTCAGGTAGGAGGCCAGCTCGCGTGGGTCGGGGCAGCACGTGATCTGCAGGCCGTAGACGATCGGCATGTAGTGGTGGGCGTTGCGCTCGGCGATGTGCGCGGCCGGCAGCCAGGAGATCACGCGCGATCCCGCGCGGATGGGCCCGATCGCGGCCCGGACAGACGCGAGGGTCACCAGCAGGTTGCGATGGGAGATCTGCACCCCCTTCGGCGGCCCTGTCGTGCCAGAGGTGTAGATCAGCGTCAGAATGTCATCTGGAGTGACCTGCGCCGCGGCCTGCTCGATGGCGTCCCGACACTCCTCTGTGCGCCCAGACTCCTCGACCTGCGCTAGCGTGAGCACGCCCTCGGGCAGCGTGCTGCCAGCGGGCGGGTCGATCAGGATTACGTGCTCCAGGTCGGGGATCTCGCGCTGTGCCTGAAGCACGCTCTGCAGGTGCTCACTCTGCACCACTGCGATGCGCGCCCCGGAGTCGGAGATCACGAACTCGATATGGCTGGGGGCGAAGGTCTGATAGATCGAGAACGGCGTCGCGCCAAGCGTCACCGACGCAAGGTCCACGACGTGGAACTCCGGACGGTTGGAGAGCATGATCGCAAGCGTCTGCCCCCGCCGCAGCCCCAGCTTGTGCAGTCCGCCGGCGAGGTCACGCGCGCGCTCGCGCCACTGCGACCAGGTGAGCGTTAGCTCATCTCCCCTGGTGCGGATCGCGACCTGATCGGCGAGCGCGGCGCTCGTGATCTCAAACGCCTCGCACAACGTCTCAGCGTCCAACGCCAAACCCTCGCGAGCGTCCGACCCCGTGACCGTTGTGCCGAGCGCCCCGTTCATGGCTGCAAGGCTGCGACTTCGTTGGTGGACGTCGCGGCGACCGGAGTGCGATCGTCGCGGATCAGATCGGCGGCGCGCTCGGCGATCGCGATCGTCGGGGCGTTGGTGTTGCCACGAACGACGCTCGGCATCACCGACGCATCGACGACACGCAGACCCTCCACACCGCGCACCCGCAATTCGGTGTCGAGGACCGCATCGGCATCTGAGCCCATGCGGCAAGTGCCGACCGGGTGAAAGAACGTGTAGGTCTGACGGCGGATGTAGGCACGCCTGTCGGTCTCGGACCCCGAGGCGGGCTCGTCCCACAACCGGCTGGTGTAGGGGGCGAGCGCGGGTTGAGCACCGATCTCCTCGGCGATGCGCAGGCCCTCCAACATCGTCTGCATGTCGGAGTCCTCAGCGTAGTAGTTGTGCAGCACGTAGGGCTGAGTGGTGGGATCTGGAGAGCGCAGGGTCAGCATTCCCCGGCTGGCGGGCTTCAGCGGACAGATCGCCAGCGTGAAGCCGTGCTCGAAGTTCGGCTCATCGAGCAGCATCGCCGGGACGGCGTGGAACTGCAGATCCGGGGCGGGCAGCCCTGCGCTGGTGCGTAGGAACCCGCCGGCCTCGACCCCGTTGGAGGTCAACGGTCCGCGGCCCTCCGCGGCGAACATCGCCATGTTCTCATCGCTCAGAGCGCTCAGCAGTGACACGGGCTCGTCGTGCGTCCACAAAAGCCCGGTCCCCGAGTGGTCTTGGAGGTTCTGCCCGACCGTGGGCAGGTCGGCCACGACCGGGATCTGAAAGGCGCTCAACAGCTCGCCGGACCCGACACCGGACAGCATCAGCAGTTGCGGCGAGTTGTACGCGCCGCCGCACAGGATCACTTCGCGCTCCGCGAGAAACTCGTGCAGCTCGCCCGTCTCGCCCTGCCGCGCGGCGAGCACACCGACCGCTCGGCCGTTCTCGAACAGCACGCGATGAACCTGCGTGAACGTCTCGACGGTCAGGTTCGCCCGGGACATCGCCGGGTGCAGATAGCCCACCGCGGTCGAGCAGCGCCGCCCGTCACGCTGGGTGACCTGGTAGCGGCCGAAGCCGTCCTGCTCGGCGCCGTTGAAGTCCTCGTTGCGCTCCAGTCCGTCCTGGTCGCACGCCCGCAGGAACGCCTCCGCGATCGGGTTGCGCGAGCGGCCGTCGGAGACGGCCAACGGGCCACCCACACCGTGGTACCGCGAGGCGCCGCGCTCGTTGTCCTCGGCCCGCATGAAGTACGGCAACAGATCGTCATAACCCCATCCGGCGCAGCCCTGATCGCGCCACTCGTCGTAGTCGGCGCGGTGGCCGCGTATGTAGACCATCCAGTTGATCGAGGACGATCCCCCGAGCGTCTTGCCGCGCGGGAGGTGAATACGCCGCCGATCGGCAAACGGCTCCGGCCCGGTCGAGTAGTCCCAATCCAGCTGCGAATGAAACAGTTGCGCGAACGCCGCGGGGACGTGGATGTTCTCGCTCGTATCCGGCGGACCGGCCTCGATCAACAACACGCTGACATCCGGGTCCTCGGTCAGCCGGGAGGCCAGCACGCAGCCCGCCGAGCCCGCTCCCACGATCACGTAGTCATACATAGAAAACCTGCCTCCTCCGGGGCCGTTTGTAACAGAGTGTCATATTCACGCGTCTGCCTTGCTTGGCGCGTAGAGCCGCTCGATCGTGCTCGCGTAGCGCTCGGCGATTTGCGGGCGGCGCATCTTCAGCGTGTCGGTCAGCTCTGCGCCTGGCAGCCAGGCATCAAAGATGATGGCGTGCGCCTCGATCCGCTCGCGCGACTCGAACTTCGCGTTGACTTCAGCGATCGCGGTCGCCACCGTTGCCCGCGTCTCGCTCTCCCGCGAGCGCTCCGTGAGGTCGATGACGACCAGCGCCGCGAGGTGAGGGCGTCCGTCCCCGACCACGCACACGTGCGCGACCTGCGGGCAGGCATCCTTCAGCGCCGACTCGATCTGAACGGGTGCCACGTTGTGCCCGTGTTCGGGGATGATCATCTCCTTCTTGCGACCGACGAGTCGCAGCCGTCCCTCGGTGTCGAGCTCACCGATGTCGCCGGTGTGGATCCAGCCTTCTGGGCCATATGTCTCGGCGCTCTCCCGCGGACGGTTGCGATATCCGCACGGAGCATGGGGGCTGCGCACCAGCACCTCGCCGTCCCGCGCAATCCGCAGCTCATAGTCCGGTGCTGGACCGCCCAGCGTGCCGAAGTCGACCAGCCCGGAGCGCTGCACCGCGCTCACTCCGGTCTCGGTCATCGCAAAGAGCTCTTGAAACGGCACACCGAGCGCGTGATAGTGCTCATGCACCGCGTCCGGACACGGCGCGGCGGTGCTAAAAGCTCCGTTTATACGGTCAAGGCCGACCCGCGCCCGCAGCGCCGCCAGCGTCGCCTCCTGAGCCTCGTCCAACGACGCGGACGCTTCACCCCGCGCCGTAGCGCGCACACGCTCGACGGCCCCCTCGAGCACGGCGCGCTCCTCGGAGCTAAGGGTCACCTCCAGGGCACGCTTCAGACGCTGCCAGACCGCGGTCGAGCCGCCCAGACGCGTTGGCCGGGCATCGAGCAGCGCCGAGCCGAGCTGCGTAGGATCGGCGCAGATCGTCCGCGTCGAGCCCCGCATCAGTGAGTACCAGTGACTGCCGAAGCGCTCGGCGAGAGCCGGAAAAGGACCGTAGGCGATGTCGTGAATCTCATCCGTCTCGACCAGCATCGCGTCGAAGCTGTGAATGCAGGCGGTGGCCGAGCGATTCGTCCACTCGACGGCCTTGGGTAGGCCGGTCGTGCCGGAGGTGTAGATCAGCGCGGCGAGATCCCCCGGCTGCACGGCACGCCACGCCGCCTGAAAGCTGAAGCCGCCCAATGAAGCGACCGACTCCAGCTGCGGGTAATCCGCCTGTCCAGTATCGAGTGCGAGCACGTGCTCGACCGAGTGCTCGACATCGTCGAGCCGAGCCCATAGATCGGATTCGACGAGCAGCACCCTCGGCTCGCTGTCGCGCAGGACGTGTTCGATCGTCGCCGGCGGCGAGGTGGTGTAGAGCGCCGCGCAGCCGGCGCCGAGATGCAGCGCGGCGACCTCTGCGACCGCGAGCTCCGGCCGATTGCGCGAGAAGAAAGCCACGCGCTCGCCCCGGCCCACCCCGAGCGCGGCGAGCGAACCGGCGACTCGCTCAACAGCGGCCGCGTAGTCGGCCCAGGTAAGTTGCACCGAGCCTCCAAGCGTTCTCAGTGCGATGCGGTCGGGGACGCGCGCGGCGCTTGCCTGAAACGCGCTCGCAAGCGTCTGGTGCTCCGGGAGGGAGACATCTGAGGCTGGGTTGGTCATCCCGAGACCGTCACCGCGAGGATCGTCTCGGCGACCAGCTGCGGATCATCGAACATCGGGACGTGCCCGACATCGTCGAGCACGATGAAGCGTGCCCCGGGGATCAGCTCACGGGCACGGGTACCGTAGAGATCAACGGGGAACAGGAGGTCCTCGGCAGCCCACGCGAGGGTGATCGGGCACGGTGGTGGGTCCAGGGGCGCGATCTGCGCCTCCATCACGGAGGACAGATCCTCGGCGATCTCGCAGCCGATCACGTCATCAGCGAGAGCGAGGTACTCAGCTGGGCTCACGCGCTCGCCGTGGACGGCGGCGTAACGCAGCGCCTGGCGGCGCCAGTCGCCGGATTGGGCGAGCTCCGGCAGCTTCGCGCGTGAACGCCGGGTATCCCGCACGGCGGTGGAGAGCAACTCGAACACGCGCTGCTTGTCCTCCCAGTCACCGTCCCACACACCGGCGGGAGACAGCGCGCAGACGGAGCGCGCCCGGCCGCGACGGGCGAGCTCGATCGCCATCCAGCCGCCCATCGAGCTGCCGGCGAGATGCGCCTGTTCGAGTCCCAGCTCGTCGAGCAGTCGCTCCGCGTCATCGATGATGTGCTCCATGCTCGTGGGTCGCTCCGTCACGGGGTGCCCGCCGTTGTGTCCCAGTGCGGTCGGGACGATCACATCGTGGCGAGTCGCCAACAGCGCCACCACGTGGCTCCAGCTGCGCTCACTGCGCAGGACGCCATGCAGCAGCACCAGCGGCTCTCCTGAGCCCTGACGCAGCATCCGATCGTCCTACGCCTGCAGCGCCTGCGCTGCCTTCGCCGTGTCGGCGTAGAACTCGCCGCGGACGGTCTTGCCGTCCTTGATCTTGATGAGGTGGGCATAGGGCCCCTCGATGGAGTGTCCGCTCTTGGTTGTGGCGCGCTGGGTGCCACGCACGACGACCCACTCGCCTGCGTCGATGTACTCCTCGGGAACAACCTCGAACCTGTCCCAGTACTGGGGTATCTGGGCGAAGTTCTGAAGGACGGCCTCGCGGCCACGCACGAGGCCGCCGAGAGGCAGTGAATCGGAGGACCACCACTCGACGTTCTCGGCGAAGGTGGCACCGACCGCCTGGAGGTCTCCCCGGCCAAAGGCGTCATAGGCGCCGCGTGCCAACTCTACGTTCTCACTGGACATGAATCCTCGCTTTCGCTCTCGCTACGTGGATAAGTGTGCTCGTACTCGCTGGATGAGCTCAGCGCATACCCGGAGTCTGCGCTGGCCGGCACGTCGCGAGACTCCACAGTTCCCATTTGTCCTACCTGGCTGCTCCGGCTGGGATCGATCGGTCACCAATGCGCTCGCGCAGTCGCACGCGCAGTCCTTCGGGGACCACCGTGAAGGTGAAGCGCTCCGTTACGGGTCCCGCCGATGCGTCCAGCTCGAGCTCGAAGTTGCGGGCGATCATCGCCAGTGCACTCTTGGACTCCAGGAACGCGAGGTTGCGTCCCGGGCAGAAGCGGGGGCCGGCGCCGAAGGCCAGGAACGACTTTTGGTCTGGTGCTTCGGCGTTCCCGTCCTCGTTCTCGTTCAGCCAGCGATCGGGGTCGAACTCGTTCGCCCTGTTCACGGATCGCAGGCTGGCGAGGCGGGTGAGCATGAGCAGTCGGGTGCCCGCGGGGATGCGGGTGTTCATGAGGGTGGTGTCGGCGAGGGGCTCGACGCCGAGGATTGGCGCGACGGGCTTCAGGCGCATCGACTCCCTGAGCACGGCCTCGCCGTAACGGAGCTCGCCGACCGCGTCGTAGGCGAGAGGGGAGCGCTCGTCGCCCAGCACCGCGTCGGCCTCCGCCGCCCACCTGCGCTGGATCTCGGGCTCGCGCGCGAGGAGCCAGGTCGTCCAGGCCATCGTGTGCGCGGTCGTGTCCTCACCGGCGAACAGCAGCGTGAAGACGTTGCCGACGATTTCCTCATCGGTGTACGTGTCGTCCGTTTCCTGGGCGGCGATCATGCCCTCGAGGAAGTTCTCGGGCGCCTCCCTGAGCTCCGGCCTGGCCTTGATCCTCTCCCGCGCCTGCCCTATGAAGTCGAGCACCGCGTTCTCGATCGCCTTCCAGGAGCGGTCCGCGGCGCGATCCGCGGAGAGCTTGAAGTAGCGCCAGTACGGCACCGGGACCACGAGTCGCCTGGCAGCGATGTAGAAGATCTGCTGGATGTGTTGTTGGAGCTCGCTTTCGCCGCGCTGCAGCGTGTTCAGGTCGTGGCCGAACGCGAGCGAGGAGGTCACGTCGACCGTGAACGACGTCAACTGTCCCCCGATGTCCACGGCTTCCCCGGTCTCGGCGATCCGTTTCAGTCTCGCGTACAGGCGCTCCGTGCAGGTGCGCACGACATCGAAGTAGCGTTGCAGATGGTTTGAGTTCAGCGCGGTCACCGCGAGACGGCGCATGTGGCGCCAGTCGTCCCCCTCCGCGTGAAACACGCCGAACGTGCCCGTGAGGTCGATCGAGTTGCGCAGGACCTCGCGTGTGCGGCGGTAGGCATCCGGGCGTTCCCGCAAGACCGTGTTGATCACCTCGGGGTCGGCGATCGCGACGATCGACCTCGGTCCGACCATGAAGCGAAGGATCGGGCCATACTGCTTTGACCATTCCTCGACGACGGAGTGAAACCGCGAGGGCTTCACGTGGTGCGCGCTGCCTATCAGGGGCAAGCCGCGCGGCCCAGGAAGGTCGGTGATCGAGCGCGACATGCTTATTTCACCCCTCGGTACGTAGCTACAATGGTTGCGCTTGTCATGCCGCATCACCCGGCTTGGTCGCGTATGCGCCGACGACTGTCGGCCAGAACGTGACGCGCCCGACTGGTCCCGTGTCGGCACGCAGGCGCTGGGCAAGGGTGTCGATGTCGATTTCCTCCTCGGTGGCGACCCCGGTGGCGAGGATCGCCGGCAGGAGGCTGCTGGTCAGCTCGACGGTGCGGCGAATCGCCTCCTCGCCGACGCCGATCGCGACCTCGCTGTCGAGGTCGGGGTTGGGCTCGAGCCCGGCTTGCGCGAACGTCGCCGGCAGTCGCACGCCCATGTCCCATTGCGTTCCCAGCCTTATATGCGTCGCGTGAATCCACTTGTTGAGCTGTTCAGACGCCGGCGTTGACGGCCAGGACACCATGCACCGCTCCGGTAGGAACGAGTCCATGTGGATGGACATCTCGGCGAACACGACAACCCCTCCCGGGCGGACGTGGCACGCCACGTCCGCCACTGCCGCCGCCGGGTCGCCCTGGTACATGAGCACGAGCCGCCCGACCAGCGCATCGAACGGGGCGCCGGGGAGCTCGACGTCGCGGAAGTCCCCGGGCACGAACTCGACGTTCTCGTGTCCCAGTTCGACCACGCGTTGACGCGCCCTGGCGAGCGCCTGCTCGTCGCGCTCGACCCCGACCACCGAACCGTCGGCGCCCACCAGCTCAGAGCACAGGAAACTGACATCGCCCGGGCCGCAACCGACGTCGAGGACCCGCATCCCGGGCTCGATCCCGGCGCGCTCGAGCAGGCGCCGCGTGAACGGCGCATACCAATCCGCCTGGCGACTCAGCCGCTCGTGCTCGTGCTCGCTGGACGAGCTCAGCGCATATCCTGGATCTGCGGTGGCCGAAGCGGCTTGACTGTCTGAGGTTCCCATTTTGCCGCTATCTGGTTGCTCCGACGGGAATCGTCCGGTCTGCAGCGCGCTCGCGTAGCCGCACGCGTAGGCCACGCGGGATCGTCGTGAAGGTGAAGAGCTCGGTGACCGGTCCTGCGGTGTCGTCGAGCTCGATCTGGAAGTTCCGGGCGATCATCGCCATCGCCGTCTTGGACTCGAGGAACGCGAGGTTGCGCCCCGGGCAAAAGCGGGGGCCGGCGCCGAAGGCCAGGAACTCCTTCTGGCTGGGCTGACGGTCCGCTCCTTGTGCGCCGTTCCCGTACCCGTGGTTCCCGTCCTCGTTGTCGTTCAGCCACCGCTCGGGGTGGTACTCGGGGCCGCCGGCGCCGCGGCTGACGTGCCGGAACTCGAGGATGAGGCGCGTGCCCGCGGGGATGCGTGTGTCGCGGATCGTCGTGTCCGTGAGCGCCTCCACGGTCGTCCCGTTCGCCACGGCCTTCAGCCGCATCGACTCCCTGAGCACCGCCTCGCCGTACGGGAGGTTCGCGACGGTCCCGGGATCGGTTGGGTACGGCGCCTCGCCGAGCACGTCCCGTGCCTCTTGTGCCCACCGTGTTTGGGCGTCGGGGTGTTGGGCGAGGAACCAGCTCGTCCAGGCCATCGTGTGCGCGGTCGTGTCCTCGCCGGCGATCAGCAGCGCGAATACGTTGCCGACGATTTCCTCATCGGTGAAGGTCCCGTCCTCGCGCTGGGCGGCGAGCATCGCCTCGAGGAAGTTCTCGGGCTCCTCGAACAGCTCGGGGCGTTCGCTCATGCGTTCCCGGGCCTGCGCGATGAAGCCAAGCACGGCGTTGTGCAGGTGTTGCACGGAGTCCGCGAGCTCGCGGTCAGCGGAGAGCTTGATCCAGCGCCAGTACGGCACGGGGAAGAAGAGTCTGAAGCTGAGCATCTTGAAGGCCCGCTGGATGTGTTGCTGCAGCTCGCCGTCGCCGTGTTCGAGTGTGTTCAGGTCGTGGCCGAACGCGAGCGTCGAGGTGACGTCCACGGTGTACGCGGTCAGGATCTGGGTGAGGTTGACGGGTTGGCCGCCGCGGGCGGCGTCCGTGAGGCGCCGGTGCAGCCGCTCGGTGGCGACGCGGATCGCGTGGAAGTGGCGGTGCAGGTGGTTTGAGTTCAGCGCCCTGACAACGAGCTGGCGCTGGCGCCGCCACACGTCGCCCTCGACCGAGAACACGCCGGGGAAGCCGATTTCCTGGAAGCCGGCTTCGATCTCCCGCCAACGGCGGAAGCCCTCGGGGCGTTCGCGCAGCACGCGATTGATCTCCTCCGGGTCGCTGACGACGACCATCAGCCGCCTACCGACGTGGAACTTGTAGAGCGGCCCGTAGCGGTCGGCCCACTCCTCGACGACGATGTGCGCGCGCCCGATGCGCCAGGTCTTGTGCAGACTGCCGATCAGCGGCAGGCCGCGGGGGCCGGGCAGGTCGCGGATGGATCGCGTCGCGCTCATAGCGCGCTCCGAAGCATCGCTCCGCGCACGATCCAGCGGAGCCTGTGTGCCGCACGGAGTCCGTGTGCTGCAGATACAGACATGAGCGGCGAAACTAACCCACCGGGCCTCGAAAAAACATCGGCCACCTGGCCAAAGTTGAAAAGGCGTCGCAGCAGATCGCGCCTTGAAGGCGGACGAGTGTTATGGGCCAGTTCAGGTGTGTTGCTCGCGAGGGGTATACGCGCTCGCCAGTTCCAGGCCCCGGGTGTGACCGCTGGATCCTCTGCTCTGGCCGGCGTGAGCAGGACGGCCGCGATCGTGACGAGACTGGCGATCGCCGCCATCACGAAGGCGTCGGTGAACCCACGGGCGGCCGGGAGTCCCGGAATCTGGCCGTGGGTGCTCGTGAGGATCGCGATCGCGACCTGCGCCCCGAGGGCGGCGGCGGCCATCCTGATCACCGTGTTGAGCGCGACCGTCGCGCCGGTCCGCTCGGGCGGGGAGGCGAGAACGACGAGGTCGGTGATCGCGCCGATCGCCAGTCCCACTCCGAAGCCGAGGGGGATCATCGCCAGCGCGAGCGTCGCCGCGCTCCACGGCAACACGGCCAGCAGGATGTATGTGATCGCGGCACACGCCCCGCCGATCGTCGCCTGCGCGCGGGCGCCGGTGCGGGCGATCATGCGTCCGCCGAGCAGCCCGCCGATGATCGTGGCGAGTCCACTCGGGGCGAGCACCAGGCCGATCTGGGTCGTGCTCAGCCCGAGCCCGTAGCCGGTGATCTTCGGGTAGCCGCCGATCAGCGGCACGAGCGCGAATGAGATCAGCAGCGAGAAGCCGAGCGCGAGCATCGCCAGGTTCGCGCTCCAGATCGAGCGCGACGCGAGCACGCGGGGATCGATCAAAGGCTGCGCGGCGGTACGCTCGCGGACCCAGAACGCCACGGCGAGCAGTCCACTCGCGGTGAGCAGCGCAAGCGTTCGGGGCGAACCCCATGCCCACTGGTTGCCGTGGGAGATCGCGAGCATCATGCACCCCAGACCGCCCGCGAGCAGCGCCGCTCCCGCGAGGTCGACGGCGCCCTCGCCGCGATGGTTGGACTCGCGCACCGCCAGCCGCACGGCCAGCGCCAGCGCGGCGGCAACCGCAAACAGCAACCAGAAGATCGCCGCGACACCGAATGATCGACAAGCACGCCGGCGAGCAACAGGCCGGCGACCGTACCGATGCTGGCACTCGCGACGAGCAGCCCAACGGCCGTCGGGACGCGCGCGGGGTCGATCTGCTCGCGCGCCAGCGCGAGGGCGAGCGGCGCCATTCCCGCACCCAGACCCTGAGCCACCCTGCCGATGATCAACACCTGGACGGATCCTCCGAGGGCGCACACCAGCGACCCGAGCGCAAAGCATCCCAGCGAGGCCAGCAGCACCCGCCGACGACCGAAGTTGTCTCCCAGCCGTCCAGCCAGCGGCGAGACGGCCGCAGCCGCGATCAGAAAGCCAGTCAAAAGCCACGCCACCGAACTGGTCGAGGCGTGGTAGTCCCGCTGGATCGCGGGCAGCGCCGGCGCGACGATCGCCTGCTCGAGCCCGAAATCGAGCGCGCCGACGGCGAGCACGACAAGCACCCGCCTGTTCCTCACAACCATCCTCCGTTCACCGTCAGCTTGACTCGATCCTGGAACAATTGCACGGTGTCAACCAGCGACGGGCACGGCCTGCAGCACGCGCGCGCCTCATCGCGGGAGCCGGCGAGCTCAGGCTCGCCCGTGCCCGCGTCGCTGACGCCGCTGATCGGGCGTGAGAGCGAGCTGGCGGAGATCGCCCGGCTGCTCGCAGCGACGCGGCTGTTGACGCTCACCGGCGTGGGAGGTGCGGGCAAGACTCGGCTCGCTCTGGCGACCGCGCAATGCGCGAGCGAACAGGAGGAGGAGGTGTTCGTCGTCGAGCTCGCCGCGGTGGACTCGCCCGAGCGCCTGGCCCCAGCGGTGCACCAAGCCGTGCTGGCGGCCAGCGCCAACGGCTCGCTGCAGCCGGCTGGGCGCTCAGCGCTGGACGCCACCATGCGGCGGCTCACAGACCGCGACGCGCTGCTGGTGCTCGACAACTGCGAGCATCTAAGCGAGGCGAGTGCCCACATCGTCATCGCGCTGCTCGGGGGCTGCCCGCGGTTGCGCGTGCTCGCCTCGAGCCGCCAACCGCTGGGCGTCGACGGGGAGGTCGTGTGGCCGGTCCCGCCGCTGTCACTGCCGGCAGAGGACGAACACGATCACCTGGCGGCGGTCCAGGGCTGCGATGCGGGACGGCTGTTCCTCGACCGTGCCGCGCGGCGTAGTCCGGGGTTTGTGCTCACCGTGGACACGGCCAGGCATGTGGCCTTGATCTGTCGCGAGCTCGAGGGGTTGCCGCTGGCGATCGAGCTCGCGGCTGCCCGTGCCCGTGTGCTCTCGCCGGCGCAGATCGCCGCGGGTCTCACCGATCGCATGCGCCTGCTCGGCGGCGGCGCCGCCACCGGCAGCGAGCGGCTGCGCAGCATGCGCGGGTCGCTGGACTGGAGCTATGCGCTGCTGGACGAGCGCGAGCGCGCGTTGTTGCGCAACCTGGCGATCTCCTCCGAGTGGACGCTCGACGCGATCGAGGCCGTCTGCACTGTCGGCGCCGAGGAGTCGACGGCATCGCTCGACACGCTCACCGCGCTCGCCGACAGGGGACTGCTGAGCGTCATCGACGATGGCGGCTCAGAGCTTCGCTACCGGCTGCTGGAGACCGTCCGCAGCTACGCGCTCGAGCACCTGCAGAGCACCGGCGAAGAGCTGGAGGTGCGCCGGCGGCACATGCACCATTTTCGAGGGCTCGCGGCGCTTGCCGACGAGCTGCTTGAAACGCCCAGCGGTCGCCGGCGGCTCGAGCGTGACGCACCAGCGCTGCTGGCCGCGCTCGAGTTCGCGCTGAGCGACGATCCACCAAGCGGCCTGGAGATGGCTGCCGACCTGGGCCACTGGTGGCTGATCCACGAAAGCTATGAGCAGGCGCGCGGCGCCTGCGCGCGGGTGCTCGCCGCCACGACGGATGGGGACGCACGGGCGCGAGCGCAGGTGCTGTGGGCGGCGGCGCTGCTGGCGGTCCTCGACGAGGATTACCAGCAAGCGCGCAGCTATGCGGAGGAGGCCTTCCCTCTCGCTCAGGCATCGGGGGATCAGCGCACGATCGGCCGCTGGATGATCATGGCCGGCAACGCGCAACGCTCGATCGACGCTAACGCCGCCGCGAGGATCGGGGCGCAGGCGGTCGCGATCCTCCACGCGGAGGGCGACACGCATGGGCTCGCGTTCGCGCTGGCGAACCTCGCGCTGAGCGAAGGCATGCGCGACCGCTTCGACGCCGTCCGCGAGCGCTGCGAGGAGTTCGCCGCGCTCCCCGGGGAGAAGCCGTCGTGGCTGTTGCCGTGGGTCGAGAACGCGCTGGCATGGGCCGACATCAGCCAGGGGCAGCCGCGATCGGCGCTCGAGCATTGCGAGCGAGCGCTGGCGCTGGAGGCGGCTCGCGTGACCCTTCCCTACTACATCGCGACCGCACACCGGCTGCAGGCAATGGCGCTCGCCGGCCGGGCCCATCAAGCGCGCGCACAGGGCCTCGCCGAGCTCGACCGATCGCAACGCGCGGGATTGGCGATCGCGAGCGCCGCGATCGAACGGAGCGTCACTATCGCAGAGCTGGCGCTCGGCGACCTCGACAGCGCGGAGGCCCGTGCCGAGCGGGGGCTAAGCGGCCCGCACCGTTACGTGACCGCAGAATGGCGGGAGACGCTGATGCGCATCGCGCTCGCCCGCGACGACGCTCAGACGGCACGCGAGCACGCTCAGGAGCTGCGCGCTTTCGCCGAGAGCACCGGCAGCGCACGCAAGCTCGCACAAGCCAATTGGGGGCAGGGCGTCGCGGGGCTGCTCAGCGAGGAGCTCGACAGAACCCACGAGGCGCTGCACGCAGCGCTCCGCACGCAGGCCGAGCAGGGGCTCGCACCCGAGGCGATCGACACCCTCGAAGCGCTCGGCGAGCTCGCGCTCGCATGCGAACACGCGACGCGGGCCTCTCGCCTGATCGGCGCCGCGCGCTCGGCCCGGCAAGCGCTTGGCGTCGTACCCATCCCCGGTCGCGCAGACGGGTCGCCCGCGCTCTCCCGGCGCGACCACCAAGAGCTGCTCGACAGCGAGCGCTGCGTGGCCGCGCTCGCCGACGGCGAAGCCATGACACTCACGCGCGCAATCGAATTCGCACGCCGCGGGCGCGGACGCCGAGAACGGCCGACGCGAGGCTGGGCGAGCCTCAGCCCCGTGGAGAGCGAGGTCGCCACGCTCGCCGCCGAAGGACTCACCAACCCACAGATCGCCCGGCACATGTACATCTCCCGCGGCACCGTCAAGAACCACCTCAGCCACATCTACAAGAAGCTCGACGTCAGCAACCGCGTCGCGCTCACCGCCGCGACCGCTACACGCACCCCCGACCAGCCCTCCGCCTAGGCGGAGGCCATGCGCTGCCTCAAGCGCCACCTCGCCGCAGGTGCTTTCGGCCGCTTAGCGACCGATCATGACACCGTATCGAGCATCAGGTGTAGCGTGGCGTTCCCTAGAGTGAGCTATTCACCAACCGAAGGCGAACTATGAGCGCCACGCTGCAATTCGACGAGGATGCCTCCCGGCGCGTGGAGAGGATCTACACCACGCCCGATGTCATCGAGCAGCGCCAAACGATCCTGCGGGCACTTGCGCTCCAGGCCGGCGAGCAGCTCGATACGCAGACTGGGGATCGAAAGGTATAGAGAGCCATACGGTCGAGGCGGATACAGCCCTATAGTCAAGTTTCCGGGCAAACGTTCACGCAAGACCACTGGGCGTGCCCCGCGATACGGCATGGCCGGTAGCGTTGTCGCGTTCGAAATGATTAGGGGGATGCTTTGACGGCTCAGCTGGGCCACAACGCCGACCGGTCGTCGTGGGCAGGCGGCGATCCCCTGCTCGAGCGCGAGACTGCGCTCGAGCAGGTCATGGACGCGCTCTCTTCGGCTGAAGCTGGGCACGGCCAAGCGGTATTTGTCGAGGGAGCGGCGGGGATCGGCAAGACGGTACTGCTCGATGTGGGACAGCAAGCGGCTGAGGCATCTGGTTTTCGAGTCACGGTCGGAACCGGGAGTCCGATGGAGAGGGATCTGCCGTTTGGCCTGATAGATCAAGCGCTGCTCGGACTGTGCGGGGACGAGGTCGATCAGCTCACTGCGCTTGAAGGATCAGGCGATCCGGCGGCAAGGTTCTTCCGGACGTTTCGTTGGGTGGCGGGTTTGACACGTTCGTCACCGGTCCTGCTGGCGCTGGACGATTTGCATTGGGCGGACCGCGATTCGATGGAGTTGCTTGGCTTTCTCGGTCGCCGTCTCAAGGATGTCCCGGTCGTTCTCCTCGCCGCGGCACGACCCGAGCCGGGACAGGCGAGTGCACTCGCACGCGAGCTTGCCGGTTGCGGGCACGCGCGGCTCGTGAGCATCGAGTCGCTGAGCCCAAGAGCGTCAGCTGCACTACTCGAACGCCTGGCCGGCTCGATCGACCCGCGGGAGCGGGATCGGGTGTGCGGTGCCTGCGCCGGCACGCCGCTGCTGATCGAGGAGGCCGCCAGGGCGTTGAACGACCGCGGATCGATGCCGGCGTCGGCATGGACTGGACAGTTCGCCCAAATGCTCTTGCTGGAGCGATTTGCAGGAGTCGACGAGGACGGATTTTCATATCTGCAGGCCGCCTCGATCCTGGGGGTCCGATTCCGGCCCTCATATGCCGGTGCTCTGGCGGGGCTCGACGAGGCAGGTGTTGGCGCGGTGCATGCCTCTCTGCTGCGTGCGCGATTGCTCGAGGATCTCGGCGGTGGCTGGGCGAGCTTCAGCCATCCCCTGTTCGCACAGGCGCTTCAGGAAGCACAGACGCCCTCGGCACGGGAGCGCCTGCACAGCGCAGCCTTCGGTCTGCTCGCAGATCGCGAGCAGGATGCCGCACGCGCAGCCGAGCACGCGCTCGCCGGGGAGTTGCACGGCGACCCTAGGGCGATCGAGGTGACAACACGCGCGGGTCGCGAAGCGCTCATGCGTGGGGCGCTCCAGGCGGCGTGCACGCATCTGGGGAACGCCGTCGAGCTCGCGGGCGACGCAGCAGACACCGACCTGCTGCTCGACCACGCGGGCGCGCTCCTCGCCCGCGGCCGCGTCGAGGACGCACGAGATGTCTGCGAGCAACTGCTTGCCAGCGCAGGAATCGGGCCAGGTGTCCGGGCGCGGACGTTGATGCTGCTGGCGCGCACCGCGATGTTGGTCGGTCACCCCGATGACTCTCAGCGGCTATACGACGAGGCTGCGGAAGTAGCGATGCTCGTCGACCCGGCTAGCTGCGTGGTTGCGATGATCGACGCGATGCTCACCTGCCAGGCCTCCTCGTCGATGACGTGGGGCTAGCCACAATCTCGAGAGCACTCGAGCTGCTCCCAGCCGGTGCGCCGGAGCGCCAGCCCCTCGAGTTCCTGCGCGCTTTCACCAAGTTGATGCTCGGCGATTCATCCGAAAGCAACCTGCTCGTGCGCGGAAACTGTCCGCAGCCCGACAGGACGCCCACGGCGGCCAGAGCCGGAGTGGAACCTGGCGGTCCACGCGCTCATGAGCTGCAAGCTGCGGGAGGACTTCGACCGGGCTCGAGAGCTCTTTGAGCACGAGTTCAAGCGTGCCGTCGAGGACGGCGCGCCGCTGCTCATGGGCATCCTTGCGGGCGGGTACGCCGAGACGCTTCTTGAACTTGGACGTCCCAGCGAGGCGCTCAAAGTCGTGGACCGCGCGCAAGCGCTCACAGACGTAGCCACGCCGCCCTGGCTGAGTCTGCCCAGAACAATGCTGTTGATCGAGCTGGGCCGCGACGCGGAGGCTCGACCAATCATCGACGCTCTTCAGTCCTTCCAGGCCAGCGTGCCTCCAGGGTATTTCGCGTTTGTCTCGCTCTGGCTCGACCTGGTGGACTCGAGACGCCTGCTCGTCGCCGGCGAACCCGAGCAGGCGTCCACGACGATGCTGCACGCGGCTCGGATCGCTGGGCTCGCCGGCCTGCTCCATCCGCGCATCGTCCCGTGGGCGGGAGTGGCCATCGAGGCACACGTAGAGGCTGGTCACATCGACCGCGCCCGCGCGCTGATCGACGATCTCGACGAGCGCTCGCGAACCCTCGACTGTCGCTCGCCGCAAGCGCAGCTAAAGCTCGGACAGGCCAGACTGGCGGCCGCGGAAGGACATGTGCACGAAGCCGACCAGCGCTTTTCCGAAGCCCTGGCCATATTCGCCGAATTGCCGACGCCGGTTGCTCCACGCCGAAGCCCTCCTCGCCTACGGCGCTCACCTGCGTCGCTCGGGCAGGCCCCGTGACGCGCGCGAACGCTTCGCCCGGGCGCTTGCGCTCGTGGAACCGACGGGTGTCGAGCGGGTAGTAAAGCTCGCGTGTGCCGAGCTGGCTGCGGCCGGAGGCCGGCGACGGCGGCGCGAGGTGGATGCGAGTGCGCTCACCGCCCAAGAGGAGCGCGTCGCCGCTTTTGCCGCGGAGGGCATGACCAACAAGCAGATCGCAGCGGCGCTTCACCTCTCGCCACGCACGGTCGGCCACCATCTCGGGCGCGTCTACGCCAAGCTCGCCATCGCCTCCAGGCGCGAGCTGATCGCTCGCCGGCACAAGCACAAGCCGGAGTAACGGACCGGTAACACCACACCGCAAACCCGGTCGGATGCGCCCTAAAAAATAGGTCGTTTGGCCGATGCTAACGCTCCCCGCGTCACTTACGGTGCCCGCCGTAGGCGAGCCTCAGCCCAAATGAGGAGCGAGCCATCGAGGACCCGGGGGCATTTTCCATGATCCGACCTCGCATCACCGCACATCGATCACAACGATCCGCTGGCCACGGCACCCGAGCGAGAGCCACAGCAATCGCGGCTTGCGGCTTGGCGGCCTTGATGAGCCTGGCTGCTGCCGTTCCGGCCATCGCACGCAAAAGCAGCTCGGTGACGGCGACGATCAACGTGGCCCCGCCGAGCACCGCCTCGGTCGTGGTGGGTCCCACCGCGGTTACCTACGGCTCATGCAGCGGCTCGGATCCGAACGAATTGACGTTCCCGAACGGGACGTGCACGGCTCCGGACACGACTAACGGTCAAATAGCGGTCGAAGACAACGGTAGCGCCGCCGAGACGATCGATGTGGCGGGCGGTCCCGCGAGGCCCAACAGCATGAACGCCAACGAACAGTGGACGCTGTGTCCTGCGGCGGCGAACCCTCAGAGTGCATGCCGATGGGCCCGGGGCAGAACGAATTCTCCGAGTTGCTTTCGCACGTCGCCAACGGCGGCTCGAATCTGTATCTGACGGAAACCGCCGCGTGCGATGAGGCGTTTGACTCCGACGGAGGTTGTATGGTGGCGGCGGGTGAAACCCAGGGTGAGCGTCTGTCGTTGACCGGTCCAACCAAATCGACCGTGTCCGCCACGACGTTCACGACGCAGATCACGTGGACGGCGGTAGCGTCCCAGTGATCGCAGTCAGGAATGCGATCGCCCCAACTTCGCTTCCTCGCTCCCACGGCCGCGGGGAGAGCCGTGCCTGTGGGGCGAAGAGCATCGCTCCGGCACGCAGGGGCGTCGGCCTTGCTGCTCGGCCTATGGCTCTCCTCATCGGCGTTTGCGGCGGGCACTTCCGTGACGGCGACGATCAACGTTGCTCCGCCGTCGACACGGTCGCTGACGGTGAGCACGCAGGCCGTCGACTACGACTCCTGTCATGAAGAAAGCGGCATCTACGCCGGAACCGCTCTGGCATTGCCACATGGTGAATGCGAAGCGAACAACGTTCCCGACGGCAACTTCTACTTCACCGTCACCAACGGAGCTGCGGCCTCCGACATCGACGTTACGGGCACATCGGCCGTTCCGAGCGATGGAGGCGCCGAAATGGACACTGTGTGGCGCCAACTCGACCGGCGCGCCCGCATGCGCCGGCACGGGGATCGTCAATCTGCCGGT